>NZ_CP124591.1:0-2038890 GCF_038095555.1 Macrococcus psychrotolerans | reverse complement strand
AATATATCCTCTTTCTAATCAAAATTCTTTTTTAGTTATACACATAATATCTAATTGTGTATAATATTAATAACAAGTTCAAAATTAATTATCCACAAGTTACACACAAATTGTGGATAATTAATCAGGAACAACTTTATCCACAGAAAATATAATCAAATCTTATCAAAAAAAAGTAATAATATCAATATGTTTAAATGGTTATCCACAAAATTATACTTAATCACACACGTTATAAAAATGAGCTGTGGAATTTAGGAAAAACCAGTGGATAACTTTAAAAGGCTAAAAATAGGCTGTTAGTTATCCACAAAACCATTAAAAATATATGTGGATAAGTGGATAAGCATAATAAAAATTAAAAGTTGCTTAACATATAGAAATTTGGTATACTCCAATAGTTACTATAAATCACTAGGCGAAATTCTAATAAGAATCGATAGATGAAATTTCATTTAATGGAGGTGTTTTTAAGTGGTAAAACGTACTTATCAACCAAATAAACGTAAACATAGTAAGGTTCATGGATTCCGTGCACGTATGAGCACGAAAAACGGACGTAACGTATTAGCGCGTCGTCGTCGTAAAGGCAGAAAAGTATTATCAGCATAAGATCACTGAACATTCAGTGGTCTTTTTTTTGTTTAAATAGGATATAAATTTTAGTATAATAAATAAGAATATGTAATGATGATGAGATGGTGTATAAAATGGAGAAAGCGTATCGTATTAAGAAGAATGAAGATTTTCAGAAAATCTATAAAAATGGTAAGTCTGTAGCGAATCGCCAGTTTATTATATATCGTCAGAAAAATAGTGAAAATGAGCATTTCAGACTCGGTATTTCAGTTTCTAAGAAAATTGGTAATGCTGTCACTCGAAATAGAATAAAGCGTGCGATAAGAGAAAGTTTTACGAAACATAAAGAAGATATTATTAAAGATGATTTTATTGTAATCGCCAGGCAACCTTCTAAAGAAATGACAACGAATGAGATCAATAAAAGTTTGGAACACGTAATGAAGATTGCCAAAGGTTTTAACAAAAGAATCACTTAAAGACGGAGGAAATCTATTGTTAGAACAAACCTTTATTGATGTTACTGTAGAAGATGCAATTAAAAAAGGATTAGATATCATGAATGTTTCTGAAAGTCAGGTGAAGATTGAAGTATTGAATCCTGGAAAGAAAGGGATATTCGGGATTGGTAAACAAAATGCAGAGGTTAAGCTCATTATAATTGATCCGGAAGTAAAACGCGAAAAAACGAGTATACCTATCAAAGAGCAATCTTCAGATAAGAATATAGATGACACGCCTAAAGTTACAATGCCTGAAAAGAATATTGAGATAAAGTCAAATAGAAATCAACAATCTCTGGAATCGGTTAAAGAGTATGTATTGCAAGTTATTGCTGCTATGGGATATGAAGCTTCTATGGAAATTATCTATAAGAATAAGGATGAAGTTATTATGAATATTTCATCAGCAGAAGCATCTCGAATAATTGGTAGACGTGGTCAAGTTCTGAATAGCTTGCAAGTCCTTGCACAAAACTATTTCAATCATCTTGAAAAGGGATTCGTCACAATTACGTTAGATATCGAAAATTATCGAGAAAAGCGAAGAGAAACGTTGCAGAATCTAGCTTTAAATATGTCAAAAAAAGCCATAGCGACTGGTGAGCCAATTAAATTTGAACCAATGCCGAACTATGAGCGTAAAATTATGCACCAAATCCTTGGAAAGATAGAGAACATTGAAACATATTCAGAAGGTAGAGAGCCTCATCGTTACCTTGTCATTCGTTCAAGATAATATTTACTTGATTAACTCTAAAAACGATTGTTTTTAGAGTTAATCTGTTTATGCGATGCAAAGTGATTTATTATTCGTAAGATTAAGCTTAAAATTTAAAAGAATCAAAGGAGGGAATTTTATGGAATTGGATACTATTGCAAGTATTTCAACACCCATGGGTGAAGGTGCGATTGCGATTGTCCGCCTATCAGGTAGTGATGCCGTATCGATTGCGGATAAATTATATAAAGGCAAGTATCAATTAAATGACGTTGCATCACATACGATTAATTACGGGCACATTATAGACCCAGCGTCGAAAGAAGTTGTTGAAGAAGTGATGGTCGCAGTGATGCGAGCGCCAAGAACATATACGCGTGAGGATATCGTGGAAATTAATTGTCATGGCGGAATTATGACGGTTAATCGTGTGCTTGAACTCGCACTTACGAATGGAGCAAAACTTGCTGAACCAGGTGAATTTACAAAACGTGCTTTCTTAAACGGAAGAATTGATTTATCTCAAGCCGAAGCCACGATGGATTTTATTCGTTCTAAAACAGATCGAGCAAGTCGTGTTGCAATGCAGCAGATTGAAGGACGTTTAAGTGTGCTGATTAAAGGTTTAAGACAATCTATCCTTGAAATATTAGCTCAAGTAGAAGTGAATATTGACTATCCTGAATATGATGATGTTGAAGAAGCTACCAATACATTTTTAATGGAAGAAGCGCGTAAGATTGAAGGAAGTATTACGAATCTTTTACAAACAGCTAATCAAGGTAAAATTTTAAGAGAAGGATTATCTACAGTAATTGTTGGTAAACCGAATGTCGGAAAAAGTTCGATGCTGAACAACTTAATTCAAGATAATAAAGCTATCGTTACAGAAATTGCAGGAACGACTCGTGACGTGCTGGAAGAGTATGTGAACGTGCGTGGCGTGCCACTAAGACTTGTAGACACGGCGGGTATCCGTGAAACAGAGGATATCGTTGAAAAAATCGGTGTAGAACGAAGTAGAGAAGCGCTTAAGAAAGCAGATTTAATATTGTACGTATTAAATAATAATGAAATTTTAACAGAAGAAGATTATAAGTTAGCAGAAATAATAAAAAATGAAGATGTAATCGTGATTATTAATAAGACCGATTTAGAAAATAAATTAGATTTAGAAGAAGTTAAAACGATGGTAGGGAATGCACCAATAGTTAAGACTTCAATGCTATCACAACAAGGAATTGAAGAACTCGAAGAACAGATTCGTACATTATTCTTTGCTGGAGAAGTGTCAAATCAAGATATGACATATGTATCAAATGCAAGACATATCAGTCTACTTAAAAGTGCAAAAACTTCGATTGGTGATGCGATATCTGCAGCAGAATTAGGTGTGCCAATTGATATGATTCAAATCGACCTGATAAAAACATGGGAATTACTCGGTGAGGTTATTGGTGAGTCTGTCGACGATGGGCTTATTGATCAACTCTTTAGCCAGTTCTGTCTCGGAAAATAAGGAGGAAAAATTTTGGAACAAAAATATGATGTAATTGTTGTTGGTGCTGGACATGCAGGTGTAGAAGCAGGACTTGCAAGTGCGAGAAAAGGTGCAAAAACACTGATGCTGACAATAAATCTGGATTCTGTCGCGTTTATGCCTTGTAATCCATCAGTTGGTGGACCGGCGAAAGGTATCGTTGTACGTGAAATTGATGCTTTAGGCGGACAGATGGCTAAAACAATCGATAAGACGCATATTCAAATGCGTATGCTCAATACTGGGAAAGGTCCAGCAGTTCGTGCGTTACGTGCTCAAGCAGATAAAGTTTTGTATCAGCAAGAAATGAAATCTGTTATAGAAGCTCAAGACAACCTGGACATTATGCAAGGCATGGTGGAGCGTTTAATTATTGAGGATGGAAAAGTACTTGGTGTGGAAACAGTTATAGGGACTACGTATTTAGCGGATGCTGTCGTCTTAACGACAGGAACATTTTTACGTGGAGAAATCATTCTTGGAAATATTAAATATTCTTCAGGTCCCAACCATCAGATGCCTTCTATAAAGTTAGCTGACCATCTTCGCGAGATTGGGTTTGATATCGTTAGATTCAAAACAGGTACACCACCACGTGTAAACAGTGATTCTATTGACTATAGCAAAACTGAAATTCAACCAGGTGATGATCTGCCACGTGCATTTAGTTACGAAACAACAGAGTTTATCATGGATCAATTACCATGCTGGCTAACCTATACAAACGGCGAAACACATCAAGTTATCGATGATAATCTGCATCTATCAGCAATGTACTCGGGTATGATTAAAGGAACAGGACCAAGATATTGTCCTTCAATTGAAGATAAGTTTGTCAGATTTAATGACAAACCAAGACATCAAATCTTCTTAGAACCAGAAGGAAGACATACTAAAGAAGTATATGTGCAGGGACTTTCTACAAGTTTGCCAGAGCATGTGCAATTGCAAATGTTAAAAACGATACCTGGTTTAGAAAAAGCAGACATGATGCGTGCAGGATACGCTATTGAGTATGATGCAATTGTACCAACGCAACTTTGGCCGACACTAGAGACGAAGAAAATTGAAGGACTTTATACTGCAGGTCAGATAAATGGGACAAGTGGTTATGAAGAGGCGGCAGGACAAGGACTTATGGCAGGTATTAATGCTGCAGCGAAGGTTCTAGGACATGATGAATTAATATTAGGTCGTCATGAAGCATATATTGGTGTACTCATAGATGATCTTGTAACAAAAGGGACGAATGAACCTTATCGTTTACTGACAAGTCGCGCCGAGCATCGTCTATTACTGCGTCATGACAATGCAGATTTAAGACTTACAGAAATAGGCTATAACGCAGGACTTATTGATGAGCTTCGATATAATAGATTCAATAATAAAAAAGCTGCTATTTCCGAGGAAATAAATCGTTTATCTCAAATCAGAATTAAGCCGAATGAAAAAACTCAAAGTATGATTGAATCGCGTGGAGGAACACCATTAAAAGATGGCATACTTGCGATTGATTTATTAAGAAGACCTGAAATGGATTATGCTTCAGTCGTTGCTTTAATCGAAGAACAAGGAATGATTGATGAATCTGTACAAGAACAAGTAGAAATTCAGACGAAGTATGAAGGATATATTCAAAAATCATTACAGCAAGTAGAAAAAGTAAAACGTATGGAAAATAAAAAAATTCCTGAGAATATTGATTATGATGATATTCACAGTCTGGCAACTGAAGCACGTGAAAAGTTAAAGGAAGTGAAACCATTAAGTATTGCACAGGCATCACGTATTTCTGGCGTAAATCCAGCAGATATCTCAATTTTATTAATTTATATTGAACAAGGGAAAATAAAAAGGGTGAATTAGATGAATGAGATGAAATTTTTACAACATTTAAAAGAAAAAGGCTTCGAACTCACAGATGAACAACAAAAACAATTTGCAATTTACTATGAAACTTTAGTAGAGTGGAATGAGAAAATTAATTTAACAGCTGTAACAGAAAAAGAAGAGGTATATTTGAAACATTTCTTTGATTCTATTACACCGAGTTTCTATTTTGATTTCAATAAAGTAAAATCTATTTGTGATGTTGGTGCTGGTGCAGGATTTCCTAGTATCCCATTAAAGATATTATATCCACATTTAGAACTTACAATCGTTGATTCCCTAAATAAAAGAATCAACTTCCTTAATCATTTAAGCACAGAACTTAATTTGACAAACTGCCATTTTGTACATGATCGAGCAGAAACATTTGGTAAAGGCGAGTACAGAGAACACTTTGATGTAGTTACAGCAAGAGCGGTTGCGAGATTATCTGTATTAAGTGAACTCTGTTTACCACTTGTGAAAAAAGGTGGTCATTTTATTGCGCTTAAAGGTGCACAAGGAGAAATAGAGGTTGAAGAAGGATTGTTTGCGATATCTATATTAGGTGGAGCGGTGGTTGAAAATCACCGATTGACGCTACCTGAAGAAGATAGTATGCGTTATATATTAGATATTGAGAAAAAAAGACAAACCCCTAAGAAGTATCCGCGTAAACCAGGGACACCAAACAAGGAACCATTACTAAAATAAGTATTTGAATTGAAAGTGAGTCGATTGTTATGAAAAAACCTTTTTCAAAATTATTTGGGCTGAAAGAAAAGGAAGAAGATGTAGAAGTAGCGCGCCAAAATGGTAATGTTGTAAAAGTTTCTGTCGAACGCATCGTACCGAATCGTTATCAACCACGACAAATCTTTGATGAAGAAAAAATTAAAGAGTTGGCTGAATCTATTCGTTCATATGGATTACTTCAACCTATCGTCGTTCGTCCAATCGAAGAAGAAATGTATGAGATTATTGCTGGAGAAAGACGTTTCAGAGCACTTAAGATGAATAATACAGCTGAAACAGAAGTCATTGTTAAGCAGATGAATGATAAAGAAACTGCTGCAATTGCATTAATTGAAAATATTCAAAGAGAAAATTTATCAGCTGTAGAAGAAGCAGAAGCTTATAAAAAATTGCTGGATCTAGATGGAATTACACAGAATGATCTTGCAACGAGCCTAGGAAAAAGTCAGTCATTTATTGCTAATAAGCTCAGATTACTTAGGTTATCTCAACCGATACTGGACGCATTAAGTAAGCATCAAATTACAGAAAGACATGCCAGAAGCTTGCTTGCTTTAGATGAAGCGGGTCAGTCGCAGATGTTGAATATTATAAAAAGTCAGAACTTAAATGTAAAACAGACAGAAGAACGTGTGAAACGTATGCTTGCTGGAGAAGAAGTGAAACCTAAGAGAATTGGTTTTACTCGTGATATAAAGCTCGCTTTTAATACAATTGGAGAAAGTTTGAAGGCTGTAGAAAAAAGTGGGGTTAAAGTAAAGCGAAAAGATACAGAATATGAAAACTTCTATGAAATTTCTATAAAAGTATTTAAAACAGATAAATAGAATCATTGTCCCTGCAGAGAGAGTGCAGGGATTTTTTATTGAGGACTTTATGGTCTACACTTTTATTGTTTGTGCAATATAGAGCTAAAATTGATATAATCGATATTATATGAAATGACGATTAGGAGAGAGTATTCATGACAAAAATTTTGGCGATTGCCAATCAAAAAGGTGGCGTGGGTAAGACAACTACGTCAGTAAATTTAAGTGCGGCACTTAGCGAACTTGGTAAGAAAGTACTACTGATTGATACAGATCCTCAAGGAAATGCAACAAGTGGTGTAGGGATTGATAAGAATAATGTGACGAATTCAGTTTATGATATGCTTGTAGAAGATACCGATATTAATAAGTGTGTGTTGAAAACAGCACAGGAAAATCTTTATATTATTCCGGCAAATATCGCCCTGGCGGGTGCAGAGATTGAACTTGTGTCAGCTATGAGTAGAGAAGTTCGACTTAAATATGCTTTTAAAGAGCTAAATGAGGAGTTTGATTATATTATTATTGATTGCCCACCATCTCTCGGACTACTTACAATCAATTCCTTTACCGCAGCAAGTGGTATTATTATCCCTGTACAGTGCGAGTATTATGCACTTGAAGGCTTGAGTCAGTTGCTGAATACAATCAAGCTTGTACAACGACATCTTAATCAGTCGCTTGTAATTGAAGGTGTATTACTTACAATGTACGATGCACGTACAAATTTAGGTAATGATGTTATCGCAGAAGTGAAAGCACATTTCGAAGATAAAGTATATGAAACAATTATTCCAAGAAATGTACGTTTATCTGAAGCCCCTTCTCACGGACAGCCGATTAATGTATATGATGCGCGTTCTATGGGAGCTAAGACATATAAAAGCTTAGCTGAGGAGGTAATTAGTAATGGCTAGAGGTTTAGGAAAAGGTCTTGGTAGAGGGCTGGATGCATTATTTCAAGAAAATCGTCAGGATGAAATTGTTGAAGAGCTGAATGTTGCAGAATTGCGTGCAAATCCATATCAGCCAAGAATAGAGTTTGATGAAGCAGCGTTAGAAGAATTAAGTGAGTCGATTAAACTTCATGGAGTACTGCAGCCGATTGTTGTACGAAAATCAGTTAAAGGTTATGACATAGTGGTTGGTGAACGTCGCTTTAGAGCGAGTAAGCTAGCAGGTAAAAATAAAATTCCTGCGATTGTTAAAACACTTACAGACCAACAGATGATGGAGCTCGCAATTATTGAGAATTTGCAACGTGAAGATCTTAATCCATTAGAAGAAGCAAAAAGTTATGAGTCACTAATGAAACATTTGAATTTAACACAAGCAGAAACAGCAGATAGACTTGGGAAATCTCGCTCTTACATTGCGAACTTATTGAGATTATTAAATTTACCACAAGAAGTAAAGAAAATGATTAATCACAAAGAAATTTCAGGAGGCCATGGACGTACTTTACTAGGGCTAAAAAATGAAGAAGATATAATTAAAGTGGCACACAAAGTTGTTCGAGAGGCGATGAGTGTACGCGCTTTAGAAGACCTCATTAAAATGATGAACCAAGAAGAGGTAGAGACACATAGTAAAGAAGTTAAAGTAAAGCAAAAGCCAAAGTTTCTTGTGAAACATGAAGAATCTTTGAAGCAGAATCTAGGGACTAAAGTAGAAATTTCTAAATCACGCAAAAAAGGAAAGATTTCAATTGAATTCACTTCTGAAGAGGAGTTTAATCGTTTGATTCATTTGCTTGAAAATGTAGGTGAATAGATGGATAAATTAGTATACTTTTTTAAGCGATTAATTAAGCCTTATACGGATCCTGAATTTTGGGCTGGAGTAGGTGCAAATATTTTCTGGGCATTAGTATTGCTCGTTTTTGGATTGTTCCTAATTAAATTTATTCACAAGATGATCGAACAATTTTTTTATGTCCGCCGAAGAACAAATTTATCTCATTCTGAAAAAAGAGATACGACGTTAGTCAAATTGTTACAGAATATAGCCTCCTATGTGACATGGTTTATCATTATCACTACTATCTTAAGTAACTTTGGTGTCAAAGTTGAAAGTATTATTGCAGGGGCAGGGGTGGCTGGTATTGCAATTGGTTTTGGCGCACAAACTTTAGTAAAAGATATTATCACTGGTTTCTTTATTATCTTTGAGAATCAGTTTGACGTAGGTGACTACGTTAAAATCAATACAACAGGAACAACTGTAGCGGAAGGTACGGTACAATCAATTGGATTACGTTCAACAAGAATTCGATCATTTACAGGAGAGCTTACGATACTGCCGAACGGTACAATGAATGAAATCGTCAATTTTTCTGTTAATAATTCACTTGCAGTATTTGATATTACAGTTTCAAGTGAAGAAAACCTAGAAGATGTTGAGGCGTTGATTAAACCCTATCTGGAAACTTTGATGGATAAGTATGATGATTTGATTAAATCTCCAGAAATACTAGGCGTTGAGGCAGTGTCAGCCGGGGAAGCTAAGATTAAAATTGCAGCAGAAACGTTACCAAATCATCATGTAAAAGTTTCACGTATGTTAAGACGTGATTTGAAAGACTATCTGGATAGTAACGGAGTAAAAGTACCAATGCCTCGAATGATTATGTATAATCAACCAGATAAAAAGGGTGGATAGTATGGATAAAACGTATGATTTAAATGATATAGTTGAAATGAAAAAACCCCATGCATGTGGTGAAAAGGATTTTAAAATTATTCGTTTAGGTGCAGATATTAGAATCAAATGTACAGGTTGTGACCGTAGTATTATGCTGCCTAGACAAGAGTTCAACAAAAAAATAAAAAAAATAACGCATCATGCGTAAGTAAGAGGAGATAATATTATGGCATTAACAGCAGGAATCGTTGGTTTACCGAATGTAGGAAAATCAACTTTATTTAACGCAATTACTAAAGCAGGAGCGCTAGCTGCAAACTATCCGTTTGCGACAATTGATCCGAATGTAGGAATTGTAGAAGTCCCAGATCACCGTTTGAATAAATTAACTGAACTTGTAGAACCTAAGAAAACTGTCCCGACAGCATTTGAGTTTACGGATATTGCAGGCATCGTTAAAGGGGCCTCTAAAGGAGAAGGATTAGGTAATAAGTTCTTATCACATATTCGTGAAGTAGATGCAATTTGTCAGGTTGTACGTGCTTTTGAAGATGAGAATATTACTCATGTTTCTGGTAAGGTAAACCCCGTAGATGATATTGAAGTTATCAATATGGAACTTGTTCTTGCAGACTTAGAGTCTGTAGAGAAACGCTATGCACGCGTTCAAAAGATGGCGAAAC
Organism: Macrococcus psychrotolerans; assembly: GCF_038095555.1. NCBI lineage: Bacteria > Bacillati > Bacillota > Bacilli > Caryophanales > Staphylococcaceae > Macrococcus > Macrococcus psychrotolerans. The sequence continues at coordinate 2,028,790 of NZ_CP124591.1, read as the reverse complement.
AAAAAGATAAAGATGCGATGGCAGAAGAAGCGGTTCTTGCGATTGTCAAAGAAACTTTAGAAGCTGAAAAGCCAGTACGCAGCATCGAGTTTTCTCCGGAACAGGCAAAGCTTGTTAAAAATATGCACTTACTTACTGCAAAACCAATGCTTTATGTTGCAAATGTTTCAGAGGATGATTTAATCAGCGGTGAAGAAAACGAACATTTAAAAGCGATCAAAGCATATGCTGAAGCTGAAGGTTCAGAAGTGATTGTTATTAGTGCGAAGATTGAAGAAGAGCTTGCAACACTAGAAGATGAAGATAAAGAAGAATACCTCGCTGATCTTGGTATTGAGGAAGCGGGATTAGACAAACTTATCCGTGCATCTTATCACTTATTAGGACTGGCTACGTACTTCACTGCAGGTGTTCAAGAAGTTCGTGCATGGACATTCAAAAAAGGTATGACAGCACCACAATGTGCAGGCATTATTCATACGGACTTTGAACGTGGTTTCATACGTGCTGAAACAGTCAGCTATGATGACCTTATTGAATACAATGGCATGAGCGGAGCCAAAGAAGCAGGTAAAGTACGTTTAGAAGGTAAAGAGTATATTATGCAGGATGGAGACGTTGTGCATTTTAGATTTAACGTTTAATATTTAAAGAAAGAATGGCCCGGTAAACTTAAGTTTACCGGGCCATTCTTTCTTATACTACTGATTACGTATTTTTTGAGTACTTGTTACAAGGACTTTTAATGCTTCTTTCACCTCTTCTTCTTTTCTTGTTTTAAGCCCACAATCAGGATTAACCCAGAACAATGAGCGGTCAATTTGTTTTAAAGCACGTTCGATTGCGTTTGTTACTTCTGCTTCAGTCGGTATACGAGGACTGTGAATATCATAGACTCCTAAGCCGATACCAAGATTATAGTTGATGTCTTCGAAATCCTGTATAAGATCGCCATGACTTCTTGATGTTTCGATAGAGATAACGTCTGCATCTAAGTCATATATCGCATGAATAATCTGACCGAACTGAGAATAGCACATATGTGTATGTATCTGTGTGTCGTCAGCTACTGAAGAAGTTGCGAGTTTGAAACTGTGTACCGCTTTATCTAAGTAATCCTTATGGAATTCACTTCTTAATGGTAAGCCTTCTCGGAGTGCGGGCTCATCGACCTGGATAATTTTAATACCTGCCTTTTCTAAAGCGAGTACTTCTTCATTAATTGCCAATGCTATTTGATTTTGAACTACTTCACGTGGTATATCTACACGTTCAAATGACCAGTTTAATATCGTTACCGGCCCTGTAAGCATGCCTTTTACAGGTTTGTTTGTCAGTCCTTGAGCATAGACAGTTTCATCTATTGTTAATGGGTGTGTCCACTTTACATCTCCATAGATGATTGGAGGCTTTACGGCACGTGAACCATAAGATTGTACCCATCCATACTTGGTAACGAGGAAACCTTGAAGTTTTTCGCCAAAAAACTCGACCATGTCATTACGTTCAAATTCTCCATGTACTAAGACATCAAGCCCTATTTCCTCTTGAATGTCAATCCATCGTTTAATCTCATCTTTTAAGAACTGCTTGTACACCTCATCTGTAATGCGATGATTTTTCCAGTCAGCACGATATTGTCTTACCTCTTTTGACTGTGGGAAGGAGCCGATTGTCGTTGTAGGTAGGTCTGGTAAATTCCAACGTTGCTGCTGTAGCACTTTACGTACTTCAAATGTTGATGAACGTTGATCGGGAATATTATAGTTGTATTCTAGATTTTTAAAAGATTGATTCTGGAATGTTTCGTATTTTGATTTAAGTTTGTTAAACTGCGTTGCATTGTTATTGTTAAAAAGATTTTTTAACGCTTCTAATTCTCCTAGTTTCTCAGTAGCAAAGCTCAAGCCATCTTTAATCTGCTCATCTAGTGTCTCGTCCTCTAAAGATACGGGTACTAAAAGGAGTGAAGATGAAGGATTAATATATAGGTCTTCGACATGCTCAGAAAGCTTTTCGATTAGTTGCTGCTTTAGTGCAACGTCGGCAGCCCATACATTTCTGCCATCTATAACACCTGCAAAAAGCGTCTTATCACCGCTTAAGTCTCCTGCTAGTATTTGTTTTAAGTTATTGCCACGATCATGAACAAAATCTAATCCCAGACCTTTAACAGGCAGCCCATTTAAAAATTTGACATCTGCAGCTTCAAAGTAAGTCTGAATGATTAATTTATCTGCTACTTTAGCATCATTAAAAGCTTCATATACTTCATGCGTGATATCTTTTAGCACTTCAGCCTGATCAGTAACCAAGATAGGTTCGTCAACCTGAATAAGCTCAGCACCTTCTTGTATTAATGAATGGAAGACTTCGGTATATAAAGGGATTAACTGACGTACTTTTTCTTCGAAGGAGCTAGTGCCTCCTTTTGATAATGCAACGAAAGTAATAGGACCTACAATCACAGGATGAGCATTAATCCCAAGTGATAGAGCAAAGCGGTAACGTTCCAGTAATGTATTATGATTTAACTTAGGCACTACATTATCCCATTCAGGCACGATATAGTGATAGTTTGTATTAAACCATTTGATTAATGCACTAGCTACGTGTTCTTTATTCCCTCTAGCAATATCAAATAATAAATCATCATCTATCTCTCTTCCTTGAAATCGTTCTGGAATAATATTGAAAAGCAAAGCGGTATCTAGAAGGTTATCGTATAATGAGAAATCTCCCACAGGTACACTATCGAGGTTATAGCTACTTTGTAATTTTAAGTTATCTCGGTGTAGCACTTCTAATTGTTTATCGAGTGCTTCTTTATTAATATTTTTATTCCAGTACCCTTCAATTGCTTTTTTCCATTCACGTTTGCGTCCGAGTCTCGGAAACCCTAAGTTTGTCGTTTTGATTGTCATAATATTGCCTCCTGTTTGTGTTTGGTAATTGATTTTGAATACGCAGCTAGCTCAAGCGAGTATTCAACTTGCTCGAATGGCGTAATGATATATAGTCCGTTAAAGTAAGCATGAACAGTATCAATTAAGGATTTACAAAGATCTATACTCAGCTTTTGTGTAGCGGATTTATCATGTTCTACTGCCTTAAAACGTTCTAAGATATCTTCTGATATTTTTATTCCAGGAACTTCGTTATGGAGAAACAGTGCATTTTTATAGCTTGTAATGGGCATTATCCCGATAAATATCGGAACATTTAGCTGTTGTGTGGCAGTGTATATTTCTATTATTTTTTCATGAGAGAAGACAGGTTGAGTAATGAAGTAATGCATACCACTCTCTATTTTCTTCTTCATATTTCTAATGGCAGCATCCATATTTTTTACATGTGGATTAAAGGCGCCTGCAATATTGAAATGTGTTTTGGATTTTAAAGTACCACCGTCTGTATTAATTCCTTTATTAAATCTTAAGGCGAGTTCTGTGAGTCCCTTGGAATTCACATCGTAGACATTGGTTGCCCCCGGTAGATGTCCGATTTTAGAAGGATCTCCTGTAACTGCGAGAATTTCATTGATTCCTAACAAAGATAGCCCGAGTAGATGAGATTGCAAACCAATTAAGTTTCGATCTCGACAAGTTATATGAACGAGGGGTTCAATATTAAATTTCTGCTTAATGAGGCTTGCCGCTGCAATATTAGAGATGCGGACTGTAGCTAGCGCGTTATCAGCTAGGGTCACTGCATCGATGCCAGATGCATCTAGTGCCTTGATGTTTTGGAAGAACCTTTTTGTATCTAGATGCTTGGGCGTATCGAGTTCTACAATAACTGTGGGTTGTGTTTTAACGCGTTGTGAGAGACTCAGCTTGTGCTTTTCTTTTATCACATATTCATTTTTCTTACGGAAAGGAACAACCTTTTTATCTGTGACCGGTTTGAGATTCCCGACTACCCCTTTGATTTTCTGTATGTGTTCCGGCGTAGTCCCACAGCATCCTCCAATTAATCGAATGCCTTCATGTATGAGCTGTTCAGCTACATCGGCGAAATACTGTGCATTATTACTATATTTAAAATGATTGTGATCTATATCCAGTAAACTAGCATTTGGATAACAGGATAAAAACGCGTGTCTTGGGATATCAATATGCTGAAATGTTCGCTTCATATGATGTGGCCCGTGATGGCAATTTAAACCTACAATATCTGCTCCTGCTGAAATAAGCTGATCAAAAGCCTCGCTGATTAATGTTCCATCAATTAAATAATGGGTATTAGAAGCAGTGAGCTGTGCAATTATCGGAACGTTATATTTTTGATGTGCCAGTGATACGACGGTAAGTAATTCTTTTAGATCATAGTAGGTTTCAAACAATAATCCATCGACGTCGCATGATATTAGTGCATCAATCTGGACTTCCGTATGATATTGAATCTCAGGAAGAGATAGCTTTCCCTGTTGAACATCTCTTAGTCCACCAACTGTTCCAAGAATGAATGTATCTTCTTTAGCCGCCCGTTTTGCAATGTCTACAGCAGCTTCATTGATGGCTTTAACTTTATGCTCCAGACCGAAGCGTTGAAGTTTAATGAAATTAGCAGCATATGTATTGGTCTGTATAATATCTGCTCCTGCTTCAATATACGAGCGGTGAATTTGTTCCACTTTTTCTGGATGCGTGAGATTATAGCGCTCTGGACATGTATTTAAGCCTTCAGAATATAATATTGTTCCCATAGCGCCATCCGCTACTAAAATTTTTTTCTCCAATGTTTCTAATAATCTACTCATTATATTCCTCCTTTATTACCCTTATTGATGATTGGAACGTTTCATATTAATCCCTCCTTAGTAATGCTCTATACAAAAAAAGCTTTCGTCCTTTAGATCTGAAGAGTTATCAGATCTAAAGGACGAAAGCTTAGTTCGCGGTACCACCTTTATTTATTGTTCTATTACTAAAACAATCTTATCCAGTACGCTAAGTTGTAATAGGCTACGGCTAAGTATACGAAAGTGTAGAAGATAGTATGCCAGTACGCTATTGAACAACATATTAATACTGTATCGCTATAACGGGCGAACCCGATGGTACCTCATATTGGCACCAACACTCCAAGGCCATTTTCGAACTTTCTTTCAATGTCTTCTCTCAGCATACGAAGATTCTCTGTAAAAGCAGTGTAAGTTTTACTTTCCTTTTTCTAGTGTTTAGAGTATAGAGTTTTGTTTGATTAAGTGTTACTTTACATGAATATAAAAATGCTGTCAACAAAAATTTCAGAAAATTGAGAATACATTTTTTGATAATATATTTTAAAACATCGGACGATATGATACGTTATAACATGAGGTGAGGAAATGAAGCCGTTAAGACGTATTATATATTGTATTAAACTGATTGATAATGATGGTATGCAGCCCCCAGTGTATGATATCAGCTATCATTATCTTATTCAGGTAGTTGGGGCTGGAACGCGTGTAGCGGTTGATGAGTCTATCTATGAGTATGTGACATATAGCTCTGAAACAATACGTTACCTAGATATCTATGCGATTGACACCATTTATCCGGAAGCTAAGGAATACAGACAATACCTTTATTTAGCACAGAAAGAAATACAGTCTTTTTATACGAAACGAATCAGAACATATAGATTAGAAAGTCTTTGTTAAAAAATATTGCAGATATATTTAATGATTGATGAAATAAGTAAACTATGCTATAATTCTCTATTGTGAGTAATGAAAATTATTCCTTGCTTTATAAAATTATAAAGCCGCATAGACCATAAGGAGGTGTAAATGATGAGAAATTACGAAATTATGTATGTCGTACGTCCAAACATTGAAGAAGATGCTAAGAAAGCTTTAATCGAGCGTTTCGAAGAAATTCTTACTTCAAACGGAGCGGAAATCATCGAATCAAAGGATTGGGGTAAACGTCGTTTAGCTTATGAAATCAACGATTTTAAAGAAGGTTTCTACCGAATCGTTCGCGTTAAGTCTACTGACGAAGCTACTAATGAATTTGATCGTTTAGCTAAAATCAACGATGACATTATCCGTCATATCGTTGTTCGCGAAGAAGAAAAATAATAAGATTATGTGGGGGCGATTTATTTGCTTAACCGAGTTGTATTAGTTGGTCGTTTAACTAAAGATCCAGAATACAGAGTCACAACATCAGGTGTGTCAGTCGCTACATTTACTTTAGCAGTAAATAGAACATTTACTAATGCACAAGGAGAACGTCAGGCTGATTTTATCAACTGTGTCGTATTCCGTAAGCAAGCTGAAAATGTTAATAATTTCTTGCATAAAGGTAGTTTAGCTGGGGTTGATGGCAGATTGCAATCACGTAGTTATGATAATCAAGAAGGACGTAAAGTATACGTTACTGAGGTCGTTTGTGATTCAGTTCAATTCCTTGAACCGAAGAACACTAACCAATCACGTACGAACAGTCCGTCAGATGACTATTCTAGCTATGACCAAGGAAGTTACGGTCAGACACAAGGCCAGAATCAAAACTATCAGTCATCAAATAATCAACAACCAAATACATCAGCACCATCAAATAACCCATTTGCCAATGCAGCAGGGCCAATTGATATCAGTGATGATGATTTACCATTTTAATTACTAATCTATAAGTAAGGGAGGCAACAATCATGGCAGGTGGACCAAGAAGAGGCGGTCGTCGTCGTAAAAAAGTTTGTTATTTCACAGCAAACGGTATTACACACATTGACTATAAAGAAGTAGATATGCTTAAAAAATTCATCTCTGAACGTGGTAAAATTTTACCACGTCGTGTAACAGGTACTTCAGCTAAATACCAACGTATGTTAACTGTAGCTATCAAACGTGCACGTCATATGGCTTTATTACCATATGTTAAAGACGAAGCATAAGCTTAATATATAAAGGAGAGACAGTAAATGTCTCTCCTCTTTTTTTATATTTCTTTTCATGTATCCTATTTTCAAAATCTTAAAATTACACCTTCTTGAATTATAATATAGGTTATGCAGCAATTATATTTCAAATTTCTTGGGTTTAACTTAAATGAAGAATTAGGTTAGGAGCAAAAAATTAATACATATTTAACTTATAAGAATATCATGTATATGCTAGGTTAGTACATTTGTTCAATCAAATCTTCTACAATAGTAGAGTCAATATTATTACATAATAGATACTTAGTTCGATACATATGTTCGATGGCTAATTGTAGACTTGAATGGTTTATTATATTCTTTACAAATAAATTCATTGGAACAGGTGCATCATTATGAAGGCCGGGTTGGTGATAGTTAATATCATATAAGTAGAACCCAAATTTCTCATAGAAAGATGCTAACGGACTATTTCCTGTTGTATCTTGCTCACACTCAAGCATAATAGTATTTAATGTAGTACCATTTTGTTCACATAGCGCTGTCATAATGATTTCCGCTTCATTCATTAGTGCACGTGCAACATTTTTACCTCGAGATTCTTCACTTACGACTAAGTATACGATATATCCAATGTTGTACATTACTTCAAGATGAAATGAAGTAAATCCTAATAGCGTGTCATTTTCATAGGCAGCAATAAAATGATAACGCTCAAAATCCTGACGTTTAAGATCGAAGCTATTATAGAATACATCGATTGGTTCACAAATTGATTCTGGAAACTCTTTTGTATAAAGTGCCATACATTCGTTGAAATAGTGATCGGCTGAATTTAAAGCTATTATTTTCATAATCAGGCTCCTGTTCATGTATATATTAGTATTGTAACATGACTAAATGTTAAATACATGGACATAAAAAAAGAAGCCTCTAAGGCTTCTTTAATTTATATTATAAACGACGATCTGTTAAATCATCGTTATTATGGTCACGGTCTTTTAAATGTGCGTTAGAATCATCGATATCAACTTCTTCTTTACGTACGTTTTCAGATACATGCTCAGTTTCAGTTACACGGTTTTTCTTGATTACTAACTCTTCAGAAACTACATTGTCTTTTTCGATGTTAACGCGTTCTTCAGTTAATGGTACACGGATTGTTTCATCTTCTAAATTGTTATCGAAGTGATCATCTGCTACTGCACGGTCTGTCACATCGCGACGCTCAATTGTTACTTCATCATGTGATACTGGTACATCGAATTCTTGACGTTCTTCGACAACGTTTTTATCGATTGTAACTTCACCTGATTGAACTGTATCTTTGTTTACACGTAAACGTTCTTCGTGTAACTGGATTTTCTCATCTTCGCCTAGATCATCACGGTTACGGATATCTTCGTCCACTAAGTTTAAACGTTCCTCACGGCTTAATTTATTATATTCTTCATTGTTAAAGTTATTCATATCTACTACTTCCTCTCTGTTTTTTAAATTGTTATCACGGTGTTTACCTGAATAATCTGCATCTGATTCAGCATTTGTACTTGCTGCAAAACCTAAGCCAGTGTGATCATCTTCCTTGTTATAATCTGGAGTAGCTTTATCGTTTAATGTACTGCCTTCTTGTCTTTCAGTGCTATGACGATAAGCATCATTATCTACATAAAGTAAGATTTGACCGCTTTCGATAGCGTTTTCGTATTCAACCTTCTCAGAATCAGTTAAATCTAATTTGTCGTATACGCGACTTTGTGGGTCTTCACCAGTAAAGAATGCAGCCACTTTGTCACCGAATGTACCTTCTGCATTTCTATATTGAACGTCAGTGTAATCCAATGCTGAACCTTCTAATTTATGTTTAGAAATAACATGAATATCACGTTCAGAAATGCCTTCAGCTTTTAATTGATCGATTCTACGTAATAATGTTTCTTCGTTTGAAAATGTTTCTAACTGTCTTTGTCTCATTATTCGTACCTCCAATGTGGTTTATGTACTTTCATGATGTCTTTGTTTTATTGTTATGCTAAATATATACCCAAGCGTTAATAATCTAAACACAAAGCATTAAAAATTCATAAAAAACACTTGACATACAAACTACATTTATATGGAAGAAACTCTATGAAAACATTATAAATTTGTATAAATTATTTTGAAAAAATTGAGTAATTTTTACATGTTATATCAGCTTTTTTATGTGTTTGATGAAAATAGCGGTTTCAATTTTCTGACTTATTATTAAATATAAAAATAATATTGCTAAAAGTTAATGATTTTGTTATTATCAAGAACATTAATATTAATTGCATACAAATTATACTCATATAAATTAAAGGATATGGCTTTAGAGTTTCTACCGCATCGCCGTAAATGATGCGACTATGAGTAATTAAATAAAGAGTTTTTTTATTTATTACTCATCTAAATGATTTAGATGAGTTTTTTTGTATAGTATGGGAGGCTGACAAGTGGAAAAGTTACAACAACGTGTAAAAGAAGATGGTGTTGTTATTGATGGTGGTATTTTGAAAGTGGATTCGTTTCTGAATCATCAAATCGACCCTGAATTAATGTATGAAGTTGGTGAAACGATATACAATAAGTATAAAGACGAAGGGGTTACTAAAGTTTTAACAATTGAAGCTTCTGGAATTGCACCAGCTATAATGGCTGCATTAAAGTTTAAAGTACCTTGTCTTTTTGCGAAAAAATCTGTACCAAGTACATTGACTGAAGAAGTATATCATACGGATATTCATTCTTATACGAAAAACAAGACGAGTCACGTTGTCGTGTCAAAACGATTCTTAAACGAAAATGATCGAGTAGTTATCATTGATGACTTCTTAGCGAATGGTGAGGCAGCGCTTGGTCTATATAATCTCGTACAACAAGCCGGAGCTACGTGTGTTGGTGTTGGAATTGTAGTCGAGAAAAGTTTTCAGTCAGGTAAACAGCGTCTGCTTGATGCAGGATTAGATGTAACGAGTTTATGTGAAATTGCTGCACTTGATAATGGCAAAGTAACATTAGTAGGAGAGGGCGAACTTTAATGAAAAATTTATTGTTAAGTTTGCAACATCTTCTTGCAATGTATGCCGGAGCAATTATTGTTCCGATTATCGTCGGACATGCGTTAGGTTTTAGTGCACAAGAAACGGCATATTTAGTTTCTGTCGATATCTTTATGTGTGGTGTTGCGACATTCCTTCAAGTATATAAAGGTATCGGAATTGGATTACCAGTAGTACTTGGATGTACCTTTACGGCCGTAACCCCAATGATTATGGTAGGTTCAAAACACGGTATCGATGTACTTTACGGGTCGCTCTTTGCTTCTGGTATTATTATCGTTCTTATTTCACCGTTCTTTTCATATCTTGTAAAAATATTTCCACCAGTAGTGACAGGTAGCGTCGTAACGATTATTGGGATTACGTTAATGCCAGTAGCGATGAATAATTTGGCAGGAGGTCAAGGAAACAAAGATTATGGTGCGCCGATAAATATTCTATTAGGTCTCATCACATTGATTATCATATTGGTTATTCATAGGTTATCTTCCGGATTTATACGTTCAATTGCGATATTGCTTGGTTTAGTCATCGGTACAATAATTGCTTCATTCTTTGGATTAGTAAATATAGGTGCAGTGCATGAATCAAACTGGTTTGAATTACCGAAACCATTCAGATTTGCAGGATTTAAGTTTGAAATAGGTTCTATCCTATTGTTTGTTATTGTAGGAATCGTCAGCTTAATCGAATCAACAGGTGTATATTCTGCGCTAAGTGAGATTACAAAAACAAAAATAGATAGAAAAGATATATCTAAAGGTTACCGTGCTGAAGGGATTGCAATTGTATTAGGATCAATCTTTAATGCATTTCCATATACAGCATACTCACAAAATGTAGGGTTGGTTTCATTATCAGGTGTGAAATCAAATAAAGTTATGTATGGCATGGTCGCTTTGTTATTGCTATGTGGATCGATTCCTAAGCTTGGTGCAATTGCGACAATCATCCCTACATCTGTACTTGGAGGCGCAATGATTGCAATGTTTGGTATGGTCATGGCATACGGTGTAAAAATGCTTGGCGCCATTGATTTTACAAGACAAGACAATCTCTTGATTATTGCAGTATCTGTAGGTATTGGATTAGGAATTACAACCGTTCCAGAAGCGTTTAGCAAGTTCGGTAGCGACTATGAATGGCTGACACAAAATGGGATTGTTATTGGTACTTTTACTGCCATTATCCTTAATTTATTTTTTAATGGATTAAATGATAAACAAATGCGTCAAAATATGAAATAATAGAACTACTAAATTTATAAAAATATTTGGAGGTAAAAGTGAATATGTGGGAAAATAAATTTCAAAAAGAAGGTTTAACATTTGATGATGTGTTATTAGTGCCAGGTCATTCAGAGGTATTACCGCATACTGTCGATTTAAGTGTATCATTATCAGAACGATTAAATTTAAAGATTCCAGTATTATCAGCGGGTATGGATACTGTTACAGAAGCTAAAATGGCTATAGCTATGGCACGCCAAGGTGGTTTAGGTGTTATTCATAAAAGTATGAGTATTGAGCAGCAGGCTGACGAAGTTCAAAAAGTTAAGCGTTCAGAAAATGGGGTTATTACTAATCCATTCTATCTGACACCTGATGAGCAAGTATTTGCAGCTGAACATTTAATGGGCAAATATCGTATTTCTGGTGTGCCAATTGTAAACAGTGCAGAAAATATGGAGCTTGTAGGGATTCTCACAAACCGCGATCTTCGTTTCATAGAAGATTATTCAATTAAAATTTCAGATGTTATGACAAGTGAAGCACTCGTAACGGCACCAGTAGGTACTACATTAGAGCAAGCAGAAGAAATATTACAACGTCACAAAATTGAAAAATTACCGATTGTGAATGAATCTGGACAGCTAAAAGGGCTTATCACAATTAAAGATATCGAGAAAGTCATTGAATTCCCTAATGCTGCAAAAGATGAGCAAGGACGTTTATTAGTAGCAGCAGCAGTAGGTATTGCAAAAGACACGATTACACGTGCCACAAAACTTGTTGAAGCAGGAACTGACGCATTAGTTATCGATACAGCACACGGTCATTCTAAAGGTGTATTAGAAATGGTATCAGAACTTAAGAAACATTTCCCTGAAGTGACATTAATTGCTGGTAATGTAGCAACAGCTGAAGGTACACGTGCATTAATTGAAGCAGGTGCGGACGTTGTTAAAGTGGGAATTGGACCAGGTTCAATTTGTACGACACGTGTTGTAGCAGGTGTCGGTGTACCTCAAATTACTGCAATTTACGAGGCAGCGACAGAAGCTAAAAAGCATGGTAAAGCAATCATTGCAGATGGTGGTATTAAATTCTCAGGTGACATCGCAAAAGCGTTAGCTGCAGGGGGGCATGCAGTAATGCTAGGTTCATTGCTTGCAGGTACAACTGAATCACCTGGAGATACAGAAATCTTCCAAGGACGTCAGTACAAAGTATACCGTGGCATGGGTTCACTTGGAGCTATGGAGAAAGGTTCAAAAGACCGTTACTTCCAAGAAGATAAAGATGCTAAGAAATTTGTTCCAGAAGGTATTGAAGGTCGTATTGCTTACAAAGGCGCATTGCAAGATACAGTGTATCAGCTAATGGGTGGTTTAAGAAGCGGTATGGGTTATACAGGTTCTAAAGACTTAGAAGCATTACGTGAAGAAGCAATGTTTATTCGTATGACAGGTGCAGGTTTAATAGAAAGCCATCCACATGATGTTCAAATTACAAAAGAATCGCCAAACTATTCAATGTAAGAATATCTTCTAACGGCAAATTACATTATAATAAATTTAACTTAACTAAAAGGAGAACAAACTATGGAAATGGCATTTGAACAAGAGCTCATACTCGTTCTTGATTTTGGAAGTCAGTATAACCAGTTGATCACGCGACGTATTCGTGAGATGGGTGTTTATTCAGAACTTCACGATCATGAAATTTCAATTGAAGAGATTAAAAAGATGAATCCTAAAGGAATCATTCTTTCAGGGGGGCCAAATTCAGTTTATGAAGAAGGTTCGTTTACGGTAGATCCTGAAATCTTTAATTTAGGTGTACCTGTAATGGGGATTTGCTATGGTATGCAGTTAATGACGAAATTACTAGGAGGTTCAGTAGAGCGTGCAAATGAACGTGAGTACGGTAAAGCAGTCATTAAAGCAGAGACACATTCATTATTTACAAAACTTCCAGAAGAACAAACAGTATGGATGAGTCACAGCGATAAAGTCATCAACCTACCTGAAGGTTTTAATGTCATTGCACATTCACCAAGCTGTAAATATGCAGCGATTGAGAACCCTGAACGTAATTTATATGGAGTTCAATTCCATCCTGAAGTACGTCATTCTGAATACGGAAATGATTTATTACGTAACTTCATCCGTGAAATCTGTAAGTGTACAGGCGAATGGACAATGGAAAACTTCATCGAAATCGAAATCGAGAAGATTCGCGAAAAAGTTGGAGATAGAAAAGTTATCTGTGCGATGAGTGGTGGCGTAGATTCATCAGTTGTTGCAGTATTAATCCATAAAGCAATCGGCGATCAGTTAACATGTATCTTCGTTGACCATGGTTTACTCCGTAAAGGTGAAGGCGATATGGTGATGAAACAGTTCGGTGAAGGATTTAACATGAATATTATTCGCGTTGATGCGAAAGAACGTTTCATGAGCAAATTAGCAGGGGTATCTGATCCTGAGAAGAAACGTAAGATTATCGGTAATGAGTTCGTATACTTATTCGATGAAGAAGCAACGAAATTAAAAGATGCTGATTTCTTAGCACAAGGAACTCTTTATACAGATATTATTGAATCAGGTACAAAGACTGCACAAACGATTAAATCACACCATAACGTTGGTGGACTACCAGAAGATATGCAGTTTGAATTAATCGAGCCTGTGAATACATTATTCAAAGATGAAGTACGTGCGTTAGGAATTGAATTAGGCATTCCTGAACACTTAGTATGGCGTCAGCCGTTCCCAGGTCCTGGACTTGGAATTCGTGTATTAGGTGAGATTACCGAGGAAAAATTAGAAATCGTACGTGAATCTGATGCGATTTTAAGAGAAGTGATTGCCGAAGAAGGTCTTGAACGCGACATCTGGCAGTATTTCACTGTATTACCTGATATCCGTTCGGTCGGTGTTATGGGTGACTACAGAACATACGACTATACAGTAGGTGTACGTGCCGTAACAAGTATCGATGGTATGACAAGTGACTTCGCTAGAATCGACTGGGAAGTATTGCAGAAAGTATCAAGCCGTATCGTAAACGAAGTAGACCACGTTAACCGCGTTGTCTATGACATTACATCTAAGCCACCAAGCACGATTGAGTGGGAATAGCACTAAAAATAAGAACAACCCTTTAACCATAGTGGTTAGAGGGTTGTTTTTATGTTTGGAAAGTAGAAAAAAGGGCAGAAAAAGGGCAAACTACCAGTTTAAATCATTTTCTATAAGCGTTATCTCATCATTGTCAATATTATAAATTGAATAAATTATGTTATTTAGTTCACTATGAAGTTCGCTACTATAATCTAATTGTATTCTTTTTATTAATGATGAGATTTTAAGATTAGTAGCTTCATCAATTTTCTTTATAGGTAGTTTACCTATATATGGTTTATCTAAATGTACTGTTAGGGTAGCATTATTTATTATTTTGTATTTTAAATAGTATGTTGCTATGGGCGAGTTTAAATATGCCAGAAGATATTCATATGAGAATGTTTCATTGGTTAATATCAAATTATTTACTGTATCGCCGGTGTATTGTTTTTTAAGATCTAATGCTGCAACTATCTTTGCTTTACTTGACATAATATTTTGATATATTATTTTTTTATCTCGATTGTTTAATACAGATTTTTGAGAATCTCTTATTAAAATTTTATCTACATACTGATTTGGTTTTCTTGAAGAACCGTCCTTAAAAGAAAATTGATTAATATTAGAACCACCTAAATATAGGGTCTTTTCTTCATTTATTACAGAAGTCAAATATTTACTAGAGATTGTTTCTCCACGAGGAAATATAGCAATATCACTCAACTTGGTAGTATTTGTATCTATAATATCAAGTATTTTTAAAGTTTTAATGTTTGAAGAAGTCAAAATCACATCGTTATCTCTAAAATAATTCTGATTGATTTTATTTGTAGGATTAAAGCCTTTGTATACTTCTACAATATTAGACACTGGTTTTTTATGTTTACAAATTAATATAACTTGTTCTAAACCAACACCATCAAATGCTTTTCCAACATCATATACTTCTTTGACAGTACTATTTGTAAGTATGTCATTTCTAATTCTAGACCATGAGTCAACATAGGTTATTGATTTAGGAACAATAAAAGCAAAATATCCATCTTCTTTTAGTAGTTTAAATAAACTTAGATATATAAATAGTGAGGTAATATTGGTTACTCTGCTGTTAACATGTTCATATATATCGCCAAGTTTATACAATTCTTTTTGAACAGCATTTAAATTGAAATAGGGTGGGTTTCCTATAATGATATCAAATCCGATGAAATCGGCATTTTCATTCAATATCTCTGGAAACTCAAATCTCCATTCAAATATATTATCTATATTCTTTCTACTCTCTATATATTCCAGTTCACTATTAATATTCTTAAGTTCAGCCACTAATAATTTTCTTTTTTTATTAGTCTCTCTCTTTGTAGAGGTTTCAAATAATTGTAGTTGATTATCTATTTCAAATATTTCAGCGGTTATCTCTCTCTTTTTTCTAAGCTTATTTTGTTCGGTCTTTATTCTATTTTTAAATGATTTTTTAATATTGTTTATTAATAATATTAAGTTGTTTTTTTCACTTTTACTTTTAGAATTAATATATTGCGTTATCGCATCTTTATAGTCCTGAACCTTGTAGTTAGAATCTTTTGTGATTTCCCCTAAATTACTTTCAGTGGTGTAAAGACTCAATAGTGAATCACCCTGTTTTATATTTATATCTATATTAGGTAATGTTTCAAATTGTGGAAAGTCAGTATCCACATCATTAATATATGAAGATTTTAAGAGTTCAATCCATAATCTGAGGCGACAAATGTTTACTGAGTTTGGATTGATATCTACACCAAATAAAGTTTTTTCAATTAGCTTTCTTTTTTCAATAAATAGTGTTTTTTGTAGTCTATGATTTTCTTGGTTTTTTGGGTTATAAATGAATTCTGAATGGTCATCCAAAATTATTAATTCATCTTCGAAATTTTTGATTTCGTAGTCTTTAATTCTTTTACCATCTTCATCAACTAAAATACCTAAATCATATTTTATAGATATAAGTTTATTTAATGCTGATATCAAAAAATGTCCAGATCCAACTGTAGGGTCACATATTTT
Source organism: Macrococcus psychrotolerans (assembly GCF_038095555.1). Classification (NCBI taxonomy): domain Bacteria; kingdom Bacillati; phylum Bacillota; class Bacilli; order Caryophanales; family Staphylococcaceae; genus Macrococcus; species Macrococcus psychrotolerans. The sequence goes on along the minus strand of NZ_CP124591.1, from coordinate 2,012,437 downwards.
AATAGATTCAACGATGTTGTTAGCTTCGGGAATATCTTCGATTTTATTGTATAAATCGATTAAATTTTTACAATTCCATTTTTTATTAGTATTGAATTTATCAATGACTGTTTGCTCTATAACTTTTGAGGTCATGAGGGAAGTTATATTGGTCGGTGTATAGTACGATCCATCTTTGTACCCATTTAGTTTTTCGAAAACTAACCCCAGTATTGATGGATTTATAAGTTGTTCGTGATTAAAATCTAAGTCATTGTTTGAAAATGAATAGTTTTCAAAGAATTTTACTATATATGAAACTATGTTTAAACCTTTGTTTTTTTCTCTCAATTTTGTTTTTTTGTAGAGTTGAATAGGTATATTGTTTAATGCATTAATAGAAAAAAATTGTTTCTCTAATTCAGTTAGTTCAAACAATGAACTGTTTAAGTATGGTACATCTTTATATTTTTCTTTTATGTACTCTTGTCTTTGTGGAATTGGTACAGCCAGTACCAAGAAGAATAATTCTTGTAAGTCGTGTGTATCATCAACTTTTTTGCTATCTAATATATTGGTATTTAATGTGTAATTTTTAATTGATTTTAAATATCCCTCTAGCAATTTGATAAAAAGTATTCTATTTATCCAGGGAATTATCAATTGTAATGAGATATTAAATAGCTGTTCTTCTTCATTATTTCCATACTTACTAGAATGACTCATAGATTCAAATTTTCCAGATACTATTAGCTGAGTAATAGTATTTTCAATCAAACTAGCAGGTTGTCTTTCGTTTTCTGGTAGTCTTTTAATTAATTTTTCTTTTTTAATTTTTTTCTCTTCTAATCCCAATATATAAAGTAATTCATTATAAAAGGTTTTATCGATTTTGTTTTGTGGTTTCGGCACTTTCGTTTTTAGTAAAAAGTAGTTAGAGAATATCTTTCGTAAGTTGTCTAAATTACGACTATATTTTTCAGACTTTAAATATTTTTCATAGTCTTTGATTTTAATACATAAACAATTGATTTCCCCGTTAGAGAGATTATCTTCTATAAAAGCTGCTGCGATATGTTTATAGAAAAAGTCAGTACCTGTACCACTTAGTTCTTTGTTTATAAATTGTTTATACAAATTGACTAATTCTTTATTTCCGTAAACAATTTTTTCAAAATCGACTGCGTCAAAAATATACCAATTATCAGTATCAGTAATAATTAATTTTTTTAATTGTATGTTTTTCTTATCTATTCTTTCGTTTAAATAATACAGTATAAGTTCTTGAAGAGATTTTGTATTAATTCGTTGTTGTGACATCATTTCGAACTTATTGCTCTTCTTTTTAACTTCTATAATAGTCGAGATAGGTGATGAATATTCATTTTCACTATAGATTGCTAGATCAATTCTTTGCTTGGTATTGATTTCGTACTTTTGTTTTAACGATGAATGAAGAAAGGTCTTAATATTATTTTTAGTGAATTCTTCGCTTTCGTTTATCTCATTTTGTGATATCAATTTTAATAAATTATTTTTAAAATTAATGTATTCTTCTGGACTATTTTTAATAGATTTGATGTCCTGACTTAACGCATCGTTAACTTTGATAAATTTCATTCTTTATCAGTCCTTTCTTAGTTGATATCAAGAGTAAATCAGTTTGGAAAGCTCACCTTTAATTTTCATTGTTACCTTTGCATCAGGTTCATCTTTTTTAAGTTCCGCTTCCAGCTGCTTTTTTAACTCATTCGCTTTTTTATCTCTTTCAGCTTTGTTCATTGCTATCCCACCCTTTTAATCAGCTGCTGACCTGTTCAAGTTTGGCCATCATCTCTTTATCCATTTGTTCTGTTACATGGCTATATATTTGTAGTGTCGTTTTGTGGTCAGTATGGCCGACACGTTCCATGATTGCTTTGAGTGAAACTCCAAGTTGGCTAAGTAGTGAAATGTGGCTGTGTCGTAAGGTATGCGTTGTTACATGCTTTGTTATCACTCGTTTGCCCTCTGAATCTTTTATTTCTTCTATTGCTGTCTTAATGTTTCTGTTTATTGATGATAGCGCCATAGGATTACCATAGTGGTTTGTAAATATGAACCCTCTGTCGTGATACATGCGCTCCCATTGTGTTGATTTCTTGTTTTCTAACATCACTTTTCTCAGTATCTCAATACTTCTATTTGTCAGTGATATTTTTCTATAAGATGCTTCAGTCTTAGTAGAGTCTTTAACACCATGTCCTTTGCCTGAAGGGTCGTCTATCCAATGTATAGTGCCGTCTATCTCGAGTGTTTTGTTTTCAAAGTCGATATTGTTTGGTTGTATGGCCAGTAGTTCACCGACACGCATACCGTTAAGTGACATGAACTCTACTATGTATGCTGTCATAAAGTAGGATAGTTTCATGTAGCCAGAGCACTTGCTTTGGGCAATCTCATTAAGTTTGTCGATTATCAGCTTTATTTCGCTCATTTCCAGGTAGTTTTCTCTTTTTGCTTTAATCTCATCTCGAGTTTTAGCTTTCTTAGGTATGTTCACATCATCTAAATAATTGATGTCAGCAATTTTGTACTTCTTTTGGCCATATTTCATGATGTTCCTGATACGGCTCATTGCATCTCTTATTACTTTTTGACTTAGATTGTCTTTAGATGCGCTGTCTATGAGTTCCTGGACGATAGCTGCACTCATATTTTTTACCAGGTTGTCAGGGTGTATATTTCTTTTGATGTGCTGCACCTTATAATAAGTCGTGCTTATAGTTGATTGTTTACTTCCAGACGTAACTTTATAGTTCTCATACCATTCGTCGCATAGTTGATGGAATGTTAACGTCTTTAGACTTTGAGGAGTCTTGTCGTTTATCTTTGCCTTTATTCGCTCATTTAAGCGTAGCTGCGCTTCTTTTTGTGAGGGTTTGGTATCTTTGTTCATTACGACAGATACTCGCTTCCACTTCTCGGTTATTGGGTCTTTATACTTCTCATAAAATCGATACTGCGTTTTACCTTCTTTATTGATGAACTCTACTGACCACATGACTAATCACCTCGCTCGATCTCTTTTAGGTAATTCTCGTTTTTCTTCATCTGTATCATTAATTTTATGGTGTCTAGAATAAAATGTCTTTCAGCCATTGTGAGTTTTATATTTTCTTCATCCCGTGTATCGCTCATGTTAAAGAAGACATCTTCTTGTTGAGTTAGCAACCAAGATAGATCGTAGTATGGGTGTTCTAATAATATTCTTTCGCTACCTTCAATACCAATACGACCACTGTTTTTATATACATCTAATGAGTTTTCATCAAGAATTGGTTTATGGCCAGCAACTTCGTATAACTCGTTTTTAATTCTGGTTATTAGTCTTTTTTGATTTAAGTTTAACTTATCCTCTTTTTTTACATTAAGATGTTTTCTTCCTAAAGCTTCTCCGATGTCACCGATTACCTTAGCGGTAGGTATTTCTTTATCATTTTCTATCAAAGACATATACGAACGCGATTTTTCTATTTCTTTAGCTAATTCTAATGAGGTATAACCATATTTTTTTCTGAGTTCTTTTATTAATCTCCCTAATGTTCTTTTTTCCATTATTATCTCCTTTTGTTTAGTATTTGCTGAATTATATCAAAATATTTTAATATATTCAATAAATTATAGACAAAACACATTGACGTCATTTCAATATTCAAGTTATAATTTGTGTAAATTTATTATACAAATTATATAAAAATTTAATAAATTAATACATTGTACAGGAGGGATATTATGAAACTAATACCCATTACTAGAGAGATAAAGAAAGAAATCGTTTTAAGTGGAATGTCAGTAAAAGGTTATGCAGAGACTATCGGAAACAATAAGGAATATATCAATCTTGTGGTTAATGGGAAGAAAAACCCTAGCCCTAAATTGGCGTTAAAAATTGCAGATAGTTTTGGTAGAAAAATCGAAGACTTATTTGAAATTGATATGGAGGAGGAATAAGTATGATCAATGTAGTTAATTTTAATATTCCCACGCCTGAGAATACACTACATAACCCTGATTCAGTTATAATCACGCCAATATATGCGAAAAAGGATGTATTAGCGCGTATGTATGGAATGTCTGGTTCAACTGTTAGTCGTCTTGTTGAGCGTGCGAGAAAAGATGGTATAGATAACATCGCTATTAGAGTGTCCATGACCCAAACAATTTACCATATTGAAAGCTTTGAAAATTACTTGAAATCGATTGATTCTAAATTTCTATAAAATGGGTATGTTTAGGCTTTGTTAATTGAAAAGGAGGGGGAGGAAATGCCCGAACCTAAAATACCTAAAGGCTATACAATTTTGCCACGTATCATTTTAGAACAAGAAATTTGGATGATGTCACCGCTTCACTTCAAAGTCTATACGTACCTAGTCAATAAAGCGAGTCACGTAACCAATGATAAATATGAGCGAGGTGTCTGTTTAGTCACTATTTCAGAACTACAAGATACATGTAGTTATAACGTTGGTTACAGAAAAGAGAGACCAACGAAGCATCAAATTGATAACGTTTTAAGGTGGCTGCGAAAAACTTACGAAGCTACAGACGAAAACGGTACGAAAGCACCAATGATTACGAGTACGAAAACGACACGCGGAATGTTCGTAAAAGTGCATGGATACGGCTTTTATCAAGACCCAAAAAATTATGAAAACGGCAATGAGAACGATACGAAAACGGCAGCGAAAACGACAGCGAAAACGACAAACACCGGACACTATATACAAGAACATAAAGAATTAAGACAAGAATTAAAAGATAATATGTCCGATTCAAAATCGAACGATAGTAATATTGAAGCTGAATTTAATGATTGGTGGAGATTGTACAACAAAAAATTAGGTAGGAAGAAATCTGAAACGAAATTCAAATCATTACGAAATTCTTATGAACTAGATGTAATTGTGAAAGGTACTAAAGAATACTTAAAGACAATCACAGATAAACAGTATCAGAAGCATCCATATACGTTTTTGAATGGAGAACACTTCAATGATGATTATAGTGATGTTGTGAAAATCGATAATACTGAATTGCAGTATTACGATGAATTATTAGGAGATGGTTAAATGAATAAAGAGCAAGCTGTAAAGATAGTTAAGCGTGTAAATGGACTCTATATAAAGAGTTCACTTTCTAAAGAAGCAGCGAAGATATGGATTGAAACACTTTTGAAATATGATTATGAATTTACTAATCAGAAAATAACTGATTTTTACAAAGTGTCTAAATTCGCACCTCATATTTCAGATATTCTACCTAAAGTCGAAGTGAACCAGGCACTAATCGAATACGAGAAAATTCAGAAGGATATCGAGAAAAACAAAGAAGAGCCTGAGGATGCAGCAGTGTTAGCTGAAATTGAGCGTATCACGGCTCAATTGAAGGAGGAACTCCAAAATGAATGAAGAAGTTGTAATCAACGAGCGTTTTGTAGTTGGATCACTGATGAAATACCCTGAATTACTTAGTGAATTGAAACTTAAACCGGAGATGCTCAGTGACTATCACTGCAAGAATTTTATTAGTTATATTACTTCAAAAGGTATTGATTTAAACGCTATTTATGTAATGGCAAAACAAAAAGGTAATGAATTCTTTCCGAGCAAACTACTGTTTGATTTGAGAAATGACGAGTTCATAAAAAAGTCATTCTTTACGAACTTTCAGATTCAAGTGTTGGAAGAATATAAAAAGAGAGAGTCCCTAATCGCTGCACACGACTATCTGAACTCTCCAAAAAGAGATAACTTAATTGAATTTACAGAGCGGTTAAATTATCTAGCATCACTTGCTATAGACAAGTCTAACAGAAAAGCTGAAGCAATAACAGAAATCTTGGAAGAGGTTAACCTTGAACTAAAGCCACAGCTCATTAAGACGAGTTACGATCAGGTAGATAGTTTGATAGCTGGCTTTGAACCAGGACAGCTTGTAATTATTGCAGCGAGGCCATCTGTCGGCAAAACAGCATTTGCCATTAATCTTGCTCTCAATTTTTTAGAAAGTGGCTGTAACGTGTCCTTCTTCTCCTTAGAAACCACATACAAGAAGGTTTTACAAAGATATATATCAGCGACTAAAAGGATAAACTCTACAAAGTTTAAATATCCTGACTCTATTACTTCAGCTGAGCGATTAAAGATAACCGAAGCTTTGCAGCAGTTTAAAGATTCGAATTTCAGAATTATAGACGATTCGTTGATTAAGCCGTCAGATATCGCAAAAGAAGCACAGTACTTACAACAAACCGAAAATAAGAAGAATATCATAGTGATTGATTACCTCACACTCATGAAGTCTGACGGTAGTTTCAGAGACAGAAGGATCGAGGTTGAAGATATCTCACGTAAACTTAAAATATTCGCGAAACAATACAATTGCGTAATTATAGCACTATCGCAGCTTTCTCGTGGTATAGAACATCGTCAAGACAAACGTCCAATGATGAGTGATATTCGTGAATCAGGCTCAATTGAGCAGGATGCAGATATCATTGCATTTTTACATCGAGATGATTACTATCGCCGGGCAGAAGAAGAACAAACCGAAGCGGATATAAATAAATCAATTGTAGAACTTTTAATAGCAAAAAATAAAGATGGTAGCACTGGTAGTGCTGAATTAGAGTTCTACAAGAATATCGGAGTGTTTTATGGAAAAGACGACAGATTCTATTGAGAATTATCGAGAGGTGTTACGAGATTTATACAGAAGTGAGCGTAACCTCATACTTAAAGGCTATTGGCTCTGTCTTGGTCTTGAACTTAACGAATTAATTAAAGATGGCAGCTTTTTTTTAATTGATAGAGCCGACCAGATCTTCGAGAAAAAGTTATTTGAAAGAGTAACTAAACATCACGATTGGTCGTCATTTCGATTTTAAGAGGGTAGTTAGCTCAATATTAATATCATTCGATAAAAAGCTTGTAAATATAAAACGACCGTACACGGTCAAATAAATTAAAATGGAGATCATTTAAAATGACAAACGAAATCAACGAATTAATATGAATAGTGAATTTGATAATCAAAAGGTGAAATCAGTATGCAGTAAGCTGCAGGAACCCCAGCCTATGGCGATTGCTACTATCTTCCATAGTAAGATTGACCAAAGGTGCAAGAATTTGTGGAAGATTACGAAGATGTTTATAAACCAGAAGTATTCAATCAAAAGTTGAACGATTTAATTGAGAAAGAGGTCGCTCATTCTAATGCTGAAATTGAGCGTAGTGATAGTCGCATCGAATCACAGGCAAATACTTTATTAAAAATTGCAGAAGATGAATTGAGCAAATCAGAAAGTATAAGTACTGACGAGATTACAAGAAGGAATTATCTAACTGAAAACCTTAGAAATGATATCAGTATCGACTTATTAAGCATTGATGAGCGCTACAAGTTAGTGATTTAAATGAGCAACAAGTTGAATGAAGCGAGAAAAGACACTAATAAGGCACACGCATTTAAGCGCAATCTACCCCTGTTTATAGAGAAAGCTAACGGAATGAGTGAAACAGATAAGAGTGTTGTACTTGCTGAGATTAAGTACGTAAAAGAAGAATTAGACAAGGTGATGTTTGGTAATGATTCATGTGTATACAAAGGAATAGATCACTCGGTAGGTCTTAATTATTCATCACCGAGTGTGTCATCAAAAATCAGCATCGATATGAAAATTGAAGACTTAAAGCGCAAATATAAGCTGTAGGGAGATGATCCTAATGAGAAATGAAGATGGCAGGTTTGCTAAAAATAATAAAATCGCTCTTGGTAACAAAGGAAATACCAAGAGTGAAACTAAAAAAGGAAATGCTAACGCTATGAAATATGGCCATGTAGTTGGTGCAGCTTCTTATCTCGACGGGGAGACGCAGCGTTATTGTGTTGTGCTTGAAAGACTTGTGCATAAAATGCGAAGAGATTTAGCATTGATTGATGCATTAGGTAACGTCTATATTAGACGTGATAAGTTAGAAGAGATTATTGATATATCGCAGTATGAAGTAGTTTTTCGTAGCAGAAAAGATATAAATAGCGAGTTAGAAAATGCTTCTTTTACGCGTACATTTTCGATAAGTCCTGTAAAATATTTATGAGAAATAACGAACACGGAATGAATTCATATAAGAATGGCTTCACTAAAGGTTTTGTATGATTTTAAGTCATGATTTTCAGTGAGTTCATACAGTCCCTAAAAAGGATGCGGAAAAATTAAAGGGTGCCCCAGGTTTGGGGTGTCCTTTTTGTGTACGCCCAATTATTCAGGTGTAATCATATAGAGACGATATCTCGGCTGTAGTATGTCGTGAAATTCTTACATTAAAAATTCGTACAAATCATCTTCGGTTAAAAACCAAATGTTACGTTTTTGATCTGAGCGCGATATTAACGTGTTCAGTTTTTTTGAGAACGCAATTTTACGTTATGATCTGAGGTAAGGATGTTTGAGTCCAGCCTTAGATATCGAGTTAAGGACTAAATTGTCTGTAACTGCCCGCTTCTCATTGCCATTCTAAGCACGTTAAATTTTAGTTAGTGGGTAGCTGGTTGGTTAATGCGCTCAAATCTGAGCGCATTAATTCAATAAGTCCATATTTGGATGTAACTAAAAAATATTTTTTAAGTCGTATAGAGCTTCTAGAATGTAAAAGAACGAAAATTACTGATGTTTGGTCGTTTTGGTGTGAAACGGTTAAAATAGCCCCCTCTACGTTCAAATCACGAGTATGTTTAGACGTCAGTATTTGCTTTTCGATTTAGAGGTTGTATAGTTTTGACGCTTACTGGCATAGCTATTTACATCACTGTAAAGAGGGTATAATATAAATAGAAGTTAAGAGTATTACCTAGCAAATAGGTAATGTTTAGGAGGGGAATATTATGAACTTTTTAAAGATTCCAAAGTACACACAGTCTGAGTTAATACGTTTGTTAAATCAAAAAGGTATTGATTTAAAGAAACAAGGATACAATGATTTACATGAGTCGATAAATCACGGATATGTTTTTAATAGGGAAAGATTCTTGGAATGTGCAGAAATTTTAAACATTCCAAAAGATGAGATATTTAAAGCAGAGGAAGTATCTGAAATAAGTTTTAGAGGTAGCGGAGCAGAAGAAAGTATCAAAAGTACTTTGAAGCTATTTAGTATCATGGTAGAACAAAGGAAATTGAGAGGTAATGTTAATGCCTAAAATATTGAGTGATGAAAGACAAAAAGAATTATCGCTTGAGGTTGATGAAACAGTTAGAAATTTTAAAAGAGAATTTCCACACATAAAAGGCCCTATTTCTGACTCTTACGCAACAATAGAGGGATTAGGGTTTTTTATTATAGGTAAACATATAGATGAAGATATTTCAGGGTTTCATATTAATATAGGAGAATTCAAGTGTATATTTGTAAATAGATCCCATCATTATGCTCGTCAAAACCAATCTCTTTGGCACGAAGTTTATCATTGGTACACAGGAGATACCGGACATATAAGTTCTCGTGCAGAAAATGAATATAATGAAATGGAATTTAAGGCGGAGAATTTTGCTTCTAAAATATTGATAGATAGAAATGAATTAAGAAAGAAAATAATTGATGATAATATTAATGTGAAGTTCATATCTAAAGTTAACATCATTAAATTGCAAAATTATTTTTCGGCTTCATATATGAATGTTGCGAGAGCTTTATTAGAGATATATCCTAATACATTAAACCCAAATAGATTAAATCTAGGTTTACAGTCACAACACGACAGACTTATAGAGGAATGTAAAAAGAATAATTTGGATTACTCTATTTATGATATTCCTGCAACCGATTATATCTCACCTTCGTTTATTGATGATTTAAATGAAAATTATAAAAACGGTCAATTATTAGATAGTTATTTAGAGTCAGTTTTAAACCTCATAGATGAGGAGCTGAATTTAAATGAAGGTTAGTTGTGTTTGTGACGCTAATGTCTGGGTAGATGCCTGTCACTGTGATTCAGAAGTAGATTATCTTAGAAATTACTCTGTAGTAGGCTTTGTAGAACAAGTTCATAACGAAATTGTTAAATTTGAAAAAAATAAAGATAAATTTAGATATATCTATACAAAATATCAAGAAAATCAGCATTTATATCAAGTTTTAAAAGTATCAGATTTAAAAGAACTAGAAGTACAGTTTCTACATCAGTTAAGGCAGAGAAATTTTGATGATATTGATAATAGTAATAAAACTATTAAAAATTTAGGAGAATATGCATCTCTTTATTTTGCTTTCCATATGAAGATACCATATATACATACAACTGACCTTAGCTTCATAGAAGAAGAAGCAGGGATATTGCCTGGAATTGAAATGAAAACTTGGAATGAAATTTGTGATGAGATTTCTATCGATGATGATGATAGAATGATGAAGAATAAAACTATCCAAATTAAGAAAGAAGAATTCAATCGAAAAAGAGAAGAATTTAAAGAAACTAAAAAAAGTAATTTAGATAATAGATTAGCTAAGCTTGTAAATAAAACGAACAATAGACGAAATAAATAATTGAGGGCAAAAAAAGGGCAGACTTTTAGTGAAAAGGGGAAGTCCAATTTATCTCAAAATTACATAACTATCGGACAACCGTTGATTTCACTAGTGTTTGAATTAAATTGAACCAAAGTGAAAAGACGTTTTGGATTGAGTGGGAATAGATTAGAAAGAATCCTTTAATCATAAAGATTAAAGGATTCTTTTATTTCATAAAATACATGATAAACAAATAAGCGATTGTAAAGAACAACGCATTTGTCACGGCAAATTTAAAATTAAAACGATATTCATTCTTTGAGAAGCGATTGATTAACAAAGCTGTGACATAACTTGCTGTGATACAGATAATGAAGATCATGAGTCCGAATAATAATATTTCCATTTGGCACCTCCTGTTTTCTTTATTATAACAAAAGGTGGGATATAGTTTATTTCATGTGAAACGTTTCTTTTCTTAATGATCCTAGACTGACATGTCTTTGTATAAAAGATGAATATAAATCATTTTAATGAATTATTAAGATTTATTTAAGAATTTACGTAGTTTCATTTTTAATGTGAAGGGTATTAACGTATTACAGTCAACAATTACTGCAGTGAGTAAAAGTAGTTTCAGCTAATCGTTATATTAATTAGATGAATGATTATAATAGGCATATATCTTGTGCTGAAGCAGTAACAGAGGTTGCTGCCGATATTAAGTCAGAAGAATAACAAAGAGGCCATAATTGGCCTCTTTATTTATAATATTTTTTATATTGTATAGGAGCGATATTATGCCGATGACGGAGAAAAAGTTACATGAGATTTATAGAATGTTGGTCGATGGTATGATTGAAAAGGATACGCATTCAATCGATAGGATTATGATGGATGGCAGTCATATTATACATATTACCGGGTATAAGCAGAAGAAATGCGAATGGCTCCATGCTGTTCAATCGGAAACGATGAAATATTATAGTGTTCGTGAAGAGTTCCTGGAAATCATTTATAGAGAAAAAACGGCACGTGTTATTGCGCGTAATTTAGTGGATGCAAGAACTGATGGCTATCGCATTGTTTGGCCATTGGAACTGACGATATTTTTAGCGAAATTCGGAAAAGAATGGATGATTAGTAACATAGAGACTAAAATGTATTAAAATATTGATCGTGAATTATTGACAGCATCCTTGATATATTATATTATTGATATTGTCTTATTTGGAGGAATACCCAAGTCCGGCTGAAGGGATCGGTCTTGAAAACCGACAGGGGCTTAACGGCTCGCGGGGGTTCGAATCCCTCTTCCTCCGCCATTATTTTGACAATTAAACTTTTATATATTGAAGACCTTAACATTATGTTAAGGTCTTTTTTTACTTATATCTATCGTCAATGTATTTTGAAAACCCTTTCATAAAACCTTTACATACTTGTATAGACAGAGTACAATGTTAGCATATTAAGAAAAGGGGATGGAACATATGGCAGTCAACAGACAAGATGTAAAAGATATTATAAAAGCCATTGGTGGAAAAGAAAATGTTAATGCCGCAACGCATTGTGTTACGAGATTAAGATTAGTATTAGATGATGATAATAAAGTAGATAAGTCAGCTCTAGATAAAATTAGTTTAGTTAAAGGATCGTTCGCAGCAAATAACCAGTTCCAAATTGTTATCGGCCCTGGTACTGTAGACGAGGCATATAAAGTATTTGTAGATGAGACGGGTGTCGGCGAGAGTTCAAAAGAAGAAGTTAAAACAGCAGCAGCAGAGAAGATGAGTCCGATTCAAAAGTTGATAAAAACATTAGGTGATGTATTTATTCCATTACTTCCTGCGATCGTAACAGCGGGTCTATTACTTGGTTTATCAAATTTATTATTAGAAGCTGGTGCAATTTATAAAGGGAAAGCTGTAGTTGATGTATACCCACAAATAAAAGGTATTGCAGAAATCATCAAGTTGATAGCTGTAACTCCATTCCACTTCTTACCTGCATTAATCGGTTGGAGTGCGATGCGTGTGTTTGGGGGCAGTCCGATTCTTGGATTAGTATTAGGTTTAGTGTTAGTTAACCCTGCACTTGCTTCACAATACGGATTAGCGGATGCGAAAACAGGTAAACTTGTTGAAATTCCAACTTGGGATGTATTTGGATTGAAAGTTCAACAATTAAACTATGCAGCCCAAGTATTACCAATCTTAATTGCAACGTGGTGTTTAGCACAAGTTGAGCGTTTCTTAAATAAACGTGCACATGATTCAATTAAGATGTTAGTCGTAGGACCTGTTGCATTATTGTTAGTAGGTTTCTTATCATTTATAATCATTGGGCCAGTTGCATTCTGGTTAGGTAACCAAATTACTGGCGCAATTCAATTTATCTTTGAACAAGCTGGATGGTTAGGCGGATTAATTTATGGACTAGTTTATGCTCCGCTTGTTATCACGGGGTTACATCACATGTTCTTAGCGGTAGACTTCCAGCTGATGAGTTCTAAATTAGATGGAACATATTTATGGCCAATCTTAGCAATTTCTAATATTTCTCAAGGGTCTGCAGCGTTTGCAGCATGGTTCTTATATAAACGTAAGAAGATGGTTAAAGAACAAGGTTTAGCATTTACTTCAGGTATTTCTGGATGGTTAGGTGTAACAGAGCCTGCAATGTTTGGTGTAAACATCCCACTGAAATATCCATTTATTGCGGCAGTAATAACTACGGGTCTTGTTGGTGCATTATTTGGTTCTCAGCAACTATTGGGTAAAGTCGGTGTTGGTGGTGTCCCTGGTATTATGAGTATTAATAGCGGGTTTAAAGGCACGTTCTTAATCGGTATGCTTATCGCGATGGTATTGCCGATGATTTTAACATTAGTATTCTCAAACTTTGCGAAGAAGAAGATGGGCGATGATATTGCAGAACCGATTGTTGCAGATAAAAAGTTATAGGACTTACATTATACCGAACAACTTGTAAATACATGTTGTTCGGTATAAAATTATATAAATACTTTAAGTTAGGGGTAATACAATGGCGGTAACAGATTGGAGAAAGTCGGTTGTCTATCAGATTTATCCTAAATCATTTAACGACACAACAGGAGATGGACAAGGAGATATCAATGGAATTATCGAGAAACTGGATTATTTAAAGCATCTAGGTATTGATTATATATGGCTTACTCCGGTTTATCATTCCCCGATGAACGATAACGGTTACGATATTAGCGATTATTATGAGATTAATCCTGAATTTGGAACTAAGGAGGATTTCAGGCGCTTGTTAGATGAAGCCCATGCACGTGGTATCAAGATCATGTCTGATATTGTCATCAATCATACATCTACCCATCATAATTGGTTTGTAGAATCACGCAAATCTAAAGATAATCCTTACCGAGATTATTATATTTGGAAAGATGGGTCGAAAGACAACCCTCCAACGAACTGGGAATCCAAGTTTGGGGGTAATGCATGGCAATACGATGAATTATCAGGACAATATTACTTACGACTGTTCGATGTGACACAGGCTGATTTGAACTGGGAGAATGAATCGCTACGTAAAGAAATTTACGATATGATTAACTACTGGATTGATTTTGGGATGGATGGCTTTAGGTTTGATGTTATTAATTTGATTTCAAAAGGGACATTCAAAGATTCTGTTAAGATAGGTAAAGAATTTTATACAGATGGCCCTCGAGTACATGAATTTTTGCATGAATTAAATCGCAATACGTTCGGTGATAAAGAAGGATTTATGACAGTAGGCGAAATGAGTTCCACGACATTGGAGCATTGTATTCGCTATACAAGGCCAGATCGTCAAGAATTGAGCAGTGTCTTTAATTTTCATCATTTAAAAGTTGATTATAAAAATGGTGAAAAATGGACGACGATGCCCTTTGATTTTGTAGAATTAAAGCGTATATTATTTCACTGGCAGACGGGGATTTCAAAAGGGAATGGATGGAATGCGATATTCTGGTGCAATCACGATCAACCTCGTGTTGTAAGTCGTTTCGGTAGTGACAAGACGGAAGCAGAACGCGTGAAATCTGCAAAAATGCTGGCAATTGTTCTGCACTTGCTTCAAGGTACGCCTTATATCTACCAAGGAGAAGAGATTGGTATGACAAATCTCTATTTAAATAGTATAGAAGATTATCGTGATGTAGAGTCATTAAATGCTTATCAAATCATGAAAGCAGAAGGACGCTCAGAAAATGAGATTCTAAAGGTGCTTCAAGATAAATCAAGAGATAATTCAAGGTCTCCGGTACAATGGGATGATAGTAAGTATGCAGGGTTTACAACGAATGAACCTTGGATTAAGGTCGCAGATAATTATCAACAGATAAACGTTGAGAAAGCTTTAAAAGATGAAAATTCTATCTTCTATACTTACCAAAAACTGATAAAATTAAGACATGAACGAGATATAATAACTTATGGAGAAGTGAAACCGTTATTAGAAGAACATAAACAGTTATTTGTTTATGAGAGAACACTGGGTAATCAAATTTTATTTGTTGTTGCAAACTTTAGTGAAGAACCTGCAGAACTACCAGTATCATTTGATCTAGAAGGCGAAGTGCTAATAACAAATAACGATAATGTATCGCATAAAATAAAGCCGTATCAAGCATTTGCCATTCTTCGATAATGCATTTCCCTAATCTGAAAACAATATTTTAGATATAGAGGTGAAAGAATTGAACAGCAATAAGTACAGAAAGATCTATCAGGACTTAAGCGGAAAGATCATCAACGGAGAATATAAAGAAGGTGCACAACTACCTTCCGAAAACTTGCTCGTACAAAGTTATGGTGTATCAAGAGAAACAGTACGTAAAGCATTGAGCCTGCTTCAAACTAATGGTTATATACAAAAGTTAAAAGGAAAAGGTTCAATAGTTATTTATAATCAAGCAATGAATTTCCCTGTTTCTCAACTCATCAGCTTCGAAGAAATTAAGCATTCATTGAATATGGATTATAATACGGTTGTAGAATCTTTTGAAACTGTAAGAGCAAAAGATCATAAATCTGTTCAAGAAGCTTTGAATTTAGGCGATGATACAGAGTTGTATCGTGTAGTACGAAGTAGAAGAGATAAAGAGCGTGTTAATATTATTGATACTGATTATTTCATTAAATCGATGATGCCAGGATTAAATGAGGAAATAGCACAGCACTCAATCTATGATTATATTGAGAAACGACTAGGACTTTTAATCTCATATTCGAAGAAAGCAATTACTTTTGAGCCTATGACAGACGATGATCTTGAATTGTTTAAAGAAACTATGCCCCCATATGCAGCGGTTGTTCGTTCGGTTGTACACTTGGAAGATGCGTCTGCATTCCAATACAATGTATCCAAGCATAGAGCGAGTGAGTTTAAATTTGTAGACTTCTCAAGACGTACGATAAGAAAATAGTATAACGAAATAGTTGCAATAACTATGAGAAATATAGTATTATTAACTTTGCCGTGCTAAGTGGGGAGGTAGCGGTTCCCTGTACTTACAATCCGCTTAGGTAAGACCTAATTCCTTTGCTGAGGGTAATGAGTTGTGAGGTCTGACCTGAACACGTAGTGTTGAGAGAGCGGTCCTAGTCAATATAAACCCACGAATCATGTCAGGTCCGGAAGGAAGCAGCATTAAGTGGTCATTTGTATGTGGCTAGGGCAGCCGTTCTTGAGCTGTCGATTTAGGTAACGCTTGTGCTTGTTATTCGAAGTGAAGGTGCACGGTTTTAATTTAAAATAATACATTTATTATAGATAAAGTATCGGAACAATTGTTTCGGTACTTTTTTTAATATACTCAGAATATCATTATCGTTTTTATATGATGCTGATATTTTCAATGTTATAATTAATATTATTATATTTTTGGAGGGAACCCTTTTGAGTTATCAAGCGTTATATAGAGTGTTCAGATCTCAGTCATTCGAAGAGGTTGTCGGACAAAAACATGTTACTACGACATTAAAGAATGCAATTCAAAAGAATAAGATTTCCCACGCCTATTTATTTAATGGCCCGAGAGGAACAGGCAAGACAAGTATCGCTAAGATATTTGCAAAAGCCATTAATTGTACCGTGAGTACAGATGGCGAGCCGTGTAATTCTTGTGATACGTGTGTCTCAATTACGAAAGGAACAAACTCAGATGTCATTGAGATTGATGCTGCGAGTAATAACGGTGTTGATGAAATTCGTAATATAAGAGATAAAGTAAAATATGCACCAGGTGAATCTACATATAAAGTCTATATTATCGACGAAGTTCATATGCTGACAACAGGTGCATTCAATGCATTATTGAAGACATTAGAAGAACCACCTGCTCATGCTGTTTTTATTCTTGCTACAACGGAACCACATAAGATTCCTGCGACAATTATTTCAAGATGCCAACGGTTTGATTTTAAAGCAATTTCTGTTAATGATATCGCTGAACATCTTGCTTACGTCTGTCGAACAGAAGAGATTAAGTATGATGAAGATGCCTTGAATTTTATTGCGACAACTGCTGAAGGTGGTATGCGGGATGCGCTGAGTATACTTGATCAGGCAATTGCATTTGGAACTGAGGCATTGACTTTAGAACATGTCCATAGTGTCACTGGAAGTGTAGGGCGTGAAGACTTCTTTGAACTTACGGATTATATAATCACACATGACGTTAAAGAAGCGTTCAAACAATTTCATCGCTTATTGTCTGAAGGAAAGGAAACGACACGTTTAGTAAATGATTTAATTTATTTTTTAAGAGATATTATTATGGATTATGCAGCAGACAATAAAGGAGACGAAAGTATTTATCAGCTTGATATAGGATTACTGTATGAGATGATAGATAAAATAAACGATACATTAGTATCTATGCGTTTTGCAGTAAATACGAATGTTCACTTTGAGGTGCTGATTGTTAAACTGTCGGAACTTATTAAACGTAGACAAGGTGCTACACAAAGTGTTGTTCAAGTTGATACTTCGCACTTAGAAAAGCGTCTACAACAACTTGAAAAGCAAGTCGCAAGTGGAATTCAAAGTGCTCCCGTGCAAGCGTCCAGACCAAAAAAAGAACAAAAACGTTCGAAAAATGCATTTTCAATGCGTCAAATTGAAACGGTGCTGGATCATGCAAATCGACAGGATTTAAACTATTTGAAGCAGAATTGGCATACATTGATTCAGCACGTGGAAAACGAGGGGAAGAAAGCGCTAGTAAGCCTTCTAAAAAATTCTGAGCCTGTTGCTGCAAGCAGCACGCACGTATTAATTAAATTTGACGAAGAAATTCATTGCGATATGGTTAATAATGATGACGCAAAAAGGGAACAGATTGAGTCAATAGTATACACAATTATTGAAAAACAAGTTAAAATGGTAGGAGTGCCAGGTTCTCAGTGGCTGCAAGTCAGACATAATTATCTGGAGAATAAAAAGCAACCAAAGCAGGAAACGCAGCCTGTGGAAGATGATATTGTTACTCAGGCAGAAAACCTGTTTGGTAAAGATGCAATTAACATTATAGATTAATTAGGAGGAATAAATTATGCGCGGTGGCGGAAATATGCAACAAATGATGAAACAAATGCAAAAAATGCAAAAGAAGATGGCTGAAGAGCAAGAGAAATTAAAAGAAGAAAGAATTGAAGGAACAGCTGGTGGCGGCATGGTTACTGTTGTCGTTTCAGGCCATAAAGAAGTACTTGATGTAATTATCAAAGAAGAAGTAGTAGATCCAGAAGATATCGAAATGTTACAAGACTTAGTATTAGCTGCGACAAACGATGCATTATCTAAAGCGGATGATGTCACAGCGCAACGTTTAGGACAACATACTAAAGGATTAAACATTCCGGGAATGATGTAATATGCATTATCCTGCACCAATTTCTAAATTAATTGATAGTTTTATGAAATTACCTGGAATCGGCCCGAAAACTGCAAGTCGTCTGGCCTTTCATGTGTTAGATATGAAAGAAGACGATGTAGTAGGTTTTGCGAAGGCACTTGTAGATGTGAAGCGTGAATTAACGTATTGTTCAGTCTGCGGACATATTACGGATACAGATCCATGTTATATATGTGAAGATAAGACGCGTGATCAGTCTATGATATGTGTAGTAGAAGAAACTAAAGACGTTATCGCCATGGAGAAGATGCGAGAGTATAAAGGACTGTATCATGTTCTGCACGGTGCGATTTCTCCGATGGAAGGCGTTGGACCTGAAGATATTAATGTCCCTTCATTGCTCACGAGATTGCGTGATGAGCATGTACAGGAATTAATATTAGCAACAAACCCAAATATTGAAGGTGAGTCAACGGCGATGTATATTGCAAGACTCGTGAAACCGATTGGAATTAAAGTGACACGTCTAGCGCACGGTTTACCTGTAGGTGGAGATTTAGAGTATGCGGATGAAGTGACGTTATCCAAAGCAATAACAGGAAGAACGGAAATCTAGAGAAATCATGAACAAGCATCCTCAATCAATGATTGGGGATGCTTTTTCGAATAGTGCCTAAGTATCAGTGATAATAACCATGTTAGATATATCGTTAAACATCCCAATATAGACGTTATTATGAAGTAAAGATTGATGTATTTGCATTACAAGACAAATATATTAAAAGATTATAGATACTACAATAAGTAATTTTGCATATGGGCTGTTATAATTAATAATTATAATGAGGTGAATAAAATGACAACTGGATTAGTATTAGAAGGCGGCGGTATGAGAGGTATATATACTGCAGGAGTCCTGGATTGTTTTTTAGAGCATGGTATTCAATTTAATTATGTAATCGGTGTTTCAGCAGGTGGGAATATGGCAGCATCTTATCTTTCAAAGCAGAAAGGAAGAAATAAGAAAGTATCATTAGATTTTTTAGATGACAAACGTTACTTATCACTTTCTAACTATATAAAGAATAAAGAGATGTTTGGAATGGATTTTATCTTTGATGAAATACCAAGAGAATATGTACCGTTCAATATGGAAGAGTTTCTTCGATATAAAGGAGAATATGTCATCGCATGTACTAACTGTGAAACCGGAGAAACGGAATATTTTAATAAAGCATATTTAAAAAAAGACTTAATGACGATTCTTCGAGCTTCAAGTTCTTTGCCACTAATGGCACCAATAGTAGAGTACGATGGTAAGAAACTATTAGATGGTGGAGTAACAGACCCGATACCTTTAAGAAAGGCACAGCGCGATGGCATGATCAATAATGTAGTCGTACTCACTAGGCCGAAAGGATATGTAAAACGTTCCAGCCGACTTTCTAAATACTTTAAAGTAAAGGGGTATAAGAAAGTGGATGAAGCGATGCAGAAACGCCCCGCAGTTTATAATGAGACGTTGCAATATATAGACAATCAGGAAAAAAGCGGGCATGCAATAGTAATTCGTCCATCTAAAGATTTAAAAGTAGATCGTATGGAAAAGAATCGCGATAAGCTTTCAGCAATGTACGAATTAGGCTATCATGATGCTCTAGAACAACTTCCTAAGATAAAAGGATGGCTCGACCCAAAAGAAAAGTAAAAACTTTTTAAAAAAAGTAGTGAAAGTGTAATTTTTATGCTTGTTATAGTGCTTAAAACCCTGTATAGTTATATCTTGTCCGGCAGAGATAATTCATACAGGACAAGCGCTTCGAAAGACAACAAAAAACTTTTTAAAAAAGTTGTTGACTTTCGAAAAACAAGAGAGTATAATTAGATCTTGTGAGACGCAAAGAATAACGCAATGAACATTGAAAACTGAATGACAATATGTCAACGTTAATTCCAATAATTTGAGTGATTAAGTTCACTCCCAAGAGTGATTGCCTCAAGCAATCAAAGAGCTTTATCAAGCAATCTATTATGGAGAGTTTGATCCTGGCTCAGGATGAACGCTGGCGGCGTGCCTAATACATGCAAGTCGAGCGAACAGACGAGAGTGCTTGCACTCTCTGACGTTAGCGGCGGACGGGTGAGTAACACGTGGGTAACCTACCTATAAGACTGGGATAACTTCGGGAAACCGGAGCTAATACCGGATAATATCTAGCTTCGCATGAAGCGATAGTGAAAGACGGTTCTGCTGTCACTTATAGATGGACCCGCGGTGTATTAGCTAGTTGGTGAGGTAACGGCTCACCAAGGCAACGATACATAGCCGACCTGAGAGGGTGATCGGCCACACTGGGACTGAGACACGGCCCAGACTCCTACGGGAGGCAGCAGTAGGGAATCTTCCGCAATGGACGAAAGTCTGACGGAGCAACGCCGCGTGAGTGAAGAAGGTTTTCGGATCGTAAAACTCTGTTGTAAGGGAAGAACAAGTACGTTAGTAACTGAACGTACCTTGACGGTACCTTACCAGAAAGCCACGGCTAACTACGTGCCCGCAGCCGCGGTAATACGTAGGTGGCAAGCGTTATCCGGAATTATTGGGCGTAAAGCGCGCGTAGGCGGTCTCTTAAGTCTGATGTGAAAGCCCCCGGCTCAACCGGGGAGGGTCATTGGAAACTGGGAGACTTGAGTGCAGAAGAGGAGAGTGGAATTCCATGTGTAGCGGTGAAATGCGCAGAGATATGGAGGAACACCAGTGGCGAAGGCGGCTCTCTGGTCTGTAACTGACGCTGAGGTGCGAAAGCGTGGGGATCAAACAGGATTAGATACCCTGGTAGTCCACGCCGTAAACGATGAGTGCTAAGTGTTGGGGGGTTTCCGCCCCTCAGTGCTGCAGCTAACGCATTAAGCACTCCGCCTGGGGAGTACGGTCGCAAGACTGAAACTCAAAGGAATTGACGGGGACCCGCACAAGCGGTGGAGCATGTGGTTTAATTCGAAGCAACGCGAAGAACCTTACCAAATCTTGACATCCTTTGACAACTCTAGAGATAGAGCTTTCCCCTTCGGGGGACAAAGTGACAGGTGGTGCATGGTTGTCGTCAGCTCGTGTCGTGAGATGTTGGGTTAAGTCCCGCAACGAGCGCAACCCTTATCTTTAGTTGCCATCATTAAGTTGGGCACTCTAGAGAGACTGCCGGTGACAAACCGGAGGAAGGTGGGGATGACGTCAAATCATCATGCCCCTTATGATTTGGGCTACACACGTGCTACAATGGATGGTACAAAGGGCAGCAAAACCGCGAGGTCAAGCAAATCCCATAAAACCATTCTCAGTTCGGATTGTAGTCTGCAACTCGACTACATGAAGCTGGAATCGCTAGTAATCGTAGATCAGCATGCTACGGTGAATACGTTCCCGGGTCTTGTACACACCGCCCGTCACACCACGAGAGTTTGTAACACCCGAAGCCGGTGGAGTAACCTTTTAGGAGCTAGCCGTCGAAGGTGGGACAGATGATTGGGGTGAAGTCGTAACAAGGTAGCCGTATCGGAAGGTGCGGCTGGATCACCTCCTTTCTAAGGATAATTACGGAAACAGACCCTCAGGTCTGTAGGAATTGACATTGACATATTGTATTCAGTTTTGAATGTTTATACATTCAGATTGTACTTTGAAAACTAGATAAAGTAAGAAGATATAAAGATTTTACCAAGCAAAACCGAGTGAGTTCATATTTGAATTCTTGAAAAAATCGCGCGTCTGCATTTATGCAGACATCACAATATTAATAACAGATTAAGTTATTAAGGGCGCACGGTGGATGCCTTGGCACTAGAAGCCGAAGAAGGACGTTACTAACGACGATATGCTCTGGGGAGCTGTAAGTAAGCTTTGATCCAGAGATTTCCGAATGGGGAAACCCAGCATGAGTTATGTCATGTTATCCATATGTGAATACATAGCATATGAGAAGGCACACCCGGAGAACTGAAACATCTAAGTACCCGGAGGAAGAGAAAGAAAATTCGATTCCCTTAGTAGCGGCGAGCGAAACGGGAAGAGCCCAAACCAGAGTGCTTGCACTCTGGGGTTGTAGGACACTCAATACGGAGTTACAAAGGAATAGTTTAGACGAATGACTTTGGAAAAGTCAGCCATAGAAGGTAAAGGCCCTGTAGTCGAAAAGTTATTCTCTCCTGAGTGGATCCCGAGTACGGCGGAACACGTGGAATTCCGTCGGAATCCGGGAGGACCATCTCCCAAGGCTAAATACTCTCTAGTGACCGATAGTGAACCAGTACCGTGAGGGAAAGGTGAAAAGCACCCCGGAAGGGGAGTGAAATAGAACCTGAAACCGTGTGCTTACAAGTAGTCAGAGCCCGTTAATGGGTGATGGCGTGCCTTTTGTAGAATGAACCGGCGAGTTACGATTTGATGCAAGGTTAAGCAGTATATGTGGAGCCGTAGCGAAAGCGAGTCTGAATAGGGCGAATGAGTATCAGGTCGTAGACCCGAAACCAGGTGATCTACCCATGTCCAGGTTGAAGTTCAGGTAACACTGAATGGAGGACCGAACCGACTTACGTTGAAAAGTGAGCGGATGAGGTGTGGGTAGCGGAGAAATTCCAATCGAACCTGGAGATAGCTGGTTCTCTCCGAAATAGCTTTAGGGCTAGCCTCGCATGATGATTACTGGAGGTAGAGCACTGTTTGGACTAGGGGCCCCCCTCGGGTTACCGAATTCAGACAAACTCCGAATGCCAGATAATTTAATGCGGGAGTCAGACTGCGGGTGATAAGGTCCGTAGTCGAGAGGGAAACAGCCCAGACCACCAGCTAAGGTCCCAAAATATATGTTAAGTGGAAAAGGATGTGGCGTTGCCCAGACAACTAGGATGTTGGCTTAGAAGCAGCCATCATTTAAAGAGTGCGTAATAGCTCACTAGTCGAGTGACGCTGCGCCGAAAATGTACCGGGGCTAAACATATTACCGAAGCTGTGGATTGTCCGTAGGACAATGGTAGGAGAGCGTTCTAAGGGCGTCGAAGCATGATCGTAAGGACATGTGGAGCGCTTAGAAGTGAGAATGCCGGTGTGAGTAGCGAAAGACGGGTGAGAATCCCGTCCACCGATTGACTAAGGTTTCCAGAGGAAGGCTCGTCCGCTCTGGGTTAGTCGGGACCTAAGCCGAGGCCGAATGGCGTAGGCGATGGACAACAGGTAGATATTCCTGTACCACCTAAGATTGTTTGAACGATGGGGGGACGCAGTAGGATAGGCGAAGCGTACTGTTGGTTATGTACGTCCAAGCACTGAGATTGAGTATCGGGCAAATCCGGTACTCACCAAGATCAAGGTGTGATGGGGAGCGAAATTATAGTAGCGAAGTCGTTGATTTCACACTGCCAAGAAAAGCCTCTAGTTAGAAATTAGGTGCCCGTACCGCAAACCGACACAGGTAGTCAAGATGAGAATTCTAAGGTGAGCGAGCGAACTCTCGTTAAGGAACTCGGCAAAATGACCCCGTAACTTCGGGAGAAGGGGTGCTTTTTAGGGTGCAAGCCTTGAAGAGCCGCAGTGAATAGGCCCAAGCGACTGTTTATCAAAAACACAGGTCTCTGCAAAACCGTAAGGTGAAGTATAGGGGCTGACGCCTGCCCGGTCTTCGGAAGGTTAAAAGGAGTGGTTAGCGTATGCGAAGCTACGAATTGAAGCCCCAGTAAACGGCGGCCGTAACTATAACGGTCCTAAGGTAGCGAAATTCCTTGTCGGGTAAGTTCCGACCCGCACGAAAGGCGTAACGATTTGGGCACTGTCTCAACGAGAGACTCGGTGAAATCATAGTACCTGTGAAGATGCGAGGTTACCCGCGACAGGACGGAAAGACCCCGTGGAGCTTTACTGCAGCCTGATATTGAAATTCGGCACAGCTTGTACAGGATAGGTAGGAGCCTTTGAAGCGTGAGCGTCAGCTTACGTGGAGGCGCTGGTGGGATACTACCCTGGCTGTGTTGACTTTCTAACCCGCGCCACTTATCGTGGCGGGAGACAGTGTCAGGCGGGCAGTTTGACTGGGGCGGTCGCCTCCTAAAGAGTAACGGAGGCGCTCAAAGGTTCCCTCAGAATGGTTGGAAATCATTCGCAGAGTGTAAAGGCACAAGGGAGCTTGACTGCGAGACCTACAAGTCGAGCAGGGTCGAAAGACGGACTTAGTGATCCGGTGGTTCCGCATGGAAGGGCCATCGCTCAACGGATAAAAGCTACCCCGGGGATAACAGGCTTATCTCCCCCAAGAGTTCACATCGACGGGGAGGTTTGGCACCTCGATGTCGGCTCATCGCATCCTGGGGCTGTAGTCGGTCCCAAGGGTTGGGCTGTTCGCCCATTAAAGCGGTACGCGAGCTGGGTTCAGAACGTCGTGAGACAGTTCGGTCCCTATCCGTCGTGGGCGTAGGAAATTTGAGAGGAGCTGTCCTTAGTACGAGAGGACCGGGATGGACATACCTCTGGTGTACCAGTTGTCGCGCCAGCGGCATAGCTGGGTAGCTATGTATGGACGGGATAAGTGCTGAAAGCATCTAAGCATGAAGCCCCCCTCAAGATGAGATTTCCCAACTTCGGTTATAAGATCCCTCAAAGATGATGAGGTTAATAGGTTCGAGGTGGAAGTACAGTGATGTATGGAGCTGACGAATACTAATCGATCGAAGACTTAATCAATTTTATAGATTTTTTATTCGGGATTGCCGGGTAGAATCTAATATATCTTACTTACTTTATCTAGTTTTGAAAGTATAAACTATTTATTCTTTCATTTGTCTGGTGACGATGGCAGAGAGGTCACACCTGTTCCCATACCGAACACAGAAGTTAAGCTCTCTAGCGCCGATGGTAGTTGGTCTTACGATCCGCGAGAGTAGGACGTTGCCGGGCAATATATAAATGGATGCGATGAGCCGCACATTGGGGACCTGTTAGGTCTCTTTTTTTTATGTCTTAATTTAAGTGAAATTATTTGCTTCTTTATATTCGAAGTCAATTTTATTGTGAGATATAATAGTATAGATAGAGATAACCAAAAGAGGGATGATGAACTTGAATACTCCTATATTGAATCAAATGAAAACGCACTTTGAAAATTTGGAGCCTATTTCATTGCATGTACCGGGTCATCATTATAATACGATTGGTCATCTGAGTGAAGTCCAATTTAAATATGATGTGACGGAGATAGAAGGGATGGATGATTATCATCATCCTGAATCGATAATTCTTGAAAGTGAAAAGAAATTAACGAGAAATCAATTATACGAATCTAAATACTTAGTTGGAGGTACAACGAGTGGTATTTTGTCAGCAATATTAGGATTCTTACATAAATCTCAGCATGTAGATGGGTATCGTATTGCGATTATGAGGAATGCACATAAATCTATAATTAATGCTATCAATATAGCAAAAGCAAATACTTATATACTTCCTACAAAAATTTCTGAGGCTACAAATGAATATTCAGGTGTAGACTTAGATCAAGTTAATCATGATATTCTAAAAAATGTAGAAGTAGTTGTATTAACTTATCCTAACTATTTTGGAGAAACATATCATATAAAAAAAGTTATAGAATTTTTTCGATCAAGAAATATTGTTACTATAATAGATGAAGCTCACGGTGCACATTTTGATATTTCTACTTCTTTTCCAAGTTCATCTATTAACTATGGCGCAGATATCATTGTGCAGTCATATCACAAAACATTACCAGCCTTTACGATGAGTTCAGTGATGCATATTAGAAAAGATAACCTATATATTGAAGATGTGTGGCGTATGTGTTCGATACTTCAATCTTCTAGTCCATCTTATATGTTAATGTTAGGATTAGAGCACGCGCATCAATTCTACTTGGATTATGATGAGATGCTGTTTTTCCATAGGCGTCAAGAATTGATTGATACGTTTAGAAAAAAGGGATTTCAGGTGATTACTCCTAGTGATCCTTTAAAATTAATGATAACCCATCAAGAATTCTCAGGGTTTCAAATTGCTGAATTATTAGCACAGCATCATATATACACGGAGTTAAGCAACGGAAAATTTTCACTGATTATCCTCCCTTTATGGCATAATGGGGATAGATATCCATTTAAAACGTTATTGGAAAGAATAAAACAATTAAAGATTGAACATGTTGCTTTAAAGGATATTATCATAAAAGAAAATGATATTTTATTAAACAAAAATAGTTCAGATGGTGTTATTAATTATCGAACGCAATCTGATTTAAAAAAATGGATTCCTATAAGTGAAAGTGAGGGATATTTTTCGGTCCAGCCAATCGTGCCATATCCACCAGGGATACCTTTAATTATGCAAGGAGAAGAGATTAAAAAAGCTGCGATTGAGGGCTTAGCACAGTATATATCTAATGGTGGAAAGGTACACGGCATTAAAGAAGGAAATATTTTAGTTTATCAATAGTTAGGAGAAGATTATGTCTTATTTTATAACAATCGAAGGGCCAGAAGGTTCTGGAAAAACAACGGTAATCAAAGCGATCGCTGATCAATTAATAGCGCGCTTTGATGTGGTTTGCACAAGAGAACCTGGAGGTATAAAAATTAGTGAGGACATTCGAAAGATATTGCTAGATGAAGCGAATGTAATGGATTATCGTACGGAAGCATTATTATTTGCTGCAAGCAGACGGCAACATCTTGTTGAAAAGGTGTTGCCAGCAATTCAAAAAGGGGAAATTGTAATTTGTGATCGTTTTATAGATAGTTCATTAGCATATCAAGGCTATGCTAGAGGGATTGGAATGGATGAAATTCGCTCTATTAATGAATTTGCGATTGAAGGTAAATATCCAGATTTAACATTGTATCTTAAAGTAAGTGCAGAAATCGGTTTAAATCGTATTAAAGATAATTCACGTGAAACAAATCGTCTAGATAAAGAAGCGATTGATTTTCATGAACAAGTAGTTGAAGGATATGATATATTAGCCGCACAGTATCCCGATCGTATTCGTATTATTGATGCTGAACAGTCACCGGAGCAAGTGGTATCAGAAAGTATGAAATGGATTAATCAGTTATTGAATTAATTTATGATATAATTTAATAAAGAGGTGTTTAATATGAAAATGGTAATAGCAATCGTACAGGACCAAGATAGCCAGACGTTATCTGATGAACTAACTAAGCATAACTTTAGAACTACTAAATTAGCATCAACAGGTGGTTTTCTGCGTGCAGGGAATACGACATTCTTATGTGGTGTAGAAGATGAACGTGTTGATGAATTATTGAATCTTATCAATATGAAATGCAGAAATAGAGAGCAGACGATTACGCCAGTTACGCCAATGGGTGGAAACGCCGATGCATATATTCCTTTCCCAGTCGAAGTAGAAGTTGGTGGAGCAACTGTATTTGTTATGCCGATTGAACAATTTCATCAGTTTTAATTAAGCTGCGCTAAGCGGCTTTTTCAATATATTTAAAGGAGTTTAAGATGCAACAACAATTAATGCAAGCAATAAAAAATGATAAGCTCAGTCATGCATATTTGTTTGAAGGTTCTAATAAGCAGGCATTAAAAGAAGAAGCAATCATTTTCGCTTCAGCAATTATTTGTGGCGATGATGAAGTTTGTCATTCTAGAATAGCTGCCCATAATCACTCGGATTTTATTATTATGGAAACTGATGAAGCTACGATAAAAAAAGAGATGATTGAAGAAGTACTTCATAAAATGAACCAAAAGCCGATTGAAGGATCATATAAAGTATATATTATCGTTGATTTTGACAAAGTGACAACACAAGGGGAGAACAGCATTCTTAAATTCCTGGAAGAGCCACCAGGGAATACAATTGCATTATTGTTAACAAGTGCACCAAATGAAATATTGCCAACAATTCATTCGCGATGCCAGCATATTTCAGTACAGAACAGACAGGATATCTCATTAACGTTAAGTGGGCAAGTCCCTACGCCTTTACTAATGACATTATCTAAATTAATGATGAGTGAGGACGAGGCAATTTCTTGGTATACAGAGAAAAATTTTGGAGAAGTTCGAAGCCAGGTTGTAACTTGGCTACAGACATTATTAAATGGGGATATGATGGGGCTTATTCAAGTTTCACAATTACAATCACACATCTCAGAACGCGTATATCAACAAATTGCATTGGATATGGTGCAATTATTTCTGCAGGATATACTATATCTTCAACTGAATGAACAGTCAGTAAGAAGCTATCCTGATTATGAAGTTGCCATACAACGTATCAGTCAAAAAATTACGATTCAACAATCAATTAATATGATAGAAGCAGCGCTTAACGCAAAGCAAAAATTATTACAATATGTAAATGCAACATTAGTGTTTGAGCAGATGGCAATAAAAATTGTAGGTGAGGTTAGAGCATGATAGAAATTATAGGTGTCAAGTTTCACAGAGCTGGGCGTACAGAATATTATAGTCCAGGGCAGGAACAATTTAATAAGAATGAGTATGTCGTAATCAATCATAAGAAACGTGGTATGGAATTAGCACGCGTCGTAATACCTAATAAGGAAGTTAATGAAGATGAAGTTGTGATGCCAGTTGCGGTTATTCATAGAAGAGCGACTGAAGAAGATCTTATAAAGTATGAACAGAACATGGTAGATGCGGATATTGCACTTGAAATATGCAAAAAACACGTTAAAAATCATGAACTCGATATGCGCCTCGTCAATGCAGCTTACACATTAGATAAAGGGAAGATTATATTTAATTTTACTGCAAGCGAACGTGTGGACTTTAGAGAACTTGTAAAAAGTTTAGCATATGATTTGAAAACACGTATAGAGCTTAGACAAATTGGTGTTAGAGATGAGGCAAAGATTTTGGGTGGCATAGGACCTTGTGGTAGAAGTCTATGTTGTGCAACATATCTTGGAGACTTTGAACCTGTATCTATTAAGATGGCGAAAGATCAAAATTTGTCATTAAATCCCACGAAAATTTCAGGCGCATGTGGGCGGTTGATGTGCTGTCTAAAATATGAAAATGATTATTATGAAGAAACAAGAAATAAACTACCGGATATCGGCGCAATTATTGATACACCGCATGGTAAAGGAAAAGTTATCGGACTTAATATCTTAGATGTTACTATGCAGATAAAAGTACCGGAAATTGAAGCACCAATTGAATTCCATATTGACGAAGTAGAAGTTTAGGGGGGCTAGGATTGAATCGAGACGAAATGTTGATGAGACTTTCGCAACTTGAAAAAGACATTAATCAAATTAATGAAAGCTATGATCATTTAAAAACAATGGTTGTAGAACTCATTGAGGAAAATGTCACGTTAAATTTAGAAAACGATAACTTACAGATGTTTATACATGAACCAAAACAAGAAGAGGCTAAAGTACCAAAGAAACATAAAGTACTGCAAAGTAAAGACAATCTTGCAATGCTTTACGCAGAGGGTTTTCATATATGCCCCACTGACTTATTCGGAAAACACCGTGGGGGAGAAGGCTGTATTTTCTGCTTAAATTTATTATCTGATCACAAATAAAAGAGGGCGAAGTGCCTTTTTTTATTAGGGAGGGAAAAATGTTAAAAGAAAACGAACGATTCGATCAGCTTTTGAAAGAAAATCTATCTATCATTCAAAATGATGATGTATTTTCGTTCTCAACAGATGCGTTATTGCTAGCCCATTTCACACAATTACGTGCGAAGGATCAAATAATTGATCTCTGTTCGGGTAATGGGGTTATACCTTTACTCTTGTCGTCTCGTACAAAAATGACTATAGAAGCGATAGAGATTCAAGATGCATTAGTTGATATGGCAGTACGTACAATCCAGTATAATGATTTGATATCTCGAATAAAAATGCATCATATGGATCTTAAAGATGTTGGTAGTACATTCTTACCAAGTCAATTTGATGTCGTTACATGCAACCCACCTTATTTCAGGGAGAATCAATCTTATCAACATTTAAAGGAAGCGCATCGTATTGCACGTCATGAAGTAATGTGTACATTCATGGATTGTGTACGTGCTGCAACCCACCTACTTAAGCAAGGTGGCAAGATGGTAATTGTTCAACGTGCAGATCGATTAGCAGATGTTATTGTGGATATGAGAACCGGAGGCATTGAACCGAAGCGACTCATTCCTATTTACTCCAAAAAATCTAAAACTCAAGCGATTACTGTTATTGTTGAGGGGATTAAAGGTGGTAAACCAGATTTGAAATTACAACCGCCATTTTATATATATAACGATGACGGAACTTATAGTTCAGAGATGAATGGCGTTTATTATGGATAAACACTATATCTATATCCTAAAATGCGCAGATGATTCCCTTTATACAGGATATACAACACATTTAGATAGAAGGTTAGCTGTACATAGTAGCGGAAAAGGTGCAAAATATACAAGGGTAAGGTTACCTGTTGAACGCGTATATGAGGAAAGCTTTGATTCAAAACGAGAAGCTATGCAAAGAGAATATGCGATAAAACAAATGACAAGAGCTCAGAAACTTAAGCTCATAAAAGGAGACTTAGCATGACCGGGGTATTATACTTAGTAGGTACACCAATAGGAAATCTAGAGGATATCACATTTCGAGCGGTTAGAATATTAAAAGAAGTAGATTGTATTTACTGTGAAGACACGCGTGTCACAAGAACTTTGACGATGCATTATAATATTGATACGCCTCTGAAGAGTTACCATGAACATAATAAAAATAAAGTCACCGATCAGCTGATTGAAACATTGGTATCCGGCAATCATATCGCACTTGTATCAGATGCAGGGTTACCACTAATTAGTGACCCAGGTTATGAACTCGTAGTAGAATGTCGTGATAAAGGAATTAGAATAGAAACAATACCTGGTCCAAATGCTGCACTCTCAGCACTTATGACAAGTGGCATTGCTTCATATTCATTTATTTTTGATGGTTTTTTGCCACGTAAAGATAAGGAGAAGAAAAAGAGGTTACAAACTTTAATGGAACTCCCTCATACGGCGATTATATACGAATCACCATTTCGTGTGAAACACACGATTGAAACAATAATGGAAATTGATGCAACAAGAAAAGTATCTATTGCAAGAGAATTAACTAAGAAATTCGAACAAGTAGAAACAGCTAATGTCAAAGAAATTTATAACAAGTTAGACAATGAAATCAACTTGAAGGGTGAATTTGTAATCATAATCGATGCAGTAAGCGAAGCGGATAAAGTACATTGGTGGGCAGAGCTTACGGTATATGAGCATGTGATACATTATATTGAAACAGGTATGCGATCTAAAGAGGCAATCAAACAAGTCGCAGTCGATAGAGATATAAAGAAGAATGAAGTATATGAAATTTATCATATTGAACATTAAAAAAGGTGCCCTGCGGCACCTTTTTTAATGGATATAGTATTTATTTTTCTTCTTGCGCTTCTTTTTCTTCGATTTCTTTAAGTAATTGTGCAATACCTTCTTTACTTAACACAAGTTTACCGCCAGCTAATAGATAGTTATCTTCAGAAACATCGCCTGTCACGGCACAAGTCATGCTAGGTTTATATTTCTTTAAAATAATTTTATCGGCGTCTGTATAAATTTCTAAAGCATCTTTCTCAGCAATATCTAAAATACGTCGTAATTCGATCGGAATAACAACACGTCCTAATTCATCAACTTTTCTTACAATACCTGTAGATTTCATTTTATTTCCTCCATATAATTGTATATTTGATAATATCAGTAAATTCGACACTCGAATTAAATTGTTCGACATTTGTCTTAATTAGAGTGTACTACCTTTTTTTTACAAAGTCAATGGAATAAGGTTATATATATAATTTGTAATGAAATAGTAATGTTTATTAATTATAATTAATATTATTTGATGTTTATTATTTGTATGTTTTTTTAAAACATGTCGAATTGTAAGTATTAGTAATATTGAAAAAAACCTTTATTTTATGTATATTTAATAAGTAAAGACGAGGAGGATTTCATATGACGAACAATACTTTTTACGTTACGACCCCTATTTATTATCCAAGTGGGAAGTTACATATAGGACATGCATATTCAACGGTAGCTGGAGATGCAATTGCACGCTATAAAAGAATGCAAGGCTATGATGTTAAATACTTAACGGGTACAGATGAACATGGTCAAAAGATTCAAGAAAAAGCTCAAGCTGCTGGTAAATCTGAAATTGAATATTTAGATGAAATCATCGCAGATATTCAAGCACTATGGAAAAAATTAGATATCTCTAATGATGACTTCATTAGAACGACAGAAGATAGACATAAAGTTGTGGTAGAAAAAGTATTTGAGAGATTACTGGAGCAAGGGGATATTTATCTAGGCGACTATGAAGGTTGGTACTCTGTACCTGATGAGACGTTCTATACTGAAACGCAACTTGTAGATCCTATTTATGAAGGAGAAAAAATTGTTGGGGGTAAGAGTCCAGATTCTGGGCATCCGGTGCAACTTGTCAAGGAGGAAAGTTATTTCTTTAAGTTGAGTAAATATACAGATCGTTTAATTGAATACTATGATGCACATCCAGACTTCATCCAGCCTGTTTCACGTAAAAATGAAATGCTGAATAATTTCATTAAACCAGGTCTTGAAGACTTAGCAGTATCACGAACTTCATTTGATTGGGGAATTAAAGTTCCATCTAATCCGAGGCATGTTGTTTACGTCTGGATAGATGCGTTAACGAATTATATCTCGGCGCTTGGATATTTATCTGAAGATGAGACAGAATTTAATAAGTACTGGCCTGCTGATGTACATATTATGGCAAAAGAAATTGTGCGTTTCCATACAATTATCTGGCCAGCGTTATTAATGGCGTTAGATTTACCTCTTCCTAAGAAAATTTTTGCTCATGGCTGGATTCTTATGAAGGATGGCAAGATGAGTAAATCTAAAGGAAATGTCGTGGATCCTCATATATTAATCGATCGTTATGGCCTAGATGCCGTTCGTTATTATTTAATGAGAGAGCTGCCATTTGGATCAGATGGTGTATTTACTCCGGAAGCTTTCGTAGATCGTACAAACTTTGATTTAGCCAACGATCTCGGTAATCTGGTAAACCGTACGATAGCCATGATTAACAAATATTTTGACGGTAACCTTACCGGATACAAAGGGCAAATGCATACAGTTGATGCAGAAATTGAAGATCTAGCAGTAGCAACTAAGAAAGCTTATGATAATGCGATGGAAAATATGCAGTATTCAGTTGCTTTACAAGAAGTATGGAAATTAATTTCACGTACTAATAAATATATTGATGAAACAACACCGTGGATTCTTATTAAAGATACGTCCCAAAAAGAACTCTTAGAGAGCGTAATGTATCATCTTGTTGAGAATATTCGCTTTGCAGCGGTATTATTACGTCCATTCTTAACAGAAGCACCATATAAAATCTTTGAACAGTTAAATTTAAAAGATAATGCACTTTATGAATTTGATAGTTTAAACACTTATGGACACATTACGGAACTTAAAGTAGTGGAAAAAGCGACACCGATTTTTCCGAGATTAGATGTAGAAGCAGAAGTGGAATTTATTAAAGGTACAATGCAACCACCTGTATCTAAGAAAAATGAAGCTGAAGGTAAAAGTGAAATCACAATTGATGTATTCGATAAAATAGAATTAAAGGCAGCAACAATTATTGATGCAGATTACGTGAAGAAGGCTAAGAAACTGCTGAAAATTCAAGTAGACTTAGGTAATGAAAAACGCCAAATTGTATCAGGTATTGCAGAATTCTATAATCCAGAGGATATCATTGGCAAAAAAGTAGTAGTCGTTACAAATCTAAAGGCGGTAGAACTACGTGGTGAGAAATCAGAAGGTATGATTCTTTCTGCTGAGAAAGATGGACAATTAACACTTGTAAGCTTACCAAGCACGATTGAAAATGGTTCTATCGTTAAATAAATAGGAGTGATTTTGTGTTAATCGATACACATGTACATTTAAACGCAGACCAATATGATGAAGATTTACAGGAAGTTATTGATAGAGCACGTAAAAATGGAATAGACCGTATGATTGTCGTGGGATTTGATGAAAAAACGATTAAACGGACAATGAAATTAATAGAGGATTATGATTTCGTATACGGTGTTATTGGGTGGCATCCAGTTGATGCTATCGATTTCACTGATGAGTATTACGAATGGATAAAAGAACTTTCAAAACATCCTAAAATTGTTGCGATTGGTGAAATGGGTCTTGATTATCACTGGGATAAGTCTCCAAAAGATATACAAAAAGAAGTATTTAAGCGACAAATTCAACTTGCAAAAGAAGTGAAACTTCCAATTGTTATTCATAATCGTGAAGCAACTCATGATGTAATTGAAATATTGAAATCAGAAAATGCCCAAGAAGTTGGCGGCGTAATGCATAGCTTCAGTGGCAGCCCAGAAACTTGCGATGAAGTATTAAAACTAAACTTTGTTATTTCTTTAGGGGGACCTGTAACGTTTAAAAATGCCAAACAGCCTAAAGAAGTTGCGAAGCATGTACCACTCGATAAACTACTTGTTGAAACAGATGCGCCGTATTTAACACCACATCCTTATCGTGGAAAGCGTAATGAACCGATGCACGTAAAGTTGGTGGCAGAAGAGATTGCGGAACTACGCGGTATCACATTAGAAGAGGTGGCACTACAAACAACAGCTAACGCTGAGAGATTATTTAAAATGGCAAATAGGGATTAAATAACTTTAGCGATAAAGACCACGTATTACTCACGTGGTCTTTTATATATATATAACGTATAATATTTAGTTGTATAAAAGTAAAGGATAGATATATATGAAAATTAACGAAATTATTGTAGTGGAAGGTAAAGATGATACAACACGTGTAAAGCTTGCAGTAGAATGTGATACGCTTGAAACGAATGGTTCTGCTATTAACGAAGAGACCATTGAAGCGATTAGACATGCAGCCGAAGTGAGAGGTGTTATTGTACTTACAGATCCTGATTACCCAGGAAATAAAATCAGGAAGACGATTGAAAGTCAGGTACCTGCAGTAAAGCATGCGTTTATTGATGCTGATATTGCTGTAAGTAAACGTGGTAAGATTGGTATCGAACATGCACCCATTGAAGCAATTCAAGATGCATTAATGCATGTATCAACGCCGTTTGATTATACTTCTGAAACGGTAAGTAAAGCGTTTTTAGTAGATAACGGCTTAATTATCGGTCCTTATGCGAAGGAAAAAAGGAAGCAAGTATGCAAGTACTTAAGAATCGGTTATTGCAATGGAAAGCAATTATTTCATAGACTCAATGCTTTCGGTATAACTGAGCAGGATGTAAAGCAAGCACTATATGATAAAGGAGAGGAATAATGGAATATAACGATATTGCAACACCAACAAGAACGAAACAGTTATTAGATCAATACGGGTTTAAGTTTAAGAAAAGTCTTGGCCAGAATTTTCTTGTGGATACAAATGTCATCAGAAATATAATTGAGGCTGCAGGTATAGATAAGACGTCAGGTGTAATTGAAATTGGTCCTGGAATGGGGAGTTTAACTGAACAATTAGCAAAACACGCGAAACAAGTCTTAGCATTTGAAATAGACCAGCGACTTATACCGATACTAGGAGAAACGTTAAGTCCTTATGATAATGTAACTGTAATCAACGAGGATATATTAAAAGCAGATGTAGCTTCTGCTATAGAAACGTATCTACATCATTGCGATGAAATTTTCGTTGTGGCCAATTTACCTTATTATATTACAACGCCGATATTAATGGGCTTACTGGAAAAAAACTTGAATATTAACAGTTACGTGGTGATGATGCAAAAAGAAGTAGGAGAGCGTTTGTCTGCAGTCCCTTCAACAAAAGCGTATGGTTCATTATCCATTGCAGTGCAGTACTATACGGATGTGAAACGTATTATGGTTGTTCCTAAAGGTGTCTTTATGCCCCCGCCGAATGTAGACTCTCTCGTAGTTAAGCTGACAACATTAGAGAGCCCTCGTGTAGATGTTGAAGACGAAACGTTGTTCTTTAAGTTAACTAGAGGTGCTTTCGTCCAGCGCAGGAAGACAATCTTAAATAACTATATGAGCTTGATACAAGATAGTAAGGAGCACAAAGAACGTATTATTGAATGGCTTGAGGCAAGTGGCGTAGCACCTTCACGTCGTGGAGAGAGCCTTAATTTAAATGATTATGCACAACTTTCAAATAATATGAAAAAGTATCCAGAGTTGGTGATTTAAAACATTGACAACGGAAAATAAAATTGTTAAAATTAAAAATTTTATTGACTATTTTTCATTATAATGCTAAAATGAAGGGCATAGCGAGGTGGGTCATTATGCCAAAAACATTAGTAGACATCAAAAAAATTCTTGACTGTCAGTTGGGTAATCGAATTGTATTAAGAGCTAATGGAGGACGTAAAAAGTTAATTGAGCGTCGTGGTGTGCTTAAAGAAACTTATCCATCAGTTTTCGTGGTCGAACTAGACCAGGAGCAACATAATTTTGAGCGTGTGTCTTATACATACACGGACGTTTTAACAGAAAACGTGCAAGTTACATTTGTAAATGATCAACAAGAAGAATTTCTTGTACAATAATTAGTGAAGCATATTCTCTACGTAGAGAATATGCTTTATTTTTTATTTTCTTTATCAATCTACAATTTAGAAATCGAATTGTGATAAAATAACTGTATTAATTAATTGAGCGAGGACGAGATATGATTTATGAGAATGCACCAGCTAAAATAAATTTGACACTAGATACACTATATAAAAGAAATGATGGCTATCATGAAGTAGAAATGATAATGACAACAGTAGACTTATATGATCGACTGACTTTTGAGAAGAGAAAAGATAAAAAAATTGTACTCAAAATAGAGCATCGATACGTGCCAAACGATCATAGAAACTTAGCTTATAAGGCTGCAGAACTTATGATAGAGCGTTACAATATAAAATGCGGAGTAACGATTACGCTCGATAAAACAATTCCGATAGCGGCAGGTCTAGCAGGAGGTTCTAGTGATGCTGCTGCCACATTTCGTGGAATGAACAAACTGTTTGAATTGAACCTATCACTTGAAACTTTAGCAGAACTGTCAAGTGAAATTGGGTCAGATATTCCATTTTGTATATACGGAAGAACGACACTATGTACAGGCCGTGGTGAAGTACTTGAACATTTACCGAAGCCACCTTCATGCTGGGTAATCTTAGCTAAACCTGAGATCAGTGTATCGACGCAAGAGGTTTATAGTGCACTTGATCTATCACAAGCACATGAACAGATTGAAAATGAGAAATGCAGACGTGCCATTGAAGCAGGAGATTACCTGGAGATGATAAGCGCTTTAGGGAATAGGCTAGAAGCTGTAACGATAGAAATGCATCCTGTTATTCAAATGCTTAAAGAAACGATGATGAAAGCCGGAGCAGATGCTGCTATGATGAGCGGCAGTGGACCTACTGTATATGGATTAGCAGCAAAAGAACGCCAAGCTAAAAGCGTAGTCAATGCATTAAAAGGATGTTGTAAAGAAGTATATATGGTAAGGATGCTGGGGTAGGGAAAACCGAACATTTGTGGTATATTAAACATACATCATGCGTAAATGAGGGATTTTATGAAATTTAAGAGGAGTGAACGTATCGTCTACATGACGAGTTATTTGCTAAGCCATCCAAATGAGCTTGTGCCATTAACCTACTTTGTAGAAAAGTTTGGACAGGCTAAGTCTTCAATTAGCGAGGACGTACAAATTATTAAAGATACTTTTGAAAAAGAAGAGATTGGAATTATCACAACAACAGCTGGAGCGAGTGGTGGAGTAACGTTCAGACATAGAATGTATTATGATGAAGCCGAAGGACTGATCAGAACATTGTGTAATATGTTGCAGGAGGAGGAAAGACTGCTTCCTGGAGGTTATTTATTCATGTCAGATGTTGTGGGTAATCCGAGATTGCTTGGGCAAGTGGGAAAACTGATTGCTACAATGTATATGAATGAAGAAATAGATGCAGTAGTTACCATAGCGACAAAAGGAATCTCATTGGCGAATGCAGTAGCCAGCATTTTAAACTTACCGGTTGTAGTAATAAGAAAAGATAACAAAGTAACGGAAGGTTCTACGGTTTCTATCAACTATGTATCTGGTTCTTCGAGAAAGATAGAGACGATGGTATTATCAAAGCGCACGCTTCCTGAAGGTTCGAAAGTTTTGGTTGTTGATGATTTCATGCGTGCAGGAGGCTCTATAACAGGGGTCATGAATTTAATGAATGAGTTTAAAGCAACAGTAAAAGGGGTAACAGTATTAGTAGAATCGAAAGAAGTTAAGAATCGTTTAATTCAGGACTATACCTCTTTGGTTAAATTATCTAATGTAGATGAATATAATCAATCTTTTACTGTTGAAGAAGGTAATTGCTTAGACAAATTTTCTGAAGCAGGGAGAAATTAACATGAAAAATATTTATTCTAAAAATGCGCCAGAAGCAATCGGGCCATATTGTCATGCTGTTGTTGTAAACAATATGGTTTATACAAGCGGTCAAATTCCTTTGACATTACAAGGTGAATTAGTCAGTGAAGATGTTCAGGAACAAACAAAGCAAGTGCTGGACAACTTATCTGCCGTTCTTGTAGATAGCGGTGCTCATTTGGATAGTGTGGTAAAAACGACAATCTTTATTAGTGATATGAATGACTTTCCGTTAATTAATGAAGTTTACGGTGAATATTTTAATACCCATTTACCAGCAAGAAGCTGTGTTGAAGTGAGTAGATTACCAAAAGACGTAAAAGTTGAAATTGAAGCGGTGGCCCTGAAACTATAAACGATCATTAACTTACATTTATATTAGGAGGCTATTCAGAATGAAGGTCACAGATGTAAGAATGAGGAAGTTAGTTACGGATAGTAGGATGAAAGCTTTAGCATCCATTACGTTGGATGAAGCGTTTGTAATACATGATTTGAGAGTGATTGACGGAAATAATGGTCTTTTTGTAGCGATGCCAAGTAAACGAACATCTGATGGAGAATTCCGTGATATCGCACATCCTATTAACAGCGAAATGCGACAAGAAATTCAAGAAGCAGTTATGAAAGTTTACGATGAAACAGAAGCGGTTGAACCTAGTACAAGTGCTATAGATATCGCTGATAGTGCTACAAGTGAAGTATCATCACAATTAGAAGAGTCTGATTCAGATACGGCGTTATCAGAAGATTTAAAAGCATAAAAAAGGTAGGCAGATGCCTATCTTTTTTTTTAATGGATTGTTGGCACTTTCGAAATTTGCTTTCAATGCCTTCCGAAAATTGCCCTAAATAGATAAAAAATATGTTAAAATATTATAGACTGGGTACTTAAGAAAAGATGCTCTATCATAAACTATAATATCACTCAAAATGGAGGACATATGATGACAAGACAAGCTGTTATTCTCGCTGCAGGTAAAGGGACGAGAATGAAGTCGAAACTTCACAAAGTGTTGCATCCTGTCTGTGGTAAGCCGATGGTGAAACATGTCATAGATAATATTAAGAAAGCAGACGTTACTGAAATCGTAACGATTGTGGGATACGGTGCCGAAGATGTAAAGGCTGCTTTACGAGATCAATCATTATTCAGTATGCAAAGTGAGCAACTTGGTACTGCGCATGCTGTACAAATGGCTGCAGAACATTTAGAAGGTAAACAAGGAACAACAATTGTCATTTGTGGAGATACGCCATTAATCTCTGAAGAAACAATTGCCGGATTTATTGCGCATCATGAATTAACAGGTGCAAAAGCGACGATTCTTTCCGCTAAGACAAATACACCATTTGGCTACGGTAGAATTATTCGCGATACACATGGTGCAGTAGAGCGCATTGTTGAAGAGAAGGATGCTTCGATAGAAGAGCGACTAGTAAATGAAGTGAGTTCGGGAACATTCTGCTTTGATAACGCATTGTTATTCGAACTGCTTGGACAAGTCGATAACAACAACGCACAAGGCGAGTACTATCTTCCGGATGTAATCAAATTACTACGTGAAAGAAATGAACTTGTTGAAGCATATGTCACTGAAGATTTTAGTGAAACATTAGGGATTAATGATAGATATAATTTATCAATAGCAGAACAAACGCTACGTTTAAGAATTAACAAACAACATATGATGAATGGTGTAACCATTATTGATCCATTAACGACATACATAGAATCGGATGTAGTCATCGGTAGCGATACAATTATTGAACCGAATGTGATGTTAAAGGGAAGCACGCAGATTGGTAATGATGTCATCATTACTTCCGGTAGTACTATTTCAGATAGTAAGATTGCCGACAACGTAACAATAAAGCATTCTGTAATCGCTGAATCTGAGGTGGGTGACTCTACGACAATTGGACCGTTTGCTCAATTAAGACCGGGAAGTCTCTTGGGAACGGATGTAAAGGTTGGAAATTTTGTAGAGATCAAAAAAGCAAAGTTGGATGATGAAGCAAAAGTGTCACATCTAAGCTATATAGGAGATGCACAGATCGGTGCTAGAACGAATATAGGCTGTGGAGCCATTACTGTCAATTATGATGGTATAAATAAATTTAAAACAATTGTTGGGAAAGATGCGTTTATCGGTTGCAACTCGAATCTAGTTGCACCTGTTACAATTGGCGATGAATCCTTTATCGCAGCAGGTTCTACCATTACTGATGATGTACCTGAAAAAAGTCTGGCACTAGGTCGTGCGCGTCAGACAACTAAAGATGGCTATTATGATAAATAAATATTCATATTTCAAAACGGAGGCTTAAAAAATGATGAACAGCGAATATAAGAATACGTCTTTAAAAATCTTTGCATTAAATGGTAATAAACCTTTAGCAGAGGAAATTGCTAAAGTCGTAGGTATTCCTTTAGGAAAATCAAGTGTTAAACGTTTTAGTGATGGGGAAGTTCAAATTAATATTGAAGAAAGTATTCGAGGTTGTGATGTATTCATCGTTCAACCTACTTCAAATCCTGTTAACGAACGCTTAATGGAACTATTAATTATGATTGACGCACTAAAGCGTGCTTCAGCAGAAACTATTAACATCGTTATGCCATATTATGGCTATGCAAGACAAGATCGTAAAGCAAGAAGTCGGGAACCAATTACGGCAAAACTTGTTGCAGATATGATGGAAAAAGCAGGAGCAGACCGTGTAATTGCTCTTGATTTACATGCGCCGCAAATTCAAGGATTCTTCAATATTCCAATTGACCACCTCATGGGTGTTCCGATTCTTTCAGATTATTTCGATGCGAAAGAAGGGATTGACAAAGAGTCTATCGTAGTTGTATCACCTGACCATGGTGGGGTGACACGTGCACGTAAGATGGCAGATCGATTAAAAGCGCCGATTGCGATTATTGATAAACGTCGTCCAAAACCGAATGTAGCAGAAGTTATGAATATTGTAGGAGATATCAATGGTAAGACGGCGATTATCATCGATGATATTATTGATACTGCTGGTACAATTACACTTGCTGCTCAAGCGCTGATTGATAAAGGTGCTAAAGAGGTATATGCATGTTGTACGCACCCTGTACTATCAGGGCCAGCATATCAACGTATCGAGGACTCGGCTATTAAAGAGCTGGTTGTAACAAATTCCATTATTCTACCAGAAGAGAATAAGCCAGCTAAGATTAAGCAATTATCTGTAGGAGAACTTTTAGCACAGGCAATTGTGCGTGTATATGAACAAGAGTCTGTAAGTATTTTATTTGATTAGTAACAAGAAGAAATTG
Organism: Macrococcus psychrotolerans; assembly: GCF_038095555.1. NCBI lineage: Bacteria > Bacillati > Bacillota > Bacilli > Caryophanales > Staphylococcaceae > Macrococcus > Macrococcus psychrotolerans. Next base: position 1,970,084 of record NZ_CP124591.1, on the reverse strand, counting down.
GGTAGGAGCATTCAGTCGTCTAGGCCGTCAATCATAATAGTAAAAAGGGTTTTGTTGCATCTTTCGAAGTAAAAATTAAAAATTATGTTTATTAGTTAAAAATAATGGGTACTTATAATATATCGATGAACACAATAAACGTTTTACAAGCAGGTTTTCACAACTGATGGGTAAACGTAGGAGCGCGATGGTGCGCAAAAAGGAGATTATATTATGACTTCATTAAAAGCAATTATTAGACAAGGTAAACAAACTAAAGGTGAACTAAACAAGATTAGAAATGAAGGTAAGATTCCTGCAGTTGTTTATGGCTACGGTGCATCAAATACTTCAGTTAAAGTAGATGAGCCTGAATTCGTTAAAGTTATTCGTGAAGTTGGGCGCAACGGAGTTATTGAACTAGGAGTGGGTGCAAAAACTATTAAAGTTATGGTTTCAGATTATCAAGTCGATCCTCTTAAAAATAAGGTTACGCATATTGACTTCTTAGCAATTAATATGAAATCTGAATTAACGGTAGATGTTGTTATAAACTTAACAGGCGAAGCTCAAGGTGTTAAAGAAGGTGGCGTAGTTCAACAGCCACTGTTCCAGTTATCTGTAACAGCTACACCAGATGAAATTCCTGAAACGATTGAAGTTGATGTAACTGAATTAAATATCGGAGACTCAATTATGGTAGGAGATTTGAAATCAGGTAAAGCTTATACAATTAATAATGAAGACGATGAAGCGATTGTATCTGTAGTTCCACCAACAGTCGAAGTAGAGTCAGAAGAAGGCGAAGCTACTGAAGGTGAAGAAGCTTCTGAAGAGGACGCTCAAGGCGAAGAAAAAGCTGAATAATACGTTAGTTTTTAGGGATGAGGCTTATAGTCTCATCTCTTTTTGTGTCTTTAATGAATTATTATTATAATTTGTCTATAATGGAAGTATTATTAATTCGGAGGAATAATTTATGAAGTGCATTGTTGGTTTAGGGAATATTGGAAAGAAGTATGAATTAACAAGACATAATATAGGTTTTATGGTAGTTGATCGTTTGGTTGAATCATATAATTTAGAGCTCAATCAACAGAAATTTAAAGGACTCTATACAATTGCGATGATAAATGGTGAAAAAGTCCTGCTAATTGAACCAATGACATATATGAACTTGTCTGGCGAAGCAGTGAGGCCATTGATGGATTACTTTAATGTTTCAACAGAAGATTTACTTGTATTATATGATGATTTAGATATGCCGCCTGGTAGACTACGCTTACGCCAAAAAGGATCTGCTGGGGGACATAATGGTATTAGATCATTGATTCAGCATCTAGGAACAGATCAGTTTAAAAGAATTAGAATCGGTATTGGTAGACCGACGGGCCATTTAAAGGTCGTTGACTTTGTTTTACAGAAATTTACCCATGATGAAATGATTATTATGGATAAAGTAATAGATCAGACTATTAAGGCGGTAGAGGCATTCATCGCAGGTGAAAGATTTGAAAATATTATGAATCAGTATAATGGTGATGTATGAAACAAATAATAGATAAACTCATATATAAAGATGAGCGATTTCAAGATTATAACAATGCAATCGGTAATAAAAATATACTAATCACTGGATTAAACCCATCTGCAAAAGCAATGATGCTCGCTGAAAGTTATATGCATCATCAAAAACAGATGGTTGTTGTTACAAGCAACCTTTATCAGGCTGAAAGGTTAGAAAGAGATCTCGTACAGCTCGTCAATGAAGAAGATGTCTTCAAATTTCCTGTACAAGATATCATGATTGAAGAATTCTCTACAAAGAGTCCGGACCTTATGCAAGAGCGTATAAGAACCCTCACCCATTTGGCAAAAGGCCAAAATGGGCTATTTCTCATTCCGGTGAATGGGCTTGAGAAATTAATTAGTCAAAAAGAAACATTCCTAAAATATCATTTAGAAATTACGTTAGGTATTGATATAGACTTAGTGGAATTGCAGCAACGACTCATTGATATGGGATATCAAAAGACAGAACGTGTAACAACATTAGGAGAATTTTCCGTTCGTGGAGGACTCATTGACATATACCCAATGATTGGTGAACCTGTACGTATCGAACTATTTGACACCGAAGTAGACTCGATTCGTGCATTTGATATTGATAGTCAACGTTCGTTGCATAATATAGATAAGGTGGAGTTATCGACTGCAAGTGAATTTATTTTTTCTGCTGAAGATTTAAAGTTGATGTCAGATAATCTCAGCGAAGCATTTGAGAACACACGTACGAAGATTAAGACGAATGTCCGAGATGATTTAAGAGAAACTTATGAAACGGTAAAACTTAATATGACGGAGTTGTTTAGTCATAATATTCTGCGTCGCATGGTTAAATTTGCCTATCGTGAAGAGACGACAATTGCAGATTATTTTAAAGAGGATGCCATCATTGTGATTGATGAATATAATCGTGTGATAGAGGCTAAAGATGCGGCGATTCGAGAAAACAGCGAATTTATGGAATCACTGATCGAATCTGGTCGTGGATTTATTGGTCAGACGTTTATCAAAGAAGGTAGTTTAGAAGCACTTACGAATAAACATAAAGTTGCGTACTTCACTTTATTTACTGCAAGTATGACTGCAGTGATCGATGAGGTTTTTAAGTTTTCATGTAAACCTGTGCAACAATTTTATGGTCAATATGACTTAATGTTCTCAGAGTTTGATCGTTATCGTAAGAATGACTTTAATATAGTGGTGTTAGCAACAAATGATACGCGAAAAGAAAAGATTAAGTCGATGCTCACTGATATGAATCTTCCAGTAACATTTAATATCGATGAAAGCAAGCCTGGTATATCTACAATTGTACAAGGGGATCTTTCAGAAGGGCTCGAACTTCCTTATATGAAACTAGTTGTTATAACGGAGCGAGAACTGTTTAAGTTACGTAAAGAAAAACCAAAACGTACTCAAAAAAAATTATCAAATGCTGAGAAAATAAAATCGTATCAAGAACTAAATATAGGTGATTATGTTGTTCATACACATCACGGTGTTGGCCGTTATCTTGGTGTAGAGACATTGCTCGTTAATAAACTGCATAAAGACTATATTAAGATTCAATATAAAGGTACGGATCAACTGTTTGTCCCTGTTGATCAGATGAGCCAAGTACAAAAATTCGTTGGTTCAGAAGATAAGGATCCAAAGCTCAATAAACTTGGCGGAACAGAGTGGAAAAAAACGAAAGCGCGTGTTCAAAAGAACGTTGAGGATATTGCGGAAGAATTATTAAAGCTCTACCAAGAACGCGAACGCATAGAAGGGTATCAATTTGGTCCGGATACTGAAGAACAAGAAAACTTTGAAATGGACTTTCCGTATGAACCGACGCATGATCAAAAGCAAAGTCTTATCGAAATTAAAGGTGATATGGAAAAAAGTAAGCCGATGGATCGTCTGTTATGTGGAGATGTTGGATACGGTAAAACGGAAGTTGCAATTCGCGCGGCATTTAAAGCTGTTATGGATGGGAAACAAGTTGCGTTCTTGGTACCTACAACAATCTTAGCCCAACAACATTATGAAACAATTATTGAGCGTATGCAGGATTATCCGGTAGAAGTGCAGATGATGAGTCGTTTTAGAACGACGAAAGAAGTTAATGAAACAAAGAAAGGACTCAAATCAGGGTTTGTAGATATCGTTGTCGGAACACATAAATTACTCGGGAAAGATATCGTATACAAAGATCTGGGATTGCTGATTGTAGATGAAGAGCAACGTTTCGGCGTGACGCATAAAGAAAAGATTAAAGCATTAAAGACGAATGTAGATGTATTAACTCTAACAGCGACACCAATTCCAAGAACATTGCATATGAGTTTGTTAGGTGTACGAGATTTATCGGTGATTGAGACGCCGCCAGAAAATAGATTCCCAGTGCAGACTTACGTACTTGAGTACCAGCATAACTTCATAAAAGAAGCGATGGAAAGAGAATTATCAAGGAATGGACAAGTGTTTTACCTTTATAATCGCGTTGCTACCATTTATCAAAAGGCAGAACAGCTCGAGATGATGATGCCTGATGCGAGGATTGCGGTAGCACATGGACAAATGTCTGAAAGAGAATTGGAAGAAACGATGCTCGGCTTTATTAATGGCGAATATGATATTCTTGTTACAACTACGATTATCGAAACAGGGGTGGATGTGCCGAATGCAAATACATTGATAATTGAAGATGCAGATCGTTTCGGATTAAGTCAGCTGTACCAACTGCGCGGACGTGTTGGTCGTAGTAATAGAATTAGTTATGCATACTTCCTTCATGCGCCGAATAAAGTACTCACTGAAGTTGCAGAGCAAAGACTACAAGCGATTAAGGAATTTACTGAACTTGGTTCAGGTTTTAAAATTGCGATGCGTGATCTAAATATTCGTGGTGCAGGGAATCTACTAGGAAAACAACAGCACGGATTCATTGATTCAGTGGGATATGACCTGTATTCAGAAATGCTACAGCAAGCAGTGAATGAAAAACGGGGGATTAAAGAGGAAGAAGCGGTGCCACAATTAGAGATTGATGTAGAAATAGATGCATATATTCCGGCAGAATATATAAGAGAAGAACAGGCAAAGATTGAATTTTATAAGAAATTACGTAGTGTTACGACAGAGCAGGAACTGATCGATGTCCAAGACGAAATGACCGATCGTTACGGGGAATATCCAGAAGCCGTAGATCACCTCATGAAAATTGTTGAAATTAAAGTAAATGCATTAAGCTTCGGTATTGTACAAGTGAGAGACACAGGAAAATCGATTGAACTGGAAGCTTCAGAAGCAACAACGACTAAAGTTAATGGTGAGCGTTTATTTAAAGCGACAGAATCTTTTGGCAGAGATTTGAAGATTGAATATAAAGATAATAAACTGACATTTATATTAAAGAAACAATCAAATTGGTTATCTGCACTTGTGCAGCTATCTCATCGAATTCAGGAAGGAATTATGATGGATGGAGAATAAGCCAGTCTTTAATAGCGTAATTATCTTAACGCTTACAATGCTATTCGTAAAGGTATTAAGTGCAATATATAGAGTGCCATACCAAAATGTATTAGGGGATACCGGGTTATATGCTTATCAACAAGTGTATCCGCTAATTGCAATTGTCTCAGTGCTATCTTTAAATGCGATTCCCTCCGTTGTCAGTCAGTCGCAGTATGACACTTTATTTATGAAACAGTTAAGAAGTATACTGGCGATGGTTAGTTTACTGAGTTTAGTGTTAATTGTTGTATTTAGTAAACATATTGCATTTCTTATGGGAGATACAGAGCTTGAGCGCATGTTGCAAGTATCTGCATTAGTACTCCTACCATTTCCATTTGTGGCTTTGGCGCGTGGACAGCTTCAAAGAAAACATCAAATGGAGCATATTGCTGTCAGTCAGGTTATTGAACAGATTGTTAGGGTTACAACGATATTGTTTGCAATTACCTTGTTTGTAAAAGCTGATTTTTCAGTGTATGAAAGTGGTAGCATCAGTATATTCGGATCGTTTTTAGGTTTGAGTGCTGCTTATATCTATTTAAAGGTAAAAGGATTTACGCATCTTGAAAGTAATTATCAAAACAATGAGGTACGAACCTATTATCTCGATTTCTTTACTTTAATATTTTTTTATAGCTTAAGTTATTTAGTACTCATTTTATGGCAGCTGGTTGACAGTTTTACGATGATTAATCAACTGAAACAAATAATGAGTTTAGATGGAGCAAAAGAACTAAAAGGAGTTTATGACCGAGGCAGCTCGTTAATTCAAGTGGGGCTTATAGTAACAACGTCATTTTCGCTCGTGCTCATTCCAGTATTAGCAGAGTGCAGAGCTAAGAATGCATTAACTGAAATGAAATCTTATGCGGATAGTGCTTTGAAGATAACGATCGTTTTCAGTAGTGCAGCTGCTGTAGGATTGATGAATTTAATTCGTCCTCTAAATTTATTTTTATTTGAAACGATAACGGGATATGAAGCGTTAGCCATATATATGTTATCTGTAATATTCGTATCACTGATTATTATGTTTACAGCCATGCTACAAATCTATAACGCATTTCGTATTCAGTTGGTAGCTGTCATAGCCGGAATCATGACGAAGTTTCTGCTTAACTTGTTGTTAATACCACAGTTCGACATCACAGGGGCATCAATAGCTACTGTGGCTGGACTTGTAATGTATACACTATGTCTTTATTACAAAGTACAAAAAATATATGAACTAAAATTAAATACCTTTATAAAACGCTGGTTGCTAGCACTTACTGTAATGAGTATCGCCATTCAATGCATATTAGTGATTCCTTATAGTACAAGACTTACAGCTATGGGTGTATCTATTATGGGTGTGGTTATAGGATTGACTGTTGTATTGTATGCTATGGTGAAATGGAAGATTATCAGTGTACAAGAGTGGTATCATCTACCGTTTGGAAATATAATGATAAAATTAATGAAAGGATGATTTGATGGGTAAGATAACAGTGGTAGGATTAGGGAACTATGGGTTAGATGAACTACCGTTTGGTATTTATCGCTTTTTAAATAAAGTAGATAAAGTATATGTTCGTACATTAACGCATCCGGTAGTAGAAGATTTAGAAGATATCGAGTGGATCAGTTTCGATGAAGTGTATGAAAAGCATGATCAATTTAGCGAAGTATATGCAGAAATTGTTCAGACTTTAAAAGAAAAAGCGATGGATGATGATATTGTTTATGCAGTTCCTGGACATCCAATGGTGGCAGAATCTACAACGGAGTTATTATTACAGGATAAAGCTATCGATATAGAAGTGTTAGGTGGGAAAAGCTTTATCGATGACTTATTCCAGGCAGTATCATTTGATCCTAATAATGGATTTCAAATGCTGGACGGGACGATGATGACAAGTGAAGCGATTAATATTAGAAATGCATTAATCATCACGCAAGTATACGATCAGATGATAGCAGGAGATGTGAAAGTTACATTGATGGAGAAATACCCTGACGATCACAAAGTTGCTATAGTTACAGGTGCCAGAGGGCAAGGATCAGCAGTTAAGTGGTGCCCTTTATATGAGATGGATCATGACTTTGAGCTATCTAATTTAACTTCGCTTTTTGTACCTGCGTTAAGTCAAGAACATTATGCTGGAGATTTTGAATATTTAACATCCATTATGGATAGATTAGTTGCAGATGACGGATGTCCATTTGATAAAGTTCAAACCCATTCTAGCTTGAAACGTTACCTTTTGGAAGAGGCATATGAATTATTTGAAGCGATTGATAATGATGATATCGACCATATACTTGAAGAGTTAGGAGATATACTTCTTCAAGTAGTGTTCCATGGTGCGATTGGCAAGAAGTCAATGATGTTTGATACACGTGAAATTGTCCAGGCTATTAGCGAAAAGATGATTAGACGTCATCCGCATATATTTGGAGAAGGAGTAGAAGTAAACAGCATTGAAGAATTAAATCAAGTGTGGAAAAATGCAAAGCAATCAGAAGGTAAAGAAGAAAAACAGATAAAACAAGAGAAAATTTTTGCAGATTTATATTTAAAATTATATGATTTGGTTAACAATCAGAAAATGACAGTTCAGCAAGCACTTAAAGTATTGGTAGGTGAAGAGAATGAGACTCGATAAATATTTAAAAGTATCACGGTTGATAAAAAGACGTACTTTAGCAAAGGAAGTCAGTGACCAGGGACGCATTAAAATCAATGGCAATGTGGCTAAGGCCTCAAGCAATGTAACGATTGATGACGTATTGGAAGTAAGGCTTGGACAACGTGTTATCACGGTTAAAGTGACTGATTTAAAAGAGCATGCAACAAAAGATAATGCAAAAGGTATGTTTGAAGTGGTGTCAGAAGAAAAAATACACGCTGATGAATAGAGGTGTTATGCGTGGCAAAAAAAGTGAGTAATCTGGACAATGACTATATTTCAGAAAAAGCGTTGCGAGAACGAAGGAAAAGAAAAAATAATCGAGTAATAAAGAAAAGGTTGTTCGTATTCGGTGGAGGATTATTGAGTATCTTGCTACTTCTAACGGGAGTGTTGTTATATCAGATAAGTGTCAATAACCACCTAAAAGAAGAGCATGCTAAGCAACGTGCAGAATATAAGCAATTGCAGGAAAAAGAGATTGTACTTAGAGAAAAGCTAAAACAACTCAATAGTAAAGAATATATTGAGAAAATAGCAAGAAGTGAATATTTCCTGAGCAATGATGGAGAAGTAATCTTTAAGTTACCGGATAATAAAGATTCGAAGTCAGATAGTGAAGGGCAATAAAGAATTCACTGACTATTTAGATTTATAGCGTTGTAAAAAGTAGTGAGTAAGCATATAATGGTATATTATGAAGAATTTTATCAGGAGGATTTATTAATCTTATGTCAATTGAAGTTGGAAACAAATTAAAAGGTAAAGTTACAGGTGTTAAAAATTTCGGTGCTTTCGTTGAATTACCTGAAGGAAAAAGTGGTCTTGTACACATCAGTGAAGTTGCAGATAGCTATGTAGAGAATGTTGCAGATCATTTAAAAGTCGGCGATGAAGTAGAAGTTAAAGTATTGACGATTGGTCAGGATGGTAAAATTAGTCTTTCTATTAAGAAAGCAAAAGAGCGTCCTAAAAAACCTGTAGCCCCTAAAGTTGAAAAAAAACCGGAAGATTTTGAGAAACAATTATCAAACTTCCTAAAAGACAGTGAAGACAGACAAACTTCAATTAAGCGACAATCAGAATCTCGTCGTGGTGGTCGTGGATCAAAACGCTAATATTATTTTTTAGCATTAAACAATCTCACTTAAATATTACTTTAGTGAGATTGTTTTATTTTATTGATAAAAGGTGATGAAATGGAACGTTTCTGGAAAAAAGATGAGAACATTGGCGTTGCTGTTTCGGGCGGTGTTGATAGTATGGTATTACTCGATAAAATAAGACAATCAGGGTGCTTTAAGCAGTTATATGTACTGCATGTTAATCATCAGTTACGTGATATATCGCAAGAAGAACAAGAGATGTTGCAACGATATTGTACATTACATGGACTCGAACTTATCGTCTATACGATACCACAAGGAACTTTCGATTTAAGCAAAAGTATTCAGCACAAAGCGAGGAAACTCCGCTATGCTTTTTTTGAGTGGACTGCAAAAGAAAAAGGTATCAGCTGGGTTCTGACCGCGCATCATAAAGATGATCAGATTGAAACGATATTCTTCAGGTTGCTATCTAACCGTTTTACTTTTCAGCCTCCAAGTATGCAGATGATTGTAAAGGGTACGGTGAATTACGGGAAGCCACTATTAAATTATTCTAAATCAGAATTGTATCAATATGCAGAGCGTGAACGTGTTCCATTTATGGAAGATGAATCAAACGAAGAGATAAAGTATACTCGTAATTACATAAGGAATGAAATTATAGATAAGTTAGATGAGGCAAAGCTTTCAAAAGATAACTTGCTACACGTTGCCCATTACATAGACTTGGCACAATCATTGGTCAGACAATGTGCGGTGAAGTATTCAGAAGGTATAGAAATTAACAGTGTTAACCGTACGCAGCTAAAGAAAGAGAATCATCTTGTGCAGCAATATGTCATCCAGTCATTATTAAGTCATTTTATAGATGAATCTATCAGTGTGCGTGAAGTTGATGAGATCATACGAGTGATGAAGACGGAGGCTACGCACGCGTCATATACATTTGGAGAATATACATTGTATATGGCCTATGACCACATTACGGTGCGTAAACAAGAAGAGAAGAATAACTTTCTTCACATTTCGTTACCAGGGAAGTATAAATTTAATGAATATATGATTCAAGTAAATTATTTAAAAAGTGATATAATAGTAAGGAATCGTCAAGAAGGAGATGTGCTCTCTACTGATGGTCATCATCAAAAGGTTTCTAGAATAATGAAAGATTTAAAGATTCCCATATATGAAAGAGACACTATTCCGCTCATAGTATATGAGGGAATAATCATTGCTATTGGAAATTTAAAGTCGAGTAACCATTTTATGAATCAACATATAAAAATTTCAAAGGAGTATTAATATGCACAATGATATTAAAAGTACAATTTTAACGAGCGAACAAATTCAAGATACTTGCAAACGGTTAGGAAGTGAAATCACTAAAGATTACGCTGGGAAAAACCCGCTGTGTATCGGTATATTAAAGGGATCAATTTTATTCATGGCAGATCTTATTAAAAATATTGATACCCATGTTGAATTAGAATTTATGGATGTGTCTAGTTATCATGGCGGAATGGAATCCACTGGAGAAGTAAAGATTTTGAAGGATTTAGATGTTTCTGTAGAAGGTCGTGATTTGATCATCATAGAAGATATTCTTGAGACAGGTACTACGTTAAATGCTATTGTAGACTTATTAAAGTATCGCAAGGCTAACTCAATCGAAATCGTCACATTACTCGATAAACCAATGCGCAGAAAGGTAGATATCGAAGCAAAATATGTAGGTGAAAAAATACCGGATGAGTTTGTAGTAGGATATGGCCTTGACTATCAAGAGCATTATAGAAATCTGCCGTATATCGGTTTGCTGAAAGAAGAAGTATATACTAAATAACACTCAAATGTTGTTATTTCCCCTTAAGTTTAAATAGTAGATTGAATATAGTTAAATATGGTAAAATGCTTTTTAGCTTTATATATGGAGTAGGAGGAAAATTTGAATGCAAAAAGCCTTTCGTAGTATTTTAATGGTAGCGCTTGTTGGTATTGTAATATTCGGTGTGTTCTCGATGATTAACGGCACTGGATCAATGCCCAAGCAAATGACATATACAAAACTCATGTCCGAACTTGAAAAAGGCGAAGTTGAAGAAATGACAATTCAGCCAGGACAGGAAGTTTACCTCGTAAAAGGAAAGTTAAAAGGTGCAAAAGCAAATGAAACATTTACTTCTGTACTGATGTATAACAACCAGAAAGATTTAGAGAAGATTACTAAAATTGCCGAAGATCAAAAAGGTGATTTAAAGTTTGATATTAAACCAGCTGATAAAGAAAATGTATTTTTAGGTATGTTAAGTACACTAATCCCGATTTTATTATTAGCATTCGTCTTTATCTTCTTCCTCTCTCAATCACAAGGTGGCGGCGGCGGTGGCCGTGTTATGAATTTCGGTAAATCGAAAGCCAAATTATATGACGATAAGAAGAAAAAAGTACGTTTCAGCGATGTTGCTGGAGCTGATGAAGAGAAGCAAGAGCTTGTTGAAATTGTCGATTTCTTAAAAGACAATCGTAAATTTAAGAAGATGGGTGCAAGAATTCCTAAAGGTGTTCTTTTAGTAGGACCTCCTGGTACAGGTAAGACATTGCTTGCACGTGCAGTTGCTGGTGAAGCAGGCGTACCATTCTTCTCAATTAGTGGTTCTGACTTCGTGGAAATGTTTGTCGGTGTTGGTGCTAGTCGTGTACGTGATTTATTTGAAAATGCAAAGAAGAATGCACCATGTATTATCTTTATCGATGAAATTGATGCAGTAGGACGTCAACGTGGTGCTGGTGTCGGTGGCGGTCACGATGAACGTGAACAAACATTAAACCAGTTATTAGTTGAAATGGATGGTTTCGGTGAAAACGAAGGAATCATTATGATTGCAGCTACGAACAGACCGGATATACTTGACCCTGCCTTACTTCGTCCAGGACGTTTTGATCGTCAAATTCAAGTAGGTGCACCGGACGTTAAGGGTCGTGAAGCAGTACTTAAAGTACATGCACGTAACAAACCATTCGATGAAACAGTAGACTTAAAGGCACTTAGCCAACGTACTCCTGGGTTCTCTGGAGCAGATTTAGAAAATCTATTAAATGAAGCAGCACTTGTTGCGGCACGTCAAGGTAAGACTAAAATTGATATGCGTGATATTGATGAAGCAACAGACCGTGTAATTGCTGGTCCAGCGAAGAAATCACGTGTTATCTCGGTAAAAGAACGAAATATTGTTGCATGGCACGAAGCAGGTCATACCATTATCGGTTGTGTACTTGATGAAGCAGAGATGGTTCACAAAGTAACAATCGTTCCACGTGGAAATGCCGGTGGATATGCAATGATGTTACCGAAGCAAGATCGTTATTTCATGACGAAGCCTGAGTTGTTAGACAAGATTGTTGGTTTACTTGGTGGACGAGTAGCAGAAGAAATTACATTCGGTGAAGTATCTACAGGTGCACACAATGACTTCCAGCGTGCGACAGGAATTGCTCGTAAAATGGTAACTGAATATGGTATGAGCGATAAGCTTGGACCATTACAATTCGGCCAATCACAAGGTGAAGTATTCCTTGGACGTGATATGGGTCACGAAGCTAATTATTCAGATCAGATTGCTTATGAGATTGACCTTGAAGTACAACGTATCATCAAAGAAAGTTACGAACGTTGTAAACAGATTTTACTTGAAAATCAAGACAAACTTAATTTAATTGCTAAGACGTTATTAACAGAAGAAACACTAGTTGCCAACCAAATCAATAGCTTATTTGAAAACGGGACACTACCAGAAGTAAGCTACGATGATTCTCATTTATATCATATTAAAGAAAAAGATGAGAAAGTAATGGACAATACTTCAGATAATAGCCGTGTTACGATTAAGGATGAAGATGAAGAAGAAACAGGCTCATCTTATGAAGAAGTGAAAGAGCAGTTAAAAAATCCAGATGTACCTGTTGAAGAAAATGAACAAGAACCAGAACCTAAAGTAGATAGATTAGATAAAGACAAATTTTAACAAACCAATCCCTTTTCTTCTTTACTATGAGATGAAAAGGGATTTTTTAAAGGAGAGTCAAGATGACACAAGATTATTTAGTAAGAGCCTTAGCATTTAATGATGAAGTACGTGCCTTTAGTGTACGTACTACAAATACAGTTGAAACTGCAAGACAAAAGCATGACACATGGCGTGTAGGAACAGCGGCGTTAGGTAGAACGATTACTGCTGGAGCGATGATGGGTGCAATGTTAAAAAATGAAGAAAAATTGACGATAACGATTAATGGTGGCGGACCATTAGGACAAATCGTTGTTGATGCGAATGGTAAAGGTGAAGTAAGAGGTTACGTAGAAAATCCACATATAGAAGTTGAATCTATTCGTCCAGGTAAGATGAATGTTGGTGCCGCAGTGGGAGCAAATGGGTTTTTACGAGTGGTTAAAGATATAGGGATGAGAGACTACTTTACAGGATCTACTGAATTGCATAATGGTGAAATTGCTGAAGATTTTACCTACTATTTTGCGACAAGTGAACAAGTACCAAGTGCTGTAGGTCTCGGTGTATTATGTACACCTGAAGAAGTTACTGAAGCAGCAGGTGGTTTTATCATTCAGCTGATGCCTGGTGCGAGCGAAGAAACAATCTCTTTATTAGAAGAGCGTCTTGCGAACTTAACTCCAATCTCAACTTTGATTGATCGTGGTTTGTCTCCTGAACAAGTGCTTGAAGAAGTGCTTGGAGAAGACAATATTCGTATACTCGATCAGATGCCTATAGAATTTAAATGTAATTGTGGTAGAGAGAAGTTTCTTGCTGCTATTAAAGGCTTAGGAGAGGCGGAAATTGTAAGCATGATTGAAGAAGATCATGGTGCAGAAGTAGAGTGTCATTTCTGTAGAGAACAATATCATTATTCTGAAGAAGATCTTAGAGCATTGATTACAGATTAATATAAGCTTGAATATTTTTATCTTGTGTGTGAATTTGATATAATAAATCCGATAAGTGTAATAAGAATAAAATTACAATTTGGAGGAATTATCATGACACAAAGAGTTGAACGCATCACAGACTTAATCGGGAATACACCTTTAGTTAAGTTGAATAATATTGTTCCAGCTGGAGCAGCAAATATTTATGTAAAGTTAGAGTATCAAAATCCAGGAAGCTCAGTGAAAGATAGAATCGCACTTGCGATGATTGAAGCAGCCGAAAAAGAAGGTATTATTAAACCTGGTGATACAATTGTCGAACCGACGTCAGGAAATACTGGAATTGGTCTTGCAATGGTGGCAGCAGCAAAAGGTTATAAAGCGACTTTAGTTATGCCGGATACGATGAGTCAAGAGCGTCGTACATTGTTACGTGCATATGGTGCTGAGCTCGTACTTACTCCTGGCGCTGAAGGAATGAAGGGCGCAATTCAAAAAGCGAATGAACTTAAAGAACAAAATGGTTACTTTATGCCGCAACAATTTGAAAACATGTCCAACCCTAAAGTGCACGAACTGACGACAGGACCTGAGATTATTGAAGCGATGGAAGGGTTATCGATTGATGCCTTTATTTCAGGTGTTGGTACGGGCGGAACACTAACAGGTGCTGGACGCGTATTAAAAAAACATAATCCAGATGTTGAGATTGTCGCGGTAGAACCTGCTGATTCTCCAGTATTAGGTGGCGGACAACCTGGACCGCATAAAATACAAGGTATCGGCGCAGGCTTTGTACCTCAAACTTTAGATACAGAGGTTTATACAAGCATTCAGCAAGTAACGAATGATGAAGCGATGGAAATGAGTCGAAAAATAGCCAAAGAAGAAGGTATTCTTGTAGGAATTTCATCAGGTGCTGCGGTCAAAGCTGCAATTGATAAAGCGGTCGAACTTGGTGAAGATAAAAATGTTATTGCAATCATCCCAAGTAACGGGGAGCGTTATTTATCAACAGTATTATTTGCTAACTTAGCGGATTAATAACCTTATTGAATCCCACTTAAATCGATTGATTTTTGTGGGATTTTGTTATTTTTTTATACCTTGTCTATTTTTGATATAATATTTACAAACTAAGATGAGGTGAGATAAGTGAAACGAACACAAGTAATGGGAATCCTGAATGTAACGCCTGATTCATTTTCGGATGGTGGAAAATATAATACTTTACAAACCGCGGTAAGTCATGCGCGAGAGATGATTGAAGAAGGTGCGGATATTATCGATATCGGTGGCTATTCAACGCGACCTGGATATACAGAGATTTCTATCGAAGAAGAATTAAATCGCGTTATTCCGGTGATAGAAGCGCTGAAAGATGAAAAGGTACTGCTTTCAGTAGATACTTTTCGTAGTGAAGTAGCGCGTGAAGCTCTGAAGGCAGGATGCAGTATTATTAATGACCAATGGGCTGGAAAGTTTGATCAGTCGATGTTCGATGTTGTAGCACAGTACGATGCAGACATTGTATTGATGCACAATGCAGAGACGGAAGTCGTTGGTGATGTGATGGAACATATGATCACAGATTTATGTACACAAGCAAGAGCAGCAGAACAAGCTGGCATTGAAAGAGATAAAATTTGGCTTGATCCAGGTATTGGGTTTGCAAAGAACCGTAATCAAGAAGTTGAGGTTATGAGAAGGCTTGAAGAACTTACGCAAATAGGATATAAAGTATTGTTAGCTACTAGTCGTAAACGTATGGTGAAAGAATTACTGAACGACAACTCAGTACCTGCCGATCGTGATGAAGGGACACTTGCAACAACGGCAATTGGTGTGAATGCAGGTGTAGATGCGGTGCGCGTTCATAATGTTTTGATGAATAGTAGATTTTTACGTGTAATGGATCAACTAAAAGGAGATTGTGATGGATAGAATATTTATAGATGGAATGCAATTCTATGCGTATCATGGTGTGTTTGAAGCGGAAAATGAAATAGGTCAGATCTTTATCGTAGACGTTTCTCTTGATGTAGATTTGAAGCATGCAGGGGAAACAGATGATCTGGAACATACTGTAAACTACGGTGCAGTATATGAAGATGTGAAGCGCGAGATGCAAATTCAGTCTAAACTACTTGAGCATGTAGCAGAACGTATTGCAAAAACACTCTTCAATCACTATAATCAGATAATGGCGTTAAAAGTAAAGATTACAAAACAAAATCCACCAATACCTGGTGTGTATGATGGTGTGGGTGTAGAAATTGTTAGGGAGCGTCAATAAATGAAAGTTTATATTAGCTTTGGTAGCAATATAGGTGATAGAGAATATCAAATAAACGAAGCATTGCGAAAGCTTGAGCAAATTCAAGATACAAAGCTTTTAGCAGTATCATCTTTGTATGAAACTGTCCCTGTTGGTGGGGTTGAGCAGGACGACTTTTTAAATGGTGCAGCGGTTGTTGAAACGAGTTTAACACCGATTTCATTTTTAAATGAAATTCAGCGTATTGAACTTGAATTAGGTCGCGAACGTAAAATTCATTGGGGTCCGAGAACGATAGATTTAGACGTATTGTTAATAGATGAGATTGTTATTGAACATGATAGGTTGAAAGTACCACATCCTTTTATGCATGAGCGAAGCTTCGTACTCATCCCGTTAGCTGAAATTGCATCTGAAGCAGTACATCCTGTCTTAAATAAGAAAATTAGAGAACTTGTAACTATGGACCCGGAAGTAAGACAATATAAGTGAGGGTAATGATATGTGGAAAATTGGAGATATTGAAATTAATAACAAAGTAGTGCTTGCGCCTATGGCTGGTGTATGTAATGCGGCATTTAGATTGACGGTTAAAGAATTTGGTGCAGGATTAGTATGCGCTGAAATGGTAAGTGATAAAGCAATTTTGTTTAACAATGAAAAAACGATGAAGATGCTGTATATTGATGAAAATGAACGCCCATTGTCACTTCAAATCTTTGGTGGAGAAAAAGAGACGCTTGTTGAAGCAGCGAAATATGTTGACCAAAATACAACTGCAGATATTATCGATATAAATATGGGTTGCCCGGTTTCTAAAATTATTAAGTGTGAAGCGGGTGCCAGATGGTTATTGGACCCACCGAAAATTTATGAAATGGTTTCTGCTGTAGTCGAAGCAGTAAATAAGCCGGTAACTGTAAAGATGCGCATTGGATGGGATGATGAACATATTTACGCTGTGGAGAATGCAAAGATGATTGAAAAAGCAGGAGCATCAGCAATCGCAGTACACGGTAGAACACGCGTGCAAATGTATGAAGGTCATGCAGACTGGGACGTCATTCGCCAAGTAAAAGAAGCGGTAAATATCCCGGTTATTGGTAATGGTGATGTTACAAGTCCGGAACTTGCTAAGAAGATGCTGGATGAGACAGGCGTGGATGCAGTGATGATTGGACGTGAAGCACTGGGTAATCCATGGATGATTTATAGAACAGTACATTATTTAGAAACTGGAGAACTCATGCCAGAACCACCGATTTCAGAGAAGATGGATGTTGCAGTATTGCATTTAGACCGTCTGATCAATTTAAAAGGTGAAAAGGTAGCGGTAATGGAAATGCGTAAACATGCATCATGGTATTTAAAAGGTATTAGAGGTAACGGTAAAGCAAGAAAATTAATCAATCAGGCTGAGACACGCGATGAATTAGTTGATATACTTAGAACATTCGAACAAGAAGTAGAAGCATCAGAATCTAAAATTTTAGAAGGAGTAGAATAATATGACTGAAGAATTAAATGACCAAATGCTGGTTCGCCGTCAAAAAATGCAAGATTTATTGGATTTAGGAATCGATCCATTCGGACAGAAATTTGAAAGAACGGCAACATCTAAAAGCTTAAAAGAAGATTGGGATGCTTTTTCTAAAGAAGAATTACATGATAAAGAAGCGGAGTCTCACGTCTCGATTGCAGGACGTATTATGACGAAGCGTGGTAAAGGTAAGGCAGGATTTGCCCATGTCAAAGATTTAGAAGGACAAATTCAGATTTACGTTCGCAAAGACGCAGTGGGTGATGAACAGTTCGATTTATGGAACAGTGCTGACTTAGGAGATATTGTAGGTGTTGAAGGTGTAATGTTTAAGACGAATACTGGAGAACTTTCAGTTAAGGCAACATCATTTACGATGCTTGCGAAAGCTTTACGCCCATTACCTGACAAATTCCACGGCTTACAAGACGTAGAACAACGTTACCGTCAACGTTATCTTGATTTAATTACAAGCGATGAATCAACACAGACGTTCATTACACGTAGTAAAATTATTCAGGAGATGCGTAGCTACTTAAATGCAAAAGGCTTCTTAGAAGTAGAAACGCCAATGATGCATACAATTGCCGGAGGTGCCGCAGCACGTCCGTTCGTTACACATCATAATGCGTTAGACATGGAATTATACATGCGTATTGCGATTGAATTACACTTAAAACGATTAATCGTTGGTGGATTAGAGAAAGTTTATGAAATTGGACGCGTGTTCCGTAACGAAGGAATTTCAACACGTCACAATCCTGAATTTACAATGATCGAATTATATGAAGCTTATGCTGACTATAACGATATTATGGATTTAACTGAAGAGATGGTAGCTTATATTGCGGAGAAAGTAACTGGATCTACAACAGTAACGTATGATGGTGAAGAGATTCACCTTGCACCAAAATGGCGTAGATGGCATATGGTTGATGCTGTAAAAGAATTTACAGGTGTTGATTTCTATAATGTAAATACAGACGAAGAAGCACATGCGCTTGCAAAAGAACATGGTGTAGAAGTAAAGCCGAATATGAAATACGGTCACGTATTAAATGAATTCTTCGAACAAAAAGTAGAAGAAAATTTAGTGCAGCCAACATTTATATATGGCCATCCTGTTGAAGTATCACCACTTGCAAAACAAAATCCCGAAGATAAACGTTTCACAGATCGTTTTGAATTGTTTATTGTACGTCGTGAACACGCGAATGCATTTACTGAGTTAAATGACCCGATTGACCAAAAACAACGTTTCTTAGCGCAAATGGAAGAGAAAGCCCAAGGCAATGACGAAGCGCACGAAATGGATGAAGATTACATCGAAGCATTAGAATATGGTATGCCACCAACAGGAGGACTCGGTATCGGTATTGACCGTTTAGTAATGTTGCTTACAGATAGTGCATCAATCCGAGATGTATTATTATTCCCATACATGAGACATAAATAATGAATTTAAGCGCTAAATCCCTTTAAACAAGGGTTTTTAGCGTTTTTTTATTGCGAGATTATTTATCAGAAAAATAAAACTTTAAGAATGAGAAAAAAAGTATTGAAAAAGTGTTGACTTTAACATGAGTATTTTGTAAGATATAAAAGTCGCTTGAAACGAGTGGCATTAAAGAAAATGAATCAATTGTAAAGTTCATGAACGCAGTGTAAAATTTACTATTGAAAATATCTTCGAAGCTGTTATACTTATATAAGTATTGAAAATTTGTCTGGTGACGATGGCAGAGAGGTCACACCTGTTCCCATACCGAACACAGAAGTTAAGCTCTCTAGCGCCGATGGTAGTTGGTCTTACGATCCGCGAGAGTAGGACGTTGCCGGGCAATATATACCCAGGAGGATTAGCTCAGCTGGGAGAGCATCTGCCTTACAAGCAGAGGGTCGGCGGTTCGAGCCCGTCATCCTCCACCATTTAATATTACGCCGGAATAGCTCAACTGGTAGAGCAACTGACTTGTAATCAGTAGGTTGAGGGTTCAAGTCCTTTTTCCGGCACCATTTTTGAGCCATTAGCTCAGTTGGTAGAGCATTTGACTTTTAATCAAAGGGTCAGAGGTTCGAATCCTCTATGGCTCATAATTATTTTTAATAAGTGCGCGAAAGTAGTTCAGTGGTAGAATACAACCTTGCCAAGGTTGGGGTCGCGGGTTCGAATCCCGTCTTTCGCTCCATTGGAGAAATTAAATGCCGGGGTGGCGGAACTGGCAGACGCACAGGACTTAAAATCCTGCGGTAAGTGATTACCGTACCGGTTCGATTCCGGTCCTCGGCACCATTTAATTTTTATAATATGCGCCCGTAGCTCAATTGGATAGAGCGTTTGACTACGGATCAAAAGGTTAGGGGTTCGACTCCTCTCGGGCGCGCCATTATTATTAGCTACGGGAAGTAGCTCAGCTTGGTAGAGCACTTGGTTTGGGACCAAGGGGTCGCAGGTTCGAATCCTGTCTTCCCGACTTACTTAATATGGGGGCTTAGCTCAGCTGGGAGAGCGCCTGCTTTGCACGCAGGAGGTCAGCGGTTCGATCCCGCTAGTCTCCACCATTATTATTTAAAAATGAACATTGAAAACTGAATGACAATATGTCAACGTTAATTCCAATAATTTGAGTGATTAAGTTCACTCCCAAGAGTGATTGCCTCAAGCAATCAAAGAGCTTTATCAAGCAATCTATTATGGAGAGTTTGATCCTGGCTCAGGATGAACGCTGGCGGCGTGCCTAATACATGCAAGTCGAGCGAACGGACGAGAGTGCTTGCACTCTCTGATGTTAGCGGCGGACGGGTGAGTAACACGTGGGTAACCTACCTATAAGACTGGGATAACTTCGGGAAACCGGAGCTAATACCGGATAATATCTAGCTTCGCATGAAGCGATAGTGAAAGACGGTTCTGCTGTCACTTATAGATGGACCCGCGGTGTATTAGCTAGTTGGTGAGGTAACGGCTCACCAAGGCAACGATACATAGCCGACCTGAGAGGGTGATCGGCCACACTGGGACTGAGACACGGCCCAGACTCCTACGGGAGGCAGCAGTAGGGAATCTTCCGCAATGGACGAAAGTCTGACGGAGCAACGCCGCGTGAGTGAAGAAGGTTTTCGGATCGTAAAACTCTGTTGTAAGGGAAGAACAAGTACGTTAGTAACTGAACGTACCTTGACGGTACCTTACCAGAAAGCCACGGCTAACTACGTGCCCGCAGCCGCGGTAATACGTAGGTGGCAAGCGTTATCCGGAATTATTGGGCGTAAAGCGCGCGTAGGCGGTCTCTTAAGTCTGATGTGAAAGCCCCCGGCTCAACCGGGGAGGGTCATTGGAAACTGGGAGACTTGAGTGCAGAAGAGGAGAGTGGAATTCCATGTGTAGCGGTGAAATGCGCAGAGATATGGAGGAACACCAGTGGCGAAGGCGGCTCTCTGGTCTGTAACTGACGCTGAGGTGCGAAAGCGTGGGGATCAAACAGGATTAGATACCCTGGTAGTCCACGCCGTAAACGATGAGTGCTAAGTGTTGGGGGGTTTCCGCCCCTCAGTGCTGCAGCTAACGCATTAAGCACTCCGCCTGGGGAGTACGGTCGCAAGACTGAAACTCAAAGGAATTGACGGGGACCCGCACAAGCGGTGGAGCATGTGGTTTAATTCGAAGCAACGCGAAGAACCTTACCAAATCTTGACATCCTTTGACAACTCTAGAGATAGAGCTTTCCCCTTCGGGGGACAAAGTGACAGGTGGTGCATGGTTGTCGTCAGCTCGTGTCGTGAGATGTTGGGTTAAGTCCCGCAACGAGCGCAACCCTTATCTTTAGTTGCCATCATTAGGTTGGGCACTCTAGAGAGACTGCCGGTGACAAACCGGAGGAAGGTGGGGATGACGTCAAATCATCATGCCCCTTATGATTTGGGCTACACACGTGCTACAATGGATGGTACAAAGGGCAGCAAAACCGCGAGGTCAAGCAAATCCCATAAAACCATTCTCAGTTCGGATTGTAGTCTGCAACTCGACTACATGAAGTTGGAATCGCTAGTAATCGTAGATCAGCATGCTACGGTGAATACGTTCCCGGGTCTTGTACACACCGCCCGTCACACCACGAGAGTTTGTAACACCCGAAGCCGGTGGAGTAACCTTTTAGGAGCTAGCCGTCGAAGGTGGGACAGATGATTGGGGTGAAGTCGTAACAAGGTAGCCGTATCGGAAGGTGCGGCTGGATCACCTCCTTTCTAAGGATAATTACGGAAACAGACCATCAGGTCTGTAGGAATTGACATTGACATATTGTATTCAGTTTTGAATGTTTATACATTCAAATTAATAATGGGCCTATAGCTCAGCTGGTTAGAGCGCACGCCTGATAAGCGTGAGGTCGATGGTTCGAGTCCATTTAGGCCCACCATTAAATATTGTACTTTGAAAACTAGATAAAGTAAGAAGATATAAAGATTTTACCAAGCAAAACCGAGTGAGTTCATATTTGAATTCTTGAAAAAATCGCGCGTCTGCATTTATGCAGACATCACAATATTAATAACAGATTAAGTTATTAAGGGCGCACGGTGGATGCCTTGGCACTAGAAGCCGAAGAAGGACGTTACTAACGACGATATGCTCTGGGGAGCTGTAAGTAAGCTTTGATCCAGAGATTTCCGAATGGGGAAACCCAGCATGAGTTATGTCATGTTATCCATATGTGAATACATAGCATATGAGAAGGCACACCCGGAGAACTGAAACATCTAAGTACCCGGAGGAAGAGAAAGAAAATTCGATTCCCTTAGTAGCGGCGAGCGAAACGGGAAGAGCCCAAACCAGAGTGCTTGCACTCTGGGGTTGTAGGACACTCAACACGGAGTTACAAAGGAATAGTTTAGACGAATGACTTTGGAAAAGTCAGCCATAGAAGGTAAAGGCCCTGTAGTCGAAAAGTTATTCTCTCCTGAGTGGATCCTGAGTACGGCGGAACACGTGGAATTCCGTCGGAATCCGGGAGGACCATCTCCCAAGGCTAAATACTCTCTAGTGACCGATAGTGAACCAGTACCGTGAGGGAAAGGTGAAAAGCACCCCGGAAGGGGAGTGAAATAGAACCTGAAACCGTGTGCTTACAAGTAGTCAGAGCCCGTTAATGGGTGATGGCGTGCCTTTTGTAGAATGAACCGGCGAGTTACGATTTGATGCAAGGTTAAGCAGTATATGTGGAGCCGTAGCGAAAGCGAGTCTGAATAGGGCGAATGAGTATCAGGTCGTAGACCCGAAACCAGGTGATCTACCCATGTCCAGGTTGAAGTTCAGGTAACACTGAATGGAGGACCGAACCGACTTACGTTGAAAAGTGAGCGGATGAGGTGTGGGTAGCGGAGAAATTCCAATCGAACCTGGAGATAGCTGGTTCTCTCCGAAATAGCTTTAGGGCTAGCCTCGCATGATGATTACTGGAGGTAGAGCACTGTTTGGACTAGGGGCCCCCCTCGGGTTACCGAATTCAGACAAACTCCGAATGCCAGATAATTTAATGCGGGAGTCAGACTGCGGGTGATAAGGTCCGTAGTCGAGAGGGAAACAGCCCAGACCACCGACTAAGGTCCCAAAATATATGTTAAGTGGAAAAGGATGTGGCGTTGCCCAGACAACTAGGATGTTGGCTTAGAAGCAGCCATCATTTAAAGAGTGCGTAATAGCTCACTAGTCGAGTGACGCTGCGCCGAAAATGTACCGGGGCTAAACATATTACCGAAGCTGTGGATTGTCCGTAGGACAATGGTAGGAGAGCGTTCTAAGGGCGTCGAAGCATGATCGTAAGGACATGTGGAGCGCTTAGAAGTGAGAATGCCGGTGTGAGTAGCGAAAGACGGGTGAGAATCCCGTCCACCGATTGACTAAGGTTTCCAGAGGAAGGCTCGTCCGCTCTGGGTTAGTCGGGACCTAAGCCGAGGCCGAATGGCGTAGGCGATGGACAACAGGTAGATATTCCTGTACCACCTAAGATTGTTTGAACGATGGGGGGACGCAGTAGGATAGGCGAAGCGTACTGTTGGTTATGTACGTCCAAGCACTGAGATTGAGTATCGAGGCAAATCCGGTACTCACCAAGATCAAGGTGTGATGGGGAGCGAAATTATAGTAGCGAAGTCGTTGATTTCACACTGCCAAGAAAAGCCTCTAGTTAGAAATTAGGTGCCCGTACCGCAAACCGACACAGGTAGTCAAGATGAGAATTCTAAGGTGAGCGAGCGAACTCTCGTTAAGGAACTCGGCAAAATGACCCCGTAACTTCGGGAGAAGGGGTGCTTTTTAGGGTGCAAGCCTTGAAGAGCCGCAGTGAATAGGCCCAAGCGACTGTTTATCAAAAACACAGGTCTCTGCAAAACCGTAAGGTGAAGTATAGGGGCTGACGCCTGCCCGGTCTTTGGAAGGTTAAAAGGAGTGGTTAGCGTATGCGAAGCTACGAATTGAAGCCCCAGTAAACGGCGGCCGTAACTATAACGGTCCTAAGGTAGCGAAATTCCTTGTCGGGTAAGTTCCGACCCGCACGAAAGGCGTAACGATTTGGGCACTGTCTCAACGAGAGACTCGGTGAAATCATAGTACCTGTGAAGATGCGAGGTTACCCGCGACAGGACGGAAAGACCCCGTGGAGCTTTACTGCAGCCTGATATTGAAATTCGGCACAGCTTGTACAGGATAGGTAGGAGCCTTTGAAGCGTGAGCGTCAGCTTACGTGGAGGCGCTGGTGGGATACTACCCTGGCTGTGTTGACTTTCTAACCCGCGCCACTTATCGTGGCGGGAGACAGTGTCAGGCGGGCAGTTTGACTGGGGCGGTCGCCTCCTAAAGAGTAACGGAGGCGCTCAAAGGTTCCCTCAGAATGGTTGGAAATCATTCGCAGAGTGTAAAGGCACAAGGGAGCTTGACTGCGAGACCTACAAGTCGAGCAGGGTCGAAAGACGGACTTAGTGATCCGGTGGTTCCGCATGGAAGGGCCATCGCTCAACGGATAAAAGCTACCCCGGGGATAACAGGCTTATCTCCCCCAAGAGTTCACATCGACGGGGAGGTTTGGCACCTCGATGTCGGCTCATCGCATCCTGGGGCTGTAGTCGGTCCCAAGGGTTGGGCTGTTCGCCCATTAAAGCGGTACGCGAGCTCGGGTTCAGAACGTCGTGAGACAGTTCGGTCCCTATCCGTCGTGGGCGTAGGAAATTTGAGAGGAGCTGTCCTTAGTACGAGAGGACCGGGATGGACATACCTCTGGTGTACCAGTTGTCGCGCCAGCGGCATAGCTGGGTAGCTATGTATGGACGGGATAAGTGCTGAAAGCATCTAAGCATGAAGCCCCCCTCAAGATGAGATTTCCCAACTTCGGTTATAAGATCCCTCAAAGATGATGAGGTTAATAGGTTCGAGGTGGAAGTACAGTGATGTATGGAGCTGACGAATACTAATCGATCGAAGACTTAATCAATTTTATAGATTTTTTATTCGGGATTGCCGGGTAGAATCTAATATATCTTACTTACTTTATCTAGTTTTGAAAGTATAAACTAAAGGTTGAGACGCGCGTCATGGTCCGTATCATTTTTGATAGATCGACTGAGAATCGCAAGATTCGATATGAGATCTAGAAAATGAATAGGGACAGCGAGTTGAAACTGGATATCATATTCTTTCATTTGTCTGGTGACGATGGCAGAGAGGTCACACCTGTTCCCATACCGAACACAGAAGTTAAGCTCTCTAGCGCCGATGGTAGTTGGTCTTACGATCCGCGAGAGTAGGACGTTGCCGGGCAATATATAAATGGATGCGATGAGCCGCACATTGGGGACCTGTTAGGTCTCTTTTTTTATACAAAAAAGTAACTGCATAGTGCAGTTACTTTTACTTATTATGGGTTTAATTTTTTAGTCGTTTAATAATGGAAGAGATTTCATCGTCTTCGATACTTCCAAATCCGATAATATACTTATTTTTATAACTTGTTTTTTCTCCAGAATAGTAATCATCTATCGTATTAATTGCAATACTATCTTTATTGATAATTTCTTTCGTCTCGAGTACGAAGTGCATACCCGCATCACTGCCAGTTATATTGCTTTGCTTAAAGGTCTCTTTAACAGACTGAAGTACAAGCTCTAATTTCTTCTTATATTCCTTTCTCATCCTGTTAATATTCCGTTCAAATTCACCATCTTTCATAAATGCAGCTATCATATATTGAATATGTCTTGGAACAGTGTTATTTGGCTTTGACATCGCTTTATACAATTTCAGCAGTTTATCAGGCAGTACTAAATAGGCACATCTGATGCTTGGATAGATAGATTTTGAGAATGTACTCATATATATCACACAATCATTGCTCATACCTTGTAATGCAGCGAGAGGCCTTCCTTTATATCTAAACTCACTATCGTAATCGTCTTCAATAATATAGCGATTTTGTTTTTGCTTTGACCAATTAATCAGTTCAGTTCTGCGCTTTGCGCTGAGTACGACACCTGTTGGGAACTGATGACTTGGTGTAACGTGCACAATTTCAACATCTTCAGGAAGTGATGAAACGATGAGTCCTTCTTCATCAACATCGATATACTGATAGTCTTTGTGTTCGCTTTGTAATACTTTTCGAATGAGTGGGTAACCAGGGTTTTCTAATATATATGAGCTGTTACCTAATATTTTAGTAAGGAGGGTAAACAGCTGTTCTGTAGAACTGCCGATAATGATTTGATAATTTTCGCAGTTCACTCCGCGAGAATGATATAGATAGCGTCTAATTTCATTGCGCAATATTTCTTCTCCCTGAACATCACCAAGTTCCAGTAAATGATATTGCTCTTGTTCAAATGCATCTCGTGCGTACTTTCTGAATTTGTGAAATGGAAATGATTTTATGTGACTGTCTTCTATTTTAAGAGATAACTGTCTTTGTTTATGATGATGATTTGGCATGTCTGATTTACTTTCAGGTGCTATATTTATCGTCTGAATATCTTCTACAAAAAAACCTACTTTTGGTACTGAATATATATATCCTTCATCCAGTAATTGCTGATATGCGATCTCGATTGTGGTTCCACTTAAGTTCAGATGTGTACTGAGTTTACGTTTCGAAGGGAGTTTTTCTTTATGTTTTAATTTGCCAGATAAAATATCTCTTTTAATGTTTTCATATAATTGCGTATATAAATATTTTTGATCACTGAATTTGTATGTAAGTATCTCCATGAAACTGACCCCTTTATTTTATTAATAACTGATACTTTTATAATATCAGATAATATTATACATTAGTAATTGTAGTGTAAATTCAGAATATGAGGTGTATATTAATGAGTAAAATCGTAGGATCAGATAAAGTTAAACGTGGTATGGCAGAAATGCAAAAAGGCGGCGTTATTATGGATGTTGTCAACGCTGAACAAGCAAAAATTGCTGAAGCTGCTGGTGCAGTAGCTGTAATGGCATTAGAACGTGTGCCTAGTGATATTCGTGCAGCAGGCGGCGTTGCTCGTATGGCTGACCCTCGTATCGTTGAAGAGGTAATGAATGCAGTATCTATACCTGTTATGGCAAAAGGTCGTATTGGTCACATTACTGAAGCACGTGTATTAGAAGCAATGGGCGTTGACTATATCGATGAGTCAGAAGTATTAACTCCAGCAGATGAAGAGTTTCATTTAAAGAAAGATGAATTTACAGTACCATTCGTATGTGGATGTCGTGATTTAGGTGAAGCAGCGCGTCGTATCGGTGAAGGAGCAGCGATGTTACGTACAAAAGGTGAACCTGGTACAGGAAATATCGTTGAAGCTGTATGTCACTTACGTAAAGTAAATGCACAAGTGCGTAAACTATCTGTAATGAACGATGATGAAATTATGACGGAAGCTAAACTTTTAGGCGCACCTTATGAGGTATTAAAAGAGATTAAAGCTTTAGGTAAGTTACCAGTTGTGAACTTTGCAGCAGGTGGTGTTGCTACACCAGCGGATGCAGCATTAATGATGGAGCTAGGAGCTGATGGTGTATTCGTAGGTTCTGGTATCTTTAAATCAGAATCACCTGAAAAATTTGCAAAAGCAATTGTTCAAGCGACAACACATTATCAAGACTATAAATTAATCGGTGAACTTTCTAAAGAGTTAGGAGCAGCGATGAAAGGTTTAGATATTAATAAGCTTTCTTTAGAAGAAAGAATGCAGGAACGTGGCTGGTAATATGAAGATTGGTGTATTAGCATTGCAAGGTGCTGTAAGAGAGCATATTCATCATATTGAACTAGCAGGTCATACAGGTTTACCTGTAAAGCGTGTAGAACAACTAGAAGATATCGATGGATTAGTATTGCCTGGTGGAGAATCAACAACGATGCGTCGTCTGATGGATCTATATGGCTTTACTGAAACGTTACGCCAAAGTGAATTACCGATGTATGGCACATGCGCAGGGTTAATCTTACTTGCAAATGATATCGTCGGTTATGAGGAAGGTCATTTAAGGAAGATAGATATTACAGTTGAACGTAATTCATTTGGGCGTCAAGTCGATAGCTTTGAAGCTGATCTTGATGTTAAGGGTATTGAAGATCGAGTAAATGCAGTTTTTATCCGTGCACCACATATTGTGTCTGTTGGGCCAGAAGTGGAAGTACTGAGCATAGTAGACGATAAGATGGTAGCAGTCAAACAAGGGAAATATCTCGGTATATCATTTCATCCGGAACTTACTGAAGATTTTAAAATCATGAAATATTTTATAGAAGAAATGGTAATGAAATAATATTTTTGTAAAAAGGCTACATTTGAAAAATGTAGGCTTTTTCATTTTGTGACATTTCAGATGCATGTTATAATCAATCATTATAAAAAAGGAGTATCTTACATGAAAGACTTATCATTAAAACAAGCAATCGAATCACGTCATTCAATAAAAGAGTTTAATCCAGATATCACAATTCCTCATGAAATAATGGAAGAAATGATTACTTTAGCAACGAAGGCACCGTCTTCTTTAAATTTACAACCTTGGAGATTTGTTGTAGTAGAATCCGATGAATCGAAAGCGGCAATAAGAAATCACGTTCATTTTAATACGCGTCAATTAGATACAAGCTCAGCTTTTGTACTAGTATTATCGGATAATAACCATAAAAATGACTTAGATAGAATTATGCAGCAAAATGTAAAAGAAGGATATATGGATCAAAATATAAAAGATGAAAATACGAAGGTGATTCAACAGCTTCTGGATCAGACGCCAGATGAATCTATGTATACTCAAGGAATGATGGATTCTGCCATGGCGGCAATGCAGTTTATGCTTGTCGCAAAAGATTATGGCTTCGATACAAATCCAATTGGTGGTTTTGACAGAGGAGCGGTATTACAAGCGTTAAATATTGATGGAGGACGATACACACCTGTAATGTTCATCGCAATTGGAATTGCAGCTAAAGAACATTATCCATCCTCAAGATATGATGTATCAGAAATATTGACATATAATTAATTAGAGACGAATTTTGTAGGAACAAAACAATCAATATTATCATAAAAAAGAGTGGACTGTTTATGAAACAGTCCACTTATCTTTTATATAAAGAAACCTGCAATTGTTGCTGAAATGAATGATACAAGTGTAGCGCCGTATAATAATTTCAGACCGAACCTAGCGACCACATCACCTTGCTTATCGTTAAGTGACTTAATAGCCCCTGCGATAATACCGATAGATGAGAAGTTAGCAAAAGATACTAAGAATACAGAAACGATTCCGACCGCATGTTCTGATAATTCGCCAGTCTTTCCTTTAACGATGGACTGAATATCTAGCATTGCAACAAATTCATTCGAAACGAGTTTAGTCGCCATAATAGATCCTGCGCGAACCGCATCGTCCCAAGCGATTCCTGTTAAGAATGCAAGAGGTGCAAACAAATACCCAAGTATAGTCTGGAAGTTCATTTCGCCTGGTGTAAACGCCTCGACGATTCCATTAAGCATTGCAATTAAGGCGATATAACCGATTAACATTGCTGCAACGATAATAGCAACTTTAAATCCATCAAGAATATATTCGCCAAGCATCTCGAAGAATGATTGTTTCTTTTCATCTTCAGTCATAATCACCGCATCTTCTTCTTCAGCAGATACTCTATAAGGATTGATGATTGAAGCGATAATAAATCCACCAAATAAATTAAGTACGATGGCTGTAACAACAAATCGTGGTTCAATCATCTGAAAGTAAGCTCCGACAATTGATAACGAAACGGTAGACATTGCCGACGCTGTTAAAGTATACAGCCTATGCTTCGGTATAAACGGTAGTTGCTTCTTTAATGAAATGAATACTTCAGATTGCCCAAGAATTGCTGCGGCTACTGCATTGAAGGATTCAAGTTTGCCCATCCCGTTTACTTTAGAAATAACTAATCCTAAATATTTGATGATAAAAGGTAAGATTTTTAAATATTGAAGGATACCTATTAATGCTGAAATAAAAGTGATTGGTAACAATACATCAAAGAAAAATGAATTAGCTACGCCATCATTTTTAACACCTGGGAATACAAAATATACACCTTCTGCTGCATACTTAAGTAAATAACCAAATCCAGTTGCTAGTTGTGTAACGAGCCAAATCCCAGCTGTTGTTTTTAGCAAGACGAAAGCAAGTATGAATTGAATTACAAGCATGATACCAATATATTGCCATCTTACGCCTTTTTTATCCGAACTCATGATCCATGCGAGAGACAAGAAGATAATAAGTCCGATAATACCTATTATAAAGTTCATAATATCGCTCCTTTTAATATTAATTTTAACTATACATATCATACTATATAATTTATGAAAGCGCTAAACAAATTTTAATTTCATTTTGAACAGATGTTCAAATATGAAAGATAAACATATTGTTTGCACTAAATGACAAATCAAAATATAATAAAGTCAAAGAAGGTCAAAGGTGGGTGATGTCATGCACAATATGTCGGATATAATTGAACAATATTTAAAGCAACTGCTTGAAGAAGCGACAGATGACGTCGTGGAAATTAAGCGTGCCCATATTGCAGAGAAGTTTGATTGTGTACCTTCACAGTTAAATTATGTCATTAAAACAAGGTTTACAAATGAACATGGTTATCAAATCGAAAGTAAACGTGGTGGCGGTGGCTATATCCGTATTACAAAGATTGAATCAAACGATAAGTCAGCTTTTTTAAATCATCTTAAAGAGCTTACAAGTAAGCAGATTTCCCAGCAAAACGCTGAGCGCATTATTGCGGGTCTATATGATAACGAATTGATTACATTAAGAGAGAAGAAGTTGATCATGTCAACGATTCACAGAGATACTTTAAGGATGGAAGTACCGTACCGTGATTATATTAGAGCGAATATATTACAAAATGTACTTGCAATCATCCAATACAACTAGGAGGTACAGTATGGCTTATGAAGAAGAATTTTCGATGAATCAGCTATTGAAACATTTACTTAATAGCGGAGAATTTCAAACACATCCTGATAAATGTCCTAACTGTGGTCTTTCACTAAGAGAGGCGTTGCATATCGGCAAGTTTGGTTGTAGTGAATGTTACGACGCATTTAGTCAATATGTCCCTCAAGTAATAGAGAGAGTTCAAGCAGGTAATCTGGAACATGTCGGACAGCAACCTTTTAAGTCTCAAGAAAAGATTGCACTTAAAAAGCGTATTGAAGCACTGGAAGAACAACTACAGCAATTAATAGAAGTACAAAACTTTGAAGAAGCTGTAAATGTAAGAGACGAAATAAAAGTATTAAAGGAAGGTGGTGATACTCATGTTGAGTAAACACCTTCAAAGTGAACTTAGCGACTGGATGCAAAGTGGTAAAGATGAACCGGTCATCTTGAGTTCTAGAATCAGATTGGCGCGTAACTTAGAAGGTTTTGTGCATCCGATGATGTTTAGTGAGGGAGATGCAGAACGTGTTATTGAAGCGGTGGGGAGTGTGCTTCATGATTATGAAGAAATAAAGATGAGCAAAATATCTGAACGAGAGCGCTTAATGCTTGTCGCAAAGCATTTGATGAGTAAAGAATTATTGGATAATAACGGTGGTGCCGTCTATATTAACGATGATGAATCAGAGAGCATTATGGTAAATGAGGAAGATCATATCAGAATACAAGTGCTCGGTAAAGATTTATCTCTTCAGAAGTTATATATGCGTGCTCAAGATATTGATAAGCGGTTAGATGAAAAGTTAACAATGGCCTTTGACGAGCATTATGGATATTTAACGACATGTCCTACTAATATAGGAACAGGTCTACGTGCTAGTGTAATGCTCCATTTACCAGGACTTTCTATTATGAATCGTATGAATCGAATCGCTCAAGCTATCAATCGTTTTGGTTTTACGATTCGTGGTATATATGGAGAAGGGACACAAGCATTAGGTCATATATACCAAGTATCTAATCAGTTGACACTCGGTAAAGATGAAGAAAGTATTATTGAAGATCTTCAGCAAGTTGTCGAACAGATTATTGAGGAAGAACTCAATATGCGCAAACGAATGAATAATTACGATCATATTGAAACTATTGATAGAATTTATCGTAGTTTAGGTATTTTGAAATACAGCCGTAAGATTTCAGTAGAAGAAGCAAGCCTTCGTCTAAGTGAAGTAAAGCTTGGAATTGATATGGATATCATCAATATTCCGTTTAGGTTTAACGAACTTATGGTAGCAATTCAAGCACCGTTTTTAGATACCGTATATGATACACAAGGCACAATAGAAGAAAAAAGAGCAGAGATGCTACGAACGCATCTATAAGGAGGAATTATATTGTTTGGTAGATTAACAGAACGTGCTCAAAGAGTACTTGCACATGCACAAGAAGAAGCGATTCGTTTAAATCACAACAACATTGGAACAGAACATTTATTGTTGGGTCTTGTAAAAGAGCCTGATGGTATCGCTGCAAAAGTCTTAGCGGCTTACAATATCACAGAAGATAAAGTTGTATCTGAAGTAGAACAACTTATCGGTCATGGTACAGACATGGGTGGCACAATACAATATACACCACGCGCTAAGAAGGTCATCGAATTATCACTTGATGAAGCACGTAAATTAAATCATAACTTTGTAGGGACAGAGCATATTCTACTTGGTTTAATCCGTGAAAATGAAGGAGTTGCAGCACGCGTACTAGCGAATCTTGACTTAAACATTACAAAAGCAAGATCTCAAGTGGTGAAGTTACTTGGTAGTCCTGAGATGACAGGCAAAGATACGAATGCTTCAAAATCACAAAATACACCGACACTTGATGAACTTGCGCGCGATCTAACAGTCATTGCAAAAGATGGCACACTAGATCCAGTGATTGGGCGTAGTGCTGAAATTACGCGTGTTATTGAAGTGTTGAGTCGTCGTACAAAAAATAATCCTGTGCTTATTGGGGAACCGGGTGTAGGTAAAACGGCGATTGTAGAAGGATTAGCACAAGCAATTATCAATAATGAAGTGCCAGAAACATTAAAAGGAAAACGTGTAATGAGTTTAGATATGGGTACTGTTGTTGCTGGTACTAAATATCGAGGCGAATTCGAAGAGCGTCTTAAGAAAGTGATGGAAGAAATTCATCAGGCAGGTAATATTATCTTATTCATCGATGAATTACACACTTTAATTGGAGCTGGAGGTGCAGAAGGAGCAATCGATGCTTCTAACATATTAAAGCCTGCACTTGCACGTGGTGAGTTACAATGTATTGGTGCGACAACATTGGAAGAGTACCGTAAATATATAGAGAAAGATGCAGCACTTGAACGTCGATTCCAACCTGTTCAAGTGGATCAGCCGAATGTAGAAGATGCAATAGAAATATTAAAAGGGTTGCGTGACCGTTATGAAGCACATCACAGAATTAAGATTTCTGATGAAGCACTTGTAGCTGCAGTTAAGATGAGTGATCGTTATATATCAGATCGCTTCTTACCAGATAAAGCGATAGACTTAATCGATGAAGCAGGTTCTAAAGTACGCTTACGCAATTATACAACACCTCCAAGCTTAAAAGAGCTTGAAGCGGAATTAGAAAAAGTGAAGAATGAAAAAGACGCTGCAGTACATTCTCAAGAGTTCGAACAGGCAGCAAGTTTACGTGATAAACAGACACAGCTTGAGAAAAAGTTAGAAGAAACTAAAAAAGAATGGCAAAAAACACAAGGTTCAAACAATACTTCAGTAACTGCAGATGACATTGCCAATGTTGTAGCGCAATGGACAGGTATTCCGATTGCTAAAATTGCAGAAACTGAATCACAAAAGCTATTGAACCTGGAAGAAATCTTGCATAATCGTGTCATTGGTCAAGCTGATGCCGTATCATCTATTTCTAAAGCTGTGCGTCGTGCACGTGCTGGTCTTAAAGATCCGAAACGTCCGATTGGGAGCTTTATCTTCTTAGGACCTACTGGTGTAGGTAAAACAGAACTTGCGAAAGCACTAGCTGAGGCAATGTTTGGTGAAGAGGATGCGATGATTCGCGTAGATATGAGTGAGTTTATGGAGAAACATAGCGTCTCACGTATGGTAGGTTCTCCTCCAGGATATGTAGGTCATGATGATGGCGGTCAATTAACAGAAAAGGTACGTCGTAAACCTTATTCAGTTATCTTATTTGACGAAATAGAAAAAGCACATCCAGATGTCTTTAACATTCTGTTACAAGTACTCGATGATGGGCGTCTTACAGATTCGAAAGGTCGTACGGTAGATTTCAGAAATACGGTTATTATTATGACGAGTAACGTCGGAGCTCAAGAAATTAAAGATAATAAATTTGTTGGGTTCGGGGGGCAGACTGCAGCTCAGGATTATGAAACAATCCGTAAAACGATGATGGATGAGCTTAAGAAACAATTCCGCCCTGAGTTTTTAAACAGAATTGATGATATCATCGTATTCCATAAATTGGAGAAAGATCAATTGAAAGAAATTGTGACATTAATGGTCGAAGGGCTTGCAAACAGACTGAAAGAGCAAGATATCCATATTTCATTGACAGATGCAGCGAAAGAGAAAATCGCAGATGAAGGCTATGATCCTGAGTACGGAGCAAGACCACTTGCTAGAGCAATTCAAAAACATATTGAAGATCAGTTATCTGAAGAACTATTAAAGGGTGAAGAATTAACTGGACATCACATTACTATAGATTATGTGGATGATGCATTTAAAATTGATAAAGCAAAAGCATAATTGATGAGTAGGGACATAAGTTTCAGATTAATAATCTTTAATTAATAGCGGTACAGAAATTACTATAATCAAACCCGAATAGTGCTGGAAATAAAGAATATTTTCTTAGCATCATTCGGGTTTTACTTATGGTAGAACACTTCTGTACCGACTTTTTCGTTATAATTGTTTAATTAGTTAAAAAGCTTTAAAATAAATAGATACATAATGAGGAGGAATCGCTTTGGTAAAGGTGAAAAGCACATTTGAATGTATGGCCTGTGGTTATCAGTCACCGAAATGGATGGGAAAGTGTCCGAATTGTGGTGCATGGAATCAAATGGAAGAAGTTATTGAGCATAAACAGAAGGGCCCTAAAAATGCGATTTCTGAATCACAAAGTGGTAATAAAGTTGAAAAACTAAAAGATATAACGAAAGAAAGTGTTCCTCGTGATCATACGCAGATGAAAGAACTGGATCGTGTACTTGGAGGAGGAATCGTTCCGGGTTCATTGATACTTATCGGCGGAGACCCGGGGATTGGTAAGTCCACATTACTACTACAAGTTTGTGCAATGCTTTCACAAAACCATCCCGTACTCTATATTTCTGGAGAGGAATCGGTAAGACAAACGAAATTACGTGCCGATCGTCTATTAGAGGATGCAGGTGAGCTTGATGTATATGCAGAAACCAACCTTCAGATTATCCACGAAACGGTAAGGAAAACAAAACCGAAATTTTTGGTTATCGATTCAATTCAAACAATATTTCATCCAGAGGTTACAAGCGCACCTGGTTCTGTATCGCAAGTCAGAGAATGTACACAAGAGTTAATGCGTATCGCAAAGCAGATGAACATTGCAACATTTATCGTAGGGCACGTGACAAAAGAAGGACAGATCGCAGGTCCAAGGTTACTAGAACATATGGTTGATACAGTTCTTTACTTTGAAGGAGATACTCATCATAGCTACAGAATATTACGCGCAGTGAAGAATCGTTTTGGTTCGACAAATGAAATGGGTATATTTGAAATGAAGAATACAGGCCTTAAAGAAGTCCTGAATCCTTCAGAAATGTTCCTTGAAGAACGTACAAAAAATGTAGCAGGTTCAACTATCGTTGCAACGATGGAAGGCACGCGTCCATTACTAGTTGAAGTTCAGTCACTTGTAACGCCGACATCTTTTCATAATCCAAGAAGAATGGCATCAGGTGTCGACCATAATCGACTGAACCTATTGATGGCTGTACTAGAGAAAAAACAAGGATATTTATTACAGCAACAGGATGCATATGTGAAAGTTGCGGGTGGTGTAAAACTTGATGAACCTGCTGTTGATTTAAGTGTTATCGTAAGCATCGCTTCAAGCTATAATGATAAACCGACACGAGGCGATGACTGTTTTATCGGAGAAGTCGGTCTGACTGGTGAAGTGAGACGTGTTGCACGTATTGAACAACGTGTACAAGAAGCTGAAAAACTCGGTTTTAAACGTGTCATCATCCCAAAAAATAATATTGGTGGCTGGGATTTCCCCGGAAATATTGAAGTGATTGGTGTAACAAATATTAACGAAGCATTAAAAATGGCATTTTAAGGAGGTGTATAGATGTTAAGAAAGCTTGTTTTATTAATATTTTTCGTTGTAGGTGCTTCAGCAGGTATCTTCTTGATACCTGAGCTTGTTGGACTGTTTGATTTTAAAGTTCCTGATATATTATCTAATCCATATATCGATGGGGCCGTAGGTATCGCTGTCTTTTTTCTTTTATTTTACTGGCTTGTCGATCGTGTTGTGGCTTTAATTATAAGAGGTGAGAAACTCCTCCTTAAGATCAATTTTATTGATTTGATTATCGCAACTTTTGGTATGATTATTGGTCTGATGATTGCTTCAATGATCAGTTTAATCTTTAACTTTATGGGGTTTCCTTTTCTTAAGAATACGGTACCGATTATTTTAGCAGTTGTATTAGGATATTTAGGTTTTCAAGTGGGTATTCAAAAACGTGGTGAGATATTAAGTTTCTTGCCTGAACGTTTTCAGCCTAATAAGAGAAAATCATTCGATTTCCCAAAACTATTAGATACTTCTGCAATTATCGATGGGCGTATTTTATCAATCGTAAAGTGCGGTTTTTTAGATGGTACGATTGTAGTGCCACAAGGTGTGCTGGATGAATTACAATTAATAGCTGATTCGACAGATGGAATAAAGAGAGATAAGGGGCAACGTGGGTTAGATATATTAAGTGAACTGCAAGAGACAGGACATCCTTTGAATATTATTCCAGGGAATAAAAACATTAAAGAAGTGGACCAGTTGCTTGTTACGATGGCGAAAGACATGAAGGCGAGTGTGATCACTACAGATTTCAATTTGAATAAAGTCTGCCAAGTGCAAGGTATCCAAGTGCTGAATGTAAATGATCTGTCAGAAGCAATTAAACCTGTTGTCGCTCAAGGAGATAAGATGTTATTAAATGTCACTAAATCAGGAAAAGAAGAAGATCAAGGTGTAGGCTACATGGAAGATGGTACGATGGTTGTTGTAGAACACGGTAAGAAGTATATCAACAAACAAATTCAAGTGGAAGTGCAATCCATATTGCAGACATCTTCAGGTCGAATTATTTTTACGAAGAAAGTGAATGACTAATATGTATGATGTAATTATTCCCGCAGCCGGTATGGGCAAAA
The DNA here is from genome assembly GCF_038095555.1 of Macrococcus psychrotolerans. Taxonomy (NCBI): domain Bacteria; kingdom Bacillati; phylum Bacillota; class Bacilli; order Caryophanales; family Staphylococcaceae; genus Macrococcus; species Macrococcus psychrotolerans. Next base: position 1,932,505 of record NZ_CP124591.1, on the reverse strand, counting down.
GAATGCAGGCTGATAAAAATAAAATTCTATTACAACTACACAGTAAATCGATTCTTGAACACACACTTGAAACGTTTCAGAGTGATGATAATTGCCGTGCCATTCATTTAGCAGCACAAAAAGATGAATTGGAAATGCTTAAAGCAATGTCTAAAGCTTATAACAAAATAGAAGTAGTGACTGTAGGCGGTAGTGAAAGACAATATAGCATCTATAATGTGCTCAAAGCAATTCAGCCGTGCGATTATGTGTTTATACATGATGCGGCAAGACCTTTTGTTACACCAGAAACATTGTATAAGTTATATACAAAAGTACAACAATATAAAAGTGTTGTTGCCGCTGTTAAAGTGAAAGATACGGTTAAGCGTGTGATTGATTTCCAGGTAGAAGAAACGTTAAATAGAGAAGAACTTTGGCAGATTCAAACACCACAAGCATTCAGCTATCATTTATTACTTGAAGCATATAATAAAGCAAATGAAGATGACTTTTTAGGTACTGACGATGCGTCGCTTGTTGAACGGCTGTACCCAGTTAACATCGTTGAAAGTGATTATGATAATATTAAGATTACAACGCCGGAAGATATGTTCTTTGCGGAAGCAATACTGAAGAAAAGAGGGATTTGATGAGAATTGGATATGGATATGATGTACACCAATTAGTCGAAGGTCGACCTTTAATCATCGGCGGCATCGAACTGGAACACGATAAAGGATTACTTGGACATAGTGATGCCGACGTATTACTCCATGCGATTACAGATGCAATTTTAGGTGCTGTCTCTCTTGGTGACATCGGCAAATTTTTTCCGGATGATGATCCGAAGTACAAAGGTGCGGATTCTAAGATTTTATTAAAAGAGGCGTACCAGCATGTTCTTAAGTTAGGATATGAAATAGGCAATTTAGATGCGACAATTATTGCAGAAAAACCGAAATTCCGTCCGCATATCGATGCTATGCGAGAGTCGATTGCGAATGTCTTAAATACAGACATTTTCAACGTGAACGTCAAAGCGACAACGAACGAGAAGATGGGTTATTTAGGACGACAAGAAGGTATACAGGCACAAGCTGTGGTATTATTATTAAAAACAAACTAATTAATGGAGTGAACAAGATGAGTAAAGTAAGAGTAAGATATGCACCAAGTCCAACGGGGTTCTTACATATTGGAAATGCGCGTACGGCATTATTTAACTATTTATTTGCCAGACATAACGGTGGAGATTTTATTATCCGAATTGAAGATACAGATACTGCGCGTAACGTAGAAGGTGGAGAAGCGAGCCAGTTAAAGTTCTTACAATGGTTAGGAATGGACTGGGATGAATCAATTGATAAAGATGGAGGATTTGGTCCTTATCGTCAATCTGAGCGTGCTGATATTTATAATCCAATTATCGAGAAATTATTAGCTGAAGACAAAGCTTATCGCTGCTATATGACTGCCGAAGAATTAGAAGCAGAACGCGAGGCACAACTTACGCGTGGAGAAATGCCAAGATATGGTGGTAAGCATGCGCATTTAACGAAAGAAGAAGAAGCAGCACTGATCGCTGAAGGTAGACAACCTGCAATTCGTATCCGTGTGCCGAAAGATAAGGTATACACGTTTAATGATATGGTTAAAGGAGAAGTTTCATTTGATTCTAACGGTATCGGTGACTGGGTTATTGTTAAGAAGGATGGTATCCCAACGTATAACTTTGCAGTAGCAATCGATGATCACTTTATGGAGATTACTCATGTCATTCGCGGTGACGACCATATTTCAAACACACCAAAACAAATGATGGTCTATGAAGCGCTAGGATATGAAATCCCGACGTTTGGTCATATGACGTTAATCGTGAACGAAGACCGTAAGAAATTGTCTAAACGTGACGGTTCAATCATTCAGTTTATTGAACAATACCACGATCTTGGATACTTACCAGAAGCGTTATTTAATTTTATTGGACTGCTTGGCTGGTCTCCTGAAGGTGAAGAGGAAATCTTTACAAAAGAACAATTCATTGAAATGTTTGACGAGAAACGTCTAAGCAAATCACCAGCATTCTTTGATAAACAAAAACTAGCGTGGATCAACAATCAGTATATGAAAAAGAAAGATTTAGATACTGTATTTGAAATGACGTTACCACATATGAAAAAAGCTGAACTTGTTTCTGAACAACCGACAGATGAAGAGCTTGCTTGGGCAAAAGCTTTAGTTGGATTATATCAGGAGCAGATGAGTTACGCCGGTGAAATTGTTGAACTAAGTGAGTTATTCTTCCGTGATGAAATTGAACTTGGAGAAGCAGAGTCTGAGGTCGTAAATGGAGAACAGGTCCCTGAACTTGCTCAAAGTTTAATTGGTCAGTTAGAAACATTAGAAACATTTGATGCGCCAAGTATTAAAGGGGCAATTAAATCTGTACAGAAAGAAACAGGTATCAAAGGGAAAAATTTATTTATGCCGATTCGTGTTATGACAACAGGACAAATGCATGGTCCAGAGCTACCAAATACATTAGAATTACTTGGTAAAGAAAAAGTTATTGCACGTGTTCAAAAGTACGTGAAATAAAATCGTTGAAAAATTATCGCTATCCTTTATAATCAAGGTATGAGACTAAGTAAGTCTTCAATTTATCTTTTAGAGAGTATTCGGCTGGTGGAAGAATACGATAAATAGATGACTGAATGCACCTCATGTATGAAATTGAATATAATACGAGTGAATAGATGCTATCTATTAATAAGAGTGGAACCGTGCTGAAGCACCTCTGTAATAAGAGGTGCTTCTTTTTATTTAGAGGGGAGGATGCCGTTGTTTAAACGTATTAAAGATGATATTGCAATGGTCTTTGAACAGGATCCGGCAGCGAGAAGTAGTATTGAGGTATTTTTGACATATTCGGGATTACACGCAGTGTGGTGGCATTTAATTGCCCATTGGTTCTTCAAGCGTAGAATGTACTTCATTGCACGAAGTATCAGTCAGATTTCAAGATTCTTCTCTGGAATTGAGATCCATCCAGGTGCAAAGATAGGAAGGCGTTTATTTATTGACCATGGTATGGGTATTGTCATTGGTGAAACGTGTACGATTGGAGATAACGTTACAATCTATCAAGGAGTAACGCTTGGTGGTACGGGTAAAGAACGCGGAAAACGTCATCCTGATATAGGAGATAACGTATTAATTGCAGCTGGGGCTAAGGTGCTGGGAAATATACAGATTGGGAATAATGTAAATATTGGAGCGAATTCTGTTGTTCTGAAATGTGTTCCCGATTATTCTACTGTCGTAGGAATACCGGGACGTATTGTAAGACAAAATGGGGTCAAGGTAAAGGTCGGTAAGTCGTTTGAACATACGAATTTGCCCGACCCGGTATATGAAAAATTAAAAGAACTAGAACGTCATATAGAGGCGTCAAGAAATGGAGAGATTCAGGATGATTACGTTATATAATACATTGACTCGAAGTAAAGAGAAGTTTGTACCCATTGAAGAAGGAAGAGTAAAAATGTATGTGTGTGGACCGACTGTCTACAATTATATTCATATCGGAAATGCCCGTCCGGCTATCAGTTTTGATGTGGTACGTCGTTATTTTGAATATCGAGGATATGAGGTTGATTATGTCTCTAACTTCACCGATGTAGACGATAAGCTGATTAAAGCGGCAAATGAACTTGGAGAGACGGTGCCAGAGATAGCAGACCGTTTTATTGAAGCATACTTTGAGGACACACATGCTTTAAACTGTAAGACTGCAACACACCACCCTCGTGTAATGGATCATATGGAGGACATTATTGAATTTATCGATGAATTAATTAAGAAAGGCTACGCTTATGAAAGTGGTGGCGATGTTTATTTTAGAACACGTAAGTTCGATGGTTATGGTAAGCTTAGCCACCAGTCAATCGATGAACTTAAAATAGGTGCACGTATCCAGACTGGAGAACTTAAAGATGATGCGCTTGACTTTGCATTATGGAAAACAGCAAAGCCGGGAGAAATCAGCTGGCAGTCGCCTTGGGGAGAAGGACGACCGGGGTGGCATATTGAGTGTTCTGTAATGGCAAAGAAGCATTTAGGAGATTCTATCGATATCCATGCTGGAGGAAGTGATTTAACATTCCCGCATCATGAAAATGAAATTGCACAATCAGAAGCGCACAACGACACGACTTTTGCTAATTATTGGCTACACAATGGATTTATTAATATAGACAATGAGAAGATGAGTAAATCTTTAGGAAACTTCATTCTTGTACATGACATTATTAAAGAAATTGATCCGAATGTATTACGTTTCTTTATGATCAGTGTCCACTACAGAAATCCTATCAACTATAATATGGAGCTTGTTGCTAGCGCTAAAGCAGGGCTTGAGCGTATTCAAAATGCGTACCAGGCGATGAAAGAACGTCAGGCAATATCGGTGGATGTTGTAGATCATGCTGAAACAATCCTTGTGATTGATAACATATTGAAACAATTTGAAACTGCCATGGATGATGATTTCAATACTGCTAATGCGATTACTGCATGGTATGAACTTGCGAAACAGGCAAATATATATAATCAGAATTCATCTACAGATTTAAAAGTCATTAATCGATTTATCGAAGTGTTTGAAATTTTTAGTGAAGTCCTAGGTGTGAAACTGAATACAAGTGATACATTGCTAGATGAAGAGGTTGAACGATTAATTGAAGAGCGTCAAGCGGCGAGAAAGAATAAAGACTTTAAACGTGCAGATGAGATTCGTGATGCATTAAAAGAGCAAAATATTATTCTTGAAGATACAGCGCAAGGTGTGAGGTACAAACGTGGTTAATCAGGCAAGTTTATATAATCCGTTGACGCTTGCATATTTAGGCGATGCAGTTCTAGATTTATATATACGCAATTACATTGTGCGCGAAAAAAATCGTAAACCCAATGAACTGCATCGATATGCGACATTCTTCGTTTCTGCTAAGAGTCAGTCTCAGACATTTGATTCACTTGTTGAAGACAACTTTTTTACAACGGAAGAAATGGACATATTAATGCGTGGACGTAACGCTAAGAGCCATACAAAAGCAAAAAATACAGACGTCGTAACTTACAAAAAAAGTACGGGATTAGAAGCGGTTATCGGGTACTTGCATTTGAATGAAGATAATGAAAGGCTCGATGCACTGCTCAATGAAATCATATCACTGTGTGAAAAGAGGGGTAAAGATGAAAGCAACTGATGAAATAATCGTAGGCAGGCATGCTGTAAAAAGCGCTGTAACTTCAGACCATGAAATCAATAAAGTATTAATTCAAGAAGGTATTAATAAGTCTCAAATCAGCAGTCTTTTGAATCTGTGTAAAGAAAAAAAGATTGTCGTTCAAACAGTTCCTAAATCAAAACTGGATTATTTATCAGATGTTCCGCATCAAGGGGTACTGGCAATGATATCTCCTTATGAGTATACGGAACTGGAAGATTTTCTGAGCAATAAAGCGTCTGATAAGTTAAATACAATTATGATATTAGATGGACTGGAGGACCCACACAACTTAGGTTCAATTATTAGAACTGCCGATGCTATTGGTATAGATGGTATCATGATACCAAAGCGCCGTTCTGTAAGTCTGAATCAAACGGTTGTCAAAGCTTCTACAGGTGCAGTGGAGCATGTGCCAGTAATGCGAGTGAATAATATTAATCAGGCGATAGATAAGTTAAAGGATGCGGGTTACTGGATAGCGGGAACGGACGCCAAGCAATCAGTAGACTATCGTAAAATGAATGCTGATATGGATTTGGCAATCGTTATTGGCTCAGAAGGCGAAGGAATGAGCCGACTAGTGAAAGAGAAATGCGACTTCTTGGTTCATTTGCCGATGGTTGGTCATGTTAACAGTTTAAATGCTTCTGTTGCGGCAAGCTTGCTGATGTACGAAGTGTATCGTAAAAGGAACCCAGTAGACTGATGAAAGAATTTTATACAATTATAGACGGCTATAACGTAATAGGGCAAAGTCGTCATCTATCTGCTATTGCTATGGATTCACTAGAAGAAGCACGTGTGAATTTATTACTGGAACTTGCGAATTATAATGCCAGGATTCAAGATGATGTCATTGTGGTCTTCGATGCGTATGATGTAAAATCTCATGAACAAGAAGAATTATTCCATGGTATCCGTGTGATTTATTCTAAAGAGAATGAAACCGCGGATGCAGTGATTGAGCGTTTAACTTTTGAGTTGTACAAAAAACATATTACGACCATTAAAGTCGTAACAAGTGATATGTCAGAACAGCATGCAATCTTTGGCAGTGGTGCACTACGCATACCATCACGTGAATTTATTACAAATCTTGAAGAAGAAAAAATGATCGTGGAAAAAGATATGAAGCAGATGCATGAAGTGAAACCAAGAACTAGAATCGTGCTAGATAAAGAAACTTTGCAAAAGTTAGAACGTATACGAAGAGGAAAACAATAATTTTTTGAGTAAAAACTATTGTTTGTAATAATCTTTAAAACAATTTACGCTATAGTTAAAAACTAGAGGGCCGTCATGCTTATAACATACTTAACACTATGTGAAAAATCTTCTCCTTACGTTGTAATGACTTTAGAGGAAATTGTGTATGAAATACAAAATGGAAATCTGGATTGCTTTGATACTTTAGTTGTGCGTATGCAAAATGGAATGGAAGTTTATATTAGAAAGTATTACTACATTGAACGTGCTATAGTCTATCAGCAATGTTTAATAACATTGTATGAAACTGCACTGAACTATAAAAAAGAGCGCAATGATTCTTTCGAACGCTATTACTATCATATGCTGAAATTCGCGCTATTAAATATGATGAAACAAAATAAAGGTTCACGTGATGTAGAAGAAATCAGTATTGATATGGTGGATCGTTATGATCGCCCGGTTGCTGAACATATTGTCGATGTCAATGCATTAAGGCCAGAAGTTATGAGCGAGTATTATGCATTGACGGACGCACTTACGCCAGCAAACTTAAAACTCAGTCTGCTTGAAAGTAAAGTTTTAGACTATGTACAAGATGGGTTATCCGTCAAAGCGATGGCACTATTAGAAGATGAGTCCATAAAGACGATTCAAAATGCAATTGTAAGACTAAGACGTAAAATCAGAAAACATTTACTGGATGATGGAGACGTTTGACAAAGTTTAAGATAATTTGTATATTTAACTAGGATTATAACAAAACGATGCATAGTATAATAAGTGAATATAAATAAAAATATATCGGATGTTCACGTTCGGTATATTTTTTATCATTCAATAAAATTGGAGGCAAGACCAAATGGAAAATAAAGAAAACTTTTTTCAAGGTGTAGTTTCTGAGATGAAAAAGACGACTTGGCCTACGGGACAAGAAGTTGTAAGAGACACATCAATTGTTGTAGCGACAGTTATCTTCTTTATCATTTTCTTTTTCCTTATCGATATGGGGATTACGGAATTAATTCGATTAATTAAATAAGGAGGCATATTAAATGTCTGAGGAAAGTAAAAAACACTGGTATGCGGTTCATACATACTCAGGATATGAAAATAAAGTAAAAGACAATTTAGAAAAACGTCTTGAATCAATGAACATGCAGGATCAAATTTTTCGTGTAGTAATTCCTGAAGAGGAAGAAACAACGATTAAAGACGGGAAAAAGAAAACGAGTCTCAAAAAGACGTTCCCTGGATATGTCCTTGTAGAACTTGTGATGACAGATGAATCGTGGTATGTCGTACGTAATACTCCAGGAGTTACTGGGTTTGTAGGTTCGGCTGGCGCTGGATCTAAACCAAATCCATTATTACCTGAAGAAGCAAGATTTATCTTGAAATCTATGGGTATGAATGAAAAGACAATCGATGTTGAGATTGAACTTGGTGAACAAGTGCGTGTTACAAGTGGACCGTTCACGAATCAGGTTGGTGAAGTAAAAGAAATCGATGCAGAGAAATATAAATTAACAGTGCTCGTTGATATGTTTGGACGAGAAACACCTGTTGAAGTTGAATTTGACCAGATTGAAAAATTATAATATTCATTTTATAAATAATTGTAAATTTTCACTTGCCAAAATGGGTTTAAAGTGGTAATATTTTATAGTCGTGCAAATGCACGTATATGAGTGGGAGGGTAAATATCATACCCTGTGACCACATCACGATATCAAGGAGGTGCACATCGTGGCTAAAAAAGTAATCAAAGTTGTTAAATTACAAATCCCTGCGGGGAAAGCAAATCCAGCACCACCAGTTGGACCAGCATTAGGTCAAGCGGGTGTAAACATTATGGGATTCTGTAAGGAATTTAACGCACGTACACAAGAACAAGCAGGTTTAATTATTCCGGTTGAAATTTCTGTATTTGAAGACCGTTCATTTACATTTATCACTAAAACACCACCTGCAGCAGTATTACTTAAGAAAGCAGCTAAAATTGAGAAAGGTTCTGGTGAACCTAACAAAAATAAAGTTGCTACAGTAACTGAAGATCAAGTACGTGAAATCGCTGAAGCTAAAATGGAAGATTTAAATGCAGCAAGCGTAGAAGCGGCAATGAGAATTGTTGCTGGTACTGCTCGTAGTATGGGTGTAGAAATTAAATAATAGAATCAAGATTTAAGCAGACGTTAACTCGTCTGCTCTTGCATTGTATATAGCAATGCCCGTGGGAGGAAATTCCGCTAAAACCACTATAAGGAGGAAATGAACAATGGCTAAAAAAGGTAAAAAATATCAAGAAGCCGCTCAAAAAGTTGATAGCACAAAATTCTACTCTGTAGAAGAAGCAATCAAACTTGCGAAAGAAACGAGCACTGTTAACTTTGATGCATCTGTTGAAGTTGCATTCCGTCTAGGAATTGACGTGCGTAAAAACGATCAGCAAATCCGTGGGGCTGTAGTACTTCCAAATGGTACTGGTAAAACTCAACGTGTATTAGTATTTGCTAAAGGTGAAAAATTAAAAGAAGCTGAAGCAGCAGGTGCTGACTTCGTTGGTGATTCAGAATACATCAATAAAATTAACCAAGGATGGTTCGATTTTGATGTTATCGTTGCAACTCCAGATATGATGGGAGAAGTTGGTAAACTTGGTCGTGTACTTGGACCTAAAGGTTTAATGCCAAACCCTAAAACTGGAACAGTTACTATGGATGTAACGAAAGCGGTTCAAGAAATCAAAGCTGGTAAAGTAGAATACCGTGCTGAGAAATCTGGTATCGTTCATGCTGCAATCGGTAAAGTATCATTTGATGCTGATAAATTAGTTGAAAACTTTAACACACTTAAAGATGTTTTAGCTAAAGCTAAACCAGCTTCATCTAAAGGTACTTACTTCAAAACAGTTGCTGTAACAACAACTATGGGCCCTGGTATTAAAATCGACCCATCAGAAGTAAGAAACTAATTTTTAAAAACAATTGACAAGATTCAAGTTTCACGATATAGTGTAATTTGTATTTTATAAATAACCTAAGACAGTAGGGGCGTTAAGCTTAATAATCCTACCGAGGTGAAATTTGACTTGAACATTTCAAGCACTTTTTGCCATGGGTGAAAAGTGCTTTTTTAATACTCTTATTAGAAAAGCACGAAAATCTTAATGGAGGTGTCACAATGAGTACAAAAGCGATCGAAATCAAACAACAAAAAGCTGACGTGATTACTGAACAGTTAAAAAATTCAGTATCAACAATCATCGTTGACTACCGTGGTTTAACAGTTGCGCAAGTAACAGAACTACGTAAACAACTTCGTGAAGCTGGCGTGGAATTCAAAGTATATAAAAACACTTTAGTTCGTCGTTCTGCTGTTGCTGCTGGAATTGAAGGAATTGATGAATTCTTAACAGGTCCAAACGCTATCGCATTCTCAACTGAGGAAGTTGTTGCTCCAGCTAAAATTATCGCTGATTTCGCTAAAGAAAACGAAGCGTTAGAAATTAAAGCTGGTATCATCGAAGGAACTGTAACGTCTGCTGAAGATGTTAAAGCTATTGCATCTTTACCATCAAAAGAAGGACTTATTTCTATGGTTCTTTCAGTATTACAAGCACCAATCCGCAACTTCGCATATGCAGTTAAAGCGGTTGGAGAGCAACAAGGCGGAGAAGAAACTGCTGCTGAAGAAGCGTAAGCTCTTAAAACAAGTTTCATAAAAACTAATTAAAATTTAAATGGAGGAATAAAACATGTCTAACGAAAAAATTATCGAAATGATTAAAGAAATGTCAGTTTTAGAATTAAACGATTTAGTTAAAGCAATCGAAGAAGAATTTGGTGTAACTGCTGCTGCTCCTGTAGCTGTAGCTGGTGCTGCTGGTGGCGAAGGTGCTGCTGCTGAGAAAACTGAATTTGACGTAGAATTAGTATCTGCTGGTTCTTCAAAAATCAAAGTTGTTAAAGCTGTTAAAGAAGCAACTGGTTTAGGATTAAAAGACGCTAAAGACTTAGTTGACAACGCTCCTAAAGTTGTTAAAGAAGCTGTTTCTAAAGACGAAGCTGAAGAATTAAAAGCTAAATTAGAAGAAGCTGGAGCAACTGTAGAAGTTAAATAATTTCTCTTTTGTTTAAAACCCGTTATGTATATAACGGGTTTTTCTTGCTTTATATTAGTATAATTTCAACTGAGCGCGCATTGCGCTGAGTTGAAATAAGTGAGGTGTCAGAGTGAGTCATTATTATAGTGAAGAACAAACGGTAGCAAGTCATGAAAGTACAATCGATTTTAATATGGGGAGTCATAGCTTAAAACTTACGACCGATGCCGGTGTGTTTTCTAAAGGCGGCGTCGATTTCGGATCAAAATTACTTGTACAAACATTTTTGGATGATGCACAACCTAAACGTATTTTAGATGTAGGGTGTGGATACGGTACGATGGGATTGATGGTAGCAAATCATTTCCCAGAATCAACAGTACATATGGTGGATGTGAATACGCGTGCGTTAGCTTTATCAGAAAGAAACGCCGTGACAAACAAAATTAATAACGCCATGATTTATAAAAGCGATGGTTTAAATGAAGTAACTGAACAGTTTGATGCAGTTATTACAAACCCGCCTATTCGTGCGGGTAAAGATGTTGTACATCGCATTCTTTCAGATAGTTATAACATATTAGAACATCGAGGTGCACTATATGTTGTAATACAAAAGAAACAAGGGATGCCATCAGCGAGGAAAAAGATGGATGAGGTTTTTGGTAATGTCACAGTGCTTAAGAAAGATAAAGGCTACTATATATTAAAGAGTGTAAAAGGTTGACCTTATACAATCTGTCTGTTATAGTAATAGAATGTAAAATTTTAAATGAATAAGTGTGCACTTTTCTATCTTTTATAGATGTCGGATGAGCAAAAGAAAATGAAAATGGAATGATCTGATTTCCGTTTTCTTTTTGTCTTAACAACGCTATATGAATAAGTGTGCACCACAATTTTTTGAGGGGTGAATCTGTTGACAGGTCAACTTATCCAATACGGAAGACATCGTAAACGTAGAAGTTATGCGAGAATTTCCGAAATTCTAGAACTACCTAACTTAATCGAGATTCAAACGAAATCTTATGATTGGTTCCTAAAAGAAGGTTTAATCGAAATGTTTAAAGACATTTCTCCGATTGAAGACTTCACAGGTAACTTATCATTAGAGTTTGTAGATTACAAATTAGGTGAACCAAAGTACGATTTAGATGAATCGAAAAACCGTGATGCAACTTATGCTGCACCACTTCGTGTTAAGGTTCGTTTAATCATCAAAGAAACAGGTGAAGTGAAAGAACAAGAAGTATTTATGGGTGATTTCCCATTAATGACTGATACAGGTACGTTCGTTATTAACGGTGCCGAACGTGTTATCGTGTCTCAGCTTGTTCGTTCACCGTCAGTTTATTTCAATGACAAAGTAGACAAAAACGGTAAAGTCAGCTTCGGTGCGACTGTAATCCCTAACCGTGGTGCATGGCTTGAATATGAAACTGATGCGAAGGATGTTGTATTTGTACGTATTGATCGTACACGTAAACTTCCAATTACAGTGTTGCTCCGTGCGTTAGGATTTAGTACGGATCAAGAAATTATTGACCTATTAGGTGATAATGAATATTTGCGTAACGCATTAGATAAAGATAACACTGAATCAACAGAAGCTGCATTGCTTGAAATTTATGAACGCTTACGTCCAGGTGAACCACCGACAGTTGAGAATGCTAAGAGTTTATTATACTCTCGCTTCTTTGATCCAAAACGCTATGACTTAGCAAGCGTTGGGCGTTATAAAATGAACAAAAAATTACATTTAAAACATCGTCTATTTAACCAAGTGTTAGCTGAGCCGATTGTGAATACTGAGACAGGTGAAATCGTAGCTGAAGAAGGTACACTATTAGACCGTCGTAATTTAGATCAAATTATGGATGTGCTAGAAAGCAATGCAAACCAAAAAGTTTATGATTTAGATAATGGCTTATTAGATGAACCGATCGAAATTCAGTCCGTTAAAGTTTACGTTCCTGGAGATGAAGAGAAACGTACAACGACAATTATTGGTAATGCTTTCCCAGATGATGAGGTGAAATGTATTACCCCAGCAGATATCTTATCTTCTGTAAGTTACTTCTTTAACTTACTAGCAGGTGTTGGATTTACGGATGATATTGACCACTTAGGTAACCGTCGTTTACGTTCGGTAGGTGAATTGCTACAAAATCAATTCCGTATTGGGTTAAGTCGTATGGAGCGTGTTGTGCGCGAACGTATGAGTTTGCAAGATACTGAATCTGTAACACCACAACAATTAATCAATATCCGCCCTGTAATTGCATCTATCAAAGAATTCTTTGGTAGCTCTCAATTATCTCAGTTCATGGACCAGGCAAATCCATTAGCCGAGCTTACACATAAACGTCGTTTATCTGCATTAGGACCTGGTGGTTTAACAAGAGAACGTGCTGGTATGGAAGTACGTGACGTTCACTATTCTCACTATGGCCGTATGTGTCCGATTGAAACACCTGAGGGGCCAAACATCGGGTTAATCAACTCACTTTCAAGTTATGCGCGAGTAAATGAATTTGGTTTCATTGAAACACCATATAGAAAAGTTGATATCGAGACCAATACAGTAACAAGCCAAATTGACTACTTAACAGCAGATGAAGAAGATGCTTACGTAGTTGCTCAGGCGAATGCGCGTTTAGATGACAATGGTAAGTTCTTAGACGATGAAGTTGTATGTCGTTTCCGTGGAGATAACACAGTCATGGCACGTGAACGTATGGATTACATGGATGTATCGCCGAAACAGGTTGTTTCTGCAGCGACTGCATGTATCCCATTCTTAGAAAACGATGACTCGAACCGTGCATTAATGGGTGCGAACATGCAACGTCAAGCAGTACCTTTAATGAATCCAGAAGCGCCATTTGTTGGTACGGGTATGGAACACGTAGCTGCGCGTGACTCTGGAGCTGCAGTAGTTTCGAAATATAAAGGTCGTGTGGAACACGTAGAAGCACGTCAAATTAAAGTTCGCCGTATTGTTGAAGAAGGCGGAAAAGAAATCGAAACAGATTTAGATGTATACAAATTAGCGAAATTCGCACGTTCAAACTCTGGTACTTGTTACAACCAACGTCCAATCGTTGAAGCTGGTGACATCGTAACGAAAGGTGAAATCTTAGCAGATGGTCCTTCTATGGAACTTGGTGAGATGGCACTTGGACGTAACGTAGTTGTTGGATTTATGACTTGGGATGGTTATAACTATGAGGATGCTGTAATCATGAGCGAACGTCTTGTGAAAGACGACGTATATACTTCTATCCATATTGAAGAATATGAATCAGAAGCGCGTGATACGAAGCTTGGACCTGAAGAAATCACACGTGACATTCCGAACGTTTCAGATAATGCACTGAAAAACTTAGATGATCGTGGTATCATTTTCGTTGGAGCTGAAGTACGTGATGGTGACATCTTAGTTGGTAAAGTAACGCCTAAAGGGGTTACTGAATTAACGGCTGAAGAACGTTTATTACATGCAATCTTCGGTGAAAAAGCGCGTGAAGTACGTGATACTTCATTACGTGTACCACACGGTGCTGATGGTATCGTATTAGACGTTAAAGTCTTCAATCGTGAAGATGGCGACGAGTTACCACCAGGTGTTAACCAATTAGTACGTGTTTACATCGTTCAAAAACGTAAAATTCACGTTGGGGATAAAATGTGTGGACGTCACGGAAATAAAGGGGTTATCTCACGTATCTTACCAGAAGAAGATATGCCATTTATGCCTGACGGAACACCAATCGACATCATGTTAAACCCACTTGGGGTACCTTCTCGTATGAATATCGGACAAGTATTAGAGTTACACTTAGGTATGGCTGCTAAAAACTTAGGTCTGCATGTTGCGTCTCCAGTATTTGATGGAGCGAACGATGAAGATGTTTGGTCAACAATCGAAGAAGCTGGTATGGCACGTGACGGTAAAACAGTACTTTATGATGGACGTACTGGTGAACCATTCGATAACCGTGTATCAGTTGGTGTAATGTACATGCTTAAATTAGCCCACATGGTTGATGATAAGTTACATGCACGTTCAACTGGACCTTACTCACTTGTTACACAACAACCACTTGGTGGTAAAGCGCAATTTGGTGGACAACGTTTTGGTGAGATGGAAGTATGGGCACTTGAAGCTTACGGTGCGGCGTATACTTTACAAGAAATCTTAACGTACAAATCAGATGATACTGTAGGGCGTGTTAAAACTTATGAAGCAATTGTTAAAGGTGAAAACATTCCACGTCCAGGTGTTCCAGAATCATTCCGTGTACTTATGAAAGAGTTACAAAGTTTAGGTTTAGACGTTAAAGTAATGGATAACAAAGATGAAGAAATTGAAATGCGTGATTTAGAAGATGACGATTTCGTTGATTCTAAGATTAATATTGCTAAAGCGCCGATGCCAGAAGCTGAGATCACTGAATAATCACTGTCTCGGAAGAATTAACCGATGATTCGGCCGAGGCTGAATCATCTCTAAATTTCATTATGATATAGAAAAATTTTTAATATACTAAGGAGGTAGGGCTTTGATTGATGTAAATAACTTTCATTACATGAAGATAGGTCTCGCTTCACCTGAAAAAATCCGTTCTTGGAGTTTCGGTGAAGTTAAAAAGCCAGAAACAATTAACTACCGTACATTAAAACCTGAAAGAGATGGTTTATTCTGTGAGAAGATTTTTGGTCCGACAAAAGACTGGGAATGTAGCTGTGGAAAATATAAACGTGTACGTTACAAAGGTATGGTCTGTGACCGTTGTGGCGTTGAAGTAACAAAATCAAAAGTACGTCGCGAACGTATGGGTCACATTGAACTTGCAGCACCAGTATCACATATCTGGTACTTTAAAGGCATTCCATCACGTATGGGATTATTACTAGACATGTCACCACGTTCTTTAGAAGAAGTCATCTACTTTGCTTCTTATGCGGTAATTAATCCAGGGCCAACGGGTCTAGAGAAGAAAACGTTATTATCTGAAAGAGAATATCGTGAATACTATGATAAATTCCCAGGTCAATTTACTGCAAAAATGGGTGCTGAAGCGATTAAAGATTTACTTCTTGATATCGATTTAGATCAAGAGTTGCGTTCATTACGTGAAGAACTAGAATCTGCAACTGGTCAACGTTTAACACGTGCAATTAAACGTCTTGAAGTAGTAGAATCATTCCGTAACTCAGGAAATGATCCTTCATGGATGATTTTAGATGTACTGCCGATTATCCCACCTGAAATTCGTCCGATGGTTCAATTAGATGGTGGACGTTTTGCGACAAGTGACTTGAACGATTTATATCGTCGTGTCATTAACCGTAACAACCGTTTAAAACGTTTATTAGATTTAGGTGCTCCTGGCATCATCGTTCAAAACGAAAAACGTATGTTACAAGAAGCAGTTGATGCGTTAATCGATAATGGTCGTCGTGGCCGTCCGGTTACTGGACCAGGTAACCGCCCATTAAAATCTTTGTCACATATGCTTAAGGGGAAACAAGGTCGTTTCCGTCAAAACTTACTTGGTAAACGTGTAGACTACTCTGGTCGTTCGGTTATCGTAGTAGGACCTAACTTAAAGATGTATCAATGTGGTCTTCCTAAAGAAATGGCACTTGAATTATTTAAGCCATTTGTTATGAAAGAGCTTGTTGAACGTGAAATTGCTACAAACATTAAGAATGCTAAAGGTAAAATTGAGCGCATGGAAGCAGAAGTATGGGATGTGTTAGAAGATGTTATTCGTGAACATCCAGTACTGTTAAACCGTGCACCAACACTTCACCGTTTAGGTATCCAGGCGTTTGAACCAACATTAGTTGAAGGACGTGCAATTCGTCTTCACCCGCTTGTAACAACTGCTTACAATGCCGATTTCGATGGTGACCAAATGGCCGTTCACGTACCTTTATCAAAAGAAGCACAAGCTGAAGCACGTATGTTAATGTTAGCAGCACAAAACATCTTAAACCCGAAAGATGGTAAGCCAGTAGTTACACCATCTCAGGATATGGTACTTGGAAACTATTACTTAACATTAGAGCGTGTAGGTTCTATTGGTGAAGGTAAAATCTTTAAAGACGCAAATGAAGTTATCATGGCTTATGTGAATGGTTATGTTCATTTACATTCAAGAATCGCCGTTTATGCAGGGTCATTTAATAATCCTACATTTACAGACGAACAAAACAAACAGTTATTGTTAACATCTGTTGGTAAAGTAATATTCAATGAAATTATGCCGGAATCTTTCCCATATATTAATGAACCAACTTTATCTAACTTAGAAACAAGAACACCAGACAGATACTTTATCAATGCAACTGATATTACTGAAGAAGGACTTCTCAAATTATTGGATGAAACACCACTTGTTAGACCTTTTAATAAGAAATTCTTAGGTCAGATCATTGCAGAAGTATTTAATAAGTTCCATATAACAGATACTTCAATGATGTTAGATAGAATGAAAGACTTAGGATTTAAGTATTCATCACGTGCAGGTATTACTGTAGGTGTATCTGATATCGTAGTATTACCAGATAAGCAGGAAATTATTGATGCTGCAGAAGAGAAAGTAGATAGAGTTACAAAACAATTCACGCGTGGTTTAATTACTGAGAGTGAACGTTATGCAGCTGTTATCGAAATCTGGACAAAAGCAAAAGATGATATTCAAGCGAAGTTAATGAACTCTTTAGATGACTTAAACCCAATCTTCATGATGAGTGATTCTGGTGCCCGTGGTAACGCATCTAACTTTACGCAGCTAGCAGGTATGCGTGGACTGATGGCCAACCCATCTGGACGAATCATTGAGTTACCAATCAAATCATCATTCCGTGAAGGTTTAACGGTATTAGAATACTTTATCTCGACACATGGTGCCCGTAAAGGTCTTGCCGATACAGCACTTAAAACAGCCGATTCTGGTTACTTAACACGTCGTCTTGTTGACGTGGCACAAGATGTGATTGTTCGTGAACCGGATTGTGGTACAGACCGTGGATTACTTGTATCAGCGATTCGTGAAGGTTCAGAACTTATTGAACCATTTATTGAACGTCTTGAAGGTCGTTATTCAAGAGAGACAGTTAGACACCCAGAAACAAAAGAAATATTAGTCCAATCTAACGAATTAATCACACCTGAAATTGCGAAATCAATTGTTGATGCTGGCATTGAAGAAATGCATATCCGTTCAGCATTTACTTGTAATACACGTCACGGTGTATGTGAAAAATGTTACGGTAAAAACCTTGCAACAGGTGAAAAAGTTGAAGTTGGTGAAGCAGTTGGAACAATTGCTGCACAATCTATCGGTGAACCTGGTACACAGCTTACAATGCGTACGTTCCATACAGGTGGGGTAGCCGGTGCCGATATCACTCAAGGTTTACCGCGTATTCAAGAGTTATTCGAAGCGCGTAATCCGAAAGGTCAAGCTGTAATTTCTGAAATTAACGGTGAAATCATCGATATTAATATCGTAAAAGATCGTATGCAAGAAATTAAAGTTAAAGGTGAAAATGAAGTACGTACGTACTTAGCGCCTGGTAACGCAAGACTTAAAGTTGAAATCGGTCAGAAAATCGCGCGTGGAGAAGTAATGACTGAAGGTTCAATTGAGCCTAAAGAGTTACTTGCAATCGCAGGTTTAAATGCAACACAAAGTTACTTACTAAAAGAAGTACAAAAAGTTTACCGTATGCAAGGGGTAGAAATTTCTGATAAACACGTAGAAGTAATGGTACGTCAAATGTTACGTAAAGTACGTATCATCGAAGCAGGAGACACTTCATTACTTCCTGGTGCATTAGTAGATATCCATACATTTACAGATGCAAACAGAAAAGTGTTTAAAGAAAGAAAACACCCAGCAACAGCGAAGCCAGTATTACTTGGTATTACGAAAGCTTCTCTTGAGACAGAAAGTTTCTTATCAGCAGCTTCATTCCAGGAAACAACACGTGTGTTAACGGATGCTGCAATTAAAGGTAAGCGAGATGACTTACTTGGACTTAAAGAGAACGTTATTATCGGTAAATTGATTCCAGCTGGTACAGGTATGAGACGTTACAGAGACGTTGAATATGATAAGGTTGTAGCAGAAACTGAAGAAACAACTGTTAATAATTAAGTGAAAGAAGACGAGACATTCGTGTCTCGTCTTTTTTATATTTTTGAGAAGTAAAAAATCACTCAAATTTTAAATAATATGCTATAATGCTAAAAAATAAGTGATGTAGAGTGCTAATTAAAACTCAAGATTCTTATAAAAGACGACATTATTATGTAGAATTGTCGCTTTTTTTGTCATTTGATGAAAATAAGGATAGAATTTTAGAAAGTTGTGCAAATAGAATATATGATACCGATATTTACTCATAAAAGAGAAGTATTAATTCTAGATACTATGAAAAACGTGAAAGAACATCCTTATGGCACCATCGATTATAGAAGAATTGTTAATGATCCTATAACACTTAAATAACATTTAAACGATTTGTTTAAATGTTATTTTTTATATAGTTGACGTATGGCTTAAAAGATGATAATATTGTTTAGGTTGATGAGTAGCTCTATAGCTTTGGAGGATAATGATGTCTAATGAAAAAGTTATGCACTCTAGTCAATATGTTGTGGGACTTAAGGAGACATTAAAGTCACTTAGGAAAGGAACTGTCGATTATATTGTGATTGCACAGAATACCGAGATCCACTTATTAACTAATGTGCTATTACTAGCATACCAGCAAGAAATACCTATTGAATTCAGTGATTCGAAAGAAACGCTGGGTAAACAATATGGAATTCAAGTTCGGGCAACAGTCGTTGCACACTTGAAACCCGCTTTGTAAGGCGGTATTCTTACAAATTTTTATTTACCTTAAAAATGAACCACCTGGATGTGTGGAATTAAAGAAGAGAGAGGAGGACATTTAGAATGCCAACTATTAACCAATTAGTTAAAAAGCCAAGAACTTCTAAAGTTAAAAAATCAACTGCGCCTGCATTAAACAAAGGTTATAACAGTCATAAGAAAAAAGCTACAGATTTAGCATCTCCACAAAAACGTGGTGTTTGTACTCGTGTAGGAACTATGACACCTAAAAAACCTAACTCAGCGTTACGTAAATATGCACGTGTGCGTTTATCAAATAATATCGAAGTTAATGCTTATATTCCTGGTATCGGACATAACTTACAAGAACATAGTGTAGTACTTATTCGTGGAGGTCGTGTAAAAGATTTACCGGGGGTACGTTACCATATCGTACGTGGAGCATTAGATACTTCAGGTGTTGACGGCCGTATGCAAGGACGTTCTTTATACGGTGCTAAAAAACCTAAAGAGAAAAAATAAGCATTAAAAACGATAAATTCTATTAACAGTATTTCATTTGTGTAAATGATGCCTTCTTAATAGACATAAAACAATCAAAAAAATATACTTAAGAAAGGAGGATATTAATATGCCTCGTAAAGGTCCTGTTGCAAAAAGAGATGTATTACCAGATCCAATTCATAATTCTAAATTAGTTACTAAATTAATCAATAAAATTATGATTGACGGAAAACGTGGTACTGCTCAAAAAATCTTATACAATGCATTCGATTTAGTTCAAGAACGTTCTGGTCGTGATGCAATGGAAGTTTTCGAAGAAGCAATCAACAATATTATGCCTGTATTAGAAGTTAAAGCTCGTCGTGTTGGGGGTTCTAACTACCAAGTACCTGTAGAAGTTCGCGCTGAGCGTCGTACGACTTTAGGTTTACGTTGGTTAGTAAACTACTCACGTCTTCGTGGTGAGAAAACTATGGAAGAGCGTTTAGCTAATGAAATCTTAGATGCTGCTAACAACACTGGTGGTGCTGTTAAGAAGCGTGAAGATACTCATAAAATGGCAGAAGCAAACAAAGCATTTGCTCACTATCGTTGGTAAGATGAATTATAGCCTTTCCAGTCGCACATGGCAGCTTGCTGTCTATATGTGACTGTTAGGCTATACTTCTATAAAATAAACCAATCCTGGAAGGAGAAAGAATACCCATGGCAAGAGAATTCTCTTTGAAGAACACGCGTAATATCGGTATCATGGCTCACATCGATGCTGGTAAAACGACGACTACTGAACGTATTCTTTATTATACTGGTCGTATCCATAAAATTGGTGAAACACATGAAGGTGCTTCACAAATGGACTGGATGGAACAAGAACAAGAACGTGGTATCACAATCACTTCAGCTGCTACAACAGCTCAGTGGAATGGCCATCGTATCAACATCATCGATACACCTGGACACGTAGACTTCACTGTTGAAGTTGAACGTTCATTACGTGTACTTGATGGTGCGGTTACAGTACTTGATGCACAATCAGGTGTTGAACCACAAACTGAAACTGTATGGCGTCAAGCAACGACTTATGGAGTACCTCGTATCGTATTCATCAATAAGATGGATAAAACTGGTGCGGATTTTAATTACTCTGTAGGCACGTTACATGACAGATTACAAGCAAATGCACATCCTATTCAAATGCCAATTGGTGCTGAAGATCAATTCAATGCAATCGTTGATTTAGTTGAAATGAAGCTTCACACTTTTACAAATGATTTAGGTACTGACATTGAAGTATCAGATGTTCCTGAAGAATATTTAGCAGATGCAGAAGCTATGCGTGAACAACTAATTGAAGCAGTAGCGGATGTTAATGAAGATTTAATGGATAAGTACTTAGGTGGCGAAGAGATTTCTGTTGAAGAATTGAAATCTGCTATTCGTCAAGCAACTTGTGACGTTGAATTCTATCCAGTATTAGCTGGTACTGCATTCAAAAATAAAGGTGTTCAGTTAATGCTTGATGCTGCAATTGAATACTTACCATCACCATTAGATGTTAAGCCAATTGTTGGACATGCTGCTGATGATGAAAATGAAGAAATCATAGCTAAACCTGATGATTCAGCACCTTTCGCTGCATTAGCGTTTAAAGTTATGACAGACCCATTCGTTGGTAAATTAACATTCTTCCGTGTATATTCTGGTACATTAAACTCAGGTTCTTATGTACAAAATGCTACTAAAGGTAAACGTGAACGTGTTGGACGTATTTTACAAATGCATGCCAACTCACGTGAAGAGATTTCAACAGTTTACTCTGGTGATATCGCTGCTGCAGTAGGTTTAAAAGATACTACAACGGGTGACACTTTATGTGACGAGAAGAACCAAGTAATCTTAGAATCTATGGAATTCCCGGAACCAGTTATTCACTTATCTGTTGAGCCTAAATCTAAAGCTGACCAAGATAAAATGACGAACGCTCTTGTAAAATTACAAGAAGAAGATCCGACTTTCCACGCGCATACTGATCCGGAAACTGGACAAGTTATTATCGGTGGTATGGGTGAGTTACACTTAGATATCTTAGTTGACCGTATGAAACGTGAATTTAAAGTTGAAGCAACAGTTGGTGCGCCAATGGTATCTTACCGTGAGACGTTCAAAACAACTGCAGCTGTTCAAGGTAAATTCTCACGTCAATCTGGTGGTCGTGGACAATATGGTGACGTTCATATCGAATTCTCACCAAACGAAGTTGGCGGCGGATTCGTATTCGAAAACGCTATCGTCGGAGGGGTAATTCCACGTGAATATATTCCTTCAGTTGAAGCAGGTCTTAGAGATTCTATGGAAAACGGTGTATTAGCTGGTTATCCATTAATCGACGTTAAAGCGAAATTATTCGATGGTTCTTACCATGATGTCGATTCATCTGAGATGGCCTTCAAAGTAGCTGCTTCATTAGCACTTAAAGAAGCTGCTAAAAAATGTGATCCTGTAATTTTAGAACCTATGATGAAGGTAGAAATTGTTATGCCTGAGGAATACATGGGAGATATTATGGGTGACGTAACAAGCCGTCGTGGACGTGTTGAAGGTATGGAAGCTCGTGGTAACGCTCAAGTTGTTCGTGCATTCGTACCATTAGCAGAAATGTTCGGTTATGCGACTAACTTACGTTCTAATACGCAAGGTCGCGGTACTTACTCAATGGTATTTGATCACTATGAAGAAGTGCCTAAATCAATTGCTGAAGACATCATTAAGAAAAACAAAGGTGAATAATCTGTATTTATTACGCATTCGTGCTTAATATATTGCAATTTATCACTAAATGTTTTATAAATGAATTATGAATTCCCTCATGAGGGTGAGAATCCCTCATGAGTAATAAATACTATTAACTTAAAACTAAGGAGAGATTTCAAAATGGCTAAAGAAAAATTTGATCGCTCGAAAACACATGCCAATATTGGTACAATCGGTCACGTTGACCACGGTAAAACTACTTTAACAGCTGCTATCGCAACTGTTTTATCAAAAAAATTAGGTGGAGAAGCTCGTTCTTACGACCAAATCGATAACGCACCTGAAGAAAAAGAACGTGGTATCACAATCAATACTTCACACATCGAGTATGAAACTGACAAACGTCACTATGCTCACGTTGACTGCCCAGGTCACGCGGACTACGTTAAAAACATGATCACTGGTGCTGCTCAAATGGACGGCGGTATCTTAGTAGTATCTGCTGCTGATGGTCCAATGCCACAAACTCGTGAACATATCCTTTTATCACGTAACGTTGGTGTACCAGCATTAGTAGTATTCTTAAACAAAGTTGACATGGTTGACGATGAAGAATTATTAGAATTAGTTGAAATGGAAGTTCGTGACTTATTATCTGAATATGACTTCCCTGGTGACGATGTACCTGTAATCGCTGGATCTGCTTTAAAAGCATTAGAAGGCGTTGAAGAGTACGAAGACAAAATCATGGAATTAATGGACGCAGTTGATGAGTACATCCCAACTCCAGAACGTGATTCTGACAAACCATTCATGATGCCAGTTGAGGACGTATTCTCAATCACTGGTCGTGGTACAGTTGCAACTGGACGTGTTGAGCGTGGACAAGTTAAAGTTGGTGAAGAAGTTGAAATCATTGGTTTAACTGAAGAGCCATCAAAAACTACAGTTACAGGTGTAGAAATGTTCCGTAAATTATTAGATTACGCTGAAGCTGGAGATAACATCGGTGCTTTATTACGTGGTGTTTCTCGTGAAGACGTACAACGTGGACAAGTATTAGCTAAACCAGGTTCAATTACTCCACATACTAAATTCAAAGCTGAAGTTTACGTATTATCTAAAGAAGAGGGTGGACGTCATACTCCATTCTTCACTAACTACCGCCCTCAGTTCTACTTCCGTACAACTGACGTAACTGGTGTAGTTAACTTACCAGAAGGTACTGAAATGGTAATGCCTGGAGATAACATCGAAATGAACGTTGAATTAATTTCTCCAATCGCGATTGAAGACGGAACTCGTTTCTCAATTCGTGAAGGTGGACGTACTGTAGGATCAGGCGTTGTATCTGTAATCGAAAAATAATAATCACTTTTTGTGATATAGAAAAAGCTATGAGGCGTGCCTCATAGCTTTTTTTTATTTTAGTTCATTCATTTTTTGTATGAGTGCTAAGAATATTTTGGGACCATTTAACAGACCATTTTCATCCATATCAAACTTTGGATGATGATGAGGATAATCTGCTTGTATTGCCGTGTTTTTTACTCCAGTATTAAAGTAACATCCCGGACGTTCTTTTAAGAAATAAGCGAAGTCTTCACCGCCTAAACTAGGAGCGGTAGTAACAACATTATTGATGGATGAAATGTTTTCAGCAATATTCTTGAGCCATAATGTTTCTTTCTCGCTATTGACAAGTGCAGGATATCCGTGGGTGTATTCAAGATTAATTTCTACATTGAAGCTTTTTTCTATTCCATTGGAAATTTCATGCAATCGCTGAATAATTACATTTTTGATCTCCTCTTTGTATGTGCGTACTGTACCTGTTAATGTAACACGATCTGCAATAACATTAAACGCATCTCCACCTTTAAACTCACCAATGGTTACAACGCCCGTCTCTATAGGATCTACGCTGCGTGATATGATTGTCTGAAGCTGAGAGATTAAGTGGCTTGCTGCTACTATAGAATCATGTGTTACATGAGGTGTCGCACCATGTCCACCTTTACCTTGTATAGTAATCTTCAATGAATCTGCATTACCGTATGACGGTCCTGTAATAAAGCCAACATCACCGGTTTCCATACTGCTAGATGAATGTGTACCAAACACGAAGTCTACACCTTCTAATATCCCAGCTTCAATCATGGACTTTGCACCGCCAGGCAGCACTTCTTCAGCATGCTGGAAGCATAATATAACATTCCCTTTAATTTCGGATTCATATTTCTTTAAAATTTTTGCAGTAATCAGTAACATTGCAGTATGCCCGTCATGACCACATGCATGCATTACGCCTTGCACTCGTGAGCGATAAGGTACATCTTTTTGATCATTAATTGGTAATGCATCAAAGTCTGCTCTGAGTAATACTGTTGGTCCATCGCCTTGTCCTGAAAGTTTACCGTATAGGCCATATCCTCCGACATTTGTTACTACTGGAATATTAAGTTCAGTTAAATAATCTTCGATAAATTTAGAAGTATTTTTTTCTTGAAAAGAGAGTTCCGGATTCATATGTAAGTAACGTCTAATTTCTATAAGTTCTTCCCTATAGTTAATGACCTCATCTGTCCAGTTCATTATTTATCCTCCTTGTTGAAAAAGTCTTCAGTCGCTTGTAAAAATACTTTAACGGCATTGAGCATGCCCGTCTCATCAATATCAAATTTCGGGTGATGATGTGGGAAATCGGCTTTAAAGTTTTCGTTACGTGTCCCTGTATAGAAGAAAGAACCCGGAACACGTTGTAAATAGTAAGAGAAATCTTCTCCGCCAAGAGAAGGTTTTAGTTCGACAAGTTCCTCGATATCTTCTATCTTTCTCGCGGCATTAACAATAAGGTCAGTCTCATTGATAGTATTTACTACAGGTGGATAGCCTTTACTATACTTAAGTTCATAAGTAATACCCATCGTAGTAACCAGTCCTTCGAGACATCTTTTTAATTCATCTATCATCAATCTTTGTGTCGTCGGATTAAATGTTCTTATCGTACCGGCTATTTTAGCACTATCAGGGATGACATTATTTTGGTCTCCAGCTTGTAGCTGTGTTACGGATATGACAGCAGGTGTAGTAGCGCTTGTTTTACGTGAAACGATATACTGAAGATCATTACAGAGTCTAATAGTAGCAGCAACAGGATCGATTGTAGTGTCAGGATGTGCAGCATGTCCACCTTTCCCGTTTATTGTAATCCAGAAATCATCAGGTATGCCAGTTGCAGTGCCGTATTTATAGCCTAATTTTCCTACTTCTAGATCACTGGAGACGTGTTGACCAATGATAGCATCTACGCCTTTCAAACAATTGTCCGCAATCATTTGTATCGCGCCACCAGGGTCTACTTCTTCAGCATGCTGGTGTATAAAAACAAGATTCCCGTTTATTTTATCGAAGTTCTTTGCAAGAATCTTTGCAGTGATCATAAGTATGGCTGTGTGTGCATCATGTCCACAAGCATGCATCACACCAGGGACTTGCGATTTATAAGGTGCATCTTTCTCATCTTGTATTGGTAATGCATCAAAATCTGCACGTATCGCAAGCGTCGGAAGTGATTCATCTTTGATTAACCGACCGACAACGCCTCTACCACCGACATTACGTTCTACTGTAATACCTTGCTCCTCAAGAAATGCTGCGATATACTCAGGTGTTTTTTCTTCTTGGAAAGAGAGTTCCGGGTGCATGTGCAAATGTCTTCTTATTGCTACTAATTCATCATAGTATTCATTGACTAGGTTTATCATACACATGCTCCTCTTTTAATATACATAAGAATAACTTTACAGCATCAATCATTGCCTGTTCATCAAAGTCAAAGAGTGGATGATGATGAGGTGCAGTTATCCCTTTTGCTTTATTTCCTGCTGCTGTTAAGAAGAATGCACCTGGTTTATGCTGTATGTAGTATGAAAAGTCTTCACCAATCATCAATTGCTCTGTTTCTTTGTATTCAATACCTGCATGTTGTGCAGCACGCTGTATGACTTCTACAGATTGCGTGTCATTAATAACAGCAGGATAGCCATCGATATAATTGAATGTGTACGTTGCTCCTTTAGCTGCAGTAATGCCTTTAATCTCTCTGTCCATCGCTTTCTTAATCAGTTCCTTAACTTCAGGATTAAAAGTCCGTACTGTACCTGTACAATAAGCGCTATCACTGATGACGTTAAAAGTATCGCCTGCGACGACTTTACCTATTGTCAGGACAGCTTGTTCAGTGGGGGCCACATTACGTGAAACGATTGTCTGCAAATTGATAATGAGTTCGGCTAGAACAACAATGGCGTCTACTGTTGTATCGGGGTGAGCTCCATGACCTCCCTTTCCTTGCACAGTAATATGAAATGTATCTGGGCTAGCCATTAGCGCACCATTTCTTGAATAGATAGCACCCTGTTCATAAGGAGACCATAGATGATTACCATAAACTTTATCAACACCGGCTAGTGCTCCATCATTCACCATATCATGTGCACCACCTGGGGCGACTTCTTCAGCAAATTGAAAAATTAGCGTGACCGAACCTGTTATTAATTCATAAGTTGAATTTAGAAGTCTTGCAACAGAGAGTAAAATTGAAGTATGTCCGTCATGTCCACAAGCATGCATAACGCCATCATTTTTAGAACGATAATCTACATCTTTCTGGTCTTGTATCGGCAGTGCATCAAAGTCCGCACGTAGAGCGATAGATGGTCCTTCACCATTTGATATGTTTGCTACAATACCTTTACCACCCACATGTTCTCTAATTTTGAAATGTTTGAGATGCGTTAAAGAATTTAATATGTATGCATATGTCTTTTCTTCATGAAAACTAATTTCAGGATGTTGATGAAGATATCTTCTGATCTCCACCATCTTATCAAAATCATTAGCGATTAATTGTTCAATGTCCATTTCAACGCTCCTTACTTTAAAAAAATTTAATATTTCTAGTGTATCAAAAAGTTTAGAATATTTAAACTTCTTAACACCAAAATTTCAATAGTGCGTTCATTAGAACTCCTAAAATAGTTGTGTTATGATGATAGTGAAAATGAAAAGGGGTGTCAATTTATGACTAAAGCTTTACAATCGTTCTTAACGGAGCGTTTAGACGAACTAAAGGACAATGGTTTATACAATGAAATTAATGTAGTACAAGGACCAAATGGTGCTAAAATTAAGATTGATGGTAAAGAACTTATCAACCTATCTTCTAATAACTATTTAGGGTTAGCAACACATGAGCGTTTAAAGAAAGTTGCAAAAGAAGCGGTAGATTCTCATGGCGTAGGTGCGGGGGCAGTTCGTACGATTAATGGTACTTTAGACTTACATGTGCAATTAGAAGAGAAATTAGCAGAGTTCAAAGGGACAGAAGCTGCGATTGCATATCAATCTGGTTTCAACTGTAACATGGCTGCTATTAGCGCAGTAATGGACAAAAATGATGCAATTCTTTCTGATGAATTAAACCACGCTTCAATCATTGATGGTTGTCGTTTGTCAAAAGCGAAAGTTATTCGTGTTAATCACTCGGATATGGCTGATTTACGTATAAAAGCAAAAGAAGCGGTTGAGTCTGGTTTATACAATAAAGTGATGTATATTACTGATGGTGTTTTCTCAATGGATGGAGATGTTGCAAAACTCCCTGAAATCGTAGAAATTGCTGAAGAATTTGGATTAATTACGTATGTAGATGATGCACATGGATCAGGTGTTATGGGTAAAGGGGCAGGAACAGTTAAGCACTTTGGTCTTCAAGATAAGATTGACTTCCAAATCGGGACATTATCTAAAGCAATCGGCGTCGTAGGTGGATATGTAGCAGGAACTAAAGATTTAATCGACTGGTTAAAAGTGGCTTCACGACCATTCTTATTCTCTACTTCTCTAGCACCAGCTGATACACGTGCAATTACGGAAGCAGTAACAATACTTATGGAATCTACAGAATTACATGATAAATTATGGGAAAATGGAGACTACTTAAAAGCAGGGTTAGAAAAATTAGGCTTTGATATCGGTCATTCTGAAACACCCATCACACCATGTATTATCGGTGATGAGAAGACAACTCAAGAATTCTCTAGACGTTTAATGGAAGAAGGCGTATATGCAAAATCTATCGTCTTCCCAACAGTGCCACGTGGAACAGGGCGTGTACGTAACATGCCGACAGCAGCACATACGAAAGAAATGCTTGAAGAAGCGTTAGCAATCTATGAGCGAGTAGGGAAAGAATTAAACATTATTAAATAGTTTATTGGCTGGAGTGCACCTCCAGCTTTTTTATATATGTTCATGTAAAAAGATAAATAAATGTATTCTTATGGTGGACATGTAAGCGTTTTTAATATAGAATCTAGGGGGTAATAGTCAATATATTAATTATTTGTTCGTTTCGAGAATACAGTTGTATAAGGGGAGAATGAAATGGAAAAGATTATGATTACGGGTGCTTTGGGTCAAATTGGTACAGAATTAACATTAAAATTAAGAGAAATCTATGGGGTGGATAATGTATTAGCTACTGATTTACGTCATCCTGAAGCAGGTGCTAAAGTATTAGAAGGGCCATTTGAAGAACTAGATGTAACGGATGCTGAGCGCATGGATAAATTAGCTTCAGACTTTAATGCTGACACGATTATGCATATGGCAGCACTCTTATCCGCAACAGCTGAAAAGGATCCGGTATTTGCGTGGAACTTAAATATGGGCGGCTTACTTAACGCTTTGGAAGTTGCACGTAAATATAATATGCAATTCTTTACACCGTCTTCGATTGGTGCATTTGGACCAAGTACACCAGCTGACAACACACCACAAGTTACAGTTCAACGTCCTACAACAATGTACGGTGTAAATAAAGTTTCTGGTGAGTTATTATGTGACTATTACTTCCACCGCTTTAATGTGGATACGCGTGGCGTACGTTTCCCGGGACTTATCTCACATGTCAAAGAACCGGGTGGTGGTACAACGGATTATGCAGTAGAGATTTACTTCAAAGCAATTCGTGAAGGTAAATATACTTCATACATAAACAGTGGTACTTTCATGGATATGATGTTTATGGATGATGCGATTGATGCAATTATTAAATTAATGGAGGCACCTTCTAAAAACCTAAAAGACCGTAATGCTTTTAATGTAACTGCAATGAGTGTTGATCCGGAAATGATTGCTGCAAGCATTCGTAAATTAGTGCCAGACTTCGAACTTGATTATGATGTAGATCCAGTGCGTGAAGGTATTGCACAAAGCTGGCCAGACTCAATTGATGCAACAGAAGCAAAGAAACAGTGGGGATTTGATCCTAAGTTTGATTTAGATGCAATGACGAAGGAAATGTTAAATGCAATTAAATTAAAAGAAAATAAATAATTGATGAATCTCATAAAAATCCAAAGAAATGAGTAGTATCAGCTACCCATCTCTTTGGATTTTTTTAATAGCATAATGAAAGCGTTTTAATTGTATATAAGAATTAGAATTTTCTAAAAACTTATTGAAAAAGGAATTTGGAGTTGCTATACTAAGTGACATTAATAATAAATTTTGAAGGGATTGGATGAAATGGTAGTAGTATTTGAAGTGGAAGAACGAATGCACAAACAGCAAAAACCTAATCCTGAAAACTTAGGATTTGGTAAGTTTTTTACAGATTATATGTTTTCAATGGATTACTCAAATGAAGAAGGTTGGCATAACAAAAAAATTATCCCTTATCAAGAAATCTCCATGAGCCCTGCTTCACAAGTGCTTCATTATGGTCAGGCAGTATTTGAAGGGCTGAAAGCTTACAAGACGCAACACGGTGTTCAGTTATTTCGACCTGATCAAAATTTTAAACGAATGAATCAATCATGTGAGCGTTTAGAAATACCCCAGATAGATGTTGAAGAAATGGTACAAGCGCTCAAACAGCTTGTTGAACTCGAGAAAGATTGGATTCCAAGTGGTGCAGGTCAATCTTTATACATTAGACCGATTGTATTTGCGAATGAACCTTTCCTAGGTGTACGACCAGCGATCAGCTATAAATTTCTGATTCTTTTATCTCCAGTCGGTGCATATTATGGTGGTGGGCAATTAACGCCAACGAAAATCTATGTTGAAGATGAATATGTTAGAGCTGTTAGAGGTGGTGTGGGATTTGCTAAAGCAGCAGGAAACTATGCTGCAAGTTTAATTGCACAGTCTAGAGCTGAAAAATTAGGCTATGATCAAGTGTTGTGGCTAGATGGTGTAGAACAGGCTTATATTGAAGAAGTAGGAAGTATGAATATTTTCTTTGTTATCAACAATAAACTCGTTACACCTGAACTGAATGGTAGTATATTACCGGGGATTACACGAAAATCTATTTTAGAGCTTGCAGAGCATCTAGGGTACGAAGTGGAAGAGCGCCGCATTAGTATCCAGGAGGTTGTGGATAATGCAAAGAATGGTAGTTTAACAGAAGTATTCGGTGCAGGAACAGCAGTCGTTATCTCACCGGTTGGCGAGATTAAATATAAAGATGATGTATTGACGATTGGTGATGGCAATACAGGTAAGATTACTGAAGAACTATATAGTGCTTATACTAGTATTCAAAGTGGTTCGAAAGAAGATCCGTTTGGATGGTGTGTATCAGCAGAATAATTATTAAGGAGTGGTTCAACTATGGATATTCATATTTGTAACGATAAAGAAGGTCATATTATGTAAAAACTAAAAATAGGAGTGGATGATTATGGAACATGAGATGAGTAGAAAAGACTATTTTAAAGATCGATTCGAAAAGGGAGCACAAGGTATCTCGGCAGGAATCTTTGTAGCGCTCGGGGTAGGAATGTTATTGAAGTCAATTGGAGGTTTATTGCATATTGATTTATTAGTTCTTTTCGGTACGATTTCGATGTTAATTTTAGCACCGGCACTAGGAGGAGCTATCGCTTATAGTTTAGGCGCAAATGGAATTACATTAGTTTCTGCTATGGTTGCTGCAACAATCGGTGGTAATGCACTGAAAGAAGTAGATGGAGCTTTTACAATCCAGACAGGACTACCTATCGGAGCAATTATCGGTGCAATCGTAGCAACTTATGTCGGTAAGAAAGTAACCGGAAAGACCATTCTCGATATGATGGCAGTGCCAGTATCTGCAGTGCTTGCTGGTAGTTTAGTAGGTTATTATCTAGCACGCGTTGTGGAACCTGCATTAGTTGTTATTTCGAAATCAATCGCTCAATCTGTAGAAGGACAACCACTCATCTCGTCTGTAGTGATCGCGCTCGTATTTGCAGTTATCGTAATGACCCCAGCATCGTCAGCAGCACTGGTTATTGTCTTACAACTTGATCCAGCATCTTCTGCGGCAGCACTCGTCGGTATCTCAGCACAATTCGTCGGATACACAGCGATGGGGCTAAAGGATAATGATCTAGGTGGCTTCTTAGCGCAACTCGTGTGTACGCCTAAGGTTCAGTTCCCGAACATTGTAAACAACCCTAAAATTACGATTGCGCCTCTCGTAGCATCTGCAATCAGTGGTCCAGTTGCAATTCTGTGGTTTAAGCTGGGCGTACCCTATGAAATTGGTGGTATCGGTTTATGCGGCTTCATCGCACCGATGCAAATTTTAAATGATCAAGGCATTGTCGCATTTACGCAGTTTATGATTGCAGGCGTCTTTCTACCGCTTGTCGTAACGTATGTATTACACTACGGTGTTGCACGACGTTTTAATCATGTGAAAGCAGGGGACTTAACTTTAGAAATCAAATAAATAAAATATCTCGCTCAAGTTAGAGTGAGATATTTTTGCGTGAAAAGGTTATAAAATAATAAAAGTGAAGTTAGGGAGTAGACAAAAATTATGACGAAATTAATCATTTTTGATAAAGATGGGACATTAATGAAATTAGGACATCCGGTGGTGAAGTTAGCTGATGATTTGATCAATGAATTTTCAGTGCGTACAGATATTCATGTGCCAAAATCTGAAATAAAAGACGCATTCGGTATTGTCGATGATCAAGTTGATAAATTGCTTGGTGCACAAACAACAAAGGCAATCGTATCCAGTTTAGAAAAGCTTCCGAATGGTGATGCGATGGCCAGCTGGTTACTTAAAAAGATTGAACATGCAACGTCTGACAATGAAGTGGAAGACATCGAAATTATTGAAGGTGTCGAGGAAACATTGAAATCTCTACACGATAAAGGTTACCTTCTTGCTATCGTATCAGCAGATGACAATGCATCGATGGATTTATTCATAGATAAATATGGTATTCGTGAATATTTCGATAAGATTATTACGAGTGATTCATCAGATTATCATAAACCACAAAAAGAGTTGGTGCAGCTTATAATGGATGAGTTAAATGTTGAAAAAGAGGATACGATGATGGTAGGAGATACTGAGATGGATGTTGAACTTGGTCAGAATGCTGAAGTCAGAAAAATAGTAGGCGTATTATCAGGCTCTGGTGATGCACAAGATTTGCGAAATGCGGATATAGTATTAAATAGTGTGGCTGAGATTGTTGATAGGTTAGGGTTATAAACCAATATAAAAATGGTGCGGTAATGTTTTACCGTACCATTTTTAATATTTATCTTTTATGCATTGCACGATGTGTGTGGATTACTTTAGCAATCTTCTCAATCACTGGATCAAGTGAATCGATATCTCCATATACATCATATTCATTGATATTAATTCTTACGACAGGGCATGCATTGAAGTTCTCAATCCATTCGACATAACGCGTATATAATGCACGCCAATAAGTTTCATCTGTTTCTATTTCCATTTGACGACCACGTTCCGCGATACGATTAATCACATCTTCATAATCGCTTTCTAAGAAGATTAAACAGTCGGGTTGCGGGAAGTATGGCGTCATTACCATTGCTTCGTATAACTGATAATAAGTTGCGAAGTCTTCTTTCGTCATCGTGCCGCCTTCTTCATGCATCTTAGCAAAGATATCTACATCTTCATAGATGGAGCGATCCTGTATAAAACCGCCGCCATATTCAAACATACGTTTTTGTTCTTTAAAACGTTCTGCAAGAAAATAGATTTGTAAATGAAAGCTCCAGCGATCAAAATCATTGTAGAATTTTTCTAAGTAAGGATTGTTATCTACTTTTTCAAAAGAAGTTCTGAAGTTTAGCTTCTCAGCCAGTGCTTTTGTTAACGAACTTTTTCCGACTCCGACAGTACCTGCAATAGTGATGATTGCATCATTAGGGATTGTATACATATTAAGCTCCTATAATATCTTTTATTTGTTGTACGATATACTCATAATCTGCTGCATTATTTACAAAGTCTGTATCGCTTGTATCGATAAGTATCGTCTGATGATCATGTTTCATTGATTCATATACACGTCTATAATCCTCGGTTAACTTTAATAAATAATCATCTTCGATATGAGATTCAAAGTCGCGATTACGTAGCTGAATGCGTTGTTTAAGTACATCTAGATCTGCTGTTAAGAACACAGTAACGTCAGGTCTGCGAACTTCTCGCGTCAATATATCGTAAATTTCTTCGAACATCTTATATTCTTTATCATTTAAAGTGTTGTTTGCGAATACTTTATTTTTAAGAATATGATAATCGCTAACTACAGATATATCATTTGATAATTCTGTTAAAACCTTATATCTGTTGCATAGGAAAAACATTTCTGTCTGAAAGCTCCACTTATCGATATCTTCATAAAAGTCAGATAAGAAAGGATTTTCTTCAACGATTTCATAGATGGGGGTTAAATTTAAAGTGGATGATAGCTTCTTAGTCAGTGAACTTTTGCCGACACCGATCGGTCCTTCTATTGCTATAAATAAAGGTGCCATATTTCTCTCCTCGAATGTTAAAATAAAATAGTATTTGTATTGTACCATAAAATAAATAAGGCGGATGAAGAAATGAATCATGAAATCTTTATGCAGATGGCGATTGATGAAGCAAAAAAAGCATATAAAATCAATGAAGTACCTATTGGAGCAATCGTTGTAAAGCATGGGGAAGTTATTGGCCGTGGCCATAATTTACGAGAATCGTTACAAAATCCACTGATGCATGCAGAAGTTGTTGCGATAAATGAAGCAAGTAAAAATATTGGCTCATGGCGTTTAGAGGAATGTGTATTGTATGTGACACTTGAACCTTGTGTAATGTGTAGCGGAGCAATTGTAATGAGTAGGATTCCGACTGTCGTATACGGTGCTCATGATGCAAAAGGTGGTTGCAGTGGATCGCTCATGAACTTGTTGCATGAATCACGATTCAATCATCAGGCAACAGTAATTGCAGGTATCAAACATGAAGAATGCAGTATATTGCTTAAAGATTTCTTTAAAACACTTAGAAATAATAAATTACTCGAGAAGAATAAGAAACTAAAAGAGTAACATCTTTAGATAAAAGCCACTGAATTTGATACACTATATGTATTAATAATAGGAGATGAAATGATGATTAGACTAATCGCAACAGATATGGATGGTACATTATTGAATAGTGCGCATGAAATCTCAGAAGAAAATATTCAAGCGATTAAATATGCACAATCGAAAGGTGTCACTGTGGCTATTGCGACGGGACGCGCATTCTATGAAGCAAATACGCCTGTGAAACCAACTGGACTTAAAGTTCCTTTTATTTGTCTGAATGGGGCGGAAGTACGTGATGAAGCCTTCAATATAATATACACTTCTAAGATTAGTGATGAACAGATTAGGCTCATCACAGAAACTCTTAAAAAACATCATCTATACTATCAGGTATATACGAGTGCACGTATCTATACTGAAGATAAAGAGAAGGATCTTGAAATTTACATAGATATTGCGGAGAAAATGGGGCATACTCCAGATGTTGAAAAGATTCGTAAATCAATACAAAAGCGTATAGATAACGGCTCTTTAAAAGAAGTCGATAGTTATGAAGAAATATATAAACGTGAGGGTGAGGTTGTTCTGAAATTCCTGGCGTTTTCTAGTGATTTGTCAAAGATAGATGCAGCAAAGGCTGAACTTGCTGAATATAATAGTTTAGCAATATCATCATCATCAAGAGGGAATATAGAAATTACGCATACTAATGCACAAAAAGGAATTGCATTGGAATCCATATGTGAAAAACTGAATATTACGATGGATGAAGTGATGGCCATTGGTGATAACTTAAATGATGTTTCAATGTTAGAACGTGCTAAATATTCATTCGCTATGTCTAATGGAGCAGAGGAAGTTAAGCAGGTTGCTAAATACATGGCCGGGGACAATGAAGAAAGCGGTGTAGGACGCGCAATTATGCAAGTTATGAATGGAGAAATAAAATAAGCAGCCGTCTGGCTGCTTATTTTATTTGCCTGATTACTGTTGCAGGAATGCCTGCAACGACAGCATTATCTGGTATGTCTTTTGTTACAACTGCACCGCTCGCAATAACGACATTATTACCTATCTTTACACCTGGATTAATGATACTGCGTCCACCAATCCAGCAATTATCACCAATCACAACAGACTTTGCATACTCTAAACCGCTATTACGTTGAATAGGATCAATCGGATGAGTGGCTGTATAGATATGCACACCTGGAGCTATCATACAGTTATCGCCAATTGTAACTGACGCGCCATCTAAAATCGTTAAATCATGATTTGAATAAAAGTTTTCACCTACGTGAATATTATAGCCATAATCAACACGTATATTTGCTTCGACATGAATGTGCTCGCCCGTGGTTCCGAAGATTTCTTTAATGAGCTGACAGCGAGCATTTACTTCATCTTCTGGCAGATTATTGTAACGACGTGTCATAAGCTTTGCATTCATTCTATCGTGCGCAAGTTGTGCGTCAGAGGGATTATATATAGTACCTTGTAGCATCTTTTCTTTTTCAGTGAGCATATTATTTATTATACGTCAGACGTGCAAAGGCATCATGCTGATGGATGGATTCTTCATTGCGACATTCGATTGTAAAACCTGTAATGAAATCAAGTTCTACTAAATCAGCTGCAATTAATCGTAATAAGTCTTCGACAAAACGTGGGTTTTCATATGCACGTTCCGTTACTGATTTTTCATCTGTACGTTTTAATATTGGGTATAGCATTGAACTAGCGTTGACTTCCATCGCTTCTAAGATACGTTCTTTGAAGTTTGCTGGTAATTCACCTTCTGGTGCAAAGTCAGCTTTAACTGTCACGATACCGCGTTGGTTATGAGCAGAGTATTCGCTGATTTCTTTAGAGCATGGGCAAAGTGTTGTTACCATTGCAGTCAATGTTAACGATTTATTAATTGTCGTATCACCTTCAACTGTCATAGAAAAACGTGTATCAGCATGTCCGATTGCACGTAGGTTTGTTACTGGACTGAAACGGTCAAAGAACCATTTTGCATCTACATCAACAGTCGCATCTTTTTGATGCATTACTGTCTGTAAAGTAATTAATACTGTTTTTAATGTATCAAAATCAAGCGATAAACCATTATCATAATGGGCTTCAACTGATTCTAAAATACGGCTCATGTTAATGCCTTTTTCATCTTTAGCCAAATGCGTGGATAGGCTAAATGTTCCTGCTGTTTGATAACTATCCAGTCGGACGGGATATGTTAAATTTTTAATACCTACATGATCGATTTCAAATAAAAAATCTTTTTTCGAACTTTGCAGGTCTGTCATTTTTTCTTTCTCAGTAGGTTTATTCCCTTTAATAGGATCTACCGAACCGAAATGTTTCCATCGACCTTCACGTGTATTTAAATTATATTGATCCATCTCATTCTCCTAATTAAACTTCGTATTCGTAGAAGCGTTCTTTTCGAAGCCACATATCTTTTGCTGCTTCTGCTTCTTGTGTATTTGCCGCTAAATTTTCTAGCATTGGTCCTGTTTGCGATGCATGTGCACCTAATACATTCATCTTTCTTTCTTCATATCCCGTAATATCATATTCAACATTTGGTTCTCCGATATTCTCAACAGTATCATTACTAAAAGCGACTAAATGTAATTTAGGCTTTTCACCCTCCATACGACGCACCGCTTCAACTACTGCATCTGCTGTGGCTTCGTGGTCTGGATGTACAGAGTAACCTGGATAGAACGAAATGATTTTTGAAGGATTTAATTCATTGATTAATCCTGTTACCATGTCGACTAAGTCATCTAATAATTCAAATTCTAATGTCTTATCACGGTAACCCATTTTGCGTAAGTCGGTAATTCCCATTACGCGACAAGCTTCTTCTAATTCTTTCTCACGAATCTTTGGTAATGATTCACGGGTTGCAAAGGGCGGATTACCTAGGTTTCTCCCCATTTGCCCTAGTGTTAGGCATGCATAAGTAACTGGCGTGCCTGCATCTATATGTTTCATAATCGTACCTGATACACCGAATGCTTCATCATCCGGATGAGGGAAGATTACGAGCACTTGTCTTTCTTGTTCCATCATCATTTCCCCCTTAAACCTCAAATGGCGTTTCGCTTATTTCAAGAGCTGCGGCAAGCTGACCTTGATAGTTTAAACCAGCCATTAAGAAACGGCCTTCTTCGTCAATTTCAAAGTGTGTTAAACCTTGTACATAAATCCAGCCACTATTTAATTTCAAACCGACACGGAAAGGTTCTTTTCCGCCGCCAGTAATAATCCCTTGAATATATGATACTTGAATATTACGTAAGAATGTACCTGCATTGAACACTTTTTGATCAAAGTGACTTGCATAAGCACCATTCGTTGTTTCTACATGTAAATAGACAGGTTTCTCTTGAAATTGATTCAATAGCTCCTGTACTTGTTGTTTGTCGATTAATTCCATTTTCATTACTCCTCAAAGTTTATACTAAACTATTTTACTAAATAAATTGTAAAAATTATACCTTTTGAGCTTGTATAAGAAAAAAAGACATAAAAAAACTGAGCGATATCCGTACTTATAATGCGGTACGCTCGAACTAACGGCGTTCCACGCTCAGGCACGAGTTAAATCAAAAAAGATGACTGGAAACAAAGAACATTTCCTGCCATCTTTTCATAATATTACTCATGTCACAATCTTTTTTTACACTTCTTTAGTTGTTACTTCAATCTTCTCAACGTTATTGTAAGCACCATGCTGTACTGGTCCTACAAATTCGTTCATTTTCCATCCGTGTTTAATTGCTGATGCGACAAATCCTTTAGCAGCAATTACCGCTTCACGTGGAGATTTACCTAATGCTAAGTTTGCTGTTGTAGCAGCGGCAAATGTACAACCTGCACCGTGATTATATGATGATTGGAATTTATCAGTTGTCAGTAATGTATAATTATCACCATCGTAATATAAATCTAATGCTTTATCAGATTCTAAAGCTTTTCCACCTTTGATAATAACGTGTTTTGCACCACGTTGATGAATGATTTCAGCAGCTTCTTTCATTTGTTCGATTGTTGTTAGTTTACCTAAACCAGATAATTGACCTGCTTCGAACAAGTTCGGTGTCACAATTGTAGCAAGTGGTAATAAATATTTAATCATAGCATCCGTGTTGCCAGGATTAAGCACTTCATCTTCCCCTTTGCATACCATAACAGGGTCCACTACGAAATACGCAGCATCAGAATCTTCAAAAGCTTTGGCCGCACGCTGGATGATTTCTTCAGTTCCTAACATACCTGTTTTAATGGCATCAGGGCCGATAGATAATGCAGTTTTAATTTGTTTATCTAATAATTCAATTGGCAGTGGTGTAACATCATGGCCCCAAGTTTCTGGATCCATTGCGACTACAGCGGTTAATGCCACCATACCGTATGTGTTATATTCCTGGAAAGTTTTTAAGTCAGCTTGCATACCAGCTCCAGCACTTGTATCAGATCCGGCAATTGTTAAAATCTTTTTTAAGCTCATTTTCATTTCCCCTATTCTTGTTTGTTTGTTAATATCATATCATGAATACGTTTAATTCAAAATGATATATTTATAATATATATGAGGTGGATAGTATGGAATGGGAGCAGATTTTTCATGGAATTAAAGAGAAATATAACTTTGATGAAATGGATGAAATATTAGAAAAAGCATATGCAACACAGACAGTATATCCAACACGTGAGAATATATATAATGCGTTTAAGTTTACGCCATTTAATGACGTTAAAGTTGTGATTATAGGTCAAGATCCTTATCATGGTCCAAATCAGGCACATGGCTTGGCTTTTTCTGTAATGAATGGAACAAAACTTCCGCCATCATTACGTAACATGTATCAGGAGCTGGAAAACGATTTAAACATTCGAAGACATACAGGTGAATTGACAGGATGGGCATATGAAGGTGTGTTATTATTGAATAATGTATTGACTGTTTTAGGTGGCCAGGCACATTCGCATAAAGGTATTGGGTGGGAGCAGTTTACAACTGAAATTATAAAAGCTGTTTCGCAATATAGAGAAAACGTGGTCTTCATACTATGGGGTAAACCAGCACAGAAACTTGAGCCTTTAATTGATAAGACGAAACATAAAGTCATTAAAAGTGTCCATCCAAGTCCATTGAGTGCCTATAGAGGATTCTTTGGATCAAAACCATATAGTCAGACGAATGAATATTTAGTTGCACACAATAAGACGCCAATAGATTGGGGAAGGGAGGATGTTCAGTGAACGATAAACTCATTCAGAAATTGTCCGAAGAAGTTGAAGCGCTTAAACGCGCTTCAACTGTTGTAGAATTTAATAAACATCTCTATGCGATAGAAATGATGGCAAATATCGGACAAAGCGAAACGAAATCGATACCTAAACCTGCATATATGCCTGCAGAATCACCACCAGTAAAACAAACTGGACCGCACGAAGCGGTTTCACCAGAAGAACTGAAGATGATGGGTGCTAAAGTTGTATCGAATGATAGTAAGATAAAAACAGATGATGGTTTTGGTAATGGAGATTCAATCTTTGATTTTTAATAAATAGGAGGGCATTAACATGAAATTATTCTTGATTATAGGTGCATTTAACGCAATGTTAGCAGTGGCACTTGGTGCATTCGGTGCACATGGTTTAGAGGGTAAGTTAAGTGAGAAGTACATGGATATATGGGATAAAGCGACGGCGTATCAAATGTATCATGCGCTTGGTATTATTGCGATTGCAATTTTAAATGGTACTACGAAGATGAACTTAAATACAGCAGGATGGTTGATGACGATAGGTATTGTACTTTTTAGTGGGTCACTTTATCTATTGGCATTAACGCAAATTAAAGTGCTTGGTGCGATTACTCCAATTGGTGGTGTCCTGTTTATTGCAAGCTGGGTTATGCTGATGATTGCAGCAATTAAATATTAGGCTTATCATAAAGAAAATTTTGACGAGCATCCCTTAAACTATATTTTATGTTAAGGGATGCTTTTTTATATAAGTCTTCAGAAAAGTATAAGTAGGAATTTACATGTTATGGAATAGATAGATTAGGGTAAAGCATTTCTGAGGTGATTTTATGAGAGGGGAAATTATTAAAAAACCGCAAAAACCTGTACGTAAGGAACTTGAGAAGAATCTTTCTGAAAAATTTGTATGGGCTATAGCATATGGTTCAAGTATAGGATGGGGTGCATTTATTTTACCAGGTGACTGGATAAAAAGCGCTGGCCCAATAGGTGCTACAATCGGCATACTCCTTGGCGCATTACTTATGATTGTCATTGCAGTAAGTTATGGTGCTTTAGTTGAGAAATTTCCGGTATCAGGGGGTGCATTTGCATTTGGTTACTTAGGATTCGGAAAATACATTGCATTTTTTTCAAGCTGGTTCTTAACTTTTGGATATATATGCATTGTCGCATTAAATGCATCAGCGTTTAGTTTAATCTTTAAATTCTTATTCCCGGGACTTATGACAAGAGGTAAATTATATACGGTCGCCGGATGGGATGTATATGTTACAGAGATTATATTATCTTCAGTAATACTTATTATATTTGGATGGATAAGTGTTAAAGGAGCAAGTTTTTCAGGAAACTTACAATACGTATTTTGTGTCATATTAGCAGTCGTAGTAATCATGCTATTTATCAGTTCAATGTTTACAAAGGATTTTTCATTTGGATATTTATCACCAATTTTCAACGAAAACATGGGAGCTTTACAATCGATACTTATGATCTTAGCAGTCGCACCTTGGGCTTTTGTGGGATTTGATAATATTCCTCAAACTGCAGAAGAATTTAATTTTGCGCCTAGCAAAACATTTAAATTAATTGTTTTTAGTTTATCTGCAAGTGCATTTACATATGTTGCAATGATTTTACTGACGGGTTGGACAGTTAAAGATGCATCTAGATTAGGCGGAGATTTATTTGTTACAGGATCAGTTATCCAGTCTGCATTTGGATATATTGGTGTGGGAATACTATCAGTTGCAATACTGATGGGGATATTTACTGGATTGAA
Organism: Macrococcus psychrotolerans; assembly: GCF_038095555.1. NCBI lineage: Bacteria > Bacillati > Bacillota > Bacilli > Caryophanales > Staphylococcaceae > Macrococcus > Macrococcus psychrotolerans. The sequence continues at coordinate 1,890,287 of NZ_CP124591.1, read as the reverse complement.
TGGATTTCTGATGAGTTCAAGCAGATTGTTGTTTTCGATGGGGCGTTCGGGTGTTATGCCAAGAATATTTAGCCGTATTCATCCAAAATACAATACACCATACATAGCAATAGCATTCATTACATTACTGGCGCTTTGTTCTCCATGGCTAGGTAGAACAGCGTTGACGTGGATTGTCGATATGAGTTCTACAGGAGTGTCTATTGCGTATTTAGTGACATGTTTAAGTGCTTATCGTCTTTTTGGACAACGTAATACACTACACTATGACCTGAAATATAAATGGATGGCGTTACTTGGAGTAATTGTGAGCGCCACGTTCCTCATTTTATTACTCTTTCCAGGGTCTCCGGCATCACTTAAACTACCTAGTTATATTGCATTAGCAGTTTGGTTGATAATAGGGATTATATTCTTTATGATTCGTTTTCGTAAACTTAAAGCAATGTCTAAAGAGACATTAGATCACCTAATTTTAGATAAGGAAATAAACAAAAGCAGCTAAAACTTTAGCTGCTTTTGTTTATTTACGTGTTGTATTTTGTTGGTGCGAACGTTTCTCTAATTGTTTTTTTACGATTGGAATTAGGATGGGACTTAATTTAATGATTAGTCGAACTAAACGTTTCATAGTATATCCTCATTTCTGTAATGTATTAGTAGTTATATAACCGTTATTGCGTATATTAAACATGTTTTTTGCGCAACATGAAATAAAATGGAATTCCGATGACTACGAAAAGTACACCGAGCATTGAACCGGTGAAATCACTCATTAATGTACTGATGATAATAAATAGACCTCCACCCATCGCAACGATAGGGACGATTGGATATAACGGTACTGAATAATCGCGTTTTTGTCCTTTATTTTGTTTGCGTAATATAAACAGTCCGATAAAGCTAGCGATATAGAAGATATAAATTACGAATATACATACTTCAGATAAGTAGTCGGCGTTCACGACTTCAGGAATTACGATTGTAAGTAAAAGTAGAATCATACTTACAACATACATTGTAATCATTGCACCGATGGGTGTTTTAAATTTAGGGCTTACATAGCTGATAAATTTCGCGAAGGGCAATAAGTTATCATCAGCCATTGCAAATGGAATACGAGGGAAAGTCATAATTTTTCCGTTCAAGCAACCGAATATCGAGATAATAACGCCGATATTAACAAATTTAGAACCGAGGTCACCGAATAATATTTTAGCGGCTTCCGCAGATGAAGTGTTTCCTAGTCCAACAAGCGTTTCAGCAGGGATGACTTTAAAGACAGCGATATTGATGAGTACATATGCGAATGTAACAACGCTTAGTCCTATAAGCATCGCAAGTGGCAGATTGCGCTTTGCATTTTTCATTTCACCTGTTAAGTTTGTCAGTAGAATCCATCCATCGTATGCAAATAACGTAGCTAGTACGGCACGACCGAAATTAACTTCTCCTTTATTCTCAATTAAGCTTGTCACGTTATGTCCGAATACACCTTCTTTACCCCACAACAAACCGAAGATAATAATAGCGAATACAGGAATCAGTTTACAGATTGTAGTAAAGGTCTGCATCGCACCACCAGCATTTGTACCAAGAATATTAAGAATGACAAGAAAAGTAAATGCTGCGACACCAATCCATATACCTAGGGCTGGATCGATTCCAAAAAAGTTCGTTACGAGTATGCCGAAGAATAATGAAAGTGAAGCGATAATTGCGGGGCCATAGATGACCGTCTGCATCCAACCTGTTAAAAATCCCCAGAAGGGACCATAAATATCTCTAATATAAGCATACAATCCTCCGGTTTTTGGTATTTGTGCGCCTACTTCTGAAATAGTCAGACCTGCTGCTAAAGTTAATACACCTCCGACAACCCAGGCCCAGATTGCAAGATCACTTGTACCTGCATGATTGAGCACTACGGAAGGTTTAACGAACACGCCAGAACCAATAATCGTTCCGATAACTATCGTTATAGCAGTCCAGAATCCTATCGTTTTTTCGAGTGCTTGTTCTCCATGATGTTTATTCATAACGCCACCTCTTTTTATAGTTTTTATCAATATATCATGAAATCAGAATATAAAGAATAGTAATTCAATAAAGTATTTTTTTATAATACGTATTGATTTATTTCAGATTTTTGATAATATTGTAATTGAGAATTTTTCTCATTGATAACTATTATCAATGATGACAGGAGCTTTTGTTCATGAAAATAATTTACACCACATTACTGTTGCTGGTTTTGTCTATAATTTCAATGTTTATTGGTGTTGTAGATTTGAGCCCATCAAATTTACTAAACTTGGATGAGAATCAAAAGAATATTTTGTTGAACAGTCGATTGCCGAGAACATTTGCTATTATATTAGCCGGTGTAGCACTAAGTGTGGCGGGTTTGTTGATGCAGCAGCTCACACGTAATAAATTCGTGTCACCAACAACAGCGGGGACGATGGATTTTGCGAAGTTTGGTGTACTCATCGCAATGATATTCTTTGCACAAGCACCACTACTTGTTAAATTATCATTCAGTATTGTTTCAGCGATTATCGGTACGATGATGTTTATGTGGATTGTCAATCGTATCAAGTTTAAAGATGCTATCTTTATTCCCCTTGTAGGGCTCATGCTCGGTAACATCGTTTCAAGTTTAGCGACGTTTATGGCACTACGTTTCAATGCTATGCAAAGTATTTCTAACTTCTTTGTGGGAGACTTCTCGATGATTACGAAAGGACGCTATGAAGTATTATTTGTTATTATTCCTATGGTAGTGCTGATTTACCTCTTTGCGCATCACTTTACCATCGTCGGAATGGGGGAGTCCTTCAGTAAAAACTTAGGTATATCTTACGCGAAGATGATGAATTTAGGAGTTGTTATTGCTGCAATCGTTTCGGCGACAGTAGTTGTAACAGTCGGTGTATTACCATTTTTAGGATTGATTATTCCGAATATCGTCGGACTGTTTGTCGGCGATCATATGAATAAAGCTTTACCATATACAGCACTGTTTGGTGCAATTCTTGTTATGGTAGCAGATATATTCAGTCGATTAATTATCTTTCCTTATGAGATTCCGATTGGTCTCACACTCGGGATCGTAGGAAGTGTTATCTTCATGGCGATTCTTCTGAAAAGGAGGAAGTCATATGTCTAGCCAAATGAAAAAGGCGAGTGCACTCATTATTGTAATGCTGCTCCTTATGACAGGGTTTGTGCTGATTCAGTTGAATTTTGCAATTCTTGATTACGTTCTCCCTTCAAGATTAAGAAAACTTGCAGCGATATTACTTGTAGGTGCAGCAATTGGTGTATCATCACTCGTATTCCAGTCGATTACTGAGAATCATTTATTAACTCCTTCAGTCATTGGGTTAGACGCTGTGTACTTATTTATTCAGACGATTATTATCTTCTTGTTCGGGAAGATGGGAGATGCCGTGTTTAACGTATATACGAACTTCTTCGTCTCTGTAATATTAATGATTGGTTTTACATTAGGTTTATTCAACCTCGTATTTAAGAAGAATACGTCCGTATACTTTGTACTACTTTTTGGTATTGTAATGGGGACATGTTTTTCAAGCTTATCAAGCTTTATGCATATGGTTATGAATCCAGATGACTTCTTGCTGTTACAGGATAAATTGTTTGCGAGCTTTAATACAGTGAATGAGAAACTATTAATTATCAGCTGTGCACTCATCATCATATTACTGATATATATTTACAAGAAATCATATGAATTAGATGTGTTAAGCCTCGGAAAGACCCATGCAACCAATCTTGGTGTAAATGTCGACAGGCTTACACGTAACATGCTGCTTGTAATTGCAATACTAGTCAGCATTTCAACAGCACTCGTTGGACCGATTACGTTTTTAGGTATTATCGTATGTAACGTAACTTATCAGCTCATGCAGACATTTAAACACCAATATTTAATCATTTCTGTAATTGCAGTATCCGCAATTACATTGTTACTTGGCCAAATGATCAATCAATATTTCTTCGATGGAACGACAGAGATTACGATACTTATCAACTTTATCGGAGGGATTTACTTCATATACTTATTATTCAAGGAGGGCGCTCATGATTAAAGTTAACAATTTGTATAAAAATATCGGTAATAAAACAATATTAAAAGACGTATCAACGGAAATTAAGAAAGGTGCAATCACAGCGATTATCGGCCCAAACGGTGCTGGTAAGAGTACATTGTTATCAGCCATTACGAGACTGTCTGATTTTGATAAAGGGACAGTGCAGTTAAATAATCAAGAAATCAGTAAGATGAAAAGCGATGATATCGCGATGCAGCTTGCAGTATTGAAACAAAGTAACCATACGAATTTAAAGATAACAGTACGTGATCTTGTAAACTTCGGACGATTTCCATATTCAAAAGGACGTCTCACGAAAGAAGACGAACGTATCGTTAACGAAGCAATCGACTATTTAGAGTTAGAATCTTTTGAAACAAGATTTCTTGATGAATTATCAGGTGGACAAAGACAACGCGCATATATTGCGATGACATTAGCACAAGATACAGACTATATCTTCCTTGATGAACCACTAAATAATCTTGATATGAAACATTCGGTACAAATGATGCAGCTATTACGTCGTTTAGTACGCGAAAAAGGAAAAACGATTGTAATCGTAATACACGACATTAACTTCGCATCATGTTACGCAGATTACATTATCGCCCTGAAAGACGGTGAAGTACTGCTGGATGGAACGAAAAACGAATGTATCACAACAGAAAACTTGAAGACTGTATACGATATGGACATTAATATCGAGTGCATATTCGGACAGCAAATTTGTGTATACTTCGATGATGAAAGTATGACGGTAGATGAATTTATAGAAGAAGTTCAGGCGGTATAAACTTAAATCATCGAAAGGAGTGTTGCCGGGTTATTACTACTATGGGGCAGCGATAAAACGGGGGAAATACATTACACTAAGGAGACTGGAAAATGAAACGTATTATTGGATTAGTTATCACATTATCATTAATTTTAGTATTAGCAGCATGTGGAGGAACGAAGGATACTTCTAAAACAGATGACAAAACATCAAGTGGTTCAAATGACAAAGCTGAAACAGTAAAAATCGATAATAAATATAAGTTAATGGGTGAAAAAGAAGACGGTAGTGACGCAAAAGAAGTATCTGAAACTGTGGAAGTAATTAAAAACCCAAAAAGCGTTGCAGTATTTGATTACGGAACACTTACAACATTAAAGGAAATTGGCGCGGATAAAAACGTAAAAGGTATGCCAAAAGGTGAAGGGAACCGTAGCTTACCTGAATTCTTAAAAGAATATAAAGATGATAAATATGCAAACTTAGGAAGCCTAAAAGAACCAAACTTTGAAAAATTAGCTGAAATGCAACCAGACCTTATCTTAATCTCAGGTCGTCAGGCTAACCAGAAGGTAATGGATGAAATGAAAAAAGCAGCACCGAAAGCACAAATTGTATATGTTGGTGCAGATGATAAGAACTATATCGATAGTATTAAAGTGAATACTGAAAATATCGGCAAAATCTTCGGTAAAGAGAAAGAAACTGAAAAGCTTATTGCAGACATAGATAAAAAAATCAAAGAAGTTAAAGCAATGACTGAGAAATCAGATAAAAAAGGATTGTTCGTGTTAGCAAATGAAGGTGAACTTTCTGTATTCGGTAAAGGCGGACGTTTCGGGTTTATTCATGATGTATTAGGCGTGAAAGAAACGGATGAAAATATTACAGCAAAAGGTCACGGACAAGTAATTAACTTTGAATATATCAACAAGAAGAATCCGGATATTATCTTTGCGATGGACCGTGGAGTAGCTGTAGGTGGTAAGTCTTCAGCTGAACAAGCGTTATCAAATGATGTTATTAAAAACGTTAACGCAATTAAAGATAATAAAGTCGTAGAAGTAGATCCATACTTATGGTACTTCTCAAGCGGTGGTGCAGTAACGATTGTGAAACAAATTGAAGAAGTAGAGAAAGCTTATAAATAAAAATAATGCGTGTGTCTTTTGACACACGCATTATTTTTATAATGCAAATAAATCTTGAAGGTCATTTACTGTAAGAATGTTTCCGACGTAGAAGCCGCCAAACTCACCGTAACGTGCTGATACTTCGTCGAATCTCATTTCGTATACAAGTTTCTTAAATTGTAATACATCGTCTGAGAAGAGTGTAACACCCCATTCATAATCGTCGAATCCTACAGATCCTGTGATAAATTGTTTAACGATGCCTGCATAGCCACGACCGATCATGCCGTGTGAACGCATAAGTCCTTTGCGGTGATCCATATCTAACATATACCAATTGTCTTCACCTTGACGACGTTTATCCATTGGATAGAAACATACATATTCAGAGCGTGGTAATTCCGGGTATAATCTTGCTTTAATATGTGGGTTTTCATATGGGTCTTCATTTGAGTCACCCGCTAAGTAGTTGCTTAACTCAATTACTGAAACGTATGAATATGTAGGGATTAAGAAATCTCTAATTGCAAGTTTGTTGAATTTGTTTTCAAGTGCTGTTAAGTCTTTCATTTCAGGGCGTAAAACCCAGAGCATTAAGTCAGCTTTCTGTCCTGTAATGTTGTATAACGCATATGAACCTTCCTTTGCACTATGGTTGTCTTCTAAAGTGTTGATAAACGCTTTAAACTCTTCAACCATCGCAGTTCTTTCGCTTTGTTCTAAAATTTTAAGGCTTGTAAAATCGATTGCATAGAATAGATGTAAACTATACCATCCGTCTAATGTCTTTGCTGCTTCATTCATTATCCATCTCTCCTTAAATTTAATCATGTTTATTCTAACATATATAATGGTATAAGTAATTTCTTATAATCTACAAATTGATGACGTGAAAAATAATGCAATTAGGTTTATAATAGGTACGGAAATAATTTAATTCATTCGGGAGGCTATTATGGCTAATTTATTAGAAGTATTAAACGAGAAACTTTCAGGGAAGAATGTGAAGATTGTACTACCTGAAGGTAACGATGAGAGAGTATTACAAGCTGCAGTTGAGTTACATAAAGGTGATAAAGTTGCACCTATCGTTCTAGGTGATAAAGCTGAAATCGAAGCACTTGCTACAAAGTTAGGTGTTGCGATTGATGGTATTGAAATAATGGACCCGGCTACGAGCGAATTACGTGAAGACTTAATTGCGAAGTTTGTAGAGCGCCGTAAAGGTAAAGCGACAGAAGAACAAGCGACTGAAATGTTAAAGGATCCGAACTATTTTGGTACGATGTTAGTATATGCTGGTCATGCAGCTGGCTTAGTATCAGGTGCAGCACATTCTACAGCGGATACTGTACGTCCTGCATTACAAATTATTAAGACGAAGCCAGGCGTATCTCGTACATCAGGTGTATTCTTCATGATGCGTGGAGAAGAACAGTACGTTATGGGTGACTGTGCAATTAACCCTCAATTAGATTCACAAGCATTAGCCGAGATTGCGATTGAATCAGCGAAGACTGCAAAACAATTCGGTATGGAACCGAAAGTTGCAATGTTAAGCTTCTCAACGAAAGGTTCAGCAAAAACACCTGAAACTGAGAAAGTAACAGAAGCAACGAAATTAGCACAGGAGAAGTTAGCTTCAGAAAGCGATTTACAAGGTGTCGTAATTGATGGTGAATTCCAGTTTGATGCAGCGTTTGTTCCTTCAGTTGCAGCGAAGAAAGCACCTGAGTCTCCAATTCAAGGTGATGCAAATGTATTCGTATTCCCTTCATTAGAAGCGGGTAACATCGGTTACAAAATTGCACAACGTTTAGGTGGATTCGACGCAGTTGGACCAATCTTACAAGGATTAAATGCACCAGTAAATGATTTATCACGCGGATGTTCTACTGAAGATGTAGTATCATTATCAATCATTACTGCAGCACAATCACTATAATGACAGGTTCCATTTTCGAAGGAAAATGGCAATATGTTGATCATACGACAGGACTGCAGCCGATGCAGTCCTTTAGTTTTGATGATATGTACTGTCATTTAGTGGGTCAAGGTAATGATTCTGTAGTGAGAACGTGGGTACATAATCATGTCGTTATACTTGGAATTCATGATGCGAGATTACCATATTTAGCTGAAGGGATAGAATACTTGAATAATCAAGGATATGGTGCGATTGTACGTAATTCCGGAGGGTTAGGTGTTGTGCTTGATGCAGGTGTGCTGAATATTTCTCTCATATTTAAAGGGGATATCAGCTTTTCGATTGATGCAGGTTATGAGTACATGTACGAACTTGTGCAGGAGATGTTTGCGTCGTACGGTAAACGTATTGAAGCGAAAGAAATTACGCGCTCGTATTGTCCGGGGAGCTATGACTTAAGCATTGATGGTAAGAAGTTTGCAGGCATATCGCAACGCCGTGTTAAAGGTGGAATTGCAGTCCAGATTTATTTGTGTATTGAGGGCAGTGGCGGCGAGCGCGCCGAGCTGATGCGTCAGTTTTATGACATTGCATTGAACGGGCAAGAGACGAAGTTTCATTATCCGGATATTGATCCATCATGCATGGCAAGCCTTGAAGAATTGCTCGAGACAAAGTTGTCTGTTGAAGAAGTGCTGTTTAAATTATTGTTTGCGATGAAAGCACTGGGTGCAACACTTTCAAATAATGAGATGACAAACGACATGTGGACATTGTATAATATATATTTCGAGCGCATGATTGAACGTAATAGTAAATTGAAGATAAATCAGGAAGGGTGACATAAATGCGTAATAAGTTTCAGGTATGTGATGACTGCCAAGGTGTGTGTTTAAGAACGTTGTTACCAAAATTAGAAAAGTTAGACCCAGATGCTGAAGTGGAAATTGCATGCCAGTCTTACTGTGGACCAGGACGTAAGAAAACTTTTGCATTTGTGAACAATCGCCCGCTTGCAGCACTTACTGAAGATGAGCTGATGGAGAAAGTGAAGAAACGTCTTTCTCAAAAACGTGATCCAGAAGAAGAGGCACGTTTAGCGAAGCGTAATGCCGAACGTAAACGCAGACTGGATGAGCAGAACGCGAAGCTAAAAGCGAAATTAAATAAAGGTTAGATGCACTAAAGCACAGAAAATGAATGATATTTTCTGTGCTTTTTTATACTTTTAAATATACAGCTTAATATTCCACATATTTCTTTAATGCAAATTAACACGTGTTTAATATCTCTCTGTTACGATAAATATAAAGTGTCATACATGAAAGGTGGAAGATTTCGTGAATATATTGATTACTGGTGCTCGTGCACCAATTTCGTATGAAGTAGTGCAACAGCAGGTCGCGCTTGGTAGAAAGGTTTACCTATCGGACTCTACGAAGAAAGTAAGTATTAAGAAGTCAAAGTTTATTGAGCAATTTATAATAACCACTTCTCCACGATTTTCTACAGAACTCTATATTCAGGATATTAATGATATTATCGACACATATCACATTGATCTTGTTATACCATTGAATGAAGAGTCGTTCTATCTTTCTTATATGAAATTACAAATTAATGCACCTATTTATGTTGAAGAAATTCAGAAGATGCTTTCAGTACATAATAAATATAACTTTACAAAGTTAATCGATGCGATGGGATTTAAAGTCCCGGATACAGAATATATTATGAATCATCAGGATTTAACAGAGTTTATGAATGATTACCCAGGAAATGAATATATTGTTAAGCAGCCATATGGACGCTTCGGACAATCCGTACGTAAATTATCACGTATGGAGTTAGAGAATCAGCGATTAATCGAATTTCCGTTTATGATTCAGACATTAATTAAAGGGACAGAATGGTGTTCTTATAGCTTTGCGTATGAAGGAAGAAGTTTAAGTACATCGTTATATTTATCGAACACACATGATAGTTACAATTGTTCAACACACTTTCATTCGCAGAAAAATGAGACACTACAGGAAATTATCGAAAGCGTTATTCGCAATTTAAACTGGTCATATCAAATCGCATTTGATGTGATTCATTGTGATACAACCGGTGAATATTACTTTATTGAGTGTAACCCGCGTGCAACTAATGGTGCCTTATTTATGCAACCTGAAGTATGGGAGTTAAAGTCGTGCACACCGAAATATGAAGCGCGTCAGCTAATATTCGTATCCCTCTATAACTTCATTATGCGACCTAAGAAACATAACTTAGAACGTTTGAAGTACGGCAAGGATATATTCTGGCATCCGAGTGAAAAAGGGATATTCTTTGAGCAGCTTATCAGTGGTGCGCAGTGGTGGTTAACAGCGAAGTCACTGAAGACGACTGTGAATACGATTACGACTTATGATATTGAGTGGAACGATGACCTTATGACAAAGAAATAGAGGATTGTGTATGACATTCTATAGCACTTATACAGAGATACCATTTGAACAGATTGTTATTGGCATTAAAGAGCGTGAATATTTACGTTATATGATGGAAGGTATTACGCGTGGCATCAGGAATGTGCATGCCCGTGTAGAAGTTATGATATTGAATGGACAGCTTATCCCGTTCAGCATTAAAGACGGCGGAATGAATCAATCGTGGATTCATTCGTTTAGGGGTCAGTATATTGATGAAATGGTAAGCGAAACAAACCGTATGAACCTGCCTGCATATTTAAAACCTGTAACGAATGCAATGCTTACAGTCGGGCGCTTTGTGCTGAATCCAGCATGTGAAAAAACAGTAACGGTATTCCCTTCTTTTATGTCGACAACAATGTATGAAGGGTGTGAATTTGACCAAATTGAGTTGATTACAAAGCTGCTATCAGAGCGTTATCCAAAGCATGCCATCTGCTTCCGTACATTAAATGATAAATTTCATAAGCATGAAATGAAATTGCTTAATAACGCGGGTTACGAACGTCTTATATCTCGAGCAGTATACATATATGATAGCAATGAACAGCACAATAAGAACGAACGTAAAGATTTAAAGAAAGATATTAAGAAATTTAATAAGAGTGGATTAACATTTACGATGACGCTTGAAGATGATGACTTTGCGCAATTAGTTCCATTATATGAACAAGTATATTTAGATAAGTATTCTCATTTTAATCCACACTATACAGCTGAATTCTTTAAGTTTATGTATGAGTCTACGAATTTGCAGTGGTTTGTCTTAAAGGATGAAGAGCGCATCGTATCGTTTATGGCTGTACAGGAAGCGGGGAACACATTATTTCCAGCTTATTTTGGTATGAATCAATCCATTAAACACCTCTATTTTATAACGAGTGGATTGTTATATGAATTTGCTAAGCGTAATGGATATGCTATTAATAACAGTGCAGGTGCCAAAGATTATAAATTAGCGCGAGGATCAAGACCATATCTAGAATATCATTATATCTATATTAAACATCTCTCTCCGATGAAACAGTTGAACTATTTAACGTTTATTAAGTGTGCGACAACAATAGGGACTCCAGCTTTAAAGCGAACACAGTTCAATTAAGTTGTCGTGCAATTCTGATAATTAAATGGTATAATTAAAAGATATTAATTTTTTAAACTGAAGTAGGAGAGAATGGAAATGGTAAGTATTCGTAAAGCAGCACAAGATGATATTGTTCAAATCAAAAATGTGGTCACAAAAGCATGGCACGATACATATAAGAATATAATGACAGCGAGCACAAGTGTTCAATTTTTAGAAGCATCGTTCAGCACTTCAAGACTAGAAAAGAGAATTAAAGAGACACTATTTTTAGTAGCGGAAGTAGATGGAGAAATCGTAGGATTCGCAAATTTCATCTACGGAAAAGCTCTGAATTTATCTGCTATCTATGTCTTGCCAGAGCATCAGCGTCATGCGATCGGTAGGGCACTCCTGCATAATGGTCTGTCTTATTTCGACACGTATGATGCAGTCTTTGTTGAGGTTGCACTGGACAATGAACGTGCAACGAAGTTTTATTATAGAGAAGGGTTCGAGCTTGTACGTGAGTATGAAGAAGACATTCTTGGTGAGAAAGTATTATCTGGTCTGCTTAAAAAGACATTATAGGGAGTGTTTTTATGAGTAGCAATCAATATGTTGAACCATTGTTTGATGCATATCAGCAAAGAAAGGTGCTAGAAGAACATATTGTTCCTGAAACGATGTCTCTAGCAACAGCATATGATGTACAGCATGAGGTTTTGAAATTAAAAGAGCAAACAGAAACGTTAAAAGGCTATAAAGTTTCTCTTACGAGCGAAGAGACACAGCGTATGTTTAATAGTGATAGTCCATTATATGGTGCGATGACAGATAAAACGATATTATCGGAACGTGTCGCTCTAGGTGAATTCAATGAAGGATTACTAGAACTTGAACTCGTGTTTATTGTGAAAGAAACATTAGAGCAAGGAGATAGTGTATCTGATATCATGAGGAAATGTGTTATAGCACCAGGAATTGAACTTCCGGATGCGCGTTATACGAATTGGTTTCCAAATATGAGCGTAGCCGAAATTGTTACTGATAGCGCCGTGAGCGGAGCCGTTGTCTTTGGTGAAGGTAAGGTTTGCAGTTATGATGACATTAAAGATATAAAAGGAACACTATATTTAAATGATGAAGTGATTGCTGAAGGGCGTTCGTCTGAAGTATTAGGACATCCAGTAGAAAGTGTGAAATGGCTCGTTGAAGCGATTGCTGAATACGACAGAAAACTTACACAAGGAATGTTTGTCTCATCTGGAACATTTATTTTGCCAAAGCGTCTTGAAAAAGGGATTTATAAAGCGGTCTATGAGACAGTAGGCGAAGTAAAGATAGAAGTCCAATAAAAAAGCTCTGCATATGCAGAGTTTTTTATTGGGCTATTTTTTTGTAAATAGGGACCCATTAAGAAACATTGAATATTTCTTAAAATATTATAATAATTCTTAAAAATTATAGATATCAACATTCTATGATAAGATGAAGTTGATAAGAATGTTTAGGAGGACCCTATGAGCTACCAGTTTAAGAAAATGCCTGAAGAAAAAGTTTTTAAAGATCCCGTACATCGCTACATACATGTCCGCGATCAGATTATCTGGGATTTAATTAAAACAAAAGAATTTCAGAGATTGCGTCGCATAAAGCAGCTTGGAACGCTCTATCTGGCATTTCATTCTGCGGAGCATTCTCGCTTTAATCATTCATTAGGTGTCTATGAAATTGTACGTCGCATGATTGATGAAATCTTTATGGGACGCTCTGCATGGAATGAGGAAGATCGTCCGTTAGCACTGTGTGCTGCATTACTGCATGATTTAGGACATGGACCATTCTCACATTGCTTTGAGAAAATATTCGACACTGATCATGAAGCGTATACGCAAAAAATCATTCTTGGACCTACTGAAGTCAATGAAGTGTTATCTAGAGTGCATTCTGACTTCCCTAAAGAAGTGGCGGATGTAATTAATAAGACACATGCAAATAAGCTTGTCATATCTATGATTTCATCTCAAATTGATGCAGATAGAATGGATTACCTTCAGCGCGATGCATATTATACAGGGGTAAGCTATGGTAGTTTCGATATGGAACGTGTGTTAAGGCTGATGCGTCCGACAGAAGATGAAGTTGTGATTAAAGAAAGTGGTATGCACGCTGTAGAAGATTATTTGATGAGCCGTTACCAGATGTACTGGCAGGTCTACTTTCATCCGGTAAGTCGAGGTGGAGAAGTACTACTTAATCGCGTTTTTAAGCGTGCCAAGCTACTGTATGACGAAGGATATAAGTTTAAAGAGCCGCCAAAATATTTAGTACCGTTCTTTAACTCGAAGGATGTTGATGTTACACATTATTTGAAGTTAGATGAGATGGTAATTAACTATTATCTTCAGGAGTGGATTGATGAAGAAGATGCGATACTGAGTGATTTGTCTCGCCGTTTTGTTAATCGTGATCTCTTTAAGTACTTACCATTTGACGGCAGCCAGATTACCATTGCAGAGCTGACTGATTTGTTTGAAAAAGCAGGAATTGACTCTGAATACTATTTAGTATTTGATGCTTTCAGTGACTTACCCTATGATTACAACCGACCCGGCATTAATAAACGAAAGCCAATCCATCTGTTAACACGCAATAACAAAATTAAGGAAATCAGTACGCAATCTGTTATTATTAATAGTATTACCGGGTTAGATAGAAAGGATTATAAGCTTTATTATCCAAAAGAGCTTATACTTAATATTCGAGATCCAGAATTAAAAGGATCCATTATTAACTTACTCAATGAATTAAATTAGAGGTGAAAAATATGGCAGATTTTCAGTTTAACATTATAAAGAATGATCCATTAGATGGACATAAAGGCACTAATATCGGTGCAATAAGTCTTGATAACGTGGCACCTGTATTTATTGATATTAAAGAGCAGCATGCCTTTATAGATATCGGAGCGATGCATGCAAGAAGTGAAGTTGAAAAACGCGTGAAATGGGTCAGTGATAAATCTGAAACAGAAGGTCCAGATCAACAGGAATACTGGCTCGTATGGGTGACAACTGAACGTGGTGAACGAGGACCATATTATGCAGGCGTCACAGCATGCTATATGGCGGTGAACAAAGTGCGTAAGCGTGGCTATAAAGTGATGGCAGAACATGTGAATATGATGGATAAATCGATGAAACACCACTATATCCTCGAACATATTGATGCAGACAGTCGTCGTGTATTAAAAGAATTTTTAATGCAACATGATGCACGTATGTGGGAATTGTCTGATGATGCATTAAAAACGATACTTGCAGAGTAAAATTTGTCAAAATTATGACAATTATGAACTTCTGATTTAACGGTTGTTTTTTTTGCTTAAGAGAAGTAAGATATGAATAGCTATAAAAATAGCTAGGACACTAAAGAAAGCAGGTATTTTTATACCTGCTTTCTTTAATTTTTTATATAATATAAGCTATACTAAAAGAGTGGTGAACAGTATGGACATTGATATTCATGTATTACAAAGTATTAAGACTGAAGAAGAGACTGAAATGTTTGAAGTTAACACAGTTGGACAACTGATCGACAAGCAGCATTCATATATTACGTATACAGAGAAGCTTGATAATATTGCAACAAGCGTTCGTGTAAAATTAGAGGAGAATCGTATCCGGATTCGGCGTATCGGCGAATTATCGATGGATTTCTTATTTGTACCTACAGAAACAACGCAGAATATTTATCATATGGCAAATCAGAAAGCTGTTATGGATATAACGACAAATCAGCTCGTTATAAAAAGAGAAGGCACATCTGGCCATATCTATATACAATATTCAATCACAACAAACAACACGGTCATAGGAACATATTCTTATGAACTGACATATAAGGAGAGAGCATGATGAATATCGTACAAAAGCAGAAGGAAACGTTAATTGAAGAAATAAAGCAAGCCATATTAAAAGCGGAACTTGTAACAGAAGTGCCTGAAATAAAAATTGAAAATCCAAAAGATACAAAAAACGGAGACTACGCAACAAATATTGCGATGGTATTAACAAAACTCGCAAAGCGTAATCCAAGAGAGATTGCACAAGCCATTGTCGACAACTTAGATGTTCAAAAAGCAGACGTATCAAAGATCGATATTGCAGGGCCTGGATTTATTAACTTCTACATGGATAATGCGTATTTAACAGGAATTATTACAGAAGCATTAACGAAAAAAGAAGATTTTGGAAAAGGTGAACCGAAGGATGAACGCATCTTAGTGGAATATGTATCTGCGAATCCTACAGGTAGCCTCCACATCGGACATGCGCGTAACGCAGCTGTAGGAGATACGTTATGTAATGTGTTATCTGCTGCAGGATATGATGTGTTACGTGAATACTACATTAACGATGCTGGAAAACAAATTGAAAACTTAGCATACTCAATTGAAGCTAGATTTTTACAAGCGTTAGGTGAAGACAAAGCGTTACCGGCTGACGGTTATCATGGTAAAGATATTATCGAAATCGGTAAAGATCTAGCAGAGAAGCATCCTGAATATAAAGATGTTGAGGAAGCTGAACGTATTAAAGCATTCCGTAAACTTGGATTAGATTACGAAATGGAGAAGTTAAAGAAAGATTTAACGGAATTTAATGTACATTTCGATAACTGGTTCAGTGAAACATCGTTGTATGAGAATAAAGAAATCGATAAAGCGTTAGAACAGATGAGACAACACGGTTATATCTTTGAAGAAGACGGTGCAACTTGGTTACGTACGACGGAGTTCGGCGATGACAAAGATCGTGTACTGATTAAGAAAGATGGTTCTTATACGTACTTCTTACCGGACATCGCCTATCACTATGATAAGATTGAACGAGGCTATGATACGTTAATTAATTTATTCGGTGCGGATCACCATGGTTATATTAATCGATTAAAAGCATCACTTGAAACATTTGGTGTTGATTCAAAACGTCTTGAAATTCAAGTCATGCAGATGGTACGTCTATTACAAGATGGCCAGGAAGTGAAGATGAGTAAACGTACAGGGAATGCAATTACCCTTCGTGATATTATGGACGAAGTGGGAATTGATGCAGCACGTTATTTCTTAACGATGAGAAGTCCAGACTCACACTTTGATTTCGACATGGAACTTGCGAAAAGTGAATCTAGTGACAATCCAGTTTACTATGCACAATATGCACATGCGAGAATATGCTCGATGTTACGTCAGGCGAAAGAAACAGGTATCACACCAAGTCGAGACGCGAACTATGCTTTAATTACAAATGAAAAAGCATTTGAATTATTAAAGCGTGTCGCAGACTTTGAAAGTGTTATTGAGCAAGCTGCAGAACACCGTGCACCACACCGCATTACAAATTATATACAGGATCTTGCAGCACATTTCCATAAGTTCTATAATGCTGAAAAAGTATTAACAGATGATATCGAAAAATCAAGTGCACATGTAGCAATGATTGAAGCAGTTAGAATTACATTACAGAATGCATTGACATTAGTGGGTGTGTCTAGTCCAGAGAAGATGTAATTCCTATTAAATATGAAGGGTGGAACATTTAGTTGTCCCACCCTTTTATTACGAGGAGCCTAAAATGAAAAGAATAATTATTCTATTGATAACTTTATGCGTATTAACGGGATGCAACGGACAAACAAACAAAGTAAAGGAAGAACGTATTATTTCATTGATGCCAAGTAATACTGAGATTCTTTATGCACTGGGTATGGAAGAAGAAATGATTGGTGTGTCAACCGTTGACGACTATCCCAAAGAAGTTAAAAACCTTGAAAAATTTGATGCGATGCAGTTGAACTACGAGGCGTTGTTAAAAGCAAAACCGACGATAATCTTTGCGCATGAATCGATGACCTCTCAAGAAAAGGTCTTAAAGCGTCTAAGTGATAAAGGAATTACGGTGGTAACGGTAAAAGATGCTCAAAACTTCGATGAAATGTATACCAGTATCGATCAGATCGGTAAAGCTATACATAAAGAAAAAGAAGCGAATCAACTTGAAGCGAAAATTAAAGAAGATATAAAACAAGTGATTGCTGAGTATCACAACAAACTGGCTGATAAAAAGGTATTAGTAGAAGTGTCTCCGGCGCCTGAGATTTATACAGGTGGTAAAGGGACGTTGTTCGATGACATGATTCACCAGCTCGGTAGTGTCAATGTCTTCCATGATATCAATGGATGGCAGCCAGTAAATTCAGAGGCCATTATTAAACGGAATCCTGATGTCATCATTGCAACAAGTGACTTATCGGATGAAGCATATAAAGCTTCAGTAGAAAAACGTGGGGGATTCAGCAATGTGAATGCAGTGAAGCATGGTGCTGTATACACGATCCATGAGGATGAAATTTCAAGGCCGGGTCCACGTATCGCACAAGGGTTAAAAGAACTTGCTGAAACGATACAAGATGCACAATAAACACTTGTTTTGTATCATATTATGCATCATTTGTGGTCATTTGTTCTTTGATAATGGATGGCTAGATTTAACGGATCCACTTAATCGGTCTATATTATTGGAAGTACGAATCCCGCGTGTCATTATGGGAATTGTTGCAGGTACTGTTTTGTCGTTAAGTGGTTTAACTTTTCAGATTATATTAAGGAATAATCTTGCGGACAGCTTTTCCCTTGGTATTGCAAGTGGTGCCAGTCTTGGTAGTGCATTTGGTGTAATTACAGGACTGTCGCTTGTGATGATTGCGGTCAGTGGAATCGTGATGAGTTTAATCACGTTGCTCGTTGTAATACTGCTTAGCATGATGATTAAAGTAAGTCATCAGTCGGTATGGGTTGTGCTAACTGGAATGTTCATTAATCTGTTCTGTTCTAGTGTACTGTATATGCTTATACTTTTTTTTCCTGATAAAACTAGGGATATTATGAATTATCTTTTTGGCACTCTTGATAATGTATCTTTGAATGAAGTGATCATTGTACTCCCTATCAGTATCATAGGAATACTATTACTTTATTATTACCATAAACCGTTAGAATTATTGTCACTAGGGCAGGAGCATGCACATGTATTAGGATTAGAAGCCACGCGTTTTATGTATTTATTATTAACGATTGCAAGTATTACAACAGCAATTTTGATTAGTTTCACAGGTATTATTGGATTCGTCGGAATGGTTATTCCACCATTTGTGCGTTTCTTTATGCGTGGAAATTTCTTAAGTAAAATGCATACGACAGCCTTACTTGGCACTATACTTATATTACTTGGAGATTTCCTGGGAAAAGTTATCGTGCCTCCTGTACAAATTCCAGTGAGTATTATGATGTGTCTCATTGGATTGCCTTTATTATTCATTACTACAGTCAAACAAATGAGGATATCTCGAGATTAATTGCATTAAACTCGCAAGTGTCAGCGCATTGGTAATTTCACCATGCGCTATTTTTCTGTGTATTTCTGATAAGGGCACATGATATACAGTGATATCTTCAAATGTTTCTAGCTTATTTGTCGCTATATAATATGCATCCTTCACATATAACGTATAGAGATGATTTGTAAAAAGTGCTGGATTAGGGTGCATCGTGCCAATAATTTCAGGCGTACCTGTATAACCTGTTTCTTCTTCAAGCTCGCGCATTCCGGCTGTGATAATATCTTGTTCTTCTATAATTCCTCCGGGTAACTCTAAACTGTAATCTTCGATACCGATTCTATACTGATGAATCATAATGATATCATCTTTACATCGTGCGATAATATTAATCCAATGTGGTGCCTCAATTTGATAGAATTCAGCAGTATTTGAGTAATAGCTAAATTGAGCGGTCATGACTTTAAAGACCTTATAATCTTGCTTTCCAATTAATTTTCTTTTTGTCCACATCGTTTCTCCCTCCTTTTTATATGATAACAGTGTATCAGATAGGGTATAATACTGCTAACGGAGGGATAATATGGTTAAGGCTATAATATTTGATATGGAATCAGTATTGTTAGATAGGAAGTTATCACTTGAGCGTTTTTTAGATGCACAGTATGAATATTACAGAACCTACTTTACTGAAGTGCAAAAGCAAGATTTTATCAACTACTTTATAACATATGATAAAGAAGGTGCAGTTCCGGTTAAGCGTGTGTATCAGGCTGTTATTGATAAGCTTGGTATTACATACATTGAAACACGTGAGCTTATGCAGGATTATACGTTAAATTTCCCTAAATTCGCTTCAGAAACTAATAATATGAAAGAAACCGTGACCAGACTGCAAAATAGAGGTTATAAAATTGGAGTGATTGCCACCGGTGAGTATGAGCATGAGCGTTATATTATCGATGTTCTGGGTATAGAAAATTATATTACGCATACAATCATTACAGAAGAAAATACGATTGGTGAAACACAGTTGATTGAGATGTGTCGTTCATTAGACACACGCCCTCAAGATACATTATTTGTAACAGGTGATGAAATTGTGGATGCAGTCGGTACAGGAATACGACTGATAAATACTAAAGAAATGAAAACACATACAATGATAGAAATATTAAATATTTTAGACGAGGAGACGATTACATGACAATGATCAATTGGAACGAACCTGCAAGCGTAGAAGGTGGAATATTTGAGAAGATAGAAGTAAGTGCTCCTGTAACTGTAACTTCGAGCATTGAAGCAAATGAAATAATGATACATGAAACAGGAACCCTCACTGTACAAGGAAAAGTCAATGCACCATTTATTCGTGTTTCTGGTACATTGAATATAGAAGATACCCTTGAAACAGAGCAGCTGACAATCGATAAAGATGCAGAGCTTAGAGTGAATCGTGATACAATATCCGCATCTATTCATAATAAAGGGCGTCTACAGACTGAAGGTGGACTGAGAAGTGAAAAATTCGATTCAACAGGGGTAGTGGTTGCACGTGGACCAATAAACTCGGAACGTTTTAGGTCAACAGGCTCATTACAGCTCGATAATGATCTGACAGTGCAAGCGGCGGAGATTATTGTCAGTGAGGTCAGTAATATCCGTTATTTAAATGGCGAGGAAGTACAAGTGAAAGCAGAACGTGAAATGTTACTACTTAAAGACAAAGATTCGAGATTATCAGTAAGAGCAATCGATGGTTCGGTCGTGACGCTAGAAAATATTGTTGCAGAACTTGTACGTGGAGATAATGTTACAATTAAAAATAACTGTACAATAAAGACAGTAGAGTACACTGAAAATTATAATTATGATGAATCATCAGATGTACATGAATTTGCGAAGATTATAAGATAACGAGGTGTTTTATGGAGCTTGCATTAACAAATAACGATGTTGCAATACACTATACAATTAGAGGGAAAGGTTATCCGCTTGTCATGATTCATGGCCAATTTATGAATACGTCAATGTTTGACGCATTTAACGATGCCTTTAAAGATTTTCAATTAATAAAGATCGACCTAAGAGGGCATGGCCTGTCTGATAAACTCACGACGATAACAATGGATGGTTATATTGAGGATGTGCTAACAGTTCTGGATAAATTGTTTATTAAAAATGCACATTTCATGGGCTTTGGCCTCGGTGGAATGGTTGCAGGTAGTATCGCTGCAAAGTATCCAGAGTACGTGAATCACCTTGTAGTTATGAGCATCGGTCAACAGAGTTATTACGAAGCAGAACAGAAATTTCATTACAAGTATGCAAGTATACTAAGAACATTATCACGCTCTAAGCGTAACGAAGTGTTGATGGATTATATGTATCATGATGTTAAGGCTATTAAGAAATATTATAAGAAAATGATTGAAACATCTAATGGACTGACAGACAAGGAAGAAGATGCAGTAATATTATCTACAATTGATTTTAATGTAGAAGACTTTAAGTCCATTACAGCACCGACGCTGATTTTAAATGGGAAGTATGATGAACTTATTCCTCAAGATGAAGCTGAAACGATACATCAATATATCTCGGGTAGCAAACTTATTACATTTGAAAAGAGTGGGCATGCGATGCTGTTTGAAGAAAAAGAAAACTTTGAAAAAGAAGCTTTGGATTTCTTGAAACAAGAATAAAAGGGGAAAAATATGGATAAACGATACGATGACACCTTATTCCAAAACTATAGTGAGATGGAACGTTCGAAAAATGGATTAGAGGCCGCCGGTGAATGGGAAGCGTTTAAATCATTGTTACCCAATCTAGAAGATGCAGCGGTATTAGATTTAGGGTGTGGTTATGGCTGGCATTGTCAATATGCAGTTGAGGCTGGTGCTTCAAAAGTAGTAGGAATAGATGTTTCTGAAAAGATGTTAAAACATGCCAGGCAACAACCTGATGCCGATAAAATAACATTTCTTGAGCAGTCTATGGACGAAATGCATTTTGAGCCCCACGAGTTTGAAGTAGTGATGAGTTCACTTGCCATTCATTATATGCCTTCATTCAAAGATGTCGTTGAACAAGTAAAAGAAGTGCTCACGATTAATGGCACATTTATTTTTAGTATAGAACATCCTGTTTATACAGCTGAAGGCTCTCAACAGTGGATATATGATGAGGAAGGGAATAAATTATATTGGCCGGTAGACAATTACTATAAAGAAGGAGAACGTGAGACGAATTTTCTTGGAGAAGAAGTTCGTAAATACCATCGTACATTATCACATTATTTGAGTGTGCTGATTGATAACAACTTTGTTATTAAGGGCATTGATGAACCTGAACCTAGTAAAGATATGCTTGAGTCCAATCCTGAAATGAAAGATGAACTCAGAAGACCGATGATGCTAATTATATCTGCTAGAAGAAAGTAGTAATAAATACAATGCACACCCTCCAATTCATTTGAAAGGTGTGCGTTTTTTACTTAAGTCGTGTATTCGCTGATTAAGAGAACCTCTAAACTTTAAGTTATGTCTATAAAGAGACTTTACAAAGGGTCCATCAATGAGGACATCAATATCATCTAATATAAACGCAAAAGACGAACGTGATATCCATTCAATCATATAACCGGACCAGAGCCATATGTCTTTAGAATGTCCGAAATGTTCTCTTACTGAACGTATGAGTTCGTGTGTAAGTTCAGCATTCTGCAATGGTTCTCCACCGAGAATAGAAAGACCTTGGATATAGTCGTGGTCTAATAATGCTATAATTTCAAGTTTAAGCGCTTCTGACCAAGGCGTACCTTTATGGAAGTCCCATATACTTGCATTGTAACAACCTGGACAGTGAAAATTGCATCCTGAAATGTATACGCTGACGCGTACACCTTCACCATCAACCATTGATGCTGGCATAATCTTTGCGATATTGCTCATACTGAACACATATGTTTAACTCGAGATTGTATTTCCTTATGACGGCCTTTAATCATCGGTCGTTTAAGTGGTTGTCCTAAATAACCGCAAGTGCGCTTAATCACATCGGTCGTTTCAGGATCAGTATTATGGCAGTGCGGACACATAAAGCCATCTGCAGTCGCTTCGAATTCCCCTTCAAACCCACACGCAAAACATTTATCAATCGGTAAGTTCGTTCCTAAGTAACCGACTTTATCATAGGAATAATCCCATACTGCTTCAAGCGCTTTTAAGTTATGCTTCAAATCAGGGTATTCACAGTAATGTATAAAGCCACCTAACGAATGTTTTGCAAAGCGTTGTTCAAATGTCAGTTTCTCAAATGGAGTAACGGCCTTTCTTGTGTCGTAGTGAAAGGAATTCGTATAATAGCCTTTATCCGTAATATGCTCTAACGGACCAAATTTCTCGTAATCTAAAGTGCAGAAGCGGTGTGTAAGTGACTCGCTTGGTGTACCATATATACTGAATTGTACGTCGTACTGCTCCGTTAATTGTGCTACATACTGTTTCATCGTAATTAGTACTTGCTCCACAAAGGATTTAGCTTTCTCATCAGTTTCCCAGTTCGGGTGGAATAAGGCCGCTCCGACTTCATACAGTCCGATATAACCGATACTTATAGTTGCTCGTCTTTGCGTGAATAGTTGTGTAATATCATCGTCTGGACGCAGTAATTTACCGAATGCACCGTGTAGATAAAGTATCGGTGCATTTTCAGGGGTAGCATCTTTAAGGCGATGGATACGATATAAACAAGCATCTTTTGCGATGTCTAATCGTGTCCTTAATATGGATAAGAACTGTTCTGTATCCCTTGATTCGAGGGCGATTCTGGGAAGATTCAACGTTACAACACCTAAATTACAACGACCGCTATTAACAATCTGCCCATCTTCTTCGTATAGATTTAAGAAACTGCGGCAGCCCATCGGTACTTTGAAGTCGCCGATGAGATCGGTAAGTGCTTTGTAATTCAATATGTCTGGATACATTCTCTTAGAAGAACATTGTAATGCAAGCTGTTTAATATCGTAATTTGGATCTCCTGCTTTGAAATTAATGCCGTCTTTAATACTGAAGACAAGTTTAGGGAATATTGCAGTAACCTTTTCTTTACCTAAACCTACTAGTCTATTACTTAGAATTGCGCGCTGAATCATTCTCGCATAAACATCTGTACCAAGTCCAAAACCAAATGTTACAAATGGAGTCTGACCATTGCTCGTATATAAAGTGTTTATTTCATATTCTAATGACTGCATTGCATCATATATATCTTTTTCTGTCATTCTCTTAACATAGTCATCCTGCAAATGCAGCGTAACGAACTGCTCAGCGTTACGCCTGTGCTTTAATGCGTTAAGATGAGCAAATTTGCTCAATACTTCATCGATACGATCTATAGAACAGCCGCCATATTGGCTACTGCTAACATTCGCAATAATCTGACTGATCTGTGCTGCAGCGGTTTGAATGGATTGTGGCGGATTGACATGTGCATTTCCCATAATAAAGCCGTTCTGTAACATGTGGCCGACATCTATTAAACAACAATTTGTCATAGGTTGGTAAGGATGATAATCTAAATCATGAAAGTGGATTTCTCCTTTAACGTGAGCGTCCTTGACATGCTTAGGTAACATGCTTAATCCAATATGACGTGCGACAGTCCCTGCGGTTAAATCTCGCATCGTAGTGAATCGCTTTGGATCTTTATTTGCATTCTCATGGATTACGTCACTCACTTCATTTGTTAAACGGGTGAGATCTTCTTGTAAACGTTCTATAACTTCACTCATATTCGTACTCCTTATCACTATATATAGTATTTGATTAATATATTATCACTATATAATGTGCTTTTTTGGATATTCACAATTACTACAATAATTCGTCATAATTCCTTTGAATTGCGTGATTTTTGGTACAAATAATTCAATTTGTACGTTAGAAGAAAGTGATGGGTTAAGATAGAATTGCTTTATCTCATTGCTCTTATGATTCAGAAAGTTTTATATAGAATTTATTTTTGGTACAATTAAGTAAGTTTGCATGTCTGAATGAAGACGATTATTATACGGAGGCATATATGACACATAATGTTCAGAATTTAACATGGTATTTAGAGTCATTATCTAAAGAAGAACTTAAAGATATTTGCAGAAATTTTGATATTAAAGGATTTTCTTCAAAGAATAAAGATGAACTTATTGAGTTGATTCAAAGTACGTACTTTGAAGATGACCAACTATTGACACGATTATTACAAGAATTATCGAGCGATTATAAGCTCATCTTTTATGAGCTTGCAGTAAGTGATAATGAAACTGTGAGGTTTAATCGAGATATTCCGGATACATTATTTCTATTCTATCCTGAAGCAGATGAACATCTCGTAATTCCAAAAGATGTGAAACAACATTTCAAGCAATTTATCGAAACTCATCCGGATATTAACAGTGATATCCAGCTGATAGAGTTCTATCATAGTGCGTTCAATTTATATGGATTTGTAAGTTTAAAGCAGCTCGCAAAACTTCAATATAAATATAAAGGACTTCAAAAAGATGAACAGACAATCAAAGAAGAAATAACACGCCTATTACCTGAATATAAAGATTTAATTCAACATAGAAGTGTTAAACATCGCGATTTAGCACAAGTTAACTTGAATATGAAAGCTTTAACGCATGGTAAGAAGTACTATGAGCCAGCTACTGAATCGGAGTTTCTGAACTACAAAGATCCTTACTTTACTGAACCATCAGAAGCGATAGAGGCACTGAGAACATTGTTAGATGACATGGTAACAGAAGAATATAGAGGAACATATACAGCACAATTAATCACAGACACAATTATATTTGGTCTACGTGCAAATGATACACCGGAATTCATATTGAAGCATATACAGCAGATTGAAAATAGTGGATTTTTAAAAGTAGAGGATCTTACATTACCTGAGTATATCGTTCGTGCGATCATTGATACACGTCTTTGGTCTTTAAATGGGCATAAGACACAGCAGAAAAAGGAACGTAAAGTCGTTCAGGTTAAACAGAAAAAGAAAAAAAGAAAGAAGAAATAATATACACTGAGGAGGAAAAGTACCTTTGAATAAAACAACTACAACAATTTGGAATAGAGCATATAATATATTAAATATTGCTGTTATTTTTATGATTATCATAAGATTAGTAACACAAGTAAACCTGAATTTATTAATCGTATTATCTTTCGCAGCACTATTGATATTAGGATTACTAGATAGTCTCGATAGAAATGCATTTAAAGAAAATATGTTCAGACACGTGTTCGATCTTATACTGCTTATATTATTTAGTTCACTGTATTTTGGAGGTTAATCGCATTATGAAATAAAAAATTGTGAAGAATGTTGGATATTCTTCACAATTTTTTATTGTTCAGGTAAAGGAGAGACATCTACTAGTCGCACAGTATCATGACTCACAAACTGGAGTTCGTCGAGATAAATTGTAATATAACGTAATAATCGAAGTAAAGTTTGTTCGTCATTATTTGTTTCCATGATACGATTATAGTTGAGCGCACTACAACGCAATCGCATAAAAGAAGGGGCCTCCTGGTACTGTAAATTTCTATATATAGTACAGCTCCATTTATTATTAAAACGATCGAAGATTTCATAGGCTTTTAATGCTTCTATCGTAGGCACCTCCTTCTATTTTATTAGAATATAACATGTAAAATGAAAAAATAATACATTAATATAAAAATATGATGTTGCACAATATATTTGCGTGATAAATGTCACAGATCAGAAGTTGAGAAGATTGTGATATTATAAAGCTAATAAAGGGGGATGCTTATGAAATTAATAAAGTATCAATGGCCATTAATAATATTATTACTTACAGCATGCAGTCAAGATGACAATCAAATAAGTAAGACAGTGAAAAAAAGTACGACAAATGCACAGGAAAGTGTACCTGTTAAGCAGATTTATAAAGTAGCATATAAGGATCTTGCTGAGTCAACAATGAAGCAATTGATGAGGAAAATGCCGGAAGCATATAATATACGTAAATATCAATTAATTCAGCCTTATATTAAAGCGGGTTCAGAAGCGGATAAGTATATTAAAAATAAACTGAAGACAGGTATGTTTGATAATTATCAGATTCGATCATATAACATTGAATCTATAGAAGAAGATAATAAGCATCACGTCCATGTAAAGGTATCAAGAATAATGAAATCTAATGGAACAAATAATATTGAAAGTAAAGTGGTCACTGTATATGATCTCTCTTATAATAAAAAACATAAAAGAATGGAGGTTTACGACTTTAATGATTATAGTGTGACGCCTGTAGTAAAACAGCGCACACAGCAAGTTGCAAATATTGATGGCGCAATAGAAAAAGTCAGAACAGAACATATGGCACGTTTAATAAAAGAGAATCCAGATAAACAGGTCGTCTTAATTGCTGGAAATGATGAAGAAGATGCAGGTGGCAGTTATTTCAAAGTGAAAGCAATAGATAAACATAATAATTTTTTAATCCAGACGTTTAAAATATATAAACATAATGGATTGCTAGTCGGAGAATAACAAGCGTGACACGAGTGTTTGCTCGTGTCACGTTTATTTATTGTATAAAATAAAGCAAAGCGATGAAATGACATAAAGCACCTAGGATTATAAAGAAATGCCAGATCATATGGAAGTAGTGACGGTTTTTCTGTGCATAGAACCATGCACCTATCGTATACATTAACCCACCGGCGATGATGAGCAGTATAAAAGTCAAACTTGCTTTACTGATTAACGATGGAAACAGTAGGACACCAAGCCAGCCCATTCCTAAGTACATGGCAAGGCTAATTTTTGGATTCACATGTTTTGCTGTTGCCTTATAGACGATACCAACAATAGTAATAACCCACTGGGTGATCATAATTGTGATGCCGAGCTTCCCTCCAACCAGATTTAATGCGACAGGTGTATATGTGCCGGCGATAGCGATATAGATCATCGCATGATCTATGATTCTCATCACTAATTTATGAACAGACTTCGGTGGCATTAAGTGATAGATAGATGATGAGATAAACATTAGGAATATGCTGATTAAAAACACACTGATACCGAAAGAAAAAAGGCTACCGTGCTGTACATATGACTGTACCGCAAAATAAGGAAGAGTAAATAAGATGAGTAGGGCAGGCACACCATGAGATACAGAGTTACCAATTTCTTCTCCGAATTTTAGTTCTTTTATGTCATGGAAATTATATTTTGGTGCAGTAGGCTTCATACAATTCATCCTTTTTCTTAAATGATGAGACAATTATATCATGGTTAACGAATAGATACGAAAATTAGCCATAAAATGATAAAATAATGAACCTCATATATAATATTGCAAAATTGTTACAAGTTTTATTGATATGATAGTAAAACAATAAAATTTAATCAGAATATTGTATTATTAATACTTATCGTAACAAGGAAATGTAAAGATTGTTATTGAGATACTTAAAAAATGTCGAAATATTATAATGGCTTTATTTTAATGAATCGATCTAATTATTGATATATCAACGTTTTTCAAAGCTAAATGTTTTAATAGGTATATGTGCTAAAATAGTTCGTTTTTGGAGAAAACTTTAAAATTGAAAGGAAACTGTAATATTATGCATATATATTTTGTGTAATAATATAAATATCTTATTTTTTAACAATTATTATACGGAGGACTTGTATGAAGAAGAAATTAACTTTCGCTGCTATAACAGCTACAGCCGCCGCATCAGCTTATTCTTACCAAGCAGACGCAGCGGAACACAGAGTCAAAGCTGGGGAATCACTATGGTCTATTGCCAATCAATATAACACATCAGTTGCTCAACTTAAGACACTGAACAACTTGTCTTCAAATTTGATTTTTCCGAATCAATCATTACAAGTATCAAGATCTGTAAGCAATACAAGACCAACTACTGTACAAACAGTGAATCGTCCTGCAGTACAGAGTGGTGGGAAGATACATACTGTAGTATCTGGAGATAGCTTATCTTTGATAGCGTATCGTTACAATACATCTGTAAATGAACTTATGCGTCTGAATAATTTAACAGGATACTTAATTTTTCCTGGGCAAAGACTTAAAGTATCTGGAACTACAACGACAACGGCAGTATCCACAACAAGGCCAATTGCAGTGACAAGTAATGCAACATCCCATGTTGTGAAGCCTGGTGAGTATTTATCTTTAATTGCTAATCGTTATGGCATCACCGTTGCACAACTTAAATCATTGAATGGTCTGACATCAGATTTAATATTTCCGAATCAGAGATTAGTTGTTAAAGGTAATGGAGTACAAAGCACACCTACTGTGCGTCCGGTAGCATCACATGCGCCTGTTTCAACTACAGTTACCAATTTCGTTACACCGGTATTTGCACATTCTAATTTATATGATAACGGACAATGTACATGGTACGTGTTTAATAAACGAGCATCCATGGGAAAAGGAATTTCTACTTATTGGTGGCATGCACGTAATTGGGCAAATGGTGCGATTAAAGACGGTTATACTGTAAATAAAACGCCGGCCTATGGTGCGATTGCACAAACGTCTGATGGATATTATGGACATGTTGCTTTTGTTGAAAGAGTAAACGCAGATGGCACGATTCTTGTTTCAGAGATGAACTATGCAACGGGTGTAGGGGTGATTGGTTACCGTACGCTTAATCAATGGCAAGTATCAAGATATGTATTTATACATTAAAAAAGAGATAGCGTCTGCTATCTCTTATTTTATTCTGCTTAGGAAATACTGTGAAGTGCTTGATACTTATCGATGAGTTGTTTTTCGATTCGTGCGAGTTCGATATGTAACGATTTGATTTCATGGCGTAATAGAAATTCATCGTTACGTGCATCTGCCTCATCATACTGATCATTACCGAGTTGGCGTTTCAGTTCTTTTATTTTGTTTGTTCGTGCAATGCTCGCTGCATAACTAGTTGGTGTAATGCTGTTCCATTTTGTGAGTTCCTGCTTTAATGCTCTATAATCTTCTAAATTTCTCATGATTAACGCTCCCTTTTTATTGTATTGAAGATAAAAAAACAACGCCTCCTATAAGAAGCGTTGTAAGGTTCTTATAGTCGGATTACTCCGCAGGAATTAGCACCGTGTTCTTGCGAACCGGTTGCTGAGATATCATTGGGCCTGTCCCTCAATCTCTCTTTATAAGAATGCGTTATTTAATTATTTTCTATTCCATTATAACATATTTTCTTATGATGTGAAGGCGGACTTTATTCCTTTGATTAATCCATCTATCGCTGCATCTAGTATGCGATGCAGTGATTCTCTAATCTTCAGCATAATATCTGTCTCTTGCTGTCTTTCTTCTTTAGTAGAATTAAAACCTTCTCCGTCAACGTTCACATATCCTTTAAGAGACCATATTTTTAAACTTTCAGCTTTGGCCTTTCGTTCTGCCGCCAGCATTCGATTTAAATAATCTTTCTGTTGATACACATAGCCGACTCGAGCGTATCCTTGTCTGACCAGCTGTTCATTAATCATTGTATTACCACAGTAAAGATAGACTAACTCTCTCCCGTATCGATCTCTCTTCCCTTTTGTGTCGTATTGGACACTAAGATCGCAAGTCTTTACAAGTGATTCTGTATAACGTGCCGCTTCAAGAGCATATGGCTGAACGGGTGTATTTGGTTTTTTTGACTCAGGCGTATCAATGAGTAATAGACGGACTGTCTTTTTGCGGTTATTAATTTTCAATGAAACTGTGTCTCCATCAATAGCACGATCGAAGGTCGCCGGTACCTTTGGCATATCACTTTGAAAGGATGAAAAGTTTAATGTGAGAAACAATAATAATAAATTCAATTTAAAACCTCGTTTTTAGCAATATCCTTTAATTATAAACAAACATACGTTCGTAATCAATAGGTATAATGAATTCGTGCTTTAGATATCATCACATGTTAGATATAATAGACTCAACTAGAAAGTGGAGGCGATGTGATGAAGGTTAAAGGAGTGTTTTTGTGTCTATTGGTCGCACTGATTGCCACATACTTGGGTTATATTTTCCCGTTAGTTGGTAGTATGATCTTCAGTATTATTATTGGTATAATCATAGGCAATTTAATAAATACAGCACCTTATGAAGAAGGTATTAAGTATAGTGGTAAGAAGTTACTTCAATACGGCATTATTCTGATGGGATTTACGCTTAGTTTTAAAGCAGCATTGAGTCTAGGTGCATCATCCTTTCCGCTCATCATCACGAGCATCGCTGCCGCTTTAAGTGTGGGTGTTTTAGTGGGCAAGTTATTTGGTGTTAATCAGCGTTTAAGTACTTTAATTGGCGTAGGCACAGCAATTTGTGGGGGATCAGCAATTGCAGCAGTAAGTCCAATAATTAAAGCGAAAGATGAAGAGATTGCATTTTCTATTGCTACAATTTTCCTATTTAACATTATTGCAGTATTTGTCTTTCCGACAGTCGGTCACTGGTTACAATTTAGTGATACAGGCTTTGGATATTTTGCCGGTACAGCGATAAACGATACGAGTAGTGTAGTTGCAGCAGGTTATGCATTTAGTGAGGATGCTGGAGATACAGCAACGGTCGTCAAACTTGTACGTGCACTTATGATAGTACCGATTTGTTTAATATTCGCATTATTGCAGGCAGGTCAATCCTCTGTAAATTTAAAAAAGGTCTTCCCTTGGTTTATATTGTATTTTTTCATAGCGAGTATCGTTGCAAGTATTATTCCGATACCGGAATATATCACATCATATATTAAGACTTTATCTACATTCTTAATGAGTACAGCTTTAGCTGGAATAGGTATGACGGTAGATATAGGCAAGTTTTTCAAAGTTGGTATCAAACCGCTAGCGTTAGGTGCAATCACATGGATGGTTGTAATCGTAATGAGTTTAGTCATGCAGCAAGTATTACATATATGGTAGGTGAGTATAATGAAAAAGAAACTGTCATTTTCAGTGTTACTTGCGTTTCTTGCAGTATTATTTAAGAAGGATAATGTAAAATAAAAAGAATTATAAGTGGATTTAGGAGGAATTTGTGTGAATTATTTTTGGTTGAATTGCGGTTATAATAGATTTAATCATTTTGAGGATTTGATGAACCAAGTCTCAGTTTTTGATTCGACAGTGCATTTTAATCCGAATGAGGGATACCAGGCATTTAAACGTGCAAACCCTGGAGATCGCGTCATCTTTTACCTTGTACAAAATAAAATTGGTTTACTTGGGGCTGGAGAAGTACTTAAAGTCGAAGAGCCAAGACGTGGACAAATTAAAATTCATTTTAAATATGATACAAAGCTTGCACCTTTTACGAAAGACTATTTAATTCGAGATGAAAATTTAAAAGAGACGATACAAAGCATGAAAGAGCAGTTGCTGAATCCGATCTCAGAAGCGGACTATAACAAAATTATTAATGTCGGCCAGTATAAAGAAAAAATTAACCGTTACTTCTTAATGAAAGAAGAAATACCATTTGAATCAGGTATGGAGTATACCATTTATGTCAGCAACGTTAACGGTGTACATCGTTTAGGCTATAAACATTATGGAGAGATGCAACCAGAAGATAAGGTCATTATCTATAAAACGAAGCCGGAACGTGGGATATATGGTATTGCAGAAGTCGTTAAAGGAAAGCATGGGAATAAACCCGTGCCTGGGAGAACAGATGCAACTGCAATTATCATTAAATATATCGAAGATGTGACACCTCGAACAATTTATGAATTAGATCGTGAACTGATGTTGCGTGCACAATATTTCTTAGACGAAAAATGGAATGAATCTGTGACAGAGATTACTAAAAATCAATATCAAGCCATGTTAGAACCTTCTGAAACGAAAGCGACGCCTACAGCACCTTCCATAAATGAAGTGATAGAAACAGCACAATACAGCGCGCGAAAAGCAGCAATGGATAAGAAGTTCTTTGAAGCAAAGCGATTATCAGATACAACAAAAAACATTGCATTAGAACAACATGACGTAACAGTGCAGCAAAAGCTCTTTCATATCTTCAGTCTGCCACAGCATGTAAACGGGATGAAAACAGTTGTTAAATTTATGAAATTAGATGCGCATGCAGTTAAATTATTTATTGCGGATGCAACTTGGAAACAAGCAAACCTTTACGGGGAATATATTAAGTCAGGTCAACACTATACATATAATCGCGGAATCATCACTGAAGCACTTGCCACTGAAGTGCCAGATACAATTATCATAGAGCATATTGACCATGTGACGACTGAGCAACTTAAACCATTAGTTTATGCATCACAAGGAACGACAGTATCGCTGCCTGTGCTAGAAGAACAACAGCGTGCGACAATTGGACCAGTTGGAAGCGGCGCAACCTTTGAAGTACCAAAAAATTTTAGGGTTATAGGAATTACAACCTCTGATGTGACAGAATTTAAAGCTGCATTTCCAGAGTATATTACTGCAGCAATGAAATTCTATAAATATTAAAAAATTCTTAATTAATATTTTTTATGATATTACATAATGATATTTATATTGATTTAATGTGATGGAAAGTTGTGATTAACTCGATATCTTCTACATATACATCTTAGTTAGAGTCAATACTCAATTTACTACACTTTACTATTGCTGAGTTCAGCCGCTAAAAATATAAAATCTCCAGAAGTCGCTAACGAACGTTCGAATCAACCCTGAGATATAAAATATTTAAAAGCACTAAAACATAGGATGCGAAACTCCTGATTTTTAGTGCTTTTAAATTTAAGTAGAGAAGTAATGAATACGATGATAAATAAATCAAACGAGAATAAGTGACATGATAATAGCGATACCACTGAATATTACTTTACCCCCCTTTTTAGTTTTCCATTCTTTATACATTTGGTTATATTTTGTAATATAATTGTAATTTGAATTTTCTGATAAAATAGGTATACTTATTATAGCATGAAAAATAGGAGGCCGTTTATGGATGTTTTAATGCAATTAGATATGTATAATAATTTATTCCTCCAAATGTTCGTGGGCCCTGATAATGCAATTGCTGCCTCATTTATTACTATGATTGGCATGGCTATTACAATTGTTGTAGACAAACTTAAGTCAGATGAAAAATAACAAATATTTTGATAATCTTCCTATTAAAAAGATGTTTTATAGGAAGATTTATTTTTTTGGAGTGATTTGAAAAATTATTATAGATTTTTCTTCTTTATTACTTTAAAATGTAACAAGAAAGCGTTTTCACAAAGGGGAGAATGACGGATGGGGAAAGAAAAGAAAGCATTTGAAAGAAAAGATATTAATGTTTTTTGGGCATTAGTGCCTTTACTTGTTATGATTGTCTGTATGCTACTTTGGGTTGTAAAACTTAAGCAAGCACCACATATTCCATTGATGATCGGCACTGCTGTCGCAGCAATCGTAGCACATAGACATGGTTTTACTTGGGAACAAATTGAAGAAATGATGTATAGAGGGATTAAGATGGCGCTACCGGCAATTGTCATCATCATCCTTGTTGGTTTAGTCATTGGAGCATGGATTGGTGGGGGTATCGTTGCAACAATGATCTATTATGGTTTGAAGATGATTTCTCCTTCAATGTTCCTTGTAACAATTTGTATTATTTGTAGCATTGTTGCACTTGCAATTGGTTCTAGCTGGTCTACAATGGCGACAGTAGGTGTTGCAGGTATGGGAATCGGTTTGAGTATGGATATTCCAGCGGGTATGATTGCGGGTGCAGTTATTTCAGGAAGCTACTTTGGAGATAAGATGAGTCCGTTATCAGACACGACGAATTTAGCTTCAGGTTTAACGGGTACAGATTTATTTGATCATATTAAGCATATGTTTTTCACAACAATACCGGGTATTATTATTGCATTGATTGCATACTTTTTTATTGGTCGTCAGTTTAGTGGTGGTCATTTAGATACGACAAAAATTGATTCAATCACGAAAGCAATGGAAGTGCAGTTTACATTATCACCATGGTTATTGTTAGTGCCTGTGGCTGTCATTGTACTTGTGGCGCTTAAAGTCCCGGCAGTCCCAGCACTTGTCGTCGGTATAATATTAGGGGCAGGGTGTCAATTCTTTATTCAAGGAGATAGTTTACAAATCATCGCGAAGACGTTACAGGAAGGTTATGTGATGAAGTCGGATAATGCACTTGTAATGGAGTTATTCAACAAAGGTGGTCTGGAATCTATGTTCTTTACGATTTCGATGACGATTGTTGCCATGACGTTTGGTGGAATTCTAGAGTTCAGTGGCATGTTACAAGCATTGATTTCAAAGATTTTACTTGTGGCGAAATCTACGGGTAGTTTGATTGCAGCAACATTGTTAAGCTGCTTTACAGTGAATGCAACATGTTCAGAACAATATATTAGTATCGTAGTACCAAGTCGTATGTACTTAAAGGCGTTTATTGATAAAGGTTTACACCCGAAAAACTTATCACGTTGTTTAGAAGATAGTGGTACACTAACAAGTGTATTCGTACCGTGGAATACATGTGGTGTATTCATTTTAGCAACACTAGGTGTACATGTATTTGACTATGCACCATATGCAATTCTAAATTTTGTAGTACCAATCATTTCACTTGTTTATGGTTATACTGGGTTCAAGATTGTTAAGATCAATAAAGAAGAACAGCAGGGATTTTTACGACAACAAGTACAATCTGCAGAACTGTAAAAAACTGGATGCACATTGAAGTGCACCCAGTTTTTTAGTTAATCGTATCGGTATATTGATGGAAAGCTTTTCTGTATTTATCAAGAAGGATAAATAGGGTTTCACCGTCCTCTTTTGTGAAAGTATTTCCTATACTATCATAAATACATTGTTGATGCTCCACCATGACTAGTTTGACGATTTCACAGCCACTATCTGTAATTTTCACACATACTTTACGTTCATCATCTTTACGACGTTCTTTAACGACGAACCCTAAGTCCCTAAGTTTCTTAGTCTTTATGCTTGCAGAATCCATCTTATATTGAATGTCATCTTGTATGTCTGTCACTGAGCTATTACTATCTTTATATACTTTGTATAGAATAAGAAATTCAGCAAATGTGATTCCGAATCGTTTTAAAAGTATAGCATTTAAAACATGCTCGACTTGGCTTGCTGTCTTGAATATTGACTGTTCTAATTTTATCATTTTAACTCCCTCTTTTTTGACGTATATTAAAATTATGACTGATTGAGACGATAGAACGAAATAATTACGGTCAATGTATAATATTTTGCATGATATCTATGTAATATGCAAGTAAAATTTTTCTTAAAAGGAGAATGTAATGAAAATTAAATTCGCTAATAATACTAATATTCAAGCTATACTAGATGTTCAAAAAGCTGCTATACAGGAAATTGGCAATAAAGATATGCTCGTAACTTTATCTGAAGAAGAGATTGCTCAAAACGTGAATGATGGTGTGTTATGTATTTGTCAGATTGACGAAAGGATTGTAGCATTTCGTTCAATGCATATACCAGTAGACGATTACCTAGGAAAATATATAGCACTTGATCCATCTGATAGAGATCGGCTCATCTACTCTGATATTACAGTTGTACATCCAGACTATCGTGGAAGAGGGTTACAGAAAAAATTAGGAGAATGGCTGTTTCAGGAGATCGATGACAAATATACGATAATAATGGCTACAGTACACCCAGACAATATCGCGAGCATCAAAGATAAGTTTCACCATGGTATGAAGATTGTAGCGCTAGATAACGTATATGATGATAAAATTCGCTATATCTTTGCGTTATTCCGTGATAGAGATTGCATATATGAAGAAGAAGTTGCTGTGAAAATGACTGATGATATGGAAATCAGACGCTTACTGAGTGAGGGATATAAAGGTATAAATTTAAGAGGGAATTTACTTATTTTTACTAAATAAATTTTGTGTAATCAAAATTTTATTAGTATACTTTTAAGTGCATAAGAAAAGGAACAAGTCATACTTAAGCCTTATGAATATTGGCTTGTATTGTTGTATTATTAAGTAAACGAGGTGGATTTATGGAAAAGAGAAGAAAGAGAAGACTGGGATGTCTTTCAATATTTTTAATCGTATTTGTACTCATGTTATTAATAGCTGCATGGTTTGTAGGTGGATCATATTTTAAGGTGAAACAAACGGCAGAGCATATTCAGCACAAAATAGAAGGTAGGGACAAGTCAGAACTGCGTGGTGACAAAGTTGACATCGGTAATAAAGATGCAATCAGTGTTGCATTATTCGGGGTTGATTCAAATCAGCAAAGACTTGCAACTGGCGATGCTGGACGTAGTGACTCGATTATTCTGATGAGCATCAATCCAAAGACGAACAAATCACAAATGGTAAGTATCCCTCGTGATACATACAGTGAAATGGTAGGTAAAGGAACGAACGAGAAAATCGCACATGCATACGCATACGGTGGGGCAAAGATGGCGGTAGCATCTGTAGAGAAATTTATGAATGTTCCTATCGATTATTATGCGACGATTAATATGGATGGTATGCATGAAATGGTAGATAAAGTCGGTGGTATCGATGTTGTCAGCAATTCTACTTTCAGTTATGGTGGATTCAATTTTGTAAAAGGACAAGAAATTCATCTAGATGGTGATGGAGCTATGGCATTTATTAGAAGTCGTAAACAAGAAGGTGCGGGAGGCGATTTCGGTCGCCAGGAAAGACAGCAGCTTGTGATTCAGGCATTAGCAACAAAAGTATTAAGCGTAGATTCTGTAACGAAATTAGATTCTTTATTGAAAAGTATCGAAGGAAATGTTGTAACTGATTTATCATTTGATGATTTAAAAGGATTAGCTACTGGTTATAATGGCGCAGTTCGCAATGTGAAGAAAGTTCAGCTTCAAGGAGACGGTGAGATATTAGAAGATGGGCTTTGGTATTTCCTGCCTAATGAGACATTGAAAGCAGATGTACGTGAACAATATATGAAGAATCTAGGATTATAAAACACTTGGATGTTACAATAAGTATAAGAAAATATGATTCGGAGGGAATACTATGAAATATAATACAATATTAATCCCGTTAGATGGTTCTAAGGTCAGTGAGTATGCGTTTGAGAAAGGGATTGGGGTAGCTGTAAGGAATGATGCAAAACTTGTACTTACACATATTGTTGATATTAGAACTTATGCTAACGTTGATGCCAAAGGTGGATCACTTGCTGAGAACGCTGATATCTATGCACAAGAATTGCTAGAAGGGTACAAAGCAATCGCGTTAGACCGAGGTGTAAAGGATGTTGAAATCGTTATAGCGCATGGCGCAGCTAAAAATATTATTCCGAAACAAATTGCAGTAGGTTACAAGGTTGATTTAATAATGTGCGGATCAAGTGGCTACAATGCATTTGAGCGTTTCGTTATGGGAAGTGTGTCTGAAGCGATCGTTAGATATGCAAAGTGTGACGTACTTGTGGTCAGAACAGAACAGGTACCTGAAGACTATAAACTAAACGATTATACAAGGAATTTTAGAGAAAAGTTAATATAAAAAAAGTGCTGAGACACCTTGTCTCAGCACTTTTTATTTTTTAGTCTTCTCCATTAAGCTTAACTAAGATCTTAACTTGAGATTTATCATTTGTTAATTTTTCGAAACCGTGTTCTACGATATCATCAAGCTCAATTTCCCCGGTAATAGTACTCTCTGTATCAATTTGACCACTACCCATTAAATCGATTGTTTGTTGGTAAGATGCTCTTGAATAAGCGATTGTTGAAGTGATTTTCACACCAGCATTAGTCAATTGTAATGGTGGCCAGGTAATGTCACCAGCAAAAATAGAAACGATTACCATTGTGCCACGAGGACGTGTAGCATCGATCGCTTGTACAAATGTAGGTGTTACCCCGGCTACTTCAAATGAACGGTCTACTCCACCTGGTACGATTTCTTTGATTGCTTCTACCGCGTTTACCTCGCCTGAGTTAATGACATGCGTTGCGCCGCATTCTTTTGCTTTTTCTAAACGTTCTTTAGAAAGATCTAGTACAATAATTTTACTTGCACCAGCCGCACGAGCTGCAAGGGTCGTATAGATACCAATAGGACCCGCGCCAAAGATTGCCACAGTGTCTCCGAACTCTAAGCCACTTTCTTTAACAGCTTGAACGCCTACCGCTAAAGGCTCGATAGTTGCTGCTACACGTAAAGATAATGAATCTGGTAAGTGGTAAAGATTAGTTTCTGGTACATTAACTAAGTCAGTAAAACCACCATCTGTATGTAGGCCGAGGAAACTGAAGCCATCATAGACATCTAGTTCATCTGTATTTTTACCATATGTCACAGTTGGGTTTACTGAAACACGATCGCCAACTTTGAAGTCTTTAACCTCTTTACCAACTTCAACGACTGTACCTGAAAACTCATGTCCCATGATTAGAGGTGCTTTACCCCCAGTAAGATCATCCTCTTTGTCTACGGGAACGAATACTGGTCCTTCTTGATACTCATGTAAGTCACTACCGCAAATTCCAGCATATCCGACCTTAACGCGTACCTCATTATCACGCATTTCACGGATTTCTCTGTCTTCAACTCGAATGTCTTTTTTACCATGCCATACTGCTGCTTTCATGTAATAATCCCTCCAAATATTTATTTACAATATTAGTATACAACTTTGATACTAAATTCACAAAATATATATCCTTAAGGAAAGTCTGTGAATTTTTGAGGTGTAATTTATCCCGAAAATACCTTGTAATAAAACTGATATATATTAGAAATTTTCTTTCAAAAATAGCTTTTTTGGTATTTTTTCACAGTGTTATATAACAAATATTTTATTTTTGAGCTAAAATTTCACAAAGTTATTGTAATCGTTTTCAGCATGTGTTATTTTTAATCTAGTCAATTGGTCATAGGATGACTATACAAATTAATGAGGTGAATTAAATGAGTCAAAAAGCTACTAAAGTAAGATGGATGTTTGCACTGATGTTCTTTCTGATTGGAGTTATTGCATATATGGATAGAGCCAATATCTCATATATTGCGCAACCAATGATGGAAGATCTGAATATGAATAAGACACAGTTTGGTATGTTAGCTTCGGTATTTGCAGCAGGTTATGCATTAATGCAAGTGCCAGCAGGTATTATGGCGGAGAAGTTTGGCCCTAAGAAAATGTTAACATTTGCACTTGTTTGGTGGAGTGCATTCACAATTCTAACAGGGGTTGTCAAAAATCACGGATTATTATACACAATGCGTTTCTTATTTGGTGTAGGGGAAGGACCGATGTATCCTTCAAATGCAGTATTTAATACATATTGGTTTGCCAAAAGTGAAAAAGGTCGTGCATCAAGTGCATTGCTTGCAGGATCATACTTTGGTCCTGTTATTGCACCGTTTGTAACAATAGCTATTTATCAAGCTTTCGGTTGGGAAGCAGTATTCTTTATTTTCGGTGCGATTGGTATCATTATTGCTGCAATCTGGGCAATCATTGCTAAAGACTTACCGGAACATCATAAGATGGTTAACGAAGCAGAGAAAGCATACATCATGGAAAACCGTGATGTGGTTCAGACAGATAAGACATCTGCACCTTGGGGACTATTCTTCAAGCGCTTCAGTTTCTTTGCGATTGCTGGACAATACTTTGTAGTACAGTTTGTTATTACTTTATTCTTAATTTGGTTACCGACATATTTACAAGAGGAATACCATGTTGTATTAAAGGATATGAAGTTCTTAGCAGCAGCGCCGTGGTTAATGATGTTTATACTGATTATGGCGGGTGGCACAATTTCAGATGCAATTATCTCTAGAGGCTATTCACGTTTTAGAGCGCGTGCGTTGATTGCAATCTTTGGATTTATCGTATTTGCAGTTTCATTATTCTTATCTGTTCAGACAAATGACATGGTTATGAATTTAATCTACTTATCATTATGTCTTGGTGGTGTAGGTTTATCTATGGGTATGAGCTGGGCTTCTGCTACTGACCTTGGACGTAACTTCTCTGGAACTGTATCAGGATGGATGAACTTATGGGGTAACGTGGGTGCTTTCTTAAGTCCGATGCTTGGTGGATACCTTGTACAGCATTATGGTTGGGATACGACATTCTATTTGATGATTATTCCAGCTGTTGTAGCAATTGTATTATGGTTCTTTGTTAAGCCTGACCAACCATTAATAGTAGAAGAAAAATAAGAGTTAAAAAATAGCAGCTATCCTTGAATGGATAACTGCTATTTTTATATCAATTTTCTTACCGTTACCTGATACATAATATTAATTGCAATCGCACATCCTGCTATAACACTTAATGCAAAATGTTGAGGGATACCTGTTGCATATCCGTAAATTGTTATTAACAACATTGCTGCAGGTAAGATGATATTTGTTAACTTAAATGCATTGTAGAGACCCGTAAATATTGTAATCATTTCTTCTTTGGTTAATGAGTCGATGAGTTTATCATCAAAGTCTGATTCGAAGTTTTCTGGAAGGTCGCGTTCTGGATAAAGTTTATTGATCATACTGTAACCATAATAGCGCATTACGATTGCGATCATAAGTGTTACGATACTGATAATCCCTAAATAGAAAGGTGCATGGTTTAAACTGATTAACATAATTGAGCCAAGTGCAAAATAAAATGAAATGATTAAGAATATATTCATTTCTGAGAATTTCTTAAAGCTTGCACGATCCTGTTCGTAATGTTCAAGTGATGGGTCGTTATCAACTTTATAGGCAAGTTTGCTGAAGAGATAAGCTAGCAAAGCAGCAAATAATGCGCAAATGCATAAAAGTATAATAAAAGGGGTAGAAGTAAGTATGTCCATTAACAGTACTTTCCAGAGATCGATTGTGAATAAGATAAAAAAGACGATAACTGCTATGATGGTTGGTAATATGTATTTTTTTAGCATAATGCCCTCCTTTTTAATTAGTATACCCAAATAAATTCGAATAAGACATAATACTTTATTAATTAGAATGATTATAATATAATAATTAATATAAACAAGATAGAGGAGAGATTTATAATGGCAAAAAAATCAAATGATAACAAAGTAGTAACAGCTTTAAACCAGCAAGTAGCAAACTGGACGGTATTATATACTAAAATTCATAATTATCACTGGTATGTTAAAGGGCCTCACTTCTTTAGCTTACACGTAAAATTTGAAGAATTTTATAATGAAGCTAGTACATATATCGATGAACTAGCTGAACGTATTTTAGCAATTCAAGGACATCCAATTGCGACATTGAAAGAATCGCTTGAATTATCTGTAGTTAAAGAAGCGAAGAAAGATTTAACGGCTGAGGATATGGTTAAAGATTTATCGAGAGACTTCGATAAGATTATTAAACAATTAGAAGAAGGTAAAGCAGCAGCCGAAGAAGCAGATGATGAGATGACTGCAGATATGTTCCTAGGTATGATTAGTAACCTTGAGAAACATAATTGGATGCTTAAATCATTCTTGAAATAATAAATTTACTTGGTACGCTCCAAATAGTTTGGAGTGTATTTTTTTTTGTTTTTATATAGAATTGAAGAGTAGAGGTGAAGAGAATGGAAGATAAGATGAAGCAATGTATAAAGATTGCAAAGATGTACTATGAGGAAAACCTTGGTCAAAAAGAAATTGCGGATGAGCTGGATATATCAAGACCTACTGTATCAAGACAATTAAACCATGCCAGAGATATGGGGATTGTTGAAATCATCATTCATGATCCATACGAGAAGAGTGATGAATTAGCACATTTAATTCGGGAGAAATATGGTCTGAAGGAAGTGATCATTAAAGATGTAACAAATGATCGTAATGAAACAGTGATAAAGGCAATATCTGAATGTGCTGCGGAATATTTATCTCGAACTGTGAAGAATAATGATATTGTAGGTATCAGCTGGGGTAAGACAATGTTTCGCGTTGCTGAACTTATGAAACCATTGAATTTAAATGGTGTAGAAACGATTCAGCTTAAAGGTGGAGTCTCATATTCTGATGTGGTGACCCATTCGCATGAAACGTTGTCCTTATTTGCGCGTAGCTTTAATTCCATTCCGAGAGACTTACCGGTTCCAGTCATATTTGATAATAAGGAAGTAAAGAGACTTGTTAGTGCCGATCGTCATATTAAAAGTATATTGAAGATGGCGCCGAAATGTAATGTTGCGATTTATACAACAGGGACAGTTAGAGATGAGGCGTTACTTTTTAAGCTCGGTTTTTTCTCTGAAGATGAAGTGAAACGATTGAAAACGAGTGCTGTAGGCGATATTTGTTCGAGATTCTATACGAAAGATGGTAAAATAGCAGACAGATGGGTAGATGATCGTACGATGGGTGTTACGCTCGATACATTACGCAAAATACCAACGAGCATACTTGTTGCTGGAGGAAACCATAAAGTTGAAGCAATACGTGGTGCACTAAATGGAAATATTCCTAATGTGCTCATTACCGATAGTATTACAGCCAGGAAATTACTTTGATTTGAACATAAGTTCATTTATGATTTTTACTTTTGTTCAGTATCTGATATAATAGAAGTGAAATTAAAGGAGGATGAATCATGAACTTAGCAAAGTATATTGATCATACAGCATTAAAGCCTGAAACAACGAAGGCACAGATAGCTCAATTAGCACAGGAAGCACGCGAATATGAATTTATGAGTGTGTGTGTCAACCCTTCACACGTAAAGTATGCTAAATCTTTATTAGAAGGAACTGATGTTCTTGTGTGTACAGTTATCGGCTTCCCATTAGGTGCGAATACACCTGCTGTGAAAGCATTTGAAACGAAAGATGCGATTGCAAATGGTGCCGGTGAAGTTGATATGGTTATTAATATAGGTGCGCTTAAAGATAAGAACTATGACTTAGTAGCTGAAGATATTAAAGCAGTAGTTGATGCTGCAGGAGATGTTACGACAAAGGTGATCATCGAAACAGCGCTATTGACCGATGAAGAGAAAGTAAAAGCATGTGAAATTGCGCAAGCGCAAGGTGCAGATTTCGTGAAGACATCTACTGGATTTTCATCTGGTGGTGCAACGAAAGAAGATATCGCATTAATGCGAAAAACTGTGGGCCCTGATATGGGTGTTAAAGCTTCAGGTGGTGTGCGTTCTTATGAAGACGTTATGGCGATGGTTGAAGCGGGTGCAACACGTATCGGTGCAAGTGCAGGTGTACAAATTTTAAAAGGTGAAGAAGCTAAAGGGGATTATTAATTCCCTTTCCCTTATAAATT
This sequence comes from Macrococcus psychrotolerans, assembly GCF_038095555.1. Lineage (NCBI taxonomy): Bacteria > Bacillati > Bacillota > Bacilli > Caryophanales > Staphylococcaceae > Macrococcus > Macrococcus psychrotolerans. The sequence continues at coordinate 1,845,997 of NZ_CP124591.1, read as the reverse complement.
TATAGAAAGCGTTTACAAAAAGGAGGAAATTATAATGAGAATGGTAGACATTATTGCAAAGAAACGAGATGGACGTGCGCTTACGAAAGAAGAAATCGAGTTTTTCATCAAAGGTTATACGAATGGTGAAGTTCCAGATTATCAAGCATCAAGTTTAGCGATGGCGATTTTCTTCCAGGATATGAATGACGAAGAACGAGCAAACTTAACGATGGCAATGGTTGAAAGTGGCGACCAGATCGACTTATCAGCAATTGAAGGGATTAAAGTTGATAAACACTCAACAGGTGGTGTAGGTGATACGACAACTTTAGTACTTGGACCCTTAGTTGCAGCGCTTGATATTCCAGTTGCGAAGATGAGTGGTCGTGGACTGGGACATACAGGTGGTACGATTGATAAGCTGGAAGCAGTTGAAGGTTTCCATGTAGAAATTTCGGAAGATGATTTCATGAAACTTGTAAATGAAGACAAACTTGCGGTTATCGGACAGACAGGTAATTTAACACCTGCTGATAAGAAGCTTTATGCATTACGTGACGTTACAGGAACGGTAAATAGTATTCCACTTATTGCATCAAGTATTATGAGTAAGAAGATTGCAGCTGGTGCAGATGCGATTGTACTTGATGTTAAGACAGGTGCAGGCGCATTTATGAAAACAGATAAAGACGCAGAAATGTTAGCAACTGCGATGGTTAAGATCGGTAATAATGTTGGACGTAATACGATGGCGATTATTTCTGATATGAGTCAGCCGTTAGGATATGCGATTGGTAATGCGCTTGAAGTGAAAGAAGCGATTGAAACTTTACGTGGAGAAGGTCCTGAAGATTTAACAGAACTTGTTTTAACACTAGGTAGCCAGATGGTCGTGCTAGCAGGTAAAGCGAATACACTTGAAGATGCACGTGCACAGTTACAAGAAGTAATTAACAACGGTAAAGCGCTGGATAAATTTAAAACATTCCTTAAAAACCAAGGTGGAGATCCTTCAGTAGTTGATGATGTAACGAAGTTGCCACAAGCGAAATATGTCATTGAAGTACCGGCGAAACGCACAGGTGTGGTAAGTAAAATTGTTGCTGATGAATTAGGCATTGCTTCTATGCTGCTTGGAGCAGGCCGTGCAACGAAAGAAGATACGATTGATCTTGCAGTAGGACTGATGTTACGCAAGAAAGTTGGCGACAAAGTTGAAGAAGGCGAATCACTTGTAACAATTTATGCAAACCGTGATAATGTAGAGGATGTAATGAACAAAATTTATGACAATATTGAAATCTCTGACCACGCAGAAGCGCCAGTGTTAATTCATAAAGTCATAACTGAATAGGAGAGATATTATGACATTTAAAAGAGTGCATCTTATCGTAATGGATTCTGTAGGGATTGGTGAAGCACCAGATGCAGAGAAGTTTGGTGATACTGGGAGCCATACTTTAAAACATACGCTGGAAGGATATGAAGGCAAATTACCGAACTTAGAAAAGTTAGGATTAGGTAATATTGCACCACTTCCGGTCGTAAAAAAAGTCGATAAACCAGGAGCATACTATACGAAATTATCGGAAGCATCTGTAGGAAAAGATACGATGACAGGTCATTGGGAGATAATGGGGCTGAATATCGATCAGCCATTCAAAGTATATCCGAATGGCTTCCCTAAAGAACTTGTTACAGCTATTGAAGAAATGACAGGACGAAAAGTCGTAGCTAATAAACCAGCATCAGGAACAGCAATTATTGATGAGTGGGGCGAACACCAAATGAAAACAGGTGACTTAATCGTCTATACTTCAGCTGACCCAGTACTGCAAATTGCTGCACACGAAGAGATTATCCCGCTTGAAGAACTCTATGAGATTTGTGAGAAAGTCCGTGAATATACGAAAGACCCGAAATATTTAATTGGGCGCATTATTGCACGCCCATATGTAGGTAAACCAGGGAATTTCACGAGAACATCAAATCGTCATGACTATGCATTAAAACCATTTGGACGTACAGTGATGAATGAACTTCAAGATGCAGGGCGTGATGTTATCGCAATCGGTAAAATCAATGACATCTATGATGGTGAAGGTGTAACGAAGTCCATCCGAACGAAAGATAATATGGATGGTATGGATAAATTATTAGAAGTTGTGAAGTCTGACTTTGATGGAATAAGCTTCCTGAACCTAGTGGACTTTGATGCATTGTATGGACATCGTCGTGATAAAGAAGGTTATATGAATGCAATTAAAGCATTTGATGATAGACTAGGTGAATTATTAGAAGCGTTAAGAGAAGATGATTTACTCATTATTACGGCAGACCATGGTAACGACCCTACAATGCCGGGAACAGATCATACAAGAGAATATGTACCGCTACTCATGTATAGTAAACAGTTTGATGGTGGTCGTGAATTAGAATCGCATACTACATTCGCTTCAATTGGTGCGACGATTGCTGATAACTTTGGTGTTGAATTGCCAGAGTTTGGTGAGAGTTATTTGGAAGAATTGAAGTAAGAATTAGAGGATGGAAGAGGAGTAGGTATCTCAGATACCTACTCCTTTTATTATTGAACAACTTGTCTTTCGATATAACTGATTGCTAGTGATAGTTTTTCTAGAAGTTGTTTATTGATATTTTTATATTCATTCAGATGCTTATAAGCTTGATTATTATATTTAGCATATAATTCAATTGCATCTTCAAGTCCATATAAGAGTATTAAATTTATACGTTCCTTCTCTCTAAACATATTATCATCTCCATTATTTATTGAGGGAAAATTAATTTAACGCAAAATAATATTTGTGTGACGGTGTAATTTATTGTATTTATGCATTACCTAAGCGAAATGGGGTATAAGAATAAAAAGTATAAAGGAGCTAATATATATGAAATATAAACAAACAATTGGTGCTGCTATCTTTGCTGCAGCAAGTGGTGCGCTCTATTATTTTTTAACGAAGAATCAAGGTGATACTATGGATAAGAAACAAAGTAAGAATGTTGAGCTAGTTAAACCTGGAGCTGTATCAGCTGATGTAGCAGATAAAGCGTTTATAATGCCTCATTTTATGATAAAGAATTTAGTGGCAACGCATAATGAACATGGTATTTCATTTAGATTAGATTATAAAATTGATCGAATATTATATGATTATTTAATGCATAATACTCCCCACTATCGCTTTAGATTTACGTTACCAAATGAGTTGAAGTTTTTATTTGAAGGTAATGGAACAGAGAAGGTTTTAGGAGAACTTGTATACGGTACTGGTGAGAAGACGGACTATAGTGTTACTTTTAATTTTAAGAAGCATGATGATGTGTCGCTTGATAAGATAGAGAAGATTAATGAAGCAACTGGTCCATATCACTTGGATATTGTAGATGAACAGCTTAATGTTTTAAATGAATATGATGATGTATATGCAGCTACAAATTTAATAAGATTTTAAAAATAAGTGGCACACATGAAGTTTCATGTGTGCCACTTATTGATATATCAATTAATTATGCTTGTGGTTCTTTTCCAGGCTGATAAATTACATGCCATCTGTCTTTTTTAGATAGCATTTCCTGTGCGATTGCTTTTGCACCTTCTAAAGAATGACTCGCTGCCCAGCCACATTGCACTTCATTACAAGCAGGGACTTCATCAGCTGCTAATACATCATTCAAAGTGTTTTCTAATATTGCTAACACATCTTCATAGTTATCGTGATTGATAAGTGAAACGTAGAAGCCAGTCTGACATCCCATAGGAGAGATGTCTACTACTTTATCTGTATGATTACGGATGTTTTCAGCCATTAAATGTTCTAATGAATGAAGTGCAGGCATCTCCATGTGTTCTTTATTTGGTTGTTTGAAACGAATATCATATTTATGAATTACATCACCATTGATACCTTCTTTGATACCCGCTAATCGTACGAATGGTGCATCGACGATCGTGTGGTCTAAGTTGAAACTTTCAACGTTCATTTTTTTAGTCATAAGCGTCACTCCTAATTTAATTGTTTAAATGCTTGTTCTAAGTCTGCAATTAAGTCTTCACTATCCTCAATACCCACAGAGATTCGAACTAAACCGTCTGTAATACCAAGTTCAAGGCGACGTTCTCTAGGGATCGAAGCATGAGTCATCTGGCTCGGGACAGAAATTAAACTTTCTACTGCACCCAAAGATTCTGCTAAAGTGAAATATTTCGTTGCTTTTACTAAGTTTTCGGCATTTTCTTTAGATCCTACATCAAATGATACCATTCCACCGTAACCTTTGCTTTGTGATTCGTGAATTTTCTTATCTTGTTCATCAAGCAAGACAGGATGGAAGATATTTGTTACGGCACTTTGTTTTTGGAGGAATTCGATGATTTTTAATGTTGAGTGTTCTGTTTGTTCCATTCGAATTGCAAGTGTCTTAATACCGCGCACAAGTAAGAAACTATCTTGAGGTCCAAGTATACCACCTACGGAATTCTGTATAAAGCCAACTGATTCAGAAAGCTCAGGTGTGCGTGTTACAACCAGTCCGGCTACAACATCGCTATGTCCGCCGATATATTTCGTTGCTGAATGAAGTACAATATCTGCACCAAGTTCAAGTGGATTCTGGAAGTAAGGTGTCATAAATGTATTGTCTACAACAGAAATTAAGTTATGTGCTTTAGAGATTTCAACCATTTTGCGAATATCCGTTACATTAAGTAATGGATTGGTAGGAGTTTCGATATAAAGCATCTTAGTATTCTCATTGATTGCCGCTTCAACTGCTTCGATATCGGTTGTGTCAACGAATGTTGATTTAATACCGATGCGTTCGAAGACTTTTGTGAAGACGCGATAAGTTCCGCCGTATACATCGCTACCAACAACGATATGATCGCCAGCATTGAGTAACATGATTACAGAAGATATTGCAGCCATACCTGAACCAAATGCAAAGCCAGCATCACCTGATTCCAAGTCACTGATTAATGATTCTAATGCTGTACGTGTTGGATTTGCTGAACGAGAATATTCATAGCCTTGACGCATATTCCCGATGCCATCTTGTTTGTAGGTACTTGTTTGGTAAATTGGAGGGTTTACAGCTCCAGTGTATTCATCTATTGTATTTCCACCATGAATCATCATTGTTTTCTTTTGCATAATCTATTCTCCTTTAATATCAAATATTTGTTGTGATAAGTATCGCTCAGCTGCATCAGGGAATATTACGACGATATTGCTATCAGTCATATTTTCTTGGGTTTTAAGTGCGGCATGTAGCGCGGCTCCGCTTGAAGAACCGACAAGAAGACCTTCTTTTTGGGCAAGTTCTGAGACACGTGTAAAGGCATCGATATCAGAAATTGTTTCAACGGCATCGATTAAATCTTTATCTAAGAACACGGGCCATTTTTCAACGCCGATGCCTTCTGTGCGGTGACTACCAGATTCTCCACCATTTAATATCGAACCTTCAGGCTCTACGATAACGCGATGACTTTCTTTGAAGTGCTTTGCAAGACCTGTAAATGTTCCTCCACTGCCTGCACCAGCAACGATTGCATCAACCTTCCCAGCATCTCTTTTTATCTCCTTTGCCAGTTTATCGTAGCTTGAAGGATTATCTGCTGATTCAAATTGATTTGTATAGAATGCACCGGTTTCTTGAGCGAATTTCAGCGCTTCTTCGCGTGCGAAGAGCATTCCTTTTTCTGTAGGGGTATTTACGATTTCAGCCCCTAATGCATGCATGATGCTTTGTTTTTCGATGCTGAATTTCTCGGGAACATAGACACGTAGCTTTAATCCATACTGTTGACAGATGAGTGCAAGACCAATTCCTGTATTACCAGCTGTAGCTTCAACAACTGTACCGTTTTGAATATCACCACGAAGTAAAGCCTGTTCTAAAATGTTGACACCCAGTCTGTCTTTTACAGAGCCGCCCAGATTATAGAACTCAAGTTTTGCAAATAGACGGTTTCCTTTATTCAGTGGAAAATGCTTAAGTTCCACTAGCGGTGTATTACCGATTAAATCAGCAGGAGTTTTTCCTTTTTTTTTAGTTAATATTTGAAGATGAGCGAAACGATTCATCTGAGTGGATTGATAATCAAATCCCAAGTCGTTGGCAATCTCTTCCATTGTCTCCTTTAATGGATAATATTCTCTTTCCAGATCTTCGACAAGATTATGGTAACCTCGTGCGTCATAATGTGATTTAATCTGTTCTTTTTCATCTAAGGAATTGAACATTGTGTCCAATATAATGATGTTTCCATCTTCGGAGAGAAGCGGCTTATAAAGGGCAATCGCTTCTTTCTTTTCTTTATCTGTAAGGTGGTGAAAAGCAAAAGAAGAAATAAATGTATCTGTTTCTCTAGCATTGAAGTTCAGGAAATCGCCACGTTCGAACGTAATACCTGTCTTAGCCTCACCTAACTTTGTCATATCAATACTTGGTTCTACAGCCTGTACGTCCAATCCGCGCTGTAATAACATGTTTGTTAAATTCCCAGTTCCAGGACCAAATTCTGTTACGCGTTTTCCTGCGTGTTTTGTTGCTTCTTCTATCATAAAATCATAGTTTGAGAATACATCTTTATATTCGGGATTTTGTCCTGTTACAGCATCATCATAATCTGATGCCCATTCTTTAAAGATGTCCATAAAAGGTAAACTCATCGGTACACTCCTAATATTATTATTCTTATCAGATAACTCGGGATTAATAATATCATGAATTTATTATTTACTCAATATAATAGTTTGTGAATTTGTGTGCAAAGAAGTATAATATTTTAAAATGTATCTAAAGAAGGAGGGGAAAGGATGAAACAAGTGATGATAGTACCTTACGATAGTATATGGCAGCACCTTTATATAGGCGAAAAGAAAAGAGTGCTTCAGAAGTTAAAAAATATTAGTGCGATTCATCATATTGGGTCTACTGCGGTACCAGGTATGGACGCACGTGCGACGATAGATATTGCTGTAGAGGTGAAGCATGATATTGAAGAACTAAAGTTAGCTGAACTTGGATATCATTTAATCTGTAAAGAAGTATGTTATAAAGTATATGCTACAAAGGATCATCAATTTCATCTTTTTGTGTATAAAGAGGCAGATGAAGAATTATTGAAACGCATTAAGTTAAGAGATTATTTTCGAACATTTTCAAGTGAGAGAGATCGTTATAGTGCGTTCAAATGGGAACTTGCAAGAATTTATCCTTTTGATTTCTCTTCGTATAAAAAGGCGCGGGACATCTTCTTGACTGTAATTGAAGTTAAAGCGATGAACTGGAACGGATCGAACGAAGTACAGATATTCGGATAATATCTGAAAAATAAGTTATCTTATTGACAATCATGCTTTAAAGCTCTAATATAATTGATAACAATTAAACACTTATCGAGACGGACGGAGGGACAGGCCCGCTGATGTCCAGCAACCTGCAATATGTAAGGTGCTAATTCCTGCAGCTTATGCTGACAGATAAGACGTATAGACATCCTTATCTGAGGGTGTCTTTTTTATTAAGTGGACTTAATTGAATTTAATTAAGGGGTAATGACGATGAATGAACAAAATGTACTTAACTATATTGAATATAATAAAGAGGAATTTATTAAAATAAGCCACCAGATTCACGAACGCCCGGAACTTGGAAACGAAGAGTATTTTGCGTCTAGTTTACTCATCAAGACTTTATATAACGAAGGATTCACAATTGAGCGTGATATAGCAGGCCACGAGACAGGATTCATTGCGACATTTGAAAGTGAACATGAAGGACCGACGATTGCATTCTTAGCGGAATACGATGCTCTGCCTGGACTTGGTCATGCATGCGGACATAATATTATCGGAACATCAAGTGTGCTTGCAGGCGTGAGCATTAAAGAATATGTTGAAACGCACGGTGGTACGATTAAAGTATTTGGTACACCAGCTGAAGAGGGTGGTGTGAATGGTAGTGCAAAGGCGTCGTATGTTAAAGCTGGATTATTCTCTGAGTGCGATGTTGCTTTGATGATACATCCAGGACACGAGTCATATCGTACGGTGCCTACACTTGCTGTAGATGTATTTGAAGTCGAGTTCTTCGGTAAGACCGCACATGCTTCTGAGAATGCTCATAATGGGATTAACGCACTGGACGCAATGATCAGTTTCTTTAACGGGATTGCGCAGCTTCGTCAGCATATTCGAAAATCTGATAAAGTACATGGTGTAATATTGGATGGCGGCAAGAGCGCGAATATTATCCCGGATTACACGAAGGCAAGATTCTACACGCGCGCAATGAGTCGCAAGGAACTAGATGTGTTAACCGGCAAAGTTGAACGTGTTGCTGAAGGTGCTGCACTTACTGCGGGTGCAGAGTATAAGCTGAATCACATTCAAAATGGAGTAAATGAATTTATTCGAAATGATTTGTTAGATGATCTATTTGAACGTCATGCTAAAAAGCACAATGAGGTAATATTACATGATGATTTTGGTTTTGGATCAACAGATACAGGGAATGTGAGTCATGTTATCCCAACAATTCATCCGCATATAAAAATTGGGCCTTCAAGCCTAGTAGGGCATACTGTTGAATTTAAAGATGCTGCTGGTAGTGCACATGGAGATCATGCACTGATTCAAGGTGCTAAAATAATGGCGACGATGGCATTAGAACTCATTGATAATCCGGATGAATTAAAAGCGATAAAAAATTTACATACAGTGTTGAAGGGGAAAGTCTATGACCACCAATAAATTAAATATTTCACTTACGATGCGTGATCTGTATGGTGATAATGTGCTTTACACATCACGACCAAGCTATGGTTTTAATCCGTGGCTACAGCCTGAAGAACATCAGTCGAATTTATTAAGTGCCAGAGAATTAATCATTGCAGAGATGCCTGTTATTGTTCATAAAGCAACGGTAACTGAGAAGACATGTGAATTATTTGGCGCAGCGGGAGTAGCGATGCCCAAAACATATATCACGTATGAAACACGTGAAGAGTATGAAAAGGCTTTAAAAGAATATGCCGAGACAGGAAAGATATTCTTCCAATATGCGCACGAGACTGATATTGTGGACAATGATGATTATGTTGTACCACGAGACATATTTCTAGATTTAAACAACAAATCACTCATCCATAAATGGACGGGTGGAGAATATCTTCCAAAACGCGAAATTGTAAAAATTGATGATTTCCAAACACGTGTACGTGAATGGACGCTTCCTTTTGTTGTTAAGCCGGGTGACGAACATCCGACAGCAGGTGGATATGGTGTGATGCTATGTTATACAGAAGATGATGTGGAAAGTTCGATAAAACGCGTGCAGGCGGCAAGTGGTACCGAGCAGTTGATTATCGAACAATTTGTTGAACCTATTAAAAATTACTGCGTACAATATGCGTATAGCGAAGAGAAGGGCATCACATTTTTGGGTGCATCGCTTCAGATGGTAGAAAAATACGGTAAATACAGAGGTAATACAACAGATAGGAATGTACCTGAATCTGTAATTGAAGCCGGTAGAAAGATTATGAAGAATGGTGTCGATGCGGGCTATAAAGGGATTGCAGGATTTGATATATTAGTAGATAAAGATGATAATCTGTTTGCAATTGATTTAAACTTCAGACAAAATGGATCAAGTTCATTATTGTTACTGGATGATGTACTAAAAGGGGACTATAAAAAGTTCCTTGCCTATTACTCTGATGGTGATAATGCAGCATTCTATGAAACAATTTTAAACGAAGTAAAGAGTGGTAACTTATTCCCATTAGCATATTATGATGGAGATTATAGAGATAAAAATGCTTTCCCGTCACGCTTTATTTGTATATGGTATGGTGATGACGAAGCATTCATCGATCAAAAAGCAAAACAATTTGAACAACGTTTAAAAGGTGAAGTTCATGAAGACTAGAAAAAGTAGTATATTTGCAGCATCGGTAATTAGTGCGACATTGCTGCCGATGCTTGTAAGTTTAATAAAGGTGCTTAAAAAATAACGTAAAGGCTAAGCCTTTACGTTATTTTTCATCCATCAACCTAAGTGTGCCCACAGCACCTGAATATTCTCCGTTTTCGATAAAGTAAGGTTTGAAGTTACGTAATTTAGTATAATTTACGACGATATCCTGCAATAATTTGTTGTCCAGAAAACTAGAACCGATGTAAACAACATATTCTGCTCCAAATTCTCTAGCTGCATGGATAGATACTGTCGTCACTGTTTCTCCAACGATTCCGAGGACAGAAGCAATCTTATCTGCATCTGTAAAGCTTTCGGTGTCTTTGTTGTGAAGTACGTTCCCGAAGTTAGCGGCTGTAAGCTCGCCTGGAATGGGTGTTTTATCACCTTTATAAATATGTTTTACTTTAAGATCGATAATATCGCGATTACCAGCTCTAGCTGTTGTAACGATATCTGCAAAATCTTCTTTCCCAGTCAGTAAGTATGAGAGTCCCATCATCATACCTCCACCTGCACCTGTTCCGCCTGCACGAATTTGTTTATTCTCATCAACAAAGTGGATGGAAGTTCCTGTGCCTACATTGCTGAATACAAATTTATCGAGATACATATTATTTTCATCTAAAAAGGATTGAATCCCTTTAAATGTCGCATCAAACTCAATTGATTGAAATGCATCATGTGAAATAAGACTATTTAAATAAGTGGCTTTTCCGCCTGTTAGAGCTACTTGTGCATCTGGCATAGTGTTAAGCCATGCTGCAACGCGTTCAATGTCTGTAGATTGTTCTTTTTTATATGTAAATGTATCGTTTTCAAGGATAGCAATTTTGATTAAGGTACCACCTGCATCGATTCCTATTTTCATCATAAACCTCACATTTTTTATTTTATCTTATCATATAAGGTGATGCTTAGCAGTCAAAAAATAAACTTTCATGTTCTAATATTTAAAAAATGGGTAAAATATATTTAACAAAATAAATTGCAATGTACGGAGGCAAAGAGATAATGGAATTCTTAGGTTCTAAAATTAAAATTGTACAGTATAAAGAAGACTATCGTGAGGCATTAGACCAGTTCGAATTAACAGAGCGTCAAATGATTTATTCTTCTTTACCGAAAGAGGTATTAGATGAAGGGTTGATGGATCCGGATCGTAGACCGTGTGTTGTGCTTAATCGTGACGAAGAGGTTGTAGGGTTCTTTGTGTTGCATCAGCATTATCAACATGAAGGATATGATACGCCGATTAATGCAGTATATGTCCGTAGCTTATCAATCAACAATAAGTTGCAAGGTCATGGCTATGGCACTGAAATTATGATGAATATTCCTGAATTTGTACAAAGTGTATTTCCGGATTTCGATCAACTCTTCCTAGTAGTTGATGCAGAGAATCAGGCTGCATGGAATCTATATGAACGTGCCGGTTTTCTTCATTTAGCGACGAATCCTGAAGGGCCAATCGGAAAAGAGCGTCTCTATTATCTAGATTTAGGTGCCGATTATGTTTCGAAGCTACGACTCATTAAAGACGAAGAGGTTATTCGCCTTGAAAGAGATGGTCAGTTTGTTGGAGAAATTGAATATACAATTGAAGATACTACAGCTCACCTCGTATCGTTTAATATACAGCAAGATGTAGACGTTATTAAACAAAATGTATTGAGACAAATCGCTACTTTCCTTCGTCGTAATTTTGAAGCAGTAGATAAAATTGAGATCGATGTGTCAGGTGATGATGCCGCGCTTTATTTAAGTAATAACTTTGTAGCGATGGATACAGCAAATACACAAGTATTAACGAAGTTAATTAAATATTAATAGAGAAATTTTGAATAATTATTGCGCTTTTTGGAAGTAATTTGTTATGATGTAGTATAAACACTTTAGAGTTCTGAAAGGACGAATATAATGAAAATCTCTGAATATACTAAAGAAATGATGGACGAAAATTCTTTTATCGACTTAGCTTACATGGCTTTAAGCGAAAAAGGTAAAGAAGTAAACTTATACGAATTAATCGATGAGTTTAAAGCCATCGGGAATTATTCTGATGAAGCAGTAGAAACGCGTGTCGTACAATTCTATACAGACTTAAACACAGATGGTAGATTCTTATCTACTGGTGAATATATGTGGGGTCTGCGTGACTGGTATTCAGTGGACGATATTGAAGAAAAGATTGCACCAACTGTTCAGAAGTTTGATATTTTAGATGAAGAAGACGAAGATTCACCGAAGATCGCCTTATTAGGTGAGGATGAAGTGGAAGATGAACTTGATCTATTACCGACTGATGGTGACGAGGAAAATGTTGACACTGAAGATGAAGAAGTGGAAGATGAATTAGATGAGGCAGGTCTTGTTGTTGAACCGGATGAAGAATTCGAAGAAGAAGAAGACGAATTTGAAGACGAGGAAGAATAATCATAGTTGACAATCTTCTTAAAAATGATTATTATTTTACTTGGGCTCCTTAATTTAAGGACGAACGTATAAACTATACGCTCCCAATGTACTTACTGTGCATGGGAGCGTTTTTTATTATTTTAATTTCCAGGAGGTAAACATGACAAAATTTATATTTGTAACAGGTGGCGTTGTTTCATCATTAGGTAAAGGGATTACGGCAGCAAGTTTAGGTCGTTTATTAAAGAATAGAGGACTTAAAGTCACGATTCAGAAATTTGATCCATATTTAAATGTTGATCCAGGTACGATGAGTCCTTATCAGCATGGAGAAGTATTCGTAACAGATGATGGAGCTGAGACTGACCTTGATTTAGGGCATTACGAGCGTTTTATCGATATCAATTTAAATCAGTATTCTAACGTAACTGCAGGACGTGTGTATTCTCATGTATTAAAGAAAGAACGTCGTGGAGATTATTTAGGTGGTACTGTTCAGGTTATCCCTCATATTACAAATGAAATTAAGTCACGTTTACTGCTTGCGGGGGAATCTACGAAAGCTGATGTTGTCATTACTGAAATTGGTGGTACAACAGGAGATATTGAGTCATTACCATTTATCGAGTCTATCAGACAGATTAAAAGTGACTTAGGTCGTGAGAATGTAATGTACATTCACTGTACTTTACTGCCGTACATTAAAGCAGCTGGTGAAATGAAAACAAAACCAACTCAACATAGTGTAAAAGAACTTCGTGGATTAGGAATTCAGCCAGATATGATTGTTGTGCGTACAGAATATGAAATGACGGAAGATTTACGTGATAAAATTGCGTTATTCTGTGACATTGATAAAAAATCAGTAATTGAATGTCGCGACGCAGATACGCTATATCAAATTCCTGTAGCATTACAAGCACAGCATATGGATGATCTTGTAATCGAGCGTCTAGGACTTGAAGCAAGTGGAGAAGCAGATCTTACAGAATGGAATAAACTTTTGGACACTGTGCGTAACCTAGAAGGCAAAGTTAAAATTGCATTAGTAGGTAAATACGTGGCGCTTCAGGATGCATATCTTTCAGTTGCTGAGGCATTAAAACATGCGGGATATGAATTTGGAAAAGACATCGAAATCGATTGGATTAACTCAGAAGATTTAGATGTAACAAACTATAAAGAACGTTTACAAGATGCTGATGGTATATTAGTACCGGGTGGATTTGGTGAACGTGGTATTGAAGGTAAAATTCTTGCGACGCAATACGCACGTGAAAACAACGTGCCATTCTTAGGTATTTGTTTAGGGATGCAGTTAGCAACAGTTGAGTTTGCACGTAATGTTGTTGGCTTAAAAGACGCACATTCATCAGAACTTGATCCAAACACGCCTTATCCAGTTATTGCATTATTGCCTGATCAGAAAGATGTTGTTGATTTAGGTGGAACATTAAGATTAGGCTTATATCCATGTGAACTAAAAGAAGGAACAAGAGCACATGCTGCTTATGGTACAACGCATGTTGATGAACGCCACCGTCATCGTTATGAGTTTAACAATGAATTCCGTGAGCGATTAGAAGAAAAAGGATTAGTGTTCTCAGGTTTATCTCCGGATGGACGTTTAGTGGAAATCGTTGAAATTCCTGACCATAAATGGTTCGTGGCATGTCAATTCCACCCGGAATTTTTATCTCGTCCAATGAAACCTCAGAAATTATTCAAAGGATTCATTGAAGCTGCGATTCAATAGAGAGGTTATCATGTGAGCGATAAGTCTTGAACAAGATTCTAAATGGTGTGATAGCGTCCGAATAGAAGCTGGTAAATGCAAATTTGAAACGCCCGAACAGACAACTGTTCGGGCGTTTATGCTATGCTTCCTCTTCTTCAACTAACATTTCATACATGACATTATAAATGCCGTAGTATATAAAGTTCATCGCCATCATATGAGGCGTAATAATTCGACTGAAGTTTTCGGTTGGTACGAGGGCACGTGGAGTACTTAAATCGATAAAGTTCATCACATCTATACGTTCATCTTTATTACATACAAGAACGAAATCGATATCTTTTTCCTTTAGCATCGTAATAAATTCATGACAATCTTCATCGTACGTGTCGCTCATCACTAAAATGCGGTCCGTATGATCGATTAGCGATTCAGTAATAAATTTTTCTGAGTCAAATAATCTTTCTTTGCTTTCTACAGCAAAGTCTTCGAAATGTTTAAGATCGCCAAATCCTTTAACATATATTTTTCCTTGACCGACAACAGCTTGTGCAAGCAGTCGTGCTACAATATCAATTTCTACTTCTTGCGCTTCTATTTTTTTAAAGATACCATTGAGTTGTGTATTAAATATTTTGAACATATTAAACCTACTTTCAAGAAATGATTGACTATATCATAACATACTGGGAGATAACCGATGAAAATACTCATAGTAGATGACGAAATAAATATTCGATTGTTATTTAAAGAAATATTGTCTATTCAAGGTATAGAAGCTGATGAAGCAGAGCATGGTAAAAAGGGACTTGAAATGGTGATAGTTAACGATTATGACATTATATTTTTAGATCGACGGATGCCTGTAATGTCGGGGGAAGAAACATTGAGAGAAATGAGAAAATATACTGATAGACCAATCTACTTAATCTCTGCCTTCCAGACAAACGAACAAATTAAAGGACTTAAAAGTCGTGGCGCATCAGGAATACTGATGAAACCGTTTACTATTGAAGAAGTTATGAATATTGTGCGAAAATACACAAAGTAGCCACCTTTATAAATGCAAACACAGGACGATAGTGCTATACTAAATCTATAAAATTAGTGCCTAACGCACACAAGGAGGATATTATCCATGCCATTAGTTTCAATGAAAGAAATGTTAATTAAAGCTAAAGAAGGTGGTTATGCAGTTGGTCAATACAACCTTAACAACCTTGAGTTCACTCAAGCAATTCTAGGGGCTTCACAAGAAGAGAACGCACCAGTTATCTTAGGTGTATCTGAAGGTGCAGCAAAATACATGGGTGGTTTCTATACGGTAGTTAAGATGGTTGAAGGTTTACTGGAAGATATGAAGATTACAGTTCCTGTGGCAATTCACTTAGACCACGGTTCAAGCTTTGAAAACTGTAAAGCAGCAATCGATGCTGGATTCACTTCAGTAATGATCGATGCTTCTCACCATTCTTTCGAAGAGAACGTTGAAATCACTAAGAAAGTTGTAGAATACGCACATTCTAAAGGTGTATCTGTTGAAGCAGAATTAGGTCGTGTTGGTGGTCAGGAAGACGACGTCGTATCTGATGGTGTTGTATATGCTGATGCTAAAGAATGTCAGGAATTAGTTGAGAAAACTGGTATTGATTGCTTAGCTCCTGCATTAGGTTCAGTTCACGGGCCTTACAAAGGTGAACCGAATTTAGGATTTAAAGAAATGGAAGAAATCGGTAATGCTACTGGTTTACCATTAGTATTACACGGTGGTACTGGTATCCCAACGAAAGATATCGAGCGTTCAATTTCGTTAGGAACTGCTAAGATTAACGTAAATACTGAAAACCAAATTGCTTCAGCGAAAGCAGTTCGTGATACATTAAACAATGACCCAGATGTATATGACCCTCGTAAATATTTAGGGCCAGCACGTGAAGCAATTAAAGCAACTGTGATTGGTAAAATTAAAGAATTTGGAACTTCTAATAAAGCATAGTTATATATGTTGATAGAAAGAGCACTCTGAAATTTCGGAGTGCTCTTTTTCTTGACTTTACTTTGTAATCTATCTTATATTAAATTTCTATGGCTTTGCTTTGCATAGAAATGTTAAATTAGTTTATAATAATATAAAATATTGAAATAAGTTAAAGATAAATAATTTGTGATTACAATTAAAGGAGTCCCGAATATGTCACAGGAAGTAATTAAAATCAGAGGCGGTAAACCGTTAAATGGCTCTGTTCAGATAAGTGGTGCAAAAAATAGTGCAGTTGCACTTATTCCAGCTACATTAATGGCGAATGATATTGTGAAATTAGAAGGATTACCTGAAATTTCAGATGTTGTTACATTGATGAGCTTACTAGAAGATCTAAATATAAAGACGGATTTAGATGGAGATACTTTAACGATTGATCCTTCAGAAGCGATTAATATGCCTTTACCGAACCATAAAGTACAGTCTTTACGTGCGTCTTATTATATGATGGGTGCAATGTTAGGGAAATTTAAGAAGTGCATCATTGGACTGCCAGGTGGATGTCCTTTAGGGCCACGTCCTATTGACCAGCATATTAAAGGATTTGAAGCGCTAGGTGCTAAGATTACGAATCAAGCAGGTGGCATGTATCTTGAAGCTGACGAGTTGAAGGGTGCTAAAATTTTCATGGATGTAGTATCGGTAGGTGCTACAATAAATATTATGCTAGCAGCTTCAATGGCAAAGGGTAAAACAGTGATTGAAAATGCTGCAAAAGAGCCTGAAATTGTAGATGTTGCGACGCTCCTTAATAATATGGGTGCTAAAATTCGTGGCGCGGGAACGGATACATTGAAAATTGAAGGTGTTGAAGCGCTTAATGGTACAACACATACGATCATCCCGGATAGAATAGAAGCAGGTACATATATGTGTGCAGCTGCTATGATGGGTGAGGATGTACTTGTAGAAAATATCATTCCACTACATATGGAGCCTTTAACTGCTAAGTTGAGGGAGATGGGCATTACCGTAGAAATTGGTGAAGATTCCGCGCGTATTAAGAAACCAGATACGTACAAACCGGTAACGATTACTACAAATGTGTATCCTGGATTTGCTACGGATCTACAGCAGCCATTTACGCCGTTATTATTTAGAGCGGATGGTCAAAGTATTGTTACTGATACGATATATCCAGCACGCTTTAAACATGTTGAAGAATTAATGAGAATGAATGGCAATATTAAAGAATCTGACGGGACAGCCGCTGTACAAAAATCAAAACTTTCTGGAGCTGAGGTTGCAGCGAGTGATTTACGTGCTGGCGCATGCCTTGTAATCGCAGGCTTATATGCTGATGGTGTAACTACAGTATATAATGTTCGCCATATTGATAGAGGCTATAGTGGTATTGTAGAAAAACTGAAAAAATTAGGCGCGGATATCTGGAGAGAATCTATTGAAGATTAAGACGGTCAGCTGACCGTCTTTATTGTACATTATTGATATAAAAAATATACCTTGGTATAAAATTGTACTTTTTATACTAGATATATTTTTTATATCGTGTTATAATCGAGAGATAAAGAGGTGATATTATGGAAGTTTGTCCATATTTAGAAGAGACGTTTAAAATCCTCGGCAGAAGTTGGAATGGATTATTAATCAATTATTTATCGCGTTCTGAGAATAATGCAGCACATTTCTCGGATATTAAACGTGATTTAAAAACCATTACACCGAGAGCGTTGAGTTTGAAACTTACAGAACTATCTGAGTGGGGCCTTGTAGAGAAGAAAGTCATTTCAACAACGCCTTTATCTATTAAATACGTTTTAACTGACAAAGGTATCTCGTTGTCTGAAGCAATGCATCCTATAGAATCCTGGGCGCAGGAACATCTGGAATTAGAAATTCCGAAAAAAGGCGAGGCTTAAGCCTCGCTTTTTTTGTTGGACTTATCACCTGTATATAATTACAAACTAATAGTATGTAAAATGACGAATTATGTTATACTAATTAAGAAAATTATTGGTGATAGGAGAATGATGATGGAACGTAGTTTATCGATGGAATTAGTCAGAGTAACTGAAGCGGCAGCTTTGAAGAGTGCGAAATGGGTAGGTAAGGGCCTTAAGAATGAAGCGGATGATGCAGCAACAACGGCAATGCGAGAAGTATTTGATACAATTCCGATGGACGGAGTTGTAGTAATCGGGGAAGGTGAAATGGATGAAGCGCCGATGCTTTACATCGGGGAAGAGCTAGGAACAAAAGAAGGGCCGGCGATTGATATTGCGGTAGATCCTTTAGAAGGTACTACTTTAGTAGCTGAAGGTAGCTGGAATGCGATGACGGTACTTGCTGTAGGTGATCGTGGTACATTACTGCATGCTCCTGATATGTATATGGAGAAGATTGCGGTTGGACCCGAGTGTAAAGGTGTTGTTGATATCTCTAAATCAGTAACAGAAAACTTACAGGCGGTAGCAAAAGCTAAAGGCAAAGATGTCTCAGAAGTTACAGCGACATTATTGAATCGTAAGCGTCATGAAGATATTATTAAAGAAATTCGTGAAGCTGGTGCGCGTATTAAATTAATCGAACACGGTGATGTAGCTGGCGCAATCAATACAGCATTTGACTTTACAGGTGTGGATGTATTGTTCGGTTCTGGTGGTGCGCCAGAAGGTGTTATCGCTGCTGTAGGGATTAAAGCGTTAGGCGGGGATTTCCAAGGAATATTATTACCGGAAGACGAAGAACAAGAAGCGCGTTGTCGTGCGATGGGTATCGAACCGAATACTGTACTGAAGCTTGATGATATGGTTAAAGGTGACGATGCAATCTTTGCAGCAACTGCTGTGACGGACGGTGAACTGATGAAGGGAGTACAATTTAAAGGTGGGTTTGCTGAAACATACTCACTTGTTATGCGTGCGAAATCAGGAACGGTCCGCTTTATTCAAGGACGACACAGCTTAGAGAAGAAACCGGGATTAGTAATTAAAGATAGCGATAGAATATAATAGAATGACAGAAGTCAAGTAAAGCCCGAATATTGCAGGAGAAGTTTTTCGTTTTCTGTGATATTCGGGTTTTTACATTCCTTACTGTATATGAGTTGTTATATAACAATAAGTAATATTTCTTTGTGATAAACAGAAATCGTGTTAAAATTAATTTGTTTGCCCCTATAAACTCCTTCAATTCCGCTAAATAAATTCTTATAAATATATAAAACAATTTTTAATAGAAATGGGTGTCATTATGCCAGAAAAAATTAGAACAAGTCCGCAATATGAATCTTTTCATGAACTCTACAAAAATCAGACAACGAAAGCTCTAACACAACGTGCAAAAGAATTAGGTCTTGTAAATTACAGTAAACTTAATAAAAAGGAACTCGTGCTTGCCATTATGGAAAAACAGATGGAAAAAGACGGCAATTATTATATGGAAGGTATTCTTGATGATATTCAGCCTGACGGATATGGTTTCTTAAGAACCGTCAATTATTCTAAGGGTGAAAAGGATATTTATATCAGCGCAAGTCAGATTCGTCGTTTTGAAATAAAAAAAGGGGATAAAGTTACTGGAAAAGTGCGTAGACCTAAGGAAAATGAGAAGTATTATGGTTTGCTGCAGGTAGACTTTGTTAATGACCAAAACGCTGAAGAGGTTAAGAAACGTCCGCATTTCCAGGCGTTAACACCACTCTATCCCGATGAGCGCATTCGCCTGGAGACAACGAAAACGGCTTATTCTACGCGTATAATGGACTTAGTTACACCTATTGGGTTCGGCCAGCGTGGAATGATTGTAGCGCCACCTAAAGCAGGTAAGACATCGCTACTTAAAGAAATTGCGAATGCTATTTCAGTTAACCATCCAGATGCAAAACTTTTTATACTATTAATTGGGGAACGTCCTGAAGAAGTTACAGACCTCGAACGTTCAGTTGAAGCTGCCGAAGTAGTGCACTCAACGTTTGACGAGCCTCCTGAACATCATGTGAAAGTTGCTGAGTTACTCCTTGAACGTGCAAAGCGCCTTGTTGAGATTGGTGAAAATGTTATTATTCTTATGGACTCTATAACGCGTCTTGCGCGTGCGTACAACCTTGTTATCCCACCGAGCGGTAGAACGTTGTCAGGTGGTCTTGATCCTGCGAGCCTTCATAAACCAAAAGCATTCTTCGGCGCGGCGCGTAATATCGAAGCTGGGGGAAGTTTGACAATATTATCAACAGCGCTTGTAGAAACAGGGAGCCGCATGGATGATATGATCTATGAAGAATTTAAAGGAACTGGTAACATGGAGTTGATGCTTGATAGAAAGCTAGCTGAAAAACGTGTATATCCAGCGATTGATATTCGACGCAGTTCAACACGTAAGGAAGAGTTGTTACTCGATAAAAATGAGCTTGATATGATATGGCAACTCCGTAATTTGTTTACTGAGAGTCAGGACTTCACCGAACGTTTCTTAAGACGCCTAAAACAAAGTGAATCTAATGAAGATTTCTTTAAGCAATTGGGAGAACGTATGGTTGAAAGTGCGAAGACAGGTAAGCCGATCATATAAATTTATAGTTGCATTCTACACACAATCCATATATAATATGTAAGTATTGACGTGAAAATTATTCACGAATAAACTCTGTTCCGGATGGTTCAGGGCAAAGGAGCTGAAAAATAATGAAACAAGGAATTCATCCTGATTATCACAAAGTAATTTTCTTAGATGCTACTACAGATTTTAAATTCTTAAGTGGGTCTACACGTACTTCAAGTGAAACAATGACATGGGAAGATGGAAACGAATATCCAGTTATCCGTTTAGATATCTCATCTGATTCACACCCATTCTACACAGGACGTCAAAAATTCGCATCTGCGGATGGTCGTGTGGAACGTTTCAACAAAAAGTTCGGATTCAAATCAAGCAACCAATAATTCAAATGATCCCATGGCCAGTTTTGGTTGTGGGATTTTTTATTTTTTATAAACAATTTATGATATAATTAATCGATTATTGTTTATAAAGGTGGCATTTAAATGTATGAGCATTACCATTCAGGTTGGATAGAATGTGTTACAGGAAGTATGTTTAGTGGGAAAAGTGAAGAGTTAATTCGCCGCGTGCGACGTGGACTTTTCGCAAAACAAAAAGTGATTGTATTTAAACCGTCTATAGACGATAGATATAGTGAACTGGAAGTTGTATCACACAACGGCAATAAAGTAGAAGCTGTAAATGTGCATCATTCATCAGAAATATTAGAACATGTAAAAGAGACGCATGATATTATAGCGATAGATGAAGTGCAGTTCTTTGATAATGATATCGTAGGTGTTGCAACACAGCTTGCAGAAGAAGGATATAGAGTGATTGTTGCCGGACTAGATATGGACTTTAGGGGTGTTCCGTTTGAGCCGGTGCCAGAACTCATGGCGGTTAGCGAACATGTGACGAAACTTCAGGCTGTTTGCAGTGTATGTGGAGCACCTAGCTCCCGTACGCAGCGATTAATAGATGGTGTGCCCGCCAAGTTCGATGATCCGATTATACTTGTTGGTGCAAAGGAAAGTTATGAACCAAGATGTAGGGAACATCATGTTGTACCTAAATAAAATTTAAAGGAGAATGTTATGTTTGATCAGTTAGAAATTGTAGAACAGCGTTACGAACAATTAAATGAATTATTAAGTGATCCAGATATCGTAAGTGATACCGATAAATTAAGAGAATACTCAAAAGAACAGGCTGACCTTCAGGAAACGGTTGAAGTGTATAGAGGATACAAAGAAGTAAAACAGCAACTTGAAGAAGCATTAGAAATGATGGGTGAAGCCAGTGATGCTGATGAGCAAGAAATGATTAAAGAGGAAATCAATACGTTAAAACCTCAAATTCCTGAACTAGAAGAAAGGATGAAACTATTATTAATCCCTAAAGACCCGATGGATGACAAAAACGTGGTTATGGAGATTCGTGGTGCAGCTGGTGGGGATGAAGCAAATATCTTTGCTGGAGACTTATTCCGTATGTATTCAAGATTTTCAGAAGAACAGGGCTGGAAGATTGAAGTGATGGAAACGAATGAAGCTGATCATGGTGGGTTTAAAGAAATCAGTTTCACAATCATCGGTAAAGGTGCATACAGTAAGTTGAAATTCGAAAATGGAGCACACCGTGTACAACGTATTCCAACAACTGAAAGTGGTGGACGAATACATACGTCTACAGCAACGGTTGCTGTATTACCTGAAGTAGAAGATGTGGAAATTGAGATTCGTCAAGAAGATTTACGTATTGAAACGTACCGTTCATCAGGTTCTGGCGGTCAGCACGTAAATACGACTGACTCAGCAGTACGTATTACGCATATTCCAACAGGGATTGTGGCGACATCTTCTGAGAAATCTCAAATTAAAAACCGTGAAAAAGCATTGAAATTACTTAAAACACGTGTATTTGATGCGAAATTACAAGAAGAACAAGCGAAGTATTCTGAACAACGTAAATCAGCGGTAGGAACAGGTGATCGCTCTGAACGTATTAGAACATATAACTATCCTCAAAATCGTGTAACTGATCATCGTATCGGTTTGACGATTCAAAAATTAGATCAAATTGTTGAGGGTAAATTAGGAGAAATCATCGATGCATTAACAATTGCAGAACAAACGTCTAAGTTAGAAGCATTAAATGATGGCGTACTCTAATTTAAGAAATCTTATTAAAGAAGGAGAAGTAGCGCTTATTAATGCACAAGAGCCAGCTATTGGAGCGACTTTTCTAATGATGGATCTGTTTGCTCTCTCGAGAACAGATATTATGCTAGGTGAACGTCAGTTGAGTGATGAAGAATGTGCGCAATATAAAGAGGGGATTGCGCGGCTTGTTCGGCATGAGCCGCTTGCTCATATTACTGGTTTTCAGATGTTTTATGACCGCAAATTTATGGTGGATGAACGCGTACTCGTTCCTAGACCTGAAACAGAAGAGCTTGTAGCGCTTGCTTTAGCGCATGTATCTCCATCAGACGTTGTTGCAGATATAGGAACTGGAAGTGGTGCGATTGCAGCAACGGTTCAACTAGAAAGTGGATGTACGATGTATGCTTCAGATATTAGTCGGAAAGCGTTGCAAGTAGCGCTGCATAATATTGCGCTCTTAGATGCACGAGTGACATGTTTTGAAGGTGATCTACTTCAACCTATTATTGAAAGAGGGATAAAGCTAGATGCACTGCTATCCAATCCCCCTTATATTAGTAGAGATGAAGTGACAGAGATGAACTTGACCGCGCTCTTTGATCCTGAACTTGCGCTATTTGCAGAAGATGCAGGGCTTGTACTTTATAAACGTATGATTAAAAGTCTCCCGGAAGTTATGAATCAAGGTGCCTTTATTGCGTTTGAAATCGGGCACCGTCAGGCGGATGCACTCACACATTATATTCACGAACATTTTAGTCATTTACACGTCAATATACATAAAGATATTAATGGTAATGATCGAGTGCTATGGTTTAAATGGTGTTAATAAGTTATGCACAATTCTAAAAAGTTATCCACATTTTGTGCATAACTTTTTATTTTTACATGAAAGACCTTTAAATAAAGGAGTGAACGAAGTGAGAACAAATGTTTGGGATGTGTGTAACTATGTGGAAGATTTGTCCACATATCCACACGTACAGGAAATCATTACAGGTTTCAAAGCAGGAGAAACAATCGCAATTCCCACTGAAACAGTATATGGTTTAGCAGCTGATGCTACAAATAGAGAGGCAGTAGCAGCGATATTCAAAGCGAAAGGCAGACCACAAGATAATCCGTTAATTGTACATATTCATCATCTGTCACAGCTTGAATGGTTTACTCATGATATTCATGCGGCGGCTTATAAGTTGATGGATTATTTCTGGCCAGGGCCTATATCATTTATCGTTCCAGTAAAACAAGGTATCCTTGCGGAAAGTGTTACTGCGGGACTAAATACGGTGGCAGTACGTATGCCTGCACATAAGGTTGCGCATCAACTCATCGAGATGACTGATTTGTTGCTCGCTGCACCGTCCGCTAATACGAGCGGCAAACCGTCACCTACAAAAGCAGAACACGTGATTCATGATATGGAAGGGAAGATATTTGGCATTGTTCAAAGCGAACAAGTAGAGGTCGGAATAGAAAGCACGGTTGTTGATTGTAGTCAGTATCCATTTAGAATTGCAAGGCCAGGAGCGATTACACACAATGACCTGGAAATGGTGGTGCCTGGATGTATGAGCGATGAACGTATTGAGGGAGACAAACCAATTGCTCCAGGTATGAAATATCGACATTATGCGCCGAACAGCCCATTAGAATTAGTGGAGCGATTTGAAAGTTTGGAACTGGCTGCAAATGAAGCGATTATTGCACCACTAAGTGAAAAGGATAAAGTGAATGGTGGATGGTTCTTTAAACTTGGTGCTACGTTTGAAGATAGTGGGGGTGCAATGTATGATTTATATGATGCGCTGCGCAGTGCAGATGATATAGAGGAAATTGAAAAGATATATATTACTGACTTTACGTCTTATAATGGTAGTGATGCGTTAATGAATCGTATCAATAAAGCAGTTACAAGAAAGTAGGTGGCATATGGAAATCGTATTCGTTTGTACAGGGAATACTTGTCGTAGTCCAATGGCAGAAAGTATCGCAAAATCACTTAATTCTAACCATTTATTTTCTTCAGCTGGGCTGTATGCACAAGAAGGACAGCCTATTTCAAAGCATGCAGCATCAATCATTGAGCAGGAAAACTTAGTGCCTGTAACAGAGAGTCATCAGTTCGATGCTATAGATAGTGAAAAGGATTTAATATTGACGATGACAAATAGTCATAAAATGCAAATTAAGTTAATGTATCCAGGAAGTAATGTATATACTTTAAAAGAGTATGCGATGGATGAGAAGGGAGATATATCAGACCCTTACGGAGGGGATTTCTCAGTGTATTTAGATACTTATAACGAACTCTCCTATTATATTCGTGAAATGCTTCGAAAGCTCGACCGATAATTGATTTACTCATACATGAAATACGGTATAATATAGAGTGATATAGATTTAAGGGAGGTTGTTTATTTGAAAATTGCAATCGCAAGTGATCATGGTGGATTTCAGTATAAAGAGAAAATCATTGAATTATTACAGTCCCAAAATATTGAATATGTTGATTTTGGCCCACCAGATGAAACATCTGTTGATTATCCTGATTATGCTAAGCCAGTTGCTAAGAGTGTAGTGAATGGAGAATGTGACCGTGGAATCTTGATTTGTGGCACAGGTATTGGAATGAGCATCGCAGCGAATAAAGTGCCAGGTATTCGCTGTGCATTAGTGCACGATGTATTTACAGCGCAAGTGACGCGTGAGCATAACAACTCTAATATATTAGCAATGGGACAACGTGTGATAGGCGAAGGGCTAATGCTGTTAATTGTTCAGACATGGCTGGACGCTGAATTTGAAGGGGGTCGCCACCAGAAGAGGATTGATAAATTAGCAGCGCTGGAGTCTTGCAATGAATAGTCTTAAACAGTTGATGACAGAGCTAGAAGCAAAAGATTTCTTTAAAGAGGGCCAATTATGTGTAATCGGCTGTTCTACATCTGAGGTCATCGGTGAAAAAATCGGAACACATAGTTCTGATGAAGTTGCTGCACAGTTTATTGAAATATTTGATGATGTTCATAATAGAACGGGTGTGGATTTTTGTTTCCAAGGATGTGAACATATTAACCGAGCATTAACGATGGAACGAGAAGTTATGCTCAACTATCAGCTAAATGAAGTTACGGTTGTTCCTGCAAAACAAGCAGGGGGCAGTATGTCAGCAGCAGCTTATCGTCACTTTAAGGATCCTGTCGTAGTTGAACATGTCCAGGCAGACTGTGGTATTGATATTGGTCAGACGCTTATAGGAATGCATATTAAGCATGTACAGATTCCGGTAAGAACCACAACGAAAAAAGTGGGCGGGGCAGTAGTCACGATAGCAACACATCGTCCGAAATTAATTGGTGGGCCACGCGCTCAATATAAATAGGAGGGTATTATGTCAGAAATTAAACAGCAAGATAATCAAGTATTTGAAGCAATCACGAAAGAATTTGAGAGACAAGACCATCATATTGAATTAATTGCGTCTGAGAATTTTGTATCAAAAGCCGTGATGGAAGCACAGGGATCGGTTCTGACAAATAAATACGCTGAAGGCTACCCGCATCGCCGTTATTATGGTGGGTGTGAGTTTGTAGATATCGTTGAGGATTTAGCACGCAATCGTATTAAAGAGCTCTTTGGAGCGGAACATGTCAATGTACAACCGCATTCAGGTTCGCAGGCTAATATGGCCGTTTACCGTGTCGCTTTAAAACCTGGAGACACAGTTCTAGGAATGAATTTAAGCCATGGAGGTCACCTCACGCATGGTTCGCCAGTGAACTTTAGTGGTGTAGATTATAATTTTGTTGCTTATGGTGTAGATGAGAAAACAGAAAGAATTGATTATGATGTTGTTCGCGAACTTGCACGAGAACATAAACCTGCACTTATCGTTGCAGGCACATCAGCATATTCACGAACTATTGATTTTGAAGCGTTTAAAACGATTGCAGATGAAGTCGGTGCAAAACTGATGGTCGACATGGCACATATCGCAGGGCTTGTAGCTGCTGGTCTTCATCCGAATCCAGTATCTCATGCAGACTTTGTTACGACGACGACACATAAGACATTACGTGGACCTCGTGGTGGTATGATCATTTGTAAGGAAGAGTATGCAAAAGCGATCGATAAGATGATATTTCCTGGAATTCAAGGCGGACCATTGATGCATGTTATCGCAGCCAAAGCTGTCGCATTTGGTGAAGCGTTGACAGAAGACTTTAAAGCATATCAACAGCAAGTGGTACTTAATGCGAAGACATTAGCGGATGCTTTAACTGAAAAAGGATTACGCATTGTTTCTGGCGGCACAGACAATCACTTGATGAGTATAGATGTAACGAGCTGTAACATTACGGGTAAAGTCGCAGAGCGTGCACTTGACGATGTCGGCATTACTACAAATAAAAATACGATTCCATTTGATAAAGAAAGTCCATTCGTTACAAGTGGTATTAGAATCGGGACACCGGCTGTGACAACACGTGGATTTAATGAAGAAGACATGAAAGATATTGCATCGATTATTGCGGACGTGCTCGCTCATACAGAAGATGAAACAGTGAAGCATAATGCAAAGGCGCGTGTACGTGCAATAACAGAAAAATATCCATTATATAAATAATTATTAGGAAAGAGGTATAGTATGGCGAAAGTCCATGTATTTGATCACCCCCTTATTCAACACAAATTAAGTTATATTCGAGAGGAGTCAACGGGTACGAAAGAGTTTCGTGAGCTTGTTGATGAAGTTGGTATGTTAATGGCATACGAAGTAACACGTGACCTTGAGCTAGATGACGTACAGATTAAGACACCAGTTACTGAGATGACAGCAAAACGCCTGTCAGGAAAAAAGATTGCAGTTGTCCCAATATTACGTGCCGGACTAGGCATGACTGAAGGTGTGCTGAAGATGATTCCTGCAGCGCGTGTCGGTCATATTGGTCTATATCGTGATCCTGAGACGCTTCAACCTGTAGAATATTTTGCAAAGATGCCACAAGACATTGAAGAGCGCGACTTTATTGTAGTGGATCCAATGCTTGCAACAGGTGGATCGGCAATAGAAGCAATTAACTCATTGAAGAAACGCGGTGCTGTAAAGATTAGATTTATGTGTCTCGTTGCTGCTCCAGAAGGTGTAGAAGCATTACAAAAAGCACATCCAGATGTAGATATTTATATTGCAGGACTAGATGAAAAACTCAATGATCATGGCTACATTGTTCCAGGATTGGGTGATGCAGGCGATCGATTGTTCGGGACTAAATAATTAGGAGAATTGATATGAAGAAGATAATGACAATCTTTGGTACACGACCAGAAGCAATTAAGATGGCTCCCCTTGTATTGGCTTTAAAGAATGATCCAGAATTAGAACCGATCGTTGTTGTGACTGCACAACATCGTGAAATGCTGGATCAAGTACTTGAGATATTTGGAATTACTCCGGATTATGATTTGAACATTATGAAGGCAGGTCAAACACTGTCTGAAGTGACAAGCCGTGTTATCTTAGGATTAGAAGAAGTCATCAAAGAAGCGCGCCCTGATATGATTCTTGTACATGGAGACACAACAACGACATTTGCTGGAAGTCTTGCTGCTTTTTATAATGAAGTAGCGATTGGACATGTTGAAGCGGGGCTTAGAACTTGGCAGAAATACTCTCCATTCCCAGAAGAAATGAATAGACAAATGACAGGCACATTGGCAGACCTTCATTTTGCACCGACTGATGATGCAGCACAGAATCTTCGTAATGAAAATAAGCCTGAAGATAGAATTGTTATCACAGGTAATACTGCGATTGACGCTTTAAAGACGACGGTAAAGTCGGATTATCGTTCTGATATCTTAGACAGTGCAGGTGAGCGTAGAGTGATTCTATTAACTGCACATCGAAGAGAAAATATTGGTCAGCCAATGCATAATATCTTCAGTGCAATCAGAAGAATCGTGGACGAGTTTGAAGATGTTGAAGTTGTCTACCCGATGCATAAAAATCCAAAAGTGCGTGAAATTGCTGCAGAACATTTAAATAATCATGACCGTATTCAATTGATTGAACCTTTAGATGTTATCGACTTCCATAATTTCGCAAGTCGCAGTCATTTTATTCTTACAGATTCGGGTGGCGTGCAAGAAGAAGCACCATCGTTAGGTAAGCCAGTGCTTGTGCTACGTGACACAACCGAACGTCCTGAAGGTGTTAAAGCTGGGACATTAAAGTTAGCGGGCGTTGAAGAAGAAGATATTTATCAATTAACAAAATCTTTGTTAACTGATGAGACATTATATCAATCCATGTCTAAAGCGAGCAATCCTTATGGCGATGGTGAAACTTCACAACGTATTTGTGAACATATTAAATATTATTTCAGCTTGACAGAAGAAAAACCTGCGCCATTTAAAGTTGGAAGCAAGTAATTACGTTTGCAATTATCAGACTTTTTATTAAACGCTTAAATGTGTCTGATTTGTGAACATTTAGTGAAACTTTAATTTTTAAGTTTTTCACATAGCATTGACACATATTTTGCCCTATATTATCATAAATTAGGAATGAAACTGTTTTCATTCATGTGAAAACTTTTTCTAAGGAGTTTATCCTGATATGTCAGAATTTAAGACATTTTTCAACTTGTATCTAAAGTATTTTTTGTGCTTGATAATTCTACTTGCTATTATTTATATTTTCTATAGAAATAGCTTCATATTAGGATTGATCATTGGTACAATTGCTTCGGCAATCAGTAGTTTTGTCTGGCATCACAATTTATTGCGAGCAATCAATAGTGATGTGCTCTATGTTTCGAGTGGTATGGGGATTCGCTTTTTAATAGCGGTCATGGCATGCCTCTTCTGGGTAAGATTTCCGCAAAGCATTAATTTGCTTGGAATCGCACTCGGCCTGATGTTAACGTATGTTATGATTATCGTACATTCTGTTAACAGTTTGAAAAAATAATACATATATGGAAGAGGTGAAGTAATGGGACACGTATCACCCCTCTATAGTCTTGATTTATTCGGTCATGAAATGATATTTGATCTTTCATCGATGTTGATGCTTACGGTGACAGCAGCAATCGTTTTTTTAATAGCGATGTTCTTTACACGAAATTTAAGTGTAAGACCTCACGGTAAACAGAACTTTATTGAATGGATTTTTGACTTTACAAGAGGAATTATCAACAGTAACATGGCGTGGAATAAAGGTGGGCGTTTTCATTTCCTGGCTGTAACATTGTTATTATTTATCTTTGTTGCAAATATGCTGGGGTTACCATTTGCAATTATTAATGGTCACACATTATGGTGGAAATCTCCAACAGCAGACCCGACAGTTACATTAACACTTTCTACACTGATGGTGCTATTAACACATTTCTATGGTGTTAAGATGCGCGGTACTGGTAATTACTTAAAGAGTTTTGCTCAACCAGTATGGTTTATGGTGCCATTTAAAATCATCGAAGAATTTTCATCAACTTTAACGCTTGGTCTGCGTCTTTATGGTAACATTTTCGCAGGTGAAGTATTGCTCGGATTACTTGCAACGCTAGGTACAGCTGGAGCAGCTGGCATGCTAGGTGCAGCAATTCCAACTCTTATCTGGCAAGGTTTCTCAATTTTTGTAGGTTCAATTCAAGCCTATATCTTTGTAATGTTATCAATGGTTTATATGTCACATAAAGTGTCAGACGACCATTAATATAAAAATTTAAAAAACTATCATATTTCTTTAGGAGGAAATTATTAATGAATTTATTAGCAGCAGCAATCGCAATTGGTTTAGCAGCATTAGGAGCAGGTATTGGTAACGGATTAATCGTATCTCGTACAGTTGAAGGTGTAGCACGTCAACCAGAAGCACGTGGTCCATTAATGACTATCATGTTCATCGGTGTAGGTTTAGTTGAGGCCCTTCCTATCATCGCAGTAGTAGTAGCATTCATGGTAATGAACCGTTAATTATAAAATATAACTCGTTAAAGGCGAAGTCGTTCTGATTTCGCCATTCATTTATGAAAAGTGCGATGAAAGGAGCGTTATACTTGGATTTCTTATTATTAGGTCAAGCAGCTGAGCACACTGGCGTACAGTGGGGAACAGCGGCATATACATTAGTATTATTTGCACTATTGCTATTCTTATTAAGCAAATTCGCATGGGGACCATTAAAGAACATTATGGACGAACGTCAAGCAGGGATTACAGCTGACCTTGACAATGCGAAACGTCAAAACGAAGAAGCTAAGCATTACGCTGAAGAAAATAAAGCGTTATTAGCTAAAACACAACAAGAAGTATCTGTCATTATGGAAGATGCTAAGAAACAAGCGAAAACACAGCAAGAAGAAATTGTTCATGAAGCAAATATGCGTGCAAACAAAATTGTTAGCGATGCACAAGTAGAAATTGAAAACGAAAAACAACGTGCGATTGCAGACATCAATGATCGTGTTGCTGAATTATCAGTACTAATTGCTCAAAAAGTGATTAACAAAGAAATCAATGAACAAGATCAAAAACAATTAGTAAGAGAGTTTATCGAAGAGGCAGGCGATAAATAATGGCTATCGTCCAGGATAAATATGCACAAAGTCTTTTTGAAGTAGCACAAGCACAAGGTGTACATGAAAGTGTACGTCAAGATCTTGGTGAAATTAAAAAAGCTGTAACAGGAAGCAAAGCATTCTTTTTATTTGCTGAAGATCCTAAAGTATCAAGTGAGAAGAGAAATGCATTCGTAGAGGCAACATTTAAAGGTGTGGACAAGCCATTACAAAACTTATTAAGCATTCTTGCAGATAAGCAGCAGCTTGCACTATTACCTGAAATTGCAGATTATTACACAGAACACTATAACAAGTTTAATAATCAGCAATACATGAAAGTTGAATCAGTATATGCATTATCAAGTGAAGAGCTTGATAAAATCGGAAAAGCGTTCATTAAACGTACAGGCTACAAAAAGTTATTAATTGAAAACGTAGTAAACAGCACTCTAATCGGTGGTATACGTGCAACAATTGGTACGACTGTTTATGATGGCTCTGTTGCAAATGAACTAACACAACTTGAAAAATCGTTTCACAAACAATAATTTCTTAAGAGGAGTGACATAAATGGCCATCAAAGCTGAAGAAATCAGTGCGTTACTTAAATCACAGATTGAAAATTACGAGTCTGGTATGACAGTAACGGATGTAGGTACAGTTATCCAGGTCGGTGACGGTATCGCATTAGTACATGGTTTAAACAACGTTATGGCTGGAGAACTTGTTGAGTTCCATAACGGTGTATTAGGTCTTGCACAAAATTTAGAAGAGAACAACGTAGGGGTCGTAATTTTAGGACCTTTCACAGATATTAAAGAAGGCGACGAAGTTAAACGTACAGGTCGTATCATGGAAGTACCTGTAGGTGAAGAATTAATCGGTCGCGTTGTAAACCCATTAGGTCAACCAATCGATGGTCGCGGACCACTTAACACAACAAAAACACGTCCAATTGAATCACCAGCAACTGGTGTAATGGATCGTAAATCAGTAGATGAACCTTTACAAACAGGTATTAAAGCGATTGATGCATTAGTACCAATCGGTCGTGGTCAACGTGAGTTAATTATCGGTGACCGTCAAACAGGTAAAACTACAGTAGCAATCGATACAATCCTTAACCAAAAGGACGAAGATATGATCTGTGTGTACGTTGCAATTGGTCAAAAAGAATCTACAGTACGTACTGCTGTTGAAACATTACGTGCACATGGTGCATTAGATTATACAATCGTTGTATCTGCATCTGCATCACAACCAGCACCATTATTATACATCTCACCATATGCGGGTGTAGCAATGGCTGAAGAATTTATGTTTAACGGTAAACACGTATTAATCGTATATGATGATTTAACGAAACAAGCAGCAGCTTACCGTGAATTATCTTTATTATTACGTCGTCCGCCAGGTCGTGAAGCATATCCAGGGGATGTATTCTACTTACATAGCCGTCTGTTAGAGCGTGCTGCGAAATTAAACGATAGTTTAGGTGGCGGTTCTATTACTGCATTACCATTCGTTGAAACACAAGCAGGGGATATCTCAGCCTACGTACCAACAAACGTAATCTCAATCACTGACGGACAAATCTTCTTACAATCAGATTTATTCTTCTCAGGTGTTCGTCCTGCAATCAATGCTGGACTTTCAGTTTCACGTGTTGGTGGATCAGCACAAATTAAAGCGATGAAGAAAGTAGCGGGGACACTACGTCTTGACTTAGCTTCTTACCGTGAACTAGAGTCATTCGCACAATTTGGTTCTGACTTAGACCCAGCAACGAAAGCGAAATTAGAACGTGGTAAACGTACGGTTGAAGTTTTAAAACAAGACCAGAACAAACCATTAACAGTAGATAAGCAAGTTACGATTCTGTATGCATTAACTAAAGGTCACTTAGATGATATTCCGGTTCAGGATATTACACGCTTTGAAGATGAATTCCTAGGCTGGGTGGGTTCAAACGCACCACATATTTACCAGGAAATTCGCGAAACGAAAGGCTTACCGGCTGATGAAGTATTCGTAGAGGCAATTAATGCATTCAAGAAAATCTTCAACAAGTCTGAAGTATAGAACGGGAAATTAATCATAAGGTGGTGACAAAATGGCTTCATTAAGAGACATAAAAGGCCGTATTAATTCGACTAAGAAAACAAGTCAAATCACTAAGGCAATGCACATGGTTTCAAACTCTAAATTACGTCGCGCTGAAGAGAATGCAAAAAGCTTCTATCCATATATGGAGAAGATGCAGGATGCAGTTACCTCTATTGGCGGAAGTAACTCAGATGCAAACCATCCAATGCTTCAAAAACGTCCGGTGAAAAAGACAGGTTACTTAGTCATAACTTGTGATAAAGGCCTTGCAGGTCCATACAATGCAAACATTTTAAAAAGTGTAACGCAAAAAATTCAGGAACGTCATAATAATAATCCAGCTGAATACGGCATATTAGTTATCGGCCGAGTAGGGTATGATTTCTTACGTGCTAGAGACTATAACGTTGAAGGCCAAATTATTGGATTATCAGATCAACCATCTTTCAAATCTATTAAAGATATTACTCACACAGCAGTATCTCGTTTTGAAACTGGAGAATATGACGAACTTTATATGCATTATAGTCATTTTATCAGCGTACTTGAGCAAGAAGTTCATGAACGTAAGATCTTACCAATATCTAAGGAAGAGGTTTCAGGAGAATCGAAACTCTCTAACTATGAATTTGAACCAGACAAAGATGCAATTTTAGAAGTCATTCTTCCACAATATGCAGAAAGTCTGATTTACGGTGCTATCTTAGACGGTAAAGCAAGTGAACATGCTTCACGTATGACTGCAATGAAGAATGCAACAGATAACGCAAAAGAACTAATCGATGATTTATCATTACAATATAACCGTGCGAGACAAGCCGCGATTACTCAGCAAATTACTGAAATTGTTGGTGGAGCAGCCGCATTAGAATAACACTTAGGAGGAATAAACATGGCAGTAGGTCACGTAATCCAAGTTATGGGTCCGGTTATTGACGTTCGCTTTGAACATGGTCAATTACCAGCGTTAAACAATGCCTTAACTTTAGATATCGAACGTGGAGAAGGTAACACTACAAAGTTAACATTAGAAGTTGCCCTTCATTTAGGTGATGATGCAGTACGTACAATCGCAATGAGCTCTACTGACGGTGTACAACGTGGAGCGCAAGTCACTGATACTGGCGCACCGATTTCTGTACCAGTTGGTGACGCAACATTAGGTCGCGTATTTAACGTATTAGGAGAAAAGATTGACTTAGAACCTGAATTAGATGGTACTGTACGTCGTGATCCAATTCATAGACAAGCACCTAAATTCGAAGAGTTATCAACGAAAGTTGAAATTTTGGAAACTGGTATTAAAGTAGTAGACTTATTAGCACCATATATCAAAGGTGGTAAAATCGGTCTATTCGGTGGTGCCGGTGTAGGTAAAACAGTATTAATTCAAGAATTAATCAACAACATCGCTCAGGAACACGGTGGTATTTCAGTATTCGCTGGAGTTGGTGAGAGAACACGTGAAGGGAACGACTTATTCCACGAAATGAGCGATTCAGGTGTTATTAAGAAAACAGCCATGGTATTCGGACAAATGAACGAGCCACCAGGTGCACGTATGCGTGTAGCATTATCTGGTTTAACAATGGCTGAATATTTCCGTGACGAACAAGGTCAGGACGTATTATTATTCATCGATAACATTTTCCGTTTTACGCAAGCAGGTTCAGAGGTATCTGCCCTTTTAGGACGTATGCCATCAGCCGTTGGTTACCAACCAACACTTGCAACTGAAATGGGACAATTACAAGAGCGTATCACTTCAACAAACGTAGGATCAGTTACATCGATTCAAGCGGTATTCGTACCAGCCGATGACTACACTGACCCGGCGCCAGCGACTGCATTCGCTCACTTAGATGCAACAACGAACTTAGAACGTAAATTAACTGAGATGGGTATCTACCCAGCGGTTGACCCATTAGCGTCAACATCTCGTGCATTAACGCCTGCCGTTGTTGGTGAAGAGCATTACGAAGTTGCACGTCAAGTACAAGCAACATTACAGAAGTATCGTGAGCTACAAGATATCATTGCAATCTTAGGTATGGATGAATTATCTGACGAAGATAAAAAGACTGTTTCACGTGCACGTCGTATACAGTTCTTCTTATCACAAAACTTCCACGTTGCTGAACAGTTTACAGGTCAAAAAGGATCTTACGTACCAGTTAAACAAACGGTTCAGGACTTCAAAGCAATTCTAGAAGGTAAATATGACCATATTCCTGAAGATGCTTTCCGTTTAGTAGGTGGCATTGAAGCAGTTTTAGAGCAAGCTAAAGGCATGGGTGTAGAAGTATAAACATAGGAGGAAGAAACTATGAATAAATTAGCAATTGAAATAGTCACTCCTAATGGATCAATATACTCAGAAACTGAAGCTGAATTAATTGTTCTACAGACTGAGTCAGGTGAAATGGGTGTGATGGCTGGACATATTCCTACAGTCGCACCACTTAAGATTGGTGCTGTTCATGTGACGAAGTCAGGCAATGATAAAGACTACATTGCTGTAACTGAAGGATTTGCTGAAATTCGTCCACAACAAGTATCGGTGTTAGTACAAGCTGCAGAACAAGCAGAGGGAATTGATATTGAGCGTGCAAAGGAATCATTAAAGCGTGCAGAAGCACGTCTTAATGAAGATAAAGCAGCACATGTTGATTTCCATCGTGCAGAACGTGCATTGCACCGCGCGATTAACCGTATTGAAGTCGCGAAGTTTAGATAATAAATAAAGGAGTGAGACAATTGTCTTGCTCCTTTTTTACATAGGAGTAGCTTATGAATGTTTATGCTTTAACATATATAGTACTTTATATTGGGATTACGGGAGTTGTATTTAATAGTTTGCAGGCAGTAAGAACAGAGCAGTGGTTTAAAGAGAACCGTACTAAAGAGATTCAGATGCTCTTTATCGGTTTAAGTATGTCTTTAGGTTATCTTATCACTAATTTTCTCATTGACTTGATTAAATATACAAATCAGATATTTATATTATTTTAATGTATAAATGATGTAATTGTAGGGTAAATGGTATAAAATACTTGTATAGATAAGTTAAGAAATTCGGAGGAAATAATGGATACAATTATAGTAAAAGGCGGACACAGATTATCAGGGCGCGTAAAAGTCGAAGGAGCAAAAAATGCTGTATTGCCTATCATGACAGCATCATTGTTAGCGTCTGAAGGCGTTAGTGAATTTATGAATGTACCTGCTTTGTCTGATGTAGATACAATCTCAGCAGTATTAGAAGGGTTAAATGCAAAAGTAGAAAAAAATATTGAACAAAATAAAGTAGTAGTTGATGCACGTGGTGAACTTTCAACACAAGCTGCATATGAATTTGTAAGTAAGATGCGTGCCAGTGTACTTGTACTTGGACCATTGCTTGCAAGGTTTGGGTATGCGGAAGTTGCGATGCCTGGAGGATGTGCGATTGGTTCAAGACCTATTGAGTTACATCTTAAAGGGTTAGAAGCATTAGGAGCAATTATTGAGCAGAAAAATGGTTATTTAGTTGGTACTGTTAAAGACAGACTGAAAGGTGCCGATATTTACCTGGATTTTCCGAGTGTCGGAGCGACGCAAAATATCTTAATGGCTGCTGTTTTAGCAGAAGGAAAGACTGTTATTGGTAATGTCGCGCGTGAACCAGAGATTGTAGATCTCGCAAACTATTTAAATCAGATGGGTGCTAACGTTCAAGGTGCTGGTACAGATACGATTACCGTATATGGTGTAGAGACATTGACGGGAGCGAAGCATGAGATTATTCCTGACCGCATTGAGGCGGGAACTTTCCTAGTAGCTGCAGCAATCACACGTGGTGATGTGTATGTTGAGGGTGCAATATATGAGCATATGCATGCACTTATTGCAAAGCTGAAAGAAGCTGGATGCCATATTGAGATTGATACGAGAGGAATTCATCTGTCTGTAGAACAGAATCTTAAAGCAATTGATATCAAGACAATGCCGCACCCTGGCTTTCCCACGGATATGCAGGCTCAGATGATGGCGCTCATGTTATCACTAGAAGGTAATAGTAGTGTTAACGAGACTGTGTTTGAAAATCGCTTTATGCATGCGACAGAGTTCCAGAAAATGAATGCTCAAATTAAAGTGGATAAGCGAATTGCTTATATTAGCAATAGTAAATTACAAGGAGCCGATGTTGCTGCTACGGATTTACGAAGTGGCGCCGCACTTGTTCTTGCAGGTCTTATTGCAAAAGGCTATACTAAAGTAACTGCACTGCATCACCTGGACCGAGGCTATGTTGATTTCCATAAGAAGCTTCGCAATCTTGGCGCAGAAATTGAACGCACAGGTGATACAAAACAATTAATCAAAGCCTAGGAGCGTATGCATTATGAAGTTTAAACAGCCTATTTATAAACAAAAGGTCAGTAAAATCGGAGAAACAGAAGTTCTTCGCCGTACTGTTCCAATTTATATTACACTATCCATTATATTTGCATTAATGATTGTACTATTTATAGTTGGAATGATGATTGGATATGGCATTCTCCACTCACCGATTGATATATTTAAACCTTCTACATGGCAACATCTTAAAGAACTTACTGGGAGTGACAGCTAATGGAAACTTTATTGTCTTTTGATGAAATTAAGAAGATTATTCCACATCGTTATCCATTTTTATTAATCGATCGTATTACCGAACTGGAAGAGGGTAAACGTTGTACGGGAATTAAACAAGTAAGCGGTAATGAACCTTTCTTTCAAGGACATTTTCCTGAATA
Source organism: Macrococcus psychrotolerans (assembly GCF_038095555.1). Lineage (NCBI taxonomy): Bacteria > Bacillati > Bacillota > Bacilli > Caryophanales > Staphylococcaceae > Macrococcus > Macrococcus psychrotolerans. The sequence goes on along the minus strand of NZ_CP124591.1, from coordinate 1,807,679 downwards.
CGCAGTAATGCCCGGTGTTCTTATAGTAGAAGCACTGGCACAAGTCGGTGCAGTTGCAATGTTGAAACTAGAAGAGAATCAAGGAAAACTTGCAATGTTTACAGGGATTGATAAGTGTCGTTTTAAATCTCAAGTCACGCCTGGAGATACGTTAACGTTATCCGTTGAGATGACACGTGTTAAAGGTCCTATTGGTAAAGGTACCGCTACGGCGAAAGTCGGAGATAAGCTCGCTTGTAGCTGTGAAATAAGCTTTGCGATTATCGACAAGTAGGTTAGTTAGAACAGTAAAATAAAAACACCCGAGCGATGGTATTTCTGTATCGTTCGGGTGTTTATTTATTATTCATTTTCATCTTTTAATTTTGGTTTTGACTGCATCTTTCTATTAAATGCTTTAATTAGAGCCTGGCCAGATAAACCTTCGTTTACCAATTGCTCTAATAGCTTTTCTGCATATGTCTGTCTCAACGTGTAAATATGGCATTCGAAGATTACAGAAATCTTATCATTCAACTTCTGAATGTCCTTAATTGTAGATTCAAACATTGCAGGGTCATTGGAGGCACGGGTAATAACTATACGTGTATCAAGAATAGTTTCGTTGTGCATATAGGTTTCCATCGTCTCCAGATGAATTTCATCGATCAATATTTCAAGTAGCCAACCTGTCCCGCTATTTTCTTTGTTTATTATTACCCCATCATACAACGTGTATTCCTTAATCGCTTCATCTTCAACGAGCTGAAATCTAATTGCTTTGAACGTTTTCATGTATATCCCTCCATTATCTATTATAATTCTTTGAATAAATTTTTCAAATTACAATATTTAAAAAATTAAGTTAATTTTAAGATGTTTTTTAATATATTTGCTCAGTTTTTAAAAAATTATATAGATTTCTATACAATTTTTAAATTACTGCAGTTTTTCAAAGTTTAATTTTTGCTCTATAGTTTATGGGAAAGGAGGTGAAGATGTGATAAACAAAGCGATTGTAGCTGGACGCTTAGTAAAGGATCCATCGTTACGACAAGTAGCAAATAATACGACTATCGCTACTTTTTCTTTAGCAGTTGATCGAGGAGTTTCTAAAAATGGTGAGCGTTCGACGGATTTTTTGATGTGCAAAGCATTTAACAAGACCGCTGTAAATATAGGAAGATATTGTAGTAAAGGAAGTTTTGTTTGTATAACAGGTCAATTCCATAGCAATCGTTACGAGAAAGAAGGAAAGACGCATTATTCTACTGAAATTTTAGTTGAAAATATTAAGTTTCTACCAAATATCGGAGCAAATAAAGCTGAGAAGAATGAATCAAGGTCGGATGCTGTATGGAACAGCTTACCGGATGAAATTAAAGATAAAGTAGCTCAGAATCTTATTGTGAAAGGTACAGAGCAGCTTATTCAGTCTACTGCAGAAGAACGATGGAATAGTAAACTTTTTGGTATAGAACGTGGAGAAGAAAAGACACCGAGTGAGTATGCTGCTCAGGCAGATGAGATTATTAAAGTTGCAACAAACAATGAAGATCAAAAAGATGTGTCAGCTGAAAGTGAAGAAGAGCTTCAAGAAGACGGCAATCAAACAGAAAATACATCTGTATCAGATGTGACAGACTCCAGTACACCATTTTAACACCATTTCATTACTCACATTTAACCCTCATTCAAATACACCCCATACCCCCCAGTAGCGCTGTGCTGAACGCTACTGGGGGGTTCGATGTTAAATTGATATGCTTTTGTAATATATTTGTAATTATAAATCATCTTCCTGTAACCAAAGAAATATCAATACGTGTTAAATTTATATCATTCAATAAAAGACAAATATAATTATTAATATAAATTAAGAAAATTATCGGAGGCAACACTCACAATGAAAAAAATTACTGCACTTACAGGAATGGCAATTTTAGCTACAGGAATTTCAGCACAGGCAGATGCAAAAGAACATACAGTAACTTATGGGGAGTCACTTTGGTCAATCGCAGATAAATATGACACTACAGTTGAAAGAATTAAAAAAATTAACAAAATAGAATCAGATATCATCTTACCGAATCAAAAATTAGAAGTATTAGTTAAAGGTAAATATGAAGTCCAAAAAGGAGACACTTTAGAGAAGATCGCTAAAAAGTTTGATACTAAAGTTGCAGATTTAAAGAGATGGAACAATATTGAAACAAATAAAAATCTTAAAGTAGGTAAACTGATTGTTGTTGATAAAGAGGAAAAAAGACAAATCGTTACGCAAACAGCTGCTCAGCAAGCACCAGTAACTGTACAACAACCAGTGGCGTATCAAGCACCGGTAGTCAAAGCCCCAGAGCAAACAGCTAAACCGGCAGCACAACAACCAGTAGAGCAACCAGTCCAACAAGTAGCACAAGAGCAAGTAGCGCAACCAGTGGCACAAAAGCCAGTGCAACAAGCACCGGTCCAACAAGTAGCACAAAAGCCAGTAGAGCAAGCACCGGTCCAACAAGCAGCACAAAAGCCAGTCCAGCAAGCAGCTCCTGCTGGAAACTCATCAATGGATGCACATTTACGCGTTATCGCACAACGTGAATCAGGTGGCAACCCTAATGCTGTTAATGCATCTGGATATTACGGATTATTCCAATTTTCACCATCAACATGGGCATCTGTAGGTGGAACAGGAAATCCTGCAAATGCTTCAGTTGAAGAACAATGGAAACGTGCAAGAATATTATATCAAACTGCTGGAGCTTCTCAGTGGTCAACGGCGTATTAATTAGTCAGAAATTTAACATAACACTTAATCTTTTATATTGTTGCAACCTATGAAATATGAAATTTTAATGTAGTTAACGTATTAAAAATTGTAGATAATCTTTAGGAGGACTTTTCCAGATGAAAAAACTTTTAGCGGTAACGACAGTATTTGCAGTAGGTGGAACATTTGCAGCGACTCAAGCGGATGCAGCACAATATAGAGTAAAAAGTGGGGATTCTTTATGGAAAATCTCTCAAATCTATGGGACGTCAGTTCAAGCATTAAAGCATGAGAATGGATTGAGATCTAACTTAATTCATGTGAATCAAGTATTAAATATTAATGAGAATACAACAAAACGAAATACTTATAAATCAACATATAAATCTGCATACACAGCACCTGTAACTACAGGTTCATATTACCGCATCGTTCCTGGAGATACTTTGGGCAAGGTTGCATCACGTTACGGTGTATCTGTTGCGCAGCTTAAAGCATGGAATGGTTTGCATTCAGATTTAATTATTGCTGGACGTACATTGAAGGTTAATGGACCGGCTGTAGCAGCTGCACCCGTTACAAGAACAGCATATCAAGCACCAGTTAAACGTGCTGTTGCTAAGTCAGCATACCAAGCACCAGTAAGACAGACTGTTTATAAGGCATCGACGACAAAGCGTGTGACTACGACAAGGACACAAGCACCGGCTGTTCGTGTGAACAACGGATTAAACTGGGCAGCATTAGCAAGATGTGAATCTGGTGGCAATCCATCAATTAATACAGGAAATGGCTACTATGGAATGTATCAGTTCAATTTACAGACATGGCGTGGTGTCGGTGGAAGTGGTTATCCACACCAAGCTTCTGCAGCAGAGCAAACGAAACGTGCTCAAATTTTATACAATATGCGCGGTGCGCAGCCATGGCCAGTATGTGGGGCACGTTTATAGTAACGATATTAGAACTCTAAGGTGTATTCACTTTAAAGTTCTTTTTTTGCATTAATCCATTAACTTCGTTACACTAATATTAATATACACACTAGGGGTGCCTTGCGCTGAGACGGCTTTTGCCGAACCCTTTACCTGATCCGGATAATGCCGGCGTAGGAAAGTCGTGCTAAGTACCCGTTATGTGTATTTAACCTATTTCCTATCAGGAGATAGGTTTTTATTTTTAGGAGGGATAACGTGTTTACGAGACAGTTGAAAAAAGAAGTAGAACCGATTATTGAATCGATTTATAATGATCCTTTTATTCAAGGTATTATTCATGGGGATCTAAAGAAAGAAGCAGTAAAACATTACTTAAAGGCAGATAGTTTATATTTAAACGAGTTTGCAAAGATATATAGCCTACTTATTCCGAAACTTAATGATAGAGAAGGAATTCAGTTCTTACTCGGCCAAATCGATTTTGTTATGAATGGTGAAGTGGATGCGCACTATACATTAGCAGACTATGCAGGTGTTGATTATAAGACAGTGATTGAAGAAGGAGAATGGTATCCATCAAGTGATCATTATATTAAGCATATGTATTACAATGCCTACCGCTATAGTGATGCGAGCTTTACGATATGTGCGATGGCACCTTGTCCATATGTCTATCAGCAGCTGGCACTAAAGATTGCTGAACGTAATGACCTGGAAGGTAATCCGCTAAAACCTTGGGTCGACTTTTATTGTACAAATATGGATGAGCTTATCGGTCATTTAGATCGCTGGGTAGATGAGTTCAGTGAAACAGCTTCTGATGAAGAACTAAATATATTAAGAAAGAACTTTGTTGAAAGCTGTATTCATGAGAAGCGCTTCTTTAATATGTCCTATAACATTGAAACATGGGAGGGCTATTGATGAAAACAGCATTATCGATTGCCGGAACCGATCCTACAGGAGGTGCTGGGACGACAGTAGACTTGAAAGTCTTTCAGTCACGCGGCGTATACGGGATGAGTGTAGTAACAAGTCTTGTTGCACAGAATACATTAGGCGTGCAGGATGTCTTTAACCAGCCTGTGGACATTATACAGAAACAACTTGAAAGTGTATATTCAGACATTGTTCCGGATGCAGTAAAGACAGGGATGTTAGCAACAAGTGCAGTGATGGACGTGGTGAGGCCGTATATAGAACGTTATAACATCCCGTATGTCATCGATCCTGTGATGGTGGCTAAAAGTGGAGATTTGTTGCTTGATGAAAATGGTCAAAATGCTGTGCGTACAAAATTACTGGATATTGCGACAGTGGTGACACCAAATATACCTGAACTAGAGAAAATTGTTGAAATGAAGGTGGAATCAGAAGAAGATATCTCACGTGCAGGAAAAATATTTATCGATGAAATTGGTTCTCGAAGCGTACTTATCAAAGGTGGACACTTAAAGGGAGATGCGACAGACTATCTCTTCACAAAGACGGGATTAATTACTTTGCCTGGAGAACGTTATAATACGAAGCACACACATGGCACGGGCTGTACTTATTCAGCTGTCATCACAGCAGAACTTGCCAAAGGGAAGAGTATAGAAGATGCTGTGCGATTAGCGAAGCGCTATATGGATATGGCCATTAAGTACACTCCTGGAATTGGTCATGGCCAGGGCCCAGTAAATCACTTTAAGTTTCAGGAGGTTGAATAATGACAAAACTCACTCAACTTCGTAAAGACAACCCGTTGATCATCTGTATTACGAATGATGTCGTCAAAAACTTTACAGCGAACGGTCTGCTCGCACTTGGTGCAAGCCCTGCGATGGCGACAGAACGTCAAGAAATGGATGAGTTTTTAGCGTATGCTGGTGCGTTACTGATCAATATAGGGTCAATTGAAGAAGGGGATAAGGAAAACATGTTACAAGCGGCTGCATTTGCAAATAAACATCATGTACCTATCGTACTTGATCCTGTCGCTTGTGGTGCATCTAAGTTTCGTAAAGACTTCTGCTTAAAATTGCTGAACGAGCATCATATTAGTGTCATTCGTGGGAATGCGTCAGAGCTTGCAGCATTAACAGAAGATGCCGCAATGAAAGGGACAGATGCAGATCAATCGCTATCGACTGAAAGCGTTGCGCGAAGAGCATATGATAAGTTCAATACTGCGATTATCGTAACCGGTGCGGTTGATGCAATCTGTCAGGATGGACAAATCGCTTTAGTGGAAAATGGGACACCGCTCCTGACGAAAGTCACAGGAGGAGGATGTTTATTAGGAGCAGTTGTTGCAAGTTTCATATATAATGAAACTAAACCTTCATTAGCATTATTAACAGAAGCAATTGCGACTTATACGATTGCGGCAGAACGTGCTGAGCACAGTGCTAATGGGACCTTGCCAGGACATTTTGCTGTGAATTTAATAGATCAGCTCTATTTAATTCAACAAGATGATATAGCAAAGGAATCACGTGTGAAAGAAGTGTAGCTTATGTTTAAAAGAGAGATGCTTCATGTATATTTCATTGCAGGGACTTCTGACGTTCCTGACGGTGACTTAGAACGTGTGCTAAAGGAAGCGCTTGAAGCAGGAATTACAATGTTTCAGTTTAGAGAGAAAGGTCCGAAAGCAAAGATGGGGCAAGAGAAACAACTACTTGCTGAACGTTTATTTAAGCTATGTAAAGACTATAAAGTTCCATTTATCGTCAATGACGATGTTGCACTTGCTAAAGCAATTGATGCAGACGGTATTCATCTTGGACAGGGTGATGAAAAGATAGAAAATATCATCGATGACTTCCACGGAAAAATCATAGGATTGTCTGTCGGTAATTTTGAAGAGTATGATCAGTCAGATTTAACACATGTGGACTATATAGGTGTCGGTCCTGTATATGAAACAAGTAGTAAGAGTGATGCGAAAAAGCCCGGTGGTATTGAACTGATACGTAAGATGCGTCTCCATGATGAAGACATTCCAATTGTAGCAATTGGTGGAATAACAAGTAGCAACTGTGAAATGATTATCGCTTCAGGAGCAGATGGTATCTCTACCATTTCATCTATTACAAGAAGCAGTGATATTAAGCAAGTTGTTACAGATTACTTACAGTATTATAAGTAAAAAGTAAAATATCATGGTTTTTGTTTATGTATACCTAGATTTATGATAAAATAACCTCTATGTGAATAATATTATGAGGTGAAAAAATGAAAAAGAAGTCGATATGGCTCCTAGTATTTACTGCAGCGATAATTTTATCTGGCTGTGACTATTCAAAAGAATCAAACCGTAATGGATTTTTCTATGATACATTTGTGCATCCTTTAGACCAGTTAATTCACTGGTTAGGGGCGCATATGGGACATAACTACGGACTTGCGATTATTGCGATTACATTAATCGTACGTTTAGCGCTCTTCCCATTTATGATGAAAACATATAAGAACCAAAGCGTTATGCGTGAGAAAATGGCTTTAATCAAGCCGCAGATGACAGAGATTCAAGAACGAGTAAAGCGTGCGCGCACGCAAGAAGAGAAGATGGAAGCAAACCAGGAAATGATGGCATTATACAAAGAAAATGGTATTAACCCATTAAACATGGGATGTTTACCATTATTAATTCAATTGCCAATCGTCACTGGATTATTCTATGTATTGAAGTATCCAACTGAAGGTGGCATCACACAGTATCCGAATTTCTTATGGTTTGAGTTAACGAAGACGGATATCGCGATGACAGTTATCGCAGGTATTGTATACGCATTACAAGCTTACGTTTCTATGCAGAACATACCAGAAGAACAAAAAGCACAGATGCGTATGATGATGTTTATCTCGCCAATTATGATTGTCTGGATGTCAGCCATTTCTCCTGCAGCATTACCATTATATTGGGCTGTAGGTGGAGCATTCTTAGTGTTACAGACTTGGTTAGGAAACAAGTTCTACAAGAAGAAAGTGCACGAAGAAATTGCACCATTAATCGAAGCGCACGAAGAGAATGAGCGTACGAAACAACCAAAGAATACACAAGTTGTATCTTCAAAAAAGAAGAAAAGAAGATAATGTAATATAACTTAAATAAAAATACCGGACCGTACTGATTATCAGTATTGTCCGGTATTTCTTTATAATTTCTCTCCGTACCATTCCTGTAAAAATATATCGATAAACTGCTGCATGTAATCATTACGTGACTGTGCAATCTGCCTTCCAGTTTCAGTATTCATAAGATGGATGAGTTTAAAAAGTTTTTCATAAAAATGATTGATGGCAGTACCAGGTGTTCTATAATTGCTTAAATCTTCACGTGGCTTAGTCTCTGGATCATACATTGCTTCTCCAAATTTACCTGCAAACATAAATGTGCGTGCGATACCGATTGCACCGAGTGCATCAATACGGTCAGCATCCTGCACGACAAATCCTTCAAGTGACTTCAGTTTACCTTCATTGGCGCCACCTTTAAAACTCACATAGCACAAAATATGATTGATTTGTGCTATGTGTGCATCACTCAATCCAATTGTTGCATAAAAGTGATCAAGTCTTTCCCAGGAAGATTGTTCATTGAACAGTTTCTCGTCAACGGTATCATGCAAAAGTGCAGCCATTTCTACGATAAATAGATCTGCGCCTTCTCGCTTTCCAATATACAGTGCAAGCTTTCTTACACGATTGATATGCGCGAAGTCATGGCCTGATGAATCATGTTTGTGTATACCTTTCACAAATTCTTCGGTAATTTCAATTATATTGCTTTTCATATTGTGAAAAATCCTTTCTTTTTTGTAAGCGGGTGCAGCAGATGGGAATTAGATGTCATTTTGAACTTACGAGACAACAGACACATACTGTTTCAATCGTTCTTGTTGTACATAGCTTATTCTTTGCAAAGATTACTCTAGATTTTATGTTATGCAAGTTTGGATTTATATAATAGATGTGGGACTTGAACTGCCCCCCTATAATATTGGAGAAAGCAGTCGCGCAATTGCTTCTTTCACACGAATAAGGAGGACACGCTGATCATAAATTTCTTTGGTGAGTTGCGAAGAGACGTGTACATCGTCTTCGAATGATTTTCGCAATTCTTTGGCTACGATATCATCGTATATAAAGGCATTCACTTCAAAATTTAATTCAAAGCTTCTAAAGTCCATGTTGGCAGTTCCGACGCTTGCAACTTCGTCATCGATGAGGAGCATCTTTGTGTGAATAAAGCCATTCTCATAAATGAAGATATTACAACCGACATTGAGAAGTTCACCGACGTTTGAATATGTAGCCCAATATACAAACGGATGGTCAGGTTTATTTGGAATCATGATATTAACTTCTACACCAGTCATTGCAGCAATTTTTAATGCATCGAGTAATGACGTATCAGGGATGAAGTAGGGAGACTGAATATATATGGATTTTTTTGCGGATGTAATCATTTTAAGATATCCGTTTTTTATATGTTGAGCAGAGGAATCCGGTCCGCTTGATACAATCTGAATGCCGATATCACCTTTGCTTGTTACATCTGGAAAGTACTTCTTGTCATAAGACATGAAGTCACGGGTAATCTGTGAATTCCAGTCCATCATAAAACGGAGCTGTAAGGCATTTACTGCATCGCCTTCTACTCTGAGATGCGTATCACGCCAGTAACCAAATTTCTTATCCAGACCCAGGTATTCATCACCGACATTAAACCCGCCGATATAGCCTATTTTACCGTCGATTACGACAATCTTACGGTGATTTCGATTATTCATTCTAAAGTTAATAAGCGGTAATTTAGAAGGAAAGAAGGATTCTACTTGCCCACCCAGTTTTTTGAACTGCTTGAATCTGGAGAGAGACAAAGTTCTTGAACCGATATCATCATAGAGCATCTTCACTTCTACACCTTCTTCAAGCTTCTTCATCAGTGCATTGAGGATTTCTAGACCGATACCATCCTTTTTGAAGATATAGTACTGAATATGAATATGATCTGTTGCGTTATGAATATCATTTAATAAAGCATCAAATTTCTTTCTGCCATCTGTTAAGATTTCCACCTTATTATCAGTGGTTAGAAAAGAGGCATAGTTGTGCAGCAACATTCTGATGATATGACTATGTTTAATAATTTCTCCAGAACGCACTTCTATATTACCATTGTCTATAGCTGTACGCTGAGCACTGACAATACGTTCTAGATCTAACCGGTCTTCATCATTTAAAGTGAATATGGTCTGATGGTTGATTTGACGACCGAACAATAGATAAAGGATGAATCCGATGATAGGTAAGAAAAATAGTACGAGTAGCCATGCCCACGTAGAGCCGGCTTGTCTTCGTTCAAAAAAGATGATGACGAAAGCTAAAAAGATGTTAAAGATGAATCCTACAAAAAATAAAATTGAGAAAATTTGTGAGTAATCAATTTGTGATAACTGCTCCAATATAACCCCTCCTAATTAAATCTATTATACATGAATAGACAGAAGCATGGTACGTAGAGTGCCATTGTAATATTTAACAAATAATTCATAAAGTTATCGATAAATTAACATAAATAAGACTATAGGCCTATGGTCAGCGATAATGATTTCGGTTACACTAGTATTAACAAATGGATTGGAGTGATTTTTATGAAACAATCGCAAGAAAAGATTAAAAGTGTTGTCACTCTGCTTTCTTCACTAGGTGTAAATATCTCAAAGACTAAGTCCCGTTTTGAGGTAATGCGTACATTACCAAATGTTGCACCTGCAAAGTTGAAATAGTACATAATAGAATAAAAACAAGCGTTCAATTCTGAACGCTTGTTTTTATTTTGATTTTAACTTCTTCAGTTGTTCGGGGTTAGAGTGGTAATAAATAGCTAATGTAACGCCAATGCCACACATGAGTGCCCATAAAGAACTTCCCCCATAACTGATAAATGGTAATGGGATTCCTGTTATCGGTACAACTTGTATCGTCATGCCGACGTTCTGGAATACGTGAAAGGCAATCATACTGATAAATCCAACAAGGAATATTGATGAAAATGGTGAGACTGTAATTTGAGCTAAGCGTACGAGATGTGTAAACAGTGCTAAAAACAATATTAAAACTATAATGGAACCGATAAACCCAAACTCTTCTCCGATAATTGAGAAAATGAAGTCCGTATGATTTTCGGGGATATACACTTCTCCGCCTTTATAACCTTTACCAAACAATCCACCAGAACCTATCGCTTTCAAGGATTCCATTAGGTGAAATCCTTCCCCGTCACTATACTGAGCAGGATTTAACCATGAGTTGATTCGGCCGAGCTGATACGTCTGTATACCAAGAATTTTCTCGATAAGTGATGGTTTATAGATAATCATCATAATAATAGAGACACCGAGCAATGAAACCGTAATAAGAAAAGGTGCGAGTATTTTCCAAGTCACACCAGAAACGATGATGATACCAAGTATGATAGCGAGCAACACAAGCATTGTTCCAAGGTCGTTCTGTAATAATATAAGTATCATTGGAATCATTGCGGTTAATCCTATTTTAAGAAGTAATATGAGGTCCGTCTGAAATGACTTGTAATATGTAAATCGATTATGATCATATACTACTTTGCTTAATGTCAGCATGAGTATGATCTTCATAAATTCAGAAGGCTGTAAGCTAAGCTTATCAAAAAATACATACCAGCTTTTTGCACCATTGATCACAGGGGTAAATGAAGATTCTGGTAGAATCAGCAGGCCTAATAAAGCGATATTTCCTAGTAAATAAATAAAGAAAGTCCACTTCTTTATTGTTTTTGGATGTATAAACATGATTGAGAGTGCGAGGGCAAATCCTAATGAATAATAAAAGACTTGTCTAAGTGCAAAGTTTGTCCCATACTGCTGACCTGTCATAGCAGAAGAGATAATTACCAGGCTGACTGTAAAGAAACCCAATATTAATATAATAAGCCACCAATCAATTCTTTCAATCCACGAACGTTTTGGTTTATTGCGAGTCTTATTTGTTGGCATGCGATTACTCCTTACCATAAATAATTATAAATTTTATTATACATAAATCATCTGAAAGTATATATAGATAAGTTACCCGAGTTTAAGGTAATTTTGTGTCACATGAAATAATGTGCATGTATCATTATATCATGATAATATTATGTTATTAACAGTTTGGAGGAATACATATGGCAAAAGAACATATTTGCATCATCTATGGAGGGAAAAGTGCGGAGCATGATGTGTCATTATTAACTGCACAATCTGTGATCAATGCGATGGATAAGGACAAATACTCAATAGATACAATATATATCACAAATGATGGTGAATGGTTAAAAGGACCTGAAATCTCTGAGACAATAGAGGATAGTGAGCGTTTAAGGTTATCTCATGTAGAGCGTTTGTCAATTTCAGAAATGTTGAATATTTCATCAACAGGAAAAGCATATGACGCAGTCTTTCCTTTATTGCACGGACCAAACGGTGAAGATGGGACAATTCAAGGATTATTTGAAGTGCTGGACATCCCTTATGTTGGTAATGGCGTTCTTGCCGCTTCAAGTTCTATGGATAAACTTGTCATGAAACAACTGTTCGCAACACGAGGGTTACCACAGTTACCTTATGTGAGTTTCTTAAAGAGTGAGTACGAGGCACATAAGGATAATATTATTTCACTAGTAGAAGGAAAGTTAACTTATCCTGTATTCGTGAAACCTGCAAATCTAGGTTCTTCTGTCGGTATATCTAAATGTACAGATAGTAAAACATTGATTCAAGGTATCGAAGAAGCGTTGCAATTTGATAGAAAGCTAGTAATTGAACAAGGCGTTAACGCGCGTGAAGTAGAAGTTGCGGTCCTAGGGAATGATACACCAGAGACAACATTACCTGGAGAAGTTGTCAAAGATGTAGACTTCTATGATTATAAGTCGAAATATAAAGACGGCAAAGTAAAGCTTCAAATTCCGGCTGATATTTCAGAAGAGATTCAATCAGCACTAAGAAATATGGCGGTTGAAGCATTCAAAGCAACGGACTGCTCGGGGCTCGTACGTGCAGATTTCTTCCTTACTGAGGATGACAAGATTTATATTAATGAAACGAATGCGATGCCAGGATTCACGAAGTTCAGCATGTATCCACTGCTTTGGGAGAATATGGGTAAGAGCTATGGTGAATTAATCACCGACTTAATCAATCTTGCGAAAGAAAGATATAACGACAAGAAAAATATTAAATATAAAATGGACTGATAATTATGATAAATCGATCGTTAAATTGGATAAAAACGCATACTACAGGTACGTTAGATGCGATGTATCAAGAAGTAATGATCTCTGGAGTGTCAATCGACTCTAGAAATATTGATCAAGGTGTACTGTTTATTCCTTTTAAAGGAGAACATGTGGATGGACATAAATATGTAGCAGACGCTATCGACAAAGGGGCTCATGCCGCATTATGGCAGCGTGATGCAGGAGAAATACCAAGAGACCTTCCGGTAATTGTGGTGGAAGATACACTGACTGCACTTCAGCAATTATCGAAAGCTTACTTAAAGGAAGTTGATCCTAAAGTTATTGCAGTAACAGGTAGTAATGGTAAGACGACGACTAAGGATATGATTGAAGCGGTCTTGACACCTCACTTCAAAGTTAAGAAGACACAAGGCAATTATAATAATGAGATTGGATTACCATTAACGTTATGCCAGCTCGATGAAGATACAGAGATTTCTATTTTGGAAATGGGAATGTCTGGATTCGGAGAAATTTCATTGCTATCTCATATTGCAGAGCCACATATTGCCGCAATAACTAATATCGGCGAAAGTCATATGAGGGATCTTGGTTCAAGAGAGGGCATTGCCAAGGCAAAGTATGAAATAACGGATGGATTGAAAGGGCCATTATTCTATGATGGTGATGAAGTGCTCTTAAAACCATTAGTAAAAGATAATAAAGATGCACACCGCATAGGATTTAATGAAGACAATGAATATTATATCCATGAAATGATAATGCAAGATAAGCATGTACAATTTAAAGTAAATGATGATACATACATTGTTCCGACTTTAGGAAGCCATAATGCGCGTAATGCAACAATAGCCATTGCAATCGGCAGTTATCTAGGGTTGTCCTCAGAACAAATCAATCATAGTTTACAGCAGCTGGAGCTTACAGGAATGCGCATGGAACAACTTGAGGGCAGAGACGGTGCGTTGCTTATCAACGATGCATACAATGCGAGCCCAACGAGTATGAAAGCCGCAATTGATACGGTATCACAGATGGATAGTGAAGTGAAGATCATCGTGTTCGGTGATGTACTCGAGCTTGGAGAAGATGAAGTCATGTATCATGAACAAGTTGGTGCATATTTACAAGGTAAACAAATCGACTATGTGTTTACGACAGGTAATGCTGCACGCCATATTTCAAAAGTGGCAGAGACCTTTACGACAGTTCAGCACTTCGATACGAAAGAGGCACTTACAAATCATCTAAAAGGTATGCTCAATGCGCATACGACTGTATTATTTAAAGCGAGCAGAGGGATGAAACTTGAAACAATAATTAACGAATTATTATAACGAAAAAATAAATTTATAAACAAATGAATGAGTTAATAAAGTGAGTGGTTGTAATGAATTACAGCCATTTTATTGTGAATAATATGTGACAGAGTACGATTAAAATATTTGTAATAATTTTCATATGATGCTAATATAGAGAAGTTGAATAAGTAGGGTAGTGAAAAATTACCCGATATTAGAACATTGCGTAACATACGCAGTAATTTAAGGAAGACAAAAGGAGAAATCATATTGCAAAAATTTAGAGACCTAGGTATCAGCGAACCTACCATAAATGCGCTGGAGAAGTTGGGATTTACAGAACCTACACCGATTCAAACGGATAGTATCCCACATACGATGGCTGGCCGTGACGTACTAGGCCAAGCGCAAACTGGTACTGGTAAAACTGGTGCATTCGGTATACCTTTAATTGAAAAGGTTAAAGACCGTGAAGGGATCCAAAGTTTAATCCTGGCTCCAACACGTGAGTTAGCTGTACAGGTTGCAGAGCAGTTGAAAGCTTTCAGTCGTGGACAAGGAATCCAAGTTACAACTGTATTCGGTGGTATGCCGATTGACCGTCAGATTAGAGAACTTAAGAAGAAACCTCAAATCGTTGTAGGGACACCGGGTCGTGTCATCGACCATTTAAATCGTCGCACTTTAAAGACTGAAGATATCAATACTTTAATCTTAGACGAAGCTGACGAAATGATGAACATGGGATTCATCGATGATATGCGTTTTATCATGGATAAATTACCGAAAGAAAATCGTCAGACGATGCTTTTCTCAGCAACAATGCCTAAAGCAATTCAAGAACTTGTTCAAAAGTTCATGAAAAACCCAGTTATCGTAAAAACGATGACAAACAACGATTCAGATCCTTCAATTGAAGAGTTCTACACAATCGTTAAAGAATTAGAGAAATTTGATACATTTACAAACTTCTTAGATGTACACCAACCAGAACTTGCAATCGTATTCGGACGTACAAAACGTCGTGTAGACGAATTGACAAGTGCATTAATTTCTAAAGGTTACCGTGCTGAAGGACTACACGGTGATATTACTCAGGCGAAACGTCTTGAAGTATTAAAGAAATTTAAAAATGACCAAATTGATATTCTTGTTGCAACTGACGTAGCAGCACGTGGATTAGATATTTCAGGTGTAACGCATGTTTACAACTTTGATATTCCTCAGGATGTTGAAAGTTATACACACCGTATCGGACGTACAGGACGTGCAGGTAAGCATGGTATGGCGATTTCATTCGTTAATCCAGTTGAAATGGATTATATCCGTCAAATTGAAAAAGCGAAAAATCGTCAAATGCAGGCATTACGTCCACCAACACCAGGTGAGGTTATGAAAGCACGTGAACAAGATGTTAAATCTAAAGTAAAAGCTTGGGTTGAAGCAAATACTGAAGCACGTATCGAATCAATCGCGAAAGAATTAATCGAAGAGTACGGTGATGTGAAATTAGTAGCATCATTGTTACAAGAGTTAATTCAATCAAATAACGATGTTGATGTTCAATTAACATTCGAAAAACCACTTGGACGTAAAGGTGGCGGTAAATCATTCCGTGGTGGCCGTTCAGGTAACCGCTCAGGTGGCGGTAACCGTAATCGTAAAGATGGTAAAGATAACCGTCGTAAAGCGTTCGATCGTGGAAGTAAAGCACCTAAAGCGAAAAAAACATTTAAAGGCAGAACCTTCGCAGATCACAAAAAATAAAGCTGTCTTGGGAGCGTTAAGCCACAAGTCAAGCCAGGACAGATGTCCTGGCTTTTTTTGTTTGTAGGTCTTTCTATATCTTTGGTATAATTTTGAAGAATGGAGGTTGCTCATGTACGAGATTGATTTAAATAATTTTCAACCACAAGCTGCTGTTAAATATATGTATGTAAAAGCGATAATGCTATTTATATTATTCACTGTCATTTCCGGGGTAATATATTTTGTGATGCATAAATACTTGACGATTAAATATGATTTTTTAATTTTTATATTATTGCTCTATCCGTTGTACAAGCTTATTATTGGTGTCAGACTTCGCCAAAAATATACGAAGTATCAATTGAATCGAGTAACGCTTGAACTATCCAGTGGGGCATATTTTACGGAACGTATGGTATTACCTGTCGATATTATGCAGTCTGTTTGTATTAAACGTGGCTGGTTAATGCAGAAATATCGATTAGCACAAGTTACAGTATATACTCGCGGAGATAGCAATGTGATGCCGTTGATGTATGCTGATGATGCAGAGCTAATTGCATCACAAATTATAGAGAGAATAAAGGAGATTCATTATGAACAGTAAACATACCCTCCATTATTCGACGTACTTATCAAACGCATTAAAGGCGATAAAGGAGAATTTATTTCTAATTGGGATTGGTTTATTCTGGATTGTTCGTGATGGATTTACGCTAGATGCGATTCAGAATAATATGTTTGCTGTATTTATGCTGATTATTACATTGATTAATATCATACTCCGTATTATTGAAGCACGTATAACGAAATACTGGATCGAAGATGATAAATTATTGCTGGAAACAGGAATCATAAGTAAGAAGATTAAAGAGATCTATATTGGAAAGATACAGACGATTGATACGAATGCTGGTCTTGCTAATCAAATTCTTGGCGGAGTTATTATGCAGGTGCGTACAGCAGGTGACGGTATTGAACTAAACAGTATTTCTAAAAGTGAGGCTGTGCGTCTGAGTAATTTCTTAACCGAGCGTAAACGTCAATTGAGAAGTGATGCGGTAGAGGATGATGAGTCTTTTATGTCAGAGTCAGCTGCAGTTGACCATCAATTGAACGGGGATAATCGATTTGAAGTGATATATCGATTGGCGTTTAAAGACTTGCTCTTTATGAGTGTGACGAGTAGCGGCATGTTTACGGTCATTGCAATTATACTCGGTCTGTATTCACAAATCGATGAAATTATTCCGCTGGATGGTTTCTTAAATCCTGTTAAAATGTTAATTGGTGAAAGTTATGGGTATGTTATAGGTCTTTCTATAGTATTGCTAGTGATAAGTTATATTATCGGCATCTTCGTTACAGCTATAAAGTATCACCGATACACTGTGCGTTACGATGGTGAAGTGATCAACGTAAACTATGGATTGTTTGAACGTATCGATAAGTATATCGTTTTGAAAAATATTCAAAGTGTCAAAGAAACACAAAGTTATTTCAGAAAGTTGTTTAATAAGACAAAGTTTACTGTGGTTACTACAAGTGAGATGAAGAGTGAAGAAGAAATCGGTAATGACGAAATAGAGTTATTGCCATTTATTTCATATGATAAAGGGTATGAGATTGTCTTCCGACTCCTGCCTTATAACTTTAATGCTGTGAATCATGTGATTCCAAAGCGTAGTATACGCAGGTACTTTCAAGTTTCCTGGTTGTTTATTATTATCATTATGAGTGTGATTCAGTATTATTGGTTTGATTATGCCTGGATTATTGGTGCAGTACTTCTTGTATTAACATTTATTACTGCGATCATTAAGTACAAAAATTCAGGTTATGCGATTATAGATGACGAACTTTCGATCAGTAACGGTGGTTTATTATCAATGACAACAACATATATCAAAGAGCGTAATATAATAAGTTTAAGTGTCAAGAGTACACCGTTTATGAATAAAGCAGATTTACGTAATATTGAAGTTGATGTGGCTGCAGGGATGCTAGGGAGTACGACTGCTCTTGACTTTATAGAACGAGATGATGCGGCACATATATATGAATGGTTTATGGCGAAGGAGCGTAGTGAATATGAAGCAGATGCATAAAAGTAGTATAAAGGTTATGCGCATAGGTGCATTCATTCAAGTAATGATATTTGCGTTTATAATTGCAATATTTTATTGCGTTACGTGGTACTTTGCGCTGCCAATTTCAAACATTGTATTTATCGTATTGGCAGCGCTGCTGTTACTCGACATCGTGTGGTATATAGTGTCAAAGCCAATCTTAGTTTATCGTGCAAATCACTATGACATTGGGGATGATGAGATTATGTTATTAACAGGGATTTGGAATAAGGAGGAATTGATCGTACCATATGTTAAGATTCAAAATGTTGAAACTGAGCAAGGACCAGTAATGAAAAGATATCATTTAAAATCATTGACTGTGCATACAGCTGAGAACGGTCTTTCGATACAGCTTATTCATGAAGATGAAGCATCTATACTTAAAACATTGATCAATCAAAAAATGAGAGAAGTGGAGAACGATGATAAAGGGGATAGGGACAGATATATTAGAAATCAGCAGGATGAGTCAATATATTGATAATGACAAGTTTTTAACGCGTATATTACATCCTGATGAACGCGAACGATTTGATACGTTCCAATCTGAAAAAAGAAAAGCTGAGTATCTAGCTGGCCGTTTCTGTGTGAAAGAAGCGTATGCTAAAGCACTTGGAACAGGAATTGGCAAACTTTCTTTTCATGATATATGTTGCTTAAATGATGCGGCAGGAAAACCATATATAAAAGGTAATACGAATGCGCATGTCAGTATTGCACATACAGATACAATTGCCACAGCCTATGTTATTGTGACAAATGGAAATGTGATACTATAGATGTATTATAAATAGAGGTGAGCATATGAGTGATAGGTATTATCGTCCGACATTTGTAAACGTCAATCTAGACGCAATCCGCAGTAATTTTAAGGATATAGAAAAGCTGCATCCAAATAAGACAGTAATTGCGGTAATTAAAGCGAATGGTTATGGATTAGGTTCAGTTAATATTGCAAAGTATTTGATGGCATCAGGAACTGAGTTTTTTGCAGTTGCTACACTTGATGAAGCGATAGAACTCCGAATGCATGGTATTAAAGCAAAGATTTTAGTGCTTGGCGTAGTAGACCCCAAACATATCAGGCAGGCTTCCAGACATCGATTAGCTCTTACTGCACCAGATGCAAAGTGGGTTGAAGATGCAAGTCGTTATATAGAGGCGGAAGATAAGCCGGTCTGGCTGCATATAAAAGTGGACAGTGGAATGGGGAGAATTGGTGTGCAGACAAAGCAGGCATATGATGCGGCTGTCGATAAAGTGGCTGCAGTTGAGCAATTTATCTTCGAAGGTGTGTTTACACATTTTAGTTCTGCAGATGAGGATAATACGCTTACGGAATGTGCGTATGATAAGTTCCTCGGCATTATTAATGACAATAAGCCACAATATATCCATTGTCAGAACAGCGCAGCAACATTGCGCTATGACTGTTCAGAATGTAATGCTGTAAGATTAGGTATTAGTCTTTATGGTTATTATCCGTCCGAATTTATTAGAGCTGTCAGTAACGTGAAGCTACAACCAGCAGTGCAGCTGGTCTCTACTGCTTGTTTCATTAAACATATCAAGTCGGGTGATACGGTAAGCTATGGCGCTACTTACACTGCGCAAAGCAACCAAGTTGTTGCAACGTTCCCGATTGGGTATGCTGATGGTCTGCCTCGTGCGATGCAAGGTTATAATATAAATTTAGAAGGTACTGAAGTTCCGATTATCGGTCGCGTATGTATGGATCAGATGATGGCACGCGTACCAGACGATACACCATTAGGTGCACAATGTATCATAATTGATGATAACGCTGATAGCAATCAGTCATTAGAGCGTGTTGCACAACAACTCGGGACAATTACTTATGAAGTGCTTACATCTTTAAGTCGCAGGCTGCCGAAACGATACTATATCGCAGATGATGTAGAAGTATATAATGAACTTATGAAATAACTGTTGTCATTTAATCGCTTTTTGATAAAATGTAAGTAATCGGACGATGGAGGTAAAGATATGAGCCAGAAGCTAGAACAAATGCTGATAGAAGGTTATCAATCAATGGCAGAGATAAATTTATCGATAGCATCAGAACATTATGTATTAGAATGTGAAGTTACTGATAACTATCAGACATATACCTTTGATGGTGAATAGATGAAACGCGGAGATGTTTATTTAGCTGATCTGTCACCAGTGAAGGGATCTGAACAAGGCGGTAAACGCCCCGTCGTTATTATTCAGAATAATATTGGGAATAAACATAGTCCTACAGTGATTGTAGCAGCAATTACTGCAAAGATTAATAAGGCGAAAATCCCCACCCATGTTGAAATTGGCAAGACAACGCATCGCTTAGAAAAGGATTCGGTAATACTGCTGGAACAAATTAGAACCATTGATAAGAATAGGTTGATTGATCATTTAACTGTGCTTGATAAGGCGAAGATGAAAGAAGTGGATACTGCACTTATAATTAGTTTGGGTTTATCAATCGATAGTGAATAGACTTTAGGAAATACCTAAAGTCTTTTTTTGTGAAAGGGAGGGAATGGGATGCGTCAAATTGAAAAGATAGTTTCAAGATATATTGATATATTGGAGACATATATTACGACACGTGATGAAAAAGATCTAGAACCATTACAAGCATTGAGCTTTGAGGCAATCGAACTCGATATCTCTCCAGAAGAAATTGTGATGCTTCATAAAGATTTAATTAATGAGAAATCATATAGTGCAATCGAACAACAATATGGTATGGATGTTCTTACAGAAATGATTATAGGGTTCGGATTTACGTATCGAGATTATAAGGCGCTCGTTAAAGTGATGGAAGCACACGACAAAGAGATGGATGTAGCGGCAAGTCTTCAATCAACAATGTTGAAGACCCAGATACCGCATCTGAATAAGATTGAAATTGGTGCAATCAGTGTCCCGGCTCACCGAGTTAACGGGGACTATTTTAATTTAATCGACCATAAAGATGGGACGATGAGTTTCGCAGTAGCTGATGTTATCGGTAAAGGGATTCCTGCTGCACTTGCCATGAGTATGATTAAATTTGGAATGGATTCGTATGGTCATTCCCAGTTGCCAAGTGATGGCTTAAAGCGACTGAATCGCGTAGTCGAGAAGAATATAAACCAGAACATGTTTGTGACGATGTTTTATGGATTGTACGAAGAAGTGAATAATAAATTTTATTATGCATCTGCAGGTCATGAGCCGGGTCATATATATCGAAGTAAGACTGATAGTTTTGAAGAGTTGTCTGCACGAGGTCTTGTACTTGGCATACATCCTTCTACACGCTATGACCAAGAAGAAATCGATATCGAAATTGGAGATATGGTCATTGTATTCACGGATGGTGTTTCTGAAATACGTAAGTTAGATGGAGGGTTTATTAATACGAGTGAATTATTAAGTCTAATTGGTAAGTATAAGGACTTGCATCCACAAGATATCGTGCAAATTGTATATGAGGAGCTTCTGAAGATTGGAGATCCTAAGAAAAAAGATGATTTAACGATATTAATCATAAAAAGAATAAAATAACGGTTTATAATTTTTAGTTTTGGGTATTTCTAACAGAGAATATACAAAAAATAATATCTCATAAAGTAGGGAGAAAAGCTATGAATTTAAAGATAGATACAACAGAGCACGACGCTTATTATGAAATTAATGTAGCGGGTGAACTGGATGTTGCGACTGTACCAGAATTGCAAGAAGTTTTAATTCCAATCAGACAGCAAGGGACACATGATATTCATCTACGTATTGATGAAGTAACTTATATGGATAGTACAGGACTAGGTTTATTTGTTGGAACGTTGAAAGAACTTAATAAAAATAATAAAGAGTTATATGTATTAGGTGTGAACAAACGTATAGAAAGATTATTTGACATCACTGGTTTAAAAGATTTAATGCATGTAAATCAACCGGTGGAGGGGTAATTTTATGGAAAGATATGATTATGTTGAAATGAGATTTCCTGCAACTGCAGAAT
Source organism: Macrococcus psychrotolerans (assembly GCF_038095555.1). NCBI lineage: Bacteria > Bacillati > Bacillota > Bacilli > Caryophanales > Staphylococcaceae > Macrococcus > Macrococcus psychrotolerans. The sequence continues at coordinate 1,785,524 of NZ_CP124591.1, read as the reverse complement.
ACGTAGGGCTTGTCCGTCTGACATTATCAGGGATATTAAACCGTGCGGGTGCAAACTATGACGAGATAGAAGATACAAAGATTGCAGTAAGTGAAGCGGTAACAAATGCTGTTAAACATGCTTATAAAGATGATGTTCAAGGAGATGTGCTCGTTGGTTATGTTATCTTTGATGATAAAGTAGAGGTTATTGTATCTGATTCAGGTACAAGCTTTGATTATGAACGTACGAAATCAGAACTTGGACCATATGAAGAAAATGAGAATATTGACTTTATACGCGAAGGTGGCCTCGGCTTGTTTTTAATCGAGTCATTAATGGACGAGGTAAACGTAAAGAAAGACAGTGGTGTCACAATTAGTATGACGAAGTATATAACGGAGGAGCAGGTGTAGCCTGATGGGTAGTGAGAATTATAATGATGTAACACCAGAAGAGATCAATGCATGGATTAAGTTATATCAAGATACCCAGGATGAATTTGCACAGCAAGAGCTCGTGCTGCACTATCAAAAACTAGTTGAGTCGTTAGCATATCGGTACTCCAAAGGACAAAGTCATCATGAAGACCTTGTTCAAGTAGGTATGGTAGGATTGCTTGGTGCAATAAATAGGTTTGATGTTACCTTTGAAAGAAAGTTTGAAGCTTTTTTAGTACCTACAGTAATCGGAGAGATTAAACGCTATTTACGAGATAAGACATGGAGTGTCCATGTGCCACGTCGCATTAAAGAGATTGGACCGAAGATTAAACGTGCTACAGATGAATTAACGAATGAACTTGGTCGGTCGCCTAAGATTATCGAAATCGCGCAGCGCATAGAAGCAACCGAAGAAGAAGTGCTTGAAGCGATGGAGATGGGTCAGAGTTATAATGCGTTAAGTGTGGATCATTCGATTGAAGCGGATAAGGATGGCTCAACAGTTACATTGCTTGATGTAATGGGCAATACTGAAGAAGGTTATGACTTGACCGAGAAACGTATGATTCTTGAGAAAGTATTACCGATTCTGTCAGATAGAGAAAGAGAAATCATTCAATGCACATTTCTTGATGGCCTAAGCCAAAAAGAAACGGGTGAGAAGATAGGCTTAAGTCAGATGCATGTCTCACGTCTACAACGTACTGCGATTAAGAAACTACGTGATGCGGTACAAAACAGCTAATATATAACAAGCTGGAACGCACTGTTCCAGCTTATTTTTTATGTTAAAATTAATATATTATTTCGAGGAGGCTATTATGGAACAGCATGTTATTAATTTAATTCTAGAAAAACTACCTTATAAGAAAGAGCAGATTACTTCTGTATTGAAGTTACTGGAAGAGAAAAATACTGTACCGTTTATTGCGAGATATCGTAAAGAAGTAACAGGTGGACTAGATGAAGTGGAAATAAAAGACATTGAAACAGAATACCGCTATATGGAAAACTTGCAGAAGCGAAAAGAAGATGTTGTGCGTTCGATTGAAGAGCAAGGGATGCTTACAGATGAATTAAAGAAAGAGATAATGGAACAGACGAAACTGCAGCGTGTGGAAGATCTATACCGCCCGTTTAAACAGAAGAAAAAGACACGTGCCACAGAAGCGAAGCGTAAAGGATTAGAACCTTTAGCGAAATTAATGCTTAATTATGAAGAGGTTGATAAAAAAGCTAAAGATTTTATTACAGAAGAAGTCACTACTGTTGAAGAAGCGATGAATGGTGCGATTGATATTATTGCAGAGATGATTTCTGATGAACCGAAATACCGTGCATTTATTTTAGGTTATGTTGAAAAAAACGGTGAAATTACAACTTCAAAGAAGAAAAAGGCAGAGGATGAAAAAGGCGTATTCGAAATGTATTACGAATATAGTGAACGTATCAATAAAATTGTGCCGCATAGAATACTTGCCATAAATCGCGGTGAAAAAGAGGATGTACTTAAAGTAGATATCTCGGTTGATGAAACGGCGATTGTTCGCTACTTAAGAAAACAGATGATGGAGCGAGAAAGTATATACATAGCCCGTGCAATTGAAGAAAGTTTAAAGCGATTAATCCTACCTTCTATTTATCGAGAAGTTCGAAATGAGTTAACGGAGAAAGCTGAATCACAAGCGATTGAAATCTTTTCGGTAAATTTAGAGAATTTATTATTGCAGGCACCATTAAAAGGTAAGATGATTCTTGGGTTAGATCCAGCATATCGTACGGGGTGTAAGTTGGCGGTCATTAATCCATTCGGTACATTTGTTGAGAAGAGCGTAGTATATCCGCACCCTCCGGTTAGTGAGAAAGACAAAGCGAAGAAAATCGTATTGAATTTAATAAAAAAGCATAATGTTGAGCTGATTGCAATCGGTAACGGCACGGCAAGCAGAGAGTCAGAGCAATTTATCGCTGAGATTATAAAAGAAAATAATTTAGAGACGAAGTATATCATTGTAAACGAAGCAGGTGCATCTGTATATTCGGCAAGTGATCTGGCACGAGCTGAATTTCCGGACTTCCAGGTAGAAGAGCGAAGTGCTGTATCCATTGGTCGTCGTGTACAAGATCCGTTGTCAGAACTTGTAAAGATTGATCCGAAGTCAATTGGGGTGGGTCAATATCAGCATGATGTCAATCAGAAATCGTTAAATGAAGCACTGACATTCGTAGTAGAAACTGCGGTAAATAAAGTCGGAGTTAATGTGAATACAGCATCGGCACCATTATTACAGTATGTATCAGGTTTATCTAAAAGCGTAGCAGAAAACATCATCAACTATAGAATCGAGAATGGACCAATAAAACATCATAAAGAAATTGCGAAGATTAAAAGACTCGGCAAGAAGACGTTTGAACAAAGTATCGGCTTTATGCGTATACCTGATGGAGAAGAGCCGCTTGATAACACAGGTATTCACCCTGAGAGTTATAAAGCGACTTACGCATTGTTAAAGAAATTATCTTTGACTGCAGATGATCTAGGAAGCGATAAATTAAAAGGAAGTATTATTAAAATAGATGTACACAGTACAGCGGATGAGCTTGGTATCGGTGCGCCGACGCTGGAAGATATCATTACTGCGTTGATGGCGCCAGGAAGAGATCCACGTGAAGACTTTGAGACACCACTACTTAAATCTGATGTGCTTTCTATAGAAGATTTAAGAAAAGGAATGAAATTATCAGGTACAGTCCGTAACGTTGTTGACTTTGGAGCGTTCGTTGACATCGGTGTGAAGCAGGACGGCCTTGTACATATTTCTAAGCTCTCTGACCGTTTCGTAAAGCATCCGACAGATGTAGTATCTGTTGGTGATATTGTTGAAGTATGGATAGAAGATATTATGCATGATAAAGGTAAGGTTGCACTTACAATGATAAATCCTGATGGAAAATAAAGCGCTGCAATCACTTGTACAGGGTATTTCTCTTGAATACTTTAATAAACCATTTCTGCATCAAGCAGTATTTAATAACAGACTACGTACGACAGGCGGGCGCTATATGCTTCAAAATCATAATATAGAAATTAGTATGAAGCAGTTTGAAGCGTATGGTGAGGAAGCAATCATTGACATTATTAAACATGAACTTGTACATTATCATCTTCATATAGAAGGAAAGGGTTACAAGCATCGTGATAGAGACTTTAAACAGCTAGCGCAACAAGTGGGAGCACCTCGTTTTTGTAATCCTTTGCCGGATGCACATTTTAAATACCTTTATAGGTGTAAAAGATGCAATAATGAATTCCCCAGAAAGAGGCGGAGGTCGATTCATAAATATCGCTGCAAGTGTGGTGGGCAGTTGAAAGAAATATTAAATTGAAAGATTATAAAGCAAGAAAGGTCTAATTTTGAGTAGATATTACTCGAAATTAGACCTTTTTCTATCTTGGGAGAGGTAAAATTTACACTTTGGCATTTTATTATAAAATAGTGTTGACTTTATTAATAAAACGTTATAAGATTAATATCGTTGTTGAAACAAGGCCCCTTGGTCAAGCGGTTAAGACACCGCCCTTTCACGGCGGTAACACGGGTTCGAATCCCGTAGGGGTCACTTTTAATAATTAACACTCTTAATAACAAATTAATAAAGTTAAAAAAACTTTTAAAAAGTTGTTGACTTATTAATGAATACGAGATATAATAAATCTTGTCGTTAAAAGAGATAAGCAAGTGAAACATGCCAACGCGCGATCGTGGCGGAACGGCAGACGCGCTAGGTTGAGGGCCTAGTAGGAGTATTCCTGTGGAGGTTCAAATCCTCTCGGTCGCACTTACTTTTAACCAATTATATATGCGGGTGTAGTTTAGTGGTAAAACCTCAGCCTTCCAAGCTGATGTTGTCGGTTCGATTCCGATCACCCGCTCCATTTACTTTTACGAATGAGAAATGAACATTGAAAACTGAATGACAATATGTCAACGTTAATTCCAATAATTTGAGTGATTAAGTTCACTCCCAAGAGTGATTGCCTCAAGCAATCAAAGAGCTTTGTCAAGCAATCTATTATGGAGAGTTTGATCCTGGCTCAGGATGAACGCTGGCGGCGTGCCTAATACATGCAAGTCGAGCGAACAGACGAGAGTGCTTGCACTCTCTGACGTTAGCGGCGGACGGGTGAGTAACACGTGGGTAACCTACCTATAAGACTGGGATAACTTCGGGAAACCGGAGCTAATACCGGATAATATCTAGCTTCGCATGAAGCGATAGTGAAAGACGGTTCTGCTGTCACTTATAGATGGACCCGCGGTGTATTAGCTAGTTGGTGAGGTAACGGCTCACCAAGGCAACGATACATAGCCGACCTGAGAGGGTGATCGGCCACACTGGGACTGAGACACGGCCCAGACTCCTACGGGAGGCAGCAGTAGGGAATCTTCCGCAATGGACGAAAGTCTGACGGAGCAACGCCGCGTGAGTGAAGAAGGTTTTCGGATCGTAAAACTCTGTTGTAAGGGAAGAATAAGTACGTTAGTAACTGAACGTACCTTGACGGTACCTTACCAGAAAGCCACGGCTAACTACGTGCCAGCAGCCGCGGTAATACGTAGGTGGCAAGCGTTATCCGGAATTATTGGGCGTAAAGCGCGCGTAGGCGGTCTCTTAAGTCTGATGTGAAAGCCCCCGGCTCAACCGGGGAGGGTCATTGGAAACTGGGAGACTTGAGTGCAGAAGAGGAGAGTGGAATTCCATGTGTAGCGGTGAAATGCGCAGAGATATGGAGGAACACCAGTGGCGAAGGCGGCTCTCTGGTCTGTAACTGACGCTGAGGTGCGAAAGCGTGGGGATCAAACAGGATTAGATACCCTGGTAGTCCACGCCGTAAACGATGAGTGCTAAGTGTTGGGGGGTTTCCGCCCCTCAGTGCTGCAGCTAACGCATTAAGCACTCCGCCTGGGGAGTACGGTCGCAAGACTGAAACTCAAAGGAATTGACGGGGACCCGCACAAGCGGTGGAGCATGTGGTTTAATTCGAAGCAACGCGAAGAACCTTACCAAATCTTGACATCCTTTGACAACTCTAGAGATAGAGCTTTCCCCTTCGGGGGACAAAGTGACAGGTGGTGCATGGTTGTCGTCAGCTCGTGTCGTGAGATGTTGGGTTAAGTCCCGCAACGAGCGCAACCCTTATCTTTAGTTGCCATCATTAAGTTGGGCACTCTAGAGAGACTGCCGGTGACAAACCGGAGGAAGGTGGGGATGACGTCAAATCATCATGCCCCTTATGATTTGGGCTACACACGTGCTACAATGGATGGTACAAAGGGCAGCAAAACCGCGAGGTCAAGCAAATCCCATAAAACCATTCTCAGTTCGGATTGTAGTCTGCAACTCGACTACATGAAGTCTGGAATCGCTAGTAATCGTAGATCAGCATGCTACGGTGAATACGTTCCCGGGTCTTGTACACACCGCCCGTCACACCACGAGAGTTTGTAACACCCGAAGCCGGTGGAGTAACCTTTTAGGAGCTAGCCGTCGAAGGTGGGACAGATGATTGGGGTGAAGTCGTAACAAGGTAGCCGTATCGGAAGGTGCGGCTGGATCACCTCCTTTCTAAGGATAATTACGGAAACAGACCATCAGGTCTGTAGGAATTGACATTGACATATTGTATTCAGTTTTGAATGTTTATACATTCAGATTGTACTTTGAAAACTAGATAAAGTAAGAAGATATAAAGATTTTACCAAGCAAAACCGAGTGAGTTCATATTTGAATTCTTGAAAAAATCGCGCGTCTGCATTTATGCAGACATCACAATATTAATAACAGATTAAGTTATTAAGGGCGCACGGTGGATGCCTTGGCACTAGAAGCCGAAGAAGGACGTTACTAACGACGATATGCTCTGGGGAGCTGTAAGTAAGCTTTGATCCAGAGATTTCCGAATGGGGAAACCCAGCATGAGTTATGTCATGTTATCCATATGTGAATACATAGCATATGAGAAGGCACACCCGGAGAACTGAAACATCTAAGTACCCGGAGGAAGAGAAAGAAAATTCGATTCCCTTAGTAGCGGCGAGCGAAACGGGAAGAGCCCAAACCAGAGTGCTTGCACTCTGGGGTTGTAGGACACTCAATACGGAGTTACAAAGGAATAGTTTAGACGAATGACTTTGGAAAAGTCAGCCATAGAAGGTAAAGGCCCTGTAGTCGAAAAGTTATTCTCTCCTGAGTGGATCCTGAGTACGGCGGAACACGTGGAATTCCGTCGGAATCCGGGAGGACCATCTCCCAAGGCTAAATACTCTCTAGTGACCGATAGTGAACCAGTACCGTGAGGGAAAGGTGAAAAGCACCCCGGAAGGGGAGTGAAATAGAACCTGAAACCGTGTGCTTACAAGTAGTCAGAGCCCGTTAATGGGTGATGGCGTGCCTTTTGTAGAATGAACCGGCGAGTTACGATTTGATGCAAGGTTAAGCAGTATATGTGGAGCCGTAGCGAAAGCGAGTCTGAATAGGGCGAATGAGTATCAGGTCGTAGACCCGAAACCAGGTGATCTACCCATGTCCAGGTTGAAGTTCAGGTAACACTGAATGGAGGACCGAACCGACTTACGTTGAAAAGTGAGCGGATGAGGTGTGGGTAGCGGAGAAATTCCAATCGAACCTGGAGATAGTCTGGTTCTCTCCGAAATAGCTTTAGGGCTAGCCTCGCATGATGATTACTGGAGGTAGAGCACTGTTTGGACTAGGGGCCCCCTCGGGTTACCGAATTCAGACAAACTCCGAATGCCAGATAATTTAATGCGGGAGTCAGACTGCGGGTGATAAGGTCCGTAGTCGAGAGGGAAACAGCCCAGACCACCAGCTAAGGTCCCAAAATATATGTTAAGTGGAAAAGGATGTGGCGTTGCCCAGACAACTAGGATGTTGGCTTAGAAGCAGCCATCATTTAAAGAGTGCGTAATAGCTCACTAGTCGAGTGACGCTGCGCCGAAAATGTACCGGGGCTAAACATATTACCGAAGCTGTGGATTGTCCGTAGGACAATGGTAGGAGAGCGTTCTAAGGGCGTCGAAGCATGATCGTAAGGACATGTGGAGCGCTTAGAAGTGAGAATGCCGGTGTGAGTAGCGAAAGACGGGTGAGAATCCCGTCCACCGATTGACTAAGGTTTCCAGAGGAAGGCTCGTCCGCTCTGGGTTAGTCGGGACCTAAGCCGAGGCCGAATGGCGTAGGCGATGGACAACAGGTAGATATTCCTGTACCACCTAAGATTGTTTGAACGATGGGGGGACGCAGTAGGATAGGCGAAGCGTACTGTTGGTTATGTACGTCCAAGCACTGAGATTGAGTATCGGGCAAATCCGGTACTCACCAAGATCAAGGTGTGATGGGGAGCGAAATTATAGTAGCGAAGTCGTTGATTTCACACTGCCAAGAAAAGCCTCTAGTTAGAAATTAGGTGCCCGTACCGCAAACCGACACAGGTAGTCAAGATGAGAATTCTAAGGTGAGCGAGCGAACTCTCGTTAAGGAACTCGGCAAAATGACCCCGTAACTTCGGGAGAAGGGGTGCTTTTTAGGGTGCAAGCCTTGAAGAGCCGCAGTGAATAGGCCCAAGCGACTGTTTATCAAAAACACAGGTCTCTGCAAAACCGTAAGGTGAAGTATAGGGGCTGACGCCTGCCCGGTGCTGGAAGGTTAAAAGGAGTGGTTAGCGTATGCGAAGCTACGAATTGAAGCCCCAGTAAACGGCGGCCGTAACTATAACGGTCCTAAGGTAGCGAAATTCCTTGTCGGGTAAGTTCCGACCCGCACGAAAGGCGTAACGATTTGGGCACTGTCTCAACGAGAGACTCGGTGAAATCATAGTACCTGTGAAGATGCAGGTTACCCGCGACAGGACGGAAAGACCCCGTGGAGCTTTACTGCAGCCTGATATTGAAATTCGGCACAGCTTGTACAGGATAGGTAGGAGCCTTTGAAGCGTGAGCGTCAGCTTACGTGGAGGCGCTGGTGGGATACTACCCTGGCTGTGTTGACTTTCTAACCCGCGCCACTTATCGTGGCGGGAGACAGTGTCAGGCGGGCAGTTTGACTGGGGCGGTCGCCTCCTAAAGAGTAACGGAGGCGCTCAAAGGTTCCCTCAGAATGGTTGGAAATCATTCGCAGAGTGTAAAGGCACAAGGGAGCTTGACTGCGAGACCTACAAGTCGAGCAGGGTCGAAAGACGGACTTAGTGATCCGGTGGTTCCGCATGGAAGGGCCATCGCTCAACGGATAAAAGCTACCCCGGGGATAACAGGCTTATCTCCCCCAAGAGTTCACATCGACGGGGAGGTTTGGCACCTCGATGTCGGCTCATCGCATCCCGGGGCTGTAGTCGGTCCCAAGGGTTGGGCTGTTCGCCCATTAAAGCGGTACGCGAGTCGGGTTCAGAACGTCGTGAGACAGTTCGGTCCCTATCCGTCGTGGGCGTAGGAAATTTGAGAGGAGCTGTCCTTAGTACGAGAGGACCGGGATGGACATACCTCTGGTGTACCAGTTGTCGCGCCAGCGGCATAGCTGGGTAGCTATGTATGGACGGGATAAGTGCTGAAAGCATCTAAGCATGAAGCCCCCCTCAAGATGAGATTTCCCAACTTCGGTTATAAGATCCCTCAAAGATGATGAGGTTAATAGGTTCGAGGTGGAAGTACAGTAATGTATGGAGCTGACGAATACTAATCGATCGAAGACTTAATCAATTTTATAGATTTTTTATTCGGGATTGCCGGGTAGAATCTAATATATCTTACTTACTTTATCTAGTTTTGAAAGTATAAACTATTTATTCTTTCATTTGTCTGGTGACGATGGCAGAGAGGTCACACCTGTTCCCATACCGAACACAGAAGTTAAGCTCTCTAGCGCCGATGGTAGTTGGTCTTACGATCCGCGAGAGTAGGACGTTGCCGGGCAATATATAAATGGATGCGATGAGCCGCACATTGGGGACCTGTTAGGTCTCTTTTTTTTTATGTCTTAATTTAAGTAAATTAAATGTGTTACAATAATAGATATTTAAAATAAATTGAAGTGAGTGTGTTACATGAAAATAACGATAAATTCAATTGAAGATACAGAGCGTCTCGCACAAACAATTGCGACGCTTGTTACGCGTGGGGACGTGTTGTTGCTCCATGGTGATCTAGGGGCTGGTAAGACGACTTTCAGCCAATTTTTTGGGAAAGCACTTGGTATAGAACAGAAGATTACTTCTCCTACATTTAATATTATAAAATCGTACGAAGGTAAGCTTCCGTTTCACCATATGGACTGCTATCGTCTTGAAGGTGCGGAAGATGATCTTGGATTTGATGAATATTTCTACGGAGATGGTGTCACAATTGTTGAATGGCCTGAGATGATTGAAGAATTCCTTCCAGAAGATTATATTGAGCTTAATCTTAAGTATATTGAAGATTCAAAACGTGAAATAGAGATTCAGGCGATGGGTTCTAGAGGAAATCGCTTAAAGGAGCAGATTATTGATGAAGTTACTGCATATTGATACGAGTAATCAGCCTTTATCCGTGAGTATTATTGATGGTGATAGTGTACTTGCTGAATTTAACAGTGGTATGCGTATTAATCATTCTATTACATTAATGAGTCAGATCGAGCGTTTATTGAAGTATACACAGTTAACGATGAAAGATATTGAAGGCATCGTCGTTGCTTCAGGACCAGGATCTTATACTGGTCTCCGTATCGGTGTGACAGCTGCTAAGACGTTGGCGTATACTTTGAATGTCCCTTTATATTCAGTATCTAGCTTAGCTGCGTTAGCGGCAACTGTAAGGATGCATGAATTCCTGTTAATTCCTATATTTGATGCGCGTAGAAATCATGTGTATACAGGAATGTATCGTTATAAAGGTGTTAGATTAGAACGTGTTGAAGAGGATTGTTATATTTCTATAGATGAATTAAATGCTAAATTAAAGGCCCAGCACTTACCTTATATATTCTTAGGGATGGATGCTGTGAAACTCGAAGATACGTTAAAGGGTCCTGTATTTTATTGTATTCCTAGAAGTGCTGAAATGCGTCGTTTAATTGATATAGATCATCCAGTGAACGTTCACACATTTGAACCGACATATTTAAGGATATCGGAGGCAGAACGTAATTGGCTGAACAAACAGGATTAGTTATTAGAAAGATGGAACCGGGAGATGTCCCGTCAGTATATGATATTGAGCAAAAGGCCTTTCCGAGTGGATCGTGGACATTGGATGCTTTCTATCATGAACTGGAGAAAAATGAATTTGCGCACTACTTTGTACTTGTTCTGGATGGAGTAGTGATTGGCTATCTAGGCATGTGGATTGTGGTAGATCAGGCGCAAATTACGACTGTTGCAGTGAATGAACAGTTTAGAGGATTTGGTTATGGAAAGCTATTACTAGAGTATGTAATGAACTATGCACGAATAACATGTGAAATGATGAGTTTAGAAGTAAGAGTAGAGAATAATGCAGCACGAGGACTGTATGAAAGTCTTGGCTTTACCTATGGAGGCATTAGACGCGACTATTATGGTCCTGGTGAGGATGCGAAAGTGATGTGGGTGAAATTACGATGAATAGTGAGAAAGATATAACGATTTTGGCAATAGAAACAAGCTGTGATGAGACTGCAGCAAGTGTTGTACGTAATGGCTATGAAGTATTAAGTAACGTCGTCAATTCTCAAATTGAATCACATAAGCGATTTGGTGGTGTCGTACCTGAAGTAGCGAGTAGACATCACGTTGAGAATATTACGATGGTTATTGAAGAAGCACTTGTTGAAGCGCATATGACTTGGGATGACATTGAGGCTGTAGCTGTGACTGAAGGACCAGGGTTAATTGGTGCATTGCTTGTCGGTATAAATGCGGCGAAGGCATTGGCACTCGCACACAGTAAACCTCTGATACCAGTACATCATATTGCAGGACACGTCTATGCGAATCATATTGAAGAACGATTGACATTCCCGATGCTTGCACTTGTCATTTCCGGAGGACATACAGAACTTGTGCTCATGAAGGATCATATGGCTTTTGAAGTGATTGGCGAAACTCGAGATGATGCAGTTGGCGAAGCATATGATAAAGTAGCAAGAACGATAGACTTACCTTATCCAGGCGGGCCTCATGTCGATAGACTTGCTGCAAGTGGAGAAGATGTACTAGAATTTCCACGTCCGATTATGGATGATTATGATTTTAGCTTCAGTGGACTTAAAAGTGCAGTCATTAATAAACTGCACAATTTAAATCAAAAAGGGATCAGCTACAACAAAGAAGATGTTGCTGCAAGTTTTCAAGCAAGTGTTATTGATGTATTAACTACACAGACGTTTAAAGCGCTAAAAGATTATGATATTAAACAGTTACTTATATGTGGAGGTGTGGCGGCAAACCGTGGCATCCGTGCACGTATGGAAACGATGTGTGATAGCAATGATGTTAAACTATTAATACCACCGTTAAATCTATGCACAGATAACGCGGCAATGATTGGAGCAGCAGCTTATTATCAATATATTGCAGGCAAGCTTGGAACGATGGACTTAAATGGACGTTCAAATATCGATCTATAGTTACAAAGTTGATAGTAAAGTAGCTGTCACAATAAAAAGGAAGTCATCGTAATGGATGACTTCCTTTTTATTGTAAAATCATAGCATAGAAATCTAATAATTTAGAAAGAATAATGCTTCCCATACATGCACGCTATGCCTGATTTATTATAAATTAACCGATAGAATATATATTGATTAAAAAACACGAACATACGTACTTGTACACAAGTTGTTAACAAAATGTGCATAACTATATGTCAATAGTACTTTTTACACATTAAAAGCGATATGTTTTTGCTGCAAATCTGTGGATAAGTCTAATAACTTTGTGGATTACTTATAATATAACATTTTTATTGTGTATAACTGTGTGAATATCTGTTTTCAGAAAATAGCGTGTATTAATGAAAAATTATCCTTCTAATGCCATTTCGATGTCTGACCATTTTTCAAGTAATTTTTCATTTTCACTATTGAGTTTAATAAGTTCTTCATTGAATGTGTTTGCTTTTTCGATATCACTGAATACTTCTGGCTTTGTAAGTTCGAGTTCAATTTCATTGATACGCTCTTCGTTTGTTTCGATTTGCGTTTCCAGCTTTTCTTTTTGTCGCTCTAGCTTTCTGATCTCTTTTTGGTTCGCTTTGAATGCGTTATAGTCGTTCTCTTTATTTACGGATTTCGTTTGTTCTTCTGCTTGATGTGCAAGTATGGCCATACGTTCTTCTTCTTTTTCAATGAAGTAAGAATAGTCGCCTAGGAACATACGCCCGCCCTCTTTATCCATATGGAATACTTTCGTTGCGAGTTTGTTGATAAAATAACGGTCGTGACTGACAAAGAGCAATGTTCCTGGGTAATGGATGAGTGCATCTTCCAGTACTTCTTTCGCATCGATGTCTAAATGGTTCGTCGGCTCATCGAGTATGAGCACGTTATGATTTTCAAGGCTAAGCTTTGCGAGCTGGAGTCGAGCTTTTTCGCCACCGGATAAGTCATTGATGATTTTCTTGACATCATCTTGTACGAATAAGAAACGTCCAAGCACAGTTCTGATTTCTTTCTCAGGCATTGCAGGATAGTACTGCCATAATTCTTCCAACACGGTATTGTTCGATGAGAATTCAGCTTGTTTCTGATCGTAATAACCAATCGACAAGTTTGCACCGTAATGAACCTCTCCGGAAAGAGGCTTTAATAATTTAGCAATTGTTTTGATGAGCGTTGTCTTGCCGATGCCATTCGGGCCGATAAATGCGATTGCGTCTTGTTTAGAGACATCAAAGTTGATATTGGTTGCAAGAGGCGTTGAATAGCCGATTGCAAGATCAGTACAACGCAGTACGTCATTTCCTGTTTCTTTATCTATAGTAAAGCGCAGGTTCATTGAGTGGTCGTCTTGTTTTGGCATATCGATCTTTGTCATCTTCTCTAATACTTTGCGGCGGGACTTTGCCATGCCACTCGTCGATGCACGTGTAATATTCTTCTGTACGAATGTTTCTAGTCGTTTGATTTCAGCCTGCTGACGCTCATATTCGGCCTGCATCTTATCATAGAATTGATCACGCAGTTCAATAAATTTTGAATAGTTACCGGCATATTTCGTTACTTGTCCGAGCGCGACATCATATACTGTATTCGCAACCTTGTCTAAGAAATAACGGTCATGTGAAATAATGACGATGGCACCGTTGTACGTCGTTAAGTAATTTTCCAGCCATGCAGTTGTATCCATATCAAGATGGTTCGTCGGTTCATCAAGTAATAGTAAGTCGGGATTATGAAGTAGCATCTCAGCAAGTGCGAGACGTGTCTTCTGTCCGCCAGAGAAGTTATCTATTTTCTTATGGAAGTCTTCTTCTGTGAAGCTTAATCCTGTTAAGACAGATTTGATCTTCGTTTCATATAAATAACCATCTTGTGATTCGAACTTTTGCTGCAGTCTTTCGTATTCTGCTAATTTCTCTTGATATGCATCACTCTGTGCATCTTCACTCTGTTCACTTAAGTAAGTGGCGATGTTATTTAACTCCTGCTGCATGCGCTCTAAATGTAAGAAGGGTTTCTTCATAGCCTCATAGACTGTACCTTCAGCATTTAAAGTCATCTGCTGTGTTAAGTAACCAACATTTACATGTTTAGCAATAGACAGATGACCTGAATCGTAGTCTTCAGTTCCAGCAAGAATCTTCATTAATGTCGTCTTTCCGGCACCATTTCTGCCGACAATGGCTATACGGTCATTGGATTTAACTTCAAATTTTACATTTGAGAATATATTTTCACCTGAATAGGATTTTGTTAAATTACTAGCTTGTAATAGTATCACTTTGTTCACCTCTCTTTTATTGTACAGTAGTGTGATATCAGTGGGAATCATTTATCGTTAATTCATAATTTCACATAGTCATTTATTAGTATAGATGTTATAATTATATCGATGTGAAAGTTATCACAAAAAATAGAAACGGGTGAATAGGATGTCGAAGGACCAAATCAAGATTCCTAAAGCCACTTTGAAACGACTTCCTTTATATTATCGTTTTGTTAATACGTTATATAATTCAAATGTTGAACGAGTGAGCAGTAAGGAATTAAGTGAAGGATTACAGATTGATTCTGCAACAATACGCAGAGATTTTTCTTATTTTGGAGAACTTGGCAAGAAAGGATACGGATATAACGTTAAATTCCTGCTAAATTTCTTTAAGACGACGTTACAGCAAGATATGATTACGAAGGTCGCGATTATCGGTGTCGGTAATTTAGGAACAGCACTAGTGAACTACAACTTCTCGATTAATGATAGAATGAAGATAACAGCAGCATTCGATGTGAATGATGAAGCGATCGGTCGTAAGATTGGCAAGATTGAAGTTCAGGATATGAAAGAGTTTGAGAAGGTTGTAGAAGCTACAGGGATTCAAGTCGTTATCTTAACGGTTCCAGGTAGTGTTGCTCAAGACGTCGCAAATAGAGTGACAAAAGCACAAATAAAAGGTATATTAAACTTTACACCAGAACGTTTAAATGTACCGAGCGGAGTACATGTACATCACATTGATCTCGGCGTAGAATTACAATCATTAATTTTCTTTATGAAAAATCATTAGGGGGATAAATATATGTTTTTAGGTTTAGCATTATCAGGACCAGTTGTTATATTTCTAGGAATTATCGCTTTAATTATCTTTGGCCCTAAGAAATTACCAGAGTTTGGTCGTGCCATGGGAACATCTCTTAAAGAATTCAAAGATGCAACAGATGGCATCATGAAGGATCACGAAGATAAAGATAACAAAGATATCAAATAAATTGAAATTTTAAAGCGGCGATGTAGTGCCGCTTTTTGTATGAGGAGGTCAATTCCTTACATGAATAAAGATGATTTAACAGTAGTTGAGCATTTAGAAGAACTGCGTAAACGAATTATGACAGTCTGTTACTTCTTAGTAGCAGGAGTTATCGTCGGATTCTACTTCGGAAAGCCGGTCACAAAGTACTTGACGAAGGATGATGTGCCAAAAGAAATTACTTTACATTACTTTAAAGTAAGTGATCCGCTGACAATTTATATTACAGTGATTATGTTAATTGCACTCATCTTAATCTCGCCTGTTATTCTGTATCAAATATGGGCGTTTATCTCACCCGGACTGCATCCCAAAGAAAGAAGCGCTACGTTAGCATATATTCCGATCAGTATTATATTATTTCTTGCTGGGCTATTGTTCAGTTATTATTTAGTATTTCCTTACCTCATCTTCTTTACGTTAGGGCTCGCAAGCGAGATTGGTGTCAACCAGATGATTGGTGTAAGAGAGTACTTTAACGAAATGCTGCGCTTTACGCTGCCTTTCGGGTTTGTCTTTCAGTTACCGATTCTTTTACTGTTCTTAACACGACTTGGTATCGTCACACCGATGTTCTTAAGTAAGAACCGTAAGTATGCTTATTTTATTTTATTTGTCTTTGCCGCATTAATTGCACCTGCTGACTTTATGACGTATTTAATGTTCGCTGTGCCGATGTTACTGCTGTATGAAGTGAGTATCCAAATAAGCAAGATCGGCTATAGACAATATTTAAAAGGTGAACAGAAACTGATTGAAGAAGAACTTGAGAAGTAGTGACAAAGCTACTTCTTTTTTTATATTTTCTGATAGAATATAAGTAATATATTTCAAGGAGAATTATGATGAAGGAATCCCAGATAGTGCCATTAACAGAGCAGGAATTAGAGGAACTTGAAGCGCAAGTCGGCAGCAAGTTAGATGTGTATCCATCACAATTGAATTATAATATTGCTGACCATGGATTCGATTATCAGCCCGTCACCTTTATGCTGGATGAACAAGACCGTTGCCTATTAATCGGCAGAATTGGTGATGTACTTGCTACACCAAGGATTGTGTCAATCGAGGACGGACAGCTAAGACAACGGCCACTGCTTTCTTCTAGTAGGCAAGGCAAACTTGAAACAGCAGAAGGTTACGCCACAAGGAAGAATGTTCGCCTGCATCCTTATGAAGGCAATAATTATGAACTTGTCGCTGAGATTATAGAGAATAATGCCTTAGAATATATACTTGAATTACGTGTTTCAAGAAAAGAGCGCACGGTATTGATCTATGACACAGAGAAAAGAATATTTACTGTGGATCGTTCGGATAGTGGTTTGATTGATGAACCCTATACAAAGTTTATTACGTTGCACGAACCATTGACAAAGTTACACTGCATTGTTCATAAACAGACGATAGAGATATTTATCAATGATGGAGAAGCAGTAATGTCCACGCGTATTAATACATCAGAATCAGCAGATGGCATTAGAACATCGGCGGTTCATGGGGATGTTTATTTGAAGCTATGGAAGTATGATTTAAAGGATGCATAAAAACATCCACAAATTTTAGAAAATTTTTGTTTTAATTGTTTTCAGCAAATAGTATATTTATACTGAAGTGAAGCTAGCGAATTGAAATTAAATAGGGCATAACATTAATTGAATAAGATGTAAGGAGCTGAAATTATGTATTCAGTATTAGGTCAAATTACAAAGATGTACGATAGCTTTACACCAGTTGAAAAAAGGATTGCCGACGTTGTCATTGAGTACCCTGAAAAGGTGGTCAACTTACCAATCAAAGAAATTGCACATCTTTCAAATACAAGTGAAGCAGCCATTGTACGCTTCAGTAAGCGTCTTGGATTATCTGGGATTAAAGTGGTTAAGGTGGAGCTCGCACGTGAACTTCACACAATTGCAGATAAAAAGGTACCGACGAAGATTGAATTAACAGACGATGAAGAAGTAATGAAAGAGAAAGTCTTCAACAATACAATTCAAGCACTTTATAATACAGAGAAGGTCATTTCTGCTAAAGTGATTGATGAAGCGGCCCAGGCAATTACAAGTGCAAAACGCGTTATGATCTTTGGCGTCGGGAACTCAAGAGTTGTTGCGACAGATTTGCATGTAAAGCTGATGAATATTGATCAGTCTGCAATTCTGGCAACAGATCTTTTATCTGCGATTACATTATTAGGACACTATGAAGCAGGAGATGTATTATTCATTACATCTGAAACAAGTAAGAATAAGGTTATTACAGATATTTGTAAATATGCAAAAGAGAAAGGGATTAAGATTATATTATTAACACAAAAGTTCTCATCTCCTGCTATTCGTATGGCGGATATTGTACTTGCGATGGCGAAAGAAGAAAATGAAATCAATTTAGGATATATGACAGTACGTACAGCACAACTTACAATTGTGGACGTACTTTATTTAAGAGTTTGTGCGTATTTAAAGGATACAGTATTATCTAATATGCAGAATTTAAATGAAACACGTAAAATTACGCACGAACAAGAGAACTTATAATATAAAAAGCTGCATGTATGTACCGAATTATCGGTGCTATACCTGCAGCTTTTTATAGATGCTTTTATTTTTTATGATGAAACGGTCCTCATTCTTCTCATAGTGCCTAAAAAGCTTGCTATATTTTTCTTAAATAATCCCATAGTTTACACTTCTAATTTTTTGTCATTATTCTAATTCCAATGCCGCTAGGGTCATATATAATATTTGAATTCTCGTCTTTTGACTGAGTTAATCCTTTTTCTGATAATGTTTCTAAAAAGTGCTGGAGGTCTTCTTTGTTGGGGATATTCAGATCAAATTTCCTTAATCCTGGATAGTCAAGACGCGCGCGCTCGGTCTGATGTTGCCATGTATTTAATCCGAGATGATGATGATACCCGGCTGTTGCCATAAATGCCGCCTGACTACCATAGCGAGTCATTACATCTAATCCAAACAATTCATTATAGAATGCAATGGACTGATTTAAATCAATGACTGATAGATGCATATGTCCGATGATTGTGTCCTTCGGCATACCATCGAATGGACGGTTATGATTCGCTTCAATAACAGCTGCATAATCCATCTCAGATGTACCCATGACGATATCACCATTTGGGTCAAACTGCCATTCATTGCTTGGCACATCTCTGTAAATCTCTATCCCATTACCTTCCGGGTCCTGCAAATAGATGGCTTCTGAAACATCATGATTGCTCGCACCTGCTAACGGATATTCAGTCTTAATGAGGTGGTAGAAAATATTGCCGAGCGCAGCACGAGAAGGAACTAATAGTGCAAAGTGAAACAGCCCTGCAGTTTGAACACGCGTATGATTCGTCTGATATAAGTAGATCAGAACGCTATCATTAACCCCAAGTGCTGAAAATGAAGGGGTATGCTCGATAATATCCATACCTAATATTTCATGATAAAACTTTACGCTGTTATCCATAAAGTTAACGTTAAGATGTACAGCACCAATATGTGTGTCTTTCGAAAAGAATTGTTTCTCCATTATTATCCCTCTTTACAATGTATTATATATATTTTATATTTGATATATTAATTATACTAAAATTTGTTAGAATTGCAAAACATTCATTTCTGGCATTAGATTTTGATATGTTTCATTTATATATGAAATGTTAAATGTGTGTAACAATGCATCCTCATCATAGAAAAAGTGTACATTCTCCATTATAATTAATCTAAGTGGAAATTGGAGGAATTAAAAATGCACAAATTTAAGGTGAAAGCTGTTGCGGCATTGGTATGTACGTTCGGTTTAACGTCGTACCATGCAGCGCTGACTGAAGCAGCAGATAACTCAGTGACAGTAGAACAGCCATCAAGTGAGCAAGTAGAATCTATAAATACCGAATCTTCATTGAAATCGACTGAAGACAAAAGTTCAGAAAGCCCGGTAATTGAAATCTTGTCTACTGAAATTATCAAGGATGATGAGACAACAGAAATGCCAACAACAGAGGCACCAACAACAGAAGCACCAACAACAGAAACAATGACCACAGTATTACCATCCAAAGAACAGACATTAACGACAGAATTACCTTCAGTTGAAGTCGATCAACCGACTGAACGCCCAACAGCAGAATATCCCGTTACAGAACATCCAACAACAGAACATCCAACAACAGAGGATCCAGCAATCCAAGAACCGATAGAATCACCTATAGGTGAAGAGTTTACAGATTCAGTAATAACGCCTCCACAAGATAGTGATAATCAATCGGTGAGAGAGAAGTCACCTTTAAATGAACCGTCAGCAGGCACAGTTGATATTCCTGAGTTGCCTGATACTCCGGTAAGTCCAGTAGAACCTAGTGATAGTGAGCCGGAACATCCTTCTCTTGAAGAAGATGATGATTTGCTTGGCATTAAGCCGGGAAAGTTTAAACCAACAGATGGCGAAGCGTATTATGCAGTGCTTGATAAACAAGTGTGTGACCTCGTGACACGTGAAATTGGTAAATCTAAAAAAAACCATCAAGACAAGGATTCAAAGACGACTTCAAAGCAAAAACAAAAAGAAAAAAAACATTCTGAGCTGCCCGATACAGGTGAAAATGTCTTCATGTATGTATTAGCATCTGTGAGTTTGTTGTTATCAGGATTAATCTTATTAAGAAGATTATAACGTATCACAATGAAATAATATCCCCATCGATACAATATATCGATGGGGATATCTTTATAGTGAACTAAAAATTGCTCGTATCGATTTCATCAAGATAATCTTCAAGGAAAGTCATCGTATCTTCTAATGCACCATCTTGGAATGGAGAGCGTAAGTTTGCCGCTTCAACAATTTTATTGAATGGTAATGACCCACCAATATCACAGATGTGCAGATAATCTTTCCATGCCTCTTCAAAATCCTCTGTTGAACGTTTGAAGAACTGGAAGGCACAAACTTGTGCAAGTGTGTAGTCAATATAATAGAACGGCGAACCAAAGATATGACCTTGACGATGCCAGAATGCACCGCTTTCTAAAGACGCGATTCCGTCATGATCTTTATGCGGCAGATACTTCTGTTCAAGCTTCGTCCATTCAGCACGACGTTCTTGCGGCGTTAATTCAGGATGCTCATAGACGATATGCTGAAATTCATCAACGGCCACACCATAGGGTAAGAACTTGATGGCATCCCCGATATGTTTATATTTGAACTTATCTGGGTTGTTAAAGAAGAGATCCATCCATTTATATGTGAAGAACTCCATACTCATTGAATGAATTTCACATGATTCGTGCGTCGGCCATAAATAGTCCGGAATTAAGTCCTGTGAACGGTACACTTGAAATGCATGCCCAGCTTCATGTGTAAGTACGGTAATATCATGATCTGTTCCATTAAAGTTAGAGAAGATAAACGGCGATTTATAGTCTTGGATAAACGTACAGTAACCTCCAGCCTCTTTCCCTTTCTTCGCTTCTGCATCAAACAGTTCGCGGTCCATCATGAACTGGTAGAATTCATCTGTTTCTGCACTGAGCTCTTTATACATTTTACGACCGTTCTCTAAGATTGTTTTCCCATCATCTTTTGGTTTCTCGTTCCCTGATAAGAACACAATGTTCTCATCGTATGGCTTTAAGCTATCCCATCCATTACGCTTCATTTGAGACTGATACAAACTTTGTGCAACTGGGACAACATGCTTATGAATCTGATCACGATATCTCTTTACCATGTCAGGTGTGTAATCCACTCGGTTCATACGCACATAACCAAGTTCGATAAAGTTCTTAAAGCCCAGTTTCGTTGCGATTTCATGACGTACTTTAACGAGTCGATCATAGATTGCATCGTACTGCTCTAACTGCGCAGCACGATATTCTTCCATTGCAAGTTTCGCTTCCTTACGTACGGATCTGTCTGCAGAATCGAGAAATTGTCCCATCTGAGCGAACGTGTATGTTTCACCTTTAAATTCAATTTCTGCTGAAGCAACGAGCTTACTATATTCAGATGAGATTTTATTTTCTTTGTTCAAGAGATCCTTGATTGAATCATCGTACTGTTTCACGAACAGCTCAGCAAGATCAAACAGCTGGTCACCATAGGTTTCACGCAATTCATCTTTAAATTTACTATTTGCAAGTGCATTATAGAACTTGGATTCAATCTGAATGACTTCTCCACCATGTGCATCCAGATAATCTCGCTCTTCAGAATAAAATGCATCATTTGTATTAATTGAAGCACGCACGTAAGCAAGATTCATTGCAGTATCAAGATGCTTTCTTACTACGTTAATCTCATCAATCAGCTTTATTTGTGCTTCAGCAGATGATGCTGCTTCAAACTGTTCAAGTAACTGATCGATAGATTGGTCAACTGCATGCAAGTCAGGTCGCTCATATTTATAGTTTTGGAATGTTGTCATATAGCTGCTCCTCATTGTCTGATTTTTCTTACTATTCTAATAATACTTCAATAATCGAAATAATGAAATACAAAAATTCTTAAAAATCTGTTATTTAATAGTATAATTAAATTAATACGCTGAGGAGGGGTCATATGACGAAAATAGATAAACAGTTACAGCTTACGACAGCAGAGCTCGTAAGAAAGACACATGAAGCAGGCATTCCGGTTATGATTGTATTTGAGGGGATACCAGCTTCAGGAAAGTCACGACTATCTAACGAACTCTTGCTGACGCTTGATGCAAAATATACAAACTTCTATGCGACGAAACGTCCGGATGAAGAGTTATTACGCTATCCATTCCTGTACCCATATTGGAACAACATTCCGAAAAAAGGCGGGGTAACGCTGTTCTTTAGGAGTTGGTATGCCCAGAAACTTGATTTTGAAGAGCATGGCTATAAGAAAGATATCATTAAAGACTATGATTTATTAACGCAGGAAATTAAAGGGTTTGAATCGATGTTGTCAGATGATGGCTATGTGATTATTAAATTTTATCTATCAGTAAATGAACAAAAGCGTCAGGAGCATATAGAGCAGACGAAGAAGAATCCATTGACACGCTGGAAAGCTCAGGAATATGAAACGAGTATTCCGACCAAAGTCTACCAGGACGGTATGATTGATTTGATGAAAGCGACAGAAGAGATTGCACCATGGACACATATCGACTATACAGAACGTGGTAAAGCAGTCAATGAAATGTACGAAGTCATCATTAAGCGACTTGAAAAAGCGCTGAAAGCTAAAGAGAAATCTAAGCAAGATGAACGAGACGGCGCCTTTACAGAAGACTTCTCAACAGACATGTTCGAGGATACGTCGGATGATATGTCTAAAGCAGAATATAAAGAACTATTACCGAAATTACAGGCGCGTATCCGTGAACTTCAATATGCACTGTATGAACGTAAAATTCCTCTGATGCTCGTATATGAAGGCATGGACGCTGCAGGTAAGGGCGGTAATATTAAACGTGTCCGTGAAAGTCTGGATCCAACAGGATACGAAGTGAATGCCATCAGTGCACCAACTGAAACAGAACTGAGCTATCACTATTTATGGCGCTTTGCGACAGATGTGCCGAGAAGCGGGCATATCGAAATCTTCGACCGCAGCTGGTATGGACGTGTACTCGTTGAACGTGTGGAAGGCTTCGCAACGAATAAAGAATGGCAGCGCGCATACGATGAGATTAATAAATTTGAGAAAGCATTGACGATAGAAGGTGCCATTGTGATTAAGTTCTTCCTTGTTCTGGATAAAGATGAACAGTTGAAACGCTTTGAAGAACGACAAGTTACCCCTGAGAAGCAATGGAAGATAACAGATGAAGACTGGCGTAACCGTGAGAAGTGGGACCTATATCTTGAAGCAAGTAAAGATATGATTGATAATACGACAACCGAACATGCACCGTGGGTAATTATCCCGGCAAACAACAAACGAGCCGCACGAATTAAAGCACTGAAAACCATCATCTCCGTATGTGAAGAACGACTGTGGAATGTGAAGAAGCTTTGGTAGTAAAAGGACGTGACACGCGCGTCCTGACCCAAAGCATAATGTGAACAACGCAAAGAAAAAGTTCTTTGTTTTCTGTGTTGTTTGCATTATGCCGAAAGGGTCAGCGAGTGGAACGCCGTAAAAAGGACGTGACACGCGTTTAGCCACGAACAAAATCCTAAAAAATAAGCTTGAGACATTTGTCTCAAGCTTATTTTAGTTAAATAAATGCCATATAAAGTTTGTCTGCTCTAATTGTTTCTGTGCTTCAATCACTTTATCAGCGAATACAACTTGCATTAAGACGACGAATCCATTCATCAGCATATGTGCTGCGATTGGCACGATGATACGATTCGATAATACATATAAACCACTGAATACGACTGACATGCCCATGTAAATGAGTGTATGATTGAAATCACTGTGTGCTGCTGAGAAGATAAAGCCGCTGATGAGTACGCTGATTGTAAAAGCAACGGCGCGGTTTCCTTTAATTAGTTCATAAAACTCCCCGAATATAACTTTTCTGAATACGAATTCTTCCAATATCGGTCCGACAATTGCAATCAGTATAATGAATATAGGAGCTTGTTTCGCGATACCCATAATCTGCGTCGTATTCTGACTTTCCATAGGTTGATTTAATATATATGTATTGACCATGCCGAGCATCATCTGCGTAAATAATGAAATGAATAATCCTCCGATGATTAACCCGATTGTTGATAACGTATCAGTCTTAACTGAACGTTCAAGGTGTGTCTTATTTTTGATTTTCGTATTGATATAGATAACAAGAATACTTGCTACGACAAATGACCCGACGTAATATGGGATGGATTTTAAGAACGCTGCATCGTTATCAAGCCCTTGCTTAAGAAAGATACTGGTCGGTATTAATACGAATAATTGTGATCCGATATAAAGTAATACAGTAAGGATGTTAATCCATTTTCTATTATGCTTCACTTTAAAACTCCTCTAATAAATAATATCCTTATTCATTGTACCGTAACTATCCATTAATTAGAAAGCAATAAGAGAGCAATCAAATATTATTAATAAAAATAAAGTAAAATGTTTGCAATTTTGACCTTCTTTGATTATTATGAAATTATATTAGCACTACATATAAGAGAGTGCTAAAAAATCATTAATGTGATTATAAGGAGGAAAAAATCGTGTTAAAACCATATGGAAATCGTGTTGTAATTCAAAAGAATGAAAGAGAGACAACGACAGCAAGTGGAATCGTCTTAACAGATTCTGCGAAAGAGAAGACAAATGAAGGGACTGTAGTTGCAGTAGGTACAGGACGCATCCTGAATAATGGTGAACGCGTTGAGATTGGTGTTAGCGTTGGTGACCGTGTCGTGTATGAGCCATTCGGCGGTACTGAAGTTAAGACTGGTGATGAATCTTATATCGTATTAAAAGAAGAAGATATTATTGCAATAGTAGAATAGCAGATAGAAGTATAGAAGATATAATTCACAAATTTATTAATAAATGGAGGAATTAACTAATGGTTAAAGAGATTAAGTTTTCTGAAGATGCAAGACGAGCAATGCTTGCAGGTGTAGATAAATTAGCAGACGCAGTTAAAGTAACACTTGGACCTAAAGGACGTAACGTTGTATTAGATAAGAAGTTTGTTGCACCTTTAATTACAAATGATGGTGTAACAATTGCGAAAGAAATTGAATTAGAAGATCCTTATGAGAACATGGGTGCAAAACTTGTTGCTGAAGTAGCGAACAAGACAAATGAAATTGCTGGTGACGGTACGACAACTGCAACGGTACTCGCACAAGCCATGATTCAAGAAGGTCTGAAGAACGTAACGAGTGGCGCTAACCCAGTTGGTATTCGTCAAGGTATCGATAAAGCAGTAGCAGTAGCACTAGAAGAACTTGCAGCAATCTCTAAAGCAGTATCAAGCAAAGAAGAAATCGCGCAAGTAGGTAGCATCTCAGCAGCTGACGAAGAAATCGGTCAGTTCATCTCTGAAGCAATGGAGAAAGTCGGTAACGACGGTGTCATCACAATCGAAGAATCTAAAGGATTCAAGACTGAACTTGAAGTCGTTGAAGGTATGCAGTTCGATCGTGGCTATGCTTCACCTTACATGGTAACAGATTCAGATAAGATGATTGCAGACTTAGAGAATCCTTACATCTTAATTACAGATAAGAAGATCTCTTCATTCCAGGACATCTTACCGATCTTAGAACAAGTCGTTCAAACATCACGTCCAATCTTAATCGTAGCTGAAGACGTTGATGGCGACGCACTGACAAACATCGTATTGAACCGTCTACGCGGAACATTCACTGCAGTAGCAGTTAAAGCACCAGGATTTGGTGACCGTCGTAAAGCGATGTTAGAAGACTTAGCGATTCTTACAGGTGGACAAGTGATTACTGACGACCTTGGATTAGAATTAAAAGACACAACAGTAGAAATGTTAGGTAACGCTAGTAAAGTTCATGTAACGAAAGATAACACAACAATCGTTGAAGGACGCGGCGATGCTTCAAACATCGATGCACGTGTTGGACAATTAAAAGCTCAAATCGAAGAAACAACTTCTGAATTTGATAAAGAGAAATTACAAGAACGTTTAGCGAAGCTAGCAGGTGGTGTTGCAGTGATTAAAGTCGGTGCTGCAACTGAAACAGAACTTAAAGAACGCAAATTACGTATCGAAGATGCATTAAACTCTACACGCGCAGCAGTAGAAGAAGGTATCGTTGCAGGTGGAGGAACAGCATTAGTATCTATCTACAACAAGGTTGCAGCAGTTGAAGCAACGGGCGACGTTGCGACAGGTGTGAAGATCGTACTGAAAGCACTTGAAGCACCAATCCGTCAAATCGCTGAGAATGCAGGACTTGAAGGCTCAGTGATTGTTGAGAAGATTAAACACGCTGAAACAGGTGTCGGCTATAACGCTGCAACGGATGAGTGGGTAAACATGATCGACGCAGGTATCGTTGACCCAACAAAAGTAACGCGCTCAGCATTACAAAACGCAGCAAGTGTTGCGGCAATGTTCTTAACAACTGAGGCAGTAGTAGCAGAAATGCCAGAAGATAATCCAGCACCAGACATGGGAATGGGCGGCATGCCAGGAATGATGTAATTTAAACTATACCGATCATCAGAAATGATGGTCGGTTTTTTTGTTTATGGATAGTGGTTCAAGTTGGCTCGTAAAAAATAAACATGAGCCAAGATGCCCCTAAGACCAGAGTAGAGCTGCTCAAGTTGGCTCATAAAATAAAAACATGAGCCAAGGTGTCCCTGAGACCAGAGTAGAGCTGCTCAAGTTGGCCCATAAAATAAAAACATGAGCCAAGATGCACCGTCTTGTTCTTGTTCTAGCTACAATTTGGCTCATAAAATAAAAACATGAGCCAAGATGTCCCTGAGACCAGAGTAATGTTAATCAAGTTGGCTCATAAAATAAAAACATGAGCCAAGTCAATCAACATCTTCCTCGCTCAAAGCTACTTCCTCAGACAACAGCCTAATCATTTGAACATGTACTTAAAAAATGTACAATTTTCGTTGACAATTTTATTTATCATCTTTACAATTGAGAAGAATTATCAATGATAATAATTCTCAATTACAGGAGGTTAAGGAATGAAAAAGTTATACATATTATTCATCGCATTTATCACATTACTTGCTGCATGTGGTAATCCATCTGCATCAAAGGAAGAGAAGAAAGACGGTTCAAAGGATACAGTTTCTGTTAAACATGCTATGGGTACAACTGAAGTACCAAAAGATCCGAAGCGTGTTGTCGTGTTAACGAACGAAGGTACTGAAGCGCTTATTGCATTAGGTGTAAAACCTGTCGGAGCAGCAAATTCTTACGCTGGAGATCCATGGTATGATCACTTAAAGGATAAATATAAAGGTATCGAACCAGTCGGTAATGAAAGTGAAATCAATATTGAGCGTATTGTTAAGCTAAAACCAGACTTAATTATCGGAAACAAATTCAGACAAGAAGCACAATATAAAAAGTTATCAGCGATTGCACCAACTGTATTCTCTGAAGAGTTACGTGGTGACTGGAAAGAGAACTTCAAATTATACGCGAAAGCTGTAAACAAAGAAGATAAAGGGAAAGAAGTATTAGCTGATTACACGAAACATGTTGATAAAACACGCGAAGCTTTAGGAGACAAGATTAATTCAGAAATCTCAATGGTTCGTTTCATGCCGGGTGACGTAAGAATTTACCATAAAGATACATTCTCTGGTGTTATTTTAGATGAAGTGGGTTTAAAGCGTCCTAAAGGTCAGGATAAAGATGATTTTGCAGAAAAAGGTTTAACGAAAGAGCGTATTAGCGCAATGGATGGCGATTACTTATTCTACTTCACATTCAATACACCGAAAGAAGATGTTACAGCTGTAGAGAAAGAATGGGTTAATGATCCTGCATTCAAAGCATTAAAGGCTTCAAAACAAAACCATGCAATGAAAGTTGACGACTCAATCTGGAACACTTCAGGTGGTGTATTATCAGCACATATGATGCTTGATGATTTAAAGGACAAAATTTTAAGTGCAAAGTAATGGCATAAAGTTAGTTTTACTTTCATTGCTGTTAATTGTCAGTATGATATGCAGTTTAATGTTTGGTTATAAAGTTTTTACTGTGTCAGATGTGTTTCATGCATTATTTCAAAACCAGCACATCGACGATCACAATATTCTAATGAACTTAAGATTGCCAAGAACACTTCTTGCAGCACTGATCGGATTGATGCTCGGGATAAGTGGTGTACTCATTCAGACCGTGACGCGTAATCCGTTTGCGAGTCCGGGGATTATGGGTGTTAATAGTGGTGCGAGTTTATTCGTTGTTACTGCAATCGTCATATTTAATATTAATGGAACATTTCAATTAAGTGTTATCGCATTTATCGGTGCATGTGTTGTTGCTGCGATGATTGTCGGAGCAACGACATTACCGGTAAGACCATTATCAATAATGGAACTAACGTTGTTTGGTGCAAGTATTAGTGCTTTTTGTATGGCAGTAACACAAGGGTTACTCATTTACAATGAATCAGCGATTGAACAAGTAATCTACTGGTTAAGTGGTGCAGTTAGCAATAAGAAATTATCGATACTCACACATTTATGGCCTTTTATTGTTATTGGAATAACGCTCACGATTTATAACATTAAAAATTTGAATGTTTATTATCTGGACGATACGGCATTAAAGTCGGTCGGTGGGAATATACTGCGTATTAAGTTTATTACTATGCTGAGTGTTGCTTTACTCAGTGGTGCATCTGTTGCAATTGCAGGTCCGATTGCATTTATTGGTCTGATTACACCCCACATTACGAAAATGATGGTTTCAAGTCATAATCATATTGTGCTGTTACCAGCTGCAGGACTGATCGGTGCAGTACTACTCGTTACAAGTGATATACTGAGCCGTTATCTGTTATTTCCTCAGGAGATACCGGTTGGAATTGCAACAGCGATGATAGGTTCACCGATATTCTTCTATTTGATTCTTAAGCGTAAGGAGCAGATGTCATGAAATATATCGTGAATATTATATTGCTGCTGCTTGTAATGATGATAGGACTAATGTTTGGTGATGGTTTCATTCATCCGGTTGAAATTGTAAAAAGTTTTGCGGGTCAGAGTGATACGTATACGAATTTAATTATTCGCTCGCTGCGTTTACCGAGAGTACTGCTTGCTATAATAGCAGGTGCGGCGCTTGGTGTAGCCGGATGTTTGCTGCAGCGAATTACTAAAAATGAACTGGCTTCACCTGACGTTATCGGGATTTCACAAGGAGCGGTCGTCGGTAGTTTATTCTTCTTGATTATACTGACAACTGCGACAGAACAATTACTATTTCCGATAGCGTTTCAAAGTATCGCATCTATTGTCGGTGCAATTCTCGTCACATTCGTGTTATATCACTTCGCATTAAAGTGCACGTTCTTAAAGGAACGTCTTATACTGCTTGGTATCTGCATGAATATCTTCTTTCAGGGGATAATAATGTTTCTCATTATGTCTTCTAATAAAAGAAGTGCGCAGGCTCAAATATGGATTACAGGTTCCGTACATCTTGCTGAATATTATCAAGTTATTGTCATAACGCTGATCATCATCATCGTTATGATTGTGATGGCATATTATACGAGGCATCTGGATATTCATCAGTTAGGTTACAGCATGTCACATGGATTAGGATTAAGTTATCAAAGCATGACAATATTAACGCTTGTTTGTGTCAGTATCCTTACGGCAATAAGTGTAAGCTTCGTAGGTGGTATTCAGTTTGTTGGTTTAATCGCACCACACATCGCGAAAAAAATAAAGCATCATTCATTTACGCAGTTTGTATTTACGAGTGGTGTCATCGGTGGTGTGATTTTACTGTTAAGTGACTTGATAGGTAGAACAATATTTTTACCAGTTGAAATTCCAGCAGGTGTATTCACTGCTCTTATCGGTGCACCATTCTTTATGTATTTGTTGTTTAGTAAACGATTTAAGAGTTTGGGATAGAATCTCAAGCTCTTTATTTGAGTGATTAACATCATGTATAATTATATGAAACATGAAACTGGAGGTTGAATTATGATAGAAATTAGAATAGCAACAAATGAAGAATATAAAGAAATTCAAGAAGTAGTACAACTAGCTTTTAAAAATGAAGAAATGAGCGATCATAATGAACATAATCTAGTGATTAAGATTAAAGATTCAGATGCATATATAGCTGAACTCTCATTGGTTGCAATTGAATCCGGAAAAATTGTAGGACATATCATGATGTCTAGAATTACTATTAACAATGATGAAGAATATATTGAATCATTGGCACTTGCACCAGTTTCAGTACTACCTGATTTTCAAAATCGTGGAATAGGGAGTATGTTAATTAAAAAATTGATAGGAATTGCAGAACAGCTAGAATTTACTTCTATAATAGTGTTAGGACATGATACATATTATCCGAAATTCGGTTTTGAAGAAGCAGAAAAGTATAATATTTATCCACCATTTGAAGTACCGAGTCAATACTTTATGGTGAAATTTTTGACTGACGATGTAAGTGGTATAAATGGTATAGTCCAATATTCTAAAGCGTTTGAATAACAGGAGGATGACGATGATACATTACAAATGCGCGAATTTAGTACATATGAAAGATGGTAAGTTATTACTCGTAAAAGTTAGAGAGAATGAGCATTACTATTTACCGGGAGGAAAAATTGAAACGGGGGAAGATGACCGTACATCATTAGAAAGAGAGTTGCGAGAAGAGTTGAGCTTACAACTTGATAGAGAAAACATGCTGTACTTATATACCGTGACCGGTCCAGCATATCCGGATGCAGATAAAACAGTGGAATTACGTTGTTATCGTTATGCCGATGATATTGGAGAAATTCACATGAACAGCGAAATTACTGATGTGAAGTATATAGATATTAATGAAAAAGAAAAAATTGCACCTGCAGTGAACAAGTTGATTGAGGAGTATTTATAAGACGCATAATGTGTGGTGTATGGCTGACTTGTAAGTGCCGAACAATGTGAAAGTTCGTCACCTAGCAGCCGAGATATGTGCATCGATCATGTGTAAGTGTCGAACAATGTGAAAGTTCGTCACCTAGCAGCCGAGATATGTGCATCGATCATGTGTAAGTGTCGAACAATGTGAAAGTTCGTCACCTAGCAGCCGAGATATGTGCATCGACCATGTGTAAGTGCCGAACAATGTAAAAGTTCGTCACCTAGCAGCCGAAATATGTGCGACGGCCATGTGTAAGTGACGAACAATGTGAAAGTTCGTCACCTAGCAGTCAAAATATGTGCATCGCCCATGTGTAAGTGACGAACAATGTGAAAGTTCGTCACCTAGCAGCCGAAATATGTGCAACGGCCATGTGTAAGTGTCGAACAATGTACAAGTTCGTCACTTACACCCCAACACGCGACACCCTCCATACGCTGCAACCCCTCCTACGCTACAAACTCCCATACCTACCTTACTCTTTCAAAGTCACAACGCCATTTTTAATATGCACCGTATCGCCACTTTCTACACGATCATAAATTTCTTTTGACACGACATATAAGCGTTCTCTTCCATTTCGCTTAACGCTTATCGTATACGCTTTTCGGTTGCCGAGTTGTTGTCTGATTAAAGCTTGCTGTCTTTGCACGTTTGAAGAATGTCCGTACATAGCACCGTAAAATATTTGATTGTTCACGAACTGATTATGAGCAGCTTGATATTTCATTGGTCCAGAAAATTTACTGCGCATAGGAGGTGCAAGGGTTACTGCGTTTGATTTTGCACGCTGCATATTTCTCGAAGAACTCATACGTGATGTACTGTTCATTCGACTCATTGTGTTGATGCGTGATGCATTCATTGCCGCTCTTGAAGTCGTTGAAGCACGGGCTGCACTGCTGCTCGCACTCGAACTCGTTGACGATGAACCCGACGAACTCGTCGTACCCCCTGCATCAATGGTTTCGGGTATTAGCATCAATAACATCACAATCGCAAATATTTTTAATAACTTCATAGTCATCTACTCCACAACAGATTTTTTCTCGATCTTAGCATCGAATTCGCCTTCGTTGTCAAAGATGATATAAGGCTGTCTGAAGATATGGATATCATCTTTTTTCACTAAAATATAAGGCTTCGCATTCTCATCTTTAAGAATATGTTCTACGACATTCTCTGTATCAAATCGCTTAGATTTTAACTTGTTGTTGTCCTTGTAACCGACTTCCATGGACATCTTGCTCTCACTGCCGTTATTCAGCACTTCTGCATAGACGAGGTCATACTTCTTAACATTCTCATCAGATACATCTGGTGCCTCTTTTTCTTTCGCATTCCCGCATGCTGCAAGTAATAATGTTAATATTACGATATAGCTTAATCGTTTCATGTGTCCACTCCTTTATATACTGTTAATTTCACTTTATAATAACATTTTAAATTAGACAAAGAAAATTTAACAATAAACTTGAAATATGTCTGTTTTTATCATATAATATTAAGGTAATTGAATTTTGGAGGGATACCCAAGCCTGGTTAAGGGGACCGATATTTATATCGGTTAGAAGCTTTATAGCTTGCGTTGGTTCAAATCCTTCTCCCTCCGTAGACCGAGATCAGAACATGATGTTCTGGTCTTTTTTTGTGTTATATTTTAAAAAAAGGAGTGATGACATGATTCAACCATGTACAATAGAGGACAAGCAAGCATTACAGCATATCGCATATCAGACATTTGATGAAACGTTTAGAGCTCAAAATAAAAAAGAAAATATTGATCATTACTTGAAGACGGCTTTTACAGATGAAAAAGTAGAACGAGAACTTTCAAATCCACATTCATTCTTCTATTTTATATTTCATGAAGAACAGCTTGCCGGCTATTTAAAGTTAAATATAAAGGACGCACAGACTGAACCATTTGATGAACATCATCTGGAAATTGAGCGTATCTATATTCTGAAGCAATTTCAGAAACATGGATTAGGAAAAGCACTATACCAGCATGCTCTTCAAAAAGCGCGTGCATTATCATGTGAACACATCTGGCTCGGTGTGTGGGAGAAGAATACAAACGCCATTGATTTCTATCAGAAGATGGGCTTTACAAAAGTCGACCAACATGCGTTTTTCATGGGCGACGATCAACAGATAGATATTATCATGTTAAAAAATATATAGAATTTTATCCTCGATATGGTATATTTTAGGTAAGAGGTGATCTAGGTGCTCAGTGACCAATTCAAAAAGGCGATGATGATCTATTTATCAATTTCTGTATTGATGTTAACTATAGCAATCTATCTCTACGAATACCTATAAAATTTTTCATCGCCTAGATACTGATAAAGGTAAAATTGGTCTTGCCATGATGTGTATGCACAAAATAAACAGCAGAAGATAATAGGGGGCTTAAAGATGAAATGCGTACACTGTAATCACAAATTCACTTTTAAAGAACGCATGAAAGCGGCATGGAAACCTTCTACGGATACTATCGTCATATGTCCGAAGTGTGGCGGTAGACAATATATCTCAAACAAAAGAATGGCGAAATCATATGGATTAATGCTGCTAGTGGAACTCATACTGATCATAGCAGCACCACTAATTAAAATACCCATACCCCTCCTTACAGTCTTGATGATTATCGCGCTTGCTTTAGTCATCGTGCTATTTCCGTTATCACTGAAACTCGTCGCTGAGAAAGATGGATTGCTTGAAGAACAGTTTCGGGAGATGGAGAAGAAACAAAAGAGGAAATCGCTATGACAAAACAATATTATCTAATCACTACAATTATTATGTTCATAATTAATACCATCGTTATTTCAACGATGGTGATTTTGCAATACATTTTAGGGTTTGCAAATGAATATATAGATTATATGTATAGTGATGGAAATACATATCATTCATTAAATCACAATAATATCTTCTTAAGCTATGTCAGCTTTGTACCTATCACACTTGCTGTAATTTCGTTAGTTACACTTTATGAATACAAAAATTACGATAAAAATAATCCCGCATGACAATGTCATGTGGGATTTGTGATAGTCGTTTTGACTAATATAATTGTCAAAATGACTATCATAAATTACAATTAGATTATAAATGATTGAAAGGAGCTGCGCCTATTGAAGAATCGATTAAAGGAACTCCGTGCAAGAGAGGGATATAATCAAACCCAGCTTGCCAAACTTGCGCATGTTTCAAGGCAGACGATTTCACTTATCGAACGCGATGATTTCATGCCATCCATACTGACCGCTGTTAGAATCGCTAGAATATTTAATGAGCGGGTAGAAGATATATTTATATTTGAGGAGGATGAGTTATGAGTAAGAAAAAGAATAGTGGATTTCTAAAAATAATGATTGGAATGGCTTTCGGTGCTATCGCAGGATACAGTATTCCTGCACTCTACGATGCAGTAACATCACTTCAAGCAACATATAATATAAAAATCCTTTGGTATATCGTGCCGATATTATTTGTGATTGCTTTATACTTATACTTTAAGTCTGTCCAGCAATTTAAAGCGATGAACAGTGATATCAATTTATCTGAAGATGATCGGTTTATCTACCAAGTGACCCATCATAATAAAGCATCAGCAAATGTAGTGAATGCCTATCATATATTGTTATTATCGCTTTGTTTAAGTATAACGATATTAATTGAACCTGAGAGGTCACATATTATCATATTCGCTGTATACTTTATTGCTTGTGCAATATTTTATACATTCATCAGTAAACAGACGGCTAAAGTGTTAACGGCATATCCGACGATAACAAACAGTGACGTGTCGATTAAGTTTGGAGATCCAAATTTGATGGAGAAAGTGATTGATGGCATTGATGAAGGTGAACGCTTAGTAATGTTACGTTCATTATCAAAGACATATGAAATTATGATACTCATGCTTTCAGTGATACTCATGCTGCTAGGAATATATCAAGCAGCTACTGGGGAAAATCAGTACTTAGCCATGTTTGCAATTGCTGCAGTACTTATTTATTCAACAGTTGTATACTATAAGAAGAACGAAGAGTTTAACCGTTAAGGAGCTGTCGTGATGAGACATATAAAACGCAAGCCGAAGCAGTTTGTACTTATCGTGATTTTGACATTGGTCTATAGCTCAATTCATTTATACGGGAACGACCATATATTATGGGGCATAGTTTACTGCCTGTTGATATTTATCATGTGGATGACTTTCTTCATCACGACAAGCGATGAAGAGGAGATTAATGAACAGCTTGATCAGGAAGTGAAGCGGCTCAATATGCCACGTGAGCGTTTGTATCAAGTAACAGGTTATAATCGATATGAGGTTTCAAAGAGTGAAGATGGCCAAATAATCTTCTGGATACCAATGTCGAAGAAAAAAGTATTGCTGAAAAAATTAAAAGGCATGGAACCGGAGCAAGAATAAAGTAACTTTAAAGTGTATAAAAAATCCAGCACACATTCACGTGTACTGGATTATTTTTTATGATTCTAAATAGTTATGTGTAACTGCTGCTACTGCTGCACCTACTAATGGTGCTACGATGAAGATCCATAATGTTGATAATGCTTCGCCACCAGTGAATAACGCTGGAGCGATACTTCTTGCAGGGTTTACTGATGTACCAGTTAACGGAATTCCGATTAAATGTACCATCGTTAATGTAAATCCAATTACAAGTACTGCTAAGCTTGGTGCGATAAATTTCGTTTTCGTTACTGATAATACAACGAAGACGAATACAAATGTAAGGATAACTTCAACTAAGAAAGCACCCCAGATTGTTAAATCGCCAGACGCGTTTGCACCGTAAGAGAATGGAATCTCAGTTTTGAATGACTTAAGAATCGCCCAAATTAATGTTGTTGCAAGTAATGCACCGATTGTCTGGAATACTGAATAGATCGCAAAGTCTTTAAGTGATAATCTTTTATCTAAAAACATCGCAAACGAAATTGCTGGATTTAAATGTCCGCCTGAGATATCACCTATTGCGTATGCTGCTGCGATAACAGTTAAACCGAATGCAAATGCGATGCCGAATATACCGACGTTGTTGTCTGGATTAAGTGATGCCATAACAGCAGTCCCTGTCCCGAAGAATACTAATACAAATGTTCCTAATAGTTCTGATAAATACTTTTTCATTAAATTGCCTCCTAAAGCTGATTTGTACATCTTATAACAAATAACTTGTAAATACAAATGCTGTTTTTTTATTGGCATCATCGTATTTGATGTTAAACTATGAGTAAAACTTACTTAAAAGGTGAAGTCATGGCACATATATTAATTATTGAGGACGACAGAGATATTGCGGATTTATTAGCGCTTACATTAAGCGGACATTATGATGTGACGGTGGCACATGATGGTAAAGAAGGTTATATGTATATTAAGGAACAGGCGTTTGATCTGATCTTGCTGGATCTGATGATGCCTTACATGAATGGTGAAACGTTGCTAGGCGAGATAAAGCATCATACAAATACGAAAGTGATTATTATTACGGCTAAGCATGAACTTGAACATAAGGTGAACTTGCTGATGCTTGGTGCGGATGATTATATTACAAAGCCTTTCTATCAGGAGGAGGTGCTGGCGCGTGTTATGGTACAGCTTAGGAATGTGGAGAAAGGGGGCAGTCTTATCACGCATAGAGCATTGGAGCTGGACACTGAGAAACGTGAAGTGACTCTGAATAATAAAGGGATTCAGCTTACGAATTCTGAGTTTGATATATTGACGATATTAATGAAGCATCCGGAAGTACCGTTATCAAAGCAGAAGATATTCAACGCACTCGGGAATGGGACGTATGTTGGTGATGATAATACTGTCAGTGTCCATGTATCGAATATACGAAAGAAATTCAGTCAGATTACTGATGAACCATATATTAAGACGGTATGGGGGATTGGATTCATGCTCATATAAATCTTTATGATTTCTTTAAACTTTTCTTAAAGGATTTTAACAGTCGTTTCATTACAATGATATTAATTAATCTTTAAGGAGGGTATTATGGAATCCATCATCAGAACACATCAGCTCGAGAAGACGTTTAAAACGAATAAAGGCTTAAAACCAGTGGATTTCCAGTTATTCAAAGGTGAAATCTGTGCGATTATCGGTAAGAACGGTGCAGGAAAATCGACTTTCTTCAAACTGCTGGCAGGACAATTACAGCCAACTGGTGGAGAAATGGCTTTCTTCGATTATGCAGCAGCAGAGTCGAATCGTGCGCGTAAACGTATGGGATTTATGATTGAAAGTCCTGAATTCTTTGCAGATCTTACAGCTTATGAGAATTTGAATTACTTTAGATTACAACGCGGTATTAGCAGTAAGGATGCGGTTAAACGCGTGATTGAAGCCGTGGATCTCTCAAAATATCCTGCAACACGCTTTAAGGAATATTCAATGGGAATGAAACAAAGGCTTGGCTTGGCACTTACGTTAATGGCAGGCCCAGACTATCTTGTACTCGATGAACCGACAAATGGGTTAGATGCTGAAGGGATTTCAGATATTCGTAAATTACTGCTCAAGTTAAATAAAGAACAAGATATCACGATTCTAATATCAAGTCATATCTTGTCAGAATTACAACTCGTCGCAACGCGTTTTCTCTTTATCGATAAAGGTCAGGTTATTGAGGATATCTCGAGAGAAGAATTACATAACAGAAACCGTAAATCACTGAAATTAATTGTCGATCATCCATCACGCGCAGCACGTGTATTAGAAGAAAGCTTCGCGGACTTAAAGTATACAGTATTGCCGGATAATACGTTAAAACTGGATAATCATGTAGAAGATGCAGCACAGATTAACAGAATATTGATGCAGCATGATATCGATGTGAAAGAAATCATGACCGAGACCAATAGTCTGGAAGATTACTTCCTAAGCTTAGAGGTGACGCCATGATGAACTATATGAGAAGTGAGGCGTACAAGTTACTTAAGACAAAAGGCATCTACATCACTTATGCACTCTGTATTACGCTGCTGATACTTGCTGCACTGACACTTTACTATTTTGGACATAATGGGAAGTACTTTCCATACTATAGAGCGGATTTCTATTATAACAATGTGTTTGGAATGTGGCTTTTCATTGTGATGATAGGTGCAGTAATCAATTCATTCCTGACGAATAAAGAGAGTAAGCGTGTATTAAAACAAAGTATATCTTATGGGATTTCTAGAGCAACGATCTACTTCAGTAAATATTTAGTAGCGCTTATCGCATTTACCATCCTATGTATACTAGGTACTATTGTGCTGCTGACGTGTGGACAGCTGTTCTTTCCGAAAGATACGTCTGCAGTAGAGGAGTTCCTGCTCTCACTCATTAACTTCTCACCGATAATACTCGGCGCATTTAGTCTCGTACATGCACTTAATATGGTGATTCGAAGAGAAACAACAGCAATTGTATCATTTATATTCATCCTGCTTGGCACATCTACAGTAGCTTATATTCTCACTAAGATAAATAAAGCTTTTGACGTATTCTACAACCTCACACCAAAAGTGCTGAGTGATAAAGTGCTGTCAGAATTTATGAATCATAATGTAGAATTAAGTGCAGACTTCTGGATATCCAGTCTCATTATCACAAGTTTGAGCTTATTCATTGGCTATCGACTATTTAAAAAAGAAGACTTCTAGAAAAGAGGAGAAATATGGGTATCGCATTCATTATTATAACGCTTGTATGTATCGCATCTGTAGTACTGAATGCGATGTACCATTATGACCTGAAGCGTATTGCACGGCAGTTAACAGAAGTGAGTCATCGAGCACACACAAACGAACGCATCCGCACGGAGACGCATTTGAAAAGAGTGAACGACGTAACAGATGGTATTAACGGACTGATTGATAAACAAATATCAGAACGTGTACACTATCAGAAGGATCTGCAGGCTCAAAAAGAAGAGTGGGCGAACGTGTCACATGACCTTAGAACACCACTGACATCACTTCGTGGATATATGGAAGTGATACAGAAAGAGACAATGACAGAAGCGGAGCGTACGCATTACTTAACGATAATGGAACGTAAAATAGATGATCTGATAGAACGTATCAATACATTCTATGATGTGTCGTTAATAGAATCTGAAAGTATTCAATTAGAGCGTGAATATATAGCGATTAACAGTATTATCAATGATGTCCTGCTGCTCTACTTCAGAGAAATCGAACATAAAGACCTCGACATACAAATTACAGAAACAACGCACGAAATCTATATTGATAAGCAAGCAACCCTCCGTATTATTAACAATGTTATTGTTAATGCGCTCAGATTTGCAGAACGCTACATCCACATACACTATGAGCAATCTGGAGACAAGCTGATTGTAACGATTGAAAATGATACGAAAGAGAAAGTAACCAACCCAGCAACACTATTCGAACGTTCTGTAATGGGAGATTCGAGCAGACAAGGGACGCATAACGGACTAGGACTATACATCGTGAAGAAATTGATGGAACTGCAGGACGGCACTGCACATATTGAAGTGGATGAACAAGTATTTAAGATGCAGCTCATGTTTGAAAATTAATTAAAACAAGTCAGGAGTATGATACTTCTGACTTGTTTTTTAAATTAATCACATACTTTGTACCTTGTTTAGAAGACGTAATAATTAACCCTAAATTCATCCGTTCACAGATACTATTGATAATACCGCTACCTGATTTTTGAGGAGGATTACTGTTAACAGTAAATCCAACACCATAATCTTCGATAATGAGCTGAGAGTTATTCAATTTAATTGAAATTTCACCTGTTTTAGAATGATGAGTAATATTTGAAAGGATATTATCAAATAAACGCTCATATAAAAGCGGGTCTCCATTCCAGATAATATTCTGAACAATATTTGTCATTATTGTGATTTGTTTTTTCTCAAGTAAGTATTGCCATTTATCTAAAGATTTATTTAAAAGCTGGCTAATATTTATATCATCCAGAAATAAATATTGGTTCTG
The DNA here is from genome assembly GCF_038095555.1 of Macrococcus psychrotolerans. NCBI lineage: Bacteria > Bacillati > Bacillota > Bacilli > Caryophanales > Staphylococcaceae > Macrococcus > Macrococcus psychrotolerans. The sequence goes on along the minus strand of NZ_CP124591.1, from coordinate 1,745,478 downwards.
TAAATCTACTTCTGTAGCCTCGCTCACCTTTTTAACAAGCTGACTTGTGTAATTGATCCTAGAGTATATATGCTCTATTTTTTCATCAGGGATGTGATAGTCGTCTGCAAGTTCATAAAGTTCAAGTGTAATAGCTGTCAAAGGTGTATTAATATCGTGCGATAGTTGCTGGATATGTTCGTTTTTTGTTTTTAAATTTGTATCAAGCAGCATTTCTTTATGTCTTAAGCGATCAATTAATTTATTGATAGTTTGAGCGAGTAAGTTGATTTCATCCTGGCTATTCTTTGATACTTCAATTTTATTTGGATAAATATCTTTGTAAATAATTTCTTCAAGTGTATTATCCAGCGCGGTGATTCTTTTGATTGTATTTTTGAAGAATTTAGCACCAATAATAACAAAAATGAAAAGTAATAAAAAATAAAATAAATAAAAGTTTACATATAAAAATGAACTGCTAAACTTTTTATCTACATTTAGCATTGAAAACAATGTGGTGTGTATAAACAGGAACATATAGTTAAGTAAGATAAAGCTGATAGGAATAAGCACAATACATACAGACATAACGAAGTAATATTTGCGAATAAGACTTTTATTCTTCATGTGACACCATCCTATAGCCAATTCCGTAAATTGTTTTAATTATTTTAGCATCATGATCCTGTAGTTTCGAACGTAGTCTCTTAATATATGTATTTAATAGATTATCGAATTTATCTTCATCAAACCAAATATAGTCAAATAACTGCTCTTTCGTTAGTACAGTGTTCAAATTACTGAATAAATAAAAGAAAAGCTTATGTTCAGTTTTGGTTAATTTAATAACCTCATCTGATGCGTCATATATAATGTGATTAACAGTATCTATTTTAAAATTATGGAATGTAGTAACATCGTCAATATAATGTTTATCTAATAAATTTTGAACTCTAGCTATAAGTTCTAGTGGATGAAAGGGTTTAGTGATGTAATCTTCACCGTTACTCAAACCTTGCAGTTTTGTGTCAATATCATTTCTGGCAGACATGAAGATAATAGGGATATTAGAGAACTTCCGAATGTCTTGCGTAATTGAAAGCCCATTATCATAAGGGAGCATAATATCCATTATGATTAAATGCATATCAACCAGTTGTTGAATAACATTTTCTCCGGTTTGATTAATGAATATATTTAAACCTTTTGATTCTAAAAGCCTCTTTAAACTATGAAGTATTATTGTATCATCTTCTATGATTAGCACATTAAACCCTTTCATTTCACTATCCCTCGCTACTTATTAATCAATACAAATCCGATTCCATAAAACACGATATATCCTAAGAACAATAAAAGAACTGGTAGATACTTTTTATTATTTTTAGTCCTATCTTTAGGTTTAACTTCATTGAGTAATGCAATGATAAAATTAAAGATATAAACGAACGCGATAACTATTGCTGCACCTAAACAAAGCATTGCAATGATAATAAACCCTACTCCAATATTATTTTCCATTAATATCTCCTCCTTTATGATAACAATATATAATCCAAATCTGAATAAATTATGAATTTCATATAAAAATCGCAATTGAAATAAAAAAAGTTAAATTTTTTTAAAATATATTGAAACGGAAAATCATATATTATTAAGAGATATCCGCAATGTTTAAAATTGAAGTGGAACTTTGATATTTTTTATTGAGCTAGGTCAACTAGAATCTATTGAGAGTGAATATCCTGAATATTTGTTAGCGTTAAATCAATTTAATAAGACAGCGAATTGCGAAAGTATACAGAAACTGAACGCACTGAATTGGATATTGGACAAATACATTAAAGGAGAGTGATGATATATTAAATTTAGAAAAAATATATACACACTTTAAATAGCACATGGAAATAGTTGATGAAGTTAATAAAATGAGGAAATAAATCCATAAGAAAATATAGTGCCCCCCTTAAAGTTGAACCTTAAAATTCAGCTTTAGGGGTGTTTATTTTAATAATTGAAATATTTTCCTTGAATTAATATTCCATACAAATGACCATTATTTTATAATATTAATTAAATAAAATAAAAGGGGAATGGATAATGTTTAGTTTTAAGAGAATTATGACAGTAGTCATCGCTATCGCATTGTTAGGAATCCTTGGGATAATTTCAATTCCATATGTAAAAGGCGAGCGAGAAGTATTTAAGAGTGAGAAAGTAAATGAACAGAAATCTAAAACAAGTGAAACAAAGAAGGAAGAAAAATCAGCTGCTAGTAAATTAGAAGAAGCGCTCAAGAAGCAGGATGTTTATGCGTTTGATGCAAAGTATGTCGTGCAGCATGATGACCTGAAAGCTTTATACCCTGATATGTTACAAGCGCTTGTTAAAAATAATACGAATAAGGATATTCGTGATATACAGTATGGTTTTGTAGCGTGGGACAAGAACGGATTACCAATTAAGATTAAAGGAAGTATTGATTTCGGAAAGAGCTACTTACGTGGTGTGAACGGAGATGCTGTAAATATTCCTGCGAAAGGTGAGTTCGGGAAAGTACACGGGTTTGAGATTGAAGCGAACCTTGGGATCGATACCTTTAAACCGGTAGTCGTCAGCTATACAGACTTTGAAGGGAAGAAATGGGATAATCCAAGTTTAGATGAATTTATGAAAGTATATGAAGGTAAACGATTGAAAGATATTAAAGATGGTAAGAAGTACGTGTTCTATCGAAACGGAAAGACGAAACAACCAGAAAAGTCTGAAACAGCGACTTTACCGGAAGATTTAGACCAGAAGAAGCTTGATGAGATCAGTAAGAACATTGAAGAAAAAAGCAAAATCTCTAAAGAAGAATTAGAAGCATACTTAGCATACCTTAGACTTATGGGATTCATTGCATACCTTGATGCCTATGAAGCGCTGTACGGGATAGATGACATTTATGGTTATTACGAAGTAGAAGAAACAGACCCGAGTGACTACAATTTCGACGACTACGACTTTGAAGACTATGAGGAGGACGATGTCGACAGTTCAGAAAGTGATACAGAAGAATGGACTGACACGGAAGAAGATTATGACACGGAAGAAGAATATGATACTGAGAGTGAAGAAGAGGACACGGATGAACCTGTGACAGAAGAATCAATTGAAGAAGAAACAATGGAAGACGAGACGATTGAAGAAGAAACAATCGAAGATGAGATCATTGAAGAAGAATCAAGTGAAGAAGAACCTGAAGAGCCATCAGAAGAAACATATGATAGTGAAACGAGTGTTGAAGAAGATACAGTGGAGTAGGATGGAAATCGCAGTCTTCAGAGACTGCGATTTTTGATTTTACGAATAAAGTCAATCTATTAAAAAATAATTGAGAAAATAAAAAAACCTCACTGACACAGTGAGGTGTTGGTATGAGTACCACTTTAACGCTTTAAGCTTATTTTAACTTAACTATGATCTTTTAGGATGAAGTGAAACACGTGTTCTTCTATAATAACGATAATCAGAATACACTCATATTCCTCACACCTATTATTGGGATAGTTGGCACATTCTTCGGTTTCATGATAGAAAAAGGATAGCTAAGAGCATTTATTCTTTTATTAAATATTCTTGTTGCTTCCAGTACCGGGTTAGTGATATTTTTCGGTACATTAATATTTGGTCTATAGCAGAAAGGTGGAGCTCCATGAATTTGCGTTCAGGTTTATTAATTTTCTTTTTTATGATGTTCGTTCTATCAACTATCTATAACATTTATACAGAGATAATGAGTGACAATATCGCTGATTCATTAGGTGGCTTCTATAGCTTATCAGTGCCGATGCTGGCATTAGCATTTTATCCTGATTTAATAGATAAATCCTCTCGAAGTATCCCGGTGTTTGTATATAGATTATTGATATTTGTTTACGCTATTGTATTATTTAGTTTTATGATTAAATACCATGCATCTTGGTTCTTATTATTCTTTGAAGGTGTCATGGTTCTAGTGACGGGAGTATTAGTATATAGTACGTTCAGAAGGCTGATACAAATTGAGAAATAAAAAGACGCAGGGGACTGCGTCTTTTTACGTAGTATATGATTTCAAGTTTTACTGAATCAATTTTAATCACTTGAATGCGGCGCCAGCAACAGTTCATAGCGCTCAGCTATCTTTTCATAACCTTGTCGCTGATACATATCGCGTGCGGTGTCATTTCCATCTGCAATAAGGAATACCTGCTTTCCATGTGCCAAGTCATACACCGCTTCTTGCAGGCGACTCCCGATACCACGTTTACGATACGTTTCAATCACGTAGAAGTCATCGATTTCTACCGTCTTGTCTTCTATAATCGCTTCTATCTTACCTGCAGGCATATTGTCTATGTATGCGACAATCTGTAGTATGTTATGCTTTAACAAATCACGTCTATGTGTCTCGTCTTTCAGCTTTACAAAGTCTTCTCCATACTCGATTTCTCCTGTAGCACAGACCTTTAGGAAGTCATCGAATATTGGTCCGTCCTGTGTAACCACCTCGCAAATGACCTCATCGTTACGTCTTAACTGCTTCGGATGCTTTAGCTCATACAATTCCATCATCTCTAGGTTACAACCATGTGATTTCGCATAAGCGACAATTGATTCAGGAATCACTTCGTTGTCAGGAAAGATGAATAATAGATGCTGTTGATGATATTTCATATGAAAATCACGCTGATACGATAGATCTTCTTTAAATAGTTCTAGCGTCGGCATCTCTTTGTATTCGAAGTAGTTTGCGTAATACTTAATCAACTGGCTCGGCGTATGGTAGTGAATATAACGAGCGTTTTCTTCTAATATGTCCGCACTATTATGTGTCTCTTTAAATGATAGCATGTTATTACCTCGCTCTTTATTCTTTATTCTTTATTATACATGATTTTATATATACTATATATTTTACAGTAATTGTATTAAAATGGTATTAATATGATAAGAGAGGTGCTACATGGATAAAACGGATTTCAAAAGAACGTTTCAATATTTTATAAAGAATTTATTTAACTTTAAAGGGGAACTGCCGTTTCATCTGTATAAGAAGCTGATGACTATCCCGTTTATTCTTTCGCTTGTTATGATTGTCTTATTTTTTATCTACATATTCCAAGATTTTAGCTACCCCTATGACGATTATTCGATGGAAGAAGCAGCACGTCGTGAAGGCTTGGATCAGTTCAAGCGATTTAGTTTTTTCATAGGATTATTCTCCTTACTGTATTTATCATCTTTATCTACAGAGATAAAACGATTCAGATTTCTAAGGAAGTCACCAGCTGTGTATTTATTACTTGGATTCATAGGTTTACCTATAATCTATGCGTATAGTTATTATTCTAACGTTATTATGCATAGTACGAGTACCGTCGGCATATTACTCATCATTTTAATACCGTGGTTTGCGAACAATAAAAATAAACCGACCGACCGCGACAAATTGTATGAAGACTATGATTTTGAGGATATCGAAAAGTTGGAACAGTGAAGTTATATTAAAACATATAGAAAGGATGTCATGATATGACGAAGAAACTATGGCTAAATTATCTTATCTATGGAACCATTGTAGTGATGTTATTATGGTTATTGATTGATAGTGGCGTGCAGCAGGAACCGTTTATATTTACTTTTCTTATAGTAGTTTTAATTGGACCATTCTTTATCATTCCTCACGAAACAAGGCTCAGACAGTTACTTCATACAGATCGACTGGCAGGGTTAGAGCAACGTGTAGCACAGAAGAAGTATGAATATACAGTTCTGGCAGTGATGTTGATTATCTCTTTGTTATTGCATATGTATTACAAGATGAATGATATGGATACATCAGGGTTGTTCGGTTTTACGGTTGCTATTTTCGGTGCAGCAGTAGGTACGAACATGAGGCATATTGTTGATAGACAGGAGATAAAAGAAATAAAAGAGAAAGCCATGTTGAAGTGAATAAACTGCACCCCGAAAGTTAGATTTTAAGTCGAAATTTCAGGGTGCAGTTTATTTGTATTAAGCCTTTTATTTCTTGGGCAATGACTTAATCTCATCACGCTTACCATTTAAAACATCGTCTAAATATTTACCATATAACCCTTCATCGTCTTTAGAGATTAAATGACCATAACCTTCCAGCACGATACGTTTTGTATCCCATCCCTGACTTCGATAGAAAGCCTCACTTTCCTTACTTTTCTTTAATGTATTAAAGCCTTTCGCGTATTTGTCAGTACCGTCATCATGTTCTCCTGCAATCCATGTTAATGGGAATGATTCCTGGATGACGTCACTTTTGGGTAATGTATCTGTAATACCTTCAGACTTCGGTGAGCCTCCACCACCAAATAATACGGCACCACCGCGTTGCACACCTGCTTTTTTCAAATCATGAAGCAACCAGTATGCCACTTCTTCAGAACCTCCCGAGAATGACCCGATCCATAAGTTGTCGTGATCTGGTAATGTGCGAATAAGCTCGACGAGATATTCATTATTCTGCTCCCCGTTTGTCCACCAAGTCTTGTCCTTACTTGGCGTCTTAGGTAAAATGAGCGTTAATTGATGTGCTGCAGCTGCCTGTTTTATACCGTGTGGTCCTTCCAGATAATACTTTGTATCAGGTTCATAAAATTCTGCTGCCCCGTCACCATGTAGCCAGAGCAAAGTTCCTTTTGCGTGTTTTGCAGGGTAGATAAGATAGTTAATCTGCGTACCATCACTCGTAGTGAAGTGTTCAGGATTATTTGCTTTGTGGGTTACAACATGCGTCTTTTTATTCGTGATGATAATGAATAGAGTAATCAGAACGATTAAGCTGAAGCATATAATAATAAGTTTATTTCGTGATGTATTTGTCATAGCGCATCCTTTCGAACATTAATATGTATATATTATAAGTCTTTTAGGTGTTTAAGTTCGCCAGCTTCGTAGTTAATCGCATTACCATACTTTGCATGATAGTCCTGCATTATAATCGCCAGGTCATTTGCGTCCATACCTTTTGCATTTTGCGTCGTAATATTGATATCTTTGTATCCAATCTTATTATTCAGACGCATCGCTTTTTTTGACATCGCGTTTTGACTTTTAAGCAATTCATGAAAATTTTCAACTTCAATCGACACGAATAATTTCCCGCCCATAGTTGTCAATGCAATGTCTCTGACATCTGTCCATTTAATGAGCTGATCTTTCGTTGAGATCGCACTGGAATAATCATAGAAACCTTCGTTGTTCAGTATCACGAGGTCATGGCCATCAATAAGTAATTTAATATGATGGAAAGTAAAGAAACCGAATATTAATAAAATGAAAATACCAAATAAAATGGCGAACAATGTATTATATTCGATTCCTATGTATAGAAAAAAAGCACCTAGTGCAGTAAGGCCGAGGGACATAAAGGTTACAAAAGCTTGTTTTACGATACTTTTTCTGACTATTAATTCATCCATGTTCTGCACCCCTTCCTATATTTGTGTATTATTATACCCTAATCTTTGCAAATAAAACTTAAAAGGACATCTATATCAAATACCTGTCTGTCCTATGTTAAAATATACATATTATATTAAAGGGTAGAGGTAACTCATATGAAATCATTCTTTGAATACTACAAGCCGTATAAGGGTTTGTTTATGCTGGATTTTGGTTCAGCGGTATTTGTCGGCGTACTGGAGCTCATCTTTCCATTAATGACGAGTTTGTTTATTGATAAGCTGTTACCGTCGAAAGACTGGCCGAATATCGTGCTTGGTGCGGTCGGCTTGTTTTTAGTGTTCGGGTTTGTCACGATCCTTAAATTTATCGTGACTTACTGGGGGCATAAGCTCGGGACAAATATTGAACGTGATATCCGGAATGAACTGTATCAGCATATGCAGCGTCTGAACTTCGGATTCTTTGACCGTAATAAGACAGGAAAGCTCATGGGTCGGCTGACGAATGATCTGATGGATATCGGTGAACTTGCGCATCACGGTCCTGAAGAGGTGTTCGTTGCCGTGATGACGGTCATTGGTGCGCTGATTATTATGCTCACGATTGATGTAAAGCTTGCGTTAATCACGTTTTGTATCGTACCGCTCATCTTCGCTTTAACGTTATACTTTAACCGTAAGATGACGACGCAGTTCCGCAGATTGTTTGGCAATGTATCTGCGTTCAACGATGTCATCAGTGAGACAATCGGTGGCATTCGTCTAGTACAGGCATTCACGAATGAACGTTATGAGAACGAACGTTTTAAAGAGACGAATGAAGACTTTAGACGTACGAAATTAAAGGCGTATAACTACATGTCGTGGAACACATCGATTGGTTATATCTCACAGAAGTTTACATTGATCATTGTATTGATATTAGGCTGTTACTTCGTATTACAGAACATGATGAGCTATGGAGAGTTCGTTGCATTTATTATGATTACGGATATATTATTCAAGCCGCTACAGTCGATTAACCTGATCATCGAACTCTTCCCGAAAGGTATTGCTGGATTTAGCAACTTCAAGGAAATTATGGCGACAGAACCTGCTGTTAAGGATAGCGCTCATGCCGTAAGCTTCGAACAAGTACCGGAAGAGATTGACTATGACCATGTGACGTTCAAGTACGGCGAACAGACGATTCTTGACGATCTATCGTTTTCAATTCAGCGCGGGGAACATATCGCACTTGTCGGACCGAGTGGTGGCGGCAAGACGACAATCTGTTCATTGCTGCCGAGGTTCTATGATCCATCGCACGGCAAGATTACTATGAATGGACAGAATATAAAGGACTATACGTTAGCATCTCTGCGTAAACAGATTGGTATCGTGCAGCAAGATGTATTTCTCTTTAGCGGCACATTAAAAGAGAATATCGCGTATGGGAATTTGGAAGCGACAGATGAGGAGATTATGTGGGCAGTAGAACAAGCGCAGCTGAAAGCGTTTGTTGATACGCTGCCAGAGGGTATCAACACGATTGTAGGAGAACGCGGTACGAAGTTATCAGGGGGACAGAAGCAGCGTGTTTCTATTGCGCGTATGTTCTTGAAGAACCCGCCGATTATTATACTGGATGAGGCGACAAGTGCGCTTGACGTTGAAACAGAGAATCGTATACAGGCAGCATTTAAACGCTTATCAGAAGGGCGTACAACACTGACGATTGCCCACCGTCTGTCAACGATAAGAGATGTGGACCGAATTCTTTTTATAGAGAACGGGCGCATCGTTGAAAGTGGCAGTCACGACGACCTCATCGCACAGCAAGGTAAATATTATCGATTACAGCAGGCACAATATGCACAAGTCATGTCTTAAGCAAGAACCGACGAATCATTCGTCGGTTTTTTTGATAATAAAGATTAAATTGACACTTAATCCTATTTAGAAGTATCATGTAAATAATGGAAGAAAATACAAATGAAGTGTGGGATGGATGATGAAGAAAATATTGCTCGTTTTATTTATTGTGTTCTTAGCAGTTGGCGCGATAAGGGATACGAAAGATTATGTGTTAGGTAACGACCTCACAGATCTAGAAGTGGAATCAGGGCTATATAGTGGTCAATATTTAGATTATGAAGAGGCGTCAAGTGCAATGAGTGATGCAATGGATGAGAAATTTAGCGTCAAAGCAAATCACGCAGATCGCACTTTTAAACTGCCGAACGGTCATTATTATGCATGGAAGATGATGGACGGAGATTACAAACGTTCACAATACTTATATACCGGATTTATCGAAAACATCTCAAAGGACACGACGGAACTGACATTTCCAGAGAATGAATTTAATCTGGTCAGTGTAAATGGAAAGTTCGAACAAAAAACATGGGATATCAAGAGTAAGGCTGGAGTGCATCATTTTCAGTCAGGTGCATTCAGTAAAGCGACAAAACTTGAAGATCGCATCATGACAAATGACGATGAATCAGAAGTGGTTACTGTAGCAACAGAGCTGAAAGATGGCGTTATTCAGATGAACGAAAAGGGTATATGGCTCAATAAAGCGAACAATAAGGTTGGTATGAATGAACCGATGAAAGCATTCGATACAGAAGAGGCAGCAGTAAGTGCTGCTACGCAGGAAGTATTCGGTAAGTCAGTCGGCGTAATTAAATCTAAGAATATGAACTTCCATATCTATCAGAATAAAGTAGATGCATTTAATGAATATACCGTCATACCTGTACGTCTGAAAGAGCAACAATATTATGCAGGTCAGTATGAACGCTTTACATTTATAGCAGATACAGTGGTTGATACTCACACAGAAGAAGCGGTGGAAGGGATAACTTATAAACTTCACTTCCAGCATGATGTAGACAAACTGAAGCGATATAAGAAACAGTTGAAAGATGGACATATGTACATTGGTGTAGAAGTAAGAGGTGAAGATTATGGAAAATAATATGTCGATTAAAGATGCATTTATAGCATTCTGGACGAAAGGATTCACATTCACAGGACGCGCACGCCGCAGAGAAGTCTGGCTGAATATAGTTGCGAACATCATTATTGGATTGATTCTTACAATCGTAGTCTTGTTGCTTGAGATAATGACTGGCGGACGTTATCATGTGATGGATCATTACGGATTTGTAGCAGGTACGATATTTCCATATATCACTACTATACCAACGATGGCACAGGCAAGCCGCCGATTACATGATATTAATATGAGCGGTAAAATTGCAATCGTCATCACAGTATTATCAGCAATCTTAAGTTTTATCACAGAACAAATGACAGGCACGTTTCCGGTAAACTTAGATACAATATCATTACCAATTATATTAATTACGCTATTCACAGTTCTTGGAGGATTGTTCTTATTTATCATCAATTTCATTAAAGGTAATGAAGGCGATAATAAGTATGGCAAAGACCCGAAACGCATGTAGAAGATGCACCCAACTCCATGCAGTTGGGTGTGTTTTAATATATTAAAAGGGCGTGTGAAGTACCTGGATAAAGTGTATGCGCCAATATTTTTAATGTAATATTTTTGAAGAAAATTATAGAAATAAGATTAGTAACAATGATGGAGATGTTGTAGAAAAATATTAGTACTATTTTAACATAATAAATCATACCCTTTGTTTTAACTTAATCGTAGGTGTTATTATGGTAGTATGATTAAGAACAATAATATAAAGTTGAGGTGGGGAATATATGAACAATAAACATTATGATGTGATTTATATCGGAAGTGGTCATGCAGCATGGCACGGCGCACTTATCTTGAACCAGATGAAGAAGCGTGTAGCGATAATTGAAAAAGATAAGATTGCTGGTACGTGTACGAACTATGGGTGTAATCCTAAAATCTTATTAGAAGGGCCATTTGAAGCGATTGAGTCTCTCAAGCATTATGGTGATATTGTAGATACGCTCCCTCAAGTGAACTGGTCGAAGTTAATGGATTATAAACGCGAGACGATTAATCCGATGCATGAAGGATTGGAACAAATCTTCAAAGATCAGGGCATTGATATTATCAAAGGTGAAGGGCTGCTGAAAGATGCACACACGGTGAGCGTTGATGGAACAGAATACCATGCGAAATTCATCGTGCTTGCAACGGGACAGCGCAGTCATGTACTAGATATTGAAGGTAAGGAACTCATGCACAACAGTACCGACTTTATGGAGCTGGATACGTTCCCTGAACGCATCACCTTCCTGGGCGGTGGTTATATCAGCATCGAGTTCGCTTCAATTGCTGCGAAGATGGGCAGTGAAGTATCGGTGATTGGTCATTCTGATACTGTGCTGAAGCAGTATCATCAGCCATATGTACAGAAACTGGTCAAGAAGCTGGAAGATGAAGGTGTGACATTCCATCTGAATATTGATGTCAATAAGCTTGAACAGACAGAGGATGGTTTGAAGTTCACTGACGACAAAGGCTTTGAACTGTATACAGATTACGTTGTAGATGCAACAGGACGTGTACCGAATGTGGAAGGTATCGGATTAGAGCAAGTGGGTGTGGATTACGATAAGCACGGTATTAAAGTCAACAAGTTCATGCAGACATCTGTGCCAAATATCTATGCAAGTGGAGATGTCGTTAGTAAGAAAACACCTAAATTAACACCGACGGCAACATTCGAATCTAACTATATTGCGCTCAATATACTAGGTAACGATGCGGATAAGAAGAAGTTCCCGTTAAAAGCATTGAAACTCTTACCGATTAAATATCCTGCAATCCCGAATGTGGTGTATTCGTTGCCAAGAATCGCGCATGTGGGGATGACCGTCGAGGAAGCGGAACGTAAATCAGGGTATAAAGTGAAAACTATTAAATTTGGGGAACAGCTGGAATTTCAGTATAAACACGAACGTGATGCGGAAATGAAGGTTATCCTTGATGGAAGAAATAGATTAAAAGGTGCGGTTATCTATGGCAGTGCCGCAGACGATCTTATTAATATGCTCACACTGATTATCGAGAAGAAGATGAGTGGTCGAGAAGTAAATAAGCTGATTGTTGCATTCCCGAGTGCATCAAGTGGTGTTATCCAACTACTAGGTATGCATATGATGGGCGTTGATATCGATTTATAAGAAGTGAACCTCACTCAATTTTGAGTGAGGTTTTTTAAGAGCCACTTTGAGAGATAAAGCAGTTGTTTGGTGTGCAAGATGGCCCGTGTTTATTATTTATGAGCCACTTTATCTTGGTCAGGTTCATTGCGCATAAATCTTCGCATATTTAAGGTGAAAGCTACAAGTAGAATGATTGCCATAGAAGCCCAGCTGATGATACCACGTATCTCATAGTCCATAAGGATTAAGATGATATTCACGATAGCCAGAATGATGACAAGCATGATAAATGATTTTTGAGATTTTTTCATAATATCTCTCCTTTCCCTATATTTTACTATAATTATACATCTGTTAAAATAAATGAGAAAGGGATGATTGATATTGAAAGAGAATATTGTATATCATATTCTTGCTATTATTTTAAGCATTGCCTTCTTGGCGCTATACTTTTATGTTATGGGTACACTATATTCTGCCGATGTATGGCGATTTCCGTTGATAATCTTAACACTCTACTTTATCGTTGCGTTCTTTAGCTATCCTTTTATCGCTCTTGATGCCAGTGCATTTGCACTCAAGATAAAACCGATTCGTTCTTTAGTGCAGGTGGGTGCTTTTATCATTGCGCCAATACTACTAATCAGAAAAATCATTGTTAGGAGAGGACATTCTTATGAAAAAGATATTTAAGACGATGACCAATAATGCCTCAATTCCACTGAAGTTAAAACTAACGAAGGGGTTGTTTCCTCGAACAGCCGAAGTACTGGCAGAAGTTGATCTTGAAACTGGAGAGGTAACGTTTAAAGTGTCAGAAGAAGATTTAATAAGAATTAAGAAAAATATTGAAGATTAATTTTTAATGTTAAAAAAGAGAAGAATTTTGAAGTTCTTCTCTTTTTTGATGCAAATTTATAATATTATCTACCCCGTCAGTACATCTTCTTTCGGATACGTATAGAGCGCTTTCTGTGGTTTAGAGAATGTCAGCACGATGGTTAATACACCGATCTTACCAATCATCATCATCAGAATAATGAGCAGCTTTCCGATAACAGAGAGTTTCGCTGTGATGCCCATCGTCAATCCGACTGTGCCGAATGCTGATATGACTTCGAACATTACTGCAAGGAATGGCAGATCAGGCTCTGCGATAACAAGCGCCAAAGTGATGATAAATATAAAGGTAGAGCTCAATACGACAATTGCAAAGCTTTTAAAAAGATTTTTAGTATCGATGGCTCTTTTGAATAAATTGATTTGTTCACGTTGTTTAATATAACTGATTGTCCCGAAGAAGATAACGACAGCTGTCGTCAACTTAATCCCGCCGGCAGTTGATGTCGATCCGCCTCCGATAAACATGAATAGCATCATCAGTAAGATGGTCGGTGTTTGTAGTGCACCAATATCTATAGTATTAAATCCTGCTGTTCTTGTCGTAATAGCCTGGAAGTAAGCCATCTGAAACTGATCGAACGTATTATGGCCACCGAGCGTCTTAAGATTATTCATTTCAAGTAAATAGATGGACAGTGTCGCGAACGCATTAATAATGATTGTGCCGAATATCATGATTTTCGTATGCAGCCTAAGATGACTAAACTTTTTTTTCTGGTAGAGATCAAGAATAACAGTAAATCCTAATCCTCCAAGAATGATCAATGTAGTGATAATAAAGTTAGTTAAAGGATTTGTCTGATATTGCACGAGATTATCACTGTGAAGTGCAAATCCGGCATTGTTAAATGCGCTTACTGCAGTAAAGAAACTATTGAATAATCCACGTCTAATCCCGAGCAAAGGGACCCATTCAAGTGCCAGCAGTACAGCGCCGATTGACTCGAATAGAAGACTGATCAGTAACAGTGTAAGAACAAGACGTAATATGCCGCCTAAGTTTTGCTGGTTCAAAGCTTCCGTAGCCAATGAACGGCTTTTCAGTCCTACCTTACGACCAAGCATGATAAAGACGATCATCGCTAATGTGATGATCCCGAGTCCGCCAGCCTGTACAAGGATCATAATGATAATATGACCAAATGTATTGAAATTTGCTGTAATATCTATCGTTGCAAGTCCTGTCACCGTAAATGCACTGGTTGCAATAAACAGACAGTCAATAAATGATGTTGGCTGTCTTTGTGCTATCGGAAGTGCCAGCAGCAATGTCCCGATAGCTAAGAAGATGATGAACGAACTGATAATCACGAGATATGGATTACTTTTTTTCTTTTTCACTTAGAAACCTTCTTTAATATTTGATAGCAATAGAGTACATGATAAAGATATAAATTACAATATACATCTATCTTTATTTATTGTAAAAAATTAGATATAATACAACAGCTAGTAAGTAGAGAGGGAGATTGATTTGAATCGATGTAAGAAGTGCAATTATCCTTATCGGTATGAGGATATGTTTAAAGCATCATGGCAGCTCTTTACCAATGTTAAAGTGCCGTGTCCAAAATGTGCGCATACTCATTATATATCTGAGAAACAGATTGCTAAGATTTATCTGCATCTTTTTGTAGTAAATTTAATAATAATGATGGCAGTTAATCTATTTCATCTGCATTCGTATGTATTACTTACGTTATATATCGTTTCTCTTGTTTTATTGATCATCTTCTTTCCGTTACTTCATAGAATTACAGAATATCCTGATAGTTTCTCAAGTAAGTCTATTCAATAGAAGAATAAAAAATAAGGAACGGAATTGCTTCCGTTCCTTATTTTAATGAAGCTGGAAATGGTGTAATATCGAAGCCGAAGACGATTGGCAGCAATACCATCACAGCAATAACGATAATGACACAGCTGATTAGGTTTAACCAGAAACCGGTAGTTGCCATCTCTCGAATCGTCACTTTACCTGTTCCAAACACGATAGCATTTGGAGGTGTACCTACTGGTAACATAAATGCACAGTTCGCACCCATCGCAGCTGGGACCATTAATGCGAGTGGATGTACATCTATTGATATTGCAAGTGCAGCAAGTAATGGCAAAATCATTGTTGCAGTTGCTGTATTTGATGTGATTTCGGTTAAGAACAGTACGAATAAGACAGTGATCGTGATGATCAGGATAATCGGTAATCCTTTTAGCAAAATCAGCTGATTGCTCAGCCACGCATCGAGTTTACTTGTGGTAATTGCATTTGCTAGCGCTAATCCTCCACCAAACAATAGCAGCACACCCCATGGGATTTCCTTTGCAATCGACCAGTCAACGATGCGGCCTTGCTGGCGTTTTGTCGGAATTAAGAATAATAATATCGATATGAACATTGCAATTGAACCATCCTGAATCATTTTGAGGGCAGGGATATTCACGAATACGAACCCTCTAATAATCCATAAGAATGCTGCAAACAAGAAGATACATAAGATGATAATTTCTTCTCGTGTAATCTTTCCTAACTTGTTCAGTTCACGTTCAATGACCGCTTGACCTCCTGGTAATTCTGTCATATCTGTCTTAAACGCTACATAGTTTAAATATGCCCACGTAAGTAATAAGAGGACGATAACTGAAGGGACACCAACGAGCATCCATTGTCCGAAGCTGACTTCATATCCGAATATTGCTTTCATCTGACCCGTAAGCAAAATAAGTGGCGGTGTTCCAATCAATGTCCCCAGTCCACCTATCGTACCTGCATAGCCGATTGCGAGCACAAGTGTCTTCTCGAACTTCTGTAATGATTCTGATGCATTATTCTGACTGAGCACTTCGGCTTCTTTGATCAATGCTAGTCCAATCGGTATCATGATCATAACCGCTGCGGTGTTAGAGACGAACATACTCATTACGCCCGTTGCCATCATAAATCCAAGTATGATTTTAGAAGTTGTTGTCCCGATTTTATTGATAATATTCAGCGCGAGCCTCGTATGCAGATTCCATTTCTCCATAGCAATCGCTAAAATAAAACCTCCCAGGAATAAGAAGATAATATCATTACCATAGTTTGCCGCGACTTTGTTACCGTCCATAATCTGACCCATCGGAAACAAGACAAGTGGTAAAAGTGAGGTTATTGGAATTGGAATCGGTTCAGTAATCCACCACGTTGCAATCCACAGTGTTGAGGCAAGGACAAAGCGTGCAGCAGGTGTTAAACCTTCTAACTGGATAAGAAAATTAAATAAGAGGAATAACAATGGACCGAGCATTAAACCAATCAGTTGAACTTTCGTATACCCTGGTGTTTGATTTTTCTTAGAAAAGAATTGCAGATAGCTTGCAGATACGATACTTTTTCTCATAATCATTCACATCCTTCTTTGTTTATTCAATTCCAATTGTATCAAAATCGGAAAGAAAATTGTAAGGGGTTTCATAATTTATTTCTATTTATTTCAATATTTTCTTTAGATTTTTCGGCGATTGAATTATAATCAGTAACTACTAATCTTTTTATTATGGGGATGGCAAAGATGAATTATTTTATTGTTGGAGATGTACACGGTTGTTTCTTTACCTTGAAGAAAATCATGAAGCACTGGAAAAAAGGCGAAGAACAGCTTATCTTTGTCGGAGACTATATTAATAAAGGCTGCAATTCGAGAGATGTAGTCTATTATATTAGAAAGCTGTGCAATATGTATCCGGATACGGTGTGTATTAAAGGGAACCATGAATATAAGATGGTACAGTATATGATGCAGCATACACCAAAGTCAGAGATGAAAGAAAACTACAGAAGGACGCTCACACATTATCCATTGAAAAAATTCGACAGGGATATTGAGTGGATGCATCGTTTACCGCTTTATTATGAAAATGAGGTACTGTATGTATCACATGCCGGCGTAAACTGGCTGAACTTTAGAAAGTTTAGCACAGAGAGCAGTTGGTGTGTACTGCGCTACCGTGGAAAGTTGAAGCATATGCATAAGCTGCAGGTGATAGGACATACGCCGACAGAAAGTGGTAAGCCGGAGTATGATAAGAAACGTAATATACTCAACATCGATACAGGTGCGGGGAACTATGAGCACGTATGTGCAGTGCGTATTAATAAACACGGCAAACTGGTAGATAGTTATTTGGAGAAAATTATGGATGAAGATAAATATTAAATAGTAAAAAGCACCTGACGTGTCAGGTGCTTTTTACTATTTAAATATTCGTTCTTTCAAGCGGAGTAATTTTGACGATTTTATTTAGATTGATTGCACTATTATGTTCCCCGTCATTGATTGGAAGGAAACCTGTTTCGTTACGGTCACATTTTGTGATGAAGTTATTGTACGCAATCTTCTCATCTGTTGAGAAGAATTCGTAATGATAAACCGTTTCATTGTTGTCCAGCTTAATCTCAATCTTTAAATAATTACTACTTGATTCCATTATGGATAAAACTCCCTTATTTATTATTTGTTCATCAATAAGATTCCCGTAGTAAAAAGATATAAACATAACATTCAAATCATTGTTTGAATGTTATGTTTGTTATATAATATATTCAAATATATATTTGAATGAGGTGGATGTGTGAGTAATGATATGTGTGATGTTTACTTATTTGATGAACATAAAGTATCACGTGTAAAAGCGAATATGGAGGTTGTTGACTTAGTGCCAATGCTTTCGATTTATAAGGCATTAGCTGATAAGAATCGTTTGTCAATCTGCTATAGTTTGCTGCTTGAAGAGAAGTTATGCGTGTGTGATCTGGCAAATATTATCGGCGCGACTGTCGCTACGACGAGTCATCATCTCAGATATTTGCTTAAATCACATATTGTAAGCGTCGAAAAAAAGGGTAAGAATGCATTTTATGAACTGAAAGATGATCATATTAAGACGTTGATAAGAACAGCGTTAGCACATGGAGATGAGGACGATGAAGAATAAAGAAGTGTATCGCTTAGAAGGTTTGTCATGTACAAATTGTGCAGCGAAATTTCAGGATAACGTGAAGGCAATTCCAGGTGTAGAGGATGTCACTTTAAACTTTGGTGCGGCCAAGCTTGAAGTTACTGGAGATGCATCCATTGAGGCGTTAGAAGCGGCAGGTAAATTCGATAACATCAAAGTGAGACCGGCCCATATTAAACGTGTTAACAAAGTTCCTTTCTATAAGAAGAGAGAGAATATACCGTTTATATTATCGGCAATTATATTTTTGATTGGGATGCTATGTAGTCTGAACTTTGGTGAGGATCATACAGTAACGCGTGTTGTGTTCATCATTGCAATATTGGTTGGGGGTTACCATCTATTTATTGAAGGAGTAAAAGGTCTATTTAAATTGAACTTTGATATGAATGTACTGATGACGGTTGCTATCATTGGTGCAGCGCTAATTGGTGAATTACAAGAAGGTGCGATGGTTGTTGTACTCTTTGCGATAAGTGAAGCGTTAGAAGGGTACGCGATGGAGAAATCCCGTGCAGGTATCGCTTCGCTTATTGATATCTCGCCAGACGTTGCGCTTATAGCACGTGAAGGTAAGTTTATTGAAGTGGATGTAGACAGCATTATGCCTGGTGATATCGTCAAAGTACTGCCTGGTAAGAAGATACCAGTAGACGGTGTTGTAACCGATGGACAAAGTAATATTAATCAGGCGAGCATCACTGGAGAAAGTATTCCTGTACATAAGCAGGAGGGAGACACTGTGTATTCAGGTACGCTGAATGAATCCGGTCAGTTGACAGTCCGCGTAACTAAACGAAGTGATGAGACGAAACTTGCACAGATGATTCATCTTGTAGAAGAAGCGCAGAGCGAGAAAGCGCCGACCCAGAAGTTCGTCGATAGATTTGCGAAATATTACACTCCGATTATTATGCTGATTGCATTAATGGTTATTGTGGTACCACCGCTCTTTGGAGGCGATTTTAATCACTACTTATATCAAGGGTTGTCAGTGCTTGTTGTTGGATGTCCTTGTGCACTTGTAATATCCACGCCAGTAGCAATCGTAACAGCGATTGGACGCGCAGCGAAAGAAGGAATGCTCATTAAAGGTGGCGTGCATCTCGAGAACGCTGGACATATTAGCACCGTTGCTTTCGATAAGACAGGAACTTTGACGAAAGGAACACCTGCTGTTGTATCAAGAAGAGATTTTGAAGCAGATCAGAAGAATGACATTATCTATACACTTGAAAAAGAGGCTGGACACCCACTCAGCCGTGCCGTCGTTGACTCGCTTGAAATGCGCACGCTCGTTCCTGTAACCGATTATGAAGTGGTTACTGCTAAAGGTGTAAAAGGCGTATTCGATGGTGTTGAATACCGAATTGGGCAACGTTCTTTCTTTGATTTATCTGATGATGCACAAAAAGAAATAGAAAACATGCATGAAACAGGTGCAACGATGGTGCTCTTTGGAACAGTCAATCGAATTTACAGTGTGTTCTTTATTAAAGATACACTGAGAGAAGAAGCAGAATCAGTCATTCGTACCCTTGAACAAATGAACATTGATACTGTCATGTTAACAGGGGATCATAAGTCAGTTGCTGAAACAATTGGCAAAGAAATCGGATTAACACAAGTACATGCGGGATTATTGCCTGAAGATAAACTGGATATCATTAAAGATTATCAGCAACATGGACGTGTTGCGATGGTTGGAGATGGTGTTAACGATGCGCCCGCACTCGCTCAAGCTGACGTCGGTTTCTCGATGGGCGGGGCCGCAACAGATACCGCATTAGAAACAGCGGACATTGCATTTATGAAAGATAATCTTGACGATTTACCCCGTGTGATTCAACTGAGCAAACGTACATTGAAGATTATTAAGCAGAATATCACGTTCGCACTTGGCTTAAAGCTACTTGCGATACTACTCGTGATTCCAGGATGGCTCACATTATGGATCGCAATATTCGCGGATATGGGTGCAACGATATTAGTGACACTGAATAGTTTGAGATTGTTAAAAAGAAAATAAGAAGAACGTGCGATCTTAGGTGATCGCACGTTTCTTTATATTGAGTGAGTGTTTGAGGAGAACTCGAATGTCCCATTATCGGCCACTCGCGTACAAAAATGAGGTCGAATGTCCCGTTATCGGCCACTCGCCGATAACATAACTATCACCTTTCAACCAAATGATGATATTCTATCTATACTAATATAAAGAAGGGGTGAAGTGATGGAGTTATTGATCAACTTATTAACTGAAGATTTACTGTGGAAGTATATTTTCTTTAAATTACTCTATTTAATTCCATACTTCACTGCCTTTTTATTCTTACTGATTCACACGATTGCACATGTTAAAGTAAGTGCAGTAACTTAAACGTCGTCAGATTCCATTTCTGGCGACGTGTCTCTTTGCTCAAAAAAGCATTTATATAATGGATGATGTATAATGAAATTATATTATGAGAATCAGGTGAGCGTATGAACAGTGCTATGACAATCAGTTATCAATTACAGACTGAGCGGTTGATAATTGATGCTTTATGTGCACAAAATTTAGAAGAGGTGCTGTCGAAATATAAGTACGACAGCAAATATATTCAAGAAGTTTACAAACAGCATATGATGCCAGGACGTATCGGTTATGGGACGTGGTTATTGAAGCTGGAGGATACTTTCATTGGTGAAATCTCCCTCAGTGGACCACCGAGCTGGCATCATGAGATAGAAATCGGCTACCACATACGCTGTAACTATAGACGTAACGGCTATGCTTATGAAGCGATAAGCTGTCTTATAGCGCATTTAACACAACATCATGACAAACTGACGATTAAAGCATCGGCACTAATCGATAATACAGCATCTCAGCGTTTACTTGAGACGTTAGACTTTATATGTACGAGTATAGATGATAGCTATTATTATTATGAATATGAATTTAATGGAGTGATGACATGCGTATAGGAATCATTGGTGCGGGTATCGGTGGTTTAACCGCAGCGATATTACTAGAACGTCTTGGACATAGCGTAGAAGTACTAGAAAAGAGACACGTATTAAAACAAGAAGGTGTAGGTCTTGGTATCGGTGAAAACGCGATACGTGCACTTGAACGTTATGATATTGCTGAAGATATAAAAAGAGATGGCAATATTTTGATTGAAGCTCAGCTAAGAGATGCGAACGATACATATTTAAATCGTGTGATCTTTAATAAAGATGGAGAAGATAATATTACGATACAGCGCAGTTCACTGCATAATATACTACGTTATCATTATAAAGGGAATGTAAGATTGATTAAAGAGGTCGTCAAGATTACAGACTTTGATGCAGGAACAATTAAAATGAATGATGGTACTAGCAACCAGTATGATCTCATTATTGCAGCGGACGGGCTGCACTCTCAAGTGCGCAGACAGATGTTTCCAGGTAGTGAGGCGAAGTATCAAGGATATACATGCTTTAGAGGAACGAGCGTGAATCCAGGGCTGAACGACAAGACAGCGTTAGAATACTGGGATGCGCGTGGCAGATTCGGGATTGTTCCTCTGGGAGATAATGAAGTCTACTGGTTTTTATGCATTAATGCCCTTGAACGGGATACAGAGTTCAGAAACTATAATCTGAAGAAGTTAAAGCGATACTTTAAAGAATTTCCTCATGCAGTGACTAATGTTTTAGACAACACAGTCGGAGATCCATTACATCATGATATATATGATATTGAACCGCTTAAGACATTCGTAAAAGGACGTGTCGTATTACTAGGGGATGCAGCACATGCAGCGACACCTAATATGGGACAAGGTGCATCGCAGGCCATTGAAGATGCAGTATGTCTCGTCAACCAGTTAGAACAATACCCATTGAAAGAAGCACTTGCAAATTATGACCGATTAAGTGTTCCGCATACGAAGAAAGTCATACTGAAGTCCCGTAAGATAGGGAAAGCTGCTCAAAGTGAATCGCAGCTGTTTATTCAATTACGTAATAAAGTCGTAAAAAATATTCCTGAATATGTTTTGAATAAGCAGACAGAATTTCTGAATAGAAGACCATTAAATTGAAATAAGAACGTCGTGTTACAAAGATGTGAGCAACACTCCAGAAGTTAGATTTGAAAATCTTAACTCTGGAGTGTTTTGTTTGTAATCACACGTTATTTGTATAATAAATAAGGCTAATTAAACGATTACCGATTGAAATCTAAAAAATGATAACAGTTAATAATTTAGAAGATATTTTGAAATATTATATGTTTGAAAATATATCTGATGTAAGGACAGTATATCCTCTATCTATTTTGACTGAGCAAATAGTATTGAATTCCATGACATGGTTGGTAGCGTTTATTATTTTCATTTCAATTATATTGAAGGTGCAAATTATAATCTTTTCAAATTACATATAATTTTTTCAAGATTTTCTGTAGTTTTATTTTCACCTTTTTTTATGCTGAAAAATAAGGCCGTCTCTATCTCTTTCATATCTACGAGTGATAACAAATTAAGTTTCATTAAAGCAAAATATTTATAGAAAACTAGTTGAGGATAACAATAGGTATTATTATTCACGAAGACAAATTCTATAGCTGTGCATGAAATATCATACATCTCTTTGTATTCTTCAAGCTGAAAGAGAAGCCTTAGGTAATTATATGCAACCTTGAATAACAAATCCTCATATACATTACTTGTTATCGCAATTCTATAACCTTTCAAGAAATACTCTTTAGCTTTCTCTGGTTGATTATTTTCCATTGACATAATACCCAAGCTATTTAGAGTTCTTATCTTAAGATTATCCTCCATAGTGTCACTGTGTTCAGAGTAAAAAATATTTAATTTTTCTAATGAATTACTATTTCGTGTATAGTTTTCTGTTACTAATGATATATACATAATATATATAGAGTCATTAAAGCTTAATTTTTCTTTATCTATCACGCTAATAAGATTTTGTATTTTACCATATTCTCTAATTTTCAATAAATAGTCTATACGTTCCTTATCTATTAAAAATTCATTTTCTATTCTTTTTATTCTATTTTCATAGACTAGATCATCTAAAGAAACTTCCAATTTCTCAGCAATCTTCACTAGAAGACTTGCTAAAGGTATAATCTCGTCTTTCTCTATCTTGCTGATTTGACTTTGAGTGCATATCCCATCTGATAGCTCATGTTGAGTCATATTAAGTTGTTGACGGCGATTTTTAATTCTTTTTCCTATTTTCATAAATTAACCCTTTCTTATTATATAGATATACATTATATTATATATTATATGAATATATACAATATTACTTAGAATTTTACTTTAAAATATTAGAAAGGAGAATAAAAATGAAAAAAGTCTTTAAAAATACAAGTTCTTTACTTATATTTGCAAGCAGCGTAATAATTTTAAACTTTGATAACCTTCCTGAGTGGCATCTTTGGTAGGAACCCTTTGGAAAAACTCTCTAATAATCTATTAGTTCTATTATAGAATTAATAGATTATTTTTTATATTCAAAAAATATATTGAAATATTCAAGTTTGAATATATAATAAAGTTAGTAATAAATTTTATAATTTAAAGAAGAGGTGTTTTTAATGAAAAAGAGTAAACTAGGTACTATTGTTCTTTCAACAGCAATAATTTCATCTGCTCTAGGCATCGCTGATACACATGAGGCTCAAGCTAAGAATCAAAGTTTTAAGCAACTTGACGTAAATGGAAATATTCAATCAAAGAAAGAAGTAAAAACAATTCTCAAAGATCTTCCGGGTTATAAAAATTTGAAGAAGAATTATAAACAATATGAAGTAACAAATGTAGAAAAAGATAATTTAGGTTATGTACATTACACTTTACATCCCAAATCAAAAGGAAGATTTGCTACAGACCAAGAAATTAAAGTACATACAAATGACAAAGGTGAGGTTGTACTTGTCAATGGTGCTATAGACGCTAAGACTATTGCACCTACAAATAATGTTAATATCGACAGTAAGACTGCTATCTCTGAAGCATTTAAATCACTTTCTATCAATGAAGATAAAGCAGATAACCTCGGAGATAAAGTCATTAAAAGCTCCAATGTTGTTATTGATGGAGATAAAAATAAACTAGTATATGATATAGAAATTACTACTGTATCTCCTAAAGTTGGACATTGGAAAGTGAAAATCGATGCAGATAACGGACAAGTATTAGAGAAGCTGAATCTAATTCAAGAAGCTGCTGCTGTAGGAACTGGTCGTGGCGTACTAGGAGATACTAAAAGTATCAATATCAATAGTATCAGTAAAGGTTATGCTTTACAGGATGTGACAAATAAAGGACAAATATCTGCTTATAGTCTGAATCAGTATAATGGTAGTGCCAATCTTATTACAGACTATGACAAGGTTTTCGATAGCAATAATCAGCGTGCGGGAGTAGATGCTAACTATTATGCTGCTCAGACCTATAAATTCTACAAAAATAGATTTAATCGTGAATCTTATGATAATAATGGTAGTCCAATTAATTCTATTGTCCATGTGAATAATTATGGTGGCCGAGATAATACAAATAATGCCGCTTGGATTGGCGATAAGATGATTTACGGTGATGGGGATGGTAGAACTTTCACAGCCTTATCAGGAGCAAACGATGTTGTTGCACATGAGATTACGCATGGTGTTACTCAACAAACTGCGAACCTTGAATATTATGGTCAGTCAGGTGCATTGAATGAAAGTTTCTCTGATATCTTTGGTTATTTTGTAGATCCTAACGACTGGTTGATGGGAGAAGACGTATATACTCCAGGACAATCAGGAGATGCATTGAGAAGTCTGTCAAATCCAGGTGCCTTTGGACAACCTGAAAATATGAGTCAATATGTCAATACGCAGTCAGATAATGGTGGTGTCCATATCAATTCAGGAATTCCAAATAAAATTGCATATAACACCATCCGACAACTAGGGAATCAAAAATCTGAACAAATATATTATCGTGCACTCACACAATACCTAACATCTAATTCTAATTTCTCTGATGCTAAAAATGCACTTGCACAGTCTGCATATGATCTTTATGGTCAGAATGATGCTGATATCGTTTGGAATGAGTGGAGTAAAGCTGGAGTACAGTAGGATAACAGTATTTTATCGAGTAGAAAAACACTTCATTTTTTTAAATAAAGTGTTTTTTTTAGTTTAATTTTTCTAAACGTTGATTGTAAACTAAGCTAGATAACTAAAAAAGTCCTCTGTGCTAAACTCATTGTGTATTTCCGACCAAAGAAAACATAAGGAGTTAGTACAGAATGACCTATAAACATCTTAACACGGATGAACTCACGTTCATAGAATCATATTATCATCAAAATCTTTCGGTAAAAGAAATCGCAAAGAGATTGAAACGATCAAGACAGACGATTCATAGTATTGAAAATTATACAAAAATCACTTTACGTACAAAATTTAATAATCCCCCAAATTTTATTTGGGGGATTATTATTTTCATTATTTCAACACTTCAAAGAATGTCATCAGAAACTTAATCTTACCGCGATACTCATAGTCGTTAAAGATATAAGGCATCACTGTTTCTGGAGGCACTGGGTTTTGTTCGATTGCATAATCAATATTATCGAAATAGTTCTCGATATCGATAATGTTCAGTTTGGGTCCGTTCTCTTTAAATAAGTCATAATCACCAATCTGGTCCTTATATTGATCCAGTCCTTCGTGATATGCATATGCGATTTGCAGTAAGTTATATTTAATGCTCTTGAATTTGCTGCCGAAGTTATAGTTAAGTTCAGATGTACTAAGCTGTTTAACTTGTTCTAATAGTTCGTTTCGTGAGTTCTTTACTTCATCATATAAATTATTCATAGCTTCACCTCTTTTAATATATATCTATATTCCTATATACCCTCGAATTCAATATTTATTACACAAAAAAACAGTTTGAGTATTATTTTCTCAAACTGTTGTCGTGATTATAGATGAATGAGGCGTTCTACGATAGAGTTGTAGATTTCCTCCCAGAATTCTGGTGTGTTTTTATATTTTTCGTGGATTGTGTGGTGCACTGCTGTTTGTTTCTCTTCAAAGTCTGGTGCATCTTTACTAGGTAGGTCCTGGCGTACTTCTGTGACATAGTCCTGGACAACTTGTGCTCGTGGACCCCACACAGCATATTGATGGTCTGTAGCGTCAAGGAATACGAAGATTGGAATCGAACGTGCAGTGCCATTTGTTAAGTATTGATCCATGAGCTCAAGATTATCATCTCGTAATGAGAAACGCAGATCAATACTTGCTGCTTCAGCGATGCGCATGAGTACTGGAATATTGACCATTGCATCCCCGCACCAGTCTTCTGTAATGACGATTGCCTTTAAATCTTTATCTTTAATTTCTTGTAGACGTGCATCATCTGGTACTTGAAAAGCATTATATATCTCAAGCATTTCATCTTTATTGACCTGCATATGCGCTAAGTATTGTTCAAGTGTTAAACTATTATCGTAATGCGTTTTAAGTGTTGTCATGACGTTCATCCCCTTTAGTTATTATAATTGTATTATAACAATATAAGAATTGTCAGACAAAACTAACGCTCTAGAAGTCGAAAGAATAAACTAATATTTTATGTTATTATAAAGAAAATAAATGAGGAAAGTGGGCGCTCATGAAGAAATATATATTTACAATTATTGGACTGTTTATTATCTTCGTTTCCGGCATGCTCGTTTATAATTATTGCACGACTCCAGATAATGATCTAAGTCAGGAACGCATCGGAAACTATATGTTACATCAGCATCGTAATGTACTACTAGAAAGTTTTAAAGAAGATGATAATGCGAAAGTGGAAGGTAAGTCATTTTATCGATCAGATGCATTGCCTGGTCTGATTATTAGCGTATCGAATAAGAAGCAGCAGATAAGTGCGCTTATCTTATATCGCAATGATAAATTGTACACGGAACGTAATATTGGCATCGGTGACTCGAAAGCACAAGTGATTGAGGCTTACGGTACGACATATAAGAAATCAATACTGAATAACCGTCAGACACAGTATCATTATATGGATAAAGAAAATCACATAGGTATGAAGTTTATCTTTAAAGATAATAAGGTGAAACGTATCGAATTATTTGATGCTTAATATAAGTATACCGGAACAGCTGTTGGTGAAAAAACTCATAGTTGTTCCGGTATTTTTGTTAATGATCGATACTTTTCTTTTTTGTTTATCTTTCATTCGGAAACCGATATAATGGAAATAATAGAATGGAGGAGACAGGTTATGAATTATATTGAAACAGTAGAGAAATATGCACAGACCGTTGTGACAGTAGGTCTGAATGTACAACCAGGGCAGACATTGGTCATCAATTCAGATATCGATGCGATCGACTTTGTCAGAGCAGTAACGAAAGCGGCATATGAACGTGGGGCGCATAATGTTATTCAAAAGCTGACAGATGGACCATCACGTCAGCTAGACTTTGAATATGCACCTGTAGAAGTATTCGAAACGGTGAAGCAGTATAAGATAGACGAAGTAAACGACTTTATCGAGCAGAAGGTCGCACATCTACGTATTTATTCACAGACCCCTGAGTTATTGAAAGATGCAGCACCTGATAAGATTGCAGCACTTGCTAAAGCGAGTGGTGAGATGAACAAAGACTTCGCACGTGCAGTAGGGCGTTATGATTTCTCATGGTGTATCGTGGCATTCCCGAATGACAAGTGGGGAGAACTTGTATTTCCAAAAGAAAAAGGAGAGGCAGCAAAACTTAAGCTGCTTGATGCGATGATTAAAGCGGTACGTGTGGACAAAGAAGACCCTGTTCAGGCATGGAAAGAACATAATGATAATTTGAATGCACGTGCAGAAAGGTTAAATGAACTGAACTTCGATAAGCTTCATTATTATTCTGAACGTACGGATGTTGAAATTGGTTTGACGAAAGGACATCGATGGTTAGGTGCGAGCACGAAAAATGCAGATGGTGTTGAAATTCAAGTGAATATGCCGACAGAAGAAGTATTTACATCGCCGGATTATCGCCGTGTTAACGGGGTTATCGGAAATACTAGACCTCTTGCATATCAAGGTGCAATTATTGATGATTTTAAATTAACGTTTAAAGACGGTGTCGTGACAGACTTCGAAGCTGGACAAGGTTATGAAGTGCTGAAGAACTTATTGAATAACGATGAAGGTGCCAGACGATTAGGAGAAATTGCGCTTGTGCCAGATGATTCTCCAATCTCAAATTCTGGAATTCTGTATTATAATACGTTATATGATGAAAATGCATCGTGCCATGTTGCATTAGGACGATCATTTCCGAATGCGATAGAAGGCGGAAAAGATTTATCAAAAGATGAGTTATTTGATAAAGGATTGAATCACTCACTCGTACATGTAGACTTTATGATGGGCAGCAGTGATCTGAATATCGATGGTGTCTATGAAGATGGATCAACAATTCCTGTCTTTAAAGATGGGAACTGGGTTATCTAATACGAAGAACCCGAACATTGCATTATGCAGTGTTCGGGTTCTTTTTGGAATAACATTATTTAGTTTAGAGAAGCACATCCAGCAAGTAATCCACCGTTGCAATTGTGTGTGTTGGCTTTGCCGCCTTTATTTCTTCTGCACTCCCATAACCATAGAGGACACCGATACTATCGATATTATTTTGATGAGCACCATTGATATCATACATACGGTCACCAATCATCACCGTCTTATCTGGATTTAACTGATGGGTATTCATAACTGTCGCAATCACTTCTGCTTTATTCGTGCGTGTGCCATCCATATTGCTGCCGACAATTTCATTAAAGTAACCATCAAGTTTGAAGTGCTGTAATATCGGAATTGCGAAATCAGTCGGTTTACTTGTCGCGATGAAGAGTTGCTTCCCTTGTGCTTTAAGTGCCTGCAGCACAATTTCAATTCCTGCATATACTTCATTTTCGTACATGCCTTTATCGCTGAAATAAGTTCTATAATGCTTAATTGCAGTAGCGTTATCTTCATCTTGCAGGTTATAGACCGTTCTATAGCTTTCATATAGAGGTGGTCCGATGAATGGGATAAGCGCACTGTTATCTGGCGCTTCAATATTCATCTGTTGTAAAGAATAGATGATGCTGTTCGTAATTCCGATATAAGGATCGGTTAATGTACCATCCAGATCAAAGAGTACGTAATCGTACATTAATGAATCCCTCGTTCGTATTGTTTTGGAATTTCAACATCATCTCTTAAAGATTTCACCGCATGAATTGCCCAATAAGGATCATTTAGCATGCCACGTCCGATGGCAACCATATCGATATCATCATTGTTCAGCACCATTTCAGCAGTTTCTGCATTATCCAGCATGCCTACTGCGATGACAGGTATGTTGAATCTTTCTTTAAATGCACGTGCGAATGGCACTTGATATCCTGGATAGTTGCCTGGCTTTTCTTTGCCAGCGGGTGCCTCTCCACCTGTTGAAATATGGAAAACATCGACACCTGCTGCTTGATAAGCTTCAGAAATGTGCAGTGCATGTTCTAAGTCATAACCGCCATCCATATATTCACGAGCAGAAATTCTGAAGATGAGCGGCATTCCTTCAGGCATAACAGACTTAACCGCTTGTATTACTTCGCATCCGAATAGAGATAAGTCTTTACCGTATTCATCCGTTCGCTTGTTAATTGAAGGTGAGTGAAACTGGTGAATGAGATATCCGTGTGCACCGTGAACCTCAATCGCATCAAATCCCGCTTCAACCGCACGTCTCGCACTTTCTTTATACTTATCCACCATAACCTTTACTTCTTCCGTTGAAAGCGCGCGAGGGTAACGTATTGGACCGAACTTTGTCGGTTCATCGAGCGGTGTTTCTGAGCTTGAGACAGGTGTCTCTATATGTGTCGCTTTACGTCCTGCATGTGCGATTTGAATTGCGGCTTTAGCACCATTATCATGAATTCCCTGGACGATACGTTGATAAGCTGGAATTTGAGCATCATCCCATAATCCAAGACAGTGATCGGTAATTCTGCCGTCGGGTTCAACATTTGTCATTTCCACAATAATCAGTCCTGTGCCTCCAACAGCACGAGAAGCATAATGTATATGGTGCCAATCTGTCGGTGTGCCATCTTTCTTTTCAACAGAATATTGGCACATCGGAGGCATAACGATACGATTTTTAAGTGTCAGATCTTTTATTTTTATATTTGTATTTAATTTTGTGTTCATTTGAATCACTCCTTATATGTGTATTTTATACTGAATAAATATAGAATTCGAATATTTGAACTGTTAAATATATATTTGATGCCGTAAAAATTTCACTTGTGAAATGAAATTTTATATGGATTAATGTATGATAATGGTAAACGAAGAAGCAGGTTAGGAAGTGTAGCGATGTTTGAAGTAAAGACTGAAATTAGAATTATTCCTGATGGTTATGAATCTACGAATGCTTATTTTCATAACCACGTACTTAACAATTATCTAGAACTCGGTGTCAAACTGATCGGTAGATGGGTGAATGATGATTATACTGTAATCACCGAAATATGGGGTTATATTGATGAGCAGCACTACCGTGAATTCTTTGAAATGCGCAAGAAAACAGTGCACTACAAAAACAGTCTTCCAGAAAAGCTTGCAAACGATAAGTGGATCATCTCTAAGAAGGAAATGATCATCCATCCTACAGGAGATTACAAACAAGATTTACATCTCGTATCAACCAATGTTTATGTAACAAATGATAAGAATGAAGTACTCCTTGTAAGAAGCTTACATCGTAGTGATACATTAGAATTACCAGGGGGACGTCTGGATAAGGGTGAAGATGTAATCCAAGGTGCAATACGGGAAGTCAAAGAAGAAACGGGACTCGATGTAGAGATTACAGCGTTGCTTTACACATCACATAACAAAACAACAGGTGTAATCAATTTTACATTTCAAGGGCGAGTGACAGGAGGCGTACTAAAAGACGCACCAGAAGAGACGGTAGACGTCGCGTTTTATCCTGTGACAGCAGCCAATATCGATCAGTATGTCACACTTCCATTTCAGAAGCAGCGTCTGCTGAAGGCGATGGACTTACGCCAGCAGCAATTTGATCTATTTGAGAATAGACCATTTAAGGTGCTTACAGCCTTTCAATAAAATCAAAAAGACACCCGGAAACAAACCCCGTTTCCTAGTGTCTTTTCATGATTTTATTCGTGTCTAAGCGCTCGTGTCACGACCTATTGACGGCGTTCCACGAGTAGACACTTCTAAAAATCAAAAAGACACCCGGAAACAAACCCCGTTTCCTAGTGTCTTTTCATGATTTTATTCGTGTCTGAGCGCTCGTGTCACGACCTATTATTCACTTGCGAATGTTAAATGCGTATCGATTTGTCCAGTTATCTCGTAGTGAGGTAACGGTTTGCCATCTAGCCAATCCTGCAAGTTAAGGGTCACGGGGGTTCCGTTACTGCCAAGCGTGATGTCGCATGCCATATCTTTCGGGTGATAACAGCTCGTATGAATCGTACCGCTCCAGCTAGAATAGAGGTTGCTGAAGACACCTTGGCTGGGATCATTCATTAAGCGAAAGGCAGTGTGCGCATCAATGTGAGAAGTGAGCTGCTTCAAGTGCTTCATACGCATATGTGAATCATCAAGCACTCGTCTATTCTCGTGGGTGAGTACTTCGAAATGATTTGTGCAGTAATGATGATTACGCACCGTTTTTTCTCTCGGTGTTGCTTCGACAATCTTAGTGATACCTGATTTATCCAGCAATATGTAGCTGAAGCTGGAACGATGTGGAATTTCTTTCAAGAAGGCGACTGCTTCTTCAATGTCTTTACAATATTCTAAAATCATACGTCCGATCATATAGCAGACGAAGCCATCTCCAGGTGCCTTACGATGCATAAAGTTATAGCCCATTACAAGACCATGCTCATTCATTCCATCCATACGACCTGTAATACGTGAAACAGGTGCCATCGTTGCATAGCCGATATCACTCGGCTGATAGAACGTAAATCTACCATCATATGTTGCAGGATGATAATCATAGTTCCTTACCATATAATCTTCTGTTGTAAACACGCTGCATCCACTTGGCTTCGCATACACTCTATAGTGGCCGAAATTAAGCAGCACCTGTGTCATATCCATGTGAAGTCCATCCTGTAATCCGATGAGTTCCTCCCATATACCGGGTGCATACTTCATGAATGCATCCATTGATTCCTCGATATTAATATCAAATCGGGGACGACGAAGACGCCACTCTCTCGCTCTGTTTTCCATCATGAGTGTCGTCTTCAGCCATTCAGCCTGATGCCGCCCGAAGTTATAATGGTTACCTCTAAACTCCGTGATCATACTTTTAACTTGTTGCATGATTTCCCAGCTTTCCTAATTGTTTGTTACATTATCTTCAATATATGCATGAATAAGCCTTCTTGCATCACCATCATCATCAAATGTTAATATACATAACCTGGCTTTTTCTGATGATTCGAAGTTACCGCTACTCATAGAAATTTTTATCACAACAATATTCTCAGATCCACGTTCCGTTTTATGCATTACGTCAAACTGCCAGTCCCAGTCGTTTTTTTTAGCGACTTCAATTGCTTGTTGCATTAAGGCGATCAGTGTCTCATAATTCATTTCAATTGTTACACCATTTTCTTTAGTTAAGAAAACGTGCACACGTTTAGATATAAGCTGTTTTATTTTATCGATGTCGTTATGCTGCCAGGCAGCAAGTAAATGTACATGAGCCATCCTGTTCATCCTTTAAATGTATTTGTTTTATTATATATATAATCGTTTTAATTTGAAATAGTTAATGTCAAATATTTTTATGATGAAATTATTTATGATAAACTAAGGACAAAAGTAAACTTAGGAGTGGATATGGATGGAATTGATCAAAGGATTATTTAAAGCAGTATTTATCTTTGCCTTAGTATTAAGCGTTATTTTGACAGCAGGCGCTGCATTATTTTTCATCAGCTTTAAGAAAGATTTTGAAGATATCGAACGTCGTACGAAAGAAATCGTTTCACAAATTGAATCAGAACACGCGTAGAACTCAATTTTTTGAGTTCTTTTCTTTTTGAATAAATTAATAGACGAGGTGCTTATTTGAATACAGTTCAGCATGTTTTAGACATTAATCCGAGATTAGAATCCGAGATGCTTACATTGATTGCTTTGATGAAACAGAATAAACCTGCTATCCGCGATATTGTAATCGGGTGTAGCAGGCATGACTCTCATATCCGTACAGCATATCAGTTTAAAACATTATGGGAAGCATACGGCGGACCATTTGGTGATGGAGGACAAGTACTCGCTGTTGTGGACTGGAATGAACGCGCTAAGTCATTTAATAAATACATAAGAAGGATAAATAGACATAACCCTGATGCCTTTGTAGCGCTAGGTGCAACAGAAGGCTTTGAACAGGTGATGCGCAGATTACATCGTCTGACGGATATAAAGGCGCACCGCACATACGTCATGTCGACACTTGCTTCCCAAAGCATGATTAGTAGTGGTGGTATGTTTATATTTGAAGGGATGCGTGGCATAACACCTTTTGGTCATGACTTTGTTGTAGAAAGTGGCATGTTGCAGGTAAATGGTCATAGTCGTGCCGTATAGACGCTGTGATTCAAATTAATCGGCTGATATAAAGAATACAGCCGCCATACGCGGTAAATAATACAGATAATAATAGTGGATTAGTATATGCATCTCCTGTATCGGGCAGTGTTTTATCCACGGTCTGTGTTACTTTATATTCGGAGTCAATATGGTCTTCAGGGTGCATAGAGGTTGTTTCTTGAGTCGTTATTTCTTTCGTACCGCTTTCTTTTTGAATAGGTGATTCATATTGTTCTGCAACATTATAGGAAGAACTTTCGTCATCTTTTACAGGTGACACCGGAATCTGTGGCATTACGCCCTTATACGCTTTATTGTTGTTTTCTTGTGAGGTGACTGAGCGTTTCGTATACGTATATTTCTTTTGCACCTGCTGCTCTTTGTTTGATTGTTCCTCATCTGCCTCGTCGTTCAGCTTAATATTGAGCTTCTGTTTCTCAGGTGCGTTTTGTGGCATTACACGTGCTGCTCTTACTTTCGGAGGCGGGTCGTCTGTCTGCACTGTAATACGACGTGTTTCTCCTTGCTTGATACGAATGGGTTCTACTGCTTCGTCAGTAGTCGCCGTATATACCGTGTCACGCTTTAAGTTATCGAAATGAGCGGTCCCGTCTTTTGCTTCACTTGTCGCGATACGTTTATGTCCTTCGTTAAGATATACATGGACAGCTTCAGATGGAGTAAATGCAGGTGTGAATACTCTAACGGTTGTGTCGTTATTTGACGGTTGTTCGGTCTCATCATCATGTGGACGAGGGACTTCTTCAAGGATGCCATCTACCGGTTCATCTACATGAATGATATGCTTATGACCTACTTTAATAGGGATAATCTGCCCATCCACTTCAATTTCATTGACAGTATTATTGAAAATATAGTAACCATCGTCGTCTGTTTCGTAGTAGAGGTCATCATTTACTGTAAAGTGATATTTCAGCGGCTGGGCATGTTCATTTTCAAAGTACAAGATTGTAGGGGGTAACTCGTTAGCATATAGTGGCAATGGAATGATCAGCAACAATAATAGTATTATAATTGTTCGCATTATAGACTCCTTTAGTTGATTTGCTTATATTATGCCATGTGCTACGCGTTTGCTGTGATGAATTACCGAATCTTATCATTCATTTAGCTTCAGTTCACAATGCTTGTTTGAACTTTAATAAATTGTAATAAATCCGTTATTTTATCAATATTATTATGCAAATTCTGGATATTAATTGTTAAATGATTTCTGTAATAATCTCAAGATTTACAATATCTAAAAATGACACAAAATACGTGTGCCCTTCGTTTACCGTCGTGCCGATAATAATGGCAGCCCACTGATCAACCTTCTCGATATACATCATTGTATGCTGAATTGTGCCGTCGATGTAATAATCAATGTAAACTGGCTGCTGCTTACTGAGTGCGCTATGTAGTATCTCATTAATTTCCTGTAAGCGGTCTTCTGATAGTTCTGGACGTTCAATCTTCGTTTGTGCATCAATCTGGCGCTTAACATCTAGAAATTGTTCGGGCATCGTCGCAAAGGGTGCCCACTTAATCATGCCACGTCCTCTTGGAATATTTCTGTTCAATTGTGCAGGATCGATTTTACGGTAATCTGTTTCACCATAGATTGGATGAATCATTTTTATCCCTACTTTCAAGCTTTTCTTTCATTATACGAACATACGTTCTGTTTTTCAACAAAAAAATAATCTGAAGTTGTGAAACCTTCAGATTATAAAATATTTTACTTCGTAATCGCAAGCATCAGTTCACGTGCAACTTTCGCTGCAACTGCATTAGAAACGCCACTATGGTCGTATGGTGGTGACAATTCTACAATATCTGCTGCAACAACGTTCAGTTGTTCGAATACTCTAAATGCGGGTTCAAGTTCTCTATAAGTTAATCCGCCGGGTTCAGGTGTTCCTGTACCAGGGAAGATAGATGGATCTAGGCAATCCAGGTCAATTGTGAGATATACGGGCGTATTACCGATAATACCGGGTAAATTCTTTAATGTATCAATTGAAAACTTCTCAAGAATTGTATGTGTATCGCTCCAGTCAAACTCTTCTTTCGTACCTGAACGAATACCGTATTGATAGATTCTGTTATCACCAATAAGGTCATGTATGCGGCGTACGACTGTTGCGTGAGACAATGGTTCTCCCATATAGTCATCACGTAAGTCTGTATGTGCATCAAGCTGCACAAGCATCGCATCCGGATACTTTTCTAGGACGGCACGCATAGGGCCGAGCGTCACTAAATGTTCGCCACCGATCATAAACGGCAGTTTGCCTGCATTTAAGATTGTACGCGCAGTCTCTTCAAGTTCTTCTAGTACTTTCACCTTATTACCGATTGTAATATCGACGTCGCCTGAATCCATAATGCGGACGTTTTCTAAGTCTTTGTTTAAGAATGGGCTATACGTTTCAAGGCCATATGATTCAGAACGAATAGCATCAGCTGCAAAGCGTGTACCAGGACGATTTGAAACCGTACCGTCAAATGGCGCACCGTATATCACTGTCGTGGCTTCTTCAAATGAAGATTCGCAGCTCATATACACATGTTTATTCGGTTGCATCATCGAGCATCTCCTTAACGAATGTTGGAAGGGCGAATGCACCTGTATGAATATCTGTGTTATAGTATTTAGTTTTTAAGCCAAGTTTGTTCCATGCATCTAAGTCAGCATCTTTTAATGGGTCGAATTTCTTAGAAGCAAATCCAAATAACCAGTGTCCTGATGGATAAGTCGGCATATGGAACTGATACACACGCGTAATCGGGAATAATCCTTTGATCTTAGAGTGTGCACGCTTCATTTCATGTGCGTAGCTTGGATAATAAGGAGATTCATGCTGATTGATTAATATACCGTCATCTGTTAACACACGGAAACAGTTGTTATAGAAATCATGTGAGAATAACCCTTCACCAGGACCGATTGGGTCAGTAGAGTCTACTAAGATAAGGTCATAGTAACCATCTTCTTTGTTCTTCACGTATGCCAAACCGTCTTCGAATAATAAAGTAACACGTGGATCTGAGAGCTTTCCTGCTGTAATCGGAAGATATTCTTGAGATAAACGTACAACGCGCTCATCAATTTCTACCATATCAATTTGTTCGATTGATGCATAACGTGTTAACTCACGTACAGTACCCCCATCACCACCACCGATAACGAGTACTTTCTTAATATTAGGGTTTGTTGCCATAGCAACATGCGTAATCATATCGTGATACACGAATTCATCTTTTTCGTTAACCATCATTAAACCATCTAAAGTAAAGAACGTGCCAAATTCTTCAGACTTGAAGAAATCAATTTGCTGGAATGGTGTTTTTTCGGTTAAGATATGTTCCGTTGTTTTAATAGAAAATTTTACGTTATCCGTGTGATTCTCTGTATACCATAAGTCTAACATGTACAATTCCTCCTTATTTAGCTGCTACTTCCACAGGTTTGAATGATTCTACGACGATTTCACCATTAGAATATTTGTGGATCTTATCAGCCATACCACGACCGATTTCATATGAATCTGAAAGTTCAGCTTTCAATGCTTTTTGGAGATAATCTTCAGCACGCCAAGGGTCAACTGTATCTCCGCAAGTGAATACATCAACTGATGCATAGCCATATTCAGGCCATGTATGAATTGTTAAATGTGACTCTGAGATGATAACAGCACCACTTACACCGTACGGATTGAATGTATGGAAACAGCTTTCAACGATTGTCGCACCACTTACGCGGGCAGCTTCATTCATGATTGCTTCTACCTTATCATGGTCTTTTAAAATATCTTTGTCACAGTTATAGTATTCGATTAAAACGTGTCTTCCAAGTGTTGTTAACTTCATTATTAAGTATCTCCCTTATGATCAATTATAAATACTTCATTTTTGTTTTCTGCGCCAATCTTGATGATGGGCTGATCGTTAATAAATTTCCAGTAGTCGATGACTTCCTGGGTAATCATTTCACCGGCCATCAGGATTGGAATACCTGGTGGATAGATCATTAAACTTTCTGCACATATTTCATTAAGGGCATCTTCAATCTGGACAACTCTAGTCTCTGAATAGAAGACATCTCTTAAACCCATCTTCTGCATCGGAATCGACATCTGCTTCAGAATCGGTGGAACGAAAGGTTTGTCAGGATTAAAGTGTTTAATGCTGATGTGTGCGAGTGCATCATAGAGCTTATTGAGTTCATCTTCATTATCCATAAATGAAACAATCCCCATCACGATATTAGGTTCTGCAAGTTCCATCTGAATATCGTAAACGCTACGCAGCGTGTGATACACTTCAAAACCTGATAAATCAAGACGAT
Source organism: Macrococcus psychrotolerans (assembly GCF_038095555.1). NCBI lineage: Bacteria > Bacillati > Bacillota > Bacilli > Caryophanales > Staphylococcaceae > Macrococcus > Macrococcus psychrotolerans. Next base: position 1,706,932 of record NZ_CP124591.1, on the reverse strand, counting down.
GATCAATATAGATTGTGAGTTTAGTTTCGTCTAACTGCTGCTGATATTTGTTGCTAAATTTCTCTGGTTCTAACATGTAGAATCCGGGAATTTTATTGATTCTTTCTCTAAATGACTGAACAAGTGACAATACATTGTTGATCTTCTCTGCACCGTGCAGCGCTAAATGCTGACGTGCAATATCAAGTGATGACATGAGCAGGAATGATGCCGATGTGGACGTCAGCATATTGATGATGCTCTTTACTTTATGCTTATCAATCAGCTTGCTGTTAAATAATAATGCGCTCGTCTGAGTGAACGAACCGCCTGTCTTATGTAAGCTCGTTGCTGCCATATCTGCACCAGCTTCCATACTGGACAGTGGTAAGTGTTCTGAGAAGCGGTAATGTGCGCCATGTGCCTCATCCACAAGAACAGGTATCCCAGCGCTATGCGCAATAAAGACAATCTCCTTCAAGTCGCTTACTGCACCGAAATAAGTCGGATTCATAATGAATAGTGCCTTTGCATCAGGATGCGCAGCAATCGTTTTGCGTACTGTATCAACACTGATGTTGTGTGCAATCCCGTATTCTGTATCGAACTCAGGCACCATATATACAGGTGTGACATCAGCGAGTGCCATCGCATTCAGCACAGATTTATGAACGTTTCTAGGAAGTAGCAATTTATCTTTGGGTTTGAGTGCTGACAGAATCATCGCCTGAATGCCAGACGTTGTACCATTTAATAAAAAGTGTGCTTCATCTGCTAGAAATAGATCAGCCATTAAGGCTTGCGCATCATGTATCACGCTTGTCGGATGATCAAAGTTATCTAAAGTCGGCATAGAATTCACGTCATGACGTAATGTGCGCATGCCATAATAGTTGAGTGCATAATCAGAATCGATGCCACGCTTATGACCAGGTACATCAAAGCTTGTGACGTTTTGTGCTTCATATTCTTTTAAGGCAGTAAATAAAGGTGTAACGTTATGTTTGCCTTTGTCGATACTGTGTAAAACCTTTTGGGAATGTGTATGAATCATTGGACACTCCTTAAAATTGGTAAAGATTTAAATATTAGTTTTACTTAACAAATAGTTATGTAAGACTGTCATTTATTAATACCAAACAAATTGTAATGTATTACTAAACTTAACGCAACAAAAATTTTTAGATTTTTGAAAGTTTTTTGTGTGTTCTCATAAGCAATGTTATATAGGATTTGTTAATATGACTATGAGGAGGCGTTAACATGACTAAAATTAAAGGGTTATTAGGTTCTTATACAAAAAATGATGGCAAAGGGATTTATACCTTTGAAATAGATACTGACCTGAAAAAGATTACATCAGTAGAAACAGGCTATGAAGTAGGGGCATCGACTTACATCCAAAAGCATGGTGATAAGTTATATGGCATTAAAAAAGACGAGCAAGGTGCAGGGATTCAAAGCTATCAGATCGGTGAAGAACTTACAGTAATCAATGATTTACTGGAATCTACAGACAGTGGTTGTCACTTATGGATCAGCCGTGATGGGAAGTATCTATTAGAAGCGGTGTATGGATCAGGAATAGTGAGACTTTATGCATTAGATGACAATGGAGCAGTAGTACAACTTATCGATACACATCAGCAGCAAGGTAGTGGACCGAACGAAGAACGTCAAGATAATGCACATACGCACTATATTCAGGAAACACCGGATGGATATGCAGTTGCTGTAGATTTAGGAACAGACGAAGTGATTACATTTACGTTCGGTGATGAAGGATTTAAGCAAGTCGGCGTATTAGATGTAGAACCGGGCATGGGGCCAAGACATTTAATCTTCCATGAGAACGGGAAGTATGCGTACTTATTCACTGAGTTAAGCAATGAAGTTGTGGTGTTGTCTTATAATGACGGCAAGTTTGAAATGAAAGAGAAATATTCGGCGTTACCTGAAGACTTTACAGGCCACTCACAAGGTGCAGCAATAAGAATGAGCCACGATCAGCAATTTGTTTACGCATCAAACCGCGGACATCAGTCTATTGCAGTGTATAAAGTACAAGGTGAAGGTGAAGCGCTAGAACTGGTTGAAATTATATCTACACAAGGCGATTGGCCACGTGACTTCAATATTGATAACAGCGATAAATATTTAGTATGTGCACATGAAAGAGACGGTGTGTTAAGTTTGTTCGAGCGTGACGAGCAGACAGGACGCTTAACATTATTGGATGATAGTGCACGTGCACCAGAAGCAGTATGCGTGCAATTTTTATAAGGAAGATGATACCGGATGAGAATGTCCGGTATTTTTTGCAGATGAAATTGGCACGGCGCCAAATTCGCGAGGGAAAAAGCAGATGAAATTGGCACGGCGCCAAATTCGCGAGAGAAAAAGCAGATGAAATTGGCATGGCGCCAATTTCACTCATAATAAATGATGCTTCCTAGCTGATGATGTCTATATCGCTTGTTTAAGAATAAGCGAATCTTCTCACGACTCACTAAACCTTTAGTCCACGCTTTTAATATATGTGTCGTGATACGTTCGTCAGGAAATATTAATTTAATCTCTTGAATCGCACTATCCAATAAGTGATCACAATCAATGATTTTATTACACGATGAGCATTTATATTTTCTGTTAGAATGTTTTGTGTAAAATGATTTCATACATTCGCACAAGACTCCTTTTTTAAAATTGTGAAAGTTGTGAGGAGTTCTGAAATTAAAGGGATCTGAAGTATCTTGTAAACTTAGTAGTTTTTCACAACACTCTATATCGTATGCACCAACAGGCATTTGACTGTTCTCGCTAATAAATTTACATATTCTAGCTTGTTCTAAAATCTTATCTGTTGCGTGATAGCCATATACTTTATGTGTGGGATTGATGAAAGCGTGATAATAGTGGAAGTTATAATGCAGTTGAGAATTTTTTAAAAGGAGAGTAAATAATTTAGGTGTTCGTTCCATCTGGTTATTGATTCGCTCACAAGGTGATTGATCTGCATAATAATATTGTGCATCAACATAGTATAAATCTGATGTAAAATCTTTAACTTCAAATATATATAAATCACCATTCATTAAAATTAAGCTGTCTATCTGAAATGTTTTATTGTTGACAATGTAATTCAAGTTCCTTAATGTGATGCCCTTATTCAAGGATTTATCCGATAATTTATCAAACGCCACTTCACCAAAATAACCTCTAAGGCTATATTCTAATTCTTTAAGTTTATTGTTGCTAACTTGAGTTCGACGAGCAATCTGTAATTTGTAGACAAGTTTGTTATCCATTTTGCGATGTTGTAATATCATTGTCTGCTCCTTGTATTGTGATATTTATATTATAATTGCTAAGTGTAAATGTGGTGTAAAAGGTAAATTTAAAACTGTAAAAATTAGTATTAATTATTTTTTATACATGTAAGTACATAAAAAACGAGAGGAGTTTTAAAATGAAGTGTGCAATCTATCAAATGGAGATTATTCCTGGAAATCCTGATGAAAACATTGCAAAGATAAGAAAATGGATCAGCGCACTGGATGAAAGTATAGAGATTGTCGTTCTTCCTGAGATGTGGAATACTTCTTATGTGCTGGATGAATTAAATGAGCTTGCGGATGAAGATGGAACTCGCGAGATTCGTGTGTTACAAGAGATGGCGAAGGTGCATCATGTGCATATTGTCGGGGGTTCAATAGCTGTAAAGTCTCACGGCCGTATCTTCAATAGGAGTGTTGTTATTGATCACGATGGCGAAATTGTGCACCAATATGATAAAGTGCATCTCGTACCGATGCTGGATGAACCGAAATATTTAACAGCGGGGAATCATATTCAAACTTTCACATTAGACGAGATAAAGATGGGTGTTATCATCTGTTATGACCTGCGTTTCCCTGAGATTTCAAGGAAGCTTGCTTTAGAAGGTATAGAAGTCCTCTTTGTCGTTGCGGAGTGGCCAGCTTCACGCATTGATGCTTTCAATAAGCTGCTCTATGCACGTGCGATTGAGAATCAGGTCTATGTTATCGCGTGTAATAATGTCGGTTACTGTAGGGAAGAAAAGTTTGGTGGACAGTCGAAAGTAATCAATCCACTTGGCACGTTAGTAGAAACACTTGAAACAGCAGAGGCAACGTTAAAGGTATCTGTTGACCTGGATTATAGTAAAGAAGTGAAGTCGTCTATACCAGTGATGAACTCAAGACGTCCGGAACTATATTAAAAGCAGTCGGGAATTGATGTCCCGACTGCTTTTTATTTAAACAATTGTTTTACATATTTGAATTTTCCTTTGTAGGGTGGGAAGAGTAAACCAGATTCAAGCTTTGTACTCTTTGTAATATAGCTCTTTTCATGGCTGAATAATTCAAATGAATATTTCCCGTGATAGCTTCCGATACCTGAGTGCCCAACACCACCAAAAGGAAGGTTTGGATTTGCAAGATGCAAGATTGTGTCATTAACGCATCCTCCGCCAAATGACAGACGATTAAATACTGCTGTTATTTGATCACTGTCTTCAGTGAAGAGATAAAGTGCAAGCGGCTTCTCATACTGCTCAACGATATCATACACTTCATTGAACGTATCATAGCCGATAATCGGTAATATTGGACCGAAGATTTCCTGCTGCATCACGCTGTTGCTGAGCTCAGGATCAAGAATAATGGTAGGCGCAACAAACAGTTCATCAGCATTGCTCTCTCCACCATAAATGACTTGTTGACGACTGTCTTCTAGTATATTGACTAAGCGGTTGAAGTGATTATCATTAACGATGCGACCGAAGTCTTCACTCTGTTCTATTTGAGCACCATAAAACTCCTGGATTGTTGTCTGTAATGCCTTCACGAACTTCATCTTCACTGTGTTATCTATTATAACGTAGTCTGGAGCGACGCACGTCTGACCCGCATTCATAAACTTGCCGAATGCGATGCGTTCAGCAGCCACTTTAAGATTAGCAGTATCATCGATAATAACGGGACTCTTGCCGCCAAGTTCTAGTGTTACTGGTGTTAAATGTTTACTCGCTTTCTCATAGACGATTTGTCCGACTTTTGTGCTGCCTGTAAAGAAAATATAGTCGAAGCGCTCATCGAGTAACTGTGACGTTACTTCTTTCTCGCCTTGGACAACTTTTACGTAATCTTCAGGGAATACTTCTTCTAATATTTCCTGAACGACCATGCTTGTCTGCGGTGTCATTTCTGAAGGTTTCACGACAGCACAGTTCCCCGCAGCAAGTGCACCGATAAGCGGTGACATCACGAGCTGAAATGGATAGTTAAATGGACCGATAATAAGTACGGTGCCGTATGGTTCATATTTGATAAAGCTCTTTGCTGGAAACTGCATCATCGGGGTTGTAACAGACTTTGTCTTTGCCCAGTTTTTAAGTTCTTTAATAAGATATGATAACTCTTTCATAACGAATCCAACTTCTGTTGCGTATGCTTCTACCTTATTCTTTCCAAGGTCACTTTTAAGCGCATCTAGAATGTCTGATTCATGTTTCTTGATAGATTTCTTCAAAGCTTTCAAATATTTCTTTCTGAATTTTATATCTTTTGTCGATTGTGTTTGAAAGAAATCGCGTACATTTTGAATTTCTGAATTTAACATAAATTTAGCCTCCATCTATTTAGAAATAGGGTATACTATAAAAAAACTTAATTACGAGGTGTTACTATGAAATTTGGAATTATCGGAACGAACTGGATAACGGATCGTTTTATCGAAGCGGGCAAAGTGACGGATGAATTCGAACTCCATAGCGTGTATTCTAGAACGCTGGATAAAGCAGAGATGTTTAGCGAGCGCCACCATATTCCGAACTTTACTGATAACTTTGATGCATTTCTAGAAGATGAAGCACTCGATGCCGTATATATCGCTACCCCCAATATACTCCATCATCAACAGGCGATTCAAGCAATGAATCATAAAAAGCATGTGCTATGCGAAAAGCCAGTAACAACTTCTTTAAAGAACTTCAATCTAATGGTGCAGGCACAAGAGAATAATGGCGTATACTTTATGGAAGCCATGAAAAGTATCTATTCTCCTGCCTATTTAAAACTAAAATCATGGATTGAAGAGATTGGCACGATTAGACGTGTTAACTTTCATTATAACCAATATTCATCACGATATGATAAGTACAAGGAAGGAATCATCGAAAATGCCTTTAAACCCGAACTTGGAAATGGTGCATTGATGGACCTTGGTGTGTACACAATCAGCCCGCTCGTTGATTTATTTGGCTATCCTAAAAGCGTGCAGTCAACTGGGAAAATTTTATCGACTGGTGCAGATTGTCAAGGAACCGTAATTTGTAACTATCATGATATGACAGCGTTATTAAGCTTCTCAAAGATTATCGACAGCCACCAGCCTTCAGAAATCATAGGAGAAGAAGGTATTATTACTATAGATAAAATCTCCGCACCCTCTCAAATCGTAAAAATGAAGCGCAGTGGCGAAGTCATAGAGACATTTAGCTGTGATGGTCAGCCGATGCAATATGAGATTGAGCATTTTATTAAATGTGTCACTGCGCAGCAGGATGATATGAACAATAAGACATCACGTATGACGATGCAGTTAATTGATGAACTAAAAGCACAGATGGATTTATTATTTTAATAAAGATACAAAAATAATATTGATTATTCAGATAATTCAGTTTATAATAAATGCATACCATTTTTTCATTCTTTCAAATCGAAAGCGCGATTCGTATTTACGAATCGCGCTTTTGTGTTATTTAATGAGTGACTGCATCTCAGGGTCTCTTTCCATTACAACACGTGCATAAGGGCAGAGTGGTACAATCTTCAAGTTATGCTCGCGCGCGTAATCTACTGCACGTTCAACAAGCTGTTTCGCGATACCTTGTCCACGCAACTTAGGGTCTGTATATGTGTGATCAATTACAATCGCATCGCCTGAGGGCTGGAACGTAATTTCAGCGTCAGGTGATGCTTCATTACCAACATAGAACTTATTGTTTCCTTGTAATATTTCCATCATTATCACTCCTTATTCAGTAAGTGCTGCAGTTAATTGTGGTACAACTTGTTTCTTACGAGACACAACGCCTTCTAATAATGCTGTGTTTTGATCAAGTGCTACGTTAAACGCTTTCTCTACTGCAGGCTGTTGTTGTCCTAGTGCTAAAACTTTAGAGTTTGAGTTTAAGATATCAGTGACTACAAGAACGAATAATGCATAGCCTTCTTGTGCAGTTTCAGCGTTGATTGCTTGTTCTAATTCATCCTGACGTGCGAGTACTTCGTCGATATCAACAGTGTTAACTTGTGCTACGCGTACTTCGTGATTTCCCATCGCAAATGACTTCGCATCGATGTTTAATAATTCCTCAGCAGTTTTGTCTTTCGTAGATGCACCTGCTTTTAACATTTCAAGGCCGTATGACTGGAGGTCGATATTCGCGATCTCTGCTAACGCTTCAGCTGCTTTTACATCTTCATCTGTACAAGTTGGAGACTTGAATAATAAAGTATCTGAGATGATTGCAGAAAGCATTAAACCAGCGATTTCAGGTTTGATTTCTACATCGCTTTCTTTATACATCTTACGTAAGATCGTTGCAGTGCATCCTACGGGCTCAGCACGGTAGTGAAGTGGACCAGCAGTTTCAAAGTTCGCAATACGGTGGTGGTCTACTACCATTAAGATTGTTGCTTCTTCAATTCCCGGTGCTGATTGCTGGAATTCGTTATGGTCAACTAAAATAACTTCTTCTTTGTCTAGACTCTCGATTAATCTTGGTGCTTCTACGCCGAATTTGTTTAATGCATATTCAGTTTCACCGTTGATATCACCTAAACGTACAGCTTCGATATCTTTACCTAAAGATTTTTGCAAATCAGCCATTACTAAAGCTGAAGTAATAGTATCTGTATCTGGATTTTGATGTCCGAATGTTAAAATTGTCATAGTTCTTCTCCTTTAATCATGTTTGTTATTAGTTTATCACGATTGTTATTCGCTATCTACAGTCATGCCCAGTACATTTTTGAAATGTTCCAGCGCATACGTATGACCGATGGGGTTAAACGACGCAACTGCACGTTCGTCAACGTACATTTCATAACCTAAGTTATAACCGTCCATTGCAGTATGTAATACACAAATATCTGTACATACGCCAGCGAGCTCAATATTGTTAATATGACGTTCTGTAAGCAGCTGATGTAATGGTGTACCACTGAATGCGCTATAACGACGTTTGTCTAACCAGTAGACATTGTCCTTCTCTTCATCTCTTTGATATAACGCATCAAGCTTTCCATATAGCTTTCTGCCATCCGTACCTTCAATGTTATGTGGCGGGAAGAGTTTCGATTCGGGGTGATGTATATCATTTTCAAAATGTAAATCCATCAGCACATATACCGGTTTTCCGGCATTCACATAGTGTTCCCACTTAGAAGCAAGTGATGATTCTAAAGTGATTGCGGGCTCACCACAAGTCAATTTACCATTAAGCGCAACGAAGTCATACGAATAATCTACAATAATTAAAGCATCCTTCAAAACAATCACTCCTTAACATAATTTACGTAAAACGGGTATACTCAACATTATAATATAAAAGAGATGTAGGTGGAATTATTGAAAAAAGTAAACGTGTTAAATTATGGCGCAAAAGGTAAAAATATTATCTTTGATACGATAGGATTTCAGCGCGCACTTAATATAGCAAAGCAACATCCCGTAAAAATATATGTTCCAGAAGGTAAGTATTACATATCAAAGGAACTTGTTATTTACAAACATACGCACTTACATCTGCATAAAGATGCAGAAATTATCAGGATGAGTCCGTTTGCACTGCTTAAGAATGGGAATAAAGGCGATCAGTTTAAAGGATATGATGGCAACAGTTTCATTACAATTGAAGGAGGCACATTCAACCAGAACGGCCACGTGCTGAACTTTAACAACACGATTATGTCGCTTGGGCATGCGCGAGAAATAACGATTAAAGATGTTACATTCAAAAACGTTGTACAAGGACATGCCATCGATGCGTGCGGCTTAGATGGATTTAAAGTAACAGGATGTAAGTTTCTCGGATTTCGCGATGACAGTGGAGCGCGTGCATTCAGTGAAGCGATTCAGATTGACCTGCAGCTGAAAGATTCGTTTCCAAAGTTTGGTGCATACGATGCAACGCCGACGAAAAATGTTATTATCGAAAATTGCTATTTCGGAAACTCTGGAGATCCCTTAATGAAACCATGGAACCGTGCGATCGGCTCACATGCGAGTCATCACGAAGTTTACTATGAAAACATAACAGTGCGAAATAATATATTCGAAGGCATGGGCGACTATGCACTGACATTCCTAAAATCAAAAGTACTGCATATTCACGACAATGAATTTATCGACTGTGCAGGCGGTATTCGATACCGTTCGACAAAAAGTGGTAAGTATACGACAGACTTAACCGGTCATGTGCATAAAGGAGCAGCGGGAGAGCTTACAGTAATCAGAAGAAATACATTTAAAGGCATTAAAGAAAAACATGCAATACTCTTCCAGAGCTATGAAGGAACTAAAAATAAAGATATCTATATCGTCGACAATGACTTTGAAAACGACGCATGCTCTGTGAAAATAGGACATGCATCTCACGTCGTCTGTGCACAAAATAAGAATCTGAATAATATTAAGAAAGAAGCGGTAGATGACTTCTTTGATGTGATTGAAGTCGCATCAGAGAATGTAGGGGAGAAGTAATTATTATCTCGTTAGAAGTTTTAAAATACTTCAAATTTTCTTCTGCAAATAAGGCATTTTTATAGCTTTATAATGAAAGTCAAACGATCCCTCATTTGATTTATCCTTTAAATAATTTTTTAATTAATAAATATGATTGTTTTAATTACTTCGATTAAGTTTTTTAATATTGTATTCTTTAAAAATGTATAAGACAACTAAGAAAAATAAAGCAAATGGAATAACATTATGTGAAACTTCAGACCATTCCCATATTGAATTAGTTGTTATGTAGCTCATAAAGAATTGAACTAATAATGCACCTATAAATATACTTAAACTGATTAAAATAACATCTTTATTTGTTTTCATATTTAAGATCATCCTTTAAAAATTAAATTTTTAATTATATATAAATGTCGAAATAAAACAATTTATTTTTATAATTAACATTGATCTAGTCTATTGAAGATAAAAGAAAAAGGCAATTAAATTAGCGGTTAGATTGTTTGTGTGAATTATTGTTATTACCCAAGTTAAAAAGAATTAATAAATATAGTAGGAAATATGATATGAACCAAGTATCTAAATGATCTTGTTGAATTTGCATTGTTGCAAAAACTAACATAAGAATTCCGAAAATTAATTTTATTATCTGTTTTAAAGAATTTTTTAACATAATTATAGAATACCTCTTATTATTTATTTATAATTAATTATAAACATAAATGTAAAAAACATTACAATTACTATTAAATAATTTAATTATAGTTGTAATAGTCTTATAATATCCTGAGATATTTAATAAGGGTGGTGTCCAGAATGTTTGAAAAAGAAATTAGATATACAGATACAGGTGAAAGGATAAAACCAGGAGATAAAGTGATTATTGAATTTGTATATCCTGAAAAACTCAATTATGTCGGAAGAACTGATAAAGTACTAAAGCAAATAATTGAAGAAAACAATGGGACGATTAAAAAGAAGTAATGCAAAATGGATATGCTAAGATATCCTTAACAACTATATAAGGGGGTCCATATAATGAAACTAGATAAATTAATCAATTTATTATTTATTATATTTGTTATTGTTATCTTTATGCATATACCTAATAACATTTTTGATTGGCATATTAAAACTCAAATAAGAACAATACAAATTATTATCGCAATTGTTATCTTCATTTTATATTTTATTAATATATTTATTAAATATAATAAAGAGAAAAATCGTTAATTAAGGTATCTGTATGATATATAACTTCGATTAAAGGAGAGAGAACAATGAATTAGCACTGATGCTAATTCTTTTTCCGGTATTTGTGGCAATTTTATATATGAATAAGAAGAAAAAGGAGAAATGAATAATTCTGACATTATATAATAATATGTTAGAATTATATTAACGAATATAATAAATATCATCATAACATCAGAAAACCCCACGTTGGCCGACGTGGGGTTTTTGTCTATCCTTTTATCTTATCATAGATGTAGTTTACTGCTAGTCCTGTGATAATAGGACAGATCAGTGCTGTAAAACGAATATAACAACTTCAAACATGACACTAGCACCTTCTTTGCATATGAAAGGTGTGGTGCTTAAATAGACTATCACATATCTATTGATAAATTTATAAAGTTACAATGATTAAAACATAGAATAAACATAAATAGTGCTACGCATTGAGTATGTTGAGACACTAAATTTATATTCAAATCTCACATAAACGGGCATTTGCCAACCTTTTTCTTGTAATAGAAATTCGGGGTGTTGTATATATTCTTATACCCTTTATGGAAGTTGTGCACGATTGATGGAGAGATCGGTGGTATGAGCCAAGTCCAGTCTCCCGTTACACTTCTGCCTTCGTCCGCTTCATTTTGTTCGAAGCGTGCGAATTGTCTACTTGCGGTATAGTGATCCACAATTGAGACACCGTGCTGTTTGAATGAGTGATATACCGCATAGTTCATCTCTACAACGGTTCTGTCTCTCCAGTAACTTGTTGTTGTCGTCGTATCGAATCCGAATGCTTCTGCGATTTCTTTCATCTTGTCATAACGGTAGTCATCGAGGAAGTTCCTGCTTGCGATTTCGCTTTCCATATACCAACCATTAAATGGAACTAGCGGGTATGTGATTCCGCCAATTTTTAAGTCCATACTTGAAATAATCGGTACCGCATACCATGCGAGATTTAATTGATTGAATGCTTCGTGTTCCGGGTGTGTGATAGTAACTTCTTTAATGATGTCCGGGTTGATTTCATATGTCTTAAATGTGCCATCCATCGAATACAGAAGAGGTAAGAACTTACCGAAATTTGTATACCCTGTATGTTCGATGAGTGCTTTCGTCTCACGCACAATCGGGTCATCACTATAACGGATGAGCTGGTCGTTATAGAGGTTTATTCGCTGTTTATTTGCATCAGCAAATATTGTGATTGTCGGTATGATCATTCCATCGTTCGTTGCGCTATCAATATGATGTTCGATTGCTTCGATAAATGCTGCTTCACTTTCAATATGTCTGTTATCTATAACTTTCAACTTATCCCAGAATAGTCTGCCAATACAGCGATTGCTGTTACGCCATGCAACGCGTGCGCCGTATTCCAGTTCTTCAAATGTATGTGTATATGTACCTGTTTCTTCTATTTCTCTTTCTACTTCTTTAATACGTGCTTTCATTAATTGTTCGCTGAAGCACTGTTCTTTATAGAATTGTGTAATGAAAGCTTTTGCTTCATTGATGACCATGTCATCCCTCATTTCTAATTGTCAGTCGTTTTCTGTAATCATAAATTGTAGCCATACTGATGAGTAGGAGTATGACAGCAATAAAGCTGAAAAATTGTGTGTTGTGCGAGAACTGAATCGTCATCCCGCCGATAATCGGTCCTGTAATACTACCGACACTGAATATGAGCCCGCACATTAAATTTCCTGCTGGCAAGAGTACTTTCGGTGTGATTTCTGTCATCAATGTCACGCCTAGTGAATAAAGTGACCCGATAAAAATTCCGGCGATAAAGAAAAGAGCGAGTAATACATAACCATTACTTGTAAAGAATTGACATAATATAAAGATACACGCACCGATAAATGTCACGATGGATAACAGCACATTACGATTTACTTTATCTGAAATCATACCTAGGGGTATTTGAAACAGAATCGCACCTAAACTATACGCAGGAATGATTAAGATGATTAAGTTTACATCGACGCCATTTTTCATGGCGAACACCGGGAAATTGCTGTTTAAACATGCTTCCAGCACACCATACATCATAGGGAATAAGAATGCGACCCAGCTCGTCTTCATCACCTTGCCGAAGTTTGCAGTTGTGTTCTTTAGTGAAATGTTCGAGGTCTGAACTTCAGGATACTGGTTTTTCAGTAATAATATTAAACTGCAGGCACATAACGTGAGTAAACTGCTTGCAACAAAAGGCAGTGCTTCATGTATGTCATACAGTTTAGATAATAACGGTCCGACCATAAAACCTGCTGAAAAACTAAGACCATAAATTGAAATGATACGTCCGAGTTTATGTCTCGGTGTTGATTCTGTAAGCCATGATTGCGTTGAGAAGTGCAGCATATTATCCCCCACCCCGACAAGCAATCTTAATATGAACCAGATCGTCATATTCTTAAGTATCGGAAAGAGTCCGAGCGACAAGAATATGATGGCTCCTCCTATAATAATAAGGTTCTTATAACCGAACTTTCTGAGTAATCCTTCTAAGAATAATGAGGCTAAAAAGACGCCGATGTATATGGATGAGGCATGAAGTCCGTTGACGAATGTCGATACATTATCGTGCTCGAAGATAATCGCGATGAGTGGCAACAGCATCCCTTGAGTCATGCCGGAAATTGATACGATGATAGATAAAATGATGAAATTTTTCTTGAACATATGATGCCTCCTTGCATTAATTGTAACAGAATGTTAAAGCGATGCCTAAATGAATTCACTATGGTAATATGAAATTAATATGAGCTTATTGAATAGGGGAGAAGAGGATGTACAACTACCAAGATGATAGCTTGATGTTACACACAGATCTATACCAGATTAATATGGGAGAAACATACTGGAATGATGGTATTCATGAGCAGACTGCAGTATTTGATGTCTATTTTCGTAGCATGCCGTTTGATAATGGATATGCAGTGTTTGCAGGTCTTGAACGCGTGATAGAGTATGTGAAAGGTTTCAAGTTCTCAGAAACAGATATCGCATATTTGAAGACTCTCGGCTACAAAGAGGACTATTTATCTTATTTGAAGGATTTGAAGTTTACAGGTAATATCCGTGCGATGCAGGAAGGGGAAGTATGTTTCAACAATGAGCCGTTATTACGAATAGAAGCACCTTTAATTCAGGCGCAGCTACTTGAGACAGCGATATTGAACATCGTCAACTTCCAAGTATTGATTGCAACGAAGGCAAGCCGTATTAAACAGGTTGTTGGCGATGAAATCGTCATGGAGTTCGGAACACGCCGTGCTCAGGAATTAGATGCAGCAATCTGGGGAACACGTGCAGCGTATATCGCGGGGTTTGACTCAACAAGTAATGTGCGTGCGGGCAAATTGTTCGGTATTCCGGTTGCCGGAACACACGCACATGCGATGGTTCAAGCCTATGATGATGAGTATGTGGCGTTTAAGAAATATGCAGAACGTCATAAAAACTGTGTGTTCCTGGTGGATACTTTCCATACACTGAAATCAGGTATGCCGAATGCTATTCGTGTTGCTAAAGAGTTAGGCGATAAGATTAATTTCGTCGGAATTCGCCTTGACTCAGGTGACTTAGCATATCTTTCAAAGGAAGCACGTCGCATGCTCGATGAAGCAGGTTTTCCTGATGCTAAAATATTTGCATCTAATGATCTAGACGAAGAAACGATTATTGCACTCAAACAGCAAGGGGCTAAGATTACAGCGTGGGGTATCGGTACGAAACTCATTACAGCATTCGATCAGCCGGCACTTGGTGCAGTATACAAACTTGTTGCAATAGAGAATAAAGCAGGGCAACTAGAAGATCGTATCAAAATTTCAAATAATGCAGAAAAGGTGACGACTCCTGGTAAGAAGAAGGTATATCGTATTATCAACAATCAGACAAATAAGTCTGAAGGAGATTATATTACACTGGACTTTGAAGATCCCTCTAAAGAGAAACCATTAAAGATGTTCCATCCGATTCATACGTATAAGCAAAAGTGGATCAATGATTTTACTGCGAGAGACTTGCATCAGGACATCTTTGTAGGTGGAAAACTTGTATATGAAGTGCCGTCACTGGAAGTGTCACGTAAGTACTTACAGGATAATTTGAATCTTCTGTGGGAAGAGGCGATTCGTTATTTGAATCCCGAAGAGTATCCAGTAGATCTGAGCTTATTATGCTGGGAAAATAAAAATCAGGAAATTTATGAAGTTTCCAATAAGGTGAAAGAAGTGAAATAGATGCTCCAACAACAAATTATTGAAATATTAAAGACAAAGCCATCCATTGATGCCGGAGAAGAAACGCGTGAAATCATTGACTTTATCAAGACATATGTTCAGCGCTATCCTTTTATAAAATCACTAGTGCTTGGAATTTCAGGAGGACAGGATTCAACACTTTGCGGTAAGCTTTGCCAGATGGCGGTGGATGAACTCAAGTCAGAGCGCGATATCGAATTTATTGCAGTGCGATTACCATACGGTGTTCAAAAAGACGAACAGGATTGCGAAGATGCAATAGCTTTTATTCAACCTGACAAAGTAATTACGATTAATATTAAAAAAGCTGTAGATGCTAGTATTGAAACATTGAAAAGAGCAGAAATTACGTTAACAGATTTCCAAAAAGGTAATGAAAAAGCACGTGAACGTATGAAGGCACAGTACTCGATCGCCGCTGCAACGGAAGGCATAGTTATCGGAACAGATCATGCGGCAGAAAGTATTACAGGGTTCTACACGAAATTTGGAGATGGCGGAGCCGACATATTCCCCCTTGCCGGCTTAAATAAGCGTCAAGGTAAATCTATCCTGAAGTATCTAGGTTGTCCGGTTCATCTATATGAAAAAGTTCCGACAGCTGACCTGGAAGAAGATAAACCACAATTGCCTGACGAAGTCGCACTCGGTGTGACTTATGAAGCAATCGATGACTACCTTGAAGGTAAGACAGTAGATGCTGAGTCTCGAGAAAAGATAGAAAGTCATTATATAAAAACTCAGCATAAGCGTATGCTTCCGATCACACGTTATTCAATCGAGGAACTCATAAAATAAATTACCATTGCAAACCCTTATCTTCAGTAGTAGAATTTAAGAATGATTTTTTATAGGGGGGATTACAGTGCCGGCAATAGATAACCCATGGATTACCGTGCTATTAATATTTGTTATCAATATTTTTTATGTATCGTTCTTAACGATGCGTATGATTCTGACACTTAAAGGTTATAGATATCTCGCAGCCTTTGTTTCAGTATTAGAAGTACTTGTCTATATCGTAGGATTAGGTATGGTAATGAATGGTCTAGATAAGATAGAAAACATCATCGCTTATGCATTAGGATTTGGTGCAGGGATTATTGTAGGGATGAAGATTGAAGAAATGATTGCATTAGGCTATATCGTTATCAATGTGACGACTGCGGAATATGATAAGGAAATTCCGAAAACTTTGCGTGACCTAGGTTACGGTGTAACGCACTATGCAGCACATGGCCGTGATGGTGATCGTCTTGTAATGCAAATTTTAACCCCACGTCGTTTTGAACTTAAATTAATGGACACAGTGAAGCAGCTTGATCCGAAAGCATTTATCATTGCATATGAGCCTAAGAATATTCATGGTGGATTCTGGGTTAAAGGTGTGCGCAGTAAAAAGTTAAAGGCGTATGATACAGATGAAGTTTGAAGTTAAAGACAATGAAACAATTACACAATGTTTAGAACGCATGAAGCAAGCAGGTTATGCACCAGTAAAAAGATTTCAAAAGCCAATTTTTCGTGAAAATGAAAAAGGTGAAATAGAAGTGTATAAAGAACAGATTATTTTTACTGGTAAAAAGATTCAATAATGAAAATCGGTCCGTTCAGGGCCGTTTTTTTTAATGAGAATTTTATCTCATCGAAATATCTGTTAAAATAGAAGGTGTAGCATAAAATACACGAACTTTATAAATGAATAAATAAAAAATGTACGGAATTTTAAAAGTTTGTTATACTGATTAAGATAAAACATTTACGGAGGAATCTATTCATGATTGAACGTTATTCAAGAGAAGAGATGTCAAACATCTGGACGGAACAAAACAGATTTGAGGCTTGGTTAGAAGTTGAGATACTTGCAAGTGAAGCTTGGGCAGAATTAGGATATATCCCTAAAGAAGATGTGAAGTTAATCCGTCAGAATGCTCGTGTTGATGTTGAACGCGCAAAAGAAATTGAGATGGAAACACGTCATGACGTTGTTGCTTTTACACGTCAAGTATCTGAAACATTAGGAGAAGAGAAGAAATGGGTGCACTACGGTTTAACGAGTACAGATGTAGTGGATACAGCGTTAAGCTATGTGATTAAACAAGCGAATGACATTATCGAGAAAGATCTTGAAAGGTTCATCGAAGTATTAAAACAAAAAGCATTAAAGCATAAAACAACACTCATGATGGGTAGAACGCACGGTGTACATGCTGAACCGACAACATTCGGTTTAAAGATGGCGTTATGGTACATGGAAATGCAGCGTAACTTAAAGCGTTTTAAAGAAGTGCGTAAAGAAATCGAAGTTGGTAAGATGAGTGGCGCAGTAGGTACGTTTGCAAACATTCCACCTGAAATTGAAAGCTATGTTTGTGAGAAATTAGGATTAGGATATGCTGAAATTTCAACACAAACGCTGCAACGTGACCGTCATGCTTACTACATTGCTACATTAAGCTTAATTGCTACATCAATTGAGAAGTTTGCAGTAGAAGTACGTGGTCTCCAAAAGACTGAAACACGTGAAGTTGAAGAAGCATTTGCTAAAGGTCAAAAAGGATCTTCTGCAATGCCGCATAAGCGTAATCCAATCGGTTCAGAGAATGTTACAGGTATCGCACGTGTTATTCGTGGCTACTTAACAACAGCTTACGAAAATGTACCATTATGGCATGAACGTGATATTTCACATTCATCTGCTGAACGTATTATGTTACCGGACGTAACGATTGCGTTAGACTACATGTTAAATCGTTTCACGAACATCATCGATAACTTAACAGTTTTCGAAGATAACATGAAAGCAAATATGGAGAAGACATTCGGCTTAATCTACTCACAACGCGTCATGCTTACGTTAATCGATAAAGGTATGGTTCGTGAAGAAGCGTACGATACTGTTCAACCGAAAGCGATGGAATCATGGGCAACGAAGACGCCATTCCGTGAGCTAGTTGAGCAAGATAGCAAGATTACTGACTTATTATCGAAAGAAGAACTTGATGAGTGTTTCAACGAGAATCACCATTTAAATCAAATCGATACATTGTTCCGCCGCGCTGGATTAGAATAAATCACACTTTATTAAACCGCTTACGATTGTAGGCGGTTTTTTACTTTAAAGAATTAAAGTTTCGTGGTTTAATAAAGGTATATTGAAATACAATAGGATGTACGGCAATGTATAAGGAACTTGATTATATTAAAGATTGGATAATCGTATAAAAGGAATCGAAATCAATGATCAGTTTCGGAAAGCTAAATGTTTTATCTGTACTTCTATATATTGCTGATATAAAATTATACTATGAAAGAGTTTGAAGGGAGCTGAGTATTTTGCAAATTGACAAACTTAGAGGGAAGCAACTGGATGACTTATTTGATGCTATACTGACACTTAAGACACGCGAAGAATGTTATTTGTTCTTTGATGATTTATGTACAGTGAATGAATTACAGTCGTTATCCCAACGTCTGCTTGTTGCGAAAATGATTAAGCAAGGACATACGTATGCTTCTATTGAAAAGGAATCAGGTGCATCTACCGCTACTATTTCACGCGTGAAACGTTCGCTTCAATGGGGGAACGATGCATATACGCTCGTCTTAAATCGATTGGATGAAGAAGAATAACGTAGACAATTAATATTTACAGGTACTGGGTCTTTATTGATTCGGTACTTTTTTCATCATATAATAGAAAAATGAAAAGAGGAGAATCTGTGAGAAAATTATTTGTAATACTGTTGTCGGCAATGCTGCTTACTGCTTGCCAAGAGGGTAAAGCACCTGTTGAAACTAAAGACAAGACTCAAAACAATAAAAAAGAAACGGTACAAGTTAAAGAAAAGCAAGGAGCAACGACACATCACAAAGAAATAAAAGACGGAATCACCTATATCGATGGAATTCTCATCGTAAATAAAGATATAGCACTTCCAAAAACGTATCATCCAGATGTGAGTCAGGTGGCAAATCAGCATTTAAATGAGTTGATCGCTGCAGGGAACGAAGACGGATTAAACTTCGTACTCCGTAGTGCCTTTAGAAGTTATGAGACGCAAGCATCACTATATAACCAGTATGTTACAAGAGATGGACAGAAGAAGGCAGACACCTATAGTGCACGCCCTGGTCATTCTGAACATCAGACGGGACTTGCATTTGATTTAGGTAATATTGAAGGCACAGACGATTTTATGGAATCTTTTGAGGATACAAAAGAAGGTAAGTGGCTGAAAAGTCATGCCCATGAATATGGGTTCATCATACGATATCCGAAAGGAAAAACTGATATTACGGGGTACCAGTATGAACCGTGGCATTTAAGATATCTAGGGCAACCTACAGCGGAGAAGGTATATGAAAGTGGCCTCACATTAGAAGAATATCTCGGTCTAAAATAAGGGGTTAAACAGCATGAAGAAATTACTCATCATCATTATTGTGTGTTTAGCTGCCTGTTCAAATGAACAAGTTGTCACACAGAAAGACACATATGTAGCATCACCGAAATATGAACGCATAACGCGTAATGGCGTTACATATATTAATGATATACTCATCGTTAATAAGAAAATTAGATTGCCTGCTGATTTCAATCCTGGAGAGAATCGATACGCGCGTATGAAATTAGATCAGATGATTAAAGATGCCAAGAAAGATAAAGAATATCTCGTTGTAAGAAGTGGCTATCGTTCTTATCAGATGCAGGAAAAACTATATAAAGAGTTTAAAGCACGAGATGCGAATGCAGACACTTATAGTGCACGCCCTGGTTACTCTGAACATCAGACAGGACTTTCCTTTGATATTGGCTCTGTTGACTCTGCGAAAGATTTAACGATTTCATTTGGTGATACGACTGAAGGAGAATGGCTGGCACAAAATGCACATAAATATGGATTTATCATCAGGTATCCTGAAGGTAAGTCAAATATTACAGGGTATCAGTATGAGTCATGGCATGTGCGATATGTTGGCACAAAGATTGCAAAAGATATATTTACTAAGAACATAACACTTGAAGAATATCTTGGATTATACCCGAAAGATCAGACAGTACAATAATAGAGAGCATGAGAAGAAATTGTAAAATCTCATCCTCTCTTTTTTTAATGTTATGAATGATAAATGATATAATATACAATAATAATATTTAAAGGAGAGACATTATGTACGAAGTGAAAGATTGGCAACATGTATTTAAGTTAGATCCAGCGAAAGAAATTAGCGATGCACACCTGGAGCTTATTTGCGAGTCAGGAACAGATGCCATCTTTATCGGTGGATCTGATAATGTAACGGTAGATAATGTACTCGATTTAATGAGCCGTGTAAGGAGATATACAGTCCCTTGCGTACTAGAATTATCGACTTTGGAAAGTGCGATACCAGGATTTGATCATTATATGATTCCTTCTGTACTTAATAGTTCGGATGTAGCGTTTCACAATGGAATACTGCACGAAGCAATTAAACAGTTCGGTCATATGATTGATTATGACCTGTTTACATTAGAGGGCTATATTGTACTTAACAAAGAGAGTAAAGTGGCGCAGCTAACGAAGGCGAATACAGTATTATCGACAGAGGATATTGAAGCCTATGCTGAGATGATTGAGGAAGTATATAAGCTGAAGACAATGTATATAGAATATAGCGGAACCTATGGTGATGTGGAAATGGTTAAGGCTGCAAAACGAAAACTGAAATCTACGCGTCTGATATATGGTGGAGGTATTGATTCACGTGCACGCGCACAAGAGATGCTTGAAGTCGCAGATACAATTGTCGTTGGGAACGTCATCTATACAGATATTAAGGCAGCATTACAAACAGTAAAGGTAGGATTATAATGAATGATTTATTAAAACATATGAATGAAGAGCAGCGTCAGGCAGTGATGACGACAGAAGGCCCACTTCTTATTATGGCAGGAGCAGGTTCTGGTAAGACACGCGTGCTGACACATCGCATCGCTTATTTAATTGATGAGAAAGATGTTTCACCTTATAAGATTCTAGCAATCACATTTACGAATAAAGCGGCGAAAGAAATGAAAGAACGTGTCAAGAAGATTATCGGTGACGAGAGTGATGTTATCTGGATATCAACATTCCACTCGATGTGTGTCCGTATATTAAGACGTGATATTGACCGTATCGGTATTGAGCGTAACTTTACGATATTAGACCCAACAGATCAGCGTTCTGTCGTTAAGGATATATTAAAACGTGAGAATATCGATCCGAAGAAGTATGATCCACGTATGTTCGTTGCAGAAATTTCGAACTTAAAGAATGAAATGAAATCACCTGATGATGCGATTGAGGCAGCGAGTGACTTTATGAGTATGATGATCAGCAAAGTTTATGCAGAGTACCAGCGCGTGCTGCTTAAGAATCATGCACTGGACTTTGACGACCTCATTATGACGACGATTCAACTGTTTGAACGTGTCCCTGAAGTTCTGGATTATTACCAGTCGAAGTTTCAGTATATCCATGTCGACGAGTATCAGGATACAAATAGAGCGCAGTATCTACTCGTGAAGATGCTTGCCGATAAATTTAAGAATATTTGTGTCGTCGGGGACTCGGATCAGTCGATATACGGCTGGCGTGGGGCAGATATTTATAACATCTTAAGCTTTGAAGATGATTATAAAGATGCTAAGACGATCTTTTTAGAACGTAATTATCGCTCGACGAAAAATATTCTGTTTGCTGCAAATGAAGTGATCAAAAATAATACAGAACGCAAACCGAAAGCACTTTGGACAGACAACGACCATGGCTCTAAGATCAACTACTATAAAGCGATGTCAGAACGTGCAGAAGCGGAGTATATCGTTTCAGAGATATTGAAGAAAAAGCGTGAAAACTATGCGCTTAGTGATATGGCAATACTGTATCGAACGAATGCACAGTCTCGTGTTATCGAAGAAACGCTGATGAAATCAAACATCAGCTATACGATGGTCGGAGGCACAAAGTTCTATGACAGAAAAGAAATTAAAGACCTGCTTAGTTATCTTCGCCTTGTTGCTAATAGCAACGAAGATATCAGTTTTACGCGAATTATCAATACACCAAAACGCGGTATAGGGCCTGGTGCACTAGATAAGATTATCGCTTATGCAGAGCATAATGGTCTGAGTTACTTTGATGCACTAGCTGAAGTAGATTTTATCGGACTGCCGAAGAAGACGACAGAGAAACTCGTTGAATTCTATACAATGATGGACAACTTAATGAAGCAGCAGGAATTCTTATCTATTACGGAATTAACCCAGACACTGCTCGATAAATCGGGTTATATGAAGATGCTTGAAGCAGAGAATACTTTAGAATCACAGTCACGTATTGAGAACATTCAGGAGTTTATGAATGTGCCGAAAGATTATGAAAAGGACACGCCAGTTGAAGAACAGTCCTTAATTAATTTCCTGACAGATTTACAACTCGTTGCAGATGTTGACAATGCAGATTTAGAAGCGGGAGTTACGCTGATGACGATGCACTCAGCAAAGGGCTTAGAGTTTAA
Source organism: Macrococcus psychrotolerans (assembly GCF_038095555.1). NCBI lineage: Bacteria > Bacillati > Bacillota > Bacilli > Caryophanales > Staphylococcaceae > Macrococcus > Macrococcus psychrotolerans. Next base: position 1,684,106 of record NZ_CP124591.1, on the reverse strand, counting down.
AGTCGTCTTTGTTGCAGGTCTTGAAGAGTCGATATTCCCGCATAGCCGTAGCTTGAATAGTGATAGCGAGATGGAAGAGGAACGTCGTTTAATGTACGTTGCAATTACAAGGGCAGAAGAACATCTTTATTTATCTCATGCTGAGATGCGTAACTTATTCGGCCGAACACAAGCGAATAAGAAGTCGAGATTTATCTCTGAAATTCCAGAGGATATTCTGGATATACCAGTAGCGAGAAAGTTTCCAGCAGGTGTTAAACGCGGACCAGCACGTAGAATGACGCAAGCGGCTTCTGCTGCTCAAGCTCAAGCTACCTATAAAGTTGGTGACAAAGTAATGCATAAATCATGGGGAGAAGGATTAATCAGCAATGTGACGGATAAAGGTGGTTCAACAGAACTGGATATCATCTTCAAATCTGTAGGGATGAAGCGACTGTTAAGCCAGTTTGCCCCAATTGAAAAGAAGGAGTAATGTATGAATATTGAACAGAGAGTAACAGAACTGCATCAGTTGCTACACCAGTATAACTATGAATACCATGTACAGGATAATCCTTCTGTACCTGATAGTGAATATGATAAGTTACTGCACGAACTGATTGATATTGAACGTGAGCATCCAGAACTGAAGACGGATGATTCTCCGACTGTGCGTGTAGGTGGGACACCGGTCTCTGCATTTGAGAAAGTTGATCATGATACACCGATGTTAAGTCTTGGCAACGCCTTCAGCGAAGAAGATTTGCTGGCATTTGATAAGCGTGTTAAAGATGAAGTCGGCGAAGTGGAATATATGGTTGAACTGAAAATTGATGGTCTTGCAGTATCACTGAAGTATGTCGATGGTGTATTCGTTCAAGGTTTAACGCGTGGTGATGGTACAACGGGTGAGAACATCACGCAGAATTTAAAGACCATTCATGCGATACCATTGACGTTATCTGTACCGCTCACTTTTGAAGTGCGTGGTGAAGCCTATATGCCTAGAAAGTCATTCCTTGCGCTTAATGCATATCGGGAAAAGGTTGGAGAACAGCTAGCTGCAAATCCACGAAATGCTGCAGCAGGTTCATTAAGACAGCTGGACTCTAAGCTTACTGCGAAACGTAAGTTAGATATCTTCCTATACAGTGTGAACGATTTAAGAGAGCTTGATGCACAAAGTCAAAGTGAAGCTTTAGACAAGTTAGACGAAATCGGCTTTAAAACGAATCATGAACGAAAGCTTTGTCGTAATATGAAAGAAGTGTTCGAGTATATTAAATACTGGACAGAAGCGCGCAATGATCTAGCCTATGATATTGACGGTATCGTCATTAAGGTAAACGATTTAAGTAAGCAGGATGAGCTCGGTTTTACGGCGAAAAGTCCGAAGTGGGCGATTGCCTATAAATTTCCTGCTGAAGAAGTCATAACGACATTAAAGGATATCGAGCTGTCTATCGGGCGTACTGGTGTTGTAACACCGACTGCAATTTTAGAGCCGGTGAAAGTAGCGGGTACTACTGTAGGACGTGCGTCGCTGCATAATGAGGATTTAATTCACGAGAAAGATATACGCATCGGTGATTCGGTCGTTATAAGAAAAGCAGGAGAGATTATACCTGAAGTAGTGCGCGTCGTATTGGACAGAAGACCTGACGATACTGAGCCGTACCATATGCCTGAAATTTGCCCGTCGTGTGGTCATGAACTGGTACGCATTGAAGGGGAAGTGGCTTTGCGCTGCATCAATCCGAAATGTGATGCGAAACTTGTAGAAGGTGTGATCCATTTCGTTTCCAGAACGGCGATGAACATTGATGGTTTAGGGGAACGTATCGTCGAAGTCTTATACAATGAAGATATTATAAATGACGTTGCAGATCTATATACGTTACAACGTGAACGACTCTTAACTTTAGAACGTATGGGAGAGAAGAAAGTCGATAAATTACTGGCAGCGATAGAAGCTTCTAAGGCCAATTCACTGGAACGGCTGCTCTTTGGATTAGGTATCAGACATCTAGGTGCAAAGGCGAGTATGGTGCTTGCACAGGAATTTGGAACGATGGATAATTTAAAGAATGCCACAGTTGAAACATTGACACAAATTGATGATATTGGTGAGAAGATGGCACAGTCTTTAGTCACTTACTTGCAAAATGAAGACATCATTCATCTGCTTGAAAAACTAGAACAATATGGTGTAAATATGCGCTATACTGGGGTTACGAAAGATGATATCGAAATTCATCCGGTATTCGGCGAGAAGACGATTGTTTTAACAGGTAAACTTACTATCATGTCTCGTAGCGAAGCAACGAAAGCATTAACGAACCTTGGTGCAAAGGTGACAAGTTCTGTAACGAAGAAGACAGATATTGTTATTGCAGGTAGTGATGCCGGTAGCAAGAGAGAAAAAGCAGAGTCACTCGGAATTCCTGTATGGACGGAGCAAATGATGGTGGATGCATTACGAAATTAAGAGGGGAAATCTATGAAGCGAATAGGGATATTAATGTTGTCTACAATTATTCTGGCAAGCTGTTCAAATGGTACACCAGAAAGTAACAACAAAGAGAAGGATAAACAAATTTCAACAGACGTACAGATATCAAATGATTATTATAGAACATTGTTACCATTCAAAGAGAGCCAGGCACGTGGACTTACAAGTTCGAATATGGTAAGCAGCTACAATGGCGAAGCATTTGAGGACGGTTTATTAAATATCAGCAAGAAAGTGTACACACCAGATAAATATTTATACCGTGATGGGCAATTATTATCGAAGAGTGCTGTTGAGAGCTATCTTGAACCGGAATATACAAAGCAGGAAATCGATAATATGGATAAAGACGAGCGAATCGAAAAAAACGCTTATGCCAATTTCGGTCTCAATCCATCACATAAAGGAGAAACAGATGGGGAAAAAATTGCCCGACAATCTCCAACGTATTTGTCGCATCTATTAGAACAGGATTTCTATACTGAAGAAGATGCAAAAAAACAGAAACTTTCAGGTATGACAATCGGTCTTGCAATGAATAGTGTATACTATTATCAAAAAGAAGCGTTTGGAACTACTTATAATGTGAAACTCGATAAAAAAGAAATCGAGAAGCAAGCTAAGCAGATGTCTGATGAAATACTTTCTAGATTACGTGTAAAGCAGGAACTGAAAAATATTCCGATCACGTTTGCTGTGTTTGTACAGTCATCGGCTGAAAGCATCACACCTGGATCGTTTACTTCATATGGTACGAGTAAAGCTGGAAGCAGTAAGATTGATGATTGGAAGAAAATAAATGAAGATTACATCTTAGTGCCATCGGACGAAGTGGGAGAACTGGATGAAAAACTGAATAATGGATTTAAGCAGTTCAACGATCAGCTACAGAACTACTTCCCGAACTTTACACAGGCAATTGGAACAGGTTATTTCGTTGATGATAAGATACAGTCACTGAAAATTAATGTGCCATTAGATTACTATGGAAAAGCAGAAGTTATCGGTGTAACCCAATATATCGCAGACTTATCAATGAAAAGCTTTGCGCATGTCGATCGCTTTGAAATCTCCATCGTAGACAACACTAGACCTCGCGCATTAATAGTGAAAGAAAAAGGTGATAAAGCACCGTACATTCATGTATATGAATAGCAAACTTAGATATTAATCTGCACGCAAGAACATGCAACCGTGGAGAAAGAGTAAAAGGTCGAGACAAGTTGTCTCGACCTTTTTATTATGAATTCACAATTTGTTTCATTTCATCGAACTCGTCAATAATACGTTGTTCAGGTTTCGGTGTAACCATACTTACAAGTACAGTTGACACAAAACTGATAAAGAACCCTGGAACAATTTCATATAACTCAAAGATACCACCGTGTGATTTCATCACAATCCAGAAGATTACTGTAATTGATCCAAGTACCATACCTGTAATCGCACCATGCTTCGTTAAACCTTTCCAATAAAGCGATAACAATACGAGCGGTCCGAATGCCGCACCGAATCCTGCCCATGCGTTACCAACTAAGTTTAAGATTGTATCGTTTGGGCTCCATGCAATTGCCATTGAAACAATTGCAACGAGTAATACTGATAGACGTCCAATCATAACGAACTCTTTCTCACGACTTGTGTCCTGAATGTTCGTTTTACGTAATAACATGTAGAAGTCTTGCGTTAAAGCACTGCTTGTAACAAGTAACTGTGAAGAAATCGTACTCATAATAGCTGCTAAGATTGCTGCTAGGAAGAATCCTGCAATTAGTGGATGGAATAACACTTGACTCATCATTACGAAGATTGTTTCAGGATTGTCTAACTTAGCATCTGATTTATTTACAAATGCAATACCAACAAGTCCTGTAACACAGGCACCGATTAATGAGATTGTCATCCATGAGATGCCGATACGACGTGCTGCCGGTAATTGTTTATGAGACTTAATTGACATAAAACGCACGATAATATGTGGTTGTCCAAAGTAACCTAAGCCCCATGCCAGTAAAGAGATAATACCAACTGTAGTCGTACCTTTGAAGAAGTCTAAGTTCGTCGGTTTAAGTTCAACGACAGTATCGAAAGCTTCCATACCATTTAATTTCATCAATGCTACGATTGGTACTAACACTAATGCGATTAACATGATTACCCCTTGGAAGAAGTCCGTAAGCGATACGGCGAGATATCCACCAAACAACGTGTAGATAATTACGATACTTGCAGTAAGTATAAGCCCGTAGTGATAATTTAATCCAAAGGAACTTTCGAATAATACGCCACCAGAAACCATTCCGGCATGCGTATATAATGTGAAGAACACGACGATAACAAGACCAGAGATAATCTTCAGTATACGTGTATGATCACTAACACGTTTCTCGAAGAAGTCAGGGATTGTAATGGCGTTATCTGCAAGCTCCGTATAAACACGTAATCTTGGTGCAACTAAGATATAGTTTAACCAAGCTCCTATCGTTAATCCGACTGCAATCCAAGTGGCAGAGAGTCCTGTAGCGTACACTGAACCTGGTAATCCCATCAGCATCCAGCCACTCATATCCGCTGCTCCGGCAGAAAGTGCTGTTACTAATGGTCCAAGGTTACGACCGCCAAGCATATATTCATCTAATGTACTTGTTGATTGTTTATATGCATAATAACCGATCCCTAACAAGATTAAGAAATATACAGCAATCATGACATACGTCATCCATGTTGCTTCAATTTTTACGTTTTGAAACGTATGACCTAATATCAAGCCCATTTGTTTATCCTCCTTTATTTTTACAATTAACGCTGAATTTTATTGTACTAGAGTGACAATATATCTATTATAATAGGGATTTAAGCGTTTTCATAGAATTATTTTTAGTATGCTTAGATTTTTTCGTTAAAATTTGATAAAATTTAAAGATGTTATATGTACATAAGGAGGACTCACATGTCAAAGATTACAAATGAGCAAGTTAAACACGTTGCACATTTAGCACGATTAGAAATTACTGAAGAAGAAGCAACAAAATTCAGTGCACAACTTGAAGCAATTCTTAACTTTGCGGATCAATTAGAAGAAGTGGATACTGAAGGTGTAGAACCGACATTCCACGTATTAGATTTGCAGAATGTATTGCGTGAAGATGTGGCAGAGACGAGCTTAACACAGGAAGAAATCTTAAAGAATGCTGCACATACAGAAGATGGACAATTTAAAGTGCCATCTATTTTAGGCGGAGGAGAATAATATGTCATTAAGATACGAATCAATCGAAAGCTTATCTCAAATGATTCAGAACAAAACGATTAAACCTTCTGAGTTAGTTGAAGATACTTTTGTGAACATCGAAAAAGATGATACAGTCATCAATTCATTTTTAGCTTTAGATAAAGAAGCTGCGTTAGAGAAAGCAAAGACTATGGATAACGAAACACCATCAGGTAAATTATTTGGAATTCCGATGGGGATTAAAGATAACATCGTAACGAAAGATGTTGAAACAACTTGTGCGTCTAAAATTTTAGGTGGCTTTAATTCTGTATATGACGCTACTGTAATGAATAAATTAAATGCAGAAAATGGTATTCTTGTCGGTAAACTGAACATGGATGAGTTTGCGATGGGTGGTTCAACTGAAAATTCATTCTACAAGAAAACAGTTAATCCATTTGATCACACTGCAGTACCTGGTGGATCATCTGGTGGTTCTGCAGCTGCAGTTGCTGCAAGCTTAGTACCTTTCTCACTCGGTAGTGACACGGGTGGTTCTATTCGTCAACCAGCATCATACTGTGGTGTAGTAGGAATGAAGCCAACTTACGGTCGTGTATCACGTTTCGGTTTAGTTGCATTTGCATCGTCACTTGACCAAATTGGACCAATTACGCGTAACGTTAAAGATAACGCAACTGTATTAGAAGTGATTTCAGGACTTGATCCACATGACTCAACAAGTGCACCAGTCGATAATGTAGACTTCACTTCACAAATTGACAAGGATATTAAAGGTCTTCGCGTAGCAGTACCGAAAGAATATTTAGGTGAAGGTGTATCTGAAGAAGTTAAGGCAAGTGTACAGGCAGCGATTAAAGCATTAGAGAAGATGGGTGCAACAGTTGATGAAGTATCACTCCCTAATTCTAAATACGGTGTTGCAACGTATTACATTCTTTCTTCAAGTGAAGCAAGTGCGAACTTAGCACGTTTTGACGGTATTCGTTACGGATATCAGGCAGAAGGGGCACAAAACTTAGAAGAACTTTATAAGAAGACACGCCAGGAAGGTTTCGGTGACGAAGTGAAACGTCGTATTATGTTAGGAACTTATGCGCTGAGCTCTGGTTATTACGATGCATATTACAAAAAAGCACAAAAAGTACGTACATTAATTAAACAAGATTTTGAACGTGTATTTGAAAACTATGACATTATTGTTGGACCGACTGCACCAACTACAGCATTTGACATCGGTGCTCAAATTAATGATCCATTAACAATGTATGCGAATGACATCTTAACAATTCCAATCAACCTAGCAGGGTTACCATCGATGTCTATTCCATGCGGAGAGTCAAACGGCCGTCCAATCGGTTTACAGTTAATCGGTAAACCATTCGACGAGAAAACTTTATACAACGTTGCATATAACTATGAACAAAGCTTTAACATGCACGAACGTTATCAATCATTATAAGGAGACTTAAACTATGCATTTTGAAACAGTAATCGGACTAGAAGTCCACGTAGAATTAAAGACAGAATCGAAAATGTTCTCAGCTTCTCCTGCACATTTTGGCGCAGAGCCAAATACGAATGTTAACGTTGTAGATCTTGGATACCCTGGTGTATTACCGGTCGTAAACAAGACTGCCGTTGACTGGGCAATGCGTGCAGCGATGGCACTAAATATGGATATTCGAACTGAAACGAAGTTTGACCGTAAAAACTATTTCTATCCGGATAACCCGAAAGCTTACCAAATTTCACAGTTTGATGAGCCGATTGGTGAGAATGGTTATATCGATATTGAAGTGAATGGCGAAACGAAACGTATCGGTATTACGCGTCTTCATATGGAAGAAGATGCAGGGAAATTAACGCATAAAGATGGCTATTCATTAGTAGACTTAAACCGTCAAGGTACGCCATTAGTTGAGATTGTATCTGAACCAGATATTCGTACACCTGAAGAAGCGTATGCGTATTTAGAGAAGTTAAAAGCAATCATTCAGTACACAGGCGTATCTGACGTCCGTATGGAGGAAGGATCACTGCGTTGTGATGCGAACATCTCATTACGTCCTGTAGGTCAAGAGAAGTTTGGTACGAAAGCAGAACTTAAAAACTTAAACTCTTTCTCATTCGTTAAGAAAGGTTTAGAGCACGAAGTAAAACGTCAGGAAGAAGTACTATTAAATGGTGGAGAAATCTTACAGGAGACACGTCGCTTTGACGAGTCGACAGGTAAGACGATCCTTATGCGTGTTAAAGAAGGGTCTGACGACTACAGATACTTCCCAGAACCAGACTTAGTACCTTTATATATTGACGAAGCATGGAAAGAACGTGTGCGTGCATCAATTCCTGAACTTCCGGATGTACGTAAAGCGAAGTATGTATCAGAGTATGGATTACCTGAATACGATGCGCACGTATTAACATTAACGAAAGAAATGTCTGATTTCTTCGAAGCGATGATCGCACTTGACGCAGATGCAAAACTTTCATCAAACTGGTTGATGGGTGGCGTAAACGAATACTTAAACAAGAACCAGAAGGAGTTACATGAAACTGCATTAACGCCTGAGAACTTAAGTGAAATGGTTAAGTTGCTTGCAGATGGTACAATCTCTTCTAAAATTGCGAAAAAAGTGTTTGCTGATACAGTAGAAACAGGTAAAGCACCGAAAGTGATTATGGAAGAACAAGGTCTTGTTCAAATTTCTGATCCTGAACAACTGAAAGCGTTCGTAACTGAAGCGTTAGATAATAATCCTCAATCTATTGAAGACTTCAAGAACGGTAAAGGTAAAGCTACAGGCTTCTTAGTAGGTCAGATTATGAAGATTTCTAAAGGACAGGCAAATCCACAGCTTGTTAATAAAATTTTGCGTGAAGAATTAGAAAAAAGATAAATAAAACAGGAGCCTGGATGAGTATTCAGGCTCTTTGTCCTATACAGAGGTGAAAGTATGATAGATATTCATAACCATATATTGTACGGTGTCGATGATGGTGCTCAGACAGAAACAGAAACTCTTGATATGGCACGACAAGCCGTTGCAGAAGGGATTACAGATATTATTGCAACACCGCATCATAAAATTCAGTTATATGACAATTTCGGTCCGAAGATTAAAGAACTAACAGACAAGGTAAATCAGCTTATTAAAGAGAATAACATTCCACTTAATGTGCATGCCAGTCAGGAAATTAGGATCTACGGTGATGTCATCACAGATTTGAACAGTGGTAAAGCATTACCGCTTGCAGGGCCTTACGTATTAATAGAATTTCCATCTAATGAAGTGCCGATTTATACGGAGCAGTTATTTACACAACTTGCAATGGAAGGGTATGTTCCAATCATCGCTCATCCAGAACGTAATACTGAGCTTCAGAAGAACCCTAAGAAACTCGCTGAACTGATTGAACTCGGTGCACTCGCACAAGTTACAGCTGGGGTAGTTGTTGGCAATTTAGGTCATCATGCACAATCTATTGCAGACCTTATGATTGAACATCAATTGATTCATTTCGTCGCAAGTGATGCCCACAATGTAAATAACCGTAATTTCCATATGAAAGCAGCATACGAAACGATTGAACATAAGTTTGGCAGTGAAGTTGCTGATCGTTTCAAAGATAATGCGAAGAAAGTGCTGCTTAGTGAACAGATACCATATTTAAGCCCGAAAGAAATCATTAAGACTGAGAGTTCATCAGAGAGACACGCAAAGAAGAAGAAAGAAAAGAAAAAGAAATTTCTAGGCTTATTCTAAATTGACATAAGTGCAAAGTGATACGTTCATAAAAAAGACTATCGAGACAAAGTCCCGATAGTCTTATTTTAATATTTCGTCTGTAATGGCTTTACTCCATTTCGTCACGCCATCTTTCGTAAGGAGCTCTGTATCATTGTCATATTTATCTTTGACAGCTTCACTTACTGGGATGAAATATACGTCCTGGTTTTGCAGGAAGTTTGCTTCTTTTTGCTGGTAAGTATTAAATTCATCATCATTTATCCTACGTGTACCAGTAACGTAAATTTTTCGGTGTTCATTTTTAATGTTATTAAGGATTGCTTCAAGATTATTCAAATGGTCTTCGATAGTTACGCCTTCGATATAGTCATTAAGTGTAAACGCATCTAAAATAACGACATCTGGATTTTCTTTATTAATATCATCACTGTTTAATGTGTTAGAACTTGCATCAACATCAACAATATTATAATTTACATCTTCTTGTAAATTTGAAATAAATGTATTTGCGACATTCGTATCTTTATTTGATGTTTGATACGGTGTGCTTACAAACGTCAGCTGCATCCTTTTATTATCTTTCTTTTGTTCTTCATAAATCTTTTGGATTGCAGGTTCTTTGAAGACGTGTGGTAGAGATATTTTTTCTGATTCTTGCTCTTCTGATTGATGAGTAGCGCTTTTTAATTGTGCTTCCTTTGTTTCTCCGCCTTCAGTTACTTTACCTTGCCAGTATTTATAGCCGGCACCAATCAGTAGAATCGCTGCTAATATATATATCCAGAATAATATATTTTTCATTAATTTAACCTCCAGTTTCATAGATATTATTATTTTATCAAATAACAGATATAAATAATATATGATGATGAAAACTATTTTTGTGAAGAATGGGTAAAGTATATGAATAAATATTTTATTATTCTAAATATTATTAATATTCATAGATATATTACATTTAATATGATAAACTACTTTAAATTAGCACGAAATACGAAGTAACTTGCGAGGGATGGGGGAATTCTATGTTAGATTATAAATTATATAGTGATCTTGACTATCATCAAATATATATCAACGCTTCTAAGGAACTAATAGAAGTCTTTCGGAATGAAATTGTTGAATTACATCACATTGGTAGTACCTCCATTGAAGGTGTAAGTGTCATACCGTCAGTAGAAATATTACCGGTAGTCAAGGACTTAAACAAGCTTGATGGTTATGTCGCTCAGATGGAACGAATTGGTTATTCATTAACTCAAACGTCACTAGATAGAAATAACAAGTATCTACTGTTTACTGCACATAAGAACGATATAGAGATATGTGTACTTATTATTGAACGTACAGACTGTAATAGTCTTGAGAGAAAACTAGCAGTTAGAGATTATTTAAGGACACATCATAAAGAGCGTATCGCATACAGGCTGTTTAAGCAGGAGTTAAATCGCTTAACAAAAGCATCTCAAGAATTGCAACGTGCAGAAGATGAATATTTAAAAGAGATTGAAGCAAAAGCGATATACTGGTACCGATTAAATAATTAAGAGGAGTGGTCTCCACCCTCTATTTTTTTGTGTCAAAATTGCATATTCGTGCTGTTCATGTAAAATAAAAGTATTCGATAATACAAAATGAGGGGTAACAAATGATGAATAATATAAAGATAGCTAAAGCAGCTGATCATAACATATATTTAGATCTTCCTATGGCAAACCGTCATGGTTTGATAGCAGGTGCAACAGGTACGGGTAAGACTATCACACTAAAAGTTATGGCTGAACAGTTTTCTAAAGCCGGGGTGCCTGTATTCCTGGCTGATGTTAAGGGGGATCTGGCGAGCATTGCAGAAGCGATGACGATTAATGATAAGATTCAAGAACGATTAAACAACCTACAGATTGATGATTATACACCTCAAACCTTTCCTGTAAGGTTATGGGATATATTTGGAGAACAAGGCACACCTGTCAGAGCGACAATTACAGATATGGGGCCTATGCTTTTAGGTCGTCTGCTAGAATTGAATGATACACAGTCTGGCATATTAGATATTGCGTTTAAAATCAGTGATGAGCAAGGTCTGCTTCTACTGGACCTGAAAGATTTACAGGCATTATTAAAGGAAATGTATGAAAATACGACCGAATATAGTGGTGTTTATGGTAATATCACGAAGCAATCGATAGGTGCAATTCAACGTAAGTTATTATCATTAGAAACACAAGGTGCTGATCAGTTTTTCGGGGAGCCGGCATTAAAGTTATCGGACTTTATGGAAACAACGGAAGATAAGGGTGTCATCAACATCCTGATGGCCAACAATTTATATACAAAACCAGTATTGTACTCTACATTTCTACTTTGGTTATTAACAGAACTCTTTGAAACATTACCGGAAGTCGGAGATATAGAACAGCCGAAGCTTGTATTCTTTTTCGATGAAGCACATCTACTGTTTAAAGGTGCACCGAAGTCATTTGTGACACAAGTGGAGCAAGTAGTACGTCTCGTGCGTTCTAAAGGTGTCGGGGTATATTTTATTACTCAAAATCCAATCGACTTACCTGATGAAGTATTAGGTCAGCTTGGAAACCGTGTTCAACATGCTTTACGCTCATTTACACCACGTGATCAAAAAGCTGTTGCCAGTGCAGCTGAAACGTTCCGACAAAACCCTGAAATTGATGTCGCGTCCGTTATTGGAGAATTGAAGACAGGAGAAGCACTCATTTCCTGTTTGAATGAAGACGGACAGCCGAGTATTGTAGAACGTGCATTTATCCGTCCGCCGGAAAGTAAGATTGGCGTGATTGATGAACAAGTGAAAGTTAAGGTTATAGAAGGCAACCCATATCATGCACAGTATAATGAAACGGTTGATCGTGAGAGTGCGTATGAAATACTGCAGAAGAAAGTAGAAGCATCGAAAACAAAAGCACAAACTAAAGAAGCGAAAGCTGAAAAAGCAGCGCCTAAAAGAAAGCAAAAATCTGATTTCGAAAAGATTGCTTCAAGCGTACTTACAAGTGTGGGAAGACAAATGGGGCGTGAAATTGTAAGGAATATATTTGGAACGAGAAGACGTTAGGAGGAGTGTACGTGAGAAAACGTGCCAGAATTATCTATAATCCAACATCCGGTAGAGAGCTATTCAAAAAAGCATTACCCGATGTATTAATTAAGTTAGAAGATGCAGGATATGAAACAAGCGCTTATGCAACAAAGAGTGCAGGTGATGCAACAGCTGCTGCAGAACGTGCAGTGGAAGATAAGTTTGACTTGGTAATTGCAGCAGGTGGAGACGGTACGATTAATGAGGTGATTAACGGTATCGCAGAAAAAGACTATCGACCAGACATCGGTATTATACCGATGGGAACCGTGAATGACTTTGGTCGTGCGTTACTCATCCCAAAAGATATCGATGAAGCGGTTGATGTGATTGTCAGTGGGCAGACAGTATCAGTAGATGTCGGTAAAATGAATAATCGCTATTTTATTAATATCGCTGGAGGCGGAAAGATTACGGAAGTGAGCTATGAGGCGCCGAGCCGACTGAAGACAGTACTGGGACCGCTTGCTTATTATGTTAAAGGATTAGAGATGCTCCCAGAAATTAAAGCAAGTGATGTACGTATCGAATATGATGGTGAAGTATACAGCGGAGAAGCGATGATGTTTCTTATAGGCCTTACAAATTCGGTAGGTGGCTTTGAGAAGCTCGTGCCGGATGCATCGATTAATGATGGCTACTTTACGTTATTAATATTAGAGAAAGTGAACTTTGCGGAGTTCGGACATATATTTACGCTTGCTTCAAGAGGTGAACATATTAAGCATCCTAAAGTACGTTATGTTAAAGCTAGAGACATAAAAGTATCGTCATTTGATAAGGTGCAGTTAAATGTCGATGGCGAATTTGGAGGTATATTACCAGCTCACTTTATTAATCTTGAACGTCATATTAATGTCTTTAGTTTATTAGAACAGCTGAATACAGAGAAGAAGATTGAGATAGAAGAAGAATATCGTGAAATGACGAAAGTAGTACGTGATTAAAATGGAGAGGCAGAACACTTTTGTTCCGCCGTTTAGATAGTTATCGATATAGGATTAAATATTATCTTGTAATCATTTTATTTTGTCTTCACATTAATCTCATCAGTAAATTCATCGAGCAGTGCATCATGTTCAAAGTTTCGATGAGATGGATATAGACTCAGACCACCATCTGCTACAATCGTCTGGCCGGTAATATATTTACTTTCCTTACTTGCTAGAAATGCAGCGACACTTGCGATTTCTTCAGGTTCTGCAACATACCCCATCGGCACAAATAAATCTGCATCTTTCTTATCTTGTTCTGTCTTGAAATTCTCTGCATTAATTGGTGTATTGATACTGCCAGGTGCAATGTTATTAACGCGGATCTGTACACGTGCATATTCGAGAGCGAGACTTTGTGTAAGTAGTTTTACACCGCCTTTACTTGCACAGTAATGCGCATAATGTGGCCATGGTATAATTTCATGGACGCTTGATATATTGATGATCGTACCTTTATATTTATTTTCCATAAAGTGACGTAAGGCTAATTGACACCCAATGAAAGTTCCGCGTAAATTCACATCGATTACTTTATCGAATGTTTCTATCGACATCGTATGACTTGGAACGTCGGACTGGATGCCTGCATTATTAACAAAGATATGGAATTCACCGAAGTGTTTGATTGTCTCCTTTACGAGATGTTCCATATCATTCTTACTGGTTGTGTCTCCTTGAATCATCAGTGCCTCAACACCATATGACTGAAGTGCTTCGATTAATGCTTGTGCTTCACCTTCTCTAGAATGATAATTGATAACAACATTGATGCCTTCTTGTGCATAACGTAAAGCTGTAGCGCGTCCTATACCTGATGCTCCACCAGTGACTATTGCGACCTTACCTTTTAGATCAAGATACATAACAAAACTCCTTCAAATATGATGGTTTATATTACCCTCATTATGTTATATATAACCTTTTACGCACATCAAATTTTCCTATAAGATAACAGTGGAGTAGAAAAGTACTCAAGAAATGGGGCGAATGGAGTGTCTCTTATTTTAATAAGATAGACAAACCGTTCATATTGAAGGATAATAAGGCTACTGCCTCTGGATTCCCGAGCTATAATATGGATTTACTCTATGAACTGGCGTATAGCATCGATCTTATACAAGAAACGAGATATGGAACTACCAGGGAAGCAATCAATAACAGTCACTTTGTACAAATAAACTATAGGAGCAATTATGAAACAAATTAAATTTAACAAGAATGAAATACTTACTGGAACAGTCGTAGATTTAACACATGAAGGTGCGGGCGTTGTAAAGATTGACGATTATCCGTTCTTCGTTGAAGGGGCATTACCTGGCGAAGAAGTTTCGATCAAAGTTATGAAAGTCGGTAAAACATTTGGATTTGCAAGACTTGAGAATGTATTAACAAAAAGCACTGACCGTGTTGAAGAGAAAGATATTATCGGTAGACAAGTAGGTACGATGACGCTGCAGCACATGTCATATGATGCACAGCTTAAGTTTAAGCAGCATCTCGTTGAAAGTGCATTTATACGATTAGGGAAATTTAAAAAAGTAAAAGTATGGGAAACAGTCGGAATGGATTACCCATACGAATACCGTAATAAAGCGCAAATCCCAGTACGTTCAGTAAACGGCAATGTTGAAACTGGATTCTTCAGAAAGAACAGTCATCAGCTCGTCCCTGTAGAGAATTTCTATATTCAGCATAAAGCAATCGATGAAGCGATTGTGAAAGTAAGAGATATTCTGCGCAAATACGATATCGTACCTTATAACGAGCGCAACCATAACGGAGAAATCCGCCATATCGTCGTGAAACGAGGTCATTATACAGGTCAATTAATGATCATATTAGTAACGAATAAAAAACGTCTGCAAAACATTGAATCGATTACACATGATATCGTGAACACAATCGATAACGTTGAAAGCGTTGTATTAAACTTCAACAATCAAGAAGGTAACGTAATTCTTGGACGTAACAATACAGTATTACACGGAACGCCGTATTATACAGATAAGATGTTAGGACTAGAATTCAGAGTATCACCGAACTCATTCTTCCAGGTGAATACACCACAAGCAGAAGCATTATATAACCTTGCCCTTGAAGCGGCAAACTTAAAAGGACATGAAACGGTACTCGATGCATATTGTGGTATCGGAACAATCTCGCTCGCACTCGCACAGCATGCAGAACAAGTCTATGCGATGGAAATTGTGCATGAATCGATTAAGATGGCGAAGCAGAACGCGAAGATGAATGGTATTGATAATGTTCACTTTGAAACAGGTTCAGCAGACGAAATCTTACCGAAGTGGAGCGAACAAGGCGTGAATTTTGATGTCGCAGTTGTCGATCCACCACGTAAAGGGTTAGATGACGACTTCATTCAGACATTAATTACACAAAGCCCTAAAACAATCGTCTATGTCAGCTGCAATCCAGGAACATGTGCACGTGACTGCCGTAAGTTTGCAGATGCAGGTTATAAATTAGAATACGTAAAACCAGTGGACTTATTCCCGCAGACACCGCATGTTGAATGTGTTGTGAAATTAACGAAATAAATTGAAACGTATAGTCATCCAGGCTATACGTTTTTATATTGAATAACATAGCTATTATATTGAAAATTGTATACACTAGTAGCGTATGTAAATATTTTCTAACTTTATTATGATATTGGAAGAGGTATACAAATGGAGATTATAAAAGTTGTTAATCCACAAATGGGTGGAAAAAAAGCGTTCGAATTATTTAAAGCATCCATAGAAAGTGGTGCGAAAACGATAGGTCTCGCAACAGGTTCGACACCGATTTCGTTTTATGAAGAAGTGATTCATAGCGATATTGATTTGACGGATGTTACTTCTGTAAACCTGGATGAGTATGTAGGATTAAGTCGTGAGAATAAACAGTCTTATGCTTATTTTATGAATGAACAACTGTTTAAATATAAAAAGCTTAAAGCATCATTTCTACCGAACGGATTAGCAAGTAATATTGATGAAGAGATAAGCCGTTATGATGATATTCTTACGTGTCATCCGATTGACTTTCAAATACTTGGTATCGGATCTAATGGCCATATCGGTTTCAATGAACCTGGTACGAGTTTTGAATCTACGACACAACTCGTAAAGCTTGCACCTTCTACGATTGAGGCGAATGCGCGCTTCTTCGACACGATAGATGAAGTGCCAACAGAAGCAATTTCTATGGGGATTGCTAATATTATGGCTGCAAAGCGTATCGTTTTACTTGCATATGGTGAAAGTAAAGCAGAGGCAATTTATAATACGGTACATGGCAGTGTGACAGAACAGGTGCCTGCATCTATATTACAACGACATCCGAATGTTACAATAATTGTGGACGAGTCAGCAGGTAAGCTTATATAACGAGAAGAGTAGAGTTATTACTGATAAACAATGCAGTAGAGCAAATATAAGGGGTTTTAACATTCCCTATATAAATCTGCTTGCAAAATCAAGAAACATGATGTACCGAATTTATTGAATAAAAGAAGTGATATTATGAAAAGAATCATTCACATCGATATGGATGCGTTCTATGCGCAGGTGGAACAGCGGGATAATCCTGAACTTAAAGGTAAGCCTGTTATCGTTGGTGGTAAGAGTCGTAATCGTGGCGTTGTGGCGACAGCGAGTTATGAGGCGAGGAAGTTTGGTGTGCATAGCGCGATGCCGACGTCTCGCGCATATCAGTTATGCCCAGATGGTTATTATGTGAGTCCTCGGTTTGATGTGTACAAGTCTGTGTCACAGCAAATTATGAATGTCTTCAAGAGTTACACGGATATTGTGCAGCCGTTATCGTTAGATGAGGCATACCTCGATATCACGCATCTCGTACGTCCGGATCTTGGTGCCAGCCAAATTGCCGCGTCTATTAAACGTGATGTATATGAGGCAACACATTTGACGTGCAGTGCGGGTGTTTCTTATAATAAGTTTCTGGCTAAAATCGCTTCCGGTATGAATAAGCCGAACGGATTAACCGTCATCCATTATAATAATGTGCAGCAAATATTAGATGCGTTGCCGATTGGTGAGTTTCCGGGTGTCGGTAAAGTGACTGAACAGAAGATGCATAAGTTAAAGATAGCAACTGGCAAAGACTTACGTCAGTTATCCGAGATTGAACTTATTGAACAGTTCGGCAAGAAAGGGTCAAGCTTGTATAACAAAGCACGTGGTATTGGCACTGACATTATCGAGGTCGAACGTGAACGCAAGTCAATCGGTAAGGAGACAACATTTGCGCATGATAAGAATGATGAATCCTATATTTTACGCGTAATGAATGAGCAGACGGAGAAAGTCGCAGCGAAGCTTCAAAGCATGAATAAAGTGACTGATACGATAACGGTAAAGATTAAGACAAGCGACTTTGAAAGCCATACGAAGCAGACGAAGCTGCTCGATTTTACTGATCAGGCAGATAAGATATATGCAACAGCTGTTTTGCTCTATACAGATTTAAAGCTAGAAAATGAAGAAATCCGTTTAGTCGGGGTTCAGGTAGGGAATATAAAAAATAAAGTGTACGAAAATCTAACGATATATGATTTTCTCTAGAAATGAGGAACAATTATGAAATTCAAATTTGCGATTGTTGGAATAACCGCACTGCTTATCGTGATGTATGTGATGCATGTCATTGAAAGTGGTTTTGATATATTACCGTTACTCGGCATTATTGCTGTAGCGGTATTTTTATTCTGGGTCGACCACAAATTAGAGCGTCCTGTAACGAAGCAGAGTATTAAGAAATCAATTAAAGAAACAACGAAAAAGTAGCATTCGAACATGAATGCTACTTTTTATATGTCATAAAAGGCAATTAAGCTTTTCAGTTTATCATCATCGATGAGCATAATTTCTTTACCGAGCGCAATTTTATTACGTACGATGCCCTCTTTTTTTGAAACCCCTTGCTTAGATTTACCCATAATAAAGATATCTATTGTATCTATTTCTTCTGTATATATACCGCCGTTATTCACGATATACTGTACGATGTCTTTACGTTTCTTGTGCAGTGTACCTGTTATTGCGATGCGCTTGCTATAGAAGAGATGATCTTTATTTACTTTAGATGTATCAGGCGTGATATGATTTAAATCTGTCTGATAACGTGACATTTGTGCACGCTTTGACGTAAGCGACACGTTGCTAATGTATTTCTTGCGTCGCTTATAAGTTAAATATTGATTGAGTGACTCATAATTCTTCAACAATCGCACTGTAATCATGGCACATGCTTTTGCATCGTTTAATGCGTGATGATGACCGTGGAAATTCAGGTTATAATAGGCCATCATATTTTTTAAGCTGTAGCTGTGGTTTGTAATCGTATCTCTCGCCATAATGCAAGAACAGAAGTAGGGTAGCGTCGGCATTTCAAAGTGATAACGTTTGATCGATGCATGGAGGACTTTCATATCAAACTGTGCAAAGTGACACACGACTGGTAAGTCTCCGATGAATGACAGCATGTGAGGATAGACGGTTTCAAATGTAGGTGATGTAGCAACATCTTCAGGTTTTATATTATGGACGTTTATATTTGAAGTATTAAAGTTTGTTTCGGGATTTACGAGCGTATAGAAAGTTTCTGTCATCATATTATCTATAACTTTTACCATACCAACACTACAAATTGATGCAGCATTATGGTTTGCAGTCTCGAAATCTAATGCAATAAAAGAATTCATGTATACTCCTTTGAACTTATATTTTATTTATTCAGAGAATAAAGAGTTATCTTTATAAAAAAAGGGAATAGATTAATGGATATGAAAGTAATATTACATGATTTCTGCTGGAATCTGTAATCATTTGACTTGTGAATAAACTGGGAGGATATTATGAAGAAGATTTTTTTAATCAGTAGTGCCTTTGTTGGTGTTATTGTAGGCGCTGGATTTGCATCAGGACAAGAGATACTGCAGTACTTTACAAGCTTTGGAGCAATGGGGATATTCGGTGCGATTGTATCAACCATATTATTCGCGTACATCGGGATGATTCTCGTCTGGGCAGGTAGCAAGACAGAAGCAGATGACCATCAAATTGTGATTCAAAGATTGACAGATTATCCTGGAATCGGAAAAGTGTTAGCTTGGATAATAGATGTTGTACTGATTATTACGTTATTTAGTTTCGGTGTTGTGATGCTTGCCGGTGCTGGTTCTAACTTAGAACAGCAATTTGGCATACCGACAGCTTATGGAACAGCATTAATGGCATTAGTCGTAATTATCGCCGGAATGCTTAAAATTGACCATATCGTAAAGGTTATCGGTAACATTACACCATTTCTAGTTATTATGATTGTTATTATTTCGATTTATTGTATCGTGACATTAGACACACCCCATGCAGAACTAGATTATATTTCAAATACGGTAACTTCACCATTCCCACATTGGATTATTGCAGGTGTGAACTACGTATCGATGAACATAGGACTGGGTGCTGCAATGGCAATTGTTATCGGGGGTTCTGAAGGCAATAAACGTGCCGCTGCACTTGGAGGGTTAGTCGGAGGACTTGTATTAGGTTTACTGATTATACTTAGTCATCTTGCAATATTCTCTAAAATCGAAACTGTTAAAGACTTACCATTACCGATGCTCGGTATTGTAAATGAAATCTCACCAATACTCGGTATTGCAATGTCGGTTATCGTGTTTACGATGATCTTTAACACGGCTCTTAGCATGTTCTATGCTTTCTCAGCTCGCTTTACGACAGTAGGCACTGTGAAGTTTAGAGTATTCTATATATTAGCAACACTTACAGGTTTCGGATTAAGTTTCGTAGGATTTACGAAACTTGTGAATAAAGTATATCCGATACTCGGCAACATGAACTATTTATTGATTATCATCATAATGCTTGCTCCGCTGAAATTAAGGATGAGTAACAAGAATAAGCAGCAGGTTTAATAAGCCTGAAATGCACCCCAAAAGTCAGATCTAAAATCTAACGTTTGGGGTGCATTTTGTTGTTTACTGGTCGTTATATTATTCAGCCTGAAATTCTCGTTTACCAAGTTCCTTCTCATATAGATAAAGTGCATTTGCATCATCTTTAATACGACGAATATAGTCAATATGCTTCTTGAACATCGCTTCTTCTTCAACTTGCTCATCTAAGAACCAGTTTAAGAATGAAATTGTTGCATACTCATTATCATTTTTTGCGAGCTCAGCTAGGTTATAGAAATTCTTTGTCACTTGCTGCTCTTGTACAAGCCCTGCCTCAAAGGTATCAAGAATTGTAGCAAAGTCATTCTTTGGTGCTTTGATTTCTGAGAAGATGGCATGCTGATCACGGTCGTTTAAATAGTTATAAATCTTAGTTCCATGGAAACGCTCTTCTTCAGCTTGTTGTTCATAGAAGTTGGCAAATCCATCATAACTTTCTTTAGCACAGTATGCAGCCATTGCCATATAAGCATGTGCAGCCTGGAATTCTTCGTTCATCTGTTTGTTTAAAGCATCTGTTAATGTTTGAGATAACATAGTATGACCTCCTTTAGTTGTTACAGTTATTATAATATAGTTTAAATGGTAAATATAATAATATGGTATAACATTAATAATTATAAATACAAATGTAAATTGATATGCGAATAATTTGTATGATGATATAATAAAGTGTTGAATAAGGAGGTACGTATGAAAAAATTTGCTGCTATAAATGTTGCGAAAGTCGCAAGGAAATTAAGTATCATGGCGGGGAAGCGTGGTACGGATTTACCTGGTCAAGTCGCACGTAAAATTGACTCAGATATATTAAGAAAATTAAGTGCACAAGTTGATGAAGTTGTGTTCATTTCAGGTACGAATGGTAAGACGACGACGAGTAATCTGATTGGGCATACGCTAAAGACGAATGGTATACGCATTATACATAATACAGAAGGTGCCAATATGGCAGCAGGTATCACGTCGAGCTTTATCGTACAGTCTTCTAAAGATACGAAGTTAGCAATAATAGAAATTGATGAAGGTTCTATTCCACGCGTCTTAAATGAAATGACGCCGACGAAGATGGTGTTCACAAACTTCTTCCGCGATCAGATGGATCGTTTCGGTGAGATTGATATATTAGTAGATCGTATTGCTGACAATATTAAAGGTAAAGGCATTGAACTGATACTCAATGCAGATGATCCATTTGTATCACGGTTAAAGATTGCGAGTGACGACGTTGTATATTATGGCATGAAGAGTCATGCCCATACATTTGAAGAAAGTTCTATGATCGAAAGTAAGTACTGCCCGAACTGCGGAAAGATGCTGATATACGACTGGATTCATTACAACCAGATCGGACACTATCATTGTTCATGTGGTTTTAAACGTGAACAACCGAAATATGAAGTAGAATCATTGAATGAGAATCCATTTTTAAATCCTGTCATTAACAGCTATACATTTAATATGCAGATTGCCGGAGACTTTAATGTATTCAATATTATTGCAGCATACAGTGTGCTGCGTGAACTAGGATTAAATGATGAGTCGATTGATAAAGGATTTAGCACATATCAATCTGACAATGGTCGTATGCAGCGCTTTAATACAGGGAGTAAATCTGCAATTATCAATCTAGCGAAGAATCCGGCAGGACTTAATGCCAGCCTTTCTGTAGGTGAGAAGATAGAAGGCGCTAAAAGTTACATTATCAGCTTAAATGACAATGGTGCAGATGGCAGAGATATATCATGGATCTGGGATGCAGATTTCGAGAAGCTTGCGCGTCAAGACATTCCTTATATTATGTGTACAGGAAACCGTGCTGAAGAAATTGCATTAAGACTGAAATATGCAGAAGTGGATGCACAGATTGAAGTCGATCAAGATATTAGACGCGCAACAAAGACAATACTTGAACGCCCAGAGTATACAGTATGTATTCCGAACTATACCTCTTTAGAACCGATGCATCAGACACTTACAGCATACTTTGAAGGAGGGCATAAATAATGAGTAAAGCGATAGAAATATTTCATTTTATGCCGGATAAACTCAATTTATATGGCGATATCGGAAATATTATTGCACTTAAAAAACGTGCAGCGTGGTATGGTATTGATGTAAATGTCACGGATATTAATACGACAGCAGGAATTAAGATCAGCGATGCAGATCTACTATTTATTGGTGGCGGAAGTGACCGCGAACAGAAAATTGCAACGGATGATCTATTCCGTGTGAAAGATGACTTTAAAGCAGCGATAGAAGATGGTATGCCCGCACTTACGATATGTGGGGGATATCAGTTCCTTGGTGAGAAGTATATCACACCGGACGGCCAGGAATTACGTGGACTGAATATATTAGATTTCTATACAGAATCTAAACCAGAACGTTTAGTAGGCGATATTGTTATTGAGTCTGAAACATTCGGACAGATTGTAGGATTTGAGAATCATGGCGGCAGAACATATCATAATTATGGAACACTAGGACATGTCGTCAGTGGATTTGGAAACAACGATGAAGATAAAGAAGAGGGTCTCCATTATAAGAATCTATTAGGGACGTATCTGCACGGACCAATATTACCGAAGAACCACGAAATTACTGATTATTTATTGCGCACAGCATGTGAACGTAAAAATATGCAGTTCCCTGAAATCAAGCTGGATAATACACGTGAAGAAGCAGCGAAGCAAGTCATTGTAAGAAGGTTACTCGAAGAAAAATAACTGAGATTAAGTAGTAGTGAGATGCTACTAATACACGCACGATGTGGAAATTATTATTTTCTGCATCGTGTTATTTATTTAAATTGAAATATCACTAACGAAGTGATTTTTGTGACAAATTAAAGAAGAATCTTAAAGATGTATTTTAAATATATCTTAAGGGTGTATAATAAAGGTGTATTAAATAATAAACCGGAGTGATGATCATGATTACAGCAAATATGAAAGTATCAGATATCGTTAAACAATTACCTAAAGCTGCGGACATATTCAGAAAAAATCGAATTGACTTTTGTTGCGGAGGTGATATTTCGCTGAGTGAAGCAATACATGAAAAGAGCGCGCCGATTGAAACATTACTTGAAGAAATTAACCAATTAGACAACGAATCAAGTGACGGATTAGGATTAGATGTACAATATTTAGATAACAGAAGTTTGATTAACTATATCCAGAATAAATATCATAAACCGCTCGAAGAAGAGTTCAGAAACTTAATGCCGTACATTACGAAAGTGGCGAAAGTACATGGGGAGCGTCATCCACATTTAATTGAAATGAAGACTTTAGTGATGAAGTTAAGAGATGAACTCATTGAACATACGAAAGACGAAGATGATACTGTATTCCCATTAATTATCGAATACAGTGACAATCCCACAGAAGAGTTGCGCGCTCAGCTAAAACCACATATTGATGAGCTTGAAAGTGAACATGACGGTGCAGGGGATATGCTTAAACGACTACGTGAAATTACGAATGACTTTACACCGCCATTGGATGCATGTGGTACGTACAGAGTTGTTTATCAACGATTAGCCATGCTTGAACGAGAGACATTCCAAAGATGTACACCTTGAGAATAATGTATTATTTGAAAGACTTTAGATTTGGTGCGTGTGCGAGTATGCGTGAGTGTCCGAAAAAGTGACACCCGCACATAAAAATAATGTTGAGTGTCCCAAAGAGTGACACCCGCACATAAAAATAATGTTGAGTGTCCCAAAGAGTGACACCCGCACATAAAAATAATGCCGAGTGTCCGAAAAAGTGACACCCGCACATAAAAATAATGCCGAGTGTCCCAAAGAGTGACACCCGCACATAAAAATAATGCCGAGTGTCCCAAAGAGTGACACCCACATATAAAAGTATCCGTGAGTGGCCAATCCTCGGCCATTCATATAATATTCTCCCAATAAAAATACGGAACGTCTACAACGAGACGTGAAGTGCACCCCTAAAGTTGAACCTTAAAATTCAACTTTAGGGGTGTTTATTTTGAATAAAAAGCATGATCTTGATTTTAAATTAAAACTAATCAAAGAATATAAAGAAGGAAATATTGGTTATGATTCATTAAGTAACAAATATGATATCGATCCTTCACAACTAAAAACATGGACTTACCAATTTGATACCTTCGGTATTGACGGTCTTATATCCAGTATGACCAGAAAGAAATATTCAACAGATGAAAAATTAAGAATCATTCAGTATAGAATTACTAATCAACTTTCATATAAAGAAACTGCTAGAATCTTTGATATTACTAATCCTACTTTAATAGCTCAGTGGCAGATGAAATACAATCAATATGGTATCCTAGGTTTAGAATCAAAACCGAAGGGTCGTGCGTCTAAAACTATGAAAAATAAAAAGGTTGATAACACTAGTTTAAACGAAAGTGAACGACAAGAATTAATACGCTTACGTGAGGAAAACAGGAGATTAGAAATCGCAATTGCTCTCGAAAAAAGTTACAATCCTTAGCTCGAAAAAATCAAACAAAGAAATAGTAGCTGCTATTATTGAGTTAAGGAATGAATCTAACTATAAGTTAAAAGAAATATTATCAGTAGCTATGATAGCGAAAAGTGTATACCATTATTGGAAATTACGACTTAGTGTCACTAAACATAAAGACAATTATTTAATTACTTTGATTAAAGAAATCATTAACAAACATAAAAATAGGATAGGTTATCGTACAGTAACCGACGAACTAAGAGAGTTAGGTTTTGTAGTTAACCATAAAAAAGTTCTTAGAATAATGAGAGAAAATAATTTACTTTGTACAAAGTTTAAGCATAGAAATAGAACATATAAGTCGTACAAAGGGAAAGTTGGCAAAACAGCTAAGAATAAATTGAATCGCAGATTCGTAACTAATCGCCCATATCAAAAATTACTTACTGATGTAACACAATTCAACATTAAAAATGGAACTAAGCTATATCTGTCAACAATTTTTGATGTATGTTCGAAAGAGATTATTTCTTATTCAATTAGTAAGCGTCCAACATTGGAATTCGTTATGGAATCATTGTTAAAAGCAATTAATGTAATTCCAGACCTTCCCTATAGAACTACAATCCATTCCGATCAAGGGTGGCAATATCAGCATAAATCTTGGGTACAATCTTTGAAAAAGAATAGAATTATTCAAAGCATGTCTAGAAAAGGTAATTGTCTTGATAATTCTCCGATGGAGAATTTCTTTGGTATTTTAAAACAAGAAATGTTTTATGGAGAAACATTTGATTCTTATGATGAACTAGAAGAGGAGATTATTGACTATATGGAGTATTATAATTTAGTCAGAAAGAAGAGAAAATTAAAAAGCAAGACTCCTGTAGAATACAGAAATCTTGCTTTAATGAAAGTAGCTTAATAAAAAGTTCAACTTTTTGGGTTCACTACACGTTCCGTGTTTTTATTTCACTCTATTCGGGTGATTCATCAGTAATCTGTTAATCATCAATATTTCATAGATGTAATGGCTGCGCATTTGATTATCATCAAATTCTGTCAAATGCTTCACGCTCATCTTAAGCAGACTGAGTGCTTTTCTGTCTGGTGTGTATGTACGATTCTCTCCAAACTGTTTGAACGCATTAACTAAATGATTCAGCGCTTCTTTTTCCTGAACAGTTAACGTAAAATATGTCCCATCCGGTAATAAAATCATTTGATTCACATGAAGCTGAATGAGTCTATTAACATCAAGACGATGTTTCAACTGTGTAATTTCATATTTAATCGCTTTATCTTCATGAAATTGAAGTTCTTCTTTTTGATATTGCAGCAACGTATCGATTTTATTAATCAGTTTATTTGATTCTTCTACAAGTGGGGTAGCACTACTTAGATCAGACAATCCAGAATTAATTTCAGTTGCACGTAAAGATAGCATCTTCATTAGCTTGGACTCCAATGCATCGAGGAGTTGAGCGATTTGTATATGATATTTCGGTGGCATCACAAAGAAGTTAACGATACCCGCTGTCGTTAGACCGATTGTCGTTGTAGCAAGCCTGGAGAAGAAATTAAACGCAAAGTCCTGATGAATGTTTGGTACCATCGCTACAGCCGTAAGACTTGCTACAAGGAGACCGTCATAGAGTTTCAGTTTATAGCATACGAATATGGTTGCGGTTGCAGCGATACTATAGCTTAAAGGTGAATCGCCTAAGAAATATGTACTTGTAACTGCGATGAATGCTCCGAGTATTGATGCAGGAAATCTGACGAATGCCTTTTTCAATGAAGCGCGGGCAGTCGGTTCAATGGAAACGATAGATGTAATAACTGCAAAGATCGCAGGTAAATTTAATAATTGACATATTAATGCAGTCAAAAATGTCGCAAGTCCTGTCTTGATTGTTCTTGCGCCGATTAATTTCTTGAACCAGTTAATTTTCATTGTAATCATTCCAATTGTGTAATAGTTTGAGTCTGTTATAATAAACAGTGATGAATATATGATATTGAATTTATACATTATAATCAATACATATCCTTAAATTAAACTGAAAGAAGAGATTATTATGATCGTAAAATCAAAGCAAGACTTAGAAGGCTTACAAGCAATAGGTAAGATCTGTGCGGAAATCCGTGAAACATTGAAAGCGGCCGCAAAGCCTGGTATGACAACGAAAGAACTTGATAATATCGCAAAGGAATTATTTGAAAAGCATGATGCGAAGAGTGCTCCGATTACTGAATATGACTTCCCGGGATATACTTGTATCAGTGTGAATGAAGAAGTAGCACACGGCATACCAGGGACACGTATTATTAACGAAGGAGATCTTGTGAACGTCGATGTTTCAGGATGTAAAGATGGTTATTATGCGGACACAGGTATTTCATTCGTAGTTGGTGAATCTTCAGAGCCAATGAAACAAAAGGTGATTGATGTTGCAGAGATGGCATTTAATGAGGCGATGAAGAAGATTAAACCAGGAGCGAAGTTAAGTAATATAGGTCGTGCGGTGAATGCCACTGCACGTAAGAATGGTGTAACAGTGATTAAAAACTTAACAGGTCATGGCATTGGTAAGAGCTTGCACGAAGAACCACAGCACATTATGAATTACTATGATCCAATGGATAAAGTACTACTTAAAGAAGGAATGGTACTAGCGGTTGAGCCGTTCATTTCTTCTAAAGCGACAATCGTGACAGACGGTAAGGATGAATGGGCGTTTGAGACGAAAGATAAAAGTTTTGTCGCACAAATCGAACATACAATTGTCGTTACAGCTGAAGGCCCATTGTTTTTAACTAAATTAGAAGACTAGTCCTAAAGTCTGAGAAAAGAATCGTTCCAGAGCCGCTTTTTATGGCTTTGGAACTTTTTTATAATTAGAGTACTAACCGTAGGAGGAAGTACTATGCGAAAGATTAAAATGCATCTCAATAGAACTGTCAAACGATGTATAGAAAATACCTTTTACATACAAATTGCCGCGAGCTATAAGAAGATTTCAGATATTAACTTACTTAAAAGTATGAAGCTGAGTGAAGTTGTTAAGTTATCGTGTGAGAAAATACATGTACAAGAGGAACTTGACGCGCTTGAGTCCGCTGTTTCTAATAAGCTATTACACAATCGCACGCCACTAGTTCAGAGAATTAACGACCTTGATCATGATATTGATGAAATTGAACAATTGCTTGCAAATTTAGAGATTGAAAAGCAAAATATACAGTATGAAATATTATTGTTATCGAACGTAAAACCATAAGGATGTGACGCTTTGAAGCAAATTGTAAATTCTGAAATGTTAATCGCATTCTTCACATTAATACTGCTTTCAAATATTTATTATATCTTCTTCGTAAAAATCGGGATGCTGCTTGTTATCGTAGCAGGTTTGCTCATGATATACTTTAGCACGATGATGAAAGAGAATCTAAGGGGGCTCATCATACTTTGGATTGGCGTTATTATGCTGTTATTCGGCATGTTATCCAATCCATATACTTTAATTGTAATCTTTCTGTTTATCGTTATTGTAGCAATCCGTTATATCATCTATAAGAAACAACCGATGGAAGTTATCCAGACGAAGGATGACAGTATGTCGATTCATAAGCAGTCACTACTAAGCTTTCAATCGACACCTGATAAAGTATACAAGTTTGAAGATATGAACTTACAGCATTTTGTCGGAGATATGGACATCGATCTTACACAAGCTGCTAACTTAAAACAGTCGAATATCATTGTGATTCGCAACGCAATCGGAAAGACGACAATAACAGTACCACATCACTATCAAGTGAAGGTGGATTACACAACGCTATACGGACAGCTCAACTTTAAAGAGCATTATGTGAAAAAAGCGCGTAACGAACGTGTAGTATACGAAACTGAGAAGTACCCAAATGGCATTGAAATTAAACTATTCGTATCGTCAATTGTAGGAGATCTCGAGGTGCAGTACCGATGAATAATTATACGAAGATGATCGGAACGATGCTCATACTTGTCTATAGTTTAGCGGTTGTGTTCTTTATTCTAGACCGAATATTCGTCAACATCATATACTTTCAAGGAATGCTATATACACAAATTGTCGGTGTACCCGCCTTTTTATTTTTAAATGTAACGGTTATAATTGCATGTGTTATTATGGGCTCCATCGTTGCATATCGCCAGAACGAACAACTTATGCGTATTAAAAATGAAATTGAACAAATTGAAGACGGGATTCAAATTAATACCGCAATTAATCAGAATGTGGAAGTCATTGACGTACTGCATGCAATTAATGAAGTAAGCCTATCGATGGCTAATATTAAACGACAGAATCAGCTTGTTACTAACGATGTACATAAGATAAACGAAGAGACAGTGAAACAAATCGTTGAAGAAGAACGGCAGAGGCTCGCACGAGAGTTACACGATTCTGTGAGTCAGCAACTGTTCGCCGCATCTATGATGTTATCTGCCCTAAAAGCAGGCACGCATGAAGAGAAAGTGAAATCGCAGCTCGAATTACTAGATAAAATGTTACGAGAAACACAGCTTGAAATGCGTGCGTTGTTGCTACACTTACGACCAATCGGACTGAGGAACAGAACGCTCGAAGAAGGCATTCAGCAACTACTAAAAGAATTAAAACAGAAGATACCACTACATATCACATCAGATATCGAAGACATACAGCTCGAAAAAGGTGTGGAAGATCACCTGTTTAGAATTGCTCAGGAATCCATTTCTAATACATTAAGGCACGCTGAGGCGACACAGATTGTTATCGAACTATTCAAAACGGGGAATAAAGTAATACTCAGGTTAAGCGACGATGGCAAAGGGTTCGATATTGAGCGTGTTGACGATTCAAGATACGGACTTAATACGATGAAAGAACGAGCACTCGAAATTGGCGGGACATTTCAAATTATATCTGCACCACAGTCAGGCACTCGTATTGAAGTGAAAGTGCCATTAGAGGAGGCATAACATGCGCGTAATATTTGTAGATGATCATGAGATGGTCAGAATCGGAATATCAAGTTATTTATCGATGCAAGAAGGCATTGAAATTGTTGGAGAAGCATCAAACGGTAAAGAAGGGATAGAGAAGACGTTAAATCTTGAACCGGACGTTGTACTTATGGATATGGTAATGAATGAGATGGACGGGATTGAGGCGACAGCACAAATTAAATGTCAAATGCCAAAGGTGAAGGTTGTAATGCTTACGAGCTTTATAGAAGATAAAGAAGTGTATCGAGCGCTAGATGCGGGTGTGGACAGTTACATATTAAAGACGAGCAGCGCTGAAGAAATAAGAGATGCGATTATTAAAACATATCAAGGTGAGTCTGTATTTGAAAAAGAAGTAATGATGAAAATGCGCGCGCGTATGAACCAGAAGGCAGAACTACATGATATGTTGACAGAACGCGAGAAAGAGATATTATTACTGATTGCAAAAGGATATTCTAACCAGGAAATTGCAGATGCAAGCCATATTACGATTAAAACGGTGAAGACACATGTGAGCAATATACTGAGTAAACTTGAAGTACAGGATAGAACACAAGCAGTAATCTATGCATTTCAACATGATTTAATAGAATGAAAAAGAGTGAAATGCGGATGCCCACATTTCACTCTTTTCATTGTACATTATCATAACCATTAATCAGTAACTCTACTTCACCTGTAAGCGGTTCGATGACGAGCCCGTGTACCGGTACTGAACGATCGAATAATGGATGATTATAAACCATTTTAACGTTTTCACGTACGTTCTCGTTCACATCGTTAAAGCCGCTTAAGAAATGGTCTACGTCGATACCAGAGTGAATAATCGTATCCATCACTTCTTGTTTGATACCGCGATTAATCATGGTTGATTTAACTTTATCAACATCAAGACCACCCATCCCACAATCTTTATGGCCCATAATAATAATTTCTTCAGCACCTAATGCATAAATACCAACAAGTAAGCTACGCATCGTAGAACCATAAGGGTGTGTAATTGTAGCTCCAGCATTCTTAACGGTTTTTACATCGCCGTTTTTAAGCCCAAGTGCTTTCGTTGATAATTCTTGTAACCTTGTATCCATACATGTTAATAGTACAGCCTTCATGTCTGGCACTTTAGACGTTTCATATTGTGTGTAGTCTTTGTTTTCTACAAACTTTTTATTAAATTCAAGCATGTTTGATAATAAAGTCAACGTTATCCCTCTTTCACTATTATTGATTAGAACTTA
The DNA here is from genome assembly GCF_038095555.1 of Macrococcus psychrotolerans. Lineage (NCBI taxonomy): Bacteria > Bacillati > Bacillota > Bacilli > Caryophanales > Staphylococcaceae > Macrococcus > Macrococcus psychrotolerans. Next base: position 1,652,746 of record NZ_CP124591.1, on the reverse strand, counting down.
GTTTCTTTTCATGAATTATAGCATTAATCTGTGAACCAATAATAATGATAAAACCTGTTAAATATAACCATAACATTAAGACGATGATTCCTCCGATACTACCGTAAGTCTTAGAGTAGTTACCAAAGTTACTTACATAGTATCCAAATAGGAAGCTTGCACCAATCCAGACAATCGTTGCAAACAAAGCACCTGGTATAACAGATTTAAATTGAAGTTTAATATTCGGGGCAATCGCATATAATGTCGTAAATACTATAAACGTAATAATCAGTGGAAGTGCGACTTTAACAAGCGAGAAGATCCATTTAAATTGTGATTCTAGCCCGAACTGACCAAATAAATAATTGCCAATTTGTTCACCGAATACAGGTAATGCTAATGCAACACCAAATACAAGCACCATCACCACTGTAAATAACACACTAAGTAACTTTGATACGATAGGATTACGGGCATCTTCAACTTCATAAGATACATTAAATGCATTCATTAGTGCTGTCATGCCGTTAGATGCTGACCAAAGTGCTGCGATTAAACCGAATGATAGTAATCCACCGTTCGCGTTGTTCATCACATCAGAGATTACATCGGTAATCATATTCGCTGCATCTCCAGGGGCATTCTTTGCAATCATATTCGTGATTGTTTCAGGGGACACTTTAAACAATGGGACTAATGTCAATAGGAAAATCAGCATTGGGAATAAAGACAGTAAGAAGTAATATGCGAGCTGCGCAGATAATCCTGCAGCATCGTCTTTACCGATTCTAAATAGTAACTTGTTAAAAAAATTACCGTTATGTTTATACTTTGCCGGTTTGTTAATCTTAGAAACGTATAATGTTTCGTCATCTTTCTTAGCTTGCTTTGATTTAAACCTTTGATTGCTTACATACTGCTCATTTTTATTAGATAGTTTATCTTTGTTTTCTACCTCTAAATTATGAGACTCAGGACCTTTTGCAGCCTGAGTCAGAAATTTAGAGGTACTCTTATTGTCCTTTGACATAATTTCACCTCTAAGTATATTAAGTTAACCGTTTGGTCCTGAGATTTTCTTTTGATTTTTCTTTTCGATGAAAGTATCTTTAGCATCTAATATTGCGCGTTCTAGTTCTGGATTGTTACGACGGATTTCATCGATTGTTTCTTTCCAGTATAATAATTCATCTTTTAAATTTGATACTTTGTTTTTTGTAGAACCTTGTGAAGCGATACCGTTTTGTTTCGATTTTGAAACTGAGGTTTTAACAGAGTTACGTGTCTTTCTATCAGCCATTGATACTGCAGCACCGATGACTGCACCGGCGATGACTGCTGGGACTAATTTGTTGTTCATAATATAATCTCCTCTCAAATATAAGAAATGTGCTATTTGCACTTATTAATTATTATATAGCCAAAATGTAGATAGAATAAACAATTAAGAGTAAGTTTTTGAAAATAATTAATTTTAAAGTTAAGAATAGTTTGATAAAATGTTTAGAGAATAAAAAAATTGAAGAGGTGTCCTATGAATAAAGCAGAAATGATCGATGAAATTGTTAAGAAATTAAAGCTCGTAAATATCGGAGTGATCAAGCCAGAATCTATAGATGATAACAAGGTGGATGAGCTGACAGAGATTTATGAGATGGTAAAGAAACGTGATACATTTTCACCGAGCGAAATGTCTGCGCTCACAGATGCACTAGGAAGTTTACGTAAATAAGGGGGATTACAATGTATAAAGAAGAACAATTAAAGCAGTATGCAGCATTACTCGTCAAGGTAGGTATGAACGTTCAACCTGAGCAACGCGTTTATATTCGCGCGACGGTGGACGCGCAAGATTTCGTTCATCTTGTTGTTGAAGCGGCTTATGAAGCGGGTGCTAGCGATGTTAAAGTGAATTATAGTGACGATAAGCTGGCGCAGTTAAACTTCAAGTATCGTAAACAGGAAAGTTTCGAAAGCGTACCACAATATTTAGTGGATGAGCGTATGGATTATGCGAATGACTATGCAGCTCAGCTTGCACTTATTTCATCAAGTCCAGAAAACTTAAAGGATGCCGATCCTAAGAAAGTCTCAGCGAATATGAAAGCATACGGTACTGCTTTTAAAGATTATATGAAGATGATGCAATCAGATCAGTTCAGCTGGACTGTTGCGGCCTATCCATCAATTGCATGGGCGAAGCTTGTATTCCCAGAACTTGATGAAACAGCAGCATTTGAAAAGTTATTAGATGCAATTTTAGATAGCGTACGTATGAATAGCGAGGATCCAGAAGCTGCATGGGCTACGCATAATCATAATCTTCATAGCAAAGCTGATTATTTAAACAATAAGAAGTATGTAGCACTGCGCTATAAAGCACCAGGGACAGACCTTGAAATTGGATTGCCAGAAGGTCATATTTGGTGTGGTGCATCAAGTATTAATAAAGACGGTATAGAGTTCATGGCGAATATGCCAACAGAAGAAGTATTTACTGTACCGCATAAAGATAGAGTAAATGGCTATGTTTCTAGCACTTTGCCACTGAGTTACGGCGGAAATATTATCGATAACTTTAAATTAACGTTTAAGGATGGGCAAGTAGTCGACTTTGAAGCGCAAACGGGTCAAGATATACTAGAAGGACTGCTAAATACAGATGACGCCGCGAAGTATTTAGGAGAAGTCGCGCTGGTACCACATGATTCACCAATCTCTAATTCTAAGATCTTATACTATAACACATTGTTTGATGAGAACGCATCATGTCATTTAGCATTAGGTTCAGCATACCCATTCTGTCTTGAAGGTGGTAAGGAGCTGGATGATGAAGGACTTGAAGCTGCAGGACTGAACAACTCGATTACACACGAAGACTTTATGATTGGCTCAGCACAAATGAACATTTATGGTGTAACATCTGAAGGAAACGAAGAAGAGATTTTCTTAAATGGAAATTGGGCATTTTAATTTAGAGAATTAAATGATAGAATAGGATTACTAATGGGTTAAGAGGAGGATGGACATGTCAGTAGCTATGATGTGGTTTGTACTTATTGCGTTTATCTTCGCAATCTTTGTATTTGGTGGCGTACTAATGATGTTTTTAATTAAAGCTTTTGATTCTAAAGAAGCAGATATCATCGACACACCAGAAGAAGCGTTAGAAAAGAAAGTCTTTGCTGATAACGTTCACTAATAATAATTGAGAGGATACGGATTAAGAATCCGCATCCTCTTTCTTTTTTTTGATATAATATTGTCAACTATATATGATTGGGGAATAAATATGAGCGAACGATCAAAAAAATCAATGAGTGCATCAAGAACTGTGAAAACACAGCAGATCTTCCCATCGGATACGAATCATCATAATACATTGTTTGGTGGAAAGCTGATGGCGATGATTGATGACGTGGCGAGCATTGCAGCAACGAGACATTGTGGAAGATCCGTCGTCACTGCAAGTACAGATTCTGTAGATTTTCTGCAGCCGATAAGACCTGGAGAAATTGTGTCAATGGTTGCACTTGTGACCTATACCGGGACATCTTCATTAGAAGTTTGTGTGAAAATAGTTGCTGAAAATATATTGGAACAAAGAAAGCATCTGGCGGCGATCAGTTTCTTAACGTTTGTTGCATTGGATGAGCATAATCAGCCGGTTATGGTGCCAGAAGTTATAGCTGAGACTGAAGACCAGGTATGGCTGAATGAAACCGGGAAAGAACGTGCAAAAGTACGTAAAGAACGTCGAAGTAAGAGTAAGGATCTGCATCAGTTTTTCTCGAATAATTTGACGATATAGTATGGAGTGAGTGTCCAAAAAAGTGACACTCGCGCATAAATAACATCACGAGTGTCCGCGAAATGGACACTCATCAAAACAAGCTCAACAAAAAATCACGTAAAGCATACGGCACTGCACCCTTACTAAGGGAGCTCAATAAAAACACTATTTTCTAGGCTGCTAATTTCCTATATTCTATAGGGGATAAGTAGCCTAGTTTTTGTTGAATTCTAACTTTATTATAGTTTTCAATGTAATTTTCGACAATATCTATTACAATGGTATTAGAGCTTCTAAGCTCACTGTTTAAGTAGAATGTTTCACACTTTAGAGAGGCATGAAAACATTCTATTGGGGCATTATCAGCTGGCGTTCCCTTACGGGACATGCTTCTGGTAATGCCTTTTTCTGTACATAGGGCATAGTATTCATAAGAAGTATAAACACTTCCTTGATCACTATGTAATATAGTACCTGGTTCCAATTGAAGTTGTTTTAATGTCTCATTTACTAATTCTTGATTTTGTTTATTACCGATTTTATATGCCACAATTTCACCATTGTAAGCATCCATGATAGATGAAAGATACAACATTGTATTCCCGAAGGGTAAATAAGTGATATCTGTTAAAAGTACTTCTAAAGGTTTCTCTGCTTTGAAGTTTCTATTTAATAGATTATGTGTTTTATAATATGCATTCCCTGGTCTTTTCGATTTTTTCATTCGTACTTTACAATTTAAATTATGTTTTTGCATAATCCTTTGTACTTTTTTGTGATTAATTGGTTTATTATTTTTTCTATTTAACAAGGCAGTTATTTTTCTATAACCATATGTAAAACGATGTTTCTTACATAGTTCTATAATTTCTCGTTCATCCTCAGATATACTGAAATCTTTGTTTTTCCATCTGTAATAATTTGATTTTGGAATATCTAAAGTTTCTAAAATGACTTTCACTGTATATTTAGATTTCAATTCATTTACTAATTCAACAACTACCTCTGGACCACTTCCTTTCCAATTCCTTGTACTTTTTTAAAATTTCATTTTCTACTTCTTTGCGCTTTAATTCAATTTTTAGCGTCTCAACAGTACTCAATTCTTCATTTCCTTTTCCGTAGGAATATTGTTTACCTACTTGTTGATTGAATCTATGTGTTTCCCCATTTCTATACCATTTCCACCACACTTTAACTTGAGATTCATTTTTAATATTTAAAGCATCCATTATTTCTCTTGTACTATATCCTTTAAGTTTCATTTCTACTACTTTATATTTTATTTCAACTGAATATGCCACTCTTTTCATAGAAAAAACACCTCCGTATAAATTCATTTTAATATGAATTCAACGAAAGTGTTTTTATTTTACTCCCATATCATGGGGTTAGCGCAATACTGCTTCACGTGATTTTTTAATTTCTATTGTTCGTGCATGCGTTTTTCGTTAGCTTTAAAGTCGACATCTGGATAATACATGTTCTTCACGAGTAGATTCGGACCGAGACATTTCACTTTCGGGCAGTGACAGTTAATCGTCTGATTGAGAGCACTCTGCTTCCACTTATCGTATACATCCTGGAGTGGTGTATCAATAATATTCTCGATTGTGCCTGTTTCATCTCCAAAGTCTGTAACGATCACATCTCCAGTAAATACATTGACATTCAGTCGTGAACGTCCATCTGGATCATTACGAACTGTAACGTTCTTTGCACTATGGACCTCATCTAAAAATGATAAGTCATCTGCATTCATAGAACATGGTAATATCGGTAACGTACCAAATAACATCCATGTATCCTCATCTCTGAATGATAGTAATTGTCTGATTGCAGTTTTCGTTTCTTCTATTGTTAGCACATTCAAATCACTTGCAAAGTCTGATGGATACATCGGATGTACTTCGTGACGCGCACATTTCATATCGTTGACGATTTCCTTATGAATCTTCTCTAGGTGAGGTAACGTGCTTTTATTGAGCATTGTTTCTGCTGAGACAAACATTCCTGCCTCAGATAAGCGTCGTGCGTTCTCTACAATTTGTTCATATAATTTATAGCGTGCTTTAAGTGGTGGTTTCTTATCCATCACGTGAAAACCGACTTCCGCAAATTCATCGATCGTTCCCCAGTTATGAGAAATATGCATCACATCTATTAAATCTATTAGTGGTTCATAACGGTCGTAGTTTATCGTTAAGTTTGAGTTCATCTGTGTATAGATACCACGTGACTTAGCATATTCAAGTATAGGCGTTACCGTTTCTTTAATCGATTTTTTAGAGAACATCGGTTCTCCGCCTGTGATGCTTAATGTTGATAAGTGTTCTACTTCATCTAAACGTTTAAGTATCGTCGTCATATCAATTGTATCTGGATCCTTGAGTTGCAATGTATAACCGACAGCACAATGTGCACAACGCATATTACATAGTGTTGTCGTCGTAAATTCTATATTAGATAACTTCGTCTCACCAAATTTCTCCACTTCCTTGTATGCTTCCCATGGATCGTTGTGAATTGAAATTTTATCTTTTAAAGCGATCATAATTTGCCTTCTTTCCATTTATTGTCCGTTTACTATTATGAACGTGTAAGGAGTGTTGTCAATAAATACATTGAAAGTTTAAGAAATCTGTTACATAATGAATACATTCATAGAATAAAAAGGAGCACATTATGACTAAAGATTCTTTAGAAGAAATTAAAGTAAAATTAAATGATTTTATGGAGACGATTGATTCGGTAAATCCTGAAACAACAGACATCCATGATATTGATGAATGGTTAGCGTTGCTTGATCAGTTAGAACAGAAAGTAAAATCAATTAAACATTAAGGAGATTATATATGACAGATATACAAGTAAAAGTCGGTCAGCAGTTTCCTTTAACAATTAAGAGACTCGGTATCAACGGAGAAGGTATTGGTTATTTTAAACGCAAGATTACTTTTGTAAAAGGGGCATTGCCTGGAGAAGTCATCGTCGCACAAGTAACAGATATTAACCCGAAATACTTGCAGGCAAAGATGGTTAAGATTCGTGAAAAATCAAATGAACGTGTAAAACCGAAATGTAATGTATTCGATTTATGTGGAGGGTGTCAACTACAGCATCTTTCTTATCGTGGACAGTTAAAGTATAAGAAACAAATTGTTGAAGATGCGCTGACAAAATATGCACCGCACGTGAAGCTCGACAAAATTAAAGATGTTAAAGGTATGCATAATCCTTATACGTATAGAAACAAAAATCAATTCCCTGTAGAAAAGACCGGACGTAAAGTGCGTGCGGGGTTATATAAAGAGCATTCTAATACGTTAATTGATCTGCATGAATGTATCGTGCAGGATAACCGTACAATGCATACGACGAATGAAGTGAAGAAGATTATGAGCGAGCTTAATATCGATGCTTGTAAGAATCCGATGCGCGAAAAAGGTGTGCGCCATATCGTTACCCGTGTGGCACTTGCAACAGGTGAAATTCAAGTTGTGTTCGTCACAAATACAAGACACCTAAAAAAACAAGATCTATTAGCAGAACGTGTGATGCGTCTAGCTGGCGTGAAAAGTGTTGCATTAAACATTAACACGGAGAAAACATCTATTGTTATGGGTGATGAAACAATCGTTATCGCGGGTGAGGAAACAATTCGTGAACAACTACAAGATCATATTTATGACTTATCAGCGGAAAGCTTCTTCCAGCTTAATCCGAGACAGACTGTTGTACTTTATAATGAAGTACGCGATGCAGCAGCACTTACAGGTAAGGAGCATGTAGTAGACGCATTCTGTGGAACAGGTACGATTGGTATATGGCTAGCGGATAATGCAGGTGAAGTACGCGGTATAGATACGAATGAAGATGGTATCGTGAATGCAATATATAATGCTACATTAAATGGTGCAGATAACTGTAAGTTTGAAGTTGGCGATGCATCAGAGAAATTAAATGAATGGATTGAAGAAGGCTTCTATCCAGATGTAATAACAGTGGATCCACCAAGAACAGGATTATCTGAAGAAACGATTAAATTAATCAATGAAATCAAACCGAAGACATTCGTCTATACGAGCTGTAATCCTTCGACATTGGCGAAAGACTTAGCGCATTTAACGAAAGCATTTCAGGTGGAGTATATTCAGCCAGTAGATATGTTCCCCCAAACAGCGCAAGTGGAAGCGGTAGTGAAGCTTACACGTAAAAGAAAACTAGGGAAATAATAAATACATTCGTAATAATTCAATGTGGATGTTTTATCATTTCAAAGTGGGGTAAACAATACTATAACGATTTTAGGAGGAGTTTATCTTATGAGTAAGAAAATCGCAGTAGTACTAGATAATTTATTTGAAGACGTAGAATATACGAGCCCGGTTGAGGCCCTTAAGAACGAAGGACATGAAATTACTGTAATCGGTAAGGAAACAGGTATTGTAAAAGGTAAATCTGAAGATACAGAAGTTCAAGTCGACAAAGCAATCAGCGATGTAAAACCTGAAGACTTCGATGCGTTACTTATCCCTGGTGGCTTCTCACCTGATATGTTACGTGGAGATGAGCAAGGTCGTTTCGGTGAATTTACGAAACATTTCGTTCAAGCTGAAAAACCTGTATTTGCTATCTGTCATGGACCGCAATTATTAATCGATACAGATTTATTAAAAGGTAAGAAATTAACAAGTTTCTTATCAGTGCGTAAAGACCTCGAAAATGCAGGGGCTACAGTTGTAGATGAATCAGTAGTTGTGGATTCTAATATCGTAACATCTCGTACACCTGATGATTTAGAGGACTTCAATAGAGAATCATTAAATTTACTTAAATAATGGCATTATTAAAAGGTATCTCGTTAGAGATGCCTTTTTTGTTACGATTATCAGACCTATTTTACAGTTTTTAATCGAAGATTAACACTCAGGAGATATCCTTTCTCGGTCTTAAGATTGATTTTAACCTCTATTTATCAATAATAATTCCTATTCAATATGCGTGATGATATGATATTGACTAAGAGGTGACTGCATGAAAAGAAAAGGTTGTGGATGTTTATCCATTTTATTTATTCCGTTTTTATTATTAACATTTTATATTGGCTTTAATATATTTCAGGGCTATCGTGTTAATATTGATGATCTGCAATCAATTGAACAAAAACAGACGTTCGTTGCGGTAAATAATATGCCAAAACATTTAACGGGTGCATTTGTCGCATTAGAAGACAAAAGATTTTACAAACATACTGGCGTAGACTGGTTAGGTACGACGCGTGCAATAGTTGTCTCATTGAAAAATGGTGAAGCATCTCAAGGTGGCAGTACGATTACACAGCAGTTGGCGAAGACCTATTTCTTTAACAATGAGAAATCGATTTCCAGAAAGATTAAAGAAGTGGTAGTAGCTAAACGCATTGAGAACAATTATTCAAAGGATCAGATATTAAGTTATTATTTAAATACGATTTACTTTGGTGATAATCTGTACTCAGCTGAAGATGCTGCAAATTATTATTTTAATAGGAGTACACATGTGAGTAATGCGTACTATCCACCAGTAACCGTTCTGCAAAGTGCGCTGCTTGCAAGTGCAATTAATGCACCGTCTATTTATCAGATCGATGATTACCACAATGATGCAGCGCTCAAATCCAGAACAGAGTTCACGTTAAATAAAATGTTAGAGCAGAATGTAATAACTGAAATGCAATATAATGAAGCATTAACGGGTTTATAATATAATGAAATACGAGATACTGTCTCGTATTTTTTATTTTTGAGGGCGGTATGATGGAGGGTTATGATGGAACATAAGATTACGAAGATTGAAGTTCAAAAACATAACAAGGATAGATTTAACCTATACATAAACGGCAATTTCTTTGCCGGTATTGATGCAGCGACGTATGTCTATTTTAATTTGAGGAAAGATCTCATATTATCAGATGAAGATCTACGTAATATCGGTGAATATGATGGTTACCGAGTTGCGATTAACAATGCTTTAAACTATTTATCATATAAGAAACGCACAGAATCAGAAGTGAGAAATTATCTCGCAGGCGATGAAGTGCGTAGTGAAGTAATCGAGCGGGTCATTCAGTATTGTAAAGAAAATAAGTATATCGACCATGATGATTATGCGAAGAGTTATATGAATACATTGCTGAACACAACAGATAAAGGTCCTGCAATATTCGTGCAAAACTTAAAGCAGCTCGGCGTTGAACAAGCGATTATAGATAAATATAATGTACAGTTTGAAGGTCTGATCACTTCAGAGCGTATCGATAAGATTGCACAGAAAGTTATGAGAAAATATGAAAAGAAACAATCCGCTAAAATGATTGAACAGAAAATTATTCAAACTCTTATTCAAAAAGGGTATAATTTGGATATTGCAAATGATGTGATGAAAAATGTTAAACTTGAGACAAGTGACCTGGCATTAGATAAAGCATTCGAAAAAACGGTGACCAGACTCGCAAGAAAACATGAAGGTTTCATGCTTAATCAGAAAATTATTCAAAGTTTAATGCAAAAAGGATTTCAGTATGATGATATTATGACAAAGATAAAGGATAGTGGATTAAGTGGAAGAGAAGAAATTGATTGAAATGACGCCGCATGAGTTACAACAGATTACAGCAGATTACAGAGAGCAAGCACGTAAAGCTGAAATGATGGGTATTGTGAATGAATACGAAGTATGGATGCGTAAAGCACTTATTGCAGAAAGCTATTTAGTCGATGCACAGAAAGTACAGCCTGGCAAGGTATATGCGCTCGTAGGAAACGAGCCGGAATACTTTAAGGTAGACCGCGTTAAAGGTGTGTTTGCCTGGGGGTTCAGACTGGGTGGAACACTTGATGAAGAAGGTATCCCGCTTGCATTGCTACAATTATAAGGAGATTGAAAGATGACGAGTGAAATTTTGGTGAGGTTGCTTAATGTTACAAAGTATTTCAGACAAGTCAGTGGTTTTCAGAAGTTCAGAGATTTGATGCTGCCTGAATCAAAGAACCATGTTGTTGAAGTTAAGGATGTAACAATTCATCTCTATCGCGGGGAAATACTTGCTTTAGTCGGCTTACCGAATTCTGGTAAATCCATTATCGGAAAACTTATGGCTAAAGTTGTTGAACCTAACAGTGGTCGTGTTAAGAATGAATATTTAACATTTCTTGCAAGTCATAATCATATATTTGAAGGCAGTACTTCAGTCAGACAACTGATCGAGTCCGTTTTCCTTACGTACAATATGCCGCTTCAATCATACAATGAAAAGCGTAAACATGTGCTCGACTTTGCTGAGCTTGGTGGCAAGGAGAAGTGTTCGATCCAGCAATTAACGATAGAAGAACGTACGAAGCTGCTCGTAAGCCTTGCATATTTTATAAAGCCCGATGTGATTATCTTTGATGAACTTTATCAGTATATGGATAGGGACTTTAAGAAGAAGTTTCATATGGTCATCGATATGTTTAAGAAAGAAAGACGTGCTATCGTGCTGATTGATTCAAATATGGAATTGATTCGAACACGTGCAAACTACATTACATGGATGAGTCATGGGCAAGTAAAGCAATCGGGGGCTCCTGATGAAGTGCTGCCCTTATATCAATCTTATGTAAGTGATTATTATAGTTGCCGTACAGATGAAGAGCGTGAATTGTTTGATCTTCAGATGCGTATGTCACGTAGCCTTAATCACGACAAAGATGAACGGTTAAGTCGTATAAAAAAGTATGGCGGCGCAATCTTTGATGAAAAACTACAGCGTACATTAATATCGACATTGATGTTAATCGCAGGTATTGCAATGATGTTCCTATTGATGATCAATGACATCGGTATGAAGAAAACAGAAGTTGCAGCTGATGAAAAAGGGATTGTAGAGAAAACTGTGGATGAATTTCGTGAAAAGTATGCAATTGGTGTTACGAATAAACCGACCGAACTTCAAGGCGGACAAAAGGTGAAATTACCAGCTGGTAATACTATGACGATTTCTAGTATTGGTGATGAAACATATAAAGTGGATTATCAGAAGAGGACTATGGAAGTTAAGCAGCAGGACATTATATATATTAATCCGGCAGCACTGTATGATGAGTATACAATAAGTGAGCTTGAAGATTATATGTATGACAACTATTCGAACTTCAGGGAATTCTTCAATGGCTACCTCGGGAAGCATCATAGTGTTATCAATAAAGAACTGTACCCTGAAACCAACGATCGATTTAAAATTAAACTCACTAAAAATGAAATCTATCTTCACTTTAATGACTACGATATTATGAATGGCATTAGTTTTCCGATAGTCAATGAAGAAAAGCTGAGACAGAAATTCAATATTAGTACAGAACAATGGATTATTAAATTAGATGATGGCTACGCTATTGCTGACTTCAGCAAAGGCGAATGGCTGATTATACAGATGTAGGTGTTTACATGAATGAAATTTATCTTTCAATAAAATATATTCCGCACACATTAAAAAATGCGTTGCTTGAATTTTATTATAACCAGAAGCTCTATTTATCCTGGCTTGCCTTAAATATTTTTGTAATAGCTGCAACTTTCTTCTATATGAATGTTACGGAGAGTCTTCCGTTAGAACGTATCACAAAAATATGGCAGGTCAGTGGTTATTTAATGTTTATGTGTATCGGTTGCTCGATTTATTATGCGATGAAGATTCTACATACGAGAGGCTATGTACTTAATATAACGAATCTACCGAGTTATGTGCTTATTACAGTACAAATCATGAATTTTATTTTTATATTCATAATTTCTTATATCGTACTGCAGCTTGTTGCATTAGGAAATAAAATTGAATTAACGACAAATATATTTTGTATTCTTTACTTTGTACTGATGACCATTATTTTACTGATGCCTATCTGTACTATAGTCGCACTAGGAGGTCATTTAACCCGTAATATAAAATCGATGATTGTATTGCTCCTGCTTATTATTCTTATCACGTCGCCGATTCTCTGGGTTCCAGGAAACTTGCCAGACTTACTGATGAATATACTGAAACTCAACCCATTCAACTTTGTGATCAATGGAGTACAGGAATCTACGGTGTTTGGCACAAATGCATTTTTTAATCTGCCTTCACAAGTTATTTTTATTTTTGAACTTGTTATGCTCTATACGTGGTTTGATTATTTATTTACGATCTTGAAGGATGAAATTAATATTAATAAAAAAGTCAGTAAAAAAATTGAATCATAGAAAAACCCGAATATCGACGTGTTATTAATAACACGTCGATATTCGGGTTAAATTTTGCTCTTAACGAGCTTACGCTGTAATTTTTCTTCTGAGAATACCCATCCCGTGTAGCTATGTGTGACGCGGTATGCGCTATCCAGGCTGAGAATTGCAACGAATGAATAATGTCCGTTCTTTAAGTAACGTAAATCGATAAAGCGAAGTTCATATCCTGTACCCGTCTCTGTGATTGTATAGCGATATATAGAACTAAAGCTTAAGAATGCACGTAAGTTTCTGTCATGCTTTGCGTGCTGCATCACTACTTTATCTGGTAGTTTCTTACGTACGAACTTATCACTGAAGTGAACACTTCCCTTATAGCTTCTACCGATATAGTCATACTTATCAGTCTGGACAGCAATACGCCATTCAAAGAATCTTATTGTTGGAGCAACAAATGATTTAATGACTGTCTCATCTTTAGGAATACGTAACAGGACGTTCTTCTTAATCATTTGTTGCAGCATACGTCGAATGATATAGTAGACGATAAGGAGTAAGTAGAGACTACCAAACGTAGAGATGGGATTAAAGCCGATATACCATAACAATATTGCAATGATATGTGACATAAATATAATCGGATCAAATGTATTGATAATACCGATTTGTATCCATTTCTTAGTAAGTGGTCGTAACGCCTGAGTCCCATATGAATTAAAGATATCTACAAAGACATGCAGCAATACAGCAATTTGTGCCCACATCCATAGATGGAACGGGGCATCCACTTTAAAAATGAGCATCGCCATAACAGTAAGCACAATTGGCCAGAATAATGTAAATGGTATTGAGTGTGTTATCCCGCGGTGATGAGTGATATATACTGCATTATTACGTAACTTCAGTACGGTATCGATATCAGGTATTTGTGAACCGACCATAACAGTGGTCACAACCGCAGGATACATAGAAGTTACTGCAGGATCGATTGTTGCAAGGCCAGCAAGTGCAACGCCCATAACGACATGAGTGGCAGTATCCATAGTATCATTCCTTTCAAGTTTTATTATAGAACAAATAGAATATAATGATAAATTATTCATGCTTAGAATTTAAATTTTTTTAGAAAGAGGAAAGCAATGTTAAACAAACAGCAATTTTCGCAGCATCTCCTGGATTGGTTTTATAAAAATAAACGAGAGATGCCTTGGAGAGAAACGAAAGATCCATATAAAATCTGGTTATCAGAAGTGATGCTGCAGCAGACACAGGTCAATACGGTTAAACCTTATTATTTGAAGTTTACAGAACGATTTCCTGATATACGGACGCTGGCATCTGCAGAGATTGATGAAGTATCGAAATATTGGGAAGGGCTTGGGTATTATTCTCGTGTACGCAATTTCCATAGTGCAGTAAAAGAAGTACAGGAAAGCTATGATGGCGTGGTACCGAATAATCCTGAAGACTTCTTAAAGTTGAAAGGGGTTGGCCCTTATACGCAAGGTGCGGTAATGAGCATTGCATTTAATCATCAAATACCAGCAGTTGATGGCAATGTCTATCGTGTGTTCTCTAGATTGGATAATGATGATTTTGATATATCGAGCTCATCAGCACGACGTCATTTTGAAGACAAGGTGATGGATGTCATGCCAAAAGCAGCAGGTGACTTTAATGAAGCTTTGATGGAACTTGGCGCGACTGTATGTACACCTAAGGCACCATTATGTATGTTCTGTCCAGTTCAACAACATTGTGAAAGTTATAATGCAGGTACTGTACAGTTAAGACCTGTCAAACTAAAGAAGATTAAAAAGAAGATAGAACATTGGAAAGTGCTTGTGATTATGCATGACGATAAGATATATATTGAGCAGCGACCATCGACTGGATTACTGCAGTCGATGTGGCAGTTTCCGATGTTTAATATCGACACGCATCAAGACACGATTGAAGAACAGCTGAATATGTCGTTATATGTTGAAGATGATCCTTTTATGTCACTTAAGCATCAGTTTACGCATGTGACATGGGATATGGAAGTTTATCGTGCCGTGGCATTAGGTCGTGTAGATGACGCAAAATTTATAGATATAGAGGAGAAGGAACGTTTCAATTTCCCTGTATCGATGACAAAAATATTCAAAAAATATATTGATGAGTTGAAATAGGTTAAATGTGAAAAAAGTTATGTTATAATTTAAAATGCAAATACTAAATATAGGTGGTGTGGAACATGGTCAAAGAATCCATACCAAAAGAAGGCCAGAATGTGCAGATTCAAAGCTATAAACATAATGGGAAAATTCACAGAATCTGGTCCGAAACAACGATTTTAAAAGGAACAAATCATGTCATTATCGGAGGGAATAATCGTACTCTTGTAACTGAGAGTGATGGTCGAACTTGGGTTACACGTGAACCTGCAATCGTCTATTTTCATGCAGAATACTGGTTCAATGTCATCTGTATGTTCCGTGAAGATGGCGTTTATTATTACTGTAACTTATCCTCACCGTTCGTATGTGATAGTGAGGCTATTAAGTACATTGATTACGACCTGGATATTAAAGTATATCCAAATGGTAAGTATCATCTGCTTGATGAAGATGAATATCAGCAGCACATGAAACAGATGAACTATCCCGAAGAGATCGATTTGATCCTAAGGCGAAACGTTGACATTTTGCAACAATGGATTGAAAGAAAGAAAGGACCATTTGCTCCGGACTTTATCAAAGTCTGGCAGGAAAGATTTCATTTTCAAAAGAGAATCAAGGAAGATTAAGGATACGGGGCAGTAATCCTCTTTGTTAAATCCGGACAGTGTGAAGAAAATGTATGTCGTTTTCTGCATTGTTCGGTTTTTTGATTCATTAACAAACAAGAATAATATTGAAGGAGAATAATATGTTAAAGCGCTATATGCAATTTGTAAAACCCTATACGATGCTGATTATCTTGACGATTATTATAGGGATATTAAAGTTTGGAATTCCGTTATTAATTCCATTATTGATTAAATATGTTATCGATGATGTCATCAATAATACATCGATGTCAGTCGCAGAGAAAAAAGAAGCATTACTACAAGCCTTACTCTTATTCGGATTTATCTTCACGGTTATCCGTCCGCCTGTTGAGTATTTCAGACAGTATCTTGCTCAATGGACAAGCAACAAAATACTATACGATATTAGAAAGAAGCTCTATAAGCATCTTCAGGCACTGAGCGTGAGGTTTTATGCTAACAATAAAGTTGGAGAAGTCATCTCACGTGTTATCAATGATGTTGAATCGACGAAAGATTTCATCATCACAGGTCTGATGAATGTATGGCTGGACTTAGTTACGATTATTATTGCACTTGCTATTATGTTTACGATGGATGTCAAGCTGACGCTTGTGTCATTGATTGTCTTTCCATTTTATATGTTCAGCGTCTATTATTTCTTCGGCAACCTGCGTAAACTTACGCGTGAACGCAGTCAGTCGCTGGCAGAAGTGCAAGGATTCCTGCATGAACGTGTTCAAGGTATGACATTGATCAAGACATTTGCTATAGAAGAAGAGGAAAATAAGCGGTTCGATAGACGCAACAAGAATTTTTTGAATAAGGCGATGAATCATACGAGATGGAATGCCAAAAGTTTTGCTGTAATCAATACGATTACAGATGTCGGACCATTGCTTGTAGTAGGCTTTGGTGCATGGCAGGTCATTGGTGGCCACCTTTCAGTCGGTGCATTAGCGGCATTTATCGCGTATCTTGACAGATTGTATGGCCCTTTAAGAAGACTGGTCAGCTCATCAACGACATTAACACAAAGCATGGCGTCGATGGACCGAATGTTCCAGCTCTTTGATGAACCTTATGATATTAAAGATACGAAGAACGCACGTGATATTCAGATCCACCGAGGAGATATTTCATTTAACAATGTTGGATTTAAGTATAACGAAGATGATACAGAAGTATTGCACAATATTAATCTGGATATTAAAAGTGGTGAAACTATAGCGTTTGTTGGAATGAGCGGTGGGGGTAAATCGACGATGATCAGTCTGATACCGAGATTCTACGATGTTACGCAAGGTGAAATCATCGTAGATCATCATCCGATTAAAGATTATACACTGGAAAGCTTACGTACACAGATAGGCATGGTCATGCAGGATAATATTCTCTTCTCTGAATCGATTCGTAATAATATCTTGTTAGGAAAACCTGGTGCCACAGAAGAAGAGATGATTCAGGCTGCGAAACTCGCGAATGCCCACGACTTTATTATGAGTTTACCTGACGGCTACGATACAGAAGTAGGCGAACGTGGCGTTAAGTTATCAGGTGGTCAGAAGCAGCGTGTTGCAATTTCTCGTGTATTCCTGAAGAATCCACCGATTCTTATACTGGATGAAGCGACAAGTGCACTGGACCTTGAAAGTGAAGCGGTGATACAGGAAGCACTAGAGTCTCTATCTCAAGATAGAACAACAGTAATCGTCGCACATAGATTGTCGACAATTACACATGCAGATAAGATTGTAGTGGTTCAAGATGGTGAAATTGTTGAAATGGGTACACACCACGAATTGATGCAAAAGCACGAACATTATTATAATCTCTATTCTATTCAAAACTTAGAAAGTGTTGATTAAGAATTATTTATTTAAATCTATAGTGATTTCAACAAGGTCTATCTGCAAAATTCATTGTTTCCAAAAGAAATGAGTGAGCTGGAAATTGAACGGTCTCTAGTTATGGCAAAGTGATATAGAGTTCCGGAGGAGGCGATTTAATTGGATTTGTCATTTTTGGCATATGATACATTAACAGCAGCACAAGCCTTGCTCGGAAAGTATATCTACACTGAGCAGGATGGTGCTGTTACCGGTGGATATATTACTGAAGTAGAAGCATATCTTGGGGAACATGATAAAGCAGCACATGCATATCAGCTGCGTCGGACTAAGAAGAACGAAATGATGTATCGCGACTTTGGTACGATTTATGTATATACGATGCATGGACATCATTGTATGAACTTTATAACGAAAGATACAGCGCATCCTGAAGGGGTGCTTATCCGTGGAATCGAACCGGTAACAGGAATAGATACGATGATAAAGAGGCGAGGTCGTGAAAATCATCTGACAGACGGACCAGGAAAACTGACACAAAGTTTAGGAATTAAACGAGAACATTACAACGGAACGCGTCTAAATGACGACGGCGTATGTATAAGAGAAGGCAGAACACCGAGAGTAATTACAGCATCAAAGCGTATCGGAATCGATAATAAAGAAGAAGCGGTGGATTATCTCTATCGATTTACTGTAAAAGGAAATCCACACGTATCAAAAGATAAAGTCGTGGTAGAAGAGAATAATGGTTGGCAATGATAAAAGGGAGTGCGATTTCGCACTCCCTTTTATGTTGAACAAATTATAACTCTTCACTATGTTCGATTCTGAATTTCTTATCCTCTTTATGAAACTTATAGAAGCTATGTGTAATACGATCAAGGTGTTCGAGTTTATCACGATAATCAAATAGTGTCCCGATAATTACAAATATATGTTCCTTGCTATATGCATCACTTGGTGTCGTGTTGATCTCTTCAAGAAATGCATCCATGATATTGAGCTTATAAGGTTCGGTTATCCCGGTTTGACAGTCATGTTTTGTAGCGGGCACTTTCTTTGATATCCGCATAAGCAGCTCTTCATGTAGTGTCATTAATTCATCGAGTTCAAATTTAATCTGAACTTTTAGTTCTTCCGGCAAATTAATGACATCATTTTCGTATCTATGCATTTTGCGCAGTACATCATAGGCGCGACGCGTTGCCAGTACAGTCTCTTTAAAGATGATCTTTTTGCGTAGATTCCGAATACTGCCTTTTTTCGTGTATGCACGTTCTTCTTTGTACAAGTTATACTGTTCTTCAAGTTTCTCGATACGACTGCGGATGTTATCTATATCTCTTTTTACTGCATGGAATTCTGTTGAGCCATTAATTTCTAGACGAATCCACTTGAAAATATCACTCGAGATACTCAAACATTGATAATAAATCTTACTTTCGAATTTAGGTGGCAAAAATAATGTGTTCACGACAAACGCACTGATTACTCCAATCATAACGAACGTAAATCTTAAAACAGCAGATTCCAGGAACGCACCGTCCTGGTGGTCCATAATAATGAGCTGAGTGACTACAGCAAGACCTGTAACATGTGAAAGGTTGACTTTCTGTAATATTGAAATCAGCATGATAGAAGTAATGCCGATAATGACGATATGAAAACCAAATAAAGAAGCCATGATTATTGCAAGTACAGCACCTATTAAGTTTCCTTGAAATTGTTCAATAATCGTTTTAAATGATCTGTACACATTGGGTTGCATTGCAAATAATGCTGAGATGCCAGCAACGATAGCGCCTTGCCCATTGATTTGATGTGCGATTAACAAGGCAACGATAATAGCAATTCCAGTTTTGAATATACGTGCACCTAATTTCATATTTTGACCTCATTTATTTATTCGTTAGTACACTTATACATGACATTGCATATTTTTTCAAGCTACATTTGTTTGAAACTGTTTTCAACTGCGATTAGTGTATCTTGAATATCTTGCTCGGTATGCGCGATAGTAATGAACCATGCCTCGTATTTAGAAGGTGCAAGGTTGATTCCTTGATGCAGCATCAGTTTGAAGAATTTGGCGAAAGCTTCTCCATCGGTAGCTTCAGCTTGTTCATAATTCTCTACTTTTTCATCTGTAAAATAAATTGTCATTGCACCTTTAAGACGATTAATATTGGCTTTGATACTATATTTTTCAATCAGTTCATTCATGCCTGTCTCGAGCATCTCACCAAGCTTATCCAGATAATCATAAGTGCCTTCAGCCTTGATCACTTCAAGTAGAGCGATACCTGCCTGCATACTTAATGGATTGCCTGCCATCGTACCTG
The DNA here is from genome assembly GCF_038095555.1 of Macrococcus psychrotolerans. Classification (NCBI taxonomy): domain Bacteria; kingdom Bacillati; phylum Bacillota; class Bacilli; order Caryophanales; family Staphylococcaceae; genus Macrococcus; species Macrococcus psychrotolerans. Next base: position 1,632,736 of record NZ_CP124591.1, on the reverse strand, counting down.
CCTGATAAGTTGGACCAAGAGGCGCAATATGTTCCATGATATCCTGACGTCCACCGTATGCCCCAATCGGTAAGCCGCCACCAATAACTTTACCGAAAGCTGTCAAGTCAGGTTTTACACCAAGCATGTCTTGTGCACCACCATAGCAGAAACGGAATGCAGTGATAACTTCATCATAGATAACAAGCGCCCCGTGACTATGTGCCACTTCATTCACTGCTTCAAGAAATCCAGCGTATGGTTCTACAATACCGAAATTACCGACGATTGGCTCAACTAATACACCTGCAATCTGATCGCCGAAGTGATGGAATGCTTCTTTGAATTGTTCTATATCATTAAATGGAACCGTAATTACTTCTTGTGCCACACTCTTTGGTACGCCTGCCGAGTCCGGAGTACCAAGTTGTGATGGGCCACTGCCTGCTGCCACAAGTACTAAGTCTGAATGGCCATGATAGCATCCTGCAAATTTAATAATCTTATCTCTGCCAGTATATGCACGCGCAACACGAATCGTTGTCATCACAGCTTCCGTACCTGAGTTAACGAAGCGTACTTTTTCTAATGATGGGATTGCTTCTTGCAGCATTTCAGCAAACACAACTTCGTGTTCTGTTGGAGTACCATATAATACACCACTTTCAGCTGCACGCTTAATGGCTTCAGTAATGTGAGGATGCGCATGACCTGTAATAATTGGGCCATAAGCTGCAAGATAATCAATATATTTATTACCGTCCACATCATAGAAGTAAGCACCTTCACCACGCGCCATCACTACAGGCGCACCGCCACCAACTGCCTTATAAGAACGAGAAGGTGAGTTAACACCTCCAAGGATTGCCGCATTCGCACGATTTTGTATTGCTTCTGAATTACTAAAGTTCATTTTATCGACCTCTTTTGTTTTGTATTTTCGTCTACTATACTATCATATACTTATACAATATTTGAGGATGGAGTGTTATTTATGTTAGAAAAGGGAATGTTATTACCTGATTTTAAGATGGAGAATCAAGATGGGGAAATCATTACAAATCAAGATCTGTTCGGTAAAAAGACAGTTTTATACTTCTATCCGAGAGATAATACACCAACATGTACAACTCAAGCGTGTGATTTCAATGATAATCTAGATGTACTTAATGCACTGGATGCACAAGTATATGGTATAAGTGGAGATAGTAAAGTAAAGCATACGAATTTTATTAATAAGCATAATCTGAAATTCGATTTGCTAGTAGATGAAGACTATGGTTTTTCAAAGCAGCTAAGTATATATAGGCTCAAGAAGTCGTTCGGTAAGGAATCAATGGGCATTGTCAGAACAACGATTATTCTTGATGACGATACACGAATCATTGAAGTCTTTGACGGTGTTAAAGTGAAGACTCAGATGGAAGATATCAAAAAAGTATTGCAAGGAGAAAAATAGATGAACATTATTTCGAATGTAAAACTTGGAGAATTATTGAATAATCTTATAGCACAGTACCCTGAGCATTCATTTAAATCAATAGCGCTAAAAGATATGACTGACGAAGCTAAGAAAAGTATGGATATATTAATCTCACATGACAGACAAGTGGATGAAGCATTTCTCTCACAATGCCCGAATTTAAAATGGATAGCATGGTATGCAGCTGGAGTTAACAAGCTGCCACTTAAAACAATTAAAGAGAGAAATATGATATTAACGAATGCACGTGGCGTTCATAAAGTACAAATCTCAGAGTATATATTCAGCTATATTATGACGGACTACAAAAATGTATTAGAATATTACAAATTACAACAGGATAAAGGCTTTAAAACAGACATTAGACACAAAGAACTGTTCGAGCAGACCATCTGCTTTATCGGTACAGGAGAAATCCCGTCGTATGCTGCACGTATTGCACAAGCATTCAATATGAAAGTAATTGGTATCAATACAACAGGGCAAGATATAGCGTATTTTGATGAAGTATATGCGATTGATGAACGCCTACACGCATTTGAACAATCAGATATAATTGTCAATGTATTACCGGAAACAGAAAGTACGATAGATCTACTTAAACAAGAAGATTTCCAGGCGATGGGGAGTGACGCACTGTTTATTAATGTAGGTAGAGGTACAGTAGTTAAAGAAGATATACTGATTCAGGCATTGACAGATAAAGTCATTAGATTCGCATGCCTAGATGTCTTTTATAACGAACCCCTTGAAGCGGAGCATCCACTATATAAATTAGACAACGTGATTATGACACCACATATAACTGGACTGAGTACCCATTACAATCAACGTGCTACAAATATCTTTGTTGATAATATGAATATGGGAATTGATAATAAACGTAACTTCAAGAATCTGGTAGACTTAGACAAAGGGTACTAAACTAGGTATTTGACAATAAGGAAAATTAAGATGTAAAATAGAATTACTATAAAGTAAAAAGAGGTGATCAAATGTCAGTTCATACGCAGAAAGACTTTCTGCAAGAAGCAATTAGCACGTTAAGAAAGACTGGCGTAAGGATTACACCTCAACGACAAGCTATTTTACAGTACCTTATTGCAACAGATAGTCACCCGTCAGCTGATGAAATTTATAAAGCGCTATCCCCGAATTTCCCTAATATGAGTGTGGCTACTGTCTATAATAACTTAAAGGTCTTCAAAGAGAGCGGTCTTGTAAAGGAACTCACATATGGTGATGCAGCGAGCAGATTTGATTTTGATACGCAGAATCATTACCACATTATCTGTACAGCTTGTGGTAAGATTAAAGATTTTCACTACCCGAGATTAGATGAAGTAGAGAATATTGCAGAACATATTACAGGTTATGCTGTTACCCATCATCGTATGGAGATTTATGGTGTATGTCCAGAATGTCAAAATAAAAACGGAAACTAATTAAAATTAGTTTCCGTTTTTATTTTGTTCTTCAAGTGCCTTGCTCTTTCTCTTATTATTGTAATCTTGATTGAACGCTTTACCTTCTAATGAAGGGTCAAGTGTCAATGGCTGGTTGCAGTTAGCACATATATCCGCTCTGCCAAGCATCTTTGTATAATGCTCACAGTTTGGACAGCGTACCTGTACAGTTCTTGTCGATAGCATACCAATCCAGAAATACATTACGAAACTAAATAAGAATAATAATGTACCAATCAATAAAAACAATGAAAACAGCAGTTTACTATGAGAGAAATAGAATATTGCCGCACCTATATACATTACAATCATTGCAATAAATATAATAGAAAGTGCCCAAGTGCGCATTCTGTTGATCTTACTCGTAGGTTTTCTATTGAATAACTTCAAATCATCATCTCCTATATATACTGACAAGAATTATAACATATTCTTTATATACTGTTATAATAACGCGCTATAATTAAAATGAGTGTTATAACATAAAGGATAATTATCAATAGAACTATAATATATAGAAGAAAGAATAATAAATAAAAAATAATTATAAAAAGGCTTGACGAATATGGGTTCACTTGTTAAGATATAAAAGTCGCAAAAACAAGCGACGCCAACGATTAAGCGTTTGAAAAACAAATTGAAAAAGTGTAAAAAAGACTATTGAAACTTTGTTCTCAAACATTTAATATTAATTGAGTAAGAACGGCGCACAAAACATTTCAAATAAGAAATCGTGAGTGTAAAACTTCTTCAAAATAAAGCTTGCAAACAAGAAAGAAACGTGTTAAACTTTTATCTTGTAGCAACAAAAATGAACATTGAAAACTGAATGACAATATGTCAACGTTAATTCCAATAATTTGAGTGATTAAGTTCACTCCCAAGAGTGATTGCCTCAAGCAATCAAAGAGCTTTATCAAGCAATCTATTATGGAGAGTTTGATCCTGGCTCAGGATGAACGCTGGCGGCGTGCCTAATACATGCAAGTCGAGCGAACAGACGAGAGTGCTTGCACTCTCTGATGTTAGCGGCGGACGGGTGAGTAACACGTGGGTAACCTACCTATAAGACTGGGATAACTTCGGGAAACCGGAGCTAATACCGGATAATATCTAGCTTCGCATGAAGCGATAGTGAAAGACGGTTCTGCTGTCACTTATAGATGGACCCGCGGTGTATTAGCTAGTTGGTGAGGTAACGGCTCACCAAGGCAACGATACATAGCCGACCTGAGAGGGTGATCGGCCACACTGGGACTGAGACACGGCCCAGACTCCTACGGGAGGCAGCAGTAGGGAATCTTCCGCAATGGACGAAAGTCTGACGGAGCAACGCCGCGTGAGTGAAGAAGGTTTTCGGATCGTAAAACTCTGTTGTAAGGGAAGAACAAGTACGTTAGTAACTGAACGTACCTTGACGGTACCTTACCAGAAAGCCACGGCTAACTACGTGCCAGCAGCCGCGGTAATACGTAGGTGGCAAGCGTTATCCGGAATTATTGGGCGTAAAGCGCGCGTAGGCGGTCTCTTAAGTCTGATGTGAAAGCCCCCGGCTCAACCGGGGAGGGTCATTGGAAACTGGGAGACTTGAGTGCAGAAGAGGAGAGTGGAATTCCATGTGTAGCGGTGAAATGCGCAGAGATATGGAGGAACACCAGTGGCGAAGGCGGCTCTCTGGTCTGTAACTGACGCTGAGGTGCGAAAGCGTGGGGATCAAACAGGATTAGATACCCTGGTAGTCCACGCCGTAAACGATGAGTGCTAAGTGTTGGGGGGTTTCCGCCCCTCAGTGCTGCAGCTAACGCATTAAGCACTCCGCCTGGGGAGTACGGTCGCAAGACTGAAACTCAAAGGAATTGACGGGGACCCGCACAAGCGGTGGAGCATGTGGTTTAATTCGAAGCAACGCGAAGAACCTTACCAAATCTTGACATCCTTTGACAACTCTAGAGATAGAGCTTTCCCCTTCGGGGGACAAAGTGACAGGTGGTGCATGGTTGTCGTCAGCTCGTGTCGTGAGATGTTGGGTTAAGTCCCGCAACGAGCGCAACCCTTATCTTTAGTTGCCATCATTAGGTTGGGCACTCTAGAGAGACTGCCGGTGACAAACCGGAGGAAGGTGGGGATGACGTCAAATCATCATGCCCCTTATGATTTGGGCTACACACGTGCTACAATGGATGGTACAAAGGGCAGCAAAACCGCGAGGTCAAGCAAATCCCATAAAACCATTCTCAGTTCGGATTGTAGTCTGCAACTCGACTACATGAAGTCGGAATCGCTAGTAATCGTAGATCAGCGATGCTACGGTGAATACGTTCCCGGGTCTTGTACACACCGCCCGTCACACCACGAGAGTTTGTAACACCCGAAGCCGGTGGAGTAACCTTTTAGGAGCTAGCCGTCGAAGGTGGGACAGATGATTGGGGTGAAGTCGTAACAAGGTAGCCGTATCGGAAGGTGCGGCTGGATCACCTCCTTTCTAAGGATAATTACGGAAACAGACCATCAGGTCTGTAGGAATTGACATTGACATATTGTATTCAGTTTTGAATGTTTATACATTCAGATTGTACTTTGAAAACTAGATAAAGTAAGAAGATATAAAGATTTTACCAAGCAAAACCGAGTGAGTTCATATTTGAATTCTTGAAAAAATCGCGCGTCTGCATTTATGCAGACATCACAATATTAATAACAGATTAAGTTATTAAGGGCGCACGGTGGATGCCTTGGCACTAGAAGCCGAAGAAGGACGTTACTAACGACGATATGCTCTGGGGAGCTGTAAGTAAGCTTTGATCCAGAGATTTCCGAATGGGGAAACCCGAAGCATGAGTTATGTCATGTTATCCATATGTGAATACATAGCATATGAGAAGGCACACCCGGAGAACTGAAACATCTAAGTACCCGGAGGAAGAGAAAGAAAATTCGATTCCCTTAGTAGCGGCGAGCGAAACGGGAAGAGCCCAAACCAGAGTGCTTGCACTCTGGGGTTGTAGGACACTCAATACGGAGTTACAAAGGAATAGTTTAGACGAATGACTTTGGAAAAGTCAGCCATAGAAGGTAAAGGCCCTGTAGTCGAAAAGTTATTCTCTCCTGAGTGGATCCCGAGTACGGCGGAACACGTGGAATTCCGTCGGAATCCGGGAGGACCATCTCCCAAGGCTAAATACTCTCTAGTGACCGATAGTGAACCAGTACCGTGAGGGAAAGGTGAAAAGCACCCCGGAAGGGGAGTGAAATAGAACCTGAAACCGTGTGCTTACAAGTAGTCAGAGCCCGTTAATGGGTGATGGCGTGCCTTTTGTAGAATGAACCGGCGAGTTACGATTTGATGCAAGGTTAAGCAGTATATGTGGAGCCGTAGCGAAAGCGAGTCTGAATAGGGCGAATGAGTATCAGGTCGTAGACCCGAAACCAGGTGATCTACCCATGTCCAGGTTGAAGTTCAGGTAACACTGAATGGAGGACCGAACCGACTTACGTTGAAAAGTGAGCGGATGAGGTGTGGGTAGCGGAGAAATTCCAATCGAACCTGGAGATAGCTGGTTCTCTCCGAAATAGCTTTAGGGCTAGCCTCGCATGATGATTACTGGAGGTAGAGCACTGTTTGGACTAGGGGCCCCCCTCGGGTTACCGAATTCAGACAAACTCCGAATGCCAGATAATTTAATGCGGGAGTCAGACTGCGGGTGATAAGGTCCGTAGTCGAGAGGGAAACAGCCCAGACCACCGGCTAAGGTCCCAAAATATATGTTAAGTGGAAAAGGATGTGGCGTTGCCCAGACAACTAGGATGTTGGCTTAGAAGCAGCCATCATTTAAAGAGTGCGTAATAGCTCACTAGTCGAGTGACGCTGCGCCGAAAATGTACCGGGGCTAAACATATTACCGAAGCTGTGGATTGTCCGTAGGACAATGGTAGGAGAGCGTTCTAAGGGCGTCGAAGCATGATCGTAAGGACATGTGGAGCGCTTAGAAGTGAGAATGCCGGTGTGAGTAGCGAAAGACGGGTGAGAATCCCGTCCACCGATTGACTAAGGTTTCCAGAGGAAGGCTCGTCCGCTCTGGGTTAGTCGGGACCTAAGCCGAGGCCGAATGGCGTAGGCGATGGACAACAGGTAGATATTCCTGTACCACCTAAGATTGTTTGAACGATGGGGGGACGCAGTAGGATAGGCGAAGCGTACTGTTGGTTATGTACGTCCAAGCACTGAGATTGAGTATCAGGCAAATCCGGTACTCACCAAGATCAAGGTGTGATGGGGAGCGAAATTATAGTAGCGAAGTCGTTGATTTCACACTGCCAAGAAAAGCCTCTAGTTAGAAATTAGGTGCCCGTACCGCAAACCGACACAGGTAGTCAAGATGAGAATTCTAAGGTGAGCGAGCGAACTCTCGTTAAGGAACTCGGCAAAATGACCCCGTAACTTCGGGAGAAGGGGTGCTTTTTAGGGTGCAAGCCTTGAAGAGCCGCAGTGAATAGGCCCAAGCGACTGTTTATCAAAAACACAGGTCTCTGCAAAACCGTAAGGTGAAGTATAGGGGCTGACGCCTGCCCGGTCTTCGGAAGGTTAAAAGGAGTGGTTAGCGTATGCGAAGCTACGAATTGAAGCCCCAGTAAACGGCGGCCGTAACTATAACGGTCCTAAGGTAGCGAAATTCCTTGTCGGGTAAGTTCCGACCCGCACGAAAGGCGTAACGATTTGGGCACTGTCTCAACGAGAGACTCGGTGAAATCATAGTACCTGTGAAGATGCGAGGTTACCCGCGACAGGACGGAAAGACCCCGTGGAGCTTTACTGCAGCCTGATATTGAAATTCGGCACAGCTTGTACAGGATAGGTAGGAGCCTTTGAAGCGTGAGCGTCAGCTTACGTGGAGGCGCTGTGGGATACTACCCTGGCTGTGTTGACTTTCTAACCCGCGCCACTTATCGTGGCGGGAGACAGTGTCAGGCGGGCAGTTTGACTGGGGCGGTCGCCTCCTAAAGAGTAACGGAGGCGCTCAAAGGTTCCCTCAGAATGGTTGGAAATCATTCGCAGAGTGTAAAGGCACAAGGGAGCTTGACTGCGAGACCTACAAGTCGAGCAGGGTCGAAAGACGGACTTAGTGATCCGGTGGTTCCGCATGGAAGGGCCATCGCTCAACGGATAAAAGCTACCCCGGGGATAACAGGCTTATCTCCCCCAAGAGTTCACATCGACGGGGAGGTTTGGCACCTCGATGTCGGCTCATCGCATCCTGGGGCTGTAGTCGGTCCCAAGGGTTGGGCTGTTCGCCCATTAAAGCGGTACGCGAGCTGGGTTCAGAACGTCGTGAGACAGTTCGGTCCCTATCCGTCGTGGGCGTAGGAAATTTGAGAGGAGCTGTCCTTAGTACGAGAGGACCGGGATGGACATACCTCTGGTGTACCAGTTGTCGCGCCAGCGGCATAGTCAGGTAGCTATGTATGGACGGGATAAGTGCTGAAAGCATCTAAGCATGAAGCCCCCCTCAAGATGAGATTTCCCAACTTCGGTTATAAGATCCCTCAAAGATGATGAGGTTAATAGGTTCGAGGTGGAAGTACAGTGATGTATGGAGCTGACGAATACTAATCGATCGAAGACTTAATCAATTTTATAGATTTTTTATTCGGGATTGCCGGGTAGAATCTAATATATCTTACTTACTTTATCTAGTTTTGAAAGTATAAACTATTTATTCTTTCATTTGTCTGGTGACGATGGCAGAGAGGTCACACCTGTTCCCATACCGAACACAGAAGTTAAGCTCTCTAGCGCCGATGGTAGTTGGTCTTACGATCCGCGAGAGTAGGACGTTGCCGGGCAATATACCCAGGAGGATTAGCTCAGCTGGGAGAGCATCTGCCTTACAAGCAGAGGGTCGGCGGTTCGAGCCCGTCATCCTCCACCATTTAATATTATGCCGGAATAGCTCAACTGGTAGAGCAACTGACTTGTAATCAGTAGGTTGAGGGTTCAAGTCCTTTTTCCGGCACCATTTCTAGAGCCATTAGCTCAGTTGGTAGAGCATTTGACTTTTAATCAAAGGGTCAGAGGTTCGAATCCTCTATGGCTCACCATTTTAATAATTTTATATGCGGGTGTGGCGGAATTGGCAGACGCACTAGACTTAGGATCTAGCGCCTTTGGCGTGGGGGTTCGACTCCCTTCACCCGCACCATTTTTGCGAAAGTAGTTCAGTGGTAGAATACAACCTTGCCAAGGTTGGGGTCGCGGGTTCGAATCCCGTCTTTCGCTCCATTATTAAATTTTGAATGCCGGGGTGGCGGAACTGGCAGACGCACAGGACTTAAAATCCTGCGGTAAGTGATTACCGTACCGGTTCGATTCCGGTCCTCGGCACCATTTAATTTTTAATATGCGCCCGTAGCTCAATTGGATAGAGCGTTTGACTACGGATCAAAAGGTTAGGGGTTCGACTCCTCTCGGGCGCGCCATTTTTATTAGCTACGGGAAGTAGCTCAGCTTGGTAGAGCACTTGGTTTGGGACCAAGGGGTCGCAGGTTCGAATCCTGTCTTCCCGACTCGCTTTACATATATGGGGGCTTAGCTCAGCTGGGAGAGCGCCTGCTTTGCACGCAGGAGGTCAGCGGTTCGATCCCGCTAGTCTCCACCATAAACTTAATTATTATTTCGGCGGCGTAGCTCAGCTGGCTAGAGCGTACGGTTCATACCCGTGAGGTCGGGGGTTCGATCCCCTCTGCCGCCACTATTTATTTTAATAAGTGTTTACCTTTGGATTTAGGACCTTTAGCTCAGTTGGTTAGAGCAAACGGCTCATAACCGTTTGGTCGCAGGTTCGAGTCCTGCAAGGTCCACTTTATATATGGAGGAATACCCAAGTCCGGCTGAAGGGATCGGTCTTGAAAACCGACAGGGGCTTAACGGCTCGCGGGGGTTCGAATCCCTCTTCCTCCGCCATTATTTTTTACTTCAGCACTCAATAAAATATGGTTTTCAATTTATTTATTATTATCGCGGGATGGAGCAGTCTGGTAGCTCGTCGGGCTCATAACCCGAAGGTCGGTGGTTCAAATCCGCCTCCCGCAATTATTAGTGGTCCCGTGGTGTAGCGGTTAACATGCCTGCCTGTCACGCAGGAGATCGCGGGTTCGATTCCCGTCGGGACCGCCATGTATGGCTCAGTAGCTCAGTCGGTAGAGCAAAGGATTGAAAATCCTTGTGTCGGCGGTTCGATTCCGTCCTGAGCCATCTTTTTATTTTGTATTATGCCGGAATAGCTCAACTGGTAGAGCAACTGACTTGTAATCAGTAGGTTGAGGGTTCAAGTCCTTTTTCCGGCACCATTCCATCTGGAGGGGTAGCGAAGTGGCTAAACGCGGCGGACTGTAAATCCGCTCCTTCGGGTTCGGCAGTTCGAATCTGCCCCCCTCCACCATTTGATTCATACATATGCTATAATATTAATATAGGGGCATAGTTCAACGGTAGAATAGAGGTCTCCAAAACCTTTGGTGTGGGTTCGATTCCTACTGCCCCTGCCATGGCGATTGTGGCGAAGTGGTTAACGCATCGGATTGTGGTTCCGACATTCGTGGGTTCGATTCCCATCAGTCGCCCTTTATTATTAATGGGCTATAGCCAAGCGGTAAGGCAACGGACTTTGACTCCGTCACTCGTTGGTTCGAATCCAGCTAGCCCAGTTAAAGGCGCCATAGCCAAGTGGTAAGGCCGAGGTCTGCAAAACCTCTATCACCGGTTCAAATCCGGTTGGCGCCTCCATCTTTACTAATTTTATATTGCGGGAGTATTTCAACTTTTAGAATACAGATCTTCCTGATCTGAGGTGTAGGTGTAAGTCCTACCTTCCGCTCCATTTATAGTTACCATAGGGTAGCTTATTTTTTTCTTACACACTGTCATTGACTATCCTGGTAATTAGCACTATACTTAGTTTGCTACAATTAATTTAATATTTAGCCACCGTGGCGGAATTGGCAGACGCGCCGGACTCAAAATCCGGTTCCTCACGGAGTGTCGGTTCGACCCCGACCGGTGGTATACTAAAGCCTCTAAACATTGCGTTTAGAGGCTTTTATTTATGATACGTTCATATGTCTGTTCGGTTATTTGAGTGAAGTGATTCGATGGGATTGATTCAATCATATCCATCGCCTTAATAATGTAATCACATGCGCTTTTATCATTACCTAATCGCTCTTCATTTAAAGCAAGATATGTGTATTTCTGTGCATGTATACTTACGTCCGCAAGCGCCATAAATTTTGTATCAGCGTCATCGCTTTTCAAAATGGAAATTGCGCTGTCGTATTGTTGTAAGTTATAAAGTGCAATTGCTTTATATAAGCTCCAGAAGTCCTCGAAGTTATCGCTTACTTGCTGCTGATACTGATCGTGCTTTAACAGTGTATCTCTTTGATCCAGTAGGTATAACAGCTTATGATATTCCTCGTTAAAGAAGTAATAGATGATATCTGTTGTAAATATATCGAAGTTTGTCTGAAAATCATCTGGATTTAACAGCTTTATATTATCAAATTTTTTATATGTGTCTCTATAGTGTGTTTCATCCTGATTCAATATATACATGACGCACAATGATTTATATATTGGTGTCAGATGTTTGTAAGTCTTGTTCTCTATACATTTTTCTTCAGCAAGCTTAAAGTATTTAATACAGTCATCAATATCGTAGTTCTGATAGCAGAACGTTCCGATTGATACGAGTAAGTTAGGGATGATATTTGGATTTGTAACAGATAGGTCATCTTTATAAGTTTCATAAGTTGTAATCGCATGCTGCAATGCTTTATCGTAATCCCTTACAAGATAATATATGCTTGCGTAATCTTTTTCAACCTCTATTAATTCATTTATATCATCATTATCAGCATAGATTGATTTCGCTTTATTCATATATTTCACAGCATTATCAATATCATTAATGCGTGCTTTCGTATATGCATAATGCTTAAATATGAAGGCACCCTTTCTGTTATGCTGTATGTCATTAATAACAGGGGATAGGATTCCATCAATTTCTTTCTGATAAGAAATATTCGGTACTTTTAATATCTGTTGAATTTCGTTATAAATTAGGAGCTTTAATAAGAAAGTAAATATGCAGCATTAATAAGCTAGAGGTCATTACTTCACTAAATATTTGTTGCTTCTTTAATTCCAAAAAAATCTCAATGCAACGTAATGTGCATTGAGATTTTTTTAGATTTCTTTTTGGTTTTCAATAATTTTATTTACGATACCGTATTCTTTTGCTTCTTCTGTATTTAACCAGTAGTCACGGCCTGTATGCTGCTCGACTTCTTCTACAGATTTACCAGTTTCACGTGCGATTAATTCATTTAACTTTTGGCGTGTACGGATAATTTCTTTCGCTGTAATCTCCATATTTGACGCTTGTCCTTGAGTGCCCCCACTTGGCTGATGGATCATAAAGCGTGTATTTGGTAATGCGTAACGATTTTCTTTCTTACCTGATAAGTAAATTAATACGCCCGCACTCACTACCCAACCTGCACCAATAATCTTCACTTCTGATTCGACGAAATTAATCATATCGTGAATTAGATAACCAGAGTCTACATGTCCACCAGGAGATGAGATGATTAATTTAATTGGTTCATGATTGATTGAATCTAAAAGTAATAATTGATTGACAACTTCTTTCGCTGATTTGTCATCAATACCTCCAGAGATTAGGATTGTTCTTGATTCTATCATTTTTTCTAACATTAGATCTTTGTTTTCGTTTGTCATAATAAGCCTCCTATATGCTTGTTATTTTTATTTTATTGGTTTGGTCAATTTAAGTCAAACATAATACTCACGGATTTATAAGATTATAATTGCGTTATATTTTTCAAAAATTTATTGCTTTTAAGTAATGAAGTATGTTAAAAATATAATCAATACGAAAAAGGGTAGGTGTAACAATGAGGTTAACTCCAAAACAGTTTTTTATGAATATTCTTAATGGTATGGCGGCAGGTATTGTCGTTGCACTTGTACCGAATGCGATGCTTGGTGAATTGTTTAAGTATCTCGCACAATATAATGATATTTTTATAAATTTAGGGCACTTGCTGATGGTGTTCCAGTTTACGCTAAGCTTACTTGCTGGTATTACAATTGGTGCTCAGTTTAAGTTTAGTGCACTGCAGACAGCGATACTCTCAGGAGCATCGATGCTCGGTTCTGGTGCTGTTCAGTTTAATGGCAAAGGTTTTCAGTTCGTCGGTATTGGTGACTTGATTAATATGATGCTGACGATTGCTATCAGTGCAGCGATATTAATCTATGCCGGCAACAAGATGGGTAGTTTAAATATTGTATTTTTACCGTTACTTGCTGGAATTCTGCCTGGCTTCATTGGTACGCTGACTTTACCTTACGTAAAGCACGTTACGGGAGCGATTGGTCAGATGATTGAACGCTTCACAGAACTGAATCCATTGATGATGTGTATATTGATCGGTATTACATTCAGTTTACTGATGGCAACACCTATTTCTCTTGTGGCTATTGCTACTGTGATTAGTCTTTCAGGACTAGGAAGCGGGGCAGCGAATCTCGGAATTGTAGCATGTTGCTACACGTTTATCTTTGGTTCATTAAAGGTGAATGATCGCGGAACGGTACTGACTTTAATTATTGGTGCTGCGAAGATGATGATGCCTGTATACTTCAAGAACCCTTTAATTGCTTTACCGCTCTTTATTAACGGGATTGTGGCTGGACTATGTGCATATTTCTTTAATGTTCAAGGTACGCCGATGAGTGCAGGTTTCGGATATACAGGGCTCGTTGGTCCAATTAATGCGCTGAAGTTCATGGAAGGAAGTTTCGCTGCAAATATACTCAGCCTGCTTCTCGCATACGTGATCATTCCATTGCCGATCGCATTTGTTACACATATCGTTCTAAAGAAAGTTATGCCGAAATATCAGGATAGCTTGTATAAGTTTACGCCACAGCAGTAGTTTGTTTTAGATATTGATATCATGACAAAGAAATAACCCATGTGCAATGAAGATATGCAATCTTCGTAGCGCATGGGTTTATTTTTATATAAATTTATTTCGGTTGTTTTGGATAATTATTCAGGAATCGTTCAAGTCTTACACAGGCTTCTTTAATTTCTTCCATTGTTGATGCGAAAGACAGACGGATATGACCTTCTCCGTATTTAGAGAAAGCACTGCCAGGAACAACTGCAAGACGTTCGGATTCTAGTAAGTCTGTAGCAAACTGATATGAGTCTGAATTATAGGCAGAGATATCCGGGAAGATATAGAAAGCACCTTGAGGTTTTTCTACGGGTAATCCCATCTGGGTTAATTTGTCATAAAGATAGTCTCTACGCTCTTTATATGCTTTATTCATTGATATGATCTCTTTATTATCATGTGTGAACGCGCTAAGCGCCCCGTACTGACTTGGTGTTGCTACACAGATAGAGTTGTATAGATGAACGCTTGTAACGTGTGTAATGAGTTCAGGCGTAGATACAACATAGCCGACACGTGCGCCAGTGATTGCATGTGATTTCGATAACCCATTGATAACAAATAATCGATCACGAACACTGTCAAATTCGATAAATGAATGATGTTCTACATCATATATATTCTCTGAATAAATTTCATCTGTCACGATAAAGATATCTTCATCTTTCAGCACATCTACAAGACCTTTAATCTGGTCATACGTCAATGTCTTTCCGGTTGGATTTGTCGGATAGTTAAAAAGAATCGCTTTCGTATCTTTAGTGATTGCTCTTTTGACCGCTTCTGGTGTCGGAATTAAATGTGTATCGCGCGTGTCAATGTTCACGACTTTAGCACCGAGCAACTTCAGAATTGGTTCATATCCAAGATAACTTGGAGAAGGAATAATCACCTCATCTCCTGGATTAATGATGCTTCTAAAAATATCATCTATTGCTTCTGATCCTCCGTTTGTTACGACAATCTGATGCTCAGCATCATAGTCAACGTTGAAGTCAAGTTTTAACTTATCACTGATAGCCTGACGCAGTTCAATAAGACCACGGTTATGTGTATAGCGCAGTTTATTGTCATTGATTGCTTCAATCATCGCATCTTTAATATATTGTGGTGCGTCGAAACCGGACTGACCGAGCGTTAAATCAACAGCATCGTGTAGACCTGCTACTTTATTTGCGAATTCTCTTGTCCCTGGAATGGTTACTTCTAAGATATTGTTGTTTAATGTTGGCATATGTTTCACTCTTTCGTTAGTTTGTTCTATAAATTGTACAGTAATGATTATAAAGAATCAAAAAAATAAAAATTATTAGAACATTTGTAAAAATAAAAATCTTGTATAATTATTCTATATAATGTATAATTCGATTATAACAGAAAGGGGTACTCATATGAAAATAAGAAATGTCATGCAATTAACATTCGTGTTTATAGTATTACTATCCGTTTTTCCTTTTTCTACAGCGCGTAGTGCGACAGACCAATATGATGTGGTTAAGAAGAATGGAGTACTACGTGTGGGTCTGTCAGCAGATTACGCACCCTATGAATTCGAAAAGACAAAGAATGGTAAGCGAGTATATGCAGGGATTGATATAGAGCTCTCCAAAAAACTTGCCAAAGATTTAGGTGTGGAGCTCAAAATCGTCAATATGCAGTTTGATAGCTTGCTAGGGGCACTTAAAACAGGAAAGATTGATATGATTGCTTCGGGTATGAGTCCAACGCCTGAGCGTAAGAAAGAAGTAGATTTTACAGACTACTATATGCATGTACAGCAACGTATGATTATACAAAAGAAAGATAAAGATAAATTAAAGGCGATAGAAGATTTTACTGGTAAAGCGATCGGTGTACAGAAACAGACGACACAAGAAGAGCTAGCTAAGAAAGAAATACCAGAAGCAGAGGTGCAGTCATTAACACGTGTTCCAGAAATAATCATGTCGCTCAATACAGGAAAGATTGATGGTGTGATATTAGAAGGCCCAGTAGGAGAGGCGTATCTTTCTCAAAATAAAACCTTAGCATTCTCAGAGTTGCAGTTTGCAGATGCTGAAAAAGGAACAGCGATTGCTATTCCCAAAAATTCACCGAAACTGTTAAGTGAATTAAATAAACATATAAAGGAAGTAAATGATAAGAATTTAATTCAGGATTATAAAGATAAAGCAAATCAGGAGATGTTTGATGATGGCTCATTCTTTAGTAAATATGGAACATTCTTTATCCAGGGGATTGGTGGAACGATTGTTATTTCATTAATTGGTGTACTTCTTGGTTCATTATTTGGAGGTATCCTGGCATTTATGAAACTAAGCAAGAATATTATTGCCAGAACGATATCATGGATCTATATCGAGTTTATTCGTGGAACACCGTTACTCGTCCAAGTATTCTTGGTGTACTTCGGTACGACAGCAGTACTCGGCATCGATCTTTCAGCATTCATCTGCGGTGCGATTGCACTTGTGATCAACTGTGCAGCATATATAGCTGAGATTATTCGTGCAGGGATTAAAGCAGTGGACAAAGGACAGATGGAAGCGGCACGTTCACTTGGATTAAGCAATTCGCAGGCGATGAACAAAGTCATTATGCCACAAGCAATCAAGAAGATATTGCCAGCACTTGGTAATGAATTTATTACTGTGATTAAAGAGTCATCTATCGTTTCGGTGATCGGGGTATCTGAACTGATGTTCAATGCTCAAGTGGTGCAAGGTGCATCGTTTGATCCATTTACACCGTTATTGATAGCAGCAGTTGTGTACTTTATACTGACATTCGGATTGTCGCGTGTGATGAATGTCTTTGAAAGGAGGATGAGTGTAAGTGATTAGTGTGAATAAGCTATATAAAAGTTTTGGAGAAGTTGAAGTGTTAAAAGGCATTGACCTTGAAGTAAGTACCGGTGAGGTTGTTGCAATCATCGGACCTTCTGGAAGCGGAAAGTCAACATTATTACGTTGTTTGAACTTGCTTGAAACCCCAACGAGCGGAGAAATTATCTTCGAAGGCAATCAGCTTACAGCGAAAGGGACAAACATCAATAAACTAAGGCAGAAGATGGGGATGGTATTTCAGAGCTTTAACCTTTTTCCCCATAAGACGGTTATTGAGAATCTAATGCTTGCACCTTCCTTGCTTAATAAAGGAGATAAATCTGGGTTAAAGGCAACAGCTCTGGAATTGCTTGATAAAGTTGGATTACAGGATAGAGCAGAATATTATCCGTCGCAGCTTTCAGGTGGGCAGAAGCAGCGTGTTGCAATTGCACGTGCACTGGCGATGAACCCTGATGTGATGCTCTTTGATGAACCAACATCAGCACTGGATCCAGAAGTAGTAGGAGATGTACTGCAAGTTATGAAGAAGCTTGCACTTGAAGGGATGACGATGGTCGTTGTAACACATGAGATGGGTTTTGCCAGAGAAGTAGCAGATCGTGTCATCTTTATGGATAAAGGAGTGGTGCAAGAGGAAGGACCGCCTTCTGAACTTTTTACAAACCCTAAGCATGAAAGAACAAAGAGCTTTTTATCTAAAGTATTGTAAGCGTGTGGGATATCCACATGCTTTTTTGTGTTAAACTATAAATGTTTAGGAGGTGTACGATGAACGAACAGTTAAAACAGGAGATTATCGCATATAGTAAGACGGTCGGCATTGATGCGATTGGCTTTACGACGGCAGATCCTTTCCATGAGCTGCGACCGAAACTAGAATCTTATTACAACTCAGGCTATGCATCAGGATTTGAGAAAGGTTCTATTGAAGAGCGCATTGACCCGAAGCTATCATTACCAGAGGCACAGTCCATCATCGCGATTGCAGTAGGTTATCCGAATAAGTTACCGAACACTCCTAAAAGCATGCGCGGGGCGCGTCGTGGGATATTCGCACGGGCGTCGTGGGGTATAGATTATCATACACTTCTAAATCGACGCTTATCATTGCTTGAATCATTTATATTAGAACGTGTGCCCGATGCAAAAGTAATGAATATGGTGGATACAGGTGTGCTAAGTGATCGTGCGGTAGCAGAGCGTGCAGGACTTGGGTACGCAGCGAAGAATGGCTTTATATTAAATAAGACACTTGGGACTTGGACCTATTTAGGAGAGATGCTGATCTCTATTCCGTTTACACCTGACCATCCAGTTATCGATTCATGTCTCGACTGTACGATATGTATCGATCGATGCCCTACAGGTGCGCTGCTTGGTGATGGACAACTCGATTCCAATAAATGTATCAGTTTCTTAACGCAGACGAAAGGATTTATGCCGGATGAATACCGGGGGAAGATTGGTAACAGGTTATACGGTTGTGATACATGTCAGCAAGTATGTCCTAAAAATCGTGGCATCAATACGACGCACGATGATATTGAACTGGAACCACAAACTTTAAAGCCATTACTTGTGCCGCTTTTAAAGATGAATAACAAACAGTTTAAGAATGAATATGGTCATCTTGCTGGTGCATGGCGTGGTAAGAAGCCGATTCAGCGTAATGCTATCTTAGCGCTTGCGCACTTCAAGGAAATAGATGCCATTGATGACCTGAAAGAGGTCGCGGAAAATGATGTGCGACCAGAAATTAAAGGGACCGCATACTGGGCACTTGGAAAAATTAGTATGTCTACCCATGATTATTTAAGAGAAAGATATACGCAGGAAACAGATAATGATGTTAAAATAGAAATATTAAAAAGTTTAGGAAGTGTAGAATAGATGTCATCAATCAATATCGTATTATATCAACCAGAAATACCAGCAAATACAGGAAATATCGCGCGTAGTTGCGCAGCTACAGATACAGATCTGCATTTAATTCGACCGTTAGGGTTCTCGACCGACGACAAGATGTTGCGTCGCGCAGGTTTAGATTACTGGAAATTTGTCAATATTACGTACTATGACAGTATCGAAGAATTCTTTGAGAAGAATAAAGGACATTACTATTTACTGACGAAGTTCGGTAAGAAACCACATACAACATTTGATTACAGCAACACAGATGAGAAACATTACTTTATATTTGGTAAAGAAACGACAGGACTCCCTGACTGGGTAAAGGAAAAATATATGGATACAGCGCTTCGTATACCGATGAACGATAATGTACGTTCACTTAATCTGTCGAATACAGCAGCGATTTTAATATATGAGGCATTGCGTCAGCAGAACTATCCAGGATTAAAATAATTCGGAGGTGCACTATGGATACAATCGATTTACTACTCAATCATCGTTCAATACGCAAATTTAAGGATGAACCTTTATCCCAAGAACAAATTAAGACATTAGTAACTGCAGCACAGCATGCATCGACTTCAAGCTACGTTCAAAGCTACTCAATTATAGGAGTAACAGACCCTGAGCTAAAGGCACAGCTAAGGGCAGTTAGCACTCAGAGCTATGTCGAACATAACGGTCACCTGTTTGTGTTTGTCGTAGACTTTAATCGTCATCATCATCTTGGACAGCATTTTAATACGAGCGTCGATGATTACTTTGGAACAACGGAATCATTAATTGTAGGGACGGTAGATGCCGCACTTGCAGCTCAGAATATGGCAGTAGCAGCAGAAAGTATGGGTTTAGGGATATGTTATATCGGTTCATTAAGAAACGATATAGCGCGTGTGAGTGAATTGCTGAATTTACCGGAGTATACGTATCCGTTATTTGGTATGGTAGCAGGGGTGCCGGATCAGGCAGGTAGCCAGAAAGAACGTCTGCCATTTGACGTCGTTTATCACGAAAACAAATATCAGCCATTTGATTTCAATGATTATAAAGATTATGATGCGCGTGTGAGTGCGTATTATAAAGAAAGAACGAACGGTGAGAGAGATGATGCCTGGAGTGCGCAAGTCATTGGTATGTTAAAGGGTAAACCGAGACTTGATGTCGATGAGGTATTAAAGTCAAAAGGGTTTTTAAAACAATAAAAAAAGCAGCCGAGGCTGCTTTTTACTTGTCTAGATCTTCTTCTTTTAAACCGTAACTAGATTCACGGCCAGCTGTTAAGATAGCAGTTAAGAACGCGATACATACCATACCGATTAATAAAGTATTCATTGGTACTCCCCCTAAATAACATTAATATACACATTATAACCTAAAGTTCGAATAAATTAAACATTATTTCTAACCGCCCTTTATAAATTATAAGGTTATGTATGCTAATTTTAGGGTAAGAGTAAAAGTAATCATGTATAATGAAAAAGAGATTAATTAGGAGGAAAACATCATGGCAATGAACTTTAAAGTATTTGAAGATAAATCAACAGCAGCAAATTATGTGGCAGACTTATTCCGTAAACAGATGAACAATAACCCAACTTCTATTATTGCAACAGCATTAGGCAATGAGGCTGATGCTGTACTTGCAGAACTTTCTGCGGATGTGGCAAAGACACCAGTAGATATGAGCCAGATTCACATCTTTGATTATGACAAGAAACAAGCAGAATATTTAAATATCGGTATTGTGGAAAGTCAGTATCATAAAGGTGGTAAAGGAAGTATTATGTCTTTGATCGATGAAGAAGCAAAGACTAAAGAGAATAAAGGAAAACTGACAACCTTATTTGCATCTGTAACAAGCAGTGGAGCAGTAGGCTATAAGGAGCTGGATCAAGACGATGACAAAGGTTTACGTGCCGCACGTGAAGTTGTTCTTATCTTAACAGGTCGTGATAAAGCGGATATAGTTCGTAATCTTTATAAAACTGAAGCGGGTGGACGCTTCGAAGCGGCTAATCTTAAGACGCATCGAATGGTTAACGTTATTATGGATAAAGAAGCAGCACAAGGTTTGCCAGAAGACGTGCGTGAATATTTCTATCAAATGTATAGCTAATTGAAGTAAAGGCCCGGATGAGGGTCTTTTTTTGTTGAGTGATGTTGAAGGAGTAGATGTGAATGTCCGAATAGTAGCCATTCGCAGGTGAAATTTAGTCCGGGTGTCCAAAAAAGTGACACTCGCGGGTGAAATTTGGTACGAGTGACCGAAAAAGTGACACTCTCGGGTGAAATTTAGTCCGAGTGACCAAAAAAGTGACGCTCATTATTTTTCTCTTTTAATGCTTAACTGAAATGGCTGCTTAATCTCTTGTTTATCCCAATACCTCCTTAAATTTCGTTCGCTCATCAGTCCACCGAACCAGTCATAGAGTAGTGCTGTCGTTATTACTATATTCGGAAACAGTATTGGCAGATCTTCGAAGCTTGCCCCGATAATCTCACGACTTGAAAATGTCGTCTTACAATACGTACATTGAAACTTCCGAGAAGATTGTTTGATTAATTCGTGATAACAACTCGGACAGTATGCTCCTTTGTCAACTTCGTGATATCGTATTTCTAATGGTCTATCAAAGTCATTTGGTTTTCTCATTTGAATAAGCTCAGCCGCAACGACCTGATTATAAAACTTTGGTCTCTCTATAGAATTAAAGAATGCTTTATAATTATGCATCGTTAAATAGTGATCGTGATGTTTAGAATAAATCATCTGATTTTTATTCGTAAAAAACGGCATGACAATAATGTTGTCGACTTTAAATTCAAATACAGAGCACATAAGCTTCTTTATCTTCTCAATCTGATTATTCAAGGAATGAAACACTTCGCCATTAGCGAGATAATAAAGCGCACCATCATAGGTCAAATCAAAGTTAAAGTATTTCACTTCAAAAATATATAAAGTATTTTCGATAATTAAGATAGAATCAATCTGAAATTGGGTATAATTAATAGTATAGTTTAAATCAGTTAAATAAATACATGAGTCATTACTGAAGTGTTCATGTATCAATTCATCAGCTATTACTTCACCGATATAGCCGAGTTCCTTCTTTTCAAGGTCGCGTACATTGGTGTCACTGAAATGATATCTGTGTTTAAGGTGCATAAAGCTGTAGACTTGTTGTGAGGGGATTCTTACGATGTATTGCATGAGGATTCTCCTTATAGTTTGGTATCAGATTATATTATAGTTAACAAATATTAACTTTTAGTTAAAGGAGTGTTAAATTATGTCAACTCATCGCTATGAAGATCAGGAAAATGAAATGGTTACTAACTTTGAAGATGTCGTAGAGCTCGGTAAAGAGATGGAACAAATATCAGAACAGAACGCCGAAGATCATGAAGAAAAGCAAGATGACGAAGCGTAATTAAGAATCAGAATACATGATATGTATTCTGATTTTTTTGTTAATTATTAATGAATGAAAGCGTTATTTAATGTAAAATATAAGTATAAAAGAGATAAGGGGAGAATAACATGTCATTTAGAATTGAACACGATACATTTGGAGAAATTGAAGTACCTGCAGATAAGTTCTGGGGTGCCCAGACACAGCGTAGTAAACAGAACTTTCCAGTAGGTAAAGAACAGATGCCAATTGAAGTGGTATATGGCTTTGCACATTTAAAGAAAGCGGCAGCAATTGTAAACAAAGGATTAGGGAAATTATCAGATGCTAAGAGTGACGCTATCGTTAAAGCATGTGATGATGTATTGAGCGGGAAATTAGATGCACACTTCCCATTAGTTGTCTGGCAGACAGGTAGTGGTACACAAAGCAATATGAACGTTAACGAGGTTGTAGCATTTGTTGCGAACAATTATTTAAAGGAAGCTAGAAGCGATGAAACAGTTCATCCGAACGATGATGTTAATAAATCACAAAGCTCTAATGACACGTATCCGACAGCGATGCATGTTGCATTATTCCACGAAATTGAAGCTAAATTATTACCTTCTTTAAATACATTGCGTAACACTTTAAAAGAAAAAGAAGAAAAGTTCGCGTCAATTATCAAGATTGGTCGTACGCATTTACAAGATGCAACACCTTTAACATTAGGACAAGAAGTTTCAGGTTGGCGCTTTATGTTAGATAAATGTGAGGAGCTACTCAATACTTCTAAGAAAGAATTATTAAACCTTGCGATTGGTGGCACTGCAGTTGGTACAGGAATTAATGCTCACCCTGAATTTGGTGACCGTGTTGCAAAACAAATTGGTGAACAAACAGGATATGACTTTATTTCATCTCCAAATAAGTTCCACGCACTAACTGCACATGATGAAGTAACGTTTGTTCACGGCGCATTAAAGGCGTTAGCAGCTGATTTAATGAAGATTGCAAATGACGTACGCTGGCTGTCATCAGGACCTCGTGCTGGTTTAGCTGAAATTTCTATTCCTGAAAACGAGCCAGGTTCTTCAATTATGCCAGGTAAAGTAAACCCGACGCAGTCTGAGATGTTAACGATGGTTGCGGTGCAAGTTATGGGGAACGATGCAGCGGTTGGTATTGCGGCAAGTCAAGGGAACTTCGAACTTAATGTATTTAAACCTGTGATTATGTATAACACGTTACAATCGATCTACTTATTAACGGATGGTATGCAATCATTTAATGATAATTGTGCTGTAGGCATCGAGCCGATTGAAGAGAATATTACGAAATATTTAAACGAATCTTTAATGTTAGTAACAGCATTGAACCCGCATATCGGATATGAGAAAGCAGCATATATTGCGAAGACTGCACATAAAGAAGGCCTAACATTAAAAGCATCTGCACTTAAGAGTGGTTATCTAACAGAAGAACAGTTTAACGAATGGATTAAACCAGAGGAAATGATTCATCCGAAATAAGAAGTGAAGGGCAGGTAATCATGAAGAGAATTGGATTAGTAGATATAGGATCAAATACAATCAGACTTGTAATCTTTGATTATTCAGTTGAAGCAGGATTACAGGAATTACAGAATATCAAGACGCCTGCACGACTGTATCAATATCTTGATGCAGATAAGGTAATGTCGGATAAAGGAATCGCTGTACTTTGTGATACGTTACAAAGCTTTCAGAAAGTTGCTGATAAGTTTAAAGTAGATGCACTTTACCCAGTAGCGACAGCAGCTGTACGTCAATCGTCTAATATTGAGGCAATTAGCGCACGCGTGAAGGAAGAAACTGCAATAGATGTGCGCATTATTACTGAACAGGAAGAAGCATTCTATGGCTACTATGCAGTGATTAATACACTGGACTATGCAGATGGTGTAACTGTAGATATCGGTGGGGGAAGTACAGAAGTAACTTATTTTGAAGATAAGGAACTTAAGTTTTCACATAGTTTTCCATTCGGTGTCGTAACGTTACAGAAACTGTTCTTTGACGGCAAGGAACATAATGATAAAGAAGCGATTAAAGCAGCGGGTGAATATATTAAGAATGAAATAGAAAGCTTAAAGTGGCTCGAAAAACGTAAATGTCCAATTATTGCAATTGGTGGTTCTGCGCGAAATATCGCACGTATTCACCAATCATTAACTGAATATCCGATTGCGGGTGTACATGGTTATGGTATGAAAGAGAAAGATCTTGAACTCGTATTTAAGACGTTAATTCATACCCCTAAAGACGAACTTGAAGACCTGGATGGCTTGAGTCGCGATCGTCAAGATATTATCGTACCATCTTGTGTGTTATTTAATACGCTGTTCGACGAAGTAGATGCGACGGAATTCATCTTTTCCCGTAAAGGATTACGTGAAGGTGTCATTATGAAAGTTCTTGAAAAAGAATACGTACTACCGTTTGATAAAGATAATGTATTTAAAGATTCATTACGTAACTTAGCGAGTGATTACAATATCAAGCACGATGAAGCAATGCAGCGTACCATGATTGCAGAGACGCTATATTACGAAATGGAAAAGCATGACTTGATCAAAGGAAATAAAAAGGACAAGACTTTCTTAAAGCATGCTGCGTACCTTTACTATTTAGGAAGCTATATCGATTCTGATGCAGCGAGCCAGCACACATATTATATTCTTTCAAACTCAAGTTTAAATGGTATCAGTCACAAAAATCGCGTGAAACTCGCTTTACTCTCCAGTTATAAGAATAAATCTTTACTGAAGTTCTATGAAGATGAAACGAAATGGTTTAACAGTGATGAGAAAGATGTCATCCAGATGCTTGGCAGCATTCTGAAGTTTTCACATGCATTAAATATCAGCAATACCAATATCGTCGAATCACTTTATTTTGAGAAGAATGACGATAAATATAATCTAATCATCGAATACAACGGAGATCCAATAGCTGAAGAATATCAGACAGAGAGACAGAAGAAACATATCGAAAAAATAATTAAATCTAAAATTAACCTCATATTTACAAAAGCTTTACATTAATTCGGTACAGTAGAATAGGCAGAATTATGAAAACATGAAAGTGGACGTGATGATGATGAAACAGAATTTAGATTTAGGGAATAAAGCATATTATAATAATCGCGAAGTGAGCTGGGTTGATTTTAACCGTAGAGTCATAGAAGAGGCATTTGATCAGAAGAACCCATTACTTGAACGTATTAAATTTTTAGCAATCGCCAGTTCAAACTTAGATGAATTTTTTATGGTTCGTGTGGGTGGCCTGAAAGATCAGGTAACGATGGGATTCAGTGAACCAGAGAATAAGACGCAGATGACACCGACAGAACAGCTGATTGCGATTGATAAGGCAAATAGAGATAATGTGAAGATGCAGTATGATCAATATCATGCGTTAATTCGTGATCTTGAAGGGTACAATGTGTACTTCAAATCGGTGGATGAATTATCACCAGAAAGTTATAGCATCATTGAAAAGAAGTTCAACTTCGAGATTCTTCCGACATTAACGCCGCTTGGAATTGATGCATACCGACCATTTCCAAAGTTATCTAATAAATCGTTAAACATATTTGTCGATGTAGTGACGGATAGTGGTGAGAAGAAATCAGCGATCGTCCAGATTCCAGCTTTACTTAACCGAATTATTGAATTGACAAATGGTGAAAAAACAGTATATGTTCTATTGGAAGATGTTATCACACATTTTATTCATAAGCTGTTTCACGGCTATCAAGTAACGCGTACATTTGCTTTCCGTATTACGCGTAACGCAGATCTAACAATTCATGAAGATGGAGCAGAGGATCTTCTGATTGAAATAGAGAAATTTCTTAAGAAGCGTAAAAGTGGTGCGGCTGTGCGTCTTGAGATTGATACGCGACAGGATATGTCAATCAATGCGTCATTTTTAAAGGATGAACTTGAAATTGAGGATCGTGATGTATATAAACTTGAAGGGCCACTAGATTTAACGATGTTATTCCAATTATCAGGAATGATAGAGAAACGCTACCCTCAACTTGCCTTTAAGCCATTTGAACCATGTCCGCCGAAGTATCTTGGAAATGGTGAGCTTTATGCTGAAGCTTTAAAGCGTGATATATTCTTTCATCATCCATATGAATCTTTCCAGCCGATTGTGGATTTTATTAAAGAAGCGTCTGAAGACCCGAATACATTGGCGATTAAACAGACGCTATACCGTGTATCAAGCGACTCACCGATTATTGATGCACTGAAAAATGCAGCTGAGGCGGGTAAACAAGTGACGGTGCTTGTTGAGCTGAAGGCACGTTTTGACGAAGAGAATAACGTACACTGGGCACGTATGCTTGAAGAAGCGGGATGTCACGTTATTTACGGTATGACACACCTTAAAACACACAGTAAAATTACGTTAGTCGTTAAGAAAGTAAATGATGAAATGGTATCATATGTTCATTTAGGAACAGGGAACTATAACGATAAAACAGCTAAAATCTATACAGATATGGGTATCATTACGACGAATAAAGAAATTGGAGAAGATGCGATGAACTTCTTCAATTACTTAAGTGGTTACTCTGAGAAACCGACTTATAAGCGATTACATGTTGCACCATTTGAGATTCGTGATGAATTTATTGAACATATCGATCGGGAGATTGAGTGTCAGAAACAGCACGGAAATGGACTGATCATTGCGAAGATGAACTCGTTAACGGATAAGACGGTAATTAAGAAGTTATATGAAGCGAGTAACGCCGGTGTTCAAGTAAAACTGATTATTCGAGGAATATGCTGCTTGAAACCAGGAATTCCTGGTGTAAGTGAGAACATTCGTGTCATCAGCATTGTAGGACGATTCCTTGAGCATTCAAGAATTTATTACTTCTATCATAATGGGGAAGAGAAGATGTACTTATCCTCAGCAGATATGATGACACGCAATATGATTAAACGTGTAGAAATCTTATTCCCAATTATTGATAGCAAGATTGTAGAGGAATTAAAAGATATATTAAATCTGCAGCTAGAAGATAATCAAAAAGCACGTGAGCAAGATTCAAATGGTATATATCATTATGTAAGGAATGATGCACGTGCGATTAATTCACAAGATGAATTGATATATCGAGCAGAGGAATTTAAACGTTCGTTTATCAGACCGAAAGAAGTCATGCATAAACCGATGATGAGTAAACGTGCAAAATTATTAGGGTTTGTGAAGAATAAACTAAAACGTAACTAAAGGTCGTGACAGAAGTGTTCTGCCACAAGCAAAACCAGAACGGTGCAAAGAAAATGTTCTTTGTTTTCTGCATTGTTCGGGTTTTGTCGTAGTGACAACTTTTGGAACGCCGTCAAAAGGTCGTGACACGAGCGTTTAAGCATGAAAAATAGGCAGGAAACTTATAAGTTTCCTGCCTATTTTTTCGTGTCTTTTCTTTTTAATGAAATTCTGTAATAGTCTGTACGTCTCTTCTGTCTGTTTCACGCGGGGTCTTAATAGACTTTCCAACAGTGATTAGCATTGTTGGAACATAGCGCTCGTCGATATTGAACGATTCAATTAATTGTGTACGGTTGAATCCACCGATGGCACATGAGCCTAGATCGCGTAACGTTGCAAAGTTCATAATCTGCATTGCAGGGAATGTAGAGTTCATTACTGCTGCCTCATAAGCATAATGTTCATTTTGATACACATTGTTCACCTGACTTGCGAGACGTTCTTTAATCTCACTAGTCATGCGTCCTTTTTGGATATCTGGTGCGCAAATTTCATCGATATTCTTATTTGCCTCTTTATCACCTAAAATTACGATAACCGCACTTGCATCAACAATTTGTTGCTGGTTAAAGGCGATAGGAAGTAACTTCTGTTTACCTTCATCTGAGTGAACAACCATAAACTTCCAATGTTGTAGATTCCATGCTGACGGTGCTTTATTTGCAGCGTCGAGTAAGTTTAGTATTTCATCCTGAGAAAGTTTGAACGCTGGATCGTATTGTTTCACTGCGCGGCGTGTCAGTAATTTCTCTTGTATATCTGT
This sequence comes from Macrococcus psychrotolerans, assembly GCF_038095555.1. Classification (NCBI taxonomy): domain Bacteria; kingdom Bacillati; phylum Bacillota; class Bacilli; order Caryophanales; family Staphylococcaceae; genus Macrococcus; species Macrococcus psychrotolerans. The sequence goes on along the minus strand of NZ_CP124591.1, from coordinate 1,604,502 downwards.
GGCTATCATTTTGATCCTCCTAAATATTGATATCTATATCATAGTGAATCACTATACATTATGCAAAACTATTGCTCTAATGTTGCTGCAACAGTCTCTCCGGTAAATGGATGTACAAACTCTAGTTTATAGCTTTCTAGCGCGAGTTGACGTAGGTGTGAATCACTGTATAGTGGGTCTCCGATAACGGGATGTCCGATTTCAGCAAGATGTACTCTAATCTGGTGTGTACGTCCTGTTTCAAGCTGCAGTTCGACATCTGCAGTACCGTCGCCATTCGCTTTAGAGCTTACGATATGTGTAACTGCTCGGTCGCCTGTTTGCGAAACACGGCGTTTATTTGGATGGAACTTGTCTTTACCGATTGGCATATCGATCGTCTGATTCTTCAATGGTAGGTGACTCTTAACTTTCGCACGATATGTACGCTTGATTAATCGTTCTTCTAGCATACGGTCTAGTATCTTTTTGATAAATGGATTTTTAGCGACAAGTAATAAGCCGACAGTTTCCTGGTCGAGACGATGTATCGGTTCCACATATTCTGAATCGAGTGTATAAATTGCATGGTTTAACAACGTATTTGACTCACTCATATCATTTGGATGTGTCTTAACACCCTTTGGTTTAACGAGTATCGCTAAATAATCATCTTCATATTTCACTTCGCACATGCGATAGCTTGATTTATAATTGCTCTTTTCTTCTGCAACAGGTAAGTAGAGTTCATCTCCAGTACTTAACGTATCGCGAAATGTAGCAGCTGCACCATTTATCGTAATTGCTTTAGACATACGTAGCTCATGTGTCGGCTTCTTTGGTATTTGTAAATGTTTAAGCAATGCCTCAATCGTCATATTATTCCATTCTTCTATTACACGTAATTTCATATATTTTCTCCTATTCACTTTTATCGTCTATAATAATAGGGTATAAATTATAGACTAATAAAATGATTTGTCTATTTATTATTATAGAGCAAATAGAGGAGAATATACATGACAGAAGAAATAAATTTAGATAAGTTTAATAAATCAATCGAGGCGCGACAGATGACCAAAGATGATATCGACGAGATTATCGCCTTACAAAACATATGCTTCCCGGGGATGGAACCGTGGAAGAAAGAACATCTTGAGTCCCATATTAATTTATTTCCACGCGGACAGATGGTTATTGAGTATGATGGTAAAATTATCGGAAGTTGTTCAAGTTTAATCATTAATTTCGATGAGTATGATGACCGTCATACGTGGGATAGTATTACAGATAATGGTTATATTACGAACCACAATGACCACGGGCATAACTTATATGGTATAGAAGTGATGGTTCATCCTGATTATCGTGGGATGAGAGTAGGTCAACGTCTTTATGAGGCACGTCGAGAAATCGCTTATGAATTGAATTTAAAATCAATCATTATTGGTGGACGCATTCCAAATTATCATAAATATCAGGATGAACTCACACCAAGAGAATATGTTAACGATGTGATGAAGCATAAGATTAAAGACCCAGTATTGACATTCCAGTATATGAATGGATTTACTTTAATGCGTATCAACCCAAATTATCTAAAGGATGATGTGAATTCAAGTAAGTATGCAACATTAATGGAATGGAACAACCCGGATTACGTTGCTAAATCAAACATTCACTTTAAGACAAGTGACCCTGTCCGTATTTGTACGGTTAACTATATGATGCGTAAAATTGATTCGTTTGAAGAGTTTGCAAACCAGATTGAATACTTTGTTGATGTGGCATATGATGCTGAAAGTGACTTCGTTGTATTCCCTGAATTACTTACGACACAACTGATGAGTTTTGATGAGAAACGTAATCCAGCAGAATCCATTCGTCAACTTACGAAATATACTGAACAGTATATTGAGATGTTTAATGAATTTGCCGTACGTTACAATATTAATATTATTGGTGGTAGTCACTTCGTTGAAGAAGAGGATGAAATCTACAACATTTCATACTTATTCCGTCGTGACGGTTCAATCGAGAAACAGTACAAGATTCACGTTACACCAAATGAACGTAGATGGTGGGGGATTTCTCCAGGCAATGACGTAGAAGTATTTGATACAGATTGTGGTAAGATTGCGATTCAGATTTGTTATGATTCTGAGTTTCCTGAGATGGCGCGTATTGCTACAGAGAAAGGTGCTAAGATTATCTTCACTCCATTCTCAACTGAAGACAGACAAAGTTATTTACGCGTGAAGTATTGTTCGATGGCACGCGCGATTGAAAATCAGATCTACACAGTAACAAGTGGAACGTGCGGGAATTTACCACAAACTGAAAACATGGATATCCAGTATTCAGGTTCGGGTATTTATTCACCAAGTGACTTTGGCTTTGCAAGAGATGGTATTGTAGGTGAAACAGGTGAGAACGTAGAAATGGTTGTTATTGGTGATATTGACCTTGAAGTATTACGCCGTGGACGAGAGAATGGAACAGTAAGACAATTACGCGATAGACGACATGATTTATACAACGTTGAATATAAAAAATAGGTGATATGATGCAGAACAGTACAGCTTTACTGAAAGAAATCGCAGAATTTTTAAATGAAGAGACAGATATATATTCAATGATGAATGGTGCCTTGAACAGACTTGTTCAAGGGACCAATTTTTCTACTGGATGGATATTTTTCATCGATGATGATGGCAAACATACACTCGTATCTGATTATAAGCTCCCACAAGCACTGAAGATGGAGTCATGTCGCTATATGACAGAAGGCCCATGCTGGTGCGTATCACGTTATCATCAGAAGAAATTAACGAAAGCTTCGAACATCATCACTTGTTCTCGAATTGTAAAAGCAAATAAAAAATATAGTGATATGACAGATGATATTACACACCACGCGACCGTTCCTTTACAATCTGGAGAAGAACGTTTCGGATTGCTTAACGTTGCCACGCCTTTTACAAAAGTATATTCAGATGAAGACTTAGCATTGCTTGAATCCGTGGCTTTTCAAATCGGTAGCGCGATTAAGCGTATCTATCTTACAGCAAGAGAACGAGAGAATGCACTACAGGAAGAAAGAACTCGACTTGCACGAGACTTGCATGACTCAGTGAATCAAATGCTCTTTTCACTGAAACTTACAGCACATGCAGCTGAAAGTATGACTGATGATGAACGTGCAAAGACAGCATTTCAGATTATCGAGAAGACAAGCCAGGATGCAGTAAGTGAGATGCGCGCATTAATCTGGCAGTTGAAACCTTTAGGGCTTGAGCATGGATTTGTTGAAGCAGTGCAGAACTATGGCAACATACTCGGCCTCGATGTAACGATTGAAGTGGAAGGGTTCATCAATTTAGAGAATAAAATTGAAAACAGTGCATTTCGAATCGTTCAAGAAGCGCTGAATAACGTGAAGAAGCACGCAGAAACAGAAGAAGTAATGATATCAATGAAGCAGGATGATAAGCATTTTGTTCTGAGGATTAAAGATAACGGTAAAGGTTATAACAATGCACTGACGACAACGCTTCCGACACATGGGGTGAGGAATATGCAGCAACGTGCACAGGAGATTGGTGGTATACTTGAAATAAACAGTACATTAATGCATGGAACGACGGTACAATTCACCTACCCGAAAGGATGAAAGTCATGGATATTATACTCGTGGATGACCACCATATCGTAAGACAAGGGATGAAATTTCTACTATCAACTGAAGAAAGCTTTAATGTAATTGCTGATTTCAATAACGGCAGAGAGCTGCTTGAACATCTAGATGAAATGCAATTACCCAATCTCATAATTATGGACCTTGTGATGCCTGAGCTTAACGGCATTGAAGCGACGCGCCAAGTGAAAGCGAAATTCCCTGATGTGAAGGTGCTCGTACTATCCAGCTTTATCGATGAAGAACATGTCCTTGGCGTGATGGATGCAGGTGCAGACGGTTATGAAATGAAAGATAGTGAACCGAAAGCGCTGATCAATACGATAAAACAGATAGCAGCAGGTGAGCAGATATTTCATCCGGATGTTATGGAAGTCAGAAAAAGTGGCATGAATCTCGCACATTTAAGAAACCCATTATCAAAGAGAGAACTTGAAGTGTTAAAGGCGATGAGCGAAGGCTTAACCAACAAAGAAATCGCTGAACAACTCTTTGTCTCAGAAAAAACGGTGAAAACTCATGTTAGCCATATATTTGCGAAGCTAGAAGTCGGGGACCGTACACAAGCATCGATGTACGGCGTGAAATATAAGCTGATTTAATGCAGCATACACCTCATGTTTTTGTTATAATATGGTAAATGAGGTGAGACGATGATTGAAAAATGGTGGAATAATAGTTGGATAATCGCATTTGCGACAATTGCGATTACTGAACTGTTTAAATATATTTTTGGAGAGCATAAAGGTATCGTTTATTTTATGACACTCCTGATTGTATTTACAGTTATTAGAGTATGTATATCGATGTACAATCTTAAGCACGATATTGAAAGAATGGATTTAAGGCAGAGTCAATTTTATCGTGGCTATTATTTTGATAAATATTACGTAGTCTCCAGACCTTTTTTTATGCTGCTTATATTTTTATTATTTTATTATTGTCTGATGTATGTAATTTTTCCGTATAAATTTATAGGAATTGGGGTAACAGTGCTGATTGTCTGGATCCTGATTAAATTTGATAATCGATTTAATGAACAATCCGATATCGCTAAAATGATTGTAAAAGATGAAGAATGAAGAGAAAGTGGCACACCCTAACATGAGGGTGTGCCACTTTTTATTTAACTATTCCGGGTTCAAGGTGAACGATTGTTTCAACAGCGCCATATTCTTCTTTAATCGCATATTCAATGTGTTCTGTTATATCGTGGCTCTCAGCAACAGTGAAACTAGGGTTCACAGTAACGGTCACATCTACAAATGTCATAACTCCGTGATTTCTTCCTTTGATATCAACACAGCTTTCTACATTTTCTACCGACGACACGATACGTTTCATATGATCCAGTGTATCTGCATCGAATCCATCCGTTAATGTAATTGCTGTTTCAAAGAATATCTCAATAGCGGTCTTCATTATGAGTAAGCCGACGACAATCGCAGCAACGGTATCTAGAAATGTCAATCCGAAGAATACACCGATGATCCCTATAAATGCGCCAAGCGATACGAGCGCATCTGATAAATTATCTGCTGCTGCTGCTTTGAGTGCACTGGAATCCAGTTTCTTCGCAAGATTGCGATTATAAATGTATACGGCGAGCATCGCAAATGCTGATAGTATTGCTACAACTGCAGTCTCAATAGAAGGACTTGAATATTCCTGACGGATATAATTTTTAATTCCTTGCAATATAACTTGAACACTCACAGCAAACATAATAAATGATGCAATCAATGAACCGATATATTCTGAACGGTAATGGCCGTAGTTGTGGTTTTTGTCGGCAGGTTTCATGCTGATCGCAAGCCCAATAAGCAGTGCTACTGAGCTTACAATATCGGTGGCGTTATTAAGACCGTCTGCGACAAGTGCCTGAGATCCGTGAATGTAACCGAATAATAATTTGAAAGTTGTGAGCAGTACATACATGATGATACTCACCTTAGCTCCTTTTTGAGCTTGCTGTAACTGGTCTTTAACCTGCATCTTGTTCATCCTTTAAATAATTATTATCTCCATTATTAATCAAATGTCGATGAATGTATAGCAGTAGAAACGTATTTCTACTTTTTAGAAAATTAGGGGAACCTTATTTACTTATAGTGAATCTTTATTTATAATTATAGATATATTTATTAGAAAATTCAGTTAAAGAGGTGGGTTATGAAAATTAAAGGAAATATGACGCTTAAAATCATCATTGCATTGGTGGTCGGTATTATTGTAGGTTCTATCTTTAATTTATATCAGGATGCATCATGGGTGAAATGGTTTAATCAATACGTATTTAATGTTATCGGACAAATCTTCCTGAATCTAATCTTTATGCTTGTAGTACCAGTTGTATTTGTATCAATTGTACTTGGTGTCGTAGGCGTGGGGGATCCGAAGCATCTTGGGTCGATTGGTCTAAAGACACTTGGATTCTTTATAGTAACGACGGCACTCGCAATTACACTTGCGATGTGTTTAGCCCTTGTGTTTAAACCTGGTGCAGGCAAGGCAGATTTAATGAATAGTGACGACGTGAAGAAATATGCTTTAGAACAAAAACAAAAAGAAGAAGCAGCAAAAGCGGAAGGAACCTCTGTGAATCAGACTTTCGATCAGACTTTGATTAACTTGATTCCAAAAAATCCAGTACTTGCGATGAGTGAAACAAACATGCTGCAAGTAATTACTTTCGCCATTTTTATCGGTATCGGCATGATTGCACTGAGGGAGAAAGTAAGCGGAGTAAAGCTGCTCTTTGAACAGACGAACGATATATTGATGTTTATCGTTACAGCAATCATGCAATACTTTGCGCCAATTGGTACATTTGGTTTAGTTGCAACAGCATTTACTAGTGCCGGGTTTGGTGCGATTAAACAGCTTGGAATGTATTTCTTTGTCGTATTACTAGCGCTTTTCCTACATATGATTTTAGTATATGGTGGGGCTATTAAGTTTTTAGCGAAACGTAGTCCGATATGGTTCTTTAAAGGTTTCGCACCTGCAATGACTGTAGGATTTAGCTCTTCGAGTTCCAATGCAACATTGCCAATCTCGTTAGAATGCGCTCAAGATAATTTAGGTGTACGTAAAGAAATCTCATCTTTCGTTCAACCACTTGGCGCCACGATTAATATGGACGGTACAGCCATTATGCAAGGGGTTGCAACCATCTTTATCGCTCAAATATCTGGTGTAGATTTAACTATTATGCAGATGGTCATGGTTGTCGCAATCGCTGTAATTGCCTCTATCGGTACAGCCGGTGTACCGGGTGTGGGACTTGTAATGCTTGCGATGGTCCTGACTTCAGTCGGGCTTAATCCAGCAGCAATCGGTATTATTCTAGGTATCGACCGATTACTTGATATGACACGTACCGCTATAAATATCTCTGGAGATGCTGCTTGTGCGGTCGTGATTAATGAGAGAGAAAAGCAAAAACTTGCTAAAAATGTTGCATAAATTTGTCTAAGAAATAAAATTTATAAGAAAAGAGGAAAATCATGAGGTTTTCCTCTTTTAATTTTTTGTAAATTATATTAAGATGGTAAAGTCCCTTAAATGAATAGTGTATTATTTCTATTTTATTAAATGAACAATCTAAAAATAATAATATATACAAGAAAGGTCGTAGAAGCATGGATAAGCAACAATTCACAGATTTATTACAAACAAAGTTTAAAATGGTTCGTATAGAAGCAGGATATACTCAAGATACAATGGCACAAACTATCGGACTATCTAAGAAAACATTAGTTCAGATTGAAAAAGAGCGTGTACTTCCAAACTGGACAACTTGCGTGTCACTATGTGCATTATTCAGAGATTCTGAAGTGCTGCAGAATACTTTAGGTGGAGATCCTTTAGAAGTCATTCAAGTAATCTCAAGAGGTGCGTGTGCATACCCTGACCAAGATAATAAAAATGAATTATGGTGGTCAACGATTGAAGCAGATCGTGATATCATTCTTCAGCAGAATAAAATTTCGAACCTTTATCGTGTATTAGATGGTTCTATGCAACCGTTATATGGTTCTAATAAAGCGCGTGAAGCAGAGATGTTCTATAATAAGAAGAGAAATGAACAGCTGATCACTGTATAATTAATTTATAGGCGAGACAAGGTGGCTTAATGACCCTTGTCTCGCTATTTTATTAGAACGATGTCTCTCGGTTTGTTTTTGGAACAGAGTGGTATAAACTATTGTAATGAAACATTATAGAAAAAGGTGATGAATTGTACGCATTAGGAATAATATTATTTATGGGCTTTATTGGCTCGTTGATTGGTGGATTTACGAATTTTATTGCGATTAAGATGTTGTTCAGACCGTTTGAACCGAAATTTCTGTTTGGGAAACAGCTCCCGTTTACACCAGGATTGATACCGAAACGACGTAATGAACTCTCGCTGAAGATTGGAGAGATGGTCACACATCATCTACTCACACCTGAAGTGTTTAAAGAGAAATTAATGACAAGGCAGACTGAAGCGCTGTTAAAAAGTATGCTGAATAAACAAGTTCAGGCTTTAAAAGAAGGACAGTACAGCATCGATGACTTTGCGCAGCGCTTTAATATTGATATTACAAATGTTGCTGAGAAAAAAGTTCACGATAAGGTGAATGAACTGCTTGAAGAGAAGATTCAGACATATCAGTCCCAATCAATCGATGCATTACTGCCACAAGATTTAAAGGATAAGATAGACAGTAAGGTTGAAGCAGCACCTACAATGATCATTGAAAAGCTTAGAGCTTACGTTAATAGCGAATCAGGTTACAACGATATTATGCAGATGATCGACCGCTTTTTTATGGAGAAAGGAAGATTTGTCAGCATGATTCAAATGTTTATGACACAGGAGATGATTGCAGACCGTGTTATAAAAGAAGCGAATGCTTTAAGTGAAGAGCCTAAAATCAAATCAATCATTGAAACTGAGCTTAAAAAAGAGTACGCACGTATAATGGCGATGACACCAGAAACTTTAGTTGCTGCACATGATATCGCTCATTTCAAAGGGGAGTTAAATACAAATATTGTGCGTGCAATGCATATAGATTATTATATGAAGACACCACTTTATACGCTTGTACCGAAGTTGTTTCATTACATTGAAACTGAAGGTGGAGATCGTTTAATCCATTATATAATGACGAAGACAGCTGACAATGTTGCAGTCATCTTAGAGAAGATTCGTATTGCTGAAATTATTAAGGACCAGATTGATAATTTTGAACTTTCATTCCTTGAACAGCTCGTTATTGAAATCTCGAATAAAGAATTGAAGTTAATCACAATGCTTGGCTTTATCTTAGGCGGTATCATCGGTATCTTGCAAGGGATAATCGCGATTTTTGTATAATGCCTGTATTCGTGGTATATTGATTAGGAACATTAAACATAAAGGAGAATGAATATGTCTGTTAATATTTATGATGAAGCGAATAAATTAGAAAGTTCATTACGTCAGAGTGATGAATATAATGCGATTAAGAATCATTATGAAGCAGTTAACAATAACCCTGAATCAAAGAAAATCTTCGATGAATTCAGAGAAATTCAATTAACACTTCAAGAAAAACAAATGTCAGGTCAAGAAATTACTGAAGAAGATTTAAATAAAGCACAAGCTTCAGCTGAATTAATCGAAAAAGATGAAAATATCTCAAAATTAATGGAAGCTGAACAACGTATGAGCTTTATTATTCAAGAATTAAACCGTATCATCATGAAACCTTTAGAAGAATTATATGGTGTTAAAGCTGAAGATTAATTCTTTATAGGGATAACAATATTTAATATATCCGAACAGTGCAGATATTTCGCACTGTTCGGTTTTTGCATAATGTAAGAGAGGTAGATTATGAAATTTTATTTAGAACACGATCAGTTTGAACAGCTGCAGCTCTATATTCGCAATATACTAAATCTCTATTTCGAGGATGCGTATTTATTCGAAGGTCAAGGGGATAACTGCATTACGATAAATATCAATCAGGAGCGCTGCACCATCGTGACAACAACGTTGACGATAGATGGCAATACTTATACACAGCGTGCCGAACGCAAACAGACAGACAAACGTGCAATGAAGCAGGCACTCGGTGAGACGTTGATTGAGATATTAACGGCACATACCGGTATAACACAGAGCTGGGGTACATTGACAGGAATCAGACCACTTAAGCTATATCATAAATATTTAAAACAAGGGCACTCAGACAATGCTATTAAACAAAGATTAAAGCGTGACTATTTGATTGCAGATGATAAGCTTGAACTGATGGAACGTATTACGAAGACGCAGCTCAATGCGATTCCAGACTTACATCAGCTAGAGCAGGAAGTCAGCATCTATATCGGCATTCCATTCTGTCCGACGAAGTGTGCATATTGTACGTTTCCGGCGTATGCAATTCAAGTCCATAAAAATGACGTGCCAGAGTTCCTCGTTGGATTATTATATGAAATTGAACATATCGGCGAGTGGCTTAAAGCACGTAATATTAAAGTGACGTCTATCTATTTCGGTGGAGGTACCCCCACTTCTATCAGTGCACAGGATTTAAAGTTGTTGCTTGAAGCAGTGTATATAAACTTTGACATGACACATGTGCGTGAGCTTACTGTTGAAGCAGGGCGTCCGGATACAATTGATGCAGCGACATTAGAAGTACTTAATACATTCGGTATCGATCGCATCAGTATAAATCCACAAAGCTTTACCGATGAAACTTTAAAGGCAATCGGCCGCCATCATAGCGTGCAGGAAACAATCGATAAATTCAAGTTATCTCGCGAATACCATATGAATAACATCAATATGGATCTGATTATCGGCTTACCGAATGAAACGCGTGAAGAAGTAATCCATTCGCTGAATGAAACGAAGAAGCTGAACCCTGAATCGCTTACAGTGCATACGTTAAGTTTTAAGACAGCGAGCGAGATGACACGTAATAAATCAAAGTATCCGGTTGCAGCACGAGATGAAATTATCTATATGATGAACTTGACAAAAACTTTCGCCGAACAGCATGACTATATTCCTTATTATTTATACCGTCAGAAGAATATTCTCGGTAATCTTGAGAACATCGGATATTCTAAAGCGGGAGAAGCGTCACTGTATAACATCTTGATTATGGAAGAAGTACAGACAATCATAGGATTAGGGTGCGGGGCATCTAGCAAGCTGATTCATCCTGAGACTGGTAAGATTGAAAACTATTTAAACCCTAAAGATCCAAAGAGCTATAATAAGACATATAAAGATTATACACATCAGAAAATTGATAAACTGAACCTTCTTTATGATCAAAAAGACAAATAAACAATATTTGAAACTCATCCGTAAGATATGGCGATAATGCATAATCTTACGGATGAGTTTTTTTATGAATAAAGATTATAAATATAGATGATTTTGTAGTTTCATTACATATATATACGATTTTGTTGTAAAATTAGAGTATCAATTAAAGTGAGGGTTATGATGATCAAATTTATACATTGCTCAGACATACGATTAGATGAACCGTTTCAGTTAGTTGGAGATGTTCCTGAATATATAATGAAGTCGATTCGTAATTCAAGCTTTCAAAGTTTAAAACGCGTTGTCGATGATGCGATTGAAAAACAAGTGGACTTTATTATTATAAGTGGAAATTTATTTTCAAGTAAAAATCGCAACATTAAGGCAGATGACTACGTAGTAAAGCAATTCGCACGATTAAAGGAAGAGAATATTTACGTTTATTATATACACGGTATAGAGGACAATATGTCCGTACAATCATTTTATAAGTTTCCTGATAATGTAATTGTTTTCTCTGATGAAGTTCAGACTTATGAACTTGTTACGAAAAACAAATCAAGTGTGTTCTTTCATGGGTTCAGTTATAAAGAACATTCTCACTATGAGTACAAGCTTGATCAGTATCCCGTAAATGAAGTTAATCAGACCATTCATATTGGCATACTGAATGGTTTACATCATAAGTTAAAAGGGGAAGACACACATACAGAATTCCATATCGAGGAATTAAACCGTAAATTATATCATTACTGGGCACTTGGCGGTTTTAATAGGCATATGACCTTAAACGAACTGCCACATATGCATTACCCCGGTACGCTTCAGGCTACAAACTTTATGGAAGGCGGAGATAGTGGATATATGTATGTTGAAGGGGACAGCAGTCAGCTGAATGCGACCTTTGTGCCAGTAAATATGATTACATTCCACGAGACAGTATTAAACTTAAAGAGTATTGAGCGTCACGCAATCTATCAGGATATCGAAGCATTTAAACAATCCGTGCGCCCAAACGGTAGACAACTTTATCGATTAACACTACAAAATGATGGTGAGACTTTAATAGATCAGCAAATGTTATCGCAAATAAAGGACCAGATCCAAATTGGCGAAATGGCAGAAGAACAGTTTGTATGGATCGATGATATTTACACAAATGAAAAGTACGCACCGCATACATTAAAAGATGAGTTCAGTGATGTCCTTCATGATTTGTCTTATTTAACAACATCGAAAGAACCTGTACAACAATCCTATATCCAGAAGTTTATCTCTTTTGATGAGGTTAATACAGAGCGGTTGATAGATTATGGAGAAGCGCATCTCAAAATGTTGATGAAAGGTGACCGCCATGAAGATTAAATCTTTAGAAATATACGGATATGGAAGATTGGAACATCGCAAGTTTCAGTTTAATCACGATTTCGTTCAGATATTTGGAGAAAATGAAGCAGGTAAATCTACAATGCAGGCGTTTATTCATGCGTTACTCTTCGGTTTTCCGAAAGATGGTGAGTACGAACCGCGTCTAGAACCGAGATTCGCACCACAATATGGCGGTAATATAGAACTCGAACATATAGATGGTACAACGATTATGATTGAACGTGTATTTGTTCATGGTAAAGAAAAAGTAAAAGTCATTCACGAGGGTGTAGAGAAATCGATTGAATGGCTCAACCAGTTGATGAATTATATGAAAAAAGATACATATAAATCAATATTTTCATTTGATGTACTCGGTTTGCAGGAAGTACATCGTAAACTGACACAAGAAAAGCTTGAAGCTTACTTACTTCAGGCAGGCTCATTCGGTTCGACGGAATTTACAGATTTACAAAGGACGATAAATGAGGAGCAGGTACGTTTATTTAATACAGATGAAGATACTGGTATCATTTTTGAGAAAGCAAGAGAATTGCAGCAGCTAGAAGCGGATATAAGAGCGCAGGATGATGTAAAAGCACATTATGCACAAATATATGATACGTATCAGAAGGATTCAAGAAGAGTTGAACATATTAAATTACAGATTAAAGAACTTGAAGAAGTTAAAGGACATAAAGAAAGAGAAATTAAATATCAGAGTCAAGCACAGGAATGGAAAGCATTAGAACTACAATTAAACATAGAGCCGCCGCAATTTCCTGAGCAAGGGATTAATCGATTTGAGGCGTTGAAGCATCAGGTCCAGAAATTAAGTAAAGATCTTGAACTACGTGAAGAGAAGTTAAGCCAGATAACATCAGAGATGGATAATATTCAACTATTGCCTGACCACTTAATTGAAGCCTCAAGAGACATTATCAAAAGAGAACATCCGATTAAACAGCTGCATGGTGATGTTCGAAGTGTAACACAGCAACGCGATGCACTGACGACTGAAATGAATACTTTAATGCAGGATATCGGATGGCAGAAGTTTGAAACCGTTGAACTGAATCAGAAAGTTCAATCTGATATCACTGAAGCACTCAACGAGCTTGAGAAACAAGAACTCGAACGTACACAAATTAACAGAGAGCTGCAATTTGTAACACTAAACGTAGATAGATTATCTGATGAATCTAAAGTATTGAATAAAGAAAAAGTGCATGACGAACGTTTTAATAAAGCACAGGAACTTCAAGAACAGCGCAAGGAACTTGAAAGTAAATCAAAGCTCTTTCATAAATTGAGTGAAGAAGCAACTGCTTATGAAGCGCGTGAGCTCAAGAAACATAAGCTGCAGCAGACAATCTATGCGATAACGGTAGTCATTAGTCTTGTAGCACTTGTCTATAGTTTTATGAATGCGCTATGGATTTCAGGTAGTATATTCTCATTCGTAAGCATCATTGTACTACTGATGCTTATTTTAAATAAGAAGCCGGATGTACGATTTAATGATGAATTAGCGGATGGAGTAAAACAATTAGAGGGTAATATTTATAAACTTGAACATGACTTTGATTTGTCGTTTGATTTGAATGAACAAAAGTTATTACGCCATAAATTATCAAATGTTATCACTCAGTTAAATCGTGAGCAATCTCAAAAAGAAGCTTTAAAGCAACATTTAGACATTTCACATAAAGAAATTGAAGCGACACACCAATTGCTCAAGCAATACAAAACAGCGCTTAAAATAGAGAGTAATTATCCGAATAACCGATTAGCTTCTGCATATCGTACGATACATAAATTAGTGCGCATCCATGATGAAATCTTAAAGTGTAATGCTAAAATCGAGGAAATGAAAGAGCGTCTTGCTACATTCGATCAGAGCATATTAACGCTTATTCCGAAATTACCTGTGAAAACAGAGGCATCATCGATATTCCATGATTTAAAGAATATGTTAACGACCGATGAGAAAGAGAAATTCCAGTACAGTAAAAATGCAAATCAACGAGATTTATTAAAGAAAGAAATCAAAATTATTAATGCATCGTTGCAGCAGAATATTGATGAGCAGCATGCTTTGTTTGAAGAAGCAGGGGTGGAGGATACTTCAAGTTATTATGCTAAAGAGGCTGAATATGCGAGTTATAACACAAACTTAGAGCGTTTTAATGTGTTAAGTGAACTGCTTAGAAATCAAGCATTCACGTACGAGGATAATACGCATCTTGCTGAAGTGCCAGAAGCCATACTGAATGAGCAGTTGATAGATATTAATGTACATATTAAATCGTTGGTTGATGAACGCAGTAATGTGCAGCAACAGTTAAGAGAACTAGAACATGCTATGCATCAAATATGTGACGATGATACGTTATCAAGACTGAAGTTTGAATATGAAATAAAGAAAAATCAATTTAACAAACTTGCGGAAACATATTTATCTGTAAATTATATCGATACTTTAATTCAGGCACATATTAAAGAGGTACGTGAAGAACGAATGCCATTCGTTATTGATGATGCGACAGAAATCTTTAACTATCTAACTGAAGGACGTTACACGAAGATTGTTTATGATGAACATCTGACAACTGTAGCTGCGGATGGACAAGTATATCATCCGACAGAATTGTCACAATCAACGAAAGAATTATTATATATTGCATTAAGACTGAGTTTAATTCATTCATTAAGAAGATATTACCCATTCCCGATCATTGTCGATGATGCGTTTGTTCACTTTGACAAAAACAGGCGTGAGCGTATACTTGAATATATGCTTAAACAACAGCATAATCAAATTATCTATTACACTTGCAACCGTTCTTCTACAATTAACAGTAAGCAGACAATTGTACTGGAACGCAATAAGAAGGAGGTTAAATAAGTGAGAACGATAGAAACATTAAAACCCGGATCTCAAGTGGATCATTACTTTTTAATTCATAAATCAATTCAAGGGGTAACAGGACAAGGTAAGCCATATTTAACACTTTATCTTAAAGATAAAAGTGGAGAAATCGAAGCAAAAGTATGGACGGTCTCTGAAGAAGATATAAAATTGTTACAACCTGAACAATTAATTCGTGTTAAAGGTGATGTGATTGATTACCGCGGTCGTAAACAGATGAAAGTAAATCAATTCAGACTTGTTACACCAGAAGACGGTGTGAAACTAGAAAATTTCTTAGAAAGTGCACCGGTGAATGAAGATGATATGATGGAGCAGCTGATGGATTATGTCATCGAAATCGAAAATGCAAATTTACAGCGTATTATTCGTCTGTTACTTAAGAAATATGCACATCAATTTATGGTATACCCTGCTGCCAGCAGCAACCATCATAACTTCGTCTCGGGATTATTATTCCATGTATTAACGATGTTGAAACAAGCGAAAGCATTATGTGATATTTATCCGACATTAAATCGAAGTCTGCTCTACGCAGGTATCATTGCACATGATATGGGGAAGGTTAAAGAATTATCCGGGCCTGTTGCAACAACGTATACAGTAGAAGGAAACTTACTCGGCCATATTTCGATTATGAGCGATGAAGTTGCGAGTATTGCACGTGAACATAATATTGAAGGGGAAGAAGTAATGTTACTGCGCCATATGATATTAAGTCATCATGGAAAGTATGAGTATGGATCACCGAAATTACCGATGTTAAAAGAAGCAGAGATGCTTCACTTTATTGATAATATTGATGCACGTATGCAGATGTTTGATAAGCATATGAAGAAAGTGGAGAAAGGACAATATACAGAGCGTATTTTTGCGTTAGAAAATCGTCAGTTTTATAAGCCGATTTCTCTGGACTAAAAAAAGAAATGAAGCAAAGGCTTCATTTCTTTTTTATTTTACTTTTAAGATTTGATCATCAACATACTTTTTGATGTCTTTATCTTTAAAGTCTACATCATATTCCTTGAATAATTTTTGTACTGCTTGTACGTATAGTTTCGGATTATCTTGTAACTTGTTCTGACGAATCGTCTGAGCGAGTTTGTCTTTTTCTTTAGCGATGTCTTTATCGTCTTCAGCCATAATGATGTGGTAACCAAATTCAGTTTTTACGATATCTGAAATTTCACCCGGCTTTAGTTTGAATAATGCCTTTTCGAATGCTTCAACAGTTTGACCTTTAACTACGTAGCCGAGCTCACCATTATTTTTCGCCGATTGTGTATCATCTGACTCTTTTTTAGCAATTTTCTTGAAATCATCTTTATTAGCTTTAACTTGTTTTAAGATATCTTCAGCTTTCGCTTTCGCTTCTTTGTCGCTTAATCCATCTTTATTAGACTCAGATTTCACTGCAACTAATATATGTGAAGCTTTCTTAGCGTTATCTTTAATATCTTTATCTGAAATTTTGATTGTGTCATTTAGAAACTGCTTCTGATATTCATCAGTAACGCGCTTTTTCTTATACTGTTCAACTGTCATTCCAGAACTTTGCTGCTGCAGAATTTGTTCGAATGTTTTCTCATCGCCATATTTCTTAATTTCTTTGTCTGTTTCTTTATTGATTTTATCTTCATCGATTTTCTTACCATATTTCTCTTTAAGAACGTCATTGAAAATTAATTGGAATGACGTTTTAGCGATTTGTTCATTACCGATCTCTTTCATGATGTCTGATTGTTTTATGTCACCAGCTTTAGATGAAACAAGTGTTTCTCCGCCACTATTTCCACATGCCGTTAATCCTAAGATTGATACAGAAAGTGCTGCTGGCATCATAATTTTCTTTAAGTTTGTCATAATACTACTCCTTTTAAGTGCACTGTTTAGTAAATGTTCTAACTAATGATAAATTCTAACATAAAATGATTTAGAATACATTTATCTTACATCTGAATGATAAAAGTCTGCTGGTAGATCGTGTTTGCTCAGGACTTCAAAGCCGTATTTACGTTCTTCAACATAGGAACACTGCGGAGTGTTGAACATATAACGTAAATATACAAAATCTATAAATGATAACCCGATATTCACCGCGAATATAAATAAGAAGTAATGGGCGAACATAGGGTGTGTAACTGCGCATATAAGTGTTGCCACTGTAATGATGACAACTGGGCAGACTAATGCAATTGCAAAATGTAGTTTATGAACCGGATGATTCACTCGTGTATTAATAAGTGGAAAGAATCTGGATTTCGTTGTTTTCTGTATGATTAATGATTTCGTATCATGTATAAATGGCAACATATGCAATAATTTATGAATAGGGTAGAGACAAATCAGACTGATCAAGAATAATAAAAAATTGTCATCTGAGAATTTTTTTCCGAATAAAGAGGAGAAAATTTCAAAGCTGACAATGTAAACGATAATTCCAAGTAATGCTGAAATGAGCATGATTCTCTGGATTCCGTATGTCGATCTGATATTAAAATTTTTGTTACATAAATACATGGCAATCTCCTTACTCGGTTAATTTACCTAGCAATTATGCATTATCTTTATTGTTTTCGTCAAGTAATATTTTTAATAGGTCGTCGTGACTCTTTTCAAGGTGCGTAATGAAGTCTGCTCCATAGATTTGTGCAACGATAAATTTCAGTTCAGTAAATGGCGGAAGATCAAACATTAATTCCTGGTAGTTGCTCGCAGCATCATAAATACGGTCATCAGACTCTTTGTATCCTTTGTATGTTTCATAGAGCACTTCTTTTCCTTTTTCAGTAAGTTCAAGATATGTATTACGTTTATCAAATTTACTCTTTGGCATCGTCAAATAGCCGCGCTTCTCTAGATTCTTTGCAAAGTTGAACACTGTAGATACGTGCATCACACCGTACTGGCTTACTTCTGAGATGGTTGCCTTCTCCAAGTTCCTTATAATGACTAGAATGTGATGTTCATTGATATTTAAATCGTATGGTTTAATCCAGTTCTGCCAGTCTTTTTCTACTGTTTTCCAAAGTGCTTTACTTAATTGAGACACTTTGTGCGTAAATAACATTTTATCGATAATTTCTTTTTCGCGTTCACGTTTCATGTCGGTTCCACCTTCCAGAATATTCATGCATTTTACATAATAATTATCATTTAACAATATACTAATAGTAATATAAAAAAAGTATGATGGTAACATCATACTCTAGTGATTAATAATATTATTTTAGCATAGTACAAAAACTTTATGAATATTTATTCTGAATTTTTAATATATTATTTTTCAGAGAGTTCCTGCGTAATTTCGTTCTTTCGATTGTTCAGGTTTTCTACATTATTCTTAATGTTATCGATATTCGGCGAGATATCTGCTTTGTAGTTGCTGATCATCGTTTTAATCTCATCAACCATGGTAGACATTGCCTCTTGAGAAGTATTTTTCGTGTTTAAGATTGAATCCTTCACTTCATTCGTTTCAGCCTTCAGTTGGTTGACTTGCGCTTTCGTATTATAAGCAGTGGATTTGAATCCTTGCTGAAGTTCTTTCCCTGACTTTGGTGCGTTCAGTATCGCAGTGGCACCTCCAGCAACGATGCCGACACCGAAACCAAGTACAATTCTAGATAATTTCATAATTATAGCCTCCTGTCTTTTTTTTAGTATACCCATATTAATAAATATTATGTAGGGAAAGTTATTCGATTGCATCTTGAATATCGGTTTTTAATGATTCCATATCAAGTGCATCTGGATGCGTCTCCCAAACGTAACCGAAGCCATCTATATCATCTTTATAACGTGGGATGACATGGAAGTGCAGATGAAATACAGATTGATCTGCATAAGCTCTATTATTCTGGATGACATTGATTCCGTCTGGCTGGAATGCTTTATCGACGGCCTTGGCAACCTTCTGTACTGATGTGATGACATGCTGTAAGTCTGAAGGTGCAATTGACAGCATATCTGGTGCAGCATTTTTAGGTATAACAAGCGTGTGTCCTTTAGATACTTGCGAAATATCGAGGAATGCATACGTATATTCATCCTCGTAGACTTTGTATGATGGAATCTCACCTTTTAATATTTTACTGAATACTGTTTCTGACATTGTATGGCCTCCTATGCAATTTTCTCTATTATATAAGATTTTATTAAAATATTCACAACATACGTTATAATTGTAGCAACAATCATACATTTGATACAATGATGAAAATAGTTTGTAGAATGGAGAATGAACGTGACAGTGAAAGTGACGAACTTGACAGGCGGCTATGGCAATCAGCCTGTCATACATGATATCGATTTTGAACTTCAAAATGGTGAAATCATCGGACTTATCGGACTTAACGGAGCGGGTAAGAGTACGACAATCAAACATATGCTTGGGTTACTGAGACCCATCTCAGGAACACTACAAATTGATGGTGTATCGTTAGCAGAACATCCTTATGAATATAGAAATAAGCTTTCTTATATTCCAGAATCTCCTGTCTTATACGAGGAACTGACATTAGCAGAGCATATAGATATGACTGCAATGGCTTATCATATCCCACTGGATGAAGCGATGGAACGCGCACGACCATTATTGAAAGTCTTTAGATTAGAAGATAAATTGAAAGCTTTTCCAGCACATTTCTCTAAAGGAATGAAGCAGAAAGTGATGATCATATGTGCATTTATCGTTCAGCCTGAACTATATATTATCGATGAGCCATTTCTCGGCCTCGATCCACTCGGTATTCAAACGATGCTGGAACTTATGGTTGAAGCACGTCAGAACAATCGGACTGTATTGATGAGTACACATATTCTTGCAACAGCTGAGAAATATTGTGACCGCTTCTTACTGATGCATCACGGCAGACTTATTGCTTATGGGACCCTTAATAATCTGCAAGGTCAGTTTGATATGCCGCATGCATCACTGGATGACATCTATATTCATGTGACAGGTGACGCACATGAATAAGGCACGCCAATTATTTTATGACAGGAAGGCAAGAAACGACAAAGAGGTCGCTTATTATAGTAAATTTATCTTTAATGGCCATTTTATTGTTTTCTTGACGATTGCATTTGGTGCATTGATGCTGCAATATTCTCAGCTGCTCAAGAATCTGCCAGAGAATGTCAACTATAATCTGATCATCGCTGTAATACTTGCAGCGTTTACAGTTACCCCGCTCAGAACTTTTATGAAATCTGCAGATAGCATATTTCTGCTCAATTTCGAACGCGATATGGACCCTTATTTTAAACAGGCCATCATTAGGAGCGGTATATTGCGCACACTATTATTTATCGTAATGGGTGGCCTATTAGCACCATTATATATGGAAAGAACAGCATCGGTGACAGGGTATGTATGCGCGATTGTTCTGGGGGTGTGGATGATCTATAGCGGACTTATTATGCGCCATTTGATGATGAAGCTAGGCATTATGAATGGCTATATCAGCTTCCTCATCTTTTTAATGGCGCTGTCTGGCATCTATACTGCACTGGAAGGATTACCGGTTACGATTATTTCTATTATTATGTTTACGTTAGGGTTAATCTATCTATTTAATAAGAATGCAGCACACCGTCTTCTCAACTTTGGACAGTATATAGATTATGAGCATCAGCTGTATCAAGCACAGAATAAGCTGATCAATATGTTTACAGATGTAAAAGGGATGAAGGATAAAGCAGTACGCAGACGATACTTTGATGCACTGCTTCCGAGAAAGTCTCACTATACAGAAGAGCATATGTTTGAATATTTATTCGTCAGAAATTTTGTGAGAAGTAATGATAGTATGTGGATTGTAGTGCGTCTGATTGTTGTCGGCTGCGTTCTTATGTGGCTCGTGCACCAATATATAGTAGGGCTTATCATCGGTTTATTCTTTAGCTATGCGATTATTATGCAAGCTTCACAGTTCTATAAGATGCAGGCGTTCAGTCTGTGGCCGAAAGTATGGCCGACACCTGAAGCGCTCGTTCTTCAAGGATTTAGAAAGTTTATGCGTAAACTTTCGATTGTAACGACGACAGTGATTGCTGTTTGTTATATCCTTATCTATCCAGCACACTTTTATTTCGCTATCATCCTTTATGTGATGATGTTCTTTGCATTGAATAGTGTTTCAGCGAAGATTGAGAAGCGTATGAATCTCTTAAGGGACTGATATATCCATATAAAAACCATCCTCTCCAACGTTCTGGAAAGGATGGTTTTATTGATATTCTAGTCTTCAAGCGGAAACAGATGCTTCGTATAATAAATATTATTGATAAAGTCCGCAGACTGATATTGTTTTAATGCTTCTTCGCTTAAATATTTACGGAAGAAACTACTTTTCTTAAAGTCTGTCATATGTGCTTTTGAATCAAATTGCAGCACGTAAGCGTAAGTTTCACCACGTACGGGTTTAAGTAATCGCAAAGCATGATAGCCTTCATATCGGTATAAGTCTTCAAGAGGTAGTTCATGAGTATCGAATACGTCTTGTCTTGCGTTACTGACAACAAAGTATATCATTAACATCGGCAGCTCAAGCAACACTGCATCTTGACGAATAACATCGAATGTCTGTGGTGCACTGAATAACGTTTCTTGATCTGTTTCTTCATATAAATACGTGTTATCTTCTTCAACAAAAGTAAAGATATCACGTGTTTTATTGTTATTAACAATTTGTTTAAGAAAATATTCTGTTCCATACGTAATATACGTTTTCATCACAATTCCTCCTTTATATACACTACCCGATTTTAAAGGATATATGTCAGTTTTATGACATTGTTTAATAATAGTTATTCTAATCTGTTTGTATGATAAAATCGAGTATATATTAATAGTAGGGGGAAATACGCTTGAATCAATTTAATGACACTATCTTAAGAACTGCACGTGGAGAGAAGACGGAGCATACACCGGTATGGTTTATGCGTCAGGCCGGGCGTAGTCAGCCGGAATACCGAAAGATTAAAGAGACGCATAGCTTATTTGAAATTACGCACGATCCGGAGCTGTGTGCTTATGTAACAAAACTTCCGGTTGATCAATATAATACAGATGCTGCAATTTTATATAAGGATATAATGAGTCCGCTTGGTGCTATTGGTGTGGATGTTGAAATCAAATCGGGTATCGGTCCTGTTATCGATAACCCAATCCGTTCAAAGAAGGATGTAGAAAAGTTAGGTGAAATACATCCAGAACAGGATGTGCCTTACATTCTTGATACGATTAAATTATTAACGACTGAACAGCTAAATGTTCCTTTGATCGGTTTTACAGGCGCACCGTTTACATTAGCGAGCTATATGATTGAAGGTGGCCCTTCTAAAAACTATAATAAGACGAAGGCAATGATGTATGAAGCACCTGAAGCATGGCATTTACTGATGGAGAAACTCGCAGATATGTGTATTACATATACACATGCACAAATTGATGCAGGATGTAAGATGATCCAAGTATTTGATTCATGGGTAGGTGCATTAAATCGTGCGGATTATCATACATTTATTGCACCACACATGGAACGCATATTTAAAGAAATTAAAGCGAAAGGTGTACCGGTCACAACGTTCGGAGTTGGTGCAAGTCACTTAATCCAAGAGTGGAACGCATTACCTGTAGATGTATTAGGGCTCGACTGGAGATTACAGATTGAAGAGGCACGTCAGTTAGGTATTACAAAGACACTTCAAGGTAACTTAGATCCCGCGATTCTTATGGCGCCATGGGAAGTAATTGAGTCTCATCTTAAGCGTATTCTAGATCAAGGACTACAATCAGATAGCTACATCTTTAACTTAGGTCACGGCGTATTTCCAGAAGTACAACCAGATACGTTAAGACGTGTAAGTGCGTTTGTACATGATTATTCACGCGCTTATAAATCAAAATCATAAAGGGGAATTGACTTATGACAAAAAAAGGGTTACTTGTAATGGCATATGGCACGCCATATACAGAAGAAGATATTGAACCATACTATACACATATACGACGCGGTAGAAAGCCTAGTGAAGAAGCGCTGCAGGATTTAAAAGATCGTTACAAAGCAATCGGTGGAATCTCTCCGCTTGCAGGAACGACTGAACGTCAGGCTGAAGCACTTGTGCAGGCTTTAAATGAAAGAACAGGTGAAAATTATCAACTGTATATCGGTTTAAAGCATATCGCACCATTTATCGAGGATGCAGTGGACCAAATGGCGAAAGACGGAATTACAGAAGCGGTAACGATAGTACTTGCACCACATTATTCGAACTTTTCAGTCGGCAGCTACAATAAACGTGCACGTGAGATTGCAGAAACGAAAGATATTAAACTGTATCATGTAGACGCATTCTACAAACAGGAGAAGTTTATTCAGTACTGGACAGAACAAGTAAATCAGACGCTTTCACATATCCCTGAATCTGAGCAGGATGATACAGTACTTATCGTAAGTGCGCACAGTCTTCCAGAGAAGATTAAAGAGATGGGAGATCCTTACCCAGCTCAGCTAGAAGAAACGGCACAGCTGATTGAACAACAATCAGACATTAAACATGTAGAAACAGGCTGGCAGTCTGAAGGGAATACGCCTGATCCTTGGCTCGGTCCGGATGTTCAGGATTTAACCAGAGCAATCTATGAAGAGAAGCATTATCAGCATTTTATCTATACACCAGTGGGATTCGTATGTGAGCATCTGGAAGTGCTCTATGATAATGACTATGAATGTAAAGTCGTATGCAATGAACTCGGTGTCAAGTATCATAGGCCACATATGCCAGACACGCATCCATTATTTATCGGTGCGATGGTAGACGAAATAGTATCAGTAATTAATTCATAGAAAAGAGCTGTTATATTATGAAGAAGTGTGCAATTATCGGAGCGGGTATCACTGGACTGTCAGCTGCATATTATCTTGGACAGGAATCACCCGATTTTGAGATTGATATTATTGAAGCAAGTGATGTTCCAGGCGGTAAGATTAAAACATATCGCAAAGATGGTTATACGATTGAATTAGGACCAGAATCTTATTTAGGTCGAAAGAAAATCATGACAGAACTTGCCGCAGATATTGGAATGAAAGATGATCTTGTTGTCAACAATACAGGCCAGTCTTATATATATGCAAAGAATAAGCTCCATCCGATACCAGGAGGTGCTATTCTCGGCATCCCTACTGAACTGCGCCCTTTTATTACAACAAGATTGATTTCACCAATTGGGAAAGTTCGAGCAGGAATGGATTATATCATCAAACCGAAACCGATGAATCCGGATGTTTCAGTCGGAGCATTCTTTAGACGTCGTCTCGGCAATGAAACACTTGAGAATCTTATTGAACCCCTGATGTCCGGTATATACGGAGCGGATATTGATAAACTGAGCTTGAAGTCAACATTTCCGGACTTCAAGAAGACAGAAGAACGTCATGGCAGTTTAATAAAAGGGATGCGCCGTAATCGTAGAGAGACGAAATCAGCACCAAAACAAGGGCAGTTTCGTCAGTTCAAAAACGGCTTGCAAAGTTTTATAGAGCGTCTTGCTGAAGTGCTTGTCGACAAAGGGGTTACAATTAAATATAACCACAAAGTTGAAGCGATTAATAAGACTTCACAAGGCTATGAGATCACAATGAATGGTGAAACTCATTTTTATGACAGTGTTATTGTAACTGTACCACATACAGTGTTTAAAGACTGGTTTAAGGATGGACCGCTAGATTATTTCCAGACGATGAAAACGACAAGCGTAGCAACAGTCGTAATGGCCTTCGATGAATCACAGGTAAATAATAAGGAGAACGGCACTGGATTTGTTATCGCACGTAATTCAGATACAGTTATTACTGCATGTACTTGGACAGATAAGAAATGGTCTCATGCAGCACCTAAAGGTAAGACGTTACTGCGCGCCTATGTAGGGAGACCGGGAGACACTGTCGTTCAAGATCATGATGACGCAGCTATTGTTAAGCTTGCCCGTCAAGATCTAGACAAGATGATGGAAATTACTGGAGAACCAGAGTTCTCTATCGTTACGAGACTCTATAACAGTATGCCGCAATACGAAGTAGGACATATCGATAAGATCCATGCGATTCAGCACTACGTATCGACACATTATCCTGATTTAGTGATTACGGGTGCATCATTTGAAGCAGTTGGATTACCTGACTGTATCTCACAGGCACAAAAAGCGGCATTAAAGATTGCACATCGTTAAGAGGAGGGCAATATGAAATTCATTCATAACAACAATATAACAGACCCAACAATCAATCTTGCAATGGAAGAGTATGTATTAAAGCATCTGCCAAAAGATGACTCATATTTCTTATTCTATGTGAATGAACCTTCTATTATTATTGGTAAGAATCAGAATACATTTGCAGAGATTAATCAATCCTATGTCGATGAACACAACATTCATGTAGTACGCCGTATATCTGGCGGTGGTGCAGTGTATCATGACCTTGGTAATCTTAACTTTAGTTTCGTCACTAAAGCAGATGAAGATAGTTTCCATAACTTTAAGAAGTTTACGATACCAATCGTAGAAGCGTTAAACGGTCTAGGAATTGACGCTGAAATGAGTGGTCGTAATGACCTGCAAGTCGGTGAACGTAAAATATCCGGAAATGCAATGTTTCAGTCAGGAGATCGCATGTTCAGCCACGGAACGTTAATGCTGGATAGTGATATTGAAGAAGTTGTCAAGAGCTTGTCAGTTAACGAGAAGAAGCTGATTACAAAAGGTATTAAATCTATTCGTTCACGTGTGGCTAATATTCAGGAGTTTCTTGATGAACCAATGGATATGGAAACGTTTAAGAAGACGTTACTCCATTCAATATTCAAAGGTGAATCAGTAGAGCAATATTTTCTGACAGATGAAGACTGGAAGCAGATTGAAACACTCAGTAACGAAAAGTATCGTAACTTCGACTGGAATTATGGTAAGAATCCGAAATATAATTATGAAGTTAAACAGAAGTTTCCAGGCGGAATGCTGGAGCTTAAAATAGATGTAAGAAATGGTATTATGCAAGATGTTAAAATTTACGGAGATTTCTTCGGTGTCGGAGAGATTGCAGACGTAGAAGCGATGTTAAAAGGATTGCCGCACCAAAAGCAGGCTGTCGAAGCACAAATCGAGCAGATAGATTTTACTCATTATTTTGGCAGAGTGACAGCGGAAGAGTTTTTAAGTTTAATCGCAATATAATATAAGAGCGTATGTTCACATAATAACAGTGAATATACGCTCAATTTATTATTACGGTGTTCAATTATAGTTCCTCCAGCGCCTTTAGTTCATTTGTATAATTAAAGAAAGCTTCCTTGTCATCATGTATCAGCGCCTCATCAATCTTTACTTTCAGTTCTTTAATATGATGTGATTTCACTGCATCATCGATAATTAATTCAATGTAAAGTGAATTTAGATTTGATACGAATGTTTCCAGACCGCTTAGCTGTGCTTGATATTGGTTCATGTTAATGACCTCCTTAAGTGATTATAAATGAGTATAAAGTAGTAAAAACAAAATTGCAATATAATTCTGAAAATTTAAATTATTATATATAACACTATAGCCTGCTCGCAATAAATTTAAACGTTAACAATGATATATTTAAAAAAATATAAGAAAAATAAAAAAATGTAAAGTTCTTTAAATTTTTTGACAATTTAACAAATGTTAAAAAAATTCACGTATAATAAAGCTAACATTCGTGAGATAAGGAGATTAATGATGGCGAAATATATTATTACAGAACGTACAATGTATATTAAAAGTCATTTTGAAAAGAAGAAGCATCTGTCGCTCGTCGGAGAATTTAATGAAACTCCATTTATCGTAGAAGAACGACCGCTCTCAATTATAGAGTCCTCATGTGTTTTCTACCATTCATCTTATAATAACCGTAAGCTTGCGACAAAGCTCATTGCCAATATTACGACGAAACCCCCTGTAGTTGTTGACCCCGTATGTAATGCCTATTTCTTCCCGACCCATAGCGATCGTTCTAAAGAACAAAGCTGGATTAACTTGCAATATGTCGATTATTATAAAGAAGGGGAGTTTCTAGATACAATCGTCTACTTTGATGATAAGTCGAATATCTCTGTACCAATCAGTAAGTATGTGTTTAATTCACAGTTCATCAATACCATTAAGCTGGAATACTCACTTAGGACAAAGCTTAAGAAACAAGATCGACTACATAAACTCAATATAGATGAACAAATGAACCCAAAACTCATCGAAATACTATCGATGTATTCATTACTGAGTTAATAGTGTAAAAGTAGCATAAAAAAATTTGCTAAAACTATTGACCAATTGCTTTGAATTGATATAATAGTATTTGTTGATTAATTAATCCACAGTAGCTCAGTGGTAGAGCTATCGGCTGTTAACCGATCGGTCGTAGGTTCGAGTCCTACCTGTGGAGCCATGGAGATGTACTCAAGTGGCTGAAGAGGCGCCCCTGCTAAGGGTGTAGGTCGGGTAACCGGCGCGAGAGTTCAAATCTCTCCATCTCCGTTATGAAGAACAAGGCGTTCGCCTTGTTCTTATTTTTATGTTTCGATGCATCTCACATTTAAAGATGCAGAAGAATATATTATTGTTTATAAAGATTTTATTATATTAATGCAAAATAAGAGGTTATTTACACTTTTTTAATATTGCATTCACAAAACGAAAGTGCTATATTATATAAGTACTCGTTTTTGAGACATTATTTATTATTATCGCGGGATGGAGCAGTCTGGTAGCTCGTCGGGCTCATAACCCGAAGGTCGGTGGTTCAAATCCGCCTCCCGCAATTATTAGTGGTCCCGTGGTGTAGCGGTTAACATGCCTGCCTGTCACGCAGGAGATCGCGGGTTCGATTCCCGTCGGGACCGCCATGTTTGGCTCAGTAGCTCAGTCGGTAGAGCAAAGGATTGAAAATCCTTGTGTCGGCGGTTCGATTCCGTCCTGAGCCATATTTTAATTTTATTATACAAGGCGATTGTGGCGAAGTGGTTAACGCATCGGATTGTGGTTCCGACATTCGTGGGTTCGATTCCCATCAGTCGCCCCATTGTTAAGCGGGTGTAGTTAAATGGTATAACCTCAGCCTTCCAAGCTGATGTTGTCGGTTCGATTCCGATCACCCGCTCCATTGATCCACAGTAGCTCAGTGGTAGAGCTATCGGCTGTTAACCGATCGGTCGTAGGTTCGAGTCCTACCTGTGGAGCCATAAGGCCCCTTGGTCAAGCGGTTAAGACACCGCCCTTTCACGGCGGTAACACGGGTTCGAATCCCGTAGGGGTCATATAATCAGAAGTGAAATATCGCTTCTGATTTTTTTATTAGGAAGGTTGTCCGAGCTGGCCGAAGGAGCACGCCTGGAAAGTGTGTAAACGCTAACCGCGTTTCAAGGGTTCGAATCCCTTACCTTCCGCTAACTGAGATTCTTTTTGCGAAAAGAGTCTCTTTTTTACTATAATTATTTAATGTGCAATACATTTAATGGATGTATAAATTATGAATAAACTAACGATAAAAGGTGGGCGTCATGCAAGATAAATTCTCAACACGAAAGGTTCTCGCGAATCTTACATATCCAGTACGATATAAAAGATTCTCTAAGATCTTTAAACGAATTAAAAAATCTGAACGTAGATTCTTTATAAAGTTGCTGAAAGTAATTTGTAAGGATATAAAGAATAAAGAGATGATCTATTTCGCTTCTTATAGTCAGATCAACTTAAATCAGTCAGGATTAATTCTATTGCTTAATGACAGAATCGTGCTCATTCATAGTAAACCAAAATCAAAGCGTAAGTATTATGATATTATTCCATATCATAATGTCGAAGATGTAGATTTCGAGAAACAAGAAGATAGTTTTGGGAATTTATTCTTAAAGGTCAATCGTGAACATTTAAGTGATAAGTCTTATACGATTCGTATGATTAAGAACGATGACTTGCCTGAAATGACACAGTTTATTAGAATAAAAATATCAGAAACTAATTTTGGAGGATAATATGACGAATATCGATAAACTTGTATCATATGCAGAATTAAAATTAGGTCAAATTGGCATGGATTATAGAGAACATCATGGTGAAGAAGAAGCACATGAGATTGAGCCTTCTTCATACGAAGTGAGTGGAACAAACATTATTGTGCATTATCACTCAGATCAATATACAATCGATTTGAATCAAGCAGGTTTAAAAGATGCGGTAACAGAAAGCGATACACAAGAAGTTGTGGATCGTTTAAACGAATTCTTTGACCATGCGTAAAATGTTATTATAAGAAAGAGCGATGTTAGAAAAGAAATTTTCTAACATCGCTCTTTTTATTGATAATATTAAATTGCTGTCAGGCCGGCCAGGTAAAGACCAAGTGCAAACAGCAGACCAAATACTGTATTGAACTGTCCAGTTACTTTCATCGCTGGCATCAGTTCAATCGGTGTATTGCCGTGTAAGAATCGACGTACTGCCTTAATCGGTAAGTTAAAGCTCAGAAGTACAAGTAACATAAATAGCGAACCGTATGGCTTCGTAAATACTAAGTAGAAGACTGCGAGAAAACTGACAAGGTAAAGTGCAGCCATCGTATAGATTGCAAGCGTCTTACCGACAAGAATAACGAATGTCTTTCTGCCACTTACTTTATCTTTCACGCGGTCACGAATGTTGTTTGCCATATTGATCATACCGATATTAATAGATACAGGGATGCTGGCGATTGCAGGATAGGCATGTAAGTGACCTGTCTGAATATAGAACGTAATCATAATGATGACATATCCCATAAAGAAACCTGCGAAGATTTCTCCGAACGGTGTCCATGAAATTGGTACTGGTCCTCCTGTATAGAAGTAACCGACAGCCATACATAATATTCCGACAAACAGAATGAGCCATGATGAGTTTGCACAGATGTAGATACCGATGATTGCCGCAATAATATAGAATGCTACTGCGAGATTGTAGACCGATTTCGGAGACATTCCGTTACGTACAATCGCGCCTCCGATACCGACCGATGTATGGTCATCTAAACCACGTTTATAATCAAAGTATTCATTGAACATATTTGTTGCTGCCTGAATTAAGAGACATGCGATGAGCATCAATATCAGCATATCCATGCGTATTTCTGTAAAATATCTGGCACAGGCCGTCCCCACTAATACAGGAACGAAGCTTGCAGTTAACGTGTGTGGACGCATAAGGTGATAGTACTTTTTTAGCCCGCTATGGGTTTGAAGATGTTCCGACATTTTATATACCTCATTTATTATGTGATGATTAAATTTTATGCATAAAATACGTTTCAGTCAATAAGTATATAAATTGTCATAAGTCTATAGAATAATGGTAAAATAGGAATTATATTATTTCGTTTAGAAAGAAGTGTTTTTTTGTGCCAGTAGATCTAACTTTGAAGGCGATATATCAATACCCTTATGAAGGTGTGACTCACGAAGCTGCAATCTTCCGTCACTTTGCCGAATATAAAGGGGAAAGATATCTATATATTAATAAAGAGAAATCATTAAAGATTATCGGTATCGGTGTTCAGTCATTGATTGCTCGCAGTACGATTGATCCAGTAGGTGTAGAAGCGGCGTTTCATAAACAAACCGCGGATGCGCAGCTTCATGGGGATTCCAAACTGCATTTGAAGCTGTTCGGAGGATTTTATTTCGATGAAGCAGAGAGTCCGCACTTCGATACGTTCTCTAAAAGCCATTTCGTAATCCCGAAGATACAGATTATCATAGAAGAAGCGGCGTCATGGATCATCTTTACGGACCCTGCACTTGACCGTGAGCGCATATGCAGTGATCTCATGTCGCTCCCTTCAGTGGATATTCAGCACAATGCGCTTGTTCACAGTGAAGATGTGGAATTAGACAAATTCCGATTGAATGCGATAGAGGCGATTCAAAAGATGCAGCAAAGTGCATTCGATAAAGTAGTGCTGTCTCGTAAGCGACAACTGACGATGACGTCACCGATTGAAGTTGAGACGTTAATTGATGCAGCGTCACGTAATCACGAGCTGAGCTATACGATGGTGATGGAGTCAGGGAGTAAGACATTTATCTCTAAGACGCCAGAGCAGCTCGTCGCAGTTAAGGACGGTGTCATCTATACGAATGCAATCGCTGGAACGATGCCGAAGACAGTAAGTGATGCTAAAGATTTACTTCAGAGCGATGAGAAGAATCTTCATGAACATCGTATCGTCGTACAAAGTATTGAGCAGGACTTAGCGCCTTTTAGTCAGAATATTATCATGAAAGATTATCCTGAAATTCTCGAGAATCAATTTCTCTATCATCTTTATACTCCGATCAAAGCAAAGCTGAATAACGGCAGTACGCTACGTGTCACACGTGCACTGCATCCGACACCTGCGCTAGGCGGTTATCCGAAAATTGAGGCGATGGCATTTCTAGAAAAAGCAGGAGAGCACCGCGGTCTATATGGTGCACCAGTCGGCTATGTGGATGCTCAAGGTGACGGTGAGTTTATCGTTGCGATTCGTTCGATGGTTATTGAGGACAATCGTGCGATACTGTTTGCTGGATGTGGGATTGTTGAAGATAGTGAAGTTGAGAGTGAAGTGTATGAGACAGAGATTAAATTTAAACCGATGTTACAAATGTTAGGAGTGCCACATCATGAATGATGCATTGACGCAACAAGTATTTCATTTAGTTAAACGTATGCGTGATTACGGGATTGAAGAGGTTGTGATTTCACCGGGATCGCGTTCGACACCATTAGCCATCGCCTGTGAACTGCATGAGCAAATGACGACCTATATTCATCCGGATGAACGTAGCGCCGCTTTCTTTGCCCTTGGGATGATTAAGGCAACAAATAAGCCTGTTGCGATATTATGCACTTCTGGTACTGCTGCAAGCAACTACGTACCGGCAGTTACAGAAGCGTTTATCAGTCATCTGCCGCTTGTTGTGCTGACGAGCGATCGTCCGCATGAACTGCGCAATGTCGGTGCACCACAAGCAATCAATCAAGTCGGAATGTTCCAGAACTTCATCATGTATGAACGTGACTTTCCAATCGCAGATGATACGACAGGCACTGTAAACTTCATCGAACACGTGATGCAGCAGGCAAGTGCACATTTCAAAGGGCCGATGCGTGGGCCTGTGCATTTTAATATACCTTTTAGAGAGCCACTGATGCCAGACATAAAACAGAAGCATCTGCTCAGCTATATGCCTGTCCCAGAAGTGCTCTACCAAAAGTCCTTTAATGTACACCTCATGCGTCCAGTACTTTCGTTAGGTAATGGATTAATTATCGCAGGAGATGCACAGCAGGAAGATTTGACGCAGCTGCTTATCTTCTCGACGATACATCATATTCCGATAATTGCAGATCCGCTTAGTCAACTGCGTGATACACGACATCCGAACGTGATAACGACCGGTGATAGCGCGTTTAAAGCATTGACCAATGTTCAGCCAGGCTACGTCATTCGTGTGGGCCACGCTGTCGTATCAAAGCCGATCAATCAGTGGCTGGCAGCGCTTGATGTCCCGCAAGTACTGGTGCAGTCACGCACGACACCGGATACTTTCCCGAAAGTGCCGGATCTC
Source organism: Macrococcus psychrotolerans (assembly GCF_038095555.1). Classification (NCBI taxonomy): domain Bacteria; kingdom Bacillati; phylum Bacillota; class Bacilli; order Caryophanales; family Staphylococcaceae; genus Macrococcus; species Macrococcus psychrotolerans. Next base: position 1,571,525 of record NZ_CP124591.1, on the reverse strand, counting down.
TTTATTGAGATGACTGCTAATGATTTCTTCAGACAGCTGGCAGAGGAGCAGCCTGTTGATAACCGAGAATGGCTTAAATACTGGCAGACGCTGAATGACTTCATTACCAATCAGATTCATCAGCATACCCAAGTTGTGACGGACGAAGGTCGTGCCATCTATCATATCTTCAGTCAGATAGAAGACAATGAAGTGATCTTTCTCGGCAACAGTATGCCGATACGTGACTGTGATACATTCTTTACCCAGTTTAACGGCAAACCCTTCTGTAATCGCGGTGCGAACGGTATTGATGGCGTTGTCAGTACGGCGATGGGGATGGCAGTTCACAAAAAGGTCACGCTCATTATCGGTGATATATCGTTCTACCATGATCTAAACGGCCTCATTATGAAGAAGCTTGAAGGCATCAATATTAATATCGTCGTGTTCAATAATAATGGTGGTGGCATCTTCAGCTACTTGCCACAAAAAGAGGACGGCACGTATTTCGAGCGATTGTTTGGTACACCGCTCGACATCGACTTTAAACATGCAGCGGCACTCTATGAATTTAACTACTATAAATATAATGTGTTCGATAACATTACACTGCCAAAAAGCGGGGCAAATATTATCGAAGTCATTACCGACCGAGAAGAGAACTTAAATGCACATAGACAGCTGCAGCATACCTTAAAGGAAAAGCTCAATGCTGAACTATAAACGCATTACGCATAACCACTCCGATGTCCTTGTCATGATTCATGGGTTTCTCGGTAATGTACATACCTTTGAACCTTACATTGCCAAGCTTGAAGAACATGTTGATATCATACTGGTTGAATGTCCAGGGCATGGAGAAGGAAGTGACTTTAAAGCAACGTGGGACTTTCCATATATCAGTCAGGCGCTCATTGAAACTATCGCGCAGTTTCACTATAGCAACGTCTACTTATATGGTTACTCGATGGGTGGACGCATTGCACTGTATACAGCCATCCATTATAGAGACTATATTCATAAGCTCATATTAGAATCATCGACACCAGGACTGGAAACAACAGACGCACAAATAGCGCGCATTAAACAAGACTTACAGCAGTCAGCATCAATGATAACGGATTACGCAGCTTTCGTTAAACGCTGGGAACAGTTACCGCTGTTCAAGACATACCATCCATTATCACACGTTGCTGAAGTAAGACAGCGCAATACACGACTCAATCATGAACCATTAGCTGTCGCGAAAGCACTGATAGATTACGGAACAGGGAAGCAGCCAAATCTCTGGCCACATTTACCTGAGCTTAAACAACCCGTACTATTACTGACCGGTAGTCTTGACACGAAGTTCTGCACTATCGCAAAGCGCATGCATACAATGCTGCCAAACAGCACACATACAATAATTGACGCAGGTCATACAATTCATGTGGAGAATTCACAAATATTTGATACAATAATAGTATCGTTTATCAAGGAGGAAAATCATGACTAGAGTTTGGGAAACAATTAAAGAATATAACGAAATTAAATACGAATATTTCGAAGGAATCGGTAAGATTACAATTAACCGTCCTCATGTACGTAATGCATTTACACCGAACACAGTAATGGAAATGATCGATGCATTCTCACGTGCACGTGACGACCAAAGAATTGGTGTTATCATCTTAACAGGTGAAGGCGATATGGCATTCTGTTCAGGTGGAGACCAGAAAGTACGCGGACACGGCGGATACGTAGGAGACGACAACATTCCACGTCTAAACGTTTTAGATCTTCAACGTTTAATCCGAGTTATTCCTAAACCAGTTATTGCGATGGTACGTGGCTATGCAATTGGTGGCGGACACGTATTACACATCGTTTGTGACTTAACAATTGCAGCAGATAATGCACGCTTCGGACAAACTGGACCGAAAGTAGGATCATTTGATGCAGGATACGGTTCAGGTTACTTAGCACGTATTGTCGGACATAAGAAAGCACGTGAAATCTGGTACTTATGCCGTCAATATGATGCGCAAGAAGCACTAGATATGGGACTTGTGAATACAGTTGTACCATTAGCTGAAGTAGAAGATGAAACAGTGAAATGGTGTAAAGAAATCTTACAGCACTCACCAACAGCATTACGCTTCTTAAAAGCAGCGATGAACGCGGATACTGACGGATTAGCTGGACTTCAGCAGTTCGCAGGAGATGCGACATTACTTTACTACACAAGTGATGAAGCGAAAGAAGGCCGTGACGCATTCAAAGAAAAACGCGAGCCAAACTTCGATCAGTTCCCGAAATTCCCATAAAGAGAGGTTGGAACTAATGTGTTCTGACCCGAAGCAAAACCCGGATAATGCTAAGAAAATGCTTTTTGTTTTCTGCGTTATCCGGGTTTTGCCGCATGGGGCAACATTTGTTCCACCGTTTATTGGATTGCAAGTTTATATTTTAATCTTTATACAAAAGGATGATGGTCATGGAGTGGCTAAAGGATAGTGCGACTAAAGTGCCGCATAAGACAGCGATAATCTATAACGACGATACAATTACATATGCAATGTTATATAGACATGCACTGAAAGTTGCACATGCGCTACATCATTATAACCGTATCGCGTTAATTGCAGAGAATACACTGGTTAATGTCTATATGATTCACGGTGCGATGCTTGCCGGGACTGAAATTGTGATGATCAACAAACATCTGACTGCAGCTGAAGTTGTGCGACAAATGAAGTCGGTGCAAGTCGATACGTTGTTTACGACTAAAGAAATGAATATAGACGCTATAAATACGAATACTTTTGTAAACGATGCGCTGCGTGCACATACGACTTATACACCAGTTCAGAATAATAAAGATGATATATTATCGATTATGTTCACGTCCGGTACGACAGGGGTACAAAAAGCAGTGCCTCAAACTTACGGTAACCACGAGGCAAGTGCTGCACTATGCAAGCAGACGTTTACGTATTCTAGTCAGTCCGTATGGCTTGATACACTGCCACTCTTCCATATTAGTGGGCTCAGCATATTGCTGCGCGCGGTAATGGATCATTGTACGGTCGTACTGCATGATGGATTTCATGAGGCTCAGATCATAGACGATCTGAATACATATAAGGTGACTCATCTATCGCTCGTCCCTCAGACACTTGAACGATTATTACATCATGGCCTTGAGCCATCCTATTTACAAGGAATTCTGGTAGGGGGCGCGAAACTGGATGAACGTATATTAACACAATCGCTTAAACGCAATCTTCCAATCTATACGTCGTTTGGAATGACTGAAACATGCTCTCAAATGATCACAGCAACGCCTGATGATATCGCACAAGCCCGTAATAGTGTCGGACGCATCAATGATAACTTTAAACTGTTTGACTGTGTAGATGGCATCGGTGAAATTGGCGTGCGTGGTGAGCATGTGATGCACGGTTATTTATATCCTGAACAAGCAAACGTTCACGCCTTTCGTGACGGATTCTTTATGACAGGTGATATTGGCTATATTCAGGACGACTACTTATATATATTAGACCGCAGGAAAGATCTGATTATATCAGGTGGGGAGAATATATACCCGAGTGAGATAGAGCAAGTCATATTAAACAATACAGAAATTCATGCAATAGCTGTTATCCCAAAAAGTGATGCACAGTGGGGACAAGTACCGGTCTGTGTATATGAAGCGGATGACGATCTGGATGAGAAGATTATAAATGTCCTATGTGACCGTCTTGCGAAATATAAACATCCGAAACAATTTATCAGAACAGATTCACTCATACGCACATCAAACGGTAAAGTATCACGTCATAAAGTGAAGGAATGGTTTGATGGAATGTACTGAGCTTAATTTATATACATATGAAGCACCATTCAAAGTACCGATTAAGACAAATCTCGTTCAGATGAATGAACGTAAAGTGCTTGTAGTAGGCATTGTTATCGACGGTGTGGAATATTTTGCTGAAGTAAACAGCTTTGAGACACCATGGTATCATTACGAGACGATTGCAACATCGATTGATAACTGTAGAGATATCTTTAATAGCATAAAGCATATTGATATACCCTCGATCGAAGCATTGCAGCCTTACTTAAAAGTGGATGCCCCGAACGCAAGCAGTGCATTTGATGTCATTGCCTATCAATATTTCAATCCGTTAAAGAGTGTTACTGTACCAATCGGTGAGACACTGCATCAAGGGGTTTCTTCATTTAATCATGATTCAAAGCGCATAAAACTAAAGATGCATCATAATATTGCCGAACAGGTGCAAACGATACGTGAGTCCAGCAATATACCGATTGTAATCGATGCGAACGGACTGTTACAGGAAGATCACTTCGAATTACTTAATACACTATCACAATACGACATATCATATATCGAACAGCCGTTTAAGCACATTAAACTGTACGATGCATTACTGAAACGTCACCCGCATATTCCACTGGCCATCGACGAAAGTGCAACAGATCGTCAAACGATTCAAGCATTTAGAGATATCGGTGTGACGACAGCAGTCGTTAAATATAGTCGTATTGGCGGTATTACGAAAGTACAGTCATTACCGAAGCAAATGACTTACGTATCAGGAGGGATGTATGAATTTGGTCTCAGCAAATATGTTACAGCGATGCTTGGAGAACAGTTTGGCACAGTGCCTGACGTTACAAAGAGAGGCACTTATTTTGAGCATGATTTTACAACGTACGATGAAGCAGTATCAGACGGCTGTTTAACAATGACACCGCCCGTAGTACAGAAAGAACAATTAACACAACTATAAGAAACGCTCACTACAATGATGTAGTGAGCGTTTTACTCTAACGTTCTTTCTTCGGCGGTACCGGATCAAATCCTCCTGGATGGAAGGGATGACATTTGAGAATGCGCTTCACGGTTAAGTAGCCGCCTTTCATTGCACCATGTGTTTCTATTGCTTCTAATCCATATTGAGAACATGTTGGATGGAAGCGACACGCAGGGGGTGTCATCGGCGATATAAACTTACGATAAAACTTAATCAAGGTTAATAATAGTTGTTTCATAACATTCCTCTATTCTTCACTGTACATCTGCACATTCGTTTCATTAAGTTTCGAATATTCTGTCGTCTGCTCCATTATGATCTCAATAGGTTTATTCCCATGCTTGCCACTCACTTTCAATTTGAAGTTGAGGGTCTCTGGATCATATTGTGCATTATACGTTATGTCATAGCTGCCGCTCTCAACAGTCAAGTCAGTAATATCATTAAATACTTTAATCTGGTTCATACTTGATTGATGAAACCCATATTGATAAAGGGCTAACAGTGCTTTAGACTTACCCTTATAGGTTAATCTATTGTCCTCTTGCTTTACATTATCAATCGTTGGTTTTATGACATCCTGTAGTAGGTGCGTAATATTTACAATTTGTGACTGCACACCTGAGAAGTAATCATTATCTGCCTGACGTGCACGATAATTCAAATACTTCGCTTTCGGATATGTTGTAACATCTCCATTATCTAAATTAAAGATAACAGATTTCACATCATATTTCGCATGATTAGACTTAGCGTCTATCTTGAGCGCACTTTCATTGATGGAATCATATTCAGAGTCAGTCGTCTGTGTAAACTTTGTCGTGAACTTATCATACATCGCAATCGTTTCATTCTCAGAATGAAGTGTTAAGCTTTCTGTATTCTTAACACGCTGCTGAAGCTTTGTTAATAGTTCATCGTTCGTCAGCTTCTTTTCTTGTTCTTTCGTTGAACAACTTGCGAGAATTAATGCTAAAATAAATATAACTACAGAAAATTTCTTCATCAAATAACCTCTTAATAATAATAGATTGGAGACTGCTATGGAATTTCATGACCATGCCGGAAATAAAGTCTTACTGACTTTAAATGATCAGCCGGATAGCGATAATAAACATGTACTTATCATAACAAATTATAACGGGAAATACTTACTTACGCATAATAAATTTCGTGGTGTGGAGTTTCCAGGTGGCAAAGTTGAACAAGAGGAGACGTCACTAGAAGCGGCAAAGCGCGAACTGTATGAAGAGACAGGCGGAATAATCGATACGATACGCTATATTGGGACATACACTGTTTATGCAGGGAAGCCATTTAAGAAAGACGTGTACTATGCACAAATTAAACATATAGAAGAACAAGACGATTATATGGAAACGAACGGGCCAGTGATCGTGGCAAAACTTGATGAAGTGGCAGAGAGCGATAAAAGCTTTATATTAAAAGACGACTGCGTCAACTATATCGTAGGGGTATTACAGAAAGATGGGGAATATGATGTTCAATAGAACGAAGATTAACGCACAACTCGGTGGCATTCCTTTTGAGACGTTTGACTATCAATCAGATGACTATATCGTTAAAGCAATGATCTATGAACCGAAACACGTGAAACGCATCGTCATCTACTTAAGAGGCGGGAAAGGTGCAGTCGGAACGGTTAGACCAGCGAGACTGATGCAGTTTGCGTATAAGGACACACTGGTTGCAGCACCTTATTATCGCGGTACACACCAGAATGGTCAAGATGAATTCGCAGGTGCAGATAGAGAAGACGTCTATGCACTTGTAAGACTGTTAAGAGCACAGTACGACGTACCGATACACTTCGTTGGATTTTCGAGAGGCGGAATACAAGGGTTAGTAACGTATCAGGAAGCTGACGTGACATCCTTTATCACATGGGGAGGAGTGTCGAGTATCTACTATATGTATGATGAACGACAAGATCTTCGCAGTATGCTGAAACGCCTCGTCGGACCAATCAGTAACAAAGCGGCGTATGACCGACGAGAAGGGATTAATCTCGTAACGAAAGATAGCCCGCCAATCATGATTGTACATGGTACAGAAGACAAACTTGTCAGTATAGAGCATGCATATATGCTGATCGATAAATTAAAACAGCTCGGAATTAAGCATAAAGTGTTATTTATTGAAGGGGAGCAGCATGTGATGCGTCCAGACAATGAACGCTATGTATTACAGGAAATTGAAAAGTGGATGGAAGAAGTGGAAAGGGAAATAAAATCATAATATAGTAGATGAAAAAAACGCCACTTTAAAAAAAGCGACGTTTTTTTGTGCTATCCTCTAAAATTAAATCCACCTTTAGTTTCGATTTCAGCGGACTTCTCACCAAACTTCTTAAAGTTCTCCTGGAAGCGTAATGCCAAGTCTTTTGCTTTCTCATCATAAGCATCTTTGGATACCCATGCATGACGGGGATACAGAATCTCTGCCGGTACACCTGGTACATGCTTCGGAATATTAAGTCCGAAGATTTCATCCTGATGATACTCAACTGTCTTCAGTTCGCCGCTAATCGCACGTCGAATCATAGAACGTGTATGCGTTAAGTTCATGCGGCTACCGACACCATACTCTCCGCCAGTCCATCCTGTATTCACAAGATAAACTGCTGCATCATGTTTATCGATTAGATCCCCTAACATGTTCGCATATACTGTCGCATGTAACGGTAAGAACGGTGAGCCGAAGCATGTAGAGAATACCGGTTGTGGGCTTGTTACGCCACGTTCAGTTCCTGCTAATTTAGATGTAAATCCACTTAAGAAGTGATACATCGCTTGTTCTTTCGTTAATTTAGAGATTGGAGGTAACACACCGAACGCATCAGCAGTTAAGAAGATGATTGTATTCGCGTGTCCTGCAATTGATGGTAGAACGATATTATCGATATTATCGATTGGATAAGCTGCGCGAGTATTTTCAGTTAAAGATTTATCCGTGTAGTCCGGCACACCTTTTTCATCGACCTTAACGTTCTCGAGGATGGCACCGTAACGAATTGCGTCGTAGATCTGAGGTTCTTTCTCACGAGATAAGTCGATCGTCTTCGCATAGCAACCGCCTTCGATATTAAACACACCGTTGTCATTCCATCCGTGCTCATCATCACCGATAAGTTTACGCTGTGGATCTGCAGATAGTGTCGTCTTACCAGTACCAGATAATCCAAAGAATAACGCAACGTCCTTATTCTCACCGACGTTTGCTGAACAGTGCATGCTCATAATGCCTTGTGTCGGTAATAAGTAGTTCATCACACCGAAGATACCTTTTTTCATTTCGCCGGCGTATTCTGTACCACCAATTAAGATGATCTTATGACGGAAACTTGTAATGATGAATGTTTCAGATTTCGTTCCATCAACTGATGGATCAGCCTTAAAGTGTGGTGCAGAGATAATTGTGAAGTCAGGTGTAATGTTTAGTCCTTCTTCCGTTGTTTCAGGACGGATAAACATTGTACGTGCAAATAGGTTATGCCAAGCAAGTTCGTTCACAACGCGTAGTTGTAGTTGGGATGATTTATCAGCACCTGCATAGCCTTGGAATTCATAGATCTTTTCTTTTTTGCTTAAGTAGTCTGTCACTTTATCCAGTAAGTTTAAGAATACTTCTTCTTCGATAGGCTGGTTGATTGTACCCCAGTCGATGTTATCTTCAGTTTCAGCTTCACGCACGATGAACTTATCTTTCGGTGAGCGTCCAGTATATTTACCGGTTTCGCTGCGTACCGCACCGGATTCTGTTAACACACCTTCACCGTTGAATAGAATTTCCGTAATCAATTGTGTTCTTGATAATTGACGTTCTAGATTTCCAGTGTTTAATTTGCTCAGTTGCTCAATTACTTGAGTATTTTCCCCCATGGTCAGCCTCCAAAAAGTTATTGTTCTGCTTTTGTAAGCAGTTTCATGAAATAGTATAACATATCAATTTGAAGGTTTCATATAAATTATGTATAATCTTTATATTCGAAATTATTCAGAAAATTTCTGATATATGCGGTATTGTTGACAGTGAACATAAAGTTTAGTAATATCTAACTTGCGGATTCTCTTATCCAGAGTGGTGGAGGGACATGGACCCTTTGAAGCCCAGCAACCCTTAACAATGTGTTAAGTAAGGTGCCAAACCGTTTGCAGATTAATTTCTGAACGATAAGAGTAGAATGGTCGTTTATTGTGCCTTCTCTCTTACTAGGAGAGAAGGCTATTTTTTTTATAGTCCCGTAATTAAATTCAAGGAGTGTAATATATATGACAGACCGTAAATTATTTACATCAGAATCAGTAACAGAAGGACATCCGGATAAGATTGCTGACCAGATTAGTGATGCTATCTTAGACGAAATCCTAAAAGGAGATCCTAAAGCACGTGTTGCTTGTGAAACATCTGTAACAACAGGTATGGCGTTAATCGCAGGTGAAATCACAACGTCAACGTATGTTGATATTCCTAAAGTCGTGCGTGAAACAGTTAAAGAAATCGGTTATACACGTGCAAAGTTTGGTTATGACTTCCAGACGATGGCAGTGCTGACGGCAATCGATGAGCAGTCACCAGATATCGCTCAAGGTGTGGATAAAGCGTTAGAAGATCGTGATTCATTAACGGATTCTGATATTGAATCAATCGGTGCAGGTGACCAAGGTTTAATGTTCGGATTTGCTTGTAACGAAACAGAAAGCTTAATGCCATTACCAATTTCTTTATCACATGAACTTGCACGTCGTTTAACAGAAGTACGCAAAGACGGTACGTTAGATTATCTACGTCCAGACGGTAAGACACAAGTTACTGTTGAGTATGATGAAGCAGGGAAACCGAAACGTATCGATACGATCGTTATCTCATCTCAACACCATGAGAAGATTGAACTTGAACAAATTCAGGAAGATATTAAAGAACACGTGATCAAGCCGGTTGTTCCAGCGGATTTAATTGACGATGAAACAAAATACTTCATTAATCCAACGGGTCGTTTCGTAATCGGTGGTCCTCAAGGGGATGCGGGTCTTACAGGTCGTAAGATTATTGTAGATACGTACGGTGGTTATGCACGTCACGGTGGCGGTGCATTCAGTGGTAAGGATGCTACTAAAGTAGACCGTAGTGGTGCATATGCAGCACGTTACGTTGCGAAGAATATCGTAGCAGCAGGTCTTGCGGATAAGTGTGAAGTACAGTTAGCTTACGCTATCGGTGTAGCACAGCCTGTATCTATCTCTGTTGAAACTTATGGTACTTCAGACTACACGGAGCAGCAGCTTGTTGAAGCGGTACGTAAAACATTTGATTTACGTCCAGCAGGAATTATCCAGATGTTAGACTTACGTCGTCCAATCTACAAACAGACAGCAGCGTATGGTCACTTCGGTCGTACTGATGTTGACTTACCGTGGGAAGCGACAGATCGCGTCGATACATTAAAAGCCAATTTATCATAATAATAAAAGCTGTAAACCAATGAGGTTTACAGCTTTTATTATTATTCTTCGGTTGTCTCTTCTTCAGTAGATTCTTCAGTGCTTTCCTCTTTTGCTGCATCTTCAGTTTTAGCATCATCTGATTTCTCTTCATTACCACAAGCTCCTAGTAGTAGAGTTGACGCGAATGATCCTGCCAGTAACATTTGTTTGTACTTTGCCATTATCAAAACCTCCAATGTAGTTTGTCCGAGTATAGGTATGGACACTGCAAGTATTCCATTTAGATATTAAGGTATTGTTAATCTATTATAAAATAGTGTGAAATTTCTATTAAGATGTGAAAAGCAGTTTTATTTTTAAATTAATTTATCTAAAACAATGAAGTTGTGTCTCTTTTTCTTTATAATGAAACTATTAAACATTAGAAAGGTGAGAGCTATGTCTTTATCAAATTTACAACCCATGCATTATATCGCACTTGGATTAGCAGTAGCACTGTTGTTATTCATCGTGCTCTTTATATATGCACTATCGAGCAAGAAGAAAGCAATACGTGCAAAGGAAGAAGCACTGAACAAAGAACGTTCAGAAATGAAAAGTAACTACGAGGAATCTAGTGAAAAATCAAGATTAACGTTTAAGAAGGAACTTGCTGAACAGAAAGATACATACGAAGCACAGTTATCGACACAAAATGCACAGATTGATTCACTGAAATTATTTTCTAGAGATAAGGGAGAATATTTAACGGATTTAACATTGATTAACCTTAAAGATAATCTTGTCGCACAAGAACGCATCCGTCCAGAAGATATGCACGTATTAGCGAATATCTATATTCCAGGAAAACGTGTGAAAAGTACAGATAAGCTAGATCACGTTATTTTAACACGTACAGGAATTTACGTAATCGATTCTAACTACTGGACAGGACATCTATACCACGGTATTAGTGAGATGCAGTTTGATGGGGAACCGATATTTGAAACAGTATTCAACATATTAGAACTAGATTCGAAATCTGAACAGACAATCTGTCTCGATAAGGGAGAAGACGGTTCAGCACAGTTCAGGTCATACAAACATTCGATAGAAGAACTGAAGCTAAAGGCAGAACGATTAGAGAAAGTATTCGAATTACCGTATCCGGTTACACCGATTGCTTACTACAATGCAGAAGGAGTAGGAAGCGAGCATATTACGAACTACTCTCGCGATAATAGTGTGAAGGTAATTGTCGGTGAGAAAGAATTGGAACATTTCTTCGAGAAGTTTGTCTTCCACGGCAGATTCCAGTATAAAGTTGAAGAATTAGAAGAAGTACGTGCAGCAATTGAACATTTGAATCCGTAGAGTGAATTCAGATGCGCAAGTACCAGATTATTGCGTTTTCTGGTGCTTACGTAAAGAAACTTATAAAAAATAAAAGAAAGTACCAGATTATCGATTAATCTGGTACTTTCTTTCGTCAATGCTTCTATCATGTTTACTACTGTCTTCACAAAAAATTACAATTTTGTAATATGTATTAAAACATAGCCGACTGTAAACAGTAAGGGTCCGAATATATAGCTTGAAAGCGCATAAGTAAGACACTTTCGTTTATGCGACTGCCACAGTGCAACAAGTTCAAGATTAAGTGTAGAAAATGTCGTGAAACTGCCGAAAATACCGACACATATCCATAAACTCCAGCTATCGCTTAATGCCGCACATAGTCCGAGCAGCAATGACCCGAGCAGGTTCGCAATGAGCGTCCCTGTGGGATATGCATCGTTATATTTGCTGAGTAATAATCTTAAATAAGCCCCGATTGGAGCACCAAGCATTACAAGGATCATCGCGCACCTGCCTTTACACCGAGAAGGCAGAGCAGAAATCCACCAATGATGGTAAGCACTAGATAAAGCATTAGCATCCTATACGCGCCTGTTGACAATAATACATACGTCTCTTTACTCATCGTGGAAAATGTTGTGAAGCTGCCAAGGAACCCAGTCGTAATTGCTTTATAATGATGGGGATCTAAGCGTGTTTTTAACGCAGTGGAACTATAACCCATTAAGAAAGCACCGATAACATTGACAATCAGTGTAGCCCATATATTTTCGAATATTAAGCTGAGCCCATATCTGCTCGCGGCACCGAGCATGCTCATCACGATAAATAGCATATTTCAACCTCCTATAATAAAAGGACAGGACCTCAGTCCTATCCTAGAATGCCGAATAATATCAAAATACTTAATAATTGTAATAAAATAACGATCAGTATGACAAATGGCCATACTTTTGCAACTTTACGAATGCCTGAAGAGAGTTCACTTTTTAACCCTTTATCAATCATTATGATACTGATGATCAGCATAATGCAGTTGGAGATACCTGTGAACAAGACGATAGACTTTAAAGAACCAAATAGCATAGACATCAAAGGATTGTAGCCATTGCAGATAATGCTTAAAAGGACGAAGAATATGGACAGATAGACGTATTTGTTCCCTTTCATAATAAACCTCCATATTTTAATTCTTATATTTTATCATATTTATATTGTTCCGTATTGTTTTTTTATAAGTTGTCAATGTAGCGTACACGAAAGAAATTGTTATAATAAAGATATCAATTAAGAGGAGGTCAATTATGACTAAGTTAAATGTTCAAGTATTCGCAGATGGTGCCGATATCAATCAGATGAAAGAGGCGTATCAGAACAAGACGGTAGATGGGTTTACGACAAACCCATCATTAATGGCTAAAGCAGGTGTAGAAGATTATAATTCATTTGCAAAGGCTGCAGTAGAAGCAATTCCTGATGCATCGATTTCATTTGAAGTGTTCGGTGATGATATGGAGATGATGGAGAAAGAAGCAGCCATCATCCAGTCATTCGGCGAAAATGTATTTGTTAAGATTCCTGTAGTGAACACAAAGGGAGAGTCAATGATTCCGCTTATCAAACGCTTATCTGAACAAGATATTAAACTGAATATCACTGCAGTATATACGATTGAACAAGTAGAAGCGATTGTGGATGCGATTAAACCGGGCGTTGAGTCATACGTATCAGTATTTGCTGGACGTATCGCGGATACAGGTGTAGATCCGATGCCTTTAATGAAACAGTCGGTTGAAGTTTGTCACAGTAAAGACGGCGTGAAGTTATTATGGGCAAGCTGTCGTGAGTTATACAATGTTATTCAGGCAGATGAAATCGGCTGTGATATTATTACGTGTCCGGCAGATGTTGTAAACAAGATCCCGAACATCGGGCGTGACATTAATGAACTTTCAGTAGATACTGTAAAAGGATTCGAAAAAGATATTAAAGCGAGCGGCTTGAGTATTTTATAATTGATTTGTGATGAGTAGGTGATGTGGTGAGTGTCCAAAAAACGGCCACTCGCACACCCAAATACATCTGAGTGTCCAAAAAACGGCCACTCGCACAAAATAACAGTAGTCTGAGACATTCTCCGTCTCAGACTTTTTTTACAAGTGAGGTGATTTTATGAAATATTTAGTGCAGCTCCATCCTGACGCACAAGACTCTTTTTTTGAAGAAGCACATATAGACGTCATTCGTCATTACGAAATGATGCAGCAATATTTAGTAGAGTTGAATGAGGAAGACCATAGCCTCCTTATTCAAAATCCTTATGTTCTGCATATTGAACGTGATCATGATGACAACACAATTTTATAAAATAAAAAAAAGGTATTGCTTTCTTTCGAAAATCGATATAATATAATAAACATACAAAATTTTCAGACTATTATATGATTCGGAGGAATTTCATTGACCAAGAAGTTTAAGCTAAAAGCGGCATTATTATCGATCGGACTTGTAACAACACTGGTGTCACCTGTTCAAGGTGCAGAATTTGACACCAAGAAACCTCGAGCACCAAAGTTAAATAGTACAAGCATTGCCCAAAATAAAGCGATTGACAGTCAGCTGAAAGTATTGAGCCAACAAGGGGCAATTGATAATGACTTAAAGGGGATTTCCGGACAAGTCAATGTTATCGTACACTATGATGAACCCTCTGTCGGACTGGAACGAGGGTTAAAACAGACCAAGAGCAAGAAATGGTCAAAGCTCTCAGATGAAAAGGTTAAAGAAAAGATTGCAAAACAGCAGCAGAAGGCAAACAGCAAGATGCAGAATAAAGGCATCAAATATAAGAAGAATCATTCATATCAAACGGTAATTAACGCTGAGGCAATGACGGTTGATGCTAAAGATATTGAAAAGATTGCTCAAATTGAAGATGTCGCACTCGTCGAAAAAGATGATGTCATCCAAATCGATCCTTCTGAAATGCAGGCTTCAAAACAACAAGATGTGGCCAAAGATACGATGGGAGATGAGCTGAACTTAAAGCTGATTCCGAGTATCACACATTTGAAGGTAGATAAAGTATGGGAGCTAGGTAATAAAGGTAAGGGTGTTAAAGTCGGAGTAATTGATACAGGAATCGACTATAACCATCCAGATTTAAAGGATGTCTATAAGGGTGGCCGCAACTATGTTGGTGGTGGTGACTACAATACGAAGCGTAATGCAGATGACCCTTATGAAACGAAACCGGAAGAACGTCCAGGCCACCTGCCGGAAGTCAATGAAAGTGGCAGCGAATATTATACAACTCATGGAACACACGTTGCAGGGACGATTGCTGCACAAGGTAAGAATGAATTCGGAATGTATGGTATCGCACCGAATGTCGATTTATATGCATATCGTGTGCTTGGAGCGTACGGTCGTGGAAGTACGTCATGGATTGTTGGTGGCATTGAAGATGCGGTGAAGGATGATATGGATGTCATCAACTTATCGCTAGGTAATTCAAGTCCAGAAGAAAATCAAGCGAACTCGATGGCAGTGAACAATGCGATGCTCCTTGGTGTAACGGCGAACGTTGCAACAGGAAACTCCGGACCAGAGCGTTCAACAATTGGTGGACCGGCAACGAGTCCGTTAGGAATCGGCGTAGGTAATACAACACTACCTGAAGAACGTATAGATGTTGATTTAAAGCTAGGTGAAGAAACAAAGAATTACAAGTTGATGGCGTATGAGTTTGGAAATAATCCAGAAACAACGTTAAAGGATCAATATGAACTTGTAAATATACCAGGACTTGGAAAGAAAGAAGATTTTGCGCAAGTGAATGTGAAAGATAAAGTTGCACTTGTAGAACGTGGTGAAATTGCATTTGTAGAGAAGATTAAAAATGCAAAAGATGCAGGTGCAAAGGCGGTTATTGTTTACAATTCAGAGACAGGGTCAAATAGCCCAGGACCGGCAGATATTTTCGTGGGTGCTTCATTCGATTATATCCCGACTGTTGATATGGACCGCACACAAGGTTTAGCACTGAAAGCGAAGCTTGAAAAAGAGAAGGTGATGATTGATTTCACTAAATTCAACGTTACGACGACACCAGGAGATGACGTGAATGACTCATCTTCTCGTGGACCATCATTGCCAAACTTTGATATTAAGCCTGACGTGAGTGCACCTGGAACAAATATTTTGTCGACAATTCCTTCGTTTGCAGTAGGCGATAACTATAGTAAGGCATACGCACAATACACAGGAACATCGATGGCTACACCACATATCTCTGGGGTGAGTGCCCTATTGAAAGAATTACATCCAGAATGGACACCATTTGATATTAAGAGTGCACTGAGCAATACAGCGAAACATCTTGATAAATCTAAATTTGACGTCTTCAGTCAAGGTGCGGGTCTAGTTCAGCCACTTGAAGCTGCAACTGCAACATCACTTTTCAAAGTGGCGCATGAAACAGAAGTAAATGGCGTGAAACAAACACATACACGTGGAACGATTGCATTTGGCAACCAAGTTCCGACAAGTAAAGCACAAGTAATTACGAAGACTATTGATGTACAGAAATTATCATCTGATGATAACTATGCAATTGAAGTTGAAACAACACGACCTTCAAAATCTGGTGCAACAGTAACTACAGATGTGCAATCAATCCAGTCAGGTAAGGTTACTGTAAACTTAAATATTCCAGCAGGCACACCTGTTCAAGGTGACGAAATTCAAGGATATATTCACTTTAAAGGCAATCGTTCCTATGCTCTGCCATTTGCAGCGAACTTATCTGAAGTGAAGAAGAAAGGCTTTGAAAAATTTGCCCTGACAAACTACCATATGTCACCAAACGGTGATGGTAATAATGACGCTTCTTCAGTACACATGAAAGTATATAATAAACAAAACTTAACGCTGTTAAAATATTATGATTTACTGAATGAGAAGAGTGGACCAGCAGGTGACGGTTACGTAGGAAGTATTGATCTATTCCCTGGTTTAGATGGAGAGAAAGAAGTTGTGCTGGATGGTAAGCTGTACAATATTGAAGGCTCAAATCGCGTTGAAGGGAAGCTTGCAGACGGTGTATATGCAGTAGATGCTATTACGACGAGTGATAATGGAAATGCCACAGCAGATGACTATCCATTATTTGTTAAGACGAAACCAGCAGAAATAAAATCATTAGCTTTAAATAATGGAAAGCTATCATTTAAACTTGATGACCTGTACATCAATGCTAAAGAAACACTTGCAAGTTATGATATTAACTATAATGTTTCTGAATTTCTAAAAGCTAGCTATGAACTAAGCAATAATAAAACAGGTGAAGTCGTAATATCTGATGGTGGTGAAGGAACGATCGATATCAACGATAAAGGTGAATATCATCTCACATTAAACGTTGAGGATGTTGCAGGAAATAAAGCCAGCTTTAAGTATACGGTGAACACGAATACGAATGAGGTCTCAGAAGGACACAAAGACATCAAAGATAACACTGGGACACCAGTTGATGAAGCTAAGACGTTAACAGACAGCGAAGTCAATCAATTTGTTAACGGAAAGCAAAAAGTATTAACAGTGGAAGGTGACAAAGCTGTAACCTTTACTAAATCACAGCTTGCTAAACTTTCACAGATGAAGAAGAATAAAAGTATCGTATTAAATACATCGCTGCACGCTGTCAGTTTAAATTCAGCAAACATGAATGAACTGAGCAAATATGGAGATGTAACGATACAGATTAAAAAAGTAGACAGCACATATCAGAATGCAGTTCAAGTACTGGTTAAAGCTGGAGATTCAGAAGTGAAATCATTAGTACGACCTTATGCATTATATATTAAAGGAAACAGAGGACTGAATGTATATAATGCAGACGCTAACCAACGCGTCGCAAGTAAGTACGATAAGAAGCTTGGACAATATGGTATCCAGGTTACACAATTTAATACATTTGGATTGAAGTAATATGAGCTCTCCCGAATTTATGTCGGGAGGGTTTTTTGTTTTAAAGGGGAGAGAATTGATGTATGAAATTGGCATGGTGCCAAATTCGCATTCCCCTTGTGCCTCTATATAGTCGCCTTAACGCGTTAAATGATAGAAAATAGTTTCTAATAATCAGAAAATTATGGTAACATATTAATGTTGTAAAGAAAGGGGTTACATGATGAAATTTTTCGATGTTAGTGAAAATTGTATTAGCTGCGTATTTAACGAAAAAATCGCACCTGATATTAACACATCTGTGATTGCTCTAAGTCGAGCGATCGAACAGGCACAGATTGAAGGGATAACTGAACTGGTCAATTCATATAATACTTTAGTAATATATTTTAATGATGATATAACAACACATGATGAACTAAAGAAGCACATTTCAGAATTAAAGATAGCTGACAGTAATACTGAAAAGAAGCGTACGTTTGTAATACCTGTATGTTATGACAAAAAGTATGCGCTTGATCTAGAAGAACTTGCAGCAGCACATGAATTAACGACAGAAGAAGTGATTCAGATTCATTCTGAAAATGAATACTTAGTCTATATGCTAGGATTTATGCCGGGGTTCCCGTATCTTGGTGGTCTGGATGAGCGTATCGCGACGCCGCGTAGGTCATCTCCTAGAAAAGCGATTCCAGCAGGTTCTGTCGGTATCGCTGCGAATCAGACAGGAATGTATCCACTTCAGTCACCAGGAGGCTGGAATATTATCGGGCAGACACCACTGAAGCTCTATGACCCAAATAGAAATCCTGTCGTTTATTATGAAGCGGGTGATTATATTAAGTACGAACCGATTACGCTTGAACAGTTTGACGAGATTAAGCGTCAAGTTGAAGCGGGTACGTATGAGATACAAGTGAAGGAGGAGAAATGATGGGATTACAGGTTATTAATCCAGGGTTGTTCACGACCATTCAAGATCTCGGTCGATTCGGCTATCAGAATATCGGTCTTAGTCCTTCTGGCGGAATGGATTATCGTGCAGTCATGCTTGGTAATTTACTCCTAGGCAATGATGAATTTATGAGTATCGAGATGACGATGCAAGGGGGGATATTTAAGTTTGAAGAAGCATGTGCATTTGTGATTACAGGAGGTAATATGCTTGCGGAACTTAATGATACACCTGTAGAAAATCGTGCTGTACATAACGCTGAAGCCGGAGATATCTTAACATTCAAAGCAGTGAAGAACGGCTATAGAACGTATTTAACAGTAAAGAATGGCTTTAAGCTGGACAAGGTGAATAATAGTTATGCAACACACACTAAGATTGGTATCGGTGGTGTTGAAGGGCGTACATTACGTAAAGATGATATTCTCGAGTTCAATAAGCCTGAGCATAGCAAGACGCAGCGCTTAGCGACACATTTTATCGATAAGGTGAGTACGATCCGTTTTATACCTGGTCGTCAGTATAAACGTTTTAAAGATGTTCATGAAACATTGCTGAACACTTATGAAATTTCAAATACATCTGACCGTATGGGTATGCGTCTAGAAGGTGAACCGCTTCAAGTGAAGACGAACTATGACATTATTTCAGAACCTGTCCAATTGGGTAGCATACAAGTTGCATCTGACGGGCAGCCGATTATTTTATTGAATGATCGTCAGACTGTCGGTGGTTATGCGAAGATTGGGACGGTATACTTTGCAGATATCCCGACACTTGTACAAAAAGCACCTGGCAGTGAAGTACGCCTTGTAGAAGGAACGCTTGAAGAAGCGATTGAAGAGAAGAAGAAAATGATGAGCATTATTAATGAAGTTGGCCTACATGCGTATGATGTAAGACATACGAGTGGCAGAATCCAAAAATTAATACAAAGGGCGGAGTAAAATGAATTCAGAAAAGTTACAGCAGTTAATCGATATGATGAACGACAATGATTTAAAGATCATTAAAGTAAAGTCAGGGAAAGATGAGTATTACGTAGAAAAAGCGGTGCAAGAAGTACAATACGTACCACAAGCACCTGTTGCAGGAGTACCACAATCACAAGTTCAAGCTGAACGAGAAACGCCAGGCGATCATGTACAAAAATCTCAGCTTGTCGGAACATACTATAATATGCAGGATGAAACATCGAAGGAACCTTTTATTCGTGTAGGAGATAAAGTGGAAAAAGGTGATCGCATCGGTATTATTGAAGCAATGAAAGTGATGAATGATGTCTTTGCAGATGTTGACGGTACAATCGAAGAAATCTTCGTACAAAATGGTACTGCTGTTGCATATGACGAGCCACTTGTACGTATTAAAGAGAAGTAAGGGGGAAATACGTTGAAGAAAGTTCTTATCGCGAATCGCGGGGAAATCGCGATTCGTATTATCAGATCATGTAAGAAACTCGGCATCAAGACGGTTGCAGTTTATTCTAATACCGACGCTGACAGCTTACATGTTGCACTTGCAGATGAAGCAGTTTGTATAGGCCCTGCGAGTTCAACAGAAAGTTATCTTAATATGAATAATATTATTGCCGCTGCAGAAATTACACATGCAGATGCCATCCATCCAGGATATGGATTCTTAGCGGAAAACTCTAGGTTTGCACGCCTTTGTGCTGAGCATGACATCGTCTTTATCGGACCGACGCCTGAGACTATCGACAAGATGGGTGATAAAGCAGAGGCACGTAAGACAATGATTGTTGCAGGTGTCCCAGTTATTCCAGGTTCTAAAGATGTCATTCCAACGATCGAAGAAGCCCGTGAAAAAGCGCGTGAAATCGGAGTGCCACTTGTGATTAAAGCGGTTGCCGGTGGTGGTGGTAAAGGGATGCGTATCGTGAGTCGTGAAGAAGATTTCGATAACTTATTCCATGCTGCAAAGAACGAAGCAAAGAAAGCATTCGGTGATGACCGTGTATATATCGAGAAATTCATTCGTACAGCACGTCATATCGAAGTTCAGGTCATTGGTGACGGCCATGGAGATGCTGTACATCTCTATGATCGTGACTGTTCGATTCAGCGTAACAACCAGAAGCTAATTGAAGAAGCACCTGCTGTTATCGTGCCGGACGAAGTACGCGTACGCATGACGACAGATGCTGTTAACGCTGCGAAAAATATTAGCTATCGCGGCGCAGGTACGCTTGAATTCTTATATGTAGAAGAAATACAAGAATACTACTTCCTTGAGATGAATACGCGTGTTCAAGTAGAACATACCGTAACGGAAATGGTCACTGGCGTTGATATCATTGAGGCACAGCTCAAGATTGCATTATATGATGAATTTGATCTGAAACAAGAAGACATTCAAATCATGGGCTTTAGTATGGAATGCCGTATCAATGCCGAAGATCCGAATCATGGCTTTAGACCGAGTCCAGGGAAAGTAACTGCATTACATCTTCCTGCAGGACCAGGGGTACGTATCGATACATTCTTATATCCTGACTGTATGGTATCTCCATTTTATGATTCGATGATCGGTAAATTCATTACATTCGATAAGACACGTGACCGCGCAATCAAGAAGATGCTTGCCGCACTTGATGAAACAGTTATTGCGGGATTCGAGACAAATTTAGATTACCAGTATCGTATCGTACAGCATCCAAGATATCATGAAAACTTAGTTGATATTAAATTCTTAGAGAAAAATCACTTCCTGGAGGGATAATATGTTCATTGACTTAAATGCGGATTTAGGCGAAAGTTTCGGTAACTATAAGATAGGCAATGATGAAGCGATTATTCCGTTGATTACTTCAGCAAATATTGCTTGTGGGATGCATGCAGGTGACTTTAATGTATTAAATCAGACGATAGAACGTTGTAAAGCACATGGTACAGGTATCGGTGCACATCCAGGATATCCAGACCTGCAAGGGTTCGGTCGACGTAACCTAGATATGACGTATGATGAAGTAGAAAACTTAATCACCTATCAACTCGGTGCCATCGACGCATTCTGTAAGAAACATGGTGTTACTATTAACCATGTTAAACCCCATGGTGCACTCTATAATGCGACAAGTGGTGATGAAGGACTGGCAAATGCTATCGTCAATGCCATCTACAACTTTAACCCGGAACTTAAGGTCATGGGCATCTCAGGTGGTACGCTCGTTAAAGCAGCAGAAAAGAAAGACATGACTGCAATCAATGAAGTATTCGCAGATCGTAATTATACAGATAAAGGGACATTAGTTTCACGCAAACAAGATAATGCGATGATTCATGAGCAATCTGAAGCGGTGGCACATGTATTACGTATGGTACGTGATAAACAAGTCAAAACAGTATCAGGTAAACTTATTGACCTTAAAGCAGATTCTATTTGTGTGCATGGTGACGGACCAGAAGCATTAGCCTTTGTAAAGGCAATTATCGAAGCATTACAGACCGAAGGAATCAAGATTCAAACCATATAACATAATCAAAGGGGAAATACTATGGAAAAACAAAAAATGACAGCAGCACAGAAGCGTCTGCTCTTCGGTGCAATCTTCCTGATGGCAACATCAGCAATCGGGCCGGCATTCTTAACGCAGACAACTGTATTTACTGAAAAGCATCTTGCAAGCTTTGCCTTTGCCATCTTGATCAGTATTGTCATTGACATCGGTGCGCAGCTTAACATTTGGCGCGTCTTAACTGTGACAGGGAAACGTGGCCAGGATATTGCAAACGAAGTATTTAAAGGACTCGGAAGTTTCATTGCAATCTTGATTGTGATGGGTGGACTTGCGTTCAACATCGGGAATGTCGCTGGAGCAGGTCTTGGGTTCAATGCTTTATTTGGCATTGATGTACGTCTCGGTGCAGTGATTACGGCAATCCTTGCAATTATCATCTTCTCAAGTAAGAGTGGCGCTAAAATCATGGACGTCATCACTCAAATTCTGGGTGTACTCATGTTACTGACAGTAGCATTCGTAATGATTAAGACACAACCGCCATATGGAGAAGCAGTGACAAAGATGGTGATGCCGGATAATCCAGCAGCACTTATTATGCCGATCATTACAATCGTTGGTGGAACAGTAGGAGGATATATTACATTCGCCGGTGCCCATCGCCTGATTGATGATGGCATGGTGGGACAGAAGAACTTACCATTCGTATCACGTGCAGCAAACTTAGGGATTATTACAACAGGTGTGATGCGTTTCTTCTTATTCTTAGCAGTATTAGGTGTAGTGGCAACAGGTGTATCATTAAACCCTGATAACCCACTGGCATCAGCATTCCAGCATGCATTAGGACCAATTGGACCACGTATATTCGGATTAGTATTATTAGCAGCCGCATTAACATCGGTAATTGGTGCTGCTTATACGAGTGCATCATTCTTGAAAGGATTTCATCCGGTATTCTCGAAATATAACAATATTGTAATCATTATCTTTATCGTATTCTCGACAATCGTATTTGTAACAATCGGTAAACCTGTTAAATTATTAATCTTAGCAGGCGCATTCAATGGACTAATCTTACCGATTACATTATCAGCAATCTTGATTGCATCTAAAAATAAACGTATCGTTGGTGATTACAAACATCCAACGTGGCTACTTGTCCTCGGTGTAATTGCAGTACTTGCAACAATCGGCGCTGGGTTCTTCTCAATCCAGGCATTGATTGATCTATGGAATAGCTAATACTTACACCTCACATCAGTGAGGTGTTTTTTTGTCGTACGAAATGGACGCTATACCAATCTTGTAGGGTACAAATTCAAAAAATAGACTAACCTAAGAAAATAACATAACAACTATAAACTTACAAGAATATAATTTTGTTGACTCAGACTGTTGTGGCGAAAAAAATATACATGTATAATCTCAAATCTAAGACTTATTATTTCGAAATTAAAGGAGATGACCATGGAAAAAAGAAAAAAGCAAAAAATGACAGCAGCTCAAAGAAGATTACTATTAGGCGCAATTTTCCTGATGGCAACTTCAGCGATTGGGCCTGCTTTCTTAACACAAACCACAATATTTACAGAAAAATATTTAGCAAGCTTTGCGTTTGCGATTTTAGTAAGTATCATCATTGATATTGGTGCACAGTTAAATGTATGGCGTGTACTGACGGTAACCGGAAAACGAGGACAGGTGATTGCCAATGAAGTAATGCCAGGACTCGGAACTGTAATTTCAATACTCATTGTTCTTGGTGGTCTTGCATTTAATATCGGAAATGTCGCAGGTGCAGGACTCGGGTTTAATGCCTTACTTGGCATGGATGTGAAGGTTGGCGCGATCATTACAGGGATTGTAGCAATTCTTGTATTCTCTAGTCGACATGCACAAAAAGCAATGGATATTGTGACACAAGTATTAGGGATTTCTATGATATTGATTGTTGCCTTCGTTATGTTTAAAGTGAATCCACCATATGCTGAAGCAGCAACAAAAATGGTCTTGCCTGATAATCCATTTGCACTTGTGATGCCGATCATTACAATCGTAGGTGGTACAGTCGGTGGATATATAACATTTGCAGGAGCGCATAGATTGATTCATGCTGGAATGACAGGAAAAGAGAACCTACCGTTTATCACAAAAGCAGCAAACACGGGTATTGTGACAACAGGTGTGATGCGTATGTTACTATTTCTAGCTGTGTTAGGCGTAGTATCCACAGGGGTTAAATTGAATCCGGATAATCCACCAGCATCGGTATTCTATCATGCGCTTGGTGATATTGGCCCACGCATATTTGGATTAGTGTTACTAGCGGCTGCAATGTCTTCTGTAATCGGAGCAGCGTATACAAGTGCATCATTCTTAAAAGGATTCCACCCATGGTTTCTAAAGCATAACAATATCGTCGTCATATTATTTATCGTGATATCTACAACAATATTTTCATTTGTAGGGAAACCTGTTGAGCTACTGGTACTTGCAGGTGCGTTCAATGGACTCATCTTACCGGTGTCACTGACAGCGATACTCATTGCATCAAGAAAGAAATCGATTGTTGGGGACTATGAACATCCGAAATGGATATTCTGGCTCGGTGTATTTGCAGTCATCGTAACGATATTCGCAGGACTTTTCTCAATCCAAAGCATGGCTGAATATTTTGGATAATATAGATATGAACACAAGTAGTTGATTTTGCTACTTGTGTTTTTATAATGATTAAATCACTAAAGTTGATAGAAAAAAGAATTCAATAGATTCATTTTTATCTATTGAATTCTATATATTAAATATAATTTTCTATAAACATTTTGCAAGGGAAGTTTAGATATAAAATGACTGTGCTTGTAACAAGCACAGTCATTTTGCTATCTTAATTTAAATTGTTCGATTGCGTGACCAATCTCATCTCTGACACGTTGGAATTCTGACCATGCTTTACCAGCAGGGTCATCAAATCCCCAGTGTTCTTTCTTTACATTCGGTGGCAGAACTGGACAATTATTATCCGCATCACTACATAAAGTAACGACGAGGTCTGAGTTGTTTAGAATATCCTGATCGATCAAGTCTGATGTATGATGAGAGATATCAATTCCCACCTCTTTCATTGCTTCAATGGCTTTAGGATTCACACCATGTGTTTCAATTCCTGCTGAATAAACGTTCCATGTATCTCCTAGAATGTGCTTTCCCCATCCTTCAGCCATCTGACTGCGACAGGAGTTTCCTGTACAAATAAAATAAAGTGTCTTCTTCTCCATAAAAATCCCTCAAATCTTTAAAATAATATTAATGTTAAATAAAGTCCGAACAATGTAACGAATAAAACTGGAATCGTGATGACAATCCCTGTTTTAAAATATGTTCCCCATGAAATCTTCACACCTTTTTGTGAGAGTACATGTAGCCATAACAGTGTGGCAAGTGAGCCAATCGGTGTAATCTTAGGACCTAGATCTGAACCGATAATGTTCGCATAGATCATACCTTCCTTTAATAATCCAGTTGCATCGGACTGACCAATTGCAATGGCATCAATTAACACAGTGGGCATATTGTTCATCACAGATGATAGGAATGCAGCGATAAAGCCCATACCCATGATGCTGCTGAACAAGCCATATGTAGAAATCGTAGAAAGCACATCTGCTAGCACGGTCGTGATACCGACGTTCTTAAGACCGAAGACGACGAGATACATCCCGATAGAGAAGAAGACGATGTTCCACGGTGCCCCTTTAATAACTTGTCTCGTGTCAACAGCAGGGGATTTGCTTGCTAATACAATAAAGATAATTGTAATGACTCCTGCAATCAGTGAAACAGGGATATTGATAAATTCACTGCTTAAGTAACCGATGAAGAGAATAAATAGCACGATCCATGACATCTTGAAGAGTTTCATATCTTTGATCGCACTTTCAGGTGTCCCAATATTATCCGTATTAAATGTACGTGGTATCGATTGCCTGAAATATAACCACAGAACAACGATGCTTGCAACAAGCGAGAAGAGATTCGGAATAATCATACGGCTGACATATTCAACAAATCCGATGTTAAAGTAATCCGCAGAGACGATATTCACGAGATTGCTGACGATTAAAGGCAGTGATGTCGTATCTGCGATAAAACCACTCGCAATAATAAACGGGAAGATAACCTTCTGATTGAACCCGAGACGTCTCACCATGGCCAGAACAATCGGTGTTAATATCAGTGCCGCACCATCATTAGCAAAGAATGCAGCAACAATAGCACCAAGCAGCATAATATAGACGAACATCTTGAAACCATTACCGTGTGAGGCGCGGACCATATGGATGGCTGCCCATTCAAAGAAACCAATCTCATCTAATATAAGCGAGATGATGATCACTGCGATAAACGTAAGCGTAGCATTCCACACGATTCCTGTGACCTCAAGTACGTCAGAGAAACTGACGACACCTGTAATAATTGCAATAATCGCACCGACAACTGCTGTAATACCGATGTCTAGACCTTTCGGCTGCCAGATAATAAAGACTAACGTAATAAGAAATATAGCAATTGCGACTGCTGTCATCACTGGCACGCACCTCTTTTCATCGTGTTACAAATACATGCTTCTTGCGATACACTCAGTGAAGATAAGTGATCGTTAATATCCTTCAGCTTATCGTGGTTCAGCTGATACATGCGTTTGTTACCATCTTTAAATGTCGTTACGAAACCTTGATCCACGAGTGTTTTCATATGATGGCTGAGTGTGGGTTGTGAAAACTGGAAGTGTTCGAGTAGATCACAAGCACAACGTTCACCACAAGAAAGTATATCCAATATTTCAAGACGACTCGCGTCAGACAATACTTTCAGTGTTGCTGCTAAAGCTTTATAAGTCATAATAAACCTCCTTGATTTAATACAAACATAGATTAACATCTATATAGATGAATGTCTATACAAATCTAGAAAATTGTTCGTATGACTAGGGATTAGCTGTGAACGGCGCTAATTTCAAAAACTCTTTATTAAATTTGAAATATTCTGAAAACTAAAGTAAACTAAAAGTGTAATTTTAAAAATTAAGGGGGATTTTGTATGGCGAAAAAGGTTTTTGAAATTGACTTGAAGAAGAAGATGCATGAGCAAAAACATCCGGGGCATAACAGATGGCATCCTGATATTCCGGCAGCATTCTCGGTAGAGCCTGGTGAGGTCTTCAAGATGGAATGTCTGGACTGGACAGATGGACAGATAAGCAATAACGATGATCCATCTGATATCGAAAAGGTAAACTTAAAGCGTGTCCATGTATTGAGTGGACCTGTTCATGTCAATGGGGTGGAGCCTGGCGACTTACTTGTCGTAGATATCCTGGACATTGGAACATTCAGTGCACATGAGTGGGGATTCAATGGAATATTCGCGAAAGAAAATGGGGGAAGCTTCTTAGTCGAACACTATCCGAAAGCTGCAAAGTCTATCTGGGATTTTGAAGGTATCTATGCAACGAGTCGTCACGTACCGAACGTTAAGTTCGCAGGAATTATACATCCAGGATTAATGGGTGTTGCACCAAGTCAGGAGATGCTAGATGAATGGAATCGCCGTGAAAAAGCATTAGTAGACACTAACCCGAATCGTGTACCAGCGCTTGCAGAGCTGCCAGATCCAGATTCATGTGTGCTCGGAACACTTAAAGGAGCGGACTTCGATCGCGTAGCAAAAGAAGGTGCGAGAACAGTGCCGCCTCGTGAAAACGGTGGGAACTGTGATATTAAGAACTTATCAAAAGGTTCACGCGTCTATTTCCCAGTATTCGTTGATGGGGCTAAGCTATCAGTAGGAGATCTACATTTCTCACAAGGTGATGGAGAGATTACATTCTGTGGAGGAATTGAAATTCCTGGATGGATTGAACTTAAAGTCCATGTGATTAAAGGTGGCATGGAGAAATATAAGATTAAGAAGAACCCGGCATTCCAACCAGGGCCAGTAATGCCGCATTATAATGAATATCTCGTATTCGAAGGGATCTCTGTTAATGAATTCTCTGGAGACCAGCTTTACCTTGATGCCAACACTGCATACCGTAATGCCTGCTTAAATGCGATTGAATTCTTGAAGACATGCGGCTATACAGGAGAACAAGCATATATGTTACTCGGGTCAGCACCTGTACAAGGGAATATTGGTGGCATAGTAGATATTCCAAATGCATGCTGTACGTTATCTCTACCTAAGGAAATCTTTACAAATAATATTATTCCAAAGATTGATGAATAATGCCGAAGTATACATTTGAGTGTCCAAAGATGCGGACAATATGATACGTGGAAATCAATGAACAGTAACTTAAAAGAGGATGAATGTCCGGAATGCTCACGAGTGACATCGAGAGTATTCAAGAGTTTCAGAACAAACCATATGGACCCGAAGTTATATAATCGAATTAACGCAGGCATGACACCGAAAGTCGTTAAAAGAGAAAACTTACCGACGAGTAATATTAAAAGTTTGAATAAGAATAAGAATCCAATGTCTTGGACAGTATAATTGTGACACCTCACACATGTGGGGTGTTTTTTTGGTAAGGAATTAAGGTGTGAATTTGGCACGACGCTAATTTCAAGATAGAAAACAATTTCAACCGATCTTCCATTAATTCCTAGTGTTGTTCTAAGTTTTACAAATGTCCATAGACAAATCATGAATTTACACGCGATGATTTTAATTTTTAAAATTTTGACTTACTTTCATCATGATTTATTCACATTTATATACAAATAAGGCATCTCCCTTCCTATAAAATTATCATTGTAATTATTGATTAGGGGGAATACAGATGAAAAAGACAACAGTGCTACTTGCAACATCATTACTACTTGCGGCGTGTGGTAATGCAGAAACGAAACAATCGGAACAGACGAAAGAGAAGACGGCGGCTAAGACTGAGCAGATTAAAGCGGACCAGCAGACGACTAAAGTAGACGGCTATTCTTTAAAAGAGCCGAAAGAAGATACAAAATGTGCTGCGTGTGATATGAAAGTCTATCAAAAGTCTGATGCTATGGGTAAATATTCAGCACAAGCGATAGGAGAAGATGGTAAGAACTATTTCTTCGATGACCTGTTCTGTCTCTTAAACTATGAGCGTAAGTCGGACAAGAAGATGAAAGCGAAGTTTGTACGTGACCACAAGACATCAGAATGGATCAATGTCAGCGATGCGAAGTTTGTTAAAGGTGAGATTAAGACACCGATGAATGTGGGTATCGCGAGCTTTAAAGAAGATAAGGATGCACAGGCATTTGCACATGAGCATCATACTGAAGTAGAGCAGCTTGCTGCTGTTGATCAGAAAGCAATGATGCGCTTTATGGAGAAGCACAAAAAGATGAAAGATATGAATGAAAGTCACGAAAGTCATGAACATCACAGTGAATAGAACAACGAAGGGACAGATAATCTTTATTTGTCTCTTTCTTGCGATTATTCTGTGTCATGTCGATGCACATGCGAACGCACATAGCGAGAAAGCTGTGACGGAACCGATTCATATTACTAAAGATCATACGACGATTGAAAATATAACGATACGCTATTCTGGTTCAGCACCACCGATCACCATTTCGAATAGCCGCGACGTTATACTAAAAAATATTAAGATAATCGGCAATGGAAAAGCAAATGGGATTCATATTGAGAATTCATCACAAATAAAACTGGATAATATAGATATCTCTCATACAAAGGACGGCGTCTACCTTGAACATGTTGAACGCGTTAATATGCGCAATATATCTTCTAGAAATAATCGATATGGCATCCATTTCATGTATGTAGAAAATGGTGAACTAGAGCGCAGTGTCGTACGCAATAACGTTACAGGTATTATGCTGATGGTATCTGACAACATTAAGATTACACATAATAAGATTGCGGATCAGCAAGTATTGAACGCAACAGGGATGACGCTCTATAAGAGTACGGATATACACGTAAAGAACAATCAGTTCATTCAAAACAGTACGGCTCTGAGCGTACAAGAGATGACAAAGGGTCATATTACTAAAAATGATTTCGAACGTAATCTCAATAGTATCGAAATTTATCAGTCGGATATCCCGATACAGGACAATCGTTTCGGCAATAATATATCGATTGCGAATATCGATGAACAGCAGCATCAGTTCCGCAATAATATGTATGACGACCCATCTATAATGGATCTGGATGGTGATGGCATAGGAGATACACCAAAGCGTTTCAGCAACTTATTAGGGGAGGCGATGGTGAAGGATACAACATTAAATTTCTTTCAGAATGGCCCGCTTCACATTCTGCTGCAATGGATAGAAGATAAGAGTATTACGTTAGAATCCGGCTATCAGGATACAAGTCCACAAATGCTATCTCGCAATATACAACTTAACATTTGGCTCCCCATTCTATTATGCAGCTTAGCAATCATTCTATTAACATTAAGGAGGATACGATGAAATATATCATTACATTATTGATTACAGCAATTCTGCTCGCAGGTTGTGGCAAACCTGACTTAAGTCCACGTGACATCAATCAGAAGACAGATAAATGTGTCGTATGCAATATGATGATCGATCATCCGGAGCAGGCAGCGCAGATGATCTACAACAACGAAGATCATCTGATCTTTGATGATATCGGCTGTATGATGGAACATTATAATAAAGAGAATAAAGACGATATCGGTATGATGTATGTGAAAGACTACAAGAAAGATAAATGGATAGACGCAACGAAAGCATTCTACATTTACAACAAAGACATCTGGACTCCGATGAACTATGGTGTAGCAGCATTTGAAACAGAAGCGAATAGAGATACCTTTATGAAAAAGTATAAAAATAGCAAACAGCTGCAATTCAATGATCTGAAATCATTTAAGTGGGGCATTCACGCATGATCTGGATGGAACTGAAACAAAGTCTGCGTAATCCGGTGTTCTATATCACAGCAATCATCTATATCATTACATTTATACTCGCAAGCTTATTTCAAACAGGGACAGAACACTCCAATCTATTTCAGATGAACTATGCGCTCAGTATTGAACTGCTGATCGTCCCATTATTCATTCTATCTATCGGCAGTATGACCGTAGCACATCATAATGAAACAGGATGGCTGAAGCTGCTGAAGACTTATCCGATGCGTTATAGAACCTATATATTCGGCCACTATATTACTATCGTACTGCTCTATACAATGATGCTCGCCATCAGTATCGTGATGGGTATCATTATCGGTGTACATATGGAATTTGTCTTCATATTATTATCATTCATAATGATTCTCATATTCTCAAGTATCGCAGTATGGATTGGCATCATCTCAAGAAATCGACTCAGTGCAATTGGTATTGCACTCTGTTTCTGGACGCTGTGGCTACTCATCATCCCATTTACAATCATTGCATTGAATGATCAATTGAACCGACAGATGCTCTTTCAAGCATTAGTAGCAAATATTCATCTCAATCCAGTCGACCTTATCCGCATGCTGTACTATTACTGGACAGAGCAACTCGCATTACTTGGACCAGGATTCTACAATTACAGTAACTGGCTGAAAGGCATTGGTCACTACATCCTATATATCAACATTATGTTATTTATCGGTGTACCGCTCGTATTGAGCTATATTACGATGTTAAGGGTGAGGAGAAGTAAATGATAGACGTACAGCAATTACAATTCAAATATAATAAACAGAAGACATTCGGGCCAGTCACAATGCACCTCGGCACAGGTAAAGTGCATGTGATGATAGGAGAGAATGGTGCCGGAAAGAGTACACTCATCAAACTCATGCTTGGTGAACTAAAAGCGAAGACAGGCACATTTCAAGTACCAGAACAAATCAACTATATGCCTGATGACCTGCAGTTTCCCCCATACTTGAAAATCAGCGAAATCATTAAGATGCTTCAAAGAATTAAAGGCAGCACATCAAATGATGTATTAGCACAAGTTGGACTAGATGATAATCGAGAACAATTTGTTAAATCATTATCTAAAGGCATGCGACAACGCCTCAACCTCGCACAAATCTTAATTGGAGACGCATCATTTATCATTATGGATGAACCGACAAATGGTTTAGATCCATTATGGATATTCAAGCTGCAGGATATAATTCGTGAGCAAAAGGCACAAGGGAAGACGCTATTCATAACGACACATCAACTCGATTTTGCGCAGGCAATCGCAGATGAACTGTATGTTCTGAGAGATGGGCTGATCGTCCATCAATCTGAGAATCACTTTGAGGATGTCGAATCGCTGATTAAGCTCTATCGTGGCATATGATAGGGGAGCGAAATTGGCATGGTGCCAATTTCGAGGCGGAAAATGAGCGTGAATTTGTCACGGCACCAATTTCGAGATAGATATTACGCAAACACTCTTATATCATTAACTGATAATAAGCAAAATATTAGGAGTTGAATATATGGATTGGATAATGTTCATTGCATTTGTATTATTAATGTTGTGGATTTATATAACAGTTGTGTATCTCATAAAAAAATATATTAGAAATCTACCAAATAAAAACATGATACTACAGCAAAATATAAAAATTAAAGAATTAGAAGAAAGAATTGCATATCTTGAAGCAAAGCAAAACCCACCACAATAAGTGATGGGTTTTGCTTATTTTAATACAGCAATTCACTTTCTTTAATATCGGTGATAAACATGTATCCTGGCGCATGAGTAATCATCAGTTCAGGCTTAACATTCAGACACACTGACTGAGGTGTTACGCCGCATCCCCAGAATACAGGAACCTCGCCGTCGCGTATCTCTACAGCTTCCCCGAAGTCAGGGTTACTAATATCTTTGATGCCGATTGCAGCAGGATCGCCGATATGAAGCGGAGCACCATGTGCACCTTTGAAATGCGTTGTAATCTCAGTCGCTCGAATCGCCTGAGCCATTGTCATCGGACGCATGCTCACTGTTGTAGGTCCGTGGAAGACACCACTTTGTTCAGTAGGAATATTCGTAATATACATCGGCACATTATGACCTTCCTCTATATGACGCACAGGAATATCAGCATCCAGCAACGCATGCTCAAATGTAAAGCTACAGCCAATAATGAAAGCTACCATATCCTCACGATATAGATCCTTAATATCATGACGCGTCTCAACATGCACGCCATCACGATAGACATAGTATTCACCCACATCAGTGCGAATATCCGCATCAGGACCATACTTCGGAAAAGAAAATTCCCCAACCTCAGTAATATCTAGTAAAGGACAAGACTTTGGATTACGGTAACAGAACTTAAGGAAATCATAAGCATAACGTTCAGGCAATATCACAACATTCGCCTGGATGTACCCCTTAGCCATGCCAGACGTATGCTGGATGAGTTTGTTGTCGCGAATCAAAGCGCGAATTTCAGATGGTAGAGCAGATTGTAAATTCATAGTAGCACCCCTTTGTGAATAGTTTATAATAATTGTATATAAAATAAAGAATATTTTCAAAATTATATCATTAAGTGTTAAATACAGATAATAAACTCGGATTTGATATTAACTATGATCATAATATAAGGTAAAATATTAATAAATAGTATAAAAATATTGTTAGAATAGGATGTTTAGACGTGAAATTTGATGACATTAAATATGCAAGATTAAAAACGTTTATCGAAGACTTATATTTAAATGAAGATTATTCCTGGGCGCAAATAAAAGATTATATTTATGAAGAAGAAGATGAGTCGCCAGAAGAATCACTGAAGC
Organism: Macrococcus psychrotolerans; assembly: GCF_038095555.1. Classification (NCBI taxonomy): domain Bacteria; kingdom Bacillati; phylum Bacillota; class Bacilli; order Caryophanales; family Staphylococcaceae; genus Macrococcus; species Macrococcus psychrotolerans. Next base: position 1,537,687 of record NZ_CP124591.1, on the reverse strand, counting down.
AAATAAAAAGATTTTGTGGATTAAGAAATGAAAAATTTACGATAGATAATTGGTATGAAATTATTGATGAGATTAGTGAAAGATATGCAGAGCATGAAGTTGTAAAACTAGGGAGTAATGTTAAGAACAATGCTATTATCTCAACTGAGACTTTTTCTTGTTGGCAACAATATAAAGAAAAATTGAAAAAGAAAAATCTTTCTGAAAAATCTATATACAATATCCAGAATTCAAGTTTTGAAATTCTGAAAAATTTATCGATGACAACTGAAGAAACTGGTCCTGTCAAAGGATTGGTTGTCGGTAATGTTCAATCAGGTAAGACTGCAAATATGGCAGGATTGATTGCTATGGCAGCGGATAATGGTTTTAACTTTTTTATTGTTTTATCTGGTGTTATTGAAAATTTAAGAAAGCAGACTACGGATCGTCTTTTTAACGATTTACAAACTGCGGGTAACAGTAAGTTTAAATGGAATGTAATCAATAATCCAAATGTGAGAGACGGTATCGTTAACCATGATATTTCAAAGTTTGACCTGGGACCTGATAAATATGATCGTTATATGACCGTTACTTTAAAAAATAAAACGAGACTTGAAAAACTTATAAAATGGATTAAGCAGGATAAGAATAAGGCGAAGCAACTTAAAATACTTATCATTGATGATGAAGCAGATCAGGCTAGTGTGAATACTAATAAAATTGAAGATGAGAATCCAACAACTATCAATAAACTAATAAAAGATTTAGTTAATGATGACGCATTTGGTGGGATGAATTATATATCTTACACTGCAACTCCTTATGCAAATGTTCTGAATGAAGTAGATAATAAGTCTTTATATCCGAAGGATTTCATTATATTACTGGAAGAATCTGAGGATTATATTGGACCGAAACAAATATTTGGAGCAGAGGAACCAGAAATGAATCCACCAGTTGAGATTGTGAGGAGAATATCACCTGCTGACATAGGAATCATTAAGCAAATTCATGATGGAGAATCATTTGAGTTACCGGATAGTCTAAAGGACGCGCTCAATTGGTTTCTGTTATGTGTAGCGGCAATGCGTTCTAGAAAATATAAAAAGCCGATTTCAATGCTTATTCATACAAGCTTTAGAGTAGTACACCACGAAATATTATCAAAATTTATTGAAAATTATTTAATAGACATAAGAAATAATTTTAAAAGTTATGAAAAAATATTGAAGCATCAATATGAAACTGAAAAAAATGAATTCAATCGTGATACCTTTCTTCAAGGTATGCCTTTATATTCAAGTCAAGTATCTGTTCCAGAATATCCAAAGTGGTCAACTGTATTGAGTCACCTTGAATTTTTGATTTTAGAACAGACAGATAACGATTTTATTAATCATGTTCAGATAGATGAATCGGGTCTTCCTAAATTTACTAAAGGTATACATTTAGCAATTGATAATAGCAGTAGTACCTCAGATGGAAAAAATGTTCGTTTAATTTATCCGACTAAAGAAGAAAGTGTTGCTCCGGCATTTATCGTAATTGGTGGAAATACTTTGTCTCGAGGTCTAACAATTGAAGGTTTAGTTTCAACATTCTTCTTAAGAACAACAAAACAAGCTGATACTTTAATGCAGATGGGACGTTGGTTTGGTTATAGAAAGAAATATGAAGTCTTTCCAAGAGTATGGTTAGAAGATGTTGCTATAGAAAGATTTCAGTTTTTGTCTCAAATGAATGAAGAACTGAAAGATGTAATTTCTGAATATGCAACGAAGGGTTTTAGTCCGAGTGCGATAGCTCCAAAAATAAAAAATTCTCCAGATTATAATTTAATAAAGATAACTTCTAACAATAAAATGCAGTCTGCTACGACTGTAGAATTTGATTTTAAGGGTTACAGTGCTCAAACTATATACTTTGAGAATGATTTGGAAAAATTATTAAGTAACTTGTCATTAACAAGCAACTTCCTGAATAGTTTAGAAATGCCTGAGATTAAAGATAAAAACAGATTGATTTGGAGAAATGTGAATAATCAGGCAGTGGTTGACTATTTAAATAGATTTAATGTTTATAAAGATGATATAAAAATGTCTAGTATTCCATCTCTGATTGAATGGCTTGAAAAAAATGAAACTGTATTTGAAGGATGGAATGTAATCCTGTCATCGATTGGCGATATCAAGAATGAACCATTAGATGAAAATTGGAATATTCATGGAATGTCACCGAAAAGTGTAGTTCGTACGAAATACGAAAAGAGAAGCACCGAAAAAATTGCGAATATAGGTGTTTTACGTGCACCAAAAGATTTATTAATAGATGTGGAAGATTTATCTGCTGAAGAATTGAAGAGTATAGAAAGTAAGAAGATAAATATCATTAGAGAAGCAAATGGCTTGGGTGAAACACCACAATTAATTATATACAAAATTGATAAAGGTCAAACGGAATACAAAGGTTCGAATGGCAATAGGGTTAATTTAAACTTCCCTGAGGATATCATTGGTATTAATATATCTATCCCTGGTAGAACTAGGAATAAAAATACTGCAAAGACTATACAAGCTAATTTAAAAGTAGAAGAATTTGATGATGAGGAGTTTTTTGATGATGAAGATTAAAATTGCACCAAATGATCCTCAAAGTATGTCACAAGACGGCGATGCAATATTAAGATCATTGCAAAATAACAGTATGCCGATGATTGATTTACTTGTAAGAGAATCATTACAGAACAGCCTGGATGCTACAAAAGATAACGAAGAAAAAACTGAAGTTGACTATATTGTAAAAAGCTTTAAAACAAAAGAACTATCACCGTACTTTGAGAAAATCACTGATGAACTTAATAATAGATTTGATAATGAAGAGTATGTACTGGCAATTAAAGATAAGTATACATATGGGTTAACAGGTGACTATTTATCAAATGATGCAAAAGAATTAGATTCTAGCAACTTTCATAAGCTGGTATTTGGAATTGGGAAAAATCAGCAAAAAGAAGGAGCAGGAGGCAGTTGGGGGTTAGGTAAAACTTCCTATTTCAGAATGGGTACTGGACTCGTTATATACTATACAAGAATTAAGATTAACGGTAACTATGAAGAAAGGTTGGTAGCATCATTAATTGAAAGTCCTAAAAAAGGTAATCAACTTCTAAAGGAAAGTGACCGAGGGATTGCCTGGTGGGGAACATATGGGGAAGATGAAGAAAGATTACTTCCGATAACTGATAGTGATCAAATTGAGAAGCTTCTTTCAACATTGAACCTAGACCGTTATAAAGAAGATGAAACTGGTACAACAATTATTATTCCTTTTTTAAAAAATAGTTACGATAATACATCAAACTTTATTGAAAGTATAGAAGATGATTTGAAGCTCGCAGTAAAAAGATGGTATTCACCAAGATTAAATAACAAAACATATGCAAAAGAGTTCAATGCATCTTACCTTTCATGTTTCGTAAATAATATTGAAGTAAACCAATTAGGCTTTGAGCCAATTTTCAAATATTTTCAGGATTTATATTCTTCTAGCTTAAAAGGAGAGAGTATTAGAGAAGGTATAATTACGGAAAAAGTCGTATTTCCACGTTCGCCATTATTGGATAGTGGGCAAAGTGTAGGATATGTATCGTTTATAGAAGTTGATGAGCACATGTTAGAATCATTACCACCTTATAATAGAGATAAAGGGTTAAATTATTTAAATTTAAAGCATGTAAATAATGAAAATCATAATGCAAAGGTAATGGCTTATTGCAGAAAGCCTGGTATGATTGTTGAGTATTCAACAGGTTCTGAGTGGCTTCCAGCGGCCCCTATTCAGAAGGAAAATCATATGCTATTAGCCTTTTTTGTTCCGAATTCTCAAGCTGAATTGAATGAGAAATATAAAAAAATGGGATACAAAGATATTGAGTCATATTTGAGAGCAACCGAGAATGCAGACCATGCGAATTGGACTGACGCTGATAAAGTTGGCATTATAAACCGAATGAAAAAAATCTCTAAAGGTATTATTGAAAATGCGTATCAAGAAGTAGATTCAAATTTAGGAAGAACAATGACATCAGGATTAGCAAGAAAGTTTGGAAGTCTGTTGCCACCTAAGAATTATGGGAAAATAGGTACACCACCACAACCAGCAGTAGAAAAAGGTGAAAAACCAAAAAATAGAAAAGTTGATATAAGTGTTATAAATTCAAATCCTATATCTACAAATGAAGTTGAAATAGACTTTGAATTACATTTGAAGAAAAATGTTAAATCTACAGTTTTTTTACAAGTATTAACACAGGATCAGAGAATGGATTCACTAAGTTGGAGCAAAGCGATGGGAGACGATATTAAGTTCCCTTTTCAGTTTGAAATCATAGAGATAGAAGAAGCTAATCAATTGGATATAGAACAATTTAAATATAGCTTTAATATTAAGAATGAAATTGAACATGATATGAACGTACAAGGAAGAGCAATTATTAAATCATTTGATAATATTTACATTCCTTCTATTGCAATAAGAAATACAAAGCAAAGTGAGGAAATGAATTAATGGCTATGAGTAATCAGATTTCACTTTATAGAAAGATTAATGATAATTTAAAAGAAAAAGCTGGTATCACGGTATCTATGCCGGAATTATATTATTTTGTCAGTGACAAAAGAGAGATAATTGATTTAGAAAAATGTGAATCTAACATTATCACGATTAATGAATTCGATGAAAAGTGGACACCATCTGAACACGGTTTGAGTATTGAAATTAGCTTTGATATTAAAAATCCTGCAGTTCTATTTGGAGAAGATGGTGTTACGCAAAAAAACAATACGCTCGCAATGGCTGCACATTTACATTCCAAGACTTCTTTTTTTCAAAAGACTATAAGCTTTGACAAGATTGAGTATTCTGAGAACAGTGTGCGACTTCATTTTAAACATCAATTTAAAAAAGAAGAATTAAGAGGAAGCTTAAATTTGGATTTTTATATTTATGTTAAAGAATTAAAAGAAAAATTCCCTTTACATGCACAACATCAAGGCATGTCAGTTACAGTAGATAATCTGTTTTCATATTTATTTATTTTTGATGGAGAGGGTTCTGTATTCCCGATTACTGAGTTTGAGGAAAAGAATGGTCCGTTATGGAAAGTTAATAAAAACTGGACAGATGCGGCTTACGAACCGTTTAATATTAATTTTGTGAATCTTTCACTTAATACGGTGCATCCAATGTTTAGATTTCTAAAAGAAGAAAAGACAAATCTTAGTCGTTACTATATGACTGATATTATTGGACAATCAATGGCTATGATTATAAATGAAGTTGTTAATGTCGAAAAATATGAAATAAATGGTGAAGTTGATAACAGTCACGACAGTATATATAGTGTTGTAAGTTATTGGGTAAAGACTTTCGAAGTAAATACTGCTGATACATTCTCGATTACTGAATCCATATTGAGAAAGTTAAACTCTAGAGCTGGTGGTGATGAGCGATGATAATATGGGAAACTGTTAATTACAGTTTAAATCAGGCGAAGAAGGATTTTGATTTATTAGAAGTTAAATCAAATGAAATAATTCCAATTAAATTATCTAATGATTACGAAGAGCTGAGAAGAAAGTTGATTGAAGCTAGAGATGAAGTTTTTGATAGACATTTCTTCGACGTTGCGAATAAATTGGACTATAAATTTGATTTTACATTTGGACTTAAGCTATATCAAATCCTTAATGAAGACATTGGATTTACTAATAGAGTTGCTACTAACGATGATGTGTGGAGATATCTTTCATTACATGTGATACCTGATGTTGTACATTCAAGATGGGGTATGAACGAAGATCACTTTTACAAGATTTCAAGACGTATCTGGTTGAAAACAATTTGGTGGTATATTGCATTATCTTGGCAAGGTGATGAAGAATCAACACTTAAAATCTTAAGTGGAAATTCTACAGATACTATTTTGCAGTTAGTAGAGAGACCAGGTATCGGTTATCATATAGAACTCTATAGAGAATTAATGAGACAGTATGGAGATGTTTCTGATCCAACCCGAAATATATTCAGGCAAGTATTAAAGTTGAATACTGCAAGACTACTGACTATTTCACCAGAACTAATTGAGGGTGGAATTGAAGTATACGTTGAAAATCTTTTTGAAAGTGTCCATGCTGAAATTAATGATACAGAATAACTTGTTTGAAGAAATTATTGAAAAAAACATCTTCGATACTCAAGAACTGAATATTATTAGTGGTTATGCATCAGCAAACTTTCTTGAAAAAGTATTGAGTATGAATTCACATCTAAAAATTAATCTCTATATTGGAATGGCGTTAGATGGAATCTCTCACTACAATCATGATAAATATCGAGCTTTGTCTGATAGTAATAAGAATATTAACGTTTACTATCTTGTAAATCATCCTTTTAATCATATGAAAATTTATGAGTTTTTAAAAGAAAACGAAAAAGTGGTTTATTCAGGATCTGCAAATTTCTCGGAAAATGGATTCTTTAAAAATATTGAAAATTTGTTTGAAGTGGAATATAAATTGGATGAATGTATTGATGACTTAAATTATATGCATTGTTTAGATGAAAAAATAGAACGATACGTTCCATTAGTAAATATGGAATATGAAGATTTATTATATAGCAAACATGTAAAAAGTTTAAATAATAATAGAAAAGAAGAACAAAATTTTATTCAAAAGGCGAATAGAAAAGAACATCAAAAAATTCTATTAAAAATAAAAAATTCAAAAAGATATATGTATGAAGATAAAATTTGTTTTGACATACTGCTGGAAAATGATTCACTTTGGAATACAAGAGGAATAAATTCAGGTTTTAATCAATCTAATTCAGGTGTCTTTATTTCAAATAATAAGAACAGAATTAAAGATTTTTTTAACAACAGAGAAGATACTTTCTTTGTTCACACAAAGTATAATGAAAGATATACAGCTCATTTAACCAAAGACTCTAGACGTGGATTAGAGCTATTAGATGGTAGTCTTTATGATTTTATAAGAAGAGAATTAAAGTTAGCAGAAGTACGTCCAATAAGTTATAATGATTTATTGGATGCAGGGAGTACTAAGATCACTATTGTAAAAATTGATGAAGATAATTATTCAATGTTTTACGGTGAATTAAATTAATGAATAGAAAGTGTTGGTTACAATGTTAAGAGTAATAGAAGCATTTAGTGGCATTGGAAGCCAAGCGCAAGCCTTAAAAAATATAAATGCAGATTTTGAAGTACAAGGGATTATTGAATGGGAAATAGGTGCGATGTTCGCATATGATATTTTACATAATGGGCCACAAGATTGGGAAGACTATCGTCATCATACAAAAGAATCATTAGTAAATATCTTATCAAAATATAATTTATCAAATGATGGAAAAGAACCATTGTCAAATAGATCCTTAAGTGCGATGAGTGTTGGTCAGCTAAAAGCCATATTGTGTGCTATTGAAAGAAATAATAATTTCGTTGATATTACTAAAGTCTCTGGTAATGAATTACCGGAGACTGACCTGTTGACATATTCTTTCCCTTGCCAAGATCTATCAGTAAGCGGATATTGGCATAAAAATAGCGGTGGAATTGATAGAAATGCCAACAACCGTTCTACATTACTTTGGCAGATTGAAAGAATTCTTATTGAAATGAGTCAGAGTGGAAAACAATTACCTAGATTTTTGTTAATGGAAAATGTTAGCAATATACTTTCTGATAAACATATTAAAAATTTTGAAGAATGGAAAGAGTTTTTAAAGAGTCTAGGGTATATAAATGAAGTATACACATTAGACGCGCGAAATTTTGGAGTCCCGCAGTCTAGAGTAAGAACTTACATGTTAAGTATCCTATGTGATGATGAAGAAATATATAAGGATATAAATGAATATTTATTTTTTAACAATCTTGAGCATGTTATCAGGGAAATAAATCCTCTTAAAAATTATATTAAATTAGATTATTCCATTGATAAATATAGAAAAGAAGCTATAGAGAGTACACCAGATTTAACTGAATCTCGTGTAAAAATATTAAACTCTAATCCTATTTTAGCAAAAGGTAGAAGTATCCAAAATCGTTATGCCAGAACTGTCACAACAAAACAGGATCGTCATCCTAATTCAGGTATTATTTTATATGACGATGAAGTGCTTAAAGAAAAAAACAAGGCATATAGGAACTTAACACCAAGAGAATGCATGTTATTAATGGGGTTTAAAGAAGAGCAATATGATTTATTAGTAGAGAATAATATTATTATTTCATCAACAGTGGAGAGAAGGATGCTAGCTCCTTCAAAAATAATAAAGTTAGCTGGAAACAGCATTGTTGTAGAGGTATTAGAAGCGATATTTACTAATATGATGGAGATTAATAAAATAATCGAAAGCGAAAAGCTCGAAGTCAAAATTTGACATTGAGCTTTTCGCGTTTTAAGTAATAATATTATACATATACCCCTTATTCAACCAAAAACACTGTTTAGTAATACATTGTCCATCTGGAAGTTTAACTTTATCTTCAGCATTTCTAGCTTTTGGTCTGATATGACAAATTGGATTGTCTTTTGCGCCAGGTAGGTTATTGCGTACACCTCTTGAAGTCTGTGTAAGTATAACACCTTCGTTAAGAATGCGTTGTGTTTTTATGAAAAACTCTTGTAACGGTCCTTCAATATCAGTCATTGGCATGTTCCATAACTTGTACCCAAGAAATATTTTATTACGTTTATCATCTTCTTTAAATACAACAAATAACCATTTTGTTGATTCGAACATCGTTTTTAAATGGCTATCATCCCACTCAGAAGTAGCATACTCATCAAAATCAATGTTCTCAAAAGACATGTGTTCTTTCAACTTACCTTCATTATTTAAAGTAATCGTTTTAAATTTAATGCTATACTTTTCAAATTCCTCGATTTTACTTAAATCATTCTTCTTAACACCTAACATATTACTTACCAGATGTGCGATACGATTTTTCCCATCACTAAGAGTGATATTTAATTGTTCAGCTATTTCAACATCAGATTTACCATAGTAATTCTTAAATTTATTATGTAATATCTGATCGATAGACTTTTCATTTACCTCTTTTGCAGTCGTAATTGCTTCAAAGTGCTCTTTTGTAATTAACTTTCGAACAAGATTTGACATGTACCCTTGCTTAATAGAATATGCTCGCTGCTTAGCCAAAACATCACTATTAGGCTGTTTTCTTAAAGATTTTGCTGCAGTGGAACCTTTGGTACATGCACCAAGTATTAATGTGTCACCTTCAGAAAGTAGGTGGGCTTCGCCATTGATGATTTTGTTATGTATTATATTCCAATCTTGTTTTATTGTTTTTAAGTCTTCTTCTGGAAATTGGAAGTCTTCAACTTTAATTATTTGAGCGTTTCTACGATCCATTTTGTTGTTTTTATCTTTTTTATATTGATAGAAGAAGAGAAGTAAATGTTTATTTTTCTTCCAAAAGCTTGATGTCTTAAATTCAACTGTAGCTTCGTCACAGTAATTGATTATATTTAATACGAGTCGCTCTTTGGCTTTCAGGTCTCCTTTTTTCATCTTTTGGATACCAGTAGCTTTTAGTTCTATTCCTACATCTGCAAAGTCAGGCTCTGCATTTGAATTTATTTCGTAACCAAAATAACTAGCTTCGAGAATATGTCCCACAGAGCCTTTTACATTTGTATTCTCCAACATATCTTTCTTATCAATTTCATACAAATATTTTCCTTCTGCTTCTTTGGCATACATTATTAAATCTTTAACTGTCTCATATTCAAATTTAGCTATTTTGATCACCTTCTATTTTATGTATTGTGTGAAATTTAGAGATTTTAATAAGCTCGTGTTTTGGAAATACTAAGTTGATAGGACGTTCATTATATTTTTCGCCTGAATTATATATGTATGGTCCTTTACTTTCTTTAATGTAATACTTATGACTATTACTGTTCGAATTATTATCAATGAATGACTCATAGTTCGTTAAATTAAAGTCATAATGCTTATCTAAATATTTAATCAAGTCTTTCTTTAAAACCAATACAGATTCCATTTGCACGATATCATTATATTTTATGGTCTTCCAATCTTTTTCTTCAGAGTTGCGCCAACCCCAGCTAAATAAGTAAGTATCTGTTTTACTATATTTAGGATTAAATAACCATCCAACTTTCTCATCATCTTCTTTGAAGTATGAAAGTTCCAAAGCGAAAGTAGGGAGACCTGTATCATAAATTGAATTAGCAAAATGATGTGATGCTGTTTTTTCATCTATATTTAATTTTTTATTAAATAGTTTATGTTTGCCAACAGTATCTACTCCGGCGTGTTGTAAGTTCATATCTGTAACTCTATTAAATACTAGTCCAAATTCTTTCTCTAGAAGAGGATATATATGTGTATCTAAATACTTATTAATTTCATGCTCGATATAGATATCCAAATTAAAATTACTCATATTAATCATCTCCTATCTAGGTTACTTATTACAAGTATATTTTTCTAAAATAAAAAAGTCTACCATCAATTGGTAGACTAAAAAAGATTTAATTGCGTAATATCATCTGGATAGAGTTTTTCGATTTCCTCAATTTGATTTCCCATTCGCGTAATTAATGGTACAACTAATGCGTTCCCCATACAGAAGAATCTCATCTTCTCTGGCATACCTTCAGTCCAGTTATCAGGAAAACCGTTCAATCGCTCAGCTTCAACAGGGGTAAGTGTTCTGAATTTATCTTCTGACTCTTTGATAAAATGTGTGCTTCTATTTACTGAGGATTCACTCGTTAGCATCGTTCTTGCAGGTAAATTAATGTCATCGCTCTCTGACATACCACCTTCACTATAAATATACTTATGACCATCTGCTGTAATTCTTTCGATTTTCTTTGAGCCTCTTAAATATTTGAACTTCTCAACCTTATCTTCTGGAAGGTAATATTGTTCTGGGACTTCTTCAACGAGGACAGATCCAAGTGTAGCTGGAGATTCATATTTCGGTACAGTATGAGCTGTATAAACTTCTCCATTCTTCATATAACCCGATGGATGGAATGTATAAGAAAAATTATCAGAAACACTAACAATATCACTCGAAAGTGAAGTAGTAGAAACACGATTCTTAACTATTTCATCAGTGATAGGGAATGCTTTCGCAAAGAATCCATCTTTAAATACAATTTGTTCCTGTGTTTTCTTGAGTATTGACTTAGCGTAGTTCGTTTCGCGTCTATATCCAAAGATGAATACACGTCTTCTACGTTGTGCATTACCATAGTCTGCTGCATTAATCACACGCCATTCAACATCATAACCAAGTTCGTTTAATGTAGAAAGCATTACTCCGAAATCTCTTCCTCTTTGTTTAGAAGGAGATTTTAGTAAACGATCGACATTTTCAAGTAAGATGTACTTTGGTGCAACGTTTTGTATGAACCGCGTAATCTCCCAGAATAGTACACCTTTCTTTCCTTGCATGCCGAGTTCGCCATTTAATGAGCGTGCTACAGAATAATCTTGGCAAGGAAAACCACCAACAATCATGTCGACATTCGTCGCAGCAAGTTCAGCATTTGGAACTTCTGTAATATCCTCATTACTATGAATGCCTGTTTTGAAGTTTCGTGAATAACAATCAAAAGCATGCTGAACTTTTCTAGAAGGTTCCCATTGGTTTGCCCAAGTAACTTCAAACATATTATTGTTAGTGTTTTCTAAACCGATACGAAAACCACCGACACCTGCAAACATTTCCGCTACTTTTATCTTTTCCATAGTGGGCCTCCTTATAAATTATGATTAACTTTTATATTTTATCAAAGATCCGGATTGATTGATATATCGAATTTATTACCATCTTAATTATACGAACGATCGTTCGTATTGTAAAGTATGTAGCTTTACATTTTATTCGAAAGATGTGGGTATATATAATTATGAAGGGGTGGTGTTTGTTATGGAAGAACATACTCTTAATAAAACGATGGTAGCTAATTCTAAGAAGAAAAGTAAACCTGAAGATATCGTTCGTAAATACTTATACTCCAAAGGTATCAGATACAGAAAAAATGATAAAAGATTTCCAGGAACTCCAGATATCTATATTCCTAAATATAAAACAGCAGTTTTTGTAAATGGTTGTTTTTGGCATGTACATAACTGTGACTTGTTTGTTATGCCTAAGAGCAACCAGGAGTTCTGGGAGAAGAAATTTAATAGAAACGTTTCAAGAGATGAGCGTAATATCGAAGAATTAACAGAACTTGGTATACGCGTTATAGTAGTGTGGGAATGTGGTCTTAAACCGTTAGAAAGAGAAGAAACGTTGGAAGCATTATATGAGATGATTGTTAATGAATAACAAGTATATGAAAAAATAGGAGGGCTAGAATTGTTCAATCTACTCGCCACATTTTTCTTCCACCTCATTGACTTCACAATTTTAATCATCGAGAAAGTAAAGAAGAGACAGTCCTAATCCTAAGACTGTCTCTTCTTAATTTCTATCTCAATCTTTCATCTAATCCATATTGATACGGGATGCCCATGTTCTCGCGTAATGTCGTGCCTTCATAGTCTTTATGGAAGACGCCACGTGCTTGGAGGATTGGTACGACTTCGTCTACGAATCGTTTGAAGTCTGTCTCATAGGCATCAGGTAGTATCCAGAAGCCATCTGCTGCGCCTGATTCAAACCATTCAGTTAAGAAGTCAGCTGTCTCTTTAGCATCGCCTAGCGTTGCTGGATGATAGTCGATAACGGAATGATAGATGATATCGCGTAATGTCCATCCTTCTCGTGCGACTTTCAGTACGTTCTCGATACGTGGGTCAGAGTAGCTATCGATCACAACTGTGTCTAATAGTTCTTTAGGGATTGGTCTTTCTAGGTCAGCTGGTGTTAATCTGATTCCTAACACCATTCCGATATGGTAAGCACGTTGCTGCACGATATTTTCATCCATGAAGCTAGCGTGTCTATCCAGTGCCTCACGTCTAGAGTCTGCGATGACGGGCATGAGACCTGCGATGAATTTAATTTCATCTGGCTTTCTTCCGGCATCTATCGCCGCTTGTCTTAGCGCATTGCGCGTTGCCACAACTTGCTCGATTGTCCACACTTCACCAATCATTGCCCTTGCATATCTACCAGCAAAAGCAATGCTGTCTGGTGATCCTCCAGAGTGGAAGATCACCGGTTGTCCTTGTGGAGAAGGGGGGATGGCGAGGGCACCATTTGCTTGTACATGTTTTCCTGAAATATAAGCAGGGTTTACTTTTCTGTAATCTGCAAATACACCTGAAGCTTTATCTGCTCTTTCGGCTTGGTATTACACATAGTTCATCCATCGTCATGTCAAACAATTCTGCTATACGCTTAAACTCTGGGACCGTCACGAGGCGATTGCCACTTTCAATCTTCGAATAGATCGACGGGGTCACATTGATATGCGCGGCAACTTCCTTCGCACTATAATCCAGATTCTCTCTATGCCATCTCAGTGCCTCAGCAACTGTAATATTGTCCATCTGATCACCTTCACTTTACGTGAAAGTATCAATATTTGTTATGTGTTTGGGGATAGTTGCGATGTTGGCAATAAATGACGCAATACATTTCATTTGTTATATAATATAAGGTTTATTATGTGTATGTTTTTAATCACAATAAATCATTATATCGTGCATACAGATGATTTAGTGAAAACTTTCCAAATTCGCAACTTCTTACTTATATTTCAACAACCGAAATATTATAAAATTACACCACAGCATAGGGAGGACATCCATGGACGATACGCTGCATCACATACATATGCTATTAATTGAAATGAAATCCAACGTACACCGTAATTACTTCAACGCACAGATGGATATTGAGCTTATTAGTCTCCTTGTTGAACTGTGTATGATCGAACTGCACATCGATTATTTCATCGGTACAGAACTATCTCCGTCTATGCGCATCTCTGTTACGCGCAAAGGGGAGCTGTTTGTCACTGCTTTCCTGGATGGTGCGGTTTAGTTTTAAGCAGGGTAGGAGACTAAGTGCATTCGATAAGCAGAAGTTATTATTTATCCTTAACTATAGCCACAAGAGGAATGCAGTTATCTAGAAATTGTATACAAAAAAAACATCACCGAGAATTATGTTCTCAGTGATGTTTACATGTTATTTTAACTAAACTACCTTTAAAAACTATCCTTCTTTAATTTCAATTGACTTTTTAATAGTCTTTTCTATCTTAGGTAATGTTATTTTTAAAACACCGTCTTTAAAGGAAGCTTGGATATTGTCGCTATCGACGTTACTTAGTGCATACGCACGTTGCATGTTGCTGTACGATCTTTCTTGTTGGATCATCTTACCTTCTTCATCTGTTGATTCATTTATGATGTTATTTTCTGCTTTGATTGTTAGATAACCATTATTATACGAAATATCAAGTGAGTCCTTTGTGTAACCAGGTAATTCAACTGTCATTTCATATTGATCATCTCTTTCTTCGATGTCAGTCTTCATACTTTGCATATCTGGTAGAGTATTAAAGAATTGCTTGCTAAAATCTCTGAATAATGAGCTTGGTGTCATATCTAATAAACTGTTATTAAAACGATTTAATTCATAAGCCATAGAAAACCACTCCTTGTAATTTTTTATTTTGCTTTTAAATTAATTGATTTAATCAGTTCCAAAGATTTGAGGTACTCATTCCAGCTATTATGTGTTTCAAACTCAATAAAATTCATAGGATCATTCAATGCATGTTTAAAACTAACACCGTTTGTGCGTTTGTGCACCGCCTTGATGATTAATTTGATTAAGATTTAATGTCATATAATCGCCTCCTAAACAAACTATATATCTTACACTTATATTTATATCAAATTGGTCAAAAAAGGTCAAGAGTTTTTGTGTAATTTTTATTCATAATTTTAGTGTGTTTATATCACACTAAAATTATATTATATGACAAACTCCAAAATCAATGGGGTTAACTCTATAGAATTTAGTCAATTAACTATGGATTAAATTCTTTTTTTCATTAGTATTGCCCTCATTGATATCTGCTAATATATCTCCTATATAAATATCTTTGTAATATTCTTTTAATAGATCGTATTCTTTTACAGAAAAATTATACATTGTTTTTCTCATACTTCTTGATATCTTACAGTCACTATCTTCTTTTCCAGTAAAAATACGAGTGTCATTATCTACATCTCTAAATATCATGAATAATTTAGCTAAGGATATATTTAAACAATCATCTATAGCTCTATACCCACCTTTTTTACCGTATCTTGTTTCTACTAATTTGTTAGAACTTAATAAACGCATAACTTTACGTAACTGAACAGGGTGTACACAGACTGATTCACATAGCTCCAGGCTCGAGAACTGTTCATTACTATGTTTACCTAGAAATACTAATACATGAATAGCTATATTAAACTGTTGATTGATAAAAGCCACCTCTTTTTTTCATTTAACGCTATCTACATTTAAATAATATATTTCCACGGGAAAATCCTGTGATTAAGCGTAGAGGATTCATCATAACACTTGTTCAGGAAATGGAAATTTTTGATGCTATTGATTTGATAATCAATTATAAATTAAACATTAAATAGATCATTAAACGACTCAATAATGGTTGGGTGAGTATATATATTATCTCTTAAAACTGAATAATCAATGTTTTGATCAATTGCTAACTTTATTATATTAATGATCTCCTCGGATTGAGAACCATATAATGTAGCGCCAAGTATTTTATTAGTTGTTTCATCTATCACAACTTTGAATAAACCTCTAGCATCATCGTTAACTTTATGGCGCGGTATACTATTTACTGGAAGTCTGCCTACTTTAATATTATAGCCTTTATCCTTTGCTTCTTTAGCAGTTAATCCCACACGAGATAGAGGTGGATCTATAAATACAGTATAAGGTACAGCACCTCTATTTTCAGTAGTACGGGTACCTGTACCGTATAATTTATCTTTAACAATTCTAAAATCATCTAGTGAAATATAAGTGAATTGCATTCCACCTTTAACATCTCCAATAGCATAGATATCTTCAACAGATGTTTGTAACTGACTGTTAACTTTTATTTCTCCGCGTTCTCCTAATGTAATATCTGTATTTTCTAAATTTAAATCTGTGTTTGGTGTTCTGCCAACTGCAATCAGTACCGCATCAGCTTCAAAGTCTCCTTTGTTTGTTTTGACGACTGTATAATTATCTTTATCTTCAAATTTTGTGGTTTGAACACTAAGCTCGAATTTTATACCCTTATCCTCTAAATCTTTAATTACATGTGATACGATTTCCTCATCTTCTTTTACCATTAGTTTGTCACTAGCTTCTAACACGGTAACTTCTGTGCCGAAATTAGAAAACATAGAAGCAAATTCCAATGAAATATAGCCGCCACCGATAATGATTAGTCGTTTCGGTTGTTTGCTTAGATTCATAATTCCTGTGGAATCATATAAGTATTTCGATTCTTTAATCCCCTGAATATCAGGAATAACAGGAGTTGCACCAGTATTTATGACAATCTTGTCTGCTGTTAATGTATCTACAACGTTACCTTGATTATCTAATAAATATACTTCAGTATTAGATTTAAATTTAGCCGTATAATCTAATATTGTTATATTTTCATCATCTGCTAAATTATGATAATTTTTTTCATTAAGAGCAGATACAACTTCGTCCTTGCGCTCAAATGCCTGATTGAATGATTTATGATGTAAACCTTCGTGTACCAATGTTTTAGATGGTATACATCCGATATTGATACATGTGCCACCATACATTTTTTTTGACTGCTCAACAACTGCCACTTTTTTTCCTAGAGATGAAGCTGCTTTTGCGAGTGTTTTACCACCTTTACCAAAACCTAAAATTAATAAATCATAATTTTTCATTTTATCCCTCCGTCAATAAGTAAGTTCATGTAAATCAAAAATAAATATTTTGATGATAATCCATTGTTTAAATGTAACTTTAATAGTTACATTTAAACATATAAGTTTTTTAAATTCAACTAATAACTCATCCCCGTGAATCGCCTGCACTTTCTAATTCCAGTGTATTTTAATAAAAATGATAAATTAGATGATAATTGTAATTTAGCTTCTATTCAAATTTTTACATTGTATAGGGAGGATAGAAGTTTAAAGTATAAGGAACATATATAGGCATTGGCAGAAGCTTTTATAGAACATAGAGAAGTAATGTAAGAGGAGTTAATATTCAAAAAATAAAATTGTGATATTTTAACAAATGTGTTTATAATTATATATAAAAATATAAAGGAATGTTTATTAAGTATGAAAACAAATAAAGATGTTGTTTACACTGGTTTAGGAGGATTTTTCAGTATTATACTCATTCAATTTTTAATGAGCTATTTAACTACAGGAAATGTGTGGGAATGGTATGAAATATCTAATAATGTTATTCCCTTTTTAGTGTTTTTCATAATAGTTTTAATTATTATTAAAGAATATAATGTTAGGAAAATAAATCGATAGAAAAGTTTAATTCATTAGCTAATGCATATAGTATATATAATAGTTTTACTTTTATTCTAGGATATTATGTCTCGTCAGAATTATACGGGACAACCTCTAGTTTGCGCATAGGAAATCTCCAACTTAAAATTGATTCAAATTAATATATATGTAATAACATAACAGGCATTGGAGGCTTTATGGATTACTATCAACTTATGTCCAGAGATATTATCGAACAAAATTTAGATTTCGAACATATTGAACTCGTAAAAAATCAAAGTCGTTTTATAGATAATGATAAACTCAATCACGCTGTATTTGAACAGGTAAGATTTGAAATGGCGGATTATTTTCATGTTTTATTCAAAGATGTTGAACAGATAAAGATAATATTTTGTGTTGCATATAAAGATAGGTATTATCGTTTAAATTTAATAAAGTATTTTAAGCAATTTGAACGATTTAATTTTAGTCTCTATCATAATGAACTAAGTGATAATTGTCATCAATATGCATATATTATTAACAAACGTGATTTGAATTTACAAAAATTAGTTAAAGATATTTGTTATCAAGATTTTGCGTATGAATCTCAAACCTTTAGAAAAGCATCTGTTTTAACAATAATTACAAATTTAGATGAAGATATATTTTACTACCCCTATGATGATCGGGGCGTTGTCATATATAAGAAATGAAAAGAAGGTATCTGAAAATTACTCAGATACCTTCTTTTCATTGACAATAATATCACCAGGCTGACAATCAAGATAGTCGCATATTGCTTCTAAAGTGCTAAAACGAACTGCCTTTGCTTTTCCAGTCTTTAATATGGATAGATTTGCGATTGTAACATCAACCGCCTTTGATAATTCAGTTAAAGAAACACCTCGCTCTTTTAATACTTCATCTAACTTTATTTTGATCATAGTATACACCTATATTGTTAAGTCGTTTTCTTCTTTAATTTTTTTTGATTCTTCGTATATAAATAGTGAAGAAAGAATTACTATACCTAAAATAAATAATAACAGATTTGTTTCTACTGTAGTATTTAATAATGTTGAATATTCTACAGATGCATTAAGATATTTCTTAGCTAAGTTAAGACCTCCATAGCCAATCGTTAATATCGCAATGAGCATTAATTTATCATGATTGATTGTATTAAAATAATCTGCAATATCCACTTTTTGCATAAGTTGAAAAGTGAATATTAAAATCATTAATAAAATTATGCATTGAATAATATAGATTCCAAAGTAATATAAACCTCGATTTGAAAAATGCCATAGATCATTACTAATTGAATTTGAGAAGAATTCTGAAATCGTCACTATAGAAGTAAGTAGTGTGACAATAAATGCTAAAATTACAAAGTACTTTGTGAACTTTAAAGATGTGATACTTTTATTCATTAAAATCTCTCCTTTATCGTTTATCAATAAAAATATAACATTATATTTATCGAAAAACAATAAATTTATTGTTTTTCGATAAAAAATTATATATGTGATATCGAAAGCGGGAATATTTTTATGGGACTATCTATTTAGGTGGACTGTACAAATGGCTGATAAATCATTGTTGTAGATTGAAAATTATCGTATAATATGAAATTTATTTTAATGTAATAAATATAGGATAGTTACAATTTGTGTTTTAATTTTTACTTTCAATACAATATATGAAATTTAAATTTTAAATGCAAAGGAGAAAATATTATGACCGAGAGAAATAATAACTGGCCACCAAAGCACCATGGTGAACATAATCCTGCTGGCCGCACGGGTAATACTGATTTTGATGCACCGGGTCTAAAGGGGAGAGAAGACGAAACTTATGAAAAAGCGGCCTTTGGTGGAGCGGATTTTAATGATGCTAGGAATTTAAAGAAATAAAGATATTATGATAGTAACAGTAATCCTTACTTTTAAATTTTCTTACTTACTCCGCCACCGTCTCTCTTCTATTGTATGCTTGCTTAGGCATACACTTTCATAAAATACATGTTTTGAAATATGTAAAAGAGGTATATAGTAACAGATTCAAAATTTGTACTAGATGGGGGTTTCTATATATGAAAGCAGTAACTTATCAAGGACACAAGAAGATGGTAACGAAAGAAGTCGAAGATGCTAAGATTATCGAATCCACTGATGCGATTATTAAGATAACAGCTTCAGGTATTTGTGGATCAGATTTACATTTATATCACCAAGGTGACTTATTCATGGAACCTGGTTTTGTTATCGGACATGAACCTATGGGGATTGTCGAAGAAGTAGGTAAGGATGTAAAGAACCTGAAGAAGGGTGATCGTGTCGTTATTCCTTTTAATATTGGCTGTGGTGAATGTTTCTACTGTCAGCATGACATGGAATCTCAATGTGATAATTCTAATGAGACGCCTGCTAACTGGAAGTTAGATAACGGCGGATTATTTGGTTTCGGTAACCTTCATGGCAATCATTGGGGTGGACAGGCAGAGTATTTAAGAGTACCACATGCTGACTTCTCTTCATTTAAGGTGCCAGATAATAACTTAAAGGATGAGCAGGTATTATTCTTATCAGACGTTGCACCTACTGCATACTGGAGTGTAGAACATGCAGGCGTTAAACCAGGAGACACTGTAATTGTGTTAGGTTGTGGTCCTATTGGATTAATGGCACAGAAGTTCGCAAAATTAAAAGGTGCTGAAAGAGTTATTGCAATCGATAATGTACAACACCGTCTTGATCATGCGAAAAAGTATAACGGTGCTGAAGTGTATAACTTTGATGAAGAGAAAGAAATTGGAAAGTTGCTTAAAGAAAAGACACAAGGTGGCGCAGATGTTGTCATTGACTGTGTAGGTATGGACGGGCAACAATCAAGTCCAGAACCGAAGTTATCAAGACGTTCTCAGCAACGTGGCACAATTAGCCCGATCATTACAGCTGCTGAATCTGTAAGAAAATTTGGTACAATCCAGCTTACGGGAATCTACGGTACTCCTGCAGATAATTTCCCGCTTGATCTGATCTTTAACCGTAACGTTAGGGTGACAAGTGGACAAGCACCTGTAATTCACTTAATGCCTAAACTCTATCAGATGATTAAAGACGAAGTATTTGATCCTACAGAGATCATCACCCATACTTTCCCACTAGAAAAAGCTGATGAAGCTTATAAAGTATTCGATAAGAAGAAAGACAACAATATCAAAGTTATACTTAAGCCTGAATAGATGATAGCAAGCGTTTAAATATAGAAGGAAATCTCAGTGATGATCAATCACTGAGATTTCCTTTTTCTATATATGCTCTATCGTAATCTTCAGGCCCTCTACGACAAACTCTATTTTCTTCTCTCGTTCTTTACTGACGGAAGGAAGCTGGTGCTCTGTTTCGATTTCTCTAAGTTCACGTTCCAGCTCATTGATCTTGCCGACCTTATGCATATTAGAAGCATAGGAATTCGGCTTTCTCTTTCTTACCTCATACAATTCTGCTAATACATCTGCTCTTGTTCTCATACAAAACACTCCTTATAAAATGATTACAATAAAAATAAGCTCATCTTAAAGTAAGAAGAGCTTTGTTAAGAACTTCTTATCTTTCAAGATTACATCTTGTTGGAATTAGCACAGTGCATAAGCCTGCTGCTGAGGTTTCATAGGGCCAAGTCCCTCCACCTACTCTAAATAAGATACGAGCTATTTTTTTGTATATTTATTATAACATACTTTGCTAAAGTTGAAAATTATATATATTATTAAAATATGGATTATAGTGGAAGGAGTGACACCATGTCATCTATTATTAGTGCTGGATATGATATTTTAAATAAACAGTTGTCGCCATTCATGCAGTTTAAGAATCAACATCGCGTGAGGTTTTACGAATCGCGTTTAACGTATTTTAAATATCGAAGATTAGTGGGTCATATCTTTGGTGGAGATGTTAATTTATTATATTTATCAAGTGCCTACAATAAATGTAATTTCAGATTATGGACGGTATTGAATATTTCAAATTATCAGGAATATAAGATAGAACAGAATCACTATGATCTAGTAGTGATGATGGCGAATATTAATCATCTGAGTCAATCAGATGCGGTAAACTATATCAAATATACGAAAGTTAAAGAAAACCATCCATTTATCAGTTATTTGTATAACGAGCAGACTTTCATTAGACTCAGTCCATTCTATATTGATATCATCTCTGAAGATACATCAGTCATTGAATGGATCAAGCGTGAGTTTGAACGAGAATATGCACACGACTTCGATATAAATGAAGTGATATCGGAAGCAGAGTGGTATGGTAAGTAACGAATAAGACAATTAAAATTATAATCGCATAGAGTATAATTGTACTCTATATCGTGTCTGGCATTATTGCGTGGATATATGTGAAAAATAACCATCCCATAAATAATTTATGGGATGGTTATTTTAATTCATACGTTGTGTAAATATTAATATAAATATTAAAAGTAACAGCAATGAATATAAAAAGGCTTTACCTGTATGTTTTTCCAGCGTTGCTTTATAAAGCAGTGTAGTCACTAAACCAACTGCTGCAATGTCCATAACATATTCAAACACAGGGATAAATATTTTAATTATTAAACCAAGTCCTAATAACCCTAGGAATATATTTTGTACCATTTCAATTTTATTTTTCTTTTGCTCTTCAATCATTCCGGAACCTTCTTTCTAATATAGAATATATATACAAACACGCTTAAGAAGAAGTAGTAAAATGCACATACACCGAGGCCATCGACATATGCTTCTGATAAACTTCTATTTCCTATCGCTGCAAATATCAAGCTGCCAGCGACCCAAACGATAGGTATGATTATAAAGTTGAATAAGAATAAGACTTTAATCACCATTATGAAGACTCCTAACACTATTTTCTATATTTTAACAAAAAAATAAAAAATATTAAATTATAGTCTATCTTTTTCGTACAAGTTGATTATAATAATAGTAAAATAAATTATTCTGGAGGAAAAAATGAAGCGTATTAAAATCTTTACTATTTTATTATTATTGTTTTCTTTTTACCCAGCTACTCAATCACACGCCATTTCAAAGAAAATTCCGGTGAAGTTTGTATCAGTAGTTGATGGTGATACTGTACGCGTTAAGCAAGGTAACAAAGCAATCACACTTCGTTTGTTGCTTATTGATACACCTGAATCGAAGGATCCAAAGAAACCTGTTCAGCCATATGCGGTAGAAGCGGGGAAATATTTGGATAGCTACTTACGTTATGCGAATCTTTCGATGCAGTATGATAACAATCAAAAGACAGACCGTTATGGCCGTCATCTTGTATATCTATATGCCAACAATCGTTTAGTCAATGATGAAATGGTACGTTCAGGATATGCACGTATAGGCTACGTCTATTCTCAGAAGTATTATCTAAATGCACTTAAGAAAACCGAGTCGGTTGCGAAGGCTAAGAAACTTCGTATCTGGTCGATTCCTGGGTATGTGAATACACGTGGTGAAGGATTTATCTATAATCCGAAGAAGCCCGTCGTTAAACAAGCACCAAAACCAGCAGCTAAGCCAGCTGCAAAACCAGTTGCGAAACAGCCTGCAACAAAAGCTGGCTATCCAACTTCAAAATACCGTAAAGGTGCACCGAAGACATTTAAAAATTGTACGGCAATGAAAAAATACTATCCATATGGCGTGACAATTCATCATATCTCTTATAACAAGAAACATGATCGTGATAATGACAAGCTCGCTTGTGAAGCATCAAACGTAGCATACCAGCCATGGATGAAGAATAACTAAAAGCAATCCTGAGTGGATTGCTTTTTTTGTGCAATAGGAATTGAAGCATGTTGGAGAGTGTGGGCTACTACAGGAAATTATTCCGCTTTTTTTAGTAGGTCGTAGACGCTGCGCGCCATATCTTTGTTTTATAACAATACTAATAAACTACGTCTTACAGGAATCTGTAAGACGTTTTGAGTTTGGTCAATTATTCATGACTTCGGCTGCTATATAGAAGAAATGTGTTATAAGTGTAATTATTCTATTTTTACAATGTATATTGGAGAATAAAAAAGGAAATATGCTCTCATTTCATTATAAAAATTTACAAAATACAGTGATTTATGTCACAAAATAGAAAGAAATTTAGGGTATAATTACATATATTTTTATTATGTGAATATAACAAAAATATATGTAAAAAACCTATTATAAACCCTTATTAAAGAGTTTTATTAGATTTTAAAGAGTTTGAAGTTTTATTATATAATAACTTCCTTTTTGTAATGATTAAAAATAGGTAAAGTATATTTCTATATTTTGTGAATTTTTTCTTGTTTTTATTTATTTTTTTGTATAATTCAAATAGTGTTCAAAAAAATGAGTAGGGGAAGATTTAAAATGAAAAAATATTGTTTATTTTTGTTGTATTGTCCATGATTATATCTTTGGCAACTCCAAATGTAACATTAGCTCAAGATTTAACTCAAAATATAATAAAAGATATCAAGATAGAAAACGACAAAACTACATACACAAATCGAGATCATGTTAAAATTACAGTGGATTTTGATGCGTCAGGTAGAACGATTGAACAAGGAGATGTGATGCTTGTTCAGTTGCCGGATGAACTGAAAGGATTTGAAACGAGTATGAACCTTTCAAACGCTGATGGTAAAGTTCTAGGAAATTGTAATGTCACTACAAACAATATTACATGCAAATTCAATGAAAACGTAAAGGATCTCACAAACATTAAAGGTCAGGTCTATTTCACGGCTGAATTTAATGATGATGAGCAAGGCACGAAACAAAAGAACTTAAACTTTGGTAACACTGCAATTACAAAGTCAATCACAGTTGACAATCCAGTATATGGAGAAGCAGGCGTATCCAACGAAACTTTCTATAAAGGCGGCCAGATCCTACCCGATGCTCCTAATCAAGTGAGCTGGGCGATTCGCTTCAACAATAAGCAGGATTATTTCCGTCAAGGGGATCCCGCCATGATATCAGATAAGTTAGGCGAAGGTCAGGCATATGATGTAGATTCGTTTCAGTTCACAGTAACCACGAAGGGTCAGTCAACTATCTCTTTGACAAAAGCAGAATTTGAGGCTCAATACGGAGAAGTGTATATCAATAAAGATAGCTTCAATATTCGCTTCAATCAGCCGAATTACACGCAGCTGATGGTATATTACAATACAAAGATTGTTGATAGCGCACTGGCAGAATTCAAAAATGAGGCTACAACTGATTACATCGATAAGAATGACGTATCACAAAATGAAGCAAGTCATGCCACTGTTAAAAATATTAGCGCCGGAGGAAATATTGAAGGAGAGCTAGCGAAATATAATGGTAAGCTGACGATCAACAAAGTTGGAGTAGATAAAGAAGGCAATAAGACTCCCTTAGCAGGTGCAAAGTTCTCGCTTACGAACAAAGCAGAGGAGGTTGTTGCCGAAGGTACGACGGATGACAACGGACAACTCTCGTTTAACGAAATTAAAGGTGGCACATATTCAGTTAAAGAGATTGTATTTCCAGATGGATATAAAGCAGACGTAAGTGGGGATACGCAGGAAATTGTGCTCGACTTCAAGAATCAAAAAGAAGTTATACATGAGATTACAAATATTAAAGAAGAACTAGAACCAACAACAGAAGAACCAACAACAGAAGAACCAACAACGGAAGCACCAACGACAGAAGCACCGACAACAGAAGCGCCGACAACCGAAGCGCCGATAACGGAAGCGCCGACAACAGAAGCGCCGACAACAGAATCACCAACAACAGAAGAACCAACAACGGAAGCACCAACGACAGAAGCGCCAACAACAGAAGAACCAACAACGGAAGCACCAACGACAGAAGCGCCGACAACAGAAGTACCAACAACGGAAGCGCCGACAACGGAAGCGCCGACAACGGAAGCACCAACGACAGAAGCACCAACGACAGAAGCGCCGACAACCGAAGCGCCGACAACAGAAGCACCAACGACAGAAGCACCAACGACAGAAGCGCCGACAACCGAAGCACCGACAACCGAAGTACCAACGACAGAAGCGCCGACAACCGAAGCACCGACAACGGAAGCACCAACAACGGAAGCACCGACAACAGAAGCACCAACAACGGAAGCACCGACAACGGAAGCGCCGACAACCGAAGCGCCGACAACCGAAGCACCAACAACGGAAGCACCGACAACGGAAGCACCGACAAATGATAATCAGATTCCACAAATTCCTGTTCCTGAAGAGGACACAGCATCAGTAATTGAACCTGATGAACCTCTTGTACCAGAAAAAGTTTTAACACCGAAAGAGGATATAGATACTGATAATCAGATTCCACAAATTCCTGTTCCTGAGGAGGACATAGCATCAGTAATCGAACCTGATGAACCTCTTGTACCAGAAGAAATTGTAACACCGAAAGAGGAGACGGCAGAGCAAGTAAAACCGTCTGTTGATCAGAAGTTTCTTGTATTTAATCCTGAACCTGCTCTGGGTGTGAGCATTACTGGACAAAAGAAAGACCTTATTATCAATACAGATTCTGTTGCTAAGGATAATGAGACTAAAGCGCTACCTTTAACAGGTGAAAATCAAGATTATAAAAAAGAGTTTTTATCACTATTAATGATGATTCTTGGTTTATTCTTGATCAAACGTAAAACAAAATAAAAAAGATTTAATATACTTTCGATTAAGGAACAGATAAGTATATAAGGTAGATAACTTTGAGTTATCTACCTTTTTCATTGTAGGAGGACTGTAATAAGAAAGTGAACTTGAAGCTGACGAAGTGATTACAGGAGTGCATGGATTCTTTTTTGTGGGTTATATTAATGAATGCTAAAGTTTTTGTATATTGATCCAGTAACGGTCTACATCAATATCATCATGCGTATCATGTATGCTATTGATGTAGATGCCACCACAAGCTAGAATGGTGTTCTTACTGGCGATATTATTATAATCACAAGTTACAAGGGCCTTCTTCGCACCTTTAATTTCAAGGAATAGGAGTGCTTGATGCAACATCCATTTTGCAATACCTTGTCGTCTTTCATCAGGTCTTACTGAATAACCGATATGCCCGCCGACATTATTTAAATAGTCATTTAAATAATGTCTGATATGAATCATACCCACAATCTTCTGATCTTCATTGATACATAGAAATTGTGTAGAAGGTACAAATCCTTCTGGGAGTCGATCTAGAATCTCCTCATCTTGAATACGTTCAAACCAGTGATCAAAGGTATCAAAATTATGAAGTGACGATGAACCATGAATGCTCTCATTATTTACTACGAAATCTGCACGATATCGCATGATATCTGTCTTGTATTCAATTGACGGTTTTACGAGCTGAAGTTCTGGCAATTGACATCCCTCCTTCTTTTTTATGATTATACATTAACAGAAAGGAAGAAGTAAATTTGTAATTTTGTAATCACATAAGAGATTTTATAGCTACAGTGTCGCTGTTAAATGTTATTCTATCCTTTAAGAGGGTAATCTAAAGTAATTAAATATTAAAGGGTGATTTATATGTTTGGGAATAAAGAGGAAAAACGATTTACTAACTATAACGCTGCATCTGGTAAACCATCTAAGATGATGTCTAATTATATTGTCGTCGATGAACAAACAGGTGTACAATATCTATTTTCGGCGATGGGATACAGTGGTGGTATGACAGTATTGGTCGACAAAGACGGGAAGCCGCTACTTGCTGATGGTTATAAATAGATGAATGATAAGAATAAATCATTAGTTGGACTGGGGTTATGCGCTACGATTATTTTAGGGTTTATCGCGCTTATGATCAGTGAGAAGACAGAAGACAATGCACTTAAAAATTGTCACATTGATGTGTCGCATACTTATAAAGAAGCACTTGATAAACAGATGAAAGCACAGGCGATGTATTCAAATGGAGTCGTATGGAAAGCTGCTACACGTAAACAGATTGACACGTATATGAATATCGATAAATTAACAGACGACAGCGCCCAGCAATATCAGTTCTTAAATCTGAGTAAGACGCAGAAGATTCATCCCGCCACATTGGATAAGCTGTTAAAAGGCAAGGAGATTCTTAATAACGAAGGAACAAGTTTCGCAAGAGCTTCCAGGCTGCATGATGTTAACGAAATCTATCTGATCAACCATGCACTACTGGAAACAGGTAAGGGTAAGAGTAAGCTTGCCAAAGGTGTCGCTGTTGACGCCAAAGGAAGGGTTGGTAAAGGGAATAAGAGATATTATAATTTCTTTGGTATCGGAGCCTACGACCATGATCCTGTGAATGAAGCAGCTAAATATGCATTTAGACATGGTTGGGACACACCAGAAAAAGCAATAGTCGGTGGGGCAAAGTTTATCAAGACAGAGTTCTTAAATGATGAAGCACAGGCCACATTATATGGTATGCGCTTTAACCCTGTAAATCCAGGACATCACCAGTATGCAACAGACGTCAGATGGGCACATCATAATGCACGCAGCATTGCAGACGATTATAAGAAGCTGAAGCTTAAAGGAAAATACTTTACAACTTATGAATATAAAGAATAATCCAGACGATTAATCGTCTGGATTATCTTTATGATGCTTTTTCAGTTGAAGTTTCTTCAGATTTCTGTAGTTCTTCGATAGATTGTGCATTCTTCGCACCTTCTGGAATTTCAATTGCTTTTACTTGATTGTACTTATCATATGTTGCTGTTGTCTTCGTGTTCATCTTCTTATCTTTCACTGTCATATTAATATCAGTAATTGTCTTAGTCATCATCAAGTCTCTATCAAATGTGATAGTTGCTTTCCCATCAATATCCTTTAACTGACCTTCAAGTGCTTTAACGGCATCCTCTGAATCCGTTGCTTCACTGAGTTTTTTATATTCATCTAGACCTTTAAATGACTTAGTGATTTCGTAGCCACTGTCTACTGATTTGAACTCACCATCTTTATAGGCGTCTAGTGTTTTAAGCGCTGAGTTATAATCTAGCTGATCAAGCTGATTCTTTACTTGATCTTCCATTACACTCGTAGCATCGATATAGTTCTGACCATCTTGCGTAATAATGACTTTCTTGTCGAATATATACATATCCATCGATCGATTCTGCATATCTGTACTGATCTTAGTCTTGTTTGCATCATCTACAGACATTTCCATCTTTACATTGCTTGTATCACTACCTGATTTTAACTGTGTATCAAGGTTTGCATGATAACTTTTTATAGTTTTCCCTTTTTCCTGAGCCTTTACAACTAATGCTTCTGCATCTTTAACTTCGGGTGCTTTATTTTCAGATGCTGTTTCAGAAGATTTAGATTCAGTAGAGGTTTCAGCTTTCTTTTCTTCAGATTTAGTATCTTCTGTTTTCTTTGTATCTTGTCCGCAAGCAGTAAAGATCAAGGTAGAACCGAGTAATAGTGATAATAACTGTTTAGATTTCATAAAATTCCTCCGATTGATTTAATTAACCTTAGAGTACCATAATTATATTGGGGTTCATAATAACTACTCGTTCTCTGCACTCGGTGCAGTCTGACTTAATTTCTTGCGTTTTGTCGGGTCCAGTCTACGTTCGATAAGACCCAGTATAATGTCTGCAAGCACAGCCATCAGCGCAGTCGGTAACGCACCGGCTAGGATGATTGATGTACCATCTGTGGCGTTTGTTCCGCGGATGATGATGTCACCTAAGCTTTGTGCCCCGATAAATGAGCCGATAGCAGTGACTCCGATTGCGATAACGAGCGCGATACGGATACCTGCGATGATGACTGAGAGGCTGAGGGGTAACTCTACCATGGTCAGCAGTTGGCGTTTTGTCATCCCCATGCCACGGCCAGCATCGACGATATGTTCGTCAACCGCTTTGAGACCTGTATATGTGTTCTTAATAATAGGCAATAAGGCATAGAGGAATACGGCCATAATCACAGTCTTCTTACCAAGCCCCATCGCCAGCATGAGTAGTGCAAGTAAAGCGATGGCAGGAATTGTTTGTATGATATTCGCAATCGAGATTACAGGTGTTACAAGACGTCTATGTCTGGCGATCCATATACCGATTGGTATACCTACTATGGCTGCTAACAGTACACCGTATATACTGATTAGAAAGTGCCCAAGAAAAAGCTGGAAGACGTATCCTGCATTATCCTGGAAGTAATGGATGAACTGTTCGAATGTATTAAGATTCTCCATTATTTCGCACCTCCTTTGAAGTAATTATGTGATTTTAAGTAGGCTTCTGCTACTACTGCAGGTTCTTTCAGGTTATTATCAACTTCATAGTTGAGCTTTTGCATTTGTTCTGTTGAAATCTGATCTTTCATCGATTCTAGCAGCTTTTTAATCTTTGGATCTTTCTTAAGCAGTTCATTAGTCGCCACTGGATTCGCATCATAAGGCGGGAAGAACTGCAGGTCATCTTTTAGTACGACAAGGTTATAACTCTGGATACGTCCATCCGTTGTATATCCAAGGACGACGTCCATCTTGCCTGCATTCACTGCCTCATAGACAAGTCCAATCTGCATCGGCTTAGTGTCTTTAAAGTCAAAGCCATAAGTTTTTTTGAATGCATCAAACCCATCACCTTTACGTTTCATCCACGATGAATCTACGCCAGCACGTAAGTTTTGTGCAACTTTTTTCATATCACTGACCGTCTTCAGGTTATACTTCTTCGCTGTCTCTTTTGTCACCATGAAAGCGTATGTATTCTCGAAGCCGTAAGAATCAAAGTAGTGCTGGTCAAACATTTCTTCAAACCCTTTGACGACAACACTTCTTGCTTTGTCTGGATCTGTGATCGGCTCTTTACCGAGTGGACCTGTTAAATCTGTGCCGGTATAACGGGCAGAAGAGACGTTTGCATCGCCACGCATCATCGCCTGGTGTACTACTGTTCCTGAACCGAGGTTATTGATCAGTTCTACAGGATGATCAGTCTCTTTTTCTATAAGAAGCTTGATCATGTTCGCAAGGATCTGACTTTCGGTCGTATATACTGAGGCGATCTTGACAGTTTCTTTTTGGGTGTTCTGTCCACAGCCGCTAAGCACGAGTAGACAGGATAATAGTATGAGTAATTTCTTCATTTATTTTTCCCCCTTCGACACAACTAATCCACGTGGGGTCGTAATCTTTTCTATATATGCTAATGCGAAGTCTGTAACGAGCGCGAGAAGTGTTACAACGACAGCACCCGCGATAATCAGTTTCGGCTGGTAGAGATTGAGCCCATTAAAGATAAAGTCTCCAAGTCCCCCGGCGCCAATATATGAAGCAAGCGTCGCCCAGCTAATGGCATAGACAGCAGAAAGTCTGATACCGCTCATAATGACCGGGACTGCAAGCGGTAGCTCAACCATACGTAATAGCTGGTTCTGAGTCATGCCCATTGCACGACCTGCTTCTCGTGCATTTTTGTTAACAGACTGTATGCCGAGATAAGTGTTATTGAGTATCGGAAGCAGCACATAGAGAAACAGTGCGATAACAGCGGGTAGTGTACCTATCCCAAAGAAGGGGATCATCATCGCAAGTATCGCTAGCGAAGGTACGGTTTGTAGCACGCTCGTTATAGAGAGTACAACCTTTGCTAGCTTATCAGATTTTGTCAGCACAATGCCGAGCGGTACTGCAACGATGATTGCTGCAAGTAGGCTGAGCAGTGAAATGGAGATATGCTCCCACGTCTTCTCGAGTAGTTCGGCCTGGTTTTCCTGTAAGAATGCTAACATATTATACCTCCTCTAACTCTTCGCCCCAGATAGTGTCATAGACGATATCTACTAAGTTGGCACGAGTAATGACGCCGAGCAGTCTATCGTGCTTATCAAGCACTGGGATAAGACGAATATTACGCTTAAGGATGGTACGCACTGTATCTTGAAGATACACACCAGAACGCACGAAATAGACATTATGGTTCATGATGCGAGACAGGCTTAATGATTTCTTTGCTGCTTCAGATAAGTCTTCAATGTCGACGTAGCCGACTAAGACATTATCATTGTCTGTGATGAGCAATGTATCTACACGACGCTCACGCATAATCTGTATCGCTTCACCTATTGACTTCTCAGCTGTAACAGAGATGGGTTTGACCATTGCTTCATCAACTGTTTTAACGTTAGGCGTCGTCTGGATCAGACGGTTTTCGCCGATGAAGTCGCGCACAAAATCATTTGCTGGACGTCTTAATATATTGTTCGGTGTATCAAGCTGTACGACTTCACCATTACTCATAATGACGATGCGATCTGCTAATTTGATAGCCTCGTCCATATCATGCGTGACCATGATGAAAGTCTTATTGAATTTGACCTGTAGCTCTTTCACTAGATCCTGCAAAGTATCACGTGTAAGTGGATCCAGTGCACCAAAAGGTTCGTCCATCAGAATGATATCCTGATCTGCAGCAAGTGCACGTACGACACCGATACGTTGCTGTTGTCCACCTGAGAGCTGAGAGGGATAGAGGTCAAGATAGGATAATGGAAGATCGACGAGCTGAATCAGTTCTTCAGCTTTCTTGTTCTTGTCCACTTCTGACCATTTCAGCAATTTCGGTACAAGCGTGATGTTGTCACGAATCGTCATATGAGGCAGTAATCCAATCTGCTGGATGACGTAGCCGATTTTACGGCGAAGCTGTACGGGGTTCAGTTCTTTGATATTCTTCCCGTCCAGAGTGATCGTCCCGCTAGTTGGCTCAATCATACGGTTGATCATACGCATCGCAGTTGTCTTACCAGAGCCGCTCGTACCGATGAACGCGATAAACTCTCCTTGCTTGATTGAAATATTTAAATCTGATACTGCTTTTTTACCGCCTTTATAAACTTTCGAGACGTTATTCATTTCTAACATGTCTTCACCTCATAAAATATTTTTTGTGAATAAGTCTTATATAAATATAAAAATTATATACTATAAGTTTGTTTACCCAATTTTTTGATAATATATAGGTAAGGGAGTGGATATAATGAGAATTGCAATTATAGGTGCAGGCGTTGGTGGCATATCTGTGTTGAAGTATCTGCATAAAGAAAAAAAACTGAAAGCTGAGATTACAGTTTTTGATGATAAGAAGTATATGGGGAGTGGACGTGCATTTCAGTACGACGACCCCGAACTGCTGATGAATTATCCTGGAAATCTCATCAGTATGAAACCTAATAAGCAACAAGACTTCATCGACTGGATTCAAAAAAGCGATGTTAACAAAGAGATTCATCTCGATGAAGCGGAGAACACTTCAGCCAATCGTTATTATTCTCGACAATTATTCGGTAAATACATGCAAGAACACTTTGAGAAATTTGCGAACAAGAAGAACGTATCTATTATAACAGACCATGCACGAAATGTTGAGTTTATTAGTCAGGAATATGTCGTTTCCACTCAGCATGAGAAATATTATTTTGATGCTATATTTTTATCTCCAGGCCAGTTTGGACCGATGGATCCTTATCAGCTTGAAGGAACAACGGGCTATTATAAATGGCCGTATCCACTGCATGAGAAGAGCATTGAAGCGAACAAAGATTATGCGGTTATTGGGACAGGCCTTTCGAGTCTCGATATTGTGCGTTACTTTATC
Source organism: Macrococcus psychrotolerans (assembly GCF_038095555.1). NCBI lineage: Bacteria > Bacillati > Bacillota > Bacilli > Caryophanales > Staphylococcaceae > Macrococcus > Macrococcus psychrotolerans. The sequence continues at coordinate 1,504,421 of NZ_CP124591.1, read as the reverse complement.
GCACATAGCACGAACAAGTTAGCACTTATCAGCCGTGATGGTAAGGTACAGTCGGTCCGTGGTAAGATGCAGAAGGTCAAGTTTAAATATATAACGCATAAGAAACTTGAGAAAATTAAAATGGCGCATCATGGTTATATTCCATTGGAGGAATTAGTAGAAAGGTTCAAAAAAGAGCTTGATGGACTCGGCTTAGATGTAGAGAAGCTACGTATTAATCGTTCAAATCCAGTACGAGCATTAAAATTTGACTTGAGTCATCCAGAAGAGGTCGGGCTGATGCAGTCATTCGTCCTTGAAATAGTCCATATCGCATCGTATATATGGCCATTTATGACACGAGAAGATAAAGCAGCATATCGCAAACACTATGCACCGATACTAGATGATTATGCGAATCCAATGCCTGAAGGAACGGCAGAGGAACTGCTCGATGCCCTTTCTAGTGGACGCGTAGAGATCTATAGCGGAATAACAGACATTGAGTATAAATATAATAAGTTCCGCATTCACACAAAGGATAAAGAGCTACGTGTACATTATGTGTTTAATGCGACAGGCCCAGCAAAAGCTTACAAGGATGCAACTGAACCTAATCCTTTGATTGAAAACCTTGTGAATCAGGACTTGCTGATTGAGCATCCAGATGGAGGTTTCTATGTAACGCCGATCCGCAATCAGGTTATTATGAGAGATGGTGTCATGTCACGCTTCTTTATGCTTGGACAGAAGACATCTGGTGTCAACTACTTAGATAACGGTATAATGGAACTGATTGATGAAGCAAAACGAACAGTTAAAGCTCTAGCTGAAGAGGAGGGATTGGATGTATAGTAAAGCAGATGCTGCATTATGGAGTGGCAGAATAGATGATAATGATAATCGTGCACATTTTAGAAATTTTCAAGTAGCACAAGTAGTAGATGCAGAAGGTGAGCTTACAGAACGATTTGATGTTGGTATACTCGGGTATGCGGTTGATCGTGGTGTCTATCTGAATCAAGGCAGGGTGGGTACGAAGCAAGGGCCTGATGCGATACGTACAAAGTTTGGTAACCTGCCACTGATACATGATTTATCAATTGCTGACTTCGGGAATGTGACGACTGAAGAGAAGTTTGTTGAGAATGTGCAGCATGAATATGCTGAACTCATTGATAAGACGAATGACTATGCTAAGTTCCACCTGTTAATCGGTGGAGGACACGATATTTCTTATGCGCATTTTAAAGGATTGAAAGCTTTATATCCGGAGCAGTCAATCGGTGTCATCAATATTGATGCGCATTTCGATCTGCGCGATAGTGAAAGTGCAACGAGCGGTACAGGATTTAAACAGATACTTGATGAAGATGCAGATGCCGGCTACCTCGTGCTTGGGCTGCAGGAAGCGGGGAACACACAGCATTTATTTGAAGTGGCGGAACAGTATGACGTGAAATATGTGCTCGCTGAAGATATCGACTATGATACGACAGATGAAATCATCCAGTCATTTATCGAGCAGTATGACATTATTATGCTGACGCTATGTCTCGATGTGATTGACAGTGCATATGCACCAGGTGTCAGTGCACCGTGCAGCTTCGGACTTACACCTCAGCAAGTAGAGCGTCTTATAAGAGAAATACTCTCATATGGCAAGACGCGTCACCTAAGCATTGCTGAGATGAATCCAGAATATGATATAGATGGCCGCACTGCAAAGCTTGTCGGCAACATCATGTTTTTTGCAGTGCACCGAAATCCCAATATTTTATAAAGCCATCTATTAAAGAAAGTACTCTCGTGGAGTGCTTTCTTTTTTTGTGGTAATTGATATAGATTGTGCGACTGATGTTCGGACGAATCGTAATCGCATTAAGATGAGATGCATTATGAGACTGATAGTATATTTTAGGGATGACTGCATAACCGATACGCTCATGCACATAGTTAAGCGCCGTTTCAAAACGATCCACTTCAAGCACGATATGGGGCCTGATATTATGCCTTAAGAAATAATCATTTAGATGTTTACGGACTTGAAAGGAGTCATTCGGCAGAATCAGCGGCAGATCGCCTAGATTGACGCTTCTTTTATTATTAAATGTATCGTTTGGTGCAGTGAGGATATAGTCCTCTGAATATAACGGCAGTGAAATAATGTCATCATGGATAAGCTGTTCATTTGATAATGCGATATGGACATCATAATTGGTGATGGCCTGTGTGATCGCATCTGTCGTCAATATTTCTCTGATCATATAATGCTGATCTGTATCATGCTCTTTATGCTGCGCGATAACAGTGCTTACCCATTTACTTGCAGACTCTAATATACCGATTTTAATTTTAGGGTTATTGCTGTAATTTAAGTCATACATCTGTTCGACCGTCTGCTGATATTTATGTACAATATCTTTTGCATACTGATAGAACAGAATACCACGCTCCGTAATCTTGATTTCCTTCGTACTTCTCGTCAATAGCTTGTATCCTATTTCCGCTTCCAGCTTCTTGATTGCAGCCGTTAACGATGGCTGACTAATATGCAGATACGCACTCGCTTTCGTGAAACTTTGATGTTCAACAACCGCAATATAATATTCGAAATGTAGAATTTTCACAGTTCACGCTCCTTTTATAGTTAAATTCTATTAATAATTAGTTTATTTATATTAGATAACTATATAATAGCAGATTATAATAAGTAACGAGTACAATAAACTGAAAATTTAAATAAATGGAGGCGATTATAATGAGAAATATTAGAGCAAAGAAAGGTTTAGAAATCGAATGTAAAGGCTGGGAGCAAGAAGCGGTATTACGTATGCTCTATAACAACCTAGATCCAGAAGTTGCAGAGCACCCTGAAGACTTAGTTGTCTATGGGGGTATCGGTAAAGCAGCACGTAACTGGGAAAGCTTCGATGCGATTGTTGAAAGCTTGCGTAATTTAGAAAAGGATGAAACGTTACTTGTTCAGTCTGGTAAACCCGTCGCAGTGTTTAAGACGCACGACCAGGCACCACGTGTATTATTATCTAACTCTGTATTAGTTCCGAAATGGGCAAACTGGGAGCATTTCAATGAATTAGATAAAAAAGGCTTGATGATGTACGGGCAGATGACTGCAGGAAGCTGGATCTATATCGGTTCCCAAGGGATTGTGCAAGGAACGTACGAAACATTCGGAGAACTTGCAAATCAGCATTTCAATGGAGACTTAGCAGGTACGATTACATTAACTGCAGGACTTGGTGGTATGGGCGGAGCTCAACCGCTTGCTGTCACGATGAATGGTGGGGTAGTTATCGGTATAGATGTCGATGAAAGCCGTATCGATAAACGTATTGAAACGTGTTACTGTGATGTGAAGACGCATAGTGTAGACGAAGCGATTCGCCTGGCGACTGAAGCGAAAGACAAGAAGGAGGCATTATCAATCGGACTTGTTGGTAATGCTGTCGATGTCTATAAAGAACTATTAGATAAAGACTTTAAAGTTGATATCGTAACAGATCAGACAAGTGCCCATGACCCATTAAACGGTTATGTACCAGTTGAATACACGTTCGAAGAAACAGTGAGGATGCGTAAGGAAAATCCTGAAGAAGTTGTTCGTCTAGCGAAGAAATCGATGGCGAAACACGTTGAATACATGCTTGAGTACAAAAAACGTGGCGCAGTTGCATTCGATTACGGAAATAATATCCGTCAAGTTGCATTTGACGAAGGTGTTACAGATGCATTCAGCTTCCCAGGATTCGTACCAGCATACATTCGTCCGCTATTCTGCGAAGGAAAAGGACCGTTCCGCTTTGCAGCATTAAGCGGGGATCCAAAAGATATTGAACGCGCAGATGAAGAGATGCGTAAATTATTCCCTGATAATAAGAAATTAATGCGCTGGTTAGACTTAGCAAGTGAGAAGATTGCATTCCAGGGATTACCATCTCGTATCGCTTGGCTCGGATACGGTGAACGCGCTAAGATGGGGTTAGCACTAAATAAACTTGTTGAAACTGGAGAGATTTCTGCGCCTATCGTTATCGGTCGTGATCACTTAGATGCAGGAAGTGTTGCAAGTCCGAACCGTGAAACAGAAAGCATGCAAGATGGCAGTGATGCAGTGGGAGACTGGGCAGTATTGAACGCACTGATCAACACTGCAGCTGGTGGATCATGGATTTCATTTCACCACGGTGGCGGCGTAGGTATGGGATATTCATTACATGCTGGCATGGTTGTTGTAGCAGATGGCACGAAAAACGCTGAAGAACGATTACAACGTGTGCTCACAACGGACCCAGGTATGGGTGTAGTGCGTCATGTTGACGCGGGATATGATATTGCGGTTAATGTTGCGAAAGAAAAAGGCATCAATGTACCAATGCTTGACAAATAATAGATGGGGATGGTTATGATGAATGATTTAATAATTCAGAACATTAGTGAACTAATCTTACCGAAGAAGACAGACAAACCTTTGAAGGGTGCGGAACTTGCAGACCTTAAAATTATAGAGAACGGAACGGTCGTTATTAAAGATGGCAAGATTGTTTATGCCGGAGAATTTAATGATGAGTATGTAGCAAGTGAAACGATTGATGCGAAAGGAAAGACAGTATCACCAGCACTCGTCGATGCGCATACACATTTAGTGCACGGCGGCTCACGTGAACACGAAATGAGCTTGAAACGCCAAGGTGTGTCATATCTTGAAATTCTTGAGCAAGGTGGGGGCATTCACTCTACAGTGAAAGCAACACGTGAAGCGAGTGAAGATGAGTTGTTCGAAAAAGCAGAGCATGAATTACTGCGCATGATTCATCACGGTGTACTCAGTGTTGAAAGTAAAAGTGGATATGGTTTAAGTTTAGAGCATGAGTTAAAACAGTTACGCGTTTCAAAAAGATTACAGGAAAAGTACGGCATCAACATGAAACATACGTACCTTGGACCACACGCTGTACCGAAAGATAAAGACAGCGACGTGTTTATTAAAGAATGTATCAATGATTTAGAGCAAGTGAACGATTTAGCAGACTTTGCGGATATCTTCTGTGAAACAGGCGTGTTCACAATCGATCAGTCTCGTGAATACATGCAGGCAGCGAAAGAGCATGGCTTACCAGTGAAAATCCATGCCGATGAAATCGACCCGCTTGGTGGATTAGAACTTGCTATCGAAGAGAATGCCATCAGTGCGGACCACTTAGTAGCAGCAAGTGAAAAAGGAAAAGAGATGCTAAAAGATAGCGATACAGTCGCAGTATTATTACCGGGAACAACGTTCTACCTCGATAAAAATGAATACGCAGACGCACGTGGTATGTTAGACAATAACGGTGCCATTGCAATTGCGACGGACTACAATCCAGGAAGCTGCGTAACGAGTAACTTACAGATGGTGATGAGCATTGCTGCACTGAAACTCAAGTTATCACCGAAAGAAATCTGGAATGCCGTTACAGTCAATGCTGCGAAAGCTATTGGGTTAGACGCTGGAACAATCGATGTAGGTGATGAAGCGAATATAGTGGTGTGGCATGCGAAGAACCATGAGTATATACCATATCAATATGGTGTTAACCATGCCGAGAAAGTGATTCATAAAGGGAAAGTCATTGTTGAGAATGAATTTAAGTTGAAATAGTACGATGTATCACCCTCAATTTTAAGTTGAGGGTGATTTTTTTATAGGGAGTATCGGATAGGGGAGCGAATTGAGTTGGCTCACAAAAAATAAACATGAGCCAAGATGCTGCTCACTGCGTATAGAGAACCACCAAGTTGGCTCACAAAAAATAAACATGAGCCAAGATGACGTTCACCGCGTATAGAGAACCGCCAAGTTGGCTCATAAAAAATAAACATGAGCCAAGATGCTGCTCACTGCGTATAGAGAACCACCAAGTTGGCTCACAAAAAATAAACATGAGCCAAGATGCTGCTCACTGCGTATAGAGAACCACCAAGTTGGCTCATAAAAAATAAACATGAGCCAAGATGACGTTCACTGCGTATAGAGAACCACCAAGTTGGCTCATAAAAAATAAACATGAGCCAAGATGACGTTCACCGCGTATAGAGAACCGCCAAGTTGGCTCATAAAAAATAAACATGAGCCAAGATGACGTTCACTGCGTATAGAGAACCACCAAGTTGGCTCATAAAAAATAAACATGAGCCAAGATGACGTTCACTGCGTATAGAGAACCACCAAGTTGGCTCATAAAAAATAAACATGAGCCAAGATGACGTTCACCGCGTATAGAGAACCGCCAAGTTGGCTCATAAAAAATAAACATGAGCCAAGATGACGTTCACTGCGTATCAAGGACACTTCTCAGCTATCACACCTCAGCATCGCCACCTAAAACATCCGAAATCTTTCCATTGATTTTTCGGTCAAACTTCGATACGATTAACTTGTCGTAATTGACAGACAAGTTAATAACATTCTTTCGGGGCAGGGTGAAATTCCCAACCGGCGGTGATAGCCCGCGACCCTTATGCACTGCATAAGGCTGACTCTTTGAAAATCAGAGGCCGACAGTTAAAGTCTGGATGGGAGAAAGAATAAGGATACCATTAATCGATGGTTTATTTGTTGATAACTTAAAACTCGACGATATCCATTTTATGGTCTTATTTGTTGAACCTAAATTTCCAATCTCCCGAGCATATTTTGTTCGGGAGATTTTTTTATAGGAGGAACAGATGTATATTAACAAAGCATTTGAATTAGTGAAATGGACAGAAGGACAGACAGGTATGAATCCGACAGTCGGCTGTGTCATCGTGAAAGATGATCGCATTGTTGGCATCGGTGCGCATCTGACTGAAGGTGAGGCACATGCTGAAGTGAATGCGATTCATATGGCAGGGACTCATGCGCAAGGTGCGACACTTTATTGCACGCTTGAGCCGTGCAGTCATCATGGGAAGACGCCACCTTGTACTGAAAAGATCGTCGCTGCTGGCATAAGCAAGGTTGTCTATGCAGCGTCAGATGTAACTCTATCATCAGGTGTAAGCTATATGCAGTCTAAAGGCATTGAAGTTGAAAAGGTAGAAGATGACGCAATCGCTGCGTTTTACGCGCCATTTTTCACGAGTAAAACATCTTCACTACCATATGTCACAATTAAGATGGCAACAACGATTGATGGTAAAACTGCCGATGATGAAAGTATAAGCAAATGGATTACGAACGATAAATCTCGTGCACATGCGCATCAAGTGCGCTACGGGATGGATGCGATTATGGTTGGGTACAATACATATAAAAAGGATACGCCGACCCTTGATGCGAGACTTTACAAAGATAAACGCATTAAAAAAGTCATCGTTACAAATGGTCCGTTTGTATTAAATACACAAGACGATAACGATTATGATAGGTCGCGTTTAATCATCGTTTCAGCCATCGATCAGCATATCGATGGTATTACGGTCATCCATGTCCCGCGCTTAAGTCCAGAAGATATATTAAAAGCGCTTTATAATGAGCGCATCCGTAATTTATTAATTGAAGGCGGAATGCAGACCATCCGCACATTTATAGAAGCAAAGTGTTATAACGAAATACACCACTACATTGCCCCGAAACTGTTAGGTGGAACTTCAAAACATCAGTTTTTAACGACTGATACTCTTTCCTCAATGCGTGATATGACGCATTTTAATCTTGTCTCTGTAAATCAGTTCGACGACGACGTACTCCTTATTTACAGAAAGGCGTGATCTCTTGTTTACAGGTATCGTAGAAGAAGTCGGTACAATTTCTCAGATAAAGCAGCAAAGTGATACGACAGTGATGATGATTAACTGTCAGGAAATATTATCCGATATACATATCGGTGATTCAATCAGCGTGAACGGTGTATGTTTAACGGTAACGTCATTTAATGCGCAATCGTTTACCGTAGACATCGTGCGTGGAACTAGTGCGATTACGCTTTTTCATACGATGAAAGCCGGCACTCAAGTAAATCTTGAACGTGCATTACTGCCGACGACGCGTCTTGGTGGCCACTTCGTCAGTGGACATATCGACACTAGTGTCTCAGTAAAACGTATCCAGCATAATGAAAAGACATATATTATCGAACTGGAACTACCACCACAGTTTAAGAACAACGTCATTCCGAAAGGTTCTATTGCAGTGAACGGCGTTTCACTCACGATCTTTGAACTGACGAATTCAATCACATTAAATATTATTCCTGAAACGGTACGCAGCACGATGCTTAATACACTTAAGACTGGCGATAAAGTGCATATCGAATTTGATATGCTTGGCAAATATATTCTAAATCAGACGAAGTCGAGTGATACACTCACTTTATCTAAACTGGAGATGATGATGTAATGTTTGATTCCATTGAAGAAGCACTGCAAGATTTGAAACTTGGTAAACCTATAATCGTAGTTGACGATGAAGACCGTGAAAACGAAGGGGATTTGATTGCAATCACAGACTTTATGTCTGAAGAGACGATTAACTTTATGATCACACATGCGAGAGGTCTTGTCTGTGCGCCGATTTCTCACGCACTTAACGACACACTAGGACTGCTACCGATGACCATGAACAACCAGGATCCGAATAAGACGGCATTCACAATCAGTATCGATCATAAAGATACGACGACAGGTATCAGTGCGAAGGAACGTTTTATGACAGTGAAAGCACTGGCAGATAATAATGTCACGTTAGCTCAATTTAACCAGCCGGGTCATATCTTCCCGCTCATTGCACAGCAAGGTGGCGTACTTAAACGAAAAGGTCATACAGAAGCTTGTGTGGATCTGGCAAAGCTCTCTGGTGCAAGCGAGACGGGCGTCATCTGTGAAATTATTAAAGATGATGGGACGATGGCAAGACGTGATGACTTAGTCATTTACAAAGAAAATCATGACCTGAAGATGATTACAATCGATGCCATCATTGACTATATTAAGTCAACGAAGCCACTTGTCACACGAGAAGCGAAAGTACGTATGCCGACAGATTTCGGTACATTTCAGATGTATGGCTATAAAGAAATTTACTCGGATAAAGAACATGTCGCTTATGTGAAACCTTACAAAGGCATCCCTCATATACGCATCCATTCAGAATGCTTAACAGGTGATGTCTTCCATAGTAAACGTTGTGATTGCGGCAAGCAGCTTGAAGAAGCGATGCAGCATATTGATAAGCACGGCGGTATACTACTTTATTTAAGACAGGAAGGCCGCGGTATCGGACTTATTAATAAATTGAAAGCATATGAAAAAATAGAAGCGGGCATGGATACGGTAGAAGCAAATCACGCGCTAGGATTTGGGAGCGACTTGCGCGACTATGCAGTTGCAGCATCAATGTTACGTGATCTCGGTGTTCATAAAGTGGAGTTACTGACGAATAATCCACGCAAAATTGATGGATTAAAACGCTATGGCATTGAAGTGATTGAACGTATTCCCCATCAATTTCAAAGTGTTGATGAAAATAAAGATTATCTAGAAACAAAAAAACAAAAACTAGGACATTTACTAAAGGAGAATTTAATATGAACTATAGTGCAAAGTTAACAGGTGAAGGTTTAAAGATTGCAGTCATTACATCACGTTTTAATCATTTTATTACAGACCGCCTGACTGAAGGTGCAATCGATACTTTAGAACGACACGGTGTAGTTAAAGAGGATATCGATACATTTTTAGTGCCAGGTGCCTTTGAACTTCCTTTTGTAGCGTCTAAGCTTGCACAAAAGAAAAAGTACGATGCAGTTATAACGTTAGGTTGTGTTATACGCGGGGCAACGACACATTATGATTATGTATGTAATGAAGCGGCAAAAGGTATTGCAAAAGCCGGAGAATACGGTACACCGGTCATCTTCGGAGTAGTAACAACTGAAAGTATTGAACAGGCGATTGAAAGAGCAGGAACAAAAGCAGGGAATAAAGGTGGAGATGCTGCAATCAGTGCGATTGAAATGGCAAACTTGAATAAGATGATGGATGAATTATAAAACGAACCCCATGTGATATTTCACATGGGGTCTATTTTATTTTCTTTTTAATAATTTCGATAATGCGATGATACCAACTGCAGCACCTGCTGCAATACCAGCATTCTTCTTCACTTCAGGTGTTGCGACGGATTTGTACACAAGCTGTAAGTTTTGCGGACGCTCAGCTAAGCGACGCATGAAGTAACCGTACCAGTCTTGTCCGTAAGGTACGTATGTACAGAAATTATATCCTGAATTTGCTATCTCTACTTGAAGCTCAGAGCGGAAACCATACAGCATCTGGAATTCGATTAAGTCTTTGTTTAAGTTATGCTGTGCAATAAATTTCTTCACGTGATCGATAATGTTATGATCATGTGTTGCGATTGAAGTCATTGCTTTCGCATTTAATAGACGTTGCTCGATGATCTTGATATAGTTCGCATCGATCTCTTCTTTTGATTGGTATGCTATTGATGCATCTTCTTTATATGCACCTTTTACAAGGCGTAGACGTACGTCCTGATATTTATCAATTTCTTCAGAAGCACGGAAAAGGTAAGCCTGAATGACAGTACCGACATTTTTAAATTCACCTTTTAAACGATCTAACATTTCGAATGTCTGTACAGTGTGACTGTAATCTTCAGTGTCCATATTCACATGCATATTGCCGCATTCATAAGCTTTCATTAAGATCTCACGAACGTTTTCATAGCAGAACTCAGGGTCAACATCCAATCCAATCTGTGTTAACTTAATCGACATATGTGCATCAACACCTGTGTCATAAATCGCCTGGATCATTTCTAGAATATTATTCTTAGCAGCTGTCGCTTCTTCTTTTGAGAAGACGAATTCTCCTAAGTTATCCACCGTAGCAGAGATATTTTTTGCGTTTAATGCGCGGATAGATTCGATTGTCGTCTCAATATCTGTTCCGGCAACAACTTTATGTGCCCCTAATGCTAAACCATATTTCTTAGCTGCTGTATTCAATGTTTCGTTCTCACTTAGTTTGATGAAAAAATCTCTTGTTAAACCCATTTTACATCCTCCTTGTAGTCTTTCATTATTTTAATAATAATGAAAACGCTTTAAAAGGTCAAAAGAATTTTGTGGATTATTTATTAATTTGTGTAAAAATTCCTTTAATAAATATTGTGAATTATTGAAAATATTATTAACTCGTGTAAAATGAGTATTGCTATGAACCACAAGCGGTGCCTATTGTGCTGAGATGATACGCTTGAACCTGTAAGGTAATGCTTGCGCAGGAATGTGGCTTCTGGTTCATAAGCAATGAAAGGAGATTGGTTATGAACAGAGAGAGAACGGTCATATTGCTAGAAATTGCCATGATGGCAGCATTTGCAATGGTGCTGGACTTTATTGATTCACAGATTAAAGGGATATTCTTCGGGTTAAGCTTGAGCTTCTCGATGGTACCCGTGTTATTACTGTCATTCAGAAGAGGTGTTAAAGCAGGGATGACGGCAGGATTCTTATGGGGATTACTGCAGATTGCAGTTGGAGATGCAGCAGGTAGTATCGTACATCCCCTACAGGGCTTTCTTGATTATGCGTTCGCATTTACATTGATTGGACTCGCAGGACTTGCTGGACAGCCAGTCAATAAAATGAAGATTGTAATCTTTACGGCACTTGCAGTTTTCGCGCGCTACTTCATTCATTTCTTGTCGGGATGGGTATATTTTGGAGCTTATGCGCCAAAAGGGCAGCCGGCATGGTTGTATTCATTGCTCTATAACGGACAAATTGCACTTATTAACGGTATCACATGTATTATTATTCTGGTAATCCTGTTCACTGTAGCCCCGAGATTATTTAGTGTGGCAAATTATAACAAATATTAAGCTCTAGTCTTCGGACGGAGCTTTTTTATGTTCCGTGATAAAATCAGATTGGACAGGTTCAGAGCTTATTTCTATAAAGAATGGTAATGAGATAATTGTTAAAAATGCGATAACAACCTTTTTCAGTAGTTTCATCATGAGCCCCCTCTTAAATTAATTTAATTGTAGCGAAATATTGTAAATATCCGTTAAAAGAAAGATTAATTTATTGTATAGGATTGTAAATCTTCTTTATTGAGTACAATCTAAAGTGAAATTGTTATAATAAGTAGAAATAAATTAAAGGAGTATTGGGATGAGAGATCTAGGGGTATATTTCGGAACATTTGCACCATGTCATGTAGGACATCTTGAACAGATTATTCGCGCAAAACGTGAGAATAAAAATGCACTTGTCATCGTTTCTGGTTATGATGATGACAGAGGAGATAAAGTAGGAATGAGCTTGATGAATCGTGTGAAGGCAATGCGTGAACTGCTAAAGGACGATGAAAATGTAACCGTGGTCACACTCGATGAAACGAATATTCCAAGGTATCCGGCTGGATGGGCACCATGGCTTGATTTATTACGAGATAAGATTCAGTCACAAGCAGTAAGCCTGGATTTACCGATGGAATCTGTAACGTTTTATGTGGGAGAAGAGGAGTATATTGAACCACTGGATACATATTTCACGGAAGCGTTTCTAGAAAGTGAGATACAAATTACAAAGGTAGATCGCAGAATTACCGGTATCAGCGGAACGTCGATACGTGAGAATCCGATTTTAAACTGGGATTTTGTAACACGCCCTTTCCGAAGATTCTTCGTTAAAAATATATTGATAATCGGAACGGCAAGTACAGGAAAGACAACGCTCGTGAGAGACTTAGCAAGACGCTATTCAACCTCATATTCTTTGGAATATTCAAGAGAGTATCAGACAACAAGACAAGTCCGCGATGATGAACTGGATATAAAGGACTTACACACAATTGGAATTGGTCAGTTTGAGTTGAATCGTAAACACATTCATTCTCCAGGAACGCGTAAAGTATTCTTCGCAGATACAGATGTGATGACGACGAAGCTTTATACGAAACTCTATGCACCTAAAGAAGATTATGAGAAGATTGCACCCGTATTTGATTACTATATCTCACTTCAGACATGGGCGCTCATTATCGTATTACCACCAACAACGAATTATGTAGATGACGGTTTCAGAGATATGTCGATGGCAGACGAAAAGGCACGCCTTGATATGCATCAAATGTTTCTGGATGAAATTAAATATCATGGTCTGGAAGATAAGATGGTCGTATTAAAAGGGGACAGTTTCCAGGAGAAGTACGAAGAAGCACACTGTCTTGTTGACGCAATACTTGCAGATGGCAAAGATAACTAAGGAGATGGGATATGTTTTTAGTTAAGGACTTTAGAGGTTTCACAACTTATGAGAAAGTGTTCTTCGGTTTATTCATGCTCGTACAAGTAGCGATACTGGTTTACTTCAGAATCGTAGATGGTACGACAGACTGGCTGAATGTAGTAGCGAGTGTGACATTGGTACTATGTCTTATCATGAGCGCAAAAGGAAGATTATCAACATTCGTATATGGTTTAATCAGTGTCTCTTTGTATGGATGGATTAGTTACCAACATGGTCTATATGGAGAAGTTGGATTACAAGTTGTCTTTATTGTGTTTCAATTCTTAGGTTTCGCAACTTGGGTTAAAAATAGACACTCAGATCACATTACCGACGATCCGGAAGTAATGGATGTCGATACTAAAGGACTTGATTCTAAAGGATGGATATCAACAGCAATTTTTACAGTAATATTGTATGCAGCAATATCAACAGTGTTAACGATGATACATGCAAAACAGCCATATTTAGATAGTCTGAATGTAAGTTTAAACATTATTGGACAAACATTGATGACATTAAGATTTAAAGAGCAATGGTTCTTCTGGATGGCAGTTAATGTAGTATCTATTTCATTATGGGTTAGAGCAATGATGTTAAATGGTGAAGTAGATGCAACGAGTGTAACTATGGCAGTTATGTGGCTTGCTTCATTAATTAACAGTGTGTATGGATATTACAACTGGAAAAAATTACAGAACATTCATGTTGTATCTTAAAAATGAAACCGGCAGTGAAGTGCACCCCTAAAGTTGAACCTTAAAATTCAACTTTAGGGGTGTTTATTTTGAATAAAAAGCATGATCTTGATTTTAAATTAAAACTAATCAAAGAATATAAAGAAGGAAATATTGGTTATGATTCATTAAGTAACAAATATGATATCGATCCTTCACAACTAAAAACATGGACTTACCAATTTGATACCTTCGGTATTGACGGTCTTATATCCAGTATGACCAGAAAGAAATATTCAACAGATGAAAAATTAAGAATCATTCAGTATAGAATTACTAATCAACTTTCATATAAAGAAACTGCTAGAATCTTTGATATTACTAATCCTACTTTAATAGCTCAGTGGCAGATGAAATACAATCAATATGGTATCCTAGGTTTAGAATCAAAACCGAAGGGTCGTGCGTCTAAAACTATGAAAAATAAAAAGGTTGATAACACTAGTTTAAACGAAAGTGAACGACAAGAATTAATACGCTTACGTGAGGAAAACAGGAGATTAGAAATCGCAATTGCTCTCGAAAAAAAGTTACAATCCTTAGCTCGAAAAAATCAAACAAAGAAATAGTAGCTGCTATTATTGAGTTAAGGAATGAATCTAACTATAAGTTAAAAGAAATATTATCAGTAGCTATGATAGCGAAAAGTGTATACCATTATTGGAAATTACGACTTAGTGTCACTAAACATAAAGACAATTATTTAATTACTTTGATTAAAGAAATCATTAACAAACATAAAAATAGGATAGGTTATCGTACAGTAACCGACGAACTAAGAGAGTTAGGTTTTGTAGTTAACCATAAAAAAGTTCTTAGAATAATGAGAGAAAATAATTTACTTTGTACAAAGTTTAAGCATAGAAATAGAACATATAAGTCGTACAAAGGGAAAGTTGGCAAAACAGCTAAGAATAAATTGAATCGCAGATTCGTAACTAATCGCCCATATCAAAAATTACTTACTGATGTAACACAATTCAACATTAAAAATGGAACTAAGCTATATCTGTCAACAATTTTTGATGTATGTTCGAAAGAGATTATTTCTTATTCAATTAGTAAGCGTCCAACATTGGAATTCGTTATGGAATCATTGTTAAAAGCAATTAATGTAATTCCAGACCTTCCCTATAGAACTACAATCCATTCCGATCAAGGGTGGCAATATCAGCATAAATCTTGGGTACAATCTTTGAAAAAGAATAGAATTATTCAAAGCATGTCTAGAAAAGGTAATTGTCTTGATAATTCTCCGATGGAGAATTTCTTTGGTATTTTAAAACAAGAAATGTTTTATGGAGAAACATTTGATTCTTATGATGAACTAGAAGAGGAGATTATTGACTATATGGAGTATTATAATTTAGTCAGAAAGAAGAGAAAATTAAAAAGCAAGACTCCTGTAGAATACAGAAATCTTGCTTTAATGAAAGTAGCTTAATAAAAAGTTCAACTTTTTGGGTTCACTACAAAAGAAGGCACTCTCTTCGGGTTTTCGGTCTGTACTGAAATCAAGGTATTATTGGGAATCCCAGCTTAAATCATAGATACCGTAAGGGATTTTATTCTTTATTTAAAACTTTGCAACAGAACCTTTTATACCTTATTAGCTTTTATTGTTCTTGTTCATTGATATGAGTTAAGACTTGTTCGAGAATACTGAAAACATGAAGATCATCAAGACTGTAAACCATGCTTTTCCCTTCTCTTCTTGCCTTCACTAAACGTGAATCTTTCAATATTTTTAGTTGGTGTGAAATCGCGGACTGTTCCATATCCAATGCAAGCACAATGTTTCCAACACTGAGCTCTTCTTTCTGTAAAAGAAAGAGAATTGACAAGCGTGTAGGGTCACTAATCACTTTGAATACTTTGCTTATTGATTGGATCTTCTCTTTATTGATTGGCGAAGTTGTTGATGTATCCATATGATCTTATTCCTCTCACATGATTTTCCATTCATATATATATAATACCACATGAGTAAAACGATGCTAGTTTTTTGTTTATAGACAAAATTAAGACTTTTGTATCAGCAATAGTAGTCCATTTGAATAAGAAGCATCTTGTCTTGACAAAACTCATACAGTGAGTTAATATGATTTTGTAAACATATGAATGTAACTTCATATCTTTATCATAATCATTCCGATTTACAAATGAAAGGAGATGGAGACTGGATAAGCCCAAACCATATGAATCCTTGCCTTACTTAAGCAAACAAACGAGCTCAGAATTTGCAAGGCACAAAAAAGTCAACAAAAATCAAAGAAATTTAATAGAAAGGTGATAGAAATGGAAACTACCAAAGAGCAACATTCACAGGAAAAAGAGAAACATAACCACGACCATGATCACAATCACGGGAAGATGCCTATTATTCTATACTTTATTGGTTTGGCATTGGCAATTGTTGCATTGTTCTTAAGTGGAGAATATCAATTAATTAAAAACATCATGTTCTCACTCGCCACAATTAGTGCGGGCTATCATGTCATTGTTCTGGAAGGTCTTGGAGAGACAATTGAGAATACAAAAGCAAATAATAAGTTTACGCCTAATTCTCATATTTTAATGGGATTAGCGGCTATAGGAGCTTCAGCGATAGGGAATTTTTGGGAAGGAACGTTGTTGATTCTCATTTTTTCAGGCGCACATTTCCTGGAAGATTACGCTGAAGGAAGAAGTAGACGAGAAATAACGAAATTACTCGAAATGAACCCAACAACTGCTCGGTTAATTTTGCCTGATGGGAATACAAAGATTGTTGACGTCAGTGAATTAACAGTTGGGGACCAACTTCAAGTACTAAACGGTGACCAAGTACCCATTGATGGAGTCATTTTATCTGGCTCTACTTCCATTGATGAATCGTCTATTAATGGTGAAAGTATACCCAATGAAAAAACAAAAGGAGATACCGTTTTTGGGAGTACGATTAATGGGACAGGCACGTTTACAATGGAAGTCACCAAAGAAAACGAAGATACAGTATTTTCAAAAATTTTACAATTAGTGAACCAGAACCAAGATAATCAAACAAAAGCTGCGAGTATTATCCAAAAATTCGAACCGAAATACGTCACAGTTGTTTTAATTGCCATTCCCCTGTTCGTGTTATTGGCTCCTGTTCTACTTGATTGGACATGGTCACAAAGTATTTATAGGGGATTGGTTCTTTTAGTTGCAGCTTCACCCTGTGCTTTAGCAGCAGCTACCGTATCGGTAACCTTATCAACAACCTCTAACCTGGCCAAAAAAGGTGTCCTTTCAAAAGGTAGTTCTTATCTGTCTCAATTAGCTGATACTCAAGCAATTGCGTTTGATAAGACGGGAACTTTGACCAAAGGAAAACCAGAAGTAACCAATTATTATTTTGCCGATTCTGTGAATGAAGAAAATATTATTGATATCGTAGTAGCTCTTGAAAAAGAATCCAATCACCCTTTAGCAGATGCCATTCTAAGAAAGTTTGAACAAAAAAATAAGCTTACCATTGAAGTAGAAAATCAGATTGGTAAAGGGTTGACGGGAGATTATAACGGAAGAAATTATCGGATTGGAAAACCAACTTCGTTTGACAATGTTGAAAATGAATATATTCGTTTAAATAAGGAATGGGCATCAGAAGGTAAGACAGTCGTATACGTAGCAGAAGATGAGAATGTCATTGGACTTATAGCTCTCATGGACATTCCAAGTGAACATGCAAAAGAAACTATTAATTACTTTAAAGAACACGGCATACACACCACTTTAATTACTGGTGACTCAGAAATGACAGGAAAAGCAGTTGCAGAACAATTAGGAATAGATGAAGTAATCGCGAATGTCATGCCAGAAGATAAATCTCGAATTATTGACGAGCAAAAAGAGAAATACGGCGTAACAGCAATGGTGGGTGATGGTGTAAATGATGCCCCTGCCCTTGTTAATGCAGATGTAGGTATTGCCATGGGGGAAGGAACAGATGTAGCAGTAGAAGTGTCTGATTTGGTTTTAATGCAGAATAATTTATCCAAATTGGTACAATCTCATAATATTGCAACCAAAATGAATCGTGTCATTTGGCAAAATATTTTTTTCTCAATGGCCGTTGTTGTCTTTTTAATTATTGCTAGTTTCTTAGGTTTGACGGATATTGCAATTAGTGTCTTCCTTCATGAAGGAAGTACGTTGGTCGTTATTCTGAATGGACTTCGTTTATTAAAATCTAATTAATTCTATCAAAACCCATAAAGCTAGGGTATAGTAATAACTGTCTGAAGTTAATATGCCTTTAACGTTCTAAAAACGTTAGAGGCATATTTTTTATAAATTACTTTGTCTCAAAAATAATCGATTATGATACGATTTTTAAGGACTGTTTTTTTACTAAAAAAGTAGTCCTTTTCAGTATCAAAACTTTTTTCTTTATGTATGAATCTTTAACCACCATTTATGATACAATAAAATCAAAAAAAGGATGAGTTTTATGAATGGATATATATATGGCTATGCTAGAGTGAGTACACGATCACAAGAGTTAAACCGACAACTAGATTTACTCAATGAACAAAATTGCAATGAGATCCTTACTGAAAAAATGACTGGAACAAAATCCGATCGGCCTCAGCTGAACCGACTAAAAGATAAGATACGCCCTGGAGACACAGTTATAGTGGAAAGTTTCTCGCGTCTAGGTCGTAGTACTAAAGATTTAATTGATCTCGTTACTTACTTTGAAGAGCATAAAGTGAAGCTTGTAAGTCTGAAAGAAAACTTCGATACTAGTACACCCCAAGGACGCTTAATGATGACCGTTTTCCAAGCATTCAGTCAGTTTGAGCGTGATTTGATTGTAGAGCGTACGAAAGAAGGTTTAAAAAGCGCGCGGGCTAGAGGTAGAAAAGGTGGTCGCCCACGCGTTAATCAACGAGATATTGAAAGAGCAGTGAAACTATATGACAGTCAGGAATATAGTGTAAAAGAAATTACGGAAATGACTGGTATTAGTAAAGCTACACTCTATCGATATTTAAAATAGTAAAAAAAAAAAGCATTTTAAGGCAGTTTCGAATCTCCGAGTGGATGACTCTCCACGAAACAGTCTTAAAATGCGTTTTAGTTTATTCGATTCTACAGATATTATATAACTCAATTGTATTCTTTACGTATATCTACATCTTTATACCAATCTAAATGAGGAGCCAGTTCTAACTCTGGCATATCAGGGTATCCTGACCCTCTAAATGCTTCTACCACTAATCGGTGAATATACCTCTTTTATATTAGGTCTAATAGCAAAACCATCCCCTAACATTTTCTGAGAAAACACATCATCTTTCACCTCTGTAATTGGAACAAATACCCCTGTATTTATGCTATGTAGGGTTAATTGGTTCGTCTTCTTTTTAAATTTTTAAAATAAATTCACACTTTATCTTCCCTTCAAAGAAACAATTACTCCATTTCTAGTAATTCTCTCATTTCTGTCTTATAGACTGCTGCTTTATTACCATAAATAATTTGAATACCAGATGGAACATTAACAACACCATTTGCCCCTAGTTTTTCCGTGAAATGAGTACTTGATTCAATTTTACTTGGCTCTTTTAAAGTTATTCTCAAACGTGTAAAACAAGCATCTACTTTTTCAATATTATCTTTACCACCGACAGCAACAATGATCGCTTCTAAAAGCTCTTTAGAATCTGTAGTATTTTCAACAGTACCAGAAATAACAACATCCTCTACTTCTCTACCTGGAGTTTTTAAATTCCATTTAATAATAGCAAATTTAAAAATAAAATAATATAAACAAAAAGGTTCTGTTGCAAAGTTTTAAATAAAGAATAAAATCCCTTACGGTATCTATGATTTAAGCTGGGATTCCCAATAATACCTTGATTTCAGTACAGACCGAAAACCCGAAGAGAGTGCCTTCTTTTGAAGTGCACCCCTAAAGTTGAACCTTAAAATTCAACTTTAGGGGTGTTTATTTTAAATAAAAAGCATGATCTTGATTTTAAATTAAAACTAATCAAAGAATATAAAGAAGGAAATATTGGTTATGATTCATTAAGTAACAAATATGATATCGATCTTTCACAACTAAAAACATGGACTTACCAATTTGATACCTTCGGTATTGACGGTCTTATATCCAGTATGACCAGAAAGAAATATTCAACAGATGAAAAATTAAGAATCATTCAGTATAGAATTACTAATCAACTTTCATATAAAGAAACTGCTAGAATCTTTGATATTACTAATCCTACTTTAATAGCTCAGTGGCAGATGAAATACAATCAATATGGTATCCTAGGTTTAGAATCAAAACCGAAGGGTCGTGCGTCTAAAACTATGAAAAATAAAAAGGTTGATAACACTAGTTTAAACGAAAGTGAACGACAAGAATTAATACGCTTACGTGAGGAAAACAGGAGATTAGAAATCGCAATTGCTCTCGAAAAAAAGTTACAATCCTTAGCTCGAAAAAATCAAACAAAGAAATAGTAGCTGCTATTATTGAGTTAAGGAATGAATCTAACTATAAGTTAAAAGAAATATTATCAGTAGCTATGATAGCGAAAAGTGTATACCATTATTGGAAATTACGACTTAGTGTCACTAAACATAAAGACAATTATTTAATTACTTTGATTAAAGAAATCATTAACAAACATAAAAATAGGATAGGTTATCGTACAGTAACCGACGAACTAAGAGAGTTAGGTTTTGTAGTTAACCATAAAAAAGTTCTTAGAATAATGAGAGAAAATAATTTACTTTGTACAAAGTTTAAGCATAGAAATAGAACATATAAGTCGTACAAAGGGAAAGTTGGCAAAACAGCTAAGAATAAATTGAATCGCAGATTCGTAACTAATCGCCCATATCAAAAATTACTTACTGATGTAACACAATTCAACATTAAAAATGGAACTAAGCTATATCTGTCAACAATTTTTGATGTATGTTCGAAAGAGATTATTTCTTATTCAATTAGTAAGCGTCCAACATTGGAATTCGTTATGGAATCATTGTTAAAAGCAATTAATGTAATTCGAGACCTTCCCTATAGAACTACAATCCATTCCGATCAAGGGTGGCAATATCAGCATAAATCTTGGGTACAATCTTTGAAAAAGAATAGAATTATTCAAAGCATGTCTAGAAAAGGTAATTGTCTTGATAATTCTCCGATGGAGAATTTCTTTGGTATTTTAAAACAAGAAATGTTTTATGGAGAAACATTTGATTCTTATGATGAACTAGAAGAGGAGATTATTGACTATATGGAGTATTATAATTTAGTCAGAAAGAAGAGAAAATTAAAAAGCAAGACTCCTGTAGAATACAGAAATCTTGCTTTAATGAAAGTAGCTTAATAAAAAGTTCAACTTTTTGGGTTCACTACACAGATGCCGGTTTTTTTATTTTGCTGGGAATTTGAGTGAGTTGGCTCATAAAAAATAAACATGAGCCAAGATGGCAGTGGGAGGAGCAGGAAGCACTTCAAGTTGGCTCATAAAAAATAAACATGAGCCAAGATGGCAGTATGAGGAGTAGGATGCACTTCAAGATGGCTCGTAAAAAATAAACATGAGCCAAGATGGCAGTATGAGGAGCAGGAAGCACTTCAAGTTGGCTCATAAAAAATAAACATGAGCCAAGATGGCAGTGGGAGGAGCAGGAAGCACTTCAAGTTGGCTCATAAAAAATAAACATGAGCCAAGATGGCAGTGGGAGGAGCAGGAAGCACTTCAAGTTGGCTCATAAAAAATAAACATGAGCCAAGATGGCAGTGGGAGGAGCAGGAAGCACTTCAAGTTGGCTCATAAAAAATAAACATGGGCCAAGATGGCAGTGGGAGGAGCAGGAAGCACTTCAAGTTGGCTCATAAAAAATAAACATGAGCCAAGATGACAGGAATATCATATAAGTTATTACGAACCTTAAGAAAGTTCGCCGGACCGTGAAGAGAAATAAGGTATACGAATATGTTACAATATCAACAATTACGTTTACTATTTTGAACATCTTTATTGGAACGATCGCAATTTTATATTTCAAGATAATATTCGACAAGGAGAAAAAGAATGCAGATCATTAATAATCCAAAACAGTTGGAAATTCTTAATATTTTATTTTCAAAAGGTAAATCATTAAAAGTAAAATTTCAAGAGATTATGAACGTTATCTCACAATAAAGTCAATCAGGAGTTTACAATGTACAAATATATTTTATGTGATTTAGATAATACGATCCTCGATTTCAAAAAAGGTGAAGAAACTGCGATTAGGCGTGTGTTTGAGTCGGAAGGTGTGACTTTTTCTGATGAATTATACGCACGTTATCATGATATTAATGTCGGGCTTTGGCGTGAGCTTGAAGCGGGTAGAGTTGATAAGCGTCATGTACTGACACATCGCTTTAAAGTTTTCTTTAAGACGCTTGGTATTGATGTGGACGGTGCAGTGAAGGAACAGATTTTTAGAGAGCATATTAATAACAGCCATGATCTTGTGGATGGCGCATTGCAGTTTCTGGATTATTTGAAGCGTAAGGGCTACATCCTTTGTACTGCAACTAATGGGGTGTTCTATACCCAGATGAAGCGCATGAAAGATGCTGGTATTCTGGAATATTTCACGCATCACTTTATATCTGAGGAGATTGGCTATGAAAAGCCTCATCACAATTTCTTTAAACATTGTATCGAAACACTTGAAGTCAGAGATTTATCGGAAGTTCTGATGATTGGAGATACATATACGTCAGATATCATCGGGGCACATCAATTCGGGATAGATAGCTGCTACTATGGCGTAAAACAAGTAGATGCCACGTATCGCATTGAAGAATTAGAAGAAATTAAGAGTATCTTATAAGGGGAGATAGCGATGTTTGAGATTAGAAGTGTCAATATTAATGATGCTGAAGGGATTCTTGAGTATTGCAAGATTGTTGGCGGGGAAACAGATAATCTATTGTTCGGCAGTGAAGGACTAGGTTTCTCGGTTGAAACAGAACGTACGATTATAGCGAATATTGCAGCGAAAGAGAAGGATATTATGCTTGTTGCAATGGATGAGGATAACGTTGTAGGTATTGGAAATATAATGGGAAATGGTCGTATGAGAATAGAACATCAAGCACGACTTGCAATATCGGTGCGTAAAGATTACTGGGGACAAGGCGTTGGAAGTCGAATAATGCAGTCATTGATTGATTTTGCAAAAGAAAGGTCAATCGAAGTTATTACACTTGAAGTTTATCATGCCAATGAATCAGCGATAAACTTGTATCAGAAGTTCGGTTTTAAAGAAATCGGTTATTTTAAGAATTATTCTAAAGTGAATGATGAATATAAAGATGCTGTATTGATGAATCTATATCTTTAAATTACTGTAGTTTGTGAATGTCCACATAGCGGTCACTCATACAAACTTAAACTTCATCCTCGAGTTCATTCTGCTTTACATCAAGCACTATATTCCCTATTATCTAATTGAAAGAAGGGATAATATGAATAAAGAACAATTAAAAGCACAGATTTTAGAAGCGCATAACTTTCGCTTCGCTACGAAAGTATTCGATAAGGATAAACCTGTTGACGAAAGTGATATGAAATTTATCTTAGAAGTGGGTCGATTAAGTCCATCTTCTATCGGATTAGAGCCGTGGCGCTTCGTAATTCTAGAAAATGAAGCGGTGAAAGAAGAGATTAAACAGGTGGGCTGGGGCGCAGCGAAAGGTCAGTTAGATACTGCAAGTCACTTTGTTTTAATTTTGGCGAAACGTAATGCACGATATGATTCAGAACTGTTTAAAAATCATTTCGGGCCACGTGTAAACAATGATGAGATCCTACAGAAGATGATCCGCATTTACGAAAGTTTCCAGACGACAGATATTGATGTTGCAAATGATGAACGTACATTATTTGACTGGGCAGGTAAACAGACATATATCGCATTAGGTAATATGATGACAGCAGCAGCAGAAATCGGTATCGATTCATGTCCGATTGAAGGATTTAACTATGAAGCGGTTAACGATATATTAGCTAAACATGGCGTGATGAACCCTGAAGAAGAGGGGATCTCAGTTATGGTGGCTTTCGGTTATCGTGCACAAGGTCCAAAACGTCCGAAAGCACGTCGTCCATACGATGATGTAGTTAGTCGTTTTTAATTGTTAATTTAATGTAAATAAATACGTCAATCTTTAAGAAATCTTAACATCGCACTGCGTATATTGATGTTAAGATATAGATGTCTTAGATTTATTAATGAAGAGGTGTCTATATGTTTAGAGATATGGCGTTTTATATTTTCGGTGGTACACTTGACCCATTTTTTCAATTGTTCGTGTTTGAGCCGATTGTCATCACGATTATCGCTTTAATTGCTGCAATAATTACAAAGAAAGCATGGACGATGGCGCTTGTTATTATTGTGCTGAACATTATCGACAATGCAATCGATGTGAATTACTTGTATGGTGCTGAAGGTATCGGTTCGATTTTATATCATAATGTAACATTCTTCTTTATGAACTTCTTCTCGATGTTCTATGAATTTCTATTAAGCTTTATTATTGCGGGCTTACCGTTTATGCATAAAAGGTTCGGAATCGCATAATAAAAATGGGTGAGAGATATTTCTCTCGCCCATTTTTATTGTTCATGCATCTTTTTGTACTGTTTTCCTTTGGAGATATAACGTTCAATATTCGCGGCCATTTCCGCTTTATCTTCTTCTGTCAGCTCTCGAATGACTTTAGCCGGGCGTCCGAATGCTAATGTATTCGGTGGAATCTTCTTCCCGGGCGGAACAAGAGAACCAGCACCAATAAATGCGTTTTCGCCAATTTCAGCCCCATCAAGAATGGTAGAGTCCATCCCGATCAATGCATTTTTACGAATAATTGGTGAATGAAGAGTGACGCGGTGACCGATTGTTACGTTGTCTTCGATAATAAGTGGTTTTCCACCTGACTGGTGTAAACAACATAAATCCTGTACATTTGTTCCGTTACCGATAGATACAGGTGCTACATCTCCTCGAATTACTGTGCCATACCATATTGTAGCGTCACGCCCGACTGTAACATCTCCTGTAACTACAGCATTTGGAGCTACAAACGCTGAGTCATCGAGTTGAGGAAGCTTACCATCATATTCATATAACATACATTTCCCTCCATGAAATAAAATTATTTGGTATAATAATTTTATCATTAATAACAAGTAGTATGAAATATAAAGGAGCATCATTATGTGGAAGTGGGAAACAGAGGGAACACCAAAAGGGGTTGTCGTCATCGTACATAATTTACTTGAACATCATGGACGTTACGCATGGTTTATAACGAGGTTGCGTAGAGATGGGTATCATGTGATTATGGGAGACCTTCCTGGCCAGGGACAGACATCGCGTGTGAACCGTGGGCATATCGAATCGTTCGATGTTTATGGTGAAAAAGTATTGGAATGGATAGAGGTCGCAGAAGAATATCATATGCCGGTGTTCTTGATAGGTGTGGGTTTAGGCGGACTCATCGTAACAAATCTTCTGGAGAACGTTGATTTAAAATTAGAAGGCGTAGTATTATTATCTCCATTATTTGGCTTTCAAAATACAGTGACGACACGTAAGAATTTCCTGGTATCTGGTCTGAGTTCAATTTCGAAGGAAGCAAAGTTCGATATGAATATCCCGCTTGAGGACTTGACGCGTGTACAGGCGAATATTGATGAACTGAAAAAAGATACATTAATGGTACAGAAAGTAAGCTTTAATCTATATAAATCGATTATCGAATCTATGAAAGCAACAATGGAACATATTCATAAGATCGGGGATGTACCGTTGATGATTATGTTCAGTGATGCAGATAGGGTTGCAGATGTTGATCAAATTAAATTGTTTACTAAAGAGGTTAAGACATCAGAAATCTACATTAAAAACTGGCGTACGCTATACCATGAACTGCATAACGAACCAGAACGTGATAACGTCTTATACTATGTCGAATCATTTATGAATAACAGGATGAATTATGTAGGATTGATTACAGAAGATTCGGGTATACAGTAAGATATGTTTGATGTGAGGTGGGAATATGTCTAAATATAAACATGAAGTGAGTGATATGGTATTACTGAACGAACTTCAGCAGGAGATTGATGAAATATTTGATCTCATCAGTGATAATTTTAATTTATCGAAAGAAGAATATATTGTTATGGTTACATTATGGGAGAAAGGTCCAATGCCGATGAAGGCTCTGGATGAATACTTAAATATTAAACCCTATAAACGCACGCGCTTTTATAATACGTTAGTTGAAAATGGCTGGATAAAAAAGGTGCGTCCAGCAGACGATGAACGTACGGTCATGATTTATTATAACGAAGAAAAACTTCCGATAAAGGAAGAGATTGTCAACTGTGCGTGTGAGTCTCTTAAAGGAAAAAAAGAACAGATGAAGGCACACTTTGATGCAATTATGGAAATATGCGGATAAAAAAACGCTGATCAGAAGATCAGCGTTTTTCTATTGCGCATATAAATGGCGGATTGTTTTTCTGATTAATAAATTCATACTTAAAGATATGAGCATCTTCTTGATTGAATTGTTGCAGATAGTTTAATACAACCTCTTTTTCAATCTGACCTTCAGCATGCCCTGGATATATGACTAATATGATGATGCCTTCTTTTTCCAGTATAGAAAATATGCGCTCAATGGCCTGAATTGTTGTCTGTGGCAATGTTACGATCGATTTATCTCCTTTAGGTAGGTAGCCTAAGTTGAAGATTGAAAGACGCACAGGAGAATCGACGTAATCCAGAACGTTTTGATGACCATCCAAGTGGTATTCAATATTATTGAATGCTGCTGTTTTATCCTTTGTATTATTAATCGCTGACTGCTGTATATCAAATGCATGGATAACGCCAGTGCCCTGGAGCTGCTGTGCTAGATAGAGCGTATCGTTGCCATTACCGCACGTCGCATCGATTACTGTTGCGCCTTGTTCGATATATGTGTCGATAAGTTTTCTTGCAAATGGAAGGATGCCGAGTGCTTTCATTGTTCAATCCCAAAATATTTACCTTGATAACTGTCACGTTTTTTCAGTTCGTCATCAATGCCGTTTAACACTTCCCACTTGTTTACGCTCCACATTGGTCCAATCATTAAATCGATTGGCCCATCCCCTGTTATGCGATGGATAATCATTTCCTCTGGGAGTATTTCAAGCTGATCCGCAACGAGTTTTACGTATGTTTCCTGATCCATAAATTCAAGCATTCCTTTTTCATACTGCTTGACCATCGGCGTCCCTTTTAATAGATGAAGCAGGTGAATCTTAATACCTTGAACATCCATCTGTGAAACAACGCGTGCCGTTTCCATCATCATATCATAATCTTCAAGCGGCAGACCGTTAATAATGTGCGTACAAATGTTAATATTATGTTTACGTAGTTTAGCGACGCCGTCATAGTAACATTGCATATCGTGGGCGCGATTGATAATATTAGAAGTCTTCTCATGAACGGTCTGCAGTCCAAGTTCGACCCAAAGGTAAGTACGCTCATTCAGTTCTGCTAAATATTCAACAACATCATCCGGCAGGCAGTCTGGTCGTGTAGCGATTGACAAGCCGACAACACCGGGAATTGCAAGCGCTGCTTCGTATTTTTCCTTTAACACTTCAAGTGGTGCGTGTGTATTGGTAAATGCCTGGAAGTAAGCGATATATTCACCATCCTGCCATTTCTCGTGCATCTTATTCTTAATCTTTTCAAACTGAACTGGAATTGGATCTACGCGATCTCCAGCAAAATCACCGCTTCCAGCAGCAGAGCAGAACGTACAACCGCCAAATGCGACAGTGCCGTCTCTATTCGGACAGTCAAAGCCACCTTCCAGCGCAACTTTAAATATTTTCTTGCCAAATTTATTGCGGAGATGGTAGTTCCATGTATGGTATCTTTTTTCATCAAATGCATATTTAAATGGTTTCATAATCTTCCCTCTTTCTTAATATATGGATTTTAACATATAATAGAGTTGTTTGGGATAAATTAATATAGAAGGTGAGGTAAATTAATGAAAATGCCAAAAATTGTGTGGCTGCTTGTTATCGGTATGGCCGTGAACGTTACAGGAGCAAGCTTAATCTGGCCACTGAATACAATTTATCTACATAATGAACTCGGTAAAAGCTTAAGTCTTGCAGGATTTGTCTTGATGCTTAATTCTGGTGCATCCGTTCTTGGTAATTTATTAGGGGGCACATTGTTCGATAAGATAGGAGGATACCGCTCAATCTTGATTGGTATCGTTATTTCAGCAATCAGCCTTCTCGGCATTATATTCTTACATGGCTGGCCTTGGTACGCGGTATGGCTCGTTATACTTGGCTTTGGCTCAGGTATCGTCTTTCCTTCCATCTATGCGATGGCAGGTAGCGCATGGCCTGAAGGGGGGCGCAAAACATTTAATGCAATCTATATCTCTCAAAACCTTGGTGTGGCGCTTGGAGCGGCATTAGGTGGATTTATCGCTGACCTTAGTTTCACGTATATCTTCATTCTGAACTTCTTGATGTATGCGGTCTTCTTCTTTATCGCATTCTTCGGTTATCGTTCAGCTGAACCGATTGCCGCGGGTAGCAATGTGATGCGTGACGTCGGAAACATTAAAGACAAAACTAAATTCAACGCACTGTTAATGGTCTGTACAGCCTACTGTTTGTGCTGGATTGGATACGTGCAATGGCAGTCGACGATTTCAAGTTATACGCAGGACTTAGGCATACCGCTTAAAGCATATAGCTCATTATGGGCAATGAATGGTGTGCTGATTATTGCTGGCCAGCCACTGATTGCTCCTATTATCAATCGACTGTCAACACGTATAAAAACGCAGATTGCTATTGGATTTGTCATCTTTATCGTATCGTATATTGTGACAAGCTTTGCCGATACATTTCTTATGTTTATGCTTGGAATGGTGATATTAACAATCGGTGAGATGTTTGTGTGGCCGGCAGTTCCGACTATTGCGAATATGCTTGCACCGAAAGGACGAACAGGCGTCTATCAAGGCATCGTCAATTCAACTGCAACATTAGGTCGTGCAATTGGGCCGTTGCTTGGTGGGTTCTTAGTCGATGCATATAATATGGATATTATGTTTACAGCGATGATCTTCTTTATCGCAATCGGCTTTTTCTTTCTCTTCGTATTTGACCGCAAGATCAATCTCTATGAATAAGAGTAAAGATACACTGATTTTTTAAAATATTTGCATAATTCAAAATAATGGTGTGAAATTAAAAAATGTAACTTTTTCTGAAAGGGTTGCGCAAATATAAAATAACCCTTATTATAGATTTAACTAGAGTAGTAACGTGAATCGTTTTCAAGGAAGCCAGTGGGTGCTGTGAACTGGTAAACGTGAAATGTGAACTTGCTGGGGTTTAAACTGAATCAACTAAAGCTGCACTATTAAAGTGAATTGCGGGTGGTACCGCGGTTGTCTATATGACAGTCGTCCCTATTTTTGGGATGACTGTCTTTTTATTTTAAAGGAGGAATCATAATGAGCTTTAATCATCAAACAATTGAGAAGAAATGGCAGAAGTACTGGTTAGATAACCATACATTTAAAACGACTGAAGACAAGGATAAGAATTTCTATGCATTGGATATGTTCCCATATCCATCAGGTGCTGGTCTTCACGTTGGACATCCTGAAGGTTATACAGCAACGGATATCATTTCTCGTTTTAAGCGTATGCAAGGTTATAACGTATTACATCCAATGGGATGGGACGCGTTCGGACTGCCAGCAGAGCAATATGCAATCGATACAGGGAATGATCCGGCAGAATTCACCGAGAAGAATATTGCGACATTCAAACGTCAAATTCAAGAACTTGGCTTCAGCTATGACTGGGAGCGTGAAATTAATACGACAGACCCAGAATATTATAAATGGACACAGTGGATCTTCATACAGCTGTATAAAAAAGGTTTAGCATATGTGGATGAAGTAGCAGTAAACTGGTGCCCTGCACTCGGTACCGTATTATCAAATGAAGAGGTAATCGATGGTGTATCAGAGCGTGGTGGACATCCTGTTATTCGTAAACCGATGCGTCAGTGGGTCCTTAAAATCACTGAATATGCAGATCGCTTACTAGAAGATCTAGAAGAGCTGGACTGGCCGGAATCTCTAAAAGATATGCAGCGTAATTGGATTGGTCGTTCAGAAGGTGCCGAAGTTGCTTTCGAAGTTGAAGATTCAGAACATACATTTAAAGTATTTACAACACGTCCAGACACAATTTACGGTGCGACATATGCCGTATTATCACCTGAGCATGAATTAGTTGCGGCAATTACATCAGAAGAACAAGCAGAAGCGGTAAAAGCATATCAGGAACAGGCAGCAAGAAAATCTGACCTGGAACGTACGGATCTTGCGAAAGACAAGACTGGGGTCTTTACAGGACGTTATGCAGTCAATCCATTCAACGGTGAACGTATGCCAATCTGGATTTCTGATTACGTATTAGCATCATATGGAACAGGTGCTATTATGGCAGTACCCGCACACGATGAGCGTGACTTTGAGTTTGCAAATCAGTTCGGATTAGACATTAAACCAGTGATTGAAGGTGGCGATAACACGTCAGCTTACACAGGTGATGGTGTTCATATCAACTCAGGTGAACTTGATGGCCTGAACAAAGAGGAAGGAATCAGACGTGCAATCGAGCTATTAGAAGCTAAAGGTATCGGTGAAAAGAAAGTATCTTACAAACTACGTGACTGGTTATTCTCTCGTCAACGTTACTGGGGTGAACCAATTCCTGTAATTACATGGGAAGATGGTTCAATGACGACTGTACCTGAAGAAGAATTGCCACTCATGCTGCCGAAGACAGAACACATCAAGCCATCAGGGACAGGGGAATCACCACTTGCCAATATTGATGAATTTGTCAATGTCACAGATCCTGTAACAGGGATGAAAGGACGCCGTGAGACGAACACGATGCCACAATGGGCGGGTAGCTGCTGGTATTACTTGCGTTATATCGATCCGAAAAATTCTGACATGATTGCAGATCCTGAGCTTCTTAAGAAATGGTTGCCAGTAGATTTATATATCGGTGGTGCAGAACACGCCGTGCTTCATTTACTCTATGCACGTTTCTGGCATAAGGTGTTGTACGATCTAGGCGTTGTACACACGAAAGAACCATTCCAGAAACTATTCAACCAAGGGATGATTCTCGGTGAAGGAAACGAGAAGATGAGTAAATCAAAAGGAAATGTCGTGAATCCGGATGACGTCGTTGCAAGTCACGGAGCAGACACACTGCGTCTATACGAAATGTTCATGGGACCACTAGATGCATCAATTGCCTGGAGTACAAATGGGTTAGACGGTGCAAGACGATTCTTAGACCGTGTGTATCGCCTGCTTGTAAATGAAGATGGCACACTCACTGAGAAGATTACAGAACAACCAGTAGAAGCTATGGATAAAGTGTATCATCAAACTGTGAAGAAAGTGACAGATGACTATGAAACATTAGGCTTCAATACAGCAATCTCACAGATGATGGTATTTATCAATGAAGGATACAAAGCAGAGCAATTAAACATCGACCATATCCGTGGATTCGTGAAGTTATTGAATCCGATTGCACCACACATCACAGAAGAACTTTGGGAAAAACTTGGCGGTACGGAATCAATAACGTATGAAGCATGGCCGGTATATGACGAAAGTAAGCTTGTGGACAGCGAAGTTGAGATCGTAATTCAAGTGAACGGTAAGCTTAAACAAAAAGCAACAATCGCGAAAGATATGGATAAAGCAGAAATGGAGACATTCGCGTTATCACTTGAAGCGGTACAGACAGCGATTGAAGGCAAAACAGTAAGAAAAGTAATCGCCGTTCCAAATAAACTTGTCAATATCGTGGCGAACTAGGAGGACCTATGCTAGAAATCAGTAGTAAAGCATTTATCGACAAACTGCAGCATGAGCCGCTGAACATCATCGATATACGAGAAGACTTCGAAGTACAGATGGGAATGCTGGAAGGTGCATTGCATATCCCGATGAATACAATACCTGAACATCTGAACGAACTTGATAGTGATAAAACGTATTATATCGTCTGTGCACATGGTGTTAGAAGTGAACATGTCACACAGTATTTATCAGAACAAAATTATAAAGTGGTGAATGTTCAAGGTGGCATGGCGGAAATAGAACAATTAATCGAAAGAAGCTAGAGACATAAGTCTCTAGCTTCTTTCGATTAATAGACTAAACACACATGTGACAACTTGATAGACGGTGTCACATGCACAGTCACTTCGATAAAATCAAAAAGATGCCAGAAACAAAGAACGTTTCTTAGGCATCTTTTCGTGATTTTACTCGTGACTAAACACACATGTGACAACCTTATCTGCAACTCAATCCTGCGATATACCCAGTTACGAGAGCGCTCGTAATGTTATAGCCGCCTGTATATCCATGAATATCTAATACTTCACCGCAGAAATACAGGTTGTCGTGCAGCTTCGACTGCATCGTTGCAGGACCGACCTCTTTTACGGATACGCCGCCGCCTGTGACGAATGCTTTTTCTATTGATTGTGTACCGTTTACTGGGAACTTAAATCCTTTCAGTAGTTCGCAAAACTGTTCTACCGCTTCTTTCTTTAAGTGATGGCCGTTATCTTCCAGGTTCAGTCCAGCTTGTTCCAGTAAGAATAATAAATAGCGTTCAGATACGAGTCCTTTTAAGCTGTTTTTAATAGCTTTATCTTTATTCGTATCGATCATTTTTGTAATTCTGTTTTTCAGCGTGCCGATACTTTCTTGTGGAAAACAGTCGATCATCATTGTAATGTCCTGTTTCTTCTGGCTCTTTTGTTCTTTATATACAAACTGTGAGCAGCGTAATGCCGCAGGACCGGAGATACCGAAATGTGTAAATATCATATCCATCTGATGTGTGATGCGTGGTTTGCCGTTCTTACGCAGGACGCTGAGTGCAACATCACGCAAGCTTAATCCTTGCAGCGTCTTTGCTTTAATGAATGGCGCGTTCGAAATTATGGGTACTTCAGTAGGGAAGAGTTCTGTAATGGTATGTCCTGCCTGTTTCGCAAATTCATAGCCGTCTCCTGTTGATCCCGTATGCGGTACGCTTTTTCCTCCTGTTGCGATAATAACATTATCAGCATAGATTTCAGTGTCGTCTTCAAGCCTGACCCCTTTAACCGTGTCCTGCACGAGAAGAGACGCGACCTTCTGGTTCGTGCGGATATCGACGTTATTTTTGGCGAGCTGTTGTTTCAGTGCGTTAACTACGTCCTTCGCATTATCAGACACTGGGAACATGCGGCCGTGATCTTCTTCCTTTAAGTGGACGCCGAGGTTCTCAAAGTAATCGATAATGGCGAAGTTATCAAATGTATTGAATGCACTATAGAGAAACTTTCCGTTTCCTGGTAAGTGCTGTATCAGCTCTTCGTGAGAAACGCGGTTTGTAACGTTACAGCGTCCGCCACCAGAAATCTGGAGTTTACGTCCTAATTTATCTTTCTTATCAATTAAAAGAACGGATTTCCCATTTTCTGATGCGCTGATTGCAGCCATCAGGCCACTTGGTCCGCCTCCGATAACTATGGTATTAAACATATTTGACCTCCTATTTCTAAATATTATACATTTATTTTATGGTAAAATATATGAATTCAGTAGTTAATATTTTTGAATGGTGTTATGATAATAAACATTCAAATAATAGAAAATATATAAAGATAGGGATGAACATATGTCACAAGGGAATTCGCTTGTCAGAAGTACTTTCATATTGACAGCAAGCATTTTTATTACGAAGATTTTAGGGATTCTTTACATTATTCCGTTCTATGCAATTATCGGTGGTGAAGCGAACTTATCACCATATAATATGGCATACCCCCCATATACGGTAATGCTTGTCATTTCAGCAGGTGGGGTGCCACTAGCCGTTGCGAAGTATGTATCAAAATATAATGCAGTAGGGGCGTATAAGGTCAGCTATAAATTATATAAGTCATCACTTGTCGTGATGGGAATCACCGGATTACTTGGTTTTTTAATATTGTATATGATCAGTCCGCTGATTGCTGAGGCTTCTGTATCAAAGGCTGATGGTACGTGGAGTGTGGAACAGATTACGGAGATTATCCGCGTTGTATCATTCGCGGTCATCTTTATTCCATTTCTAGCGACGTGGCGCGGCATCTTTCAAGGATATGATTCCATGGGACCGACCGCTGTTTCTACAGTAATAGAACAGATTGCACGTATCGCATTCTTATTGATCGGCTCTTATCTTGTATTAAATGTTATGCATAAATCTGTGCTGCTTGCAAATGAGATTGCTGTATTTGCTGCAGCAGTAGGTGCATTCAGTGCAATTTTAACGTTATGGTATTATTGGAGAAAGCGTCGTCCTTTCATTTCTGAGATGGTGAATAACGATACGACAGAAACAGATGTATCATATAAAGCAATGTATAAGGAGATTCTTCTATATAGTATTCCGTTTGTTATCGTCAGTCTCTGTATTCCGCTCTACCAGATTATTGATCAGTTTACGCATAACCGTGCATTAACAGCTGCTGGTGTGCCAGGTGAAACGCATGATATGCTGTTAACGATGCTTAATACGACGACAAATAAGCTCGTTATGATACCGACGTCACTTGCAGCAGGGTTTGCAATTAGTCTTGTTCCTTCGATTACGAGAACGCATGCGTCTGGACAGATACGTGAGATGCATCATCAGATTAAGACTTCTCTCGGTGTGCTGATGTTTTTAACAGTGCCTGCTTCGCTAGGTATCATGATTCTTGCAACACCGTTATACACGGTATTCTATAGCTACAATGTAGTGGCGAGTCATCTGCTGTTCTATTATGCACCTGTTGCTATCCTGCTTGCATTGGTCAGTGTGTCATCTGCGATGCTTCAAGGTATCGATAAACAAGCGTTGACTGTATATATCGTTGTTGCATCACTCTTAGTAAAGCTTGCCATCAATTTTCCGCTCATCTATCTGTTCCATACAGAGGGTGCTGTCCTTGCGACTGCAATTGCACTGACGGTCAATATATTATGTAATTTCTATGTCATTAAGAAACATGCTGGATTTAAGTTCAGAACGACTTATAAGCAGATGCTGCAGATCTTGCTTTACAGCTTGATCATGGTCGTTATCGTAGAGATTGCTGTATTGATTATGATCCAATTTCTTGATGTGAGCCAGAAATTTGATGCATTAATCATTTTGGTTATCGGTGCTCTGATCGGTGGCATGGTCTATGCATATCTATCGATGAAATCTCGTTTAGCAGATGCGTTCTTTGGTTCACGCATACAAATTTTGAGAGAGAAGTTCGGGCGATGAGATTAGATAAATTTCTCGGGAACCATGGATTTGGTACACGTAAGGAAGTGAAGCTACTTGTCAAACGTGGTGCAGTGAAGATAAATGACGTTTTAGTCAAGAAGGCGGATATCAAAATTGTACCGGAGAATGACACTGTTACAGTTTATGATGAAGCAGTTGTGTATGAACCTTTTGTCTATATTATGCTGAACAAGCCGGCAGGGTATATTTCAAGTACGAAAGATTACAAAGATGAAACCGTACTTGAACTCATTGACGGATTGGAACATTACGATCTGCATCCGGTCGGCAGGCTGGATAAAGATACAGAAGGCTTATTGATACTAACGAATGACGGTCAATTTTCTCATGATGTACTGAGCCCTAGAAAGCATGTGAATAAGACGTATTTTGCACGTGTTGACGGCTATGTAACAGATGAGACCGTAGAGTTATTTAAAGCAGGTGTTACCTTGGACGATGGCTATAAAGCGATGCCTGCTGAACTTCAGATTGTAAGAGCAGGAGAGATTTCAGAAATCGAGCTTGTCATTCAGGAGGGAAAGTTTCATCAAGTAAAACGAATGTTTAAAGCTGTAGATATGACCGTAATCTATTTGAAGCGTATTAAGATGGGCGGATTACCTTTAGATGAAAGTTTAGCGCCAGGTGCATATCGTAAACTGACACTTGAAGAAATAAATTTCGTGAAAATGTAAGTCATATGTTTAACATGTTTCTGCTAGGGTATAGATAAAGTACAAATTAAACGAAGAGGTGTTATGATTATGGCTAACAACAATAAAGCAGGTTTATTAAGAGCAGCATTAGTTATCGGGGGAACTGCAGTAGCAGCAGTCCTATCAAAGAAAGAAAATAGAGACAAATTATTAGATGAGTATAATAAAGCGAAGCAAGACCCGAAAAGTTACGCAGATACTGCCAAAGAAAAAGCAACGAACTTACAGCAAGTAGCGAAAGAAGAAATTAACAAAGTAAAAGAAGATCCAGAAAGCTACAAAGCAAACTTAACACAAAAAGTTCAGGAAAAAGCAGCACCTTTAGCTGATAAGCTTTCAAAAAAAGATAGCGTCGAAGAAGAAAAGCAGAACTTCGATGACGAAGGTGGCGCAAACAATATCCATATCGTAACGGATAAAGATGTCGCTGATCAAAACCCTAATGCAGTAAGCAAAAATGATCTAAAATAATTTTGTTGTGAGAACACATCACTTGTGATGTGTTCTTTTTTTCAATATTCTGTATAATAGAACTGTTAATATGATAGGAGGAATTATTATGTGGAGAGAAAAAGTAGCACAATATGAAGACAAGATAATTGAAGACTTAACAGGACTTCTCAATATTCGCAGTGTTCGCGATGATAGTCTGGCAGATGAAGAGCATCCTGTTGGTCCGGGACCACGTGAGGCGCTGGATTACATGTACAAATTAGCACAGCGCGATGGATTCAATACGCATGATGTTGATCATATCGCTGGACGTATTGAAGCGGGTAAAGGAGAAAGAATCTTCGGTATCTTAGGGCATGTCGATGTTGTACCTGAAGGCAGTGGCTGGGATACAGATCCATTTAATGCAACGGTTACTGAAGACCGAATCATTGCACGTGGAACTTTAGATGATAAAGGACCGACAATTGCTGCTTACTATGCAGTGAAGATCTTAGAAGATATGCAAGTAGACTGGAAGAAACGTATACATATCATTATCGGTACGGATGAAGAATCAGAGTGGAAATGTACAGATCGCTATTTTGAAACTGAGCCGATGCCTGATTTAGGTATCGCACCTGACGCGGACTTTCCGTTAATCCATGGTGAAAAAGGGTTCTCATCATTTGATATCATTCAGACAAGTGATGAGGAAAGTGAAAAGACACCAGAAGTCGTATTGAAAGCTTTAAAATCAGGTGAACGTTACAATATGGTACCTGATCATGCTGAGGCGCAGTTAAGTGTCAATGAACAGATGGCATATGTTATACAGAGCTTCGAAGGATTCCTAAAGGACTACAGCCTTGAAGGAAAGCATTATGTAGATAATGGTCAGCTGAAATTAGAAATAGAAGGGAAATCTGTGCATGGTATGGAGCCGTTCAAAGGTATCAATGCAGGATTGTATTTAATCCACTTCTTAAATACGCTGGATCTGGATAAGAAAGCGAAAGCATTCGTGGCATTAGGTGATGATAAATTATTTGATTCTCACTTTGGAGAAAAGCTGGATGTTGCAATCGAGACAGAAGAATTAGGGAAGTTAACAACGAATATCGGTATCATCAG
Source organism: Macrococcus psychrotolerans (assembly GCF_038095555.1). Lineage (NCBI taxonomy): Bacteria > Bacillati > Bacillota > Bacilli > Caryophanales > Staphylococcaceae > Macrococcus > Macrococcus psychrotolerans. Next base: position 1,466,595 of record NZ_CP124591.1, on the reverse strand, counting down.
CTATACTGATGTGGATGGTGGTGTATATGGTGTCAACTTACGCTATCCTAATGGTTTTGAATTCGACCAAGAGATTGATAAACTTTCACAGACATTGGCACCATACTTTGAAATTGAAGTGACAAAACATCAAGTACCGCATTATGTCGATAAAAACGATCCATTTGTAATGAAGCTACTACAAGCTTATCGCAATCAGACAGGGGATATGACAGAACCTTATACGATTGGTGGCGGAACGTATGCCCGTACAATGGAAAAAGGTGTTGCGTTTGGTGCTATGTTTAAAGATTCAGAAGATCTGATGCACCAGAAAAATGAATACATCACTAAAAAGCAATTATTCGATGCTACAGCAATTTATCTGGAAGCAATACATTCAGTTTGTGTAGAAGAGGCATAGTCAGCTTAAGTAAAAGTTCATCATATGACTTAAAGTAATACTTGAATTAATAGAGAAAAGGATATAAAATTTAAGTAAGACATTAATTTGATCGGAATGAATAAGGCAAGAGATTTTTTCTCGTGCCTTTTCTTTTTTCTTGAAACAGGAGGTGAAACACGTTGGAACATTTCTATCAGCTAGGTTGGACATTAGATTCCGCTGGCGGCGCATCTGGAGAAGCATACATGGCAGAACAAGACGGCAGAAAGCTTTTCTTAAAGCGTAACTCCTCTCCGTTTCTTGCTGCACTTTCTGCTGAAGGTATCGTACCGAAACTTGTATGGACGAAGAGAATAGAGACAGGTGAAGTCGTAACAGCACAGCACTGGAAGAATGGGCGAAGTCTGACGCACATGGAAATGAAATCCGAACGTGTTGCACTACTGCTGAAGAAGATTCATCGTTCGAAACCATTACTTAATATGCTCAAGCGACTTGAGATGAAACCGATGGATCCAGAGCTATTGCTTAATAAGATCAATTCCTCATTATCTCGCAACGTATTAACACATCATACTGTCCGTAAAGCGCTGATCTATCTGGAAGAGCATATGCCGCAGCTAGAGCGCAAGTTCTATACAGTATGTCATGGGGATGTCAATCATAATAACTGGCTCTTATCAGATCAGGATGAACTCTTTCTTGTTGACTGGGAAGGTGCGATGATTGCAGATCCGGCGATAGATATCGGTATGATTCTTTATACTTATGGTGATACCATCGACTGGCAATCTTGGCTTGCAACTTATGGTATTGAATACACACTGGATCTGGAAAAGCGCATGAAGTGGTATACCATCATTCAGGCGATTGCAATGATTGAATGGTACGAAGAGAAGAGTCGCTATCATGATTTGAATGACTGGCTGAAATTTTTAGATGATGTATTAAATTTGAATCGTTTTATTTAAAGGAGTAGCACTATGAGAATGAGAAATAAACCGTGGGCTGAAGATTTTCTTCTGCAGCACGAGGATATTGTAAGTATCGACCTTGCTCGAAAAGATCACATCGTTGACTGGTTTGAACAAGTGCAGCCGATACATATCGAAGTCGGAAGCGGTATGGGCCGTTTTATTACGGAGATGGCTAAAGCGCACCCGGAGATTAATTATATTGGTATCGAACGTGATAAGAATGTCATGATTCGTATCGTAGAAAAAGCAGTGGAACAAAATATTAGAAACTTACGCCTGTTAACAGTAGATGCCGAAAAGCTGACAGAAATCTTTAATGCGGGTGAGATTGATAGAATCTATCTTAACTTCTCAGATCCATGGCCTAAAGTACGTCACGCAAAGCGCAGACTGACGCATGAGAATTTTCTTAAAGTTTATGAAACTATTTTAAATAAAGATGGTGAAATTCATTTCAAGACTGATAATCAGGCGTTATTTGAATATTCGATCGAGAGTATGAGCCATTACGGCATGAAGCTGAAAAATATTAATTTGAATCTGCATGATAATGAACCTGTTGATAATATTCGTACGGAATATGAAGATAAGTTCTCGAATAAAGGATTTAGAATTAATCGATTAGAAGCTCGATTTTAAGAAGCATTAGTAAGATGACTTTATAGCGCATCTTACTAATGTTTCTTTTTTTATTGTTACATTTCATGTAGACTATTATTAAGGAATTCGAATTAACAGGAGGAGATGTTATGGATTTTAATAGAGTGATTGACCGTAGTACAACGAATGCAGTTGCTCATGAAATGCTGTCTAAAGTTTATCAGCGTAAAGATTTAATGCCGTTTTGGATAGCGGATATGGATATTGCTGTTCCAGAAACAATAATACATGCGTTACAGGAGCGATTAAGTCATCCGATATACGGCTATACAAACTGGAATAACGATCAGTTCTATCAGCCGGTTCGTCATTGGTACAAGACACGTTTTGATCTCAATGTATTAAAGCAGGATCTCGCATATGCCCCAAGCGTGTTATTCACAGTTACTGAAGTGATTCGCAGTGTAACAAATGAAGGGGATGGTGTTATCGTTAACATCCCCTCATATAATAACTTCTTAAATTTAATCAATGGAAATAAACGTATGATCGTTGGCTGTGATCTGTATGATGATGAAGATCAATATTCGATGGATTTTGTTCAGTTTGAATATTTATGTCAGATGCCTCAGAACAAAGTGTTCCTGTTCTGTAATCCACATAATCCGACAGGTAAGGTGTTTACCGAAGAAGAGATTTTAAAGATCATCGAGATTTGTGAGAAGCATAATGTCTATATTATATCTGACGAAATTCATATGGACTTCGTTCGTCATGGTAAACATCAGTCACTGGTTAAGTATATGTCTCAGTATGACAAGATGGTTGTTACAACGTGTCTCGGGAAGACATTTAATATTTCAGGCATTCCTCATGCCTATTATATAACGAAGGACAGCTATATGCGTGAATTGCTGCAGACGAAGATAGGAAGTGTCTATGGTATAAGTTCTCCGAATATACTAGGGCTCACTGCAATTCGTACAGCTTATATGGAATGTGGCCCGTGGGTAGATGCACTTAATGAACATATTGAATCAAATATGATTAAAGTAGAGACATTCATTAACGAGCGATTGAGTGACGTCCTTGTATTCCGTAGACCACATAGTACGTTTCTTGCATGGATTAACTTTGAAGCGAGTGGGTTCAGTGAAATGGACGTTCAGGATGCGCTGCAGAATATCGGGCGTATCGCTGTAGGTATCGGGAACACCTATGAACTGACCGAGAGCACGCACTTCAGACTAAATGTTGCGTGTAGCGAAGAGAAGCTTGAACAGGGGTTAGCAGCAATAGAAAAAGCATTCTCATATTTAAAGGAGAATGCTGTAGATTAAAGCGACTGAATTTCAAACACATCTATGAGTTCACCACTATAACAATCAGCGATAAATTCATAAGTCGTGGTCTTCGTATTGATCATCCCCCGATAGACGTGTGTGATAGATCCAAACTTATGAATCTTTTCAGGGGTATAGTTGATTGCTGAACCTGTCACATCCTTATATGCATGTTTCGTCTGGTCGAGTACCTTTTTAGGATGCTTCATTGTCATACGATCTTTCGACATATAAAGTAAAGCGATGATTACAGGAATGATAAGCAGATAACGTTTTTTCATAATATCCCTCCATTTATAAAATATTTTAACATAAAGGAGAACAATCATGACAAAGATAATGGAAACGATCAAAACATTAACAGAATTACATGGGGCACCTGGACATGAATATCAAGTGCGCGACTATTTAAAGGAAAGACTGACAGCATATGCAGATGAAGTACTGCAGGACGGGCTCGGTGGTGTGTATTTCTTAAAGAAGAGTGCAAATCCAGATGCTAAGAAAGTAATGATTGCTGCACATATGGATGAAGTTGGATTTATGGTGACACATATTACCGATAATGGCATGCTTAAGTTCACACCGCTTGGCGGATGGCCTGAAGATGTACTGCAGGCACAGCGTATGAAAGTATTAGCTCGAGATGGGAAAGAATATACTGGAATCATTGGAAGCCTGCCGAAACACTTCAGAACAGGAAATGAAGGGACACCACAAATTTCAGATATGATGCTGGATATCGGTGCTGAGAATAAAGAGATGGTCAATGAAATGGGGATAGCGCCCGGGGATACGATTGTACCTGAAGTTGAATTTAAGCAGTTAACGGATCACCGTTTCTTATGTAAAGCGTGGGATAATCGTTATGGATGTACCATAATTATAGATGTGATGGAACGGTTGAAGGACGTTGCGCTTCCTTTTGATCTATATATCGGGGCGAATGTGCAGGAAGAAGTAGGTTTACGTGGCGCAGGACCTGCAGCAAATATGATTCAGCCGGATGTTGCATTTGTTGTAGACTGTTCGCCCGCAAATGATATGGCTGGAAGTAGCAGCGATAATGGACGACTTGGAGCTGGCACGTTACTGAGAATCATCGACCGCACAATGATATTAAAGCCATCATTCAAGACATTGATGCAAGAAACATATGAAGCACATAATATCAATTACCAATATTATCAGTCTCCGGGTGGAACAGACGGGGGTCAGATTCATATTTCGAATGAAGGTGTGCCGACAGCGGTAGTAGGAGTCCCTGCACGTTATATTCATTCCAATCATACGATATTTGATATTCGTGATTATGAAGCGGCGCGCGATGGTATGCTTGCGCTACTGAGTAGACTTGATGATGAAACGATTCAGTGTTTAAAACAGAATTAATCCGAGTAGTTCGGTAGCTATTTGTTGACTTAAATTATAAATAGTATAAAATAAAATTTATTCTGAGTAAATTGATATGAATAGGAGGATGGAAATGAAAAAATTATTTATAGTATTGACGGCGTTGTTATTTGTGCTTGCCGCATGTGGCAGCAGTGAAGAGGGTTCAAAGAAAGATGGTAAGACACTGACAGTGGGCACTGAAGGAACATATGCACCATTTACATACCATGACAAAGATGGAAAGTTAACGGGATATGATGTAGAAGTTACTGAAGCAGTAGCGAAAAAAGCGGGTTATAAGGTTAAGTTCGTTGAAACACAGTGGGATTCAATGTTCTCGGGATTAAATTCAGGGCGTTTTGATACGATAGCAAACCAAGTCGGAATCAATGCAGAACGTAAAGATAAATACAACTTCTCTAAACCATATACGTATTCTGAGGGCGTATTAGTCGTTCGTAAAAATAACGATTCAATCCAGTCATTTGATGACGTTAAAGGAAAGAAACTTGCTCAGACGTTGACTTCAAACTACGGTAAGCTAGCGAAAGATAAAGGCGCTGAAATTACTTCAGTAGAAGGATTTAACCAGGCGATAGAAATGGTATTATCAAATCGTGTGGAAGGAACTTTCAATGATAAATTATCAGTCCTTGATTATCAGCAACAAAAGAAAACAGCTGATATTAAGCTGATTACGGGTGATGCTGAGAAGAGCCAGTCAGGATTTGTATTCACTAAGAAGACAGATAAGACAGTAATAGAGGATGTTAATAAAGCATTAGATGAATTGCATAAAGATGGTACATTAACAAAAATAAGTAAGAAATGGTTTGGTGAAGATGTTTCTAAAGCTTAATGAAGAACAGCTCCACGCATTAGATGCAGCGAAACAAGCTTTCGAACCGATGTTATGGGGATTGATAAAATACTCAATCCCTATTACTATTGCAACGTTTATAATCGGGCTAATCATAGCGATCATCACTGCATTGATGCGTGTGTCACGTAACAAGTTCGCGCGAAGTATTTCCAGAATCTATGTCTCGATTATTCGTGGTACACCTATGCTTGTACAGTTGTTCATTATCTTCTATGGTATTCCAGAAGTTGGACGACTTATTACGGGAAATCCTGATATTAAGCTGAATATTGCACCTGTTGTTGCTGCAATAATTGGACTCAGTTTAAACGTTGGAGCTTATGCCTCTGAAATTATTCGGGGTGGTATTCTATCGATTCCAGAGGGTCAAAAAGAAGCTGCATATTCTATCGGTATGAGTGAATGGATGACGATGAAACGCATCGTTTTACCACAGGCGATACGTGTATCTATTCCTGCACTTGGTAATACATTTTTAAGTCTGATTAAAGATACATCGCTGCTAGGGTTCATTCTTGTCGCAGAGATGTTTCGTAAGGCACAGGAAGTTGCTGCGACAACGTATGAGTTCCTTTCAATCTACGTGCTTGTCGGCTTAATGTACTGGGTTGTATGTTTCATTATCTCTGTTGTACAAGGGCAGTATGAGTCTCGTATAGAAAGGAAGTATCAGCGATGATCTCAGTGAAGAATGTGGTAAAGAAGTTCGGCGATAAGACAGTGCTTAAAGATGTAGATCTAGAAGTGCAAGATGGTGAAGTGGTCGTACTGATTGGTCGAAGCGGTTCAGGTAAGACGACGCTGCTACGTATGATGAATGCATTGGAACTGCCGACATCAGGCACGGTAACAGTAGACGGTTTAACATATGATAGTAACAACCGCAAATCACAGATTGAAGTCCGTAAAAAGTCAGGTATGGTGTTCCAGAACTTTCAATTGTTCCCGCATATGACAGCGCTAGAAAATGTGATGGAAGGTCTTGTACAAGTCAAGAAGATGAAACAGTCAGATGCGCGAGAAACCGCATTGAACCTGCTTGAAAAAGTGGATTTAACGCATGTCAAGGAGCAGTATCCGATATCATTAAGTGGGGGACAGCAGCAACGTGTCGGTATCGCACGTGCGCTTGCAATGAATCCAAAGGTGATGCTCTTTGATGAACCAACATCTGCACTTGACCCAGAACTTGTACAGGATGTGCTACGTGTTATTAAAGATCTGCGTGATGAAGGCATGACGATGGTCATAGTGACACACGAGATGAACTTTGCGCGCAATGTTGCAGATAAAGTCGCTTTTGTTCATGATGGACGTATCGAGGAAATCGAAACGCCAGAACAACTATTCAATGCACCTCAATCAGAACATTTAAGACGCTTCTTGAATGTGATTGCAGAATAAATTATAAGCACTATATCATTCGATAGCATCAATAGGTAATAAATTTTCCGGATAAATATATCCGGAAAATTTTTATATGAAAATACGTCTATGTAATAAGTAATATGCTATTATAATTGTAATATGTGGGATTATAAATAGAGGGTAAGGGGATAGTATATTGAAGAATCTACTTAAGAGGTGGTTCATAGATGGCATGAGTTACATGGCACTCGGACTATTTTGTTCATTGATTATCGGATTGATATTAGAAACACTGGGGACAGAATTGAAACCGTTCTTCGATACATCATTACTCATTGAAATCGGCCAGCTTGCAAAGAATTGTACGGGTGCAGCAGTTGGTGTTGCGGTAGCATATGGACTTGGAGCTAAACCGATGGTCATCTTCGCTAGTGCAGTGACTGGGATGTATGGTTATGAACTTGGAGGCGCAGCAGGTACATATATTGTGAGTCTGGCAACAAGTGAAGCGGGACGTTTCTATAGTGGGAAGACGAAGATTGATATCATTCTGACGCCGCTTCTAACGCTACTTATCGGCGGCAGTATCGCAAAGCTTATAGGACCGTTGATACAGCAGCTGATGCTATCGCTCGGAGAATTTATTTCATTTTCGACAGGACAGCAGCCGTTATTGATGGGCGTTCTCGTGTCACTCGTGTTCGGTTTGACACTTTCTAGCCCTGTTTCTAGTGCTGCGCTCGCTTTAATGCTTAACATCGATGGAACAGCGGCAGCTGCTGCAACAATTGGCTGCTGCTGTCATATGATTGGATTTGCTGTCACTGCTTATCGTGATAATGGGATTCAAAGTCTCGTAGCCCATGGTATTGGAACTAGTAAAATACAGATTCCTAACTATATGTTAAGACCAATGATCTTAATTCCGCCTGTGATTGCGAGTATCATTATCGCACCGATAATGACCACACTATGGCCAATGCAAAATGTAGCAGCAGGTGCAGGTATGGGAACAAGTGGATTTGTCGGGCAGATAATGACAATTAAGACGATGGGTTCCTCGCTTGAAACATGGTTGCAAGTTGGAGTGTTTCATTTCATATTACCAGGTATTATCAGTTATATTATATATATGATGTTGTTACGAGCGAATATCATTAAACCAGGAGATCAGAAGATCTCGACAGGAGGAGAACGATGAAGGAAATCACATCAGTAGAAATGTTTAGAGAAAGTATCGAACAGCCGACGATAGCTATGTTTACTGCAGGATGGTGCCCAGACTGTCATTTTATTGCACCATTATTGCCGGAAATAGAAAGTGAAAATGAAGCGTATCATTTTGTTTCCATCGACAGAGATGAATTTATTGACCTTGCTGTAGAATATGATGTGATGGGGATACCAAGCTTTATCGCATTTGATAAAGGTACTGAAATTGGAAGATTCGTATCAAAAGACAGAAAGACAAAAGATGAAATCAACGCATTTATAAAAGGATTGTAGTTTAATATCTATTAGTCCGTAGCTCTAAACTGATTACCTTTTAATATAACCTTAGTAACCACTGCTTTTATATGCGGTGGTTTTATTGTACAATGAAAGTTATGTGAGGAGTGTTACAAGTGAATGTTTTTGAAATTAGAGATTACTTAAAAGATGCAATGAAAGAGGAAGCAGTAACCTTTCATTTCGATCGTAAAGAAGAGACTTTAAGGATTGAGCGAAATGATAATCATAAAGGGTTAACGATAAAGCTAGCACCCGTTGCAGCAAAATATAAAGAGAAGAAAGAGAAAATTCTTGACGAAGTACTGTATTATATCAAAGAGACGATTCAAGCGTTTGGGGATGCACAACCTTTTGATGGCCAACCGATAATAATGCCTGTTGTTCGTGCGACGAGTTTCCAGAAAGAACAAAATGGAGTTCCTTTTTTAATTACAGAACATACTGCTGAGACGAATATTTATTACGCAGTGGATCTCGGCAACACTTATCGTCTAATTGATACTGAAGTACAGGAAGCGTTGAATCTATCTGAAGCGCATATTAAGGAGCAGGCTTTATTTAATTTAAATGGTCTGAATAACCCTTATAAAACTGATGTAGTGAATGACAATACATATTATTTCTTTAACTCAAATGATGGATATGATGCAAGTCGTCTGTTAAATAAACAACTGTTGAAGTCGTTTCGTGAGAAGATTACAGGGGAGATGCTTGTCGCTGTACCACATGGCGATGTTTTGATTATTGCTGATATTCAGAACGAGACAGGGTATGATGTGCTCGCTCAGCTGACGATGCAATTTTTCGCAAATGGTCTTGTACCGATTACTTCTTTATCGTTCCAATATGAAGAAGGTAACTTAACACCTGTGTTTATACTAGGTAAGAATAATGCAAAGCGTAATCAAGAAGCAATTCAGCGTATTGAAGCAAACCGCAAAAAATTTGAACAAGAAAAAAACAATAAGGAGTAATCATATGAATCTATTTTATAACGAAATTGTTGGAGATTATTTATTTATCACATTGGAACCTATCGATGGTCCGTTTACGTATGAAACAAACGGGGATATTATCACGATAAAAAAAGACGACCGTGTCGTTGGATATAATGTTAAGGGTGTACAATCATTAAACCTTAAATCTCAAGGTGAGGTTAAATTAACAGAAAGTCTTGTAGATGAAATCAACGCATTACTTAGAGAGAAGGGGCTTGAAACGCCACTCGAAGTTGATTTATCACCGAAGTTTGTTGTTGGCTATGTAGAATCATGTGAGAAGCATCCAGATGCAGATAAATTAAACATTACAAAAGTGGATGTTGGAACAGAAAAATTACAGATTGTTTGTGGTGCAAAAAATATTGCACAAGGGCAAAAGGTAGTAGTAGCTAAAGTAGGTGCGGTGATGCCGAGTGGAATGATGATCAAAGATGCAGAGTTACGCGGTGTGCCATCAAAAGGAATGATATGTTCTGAACGTGAACTTGGTCTGACTGACTCTGAAGAGAAAAAAGGTATTCTAGTGCTAGATGATCACTATACAATCGGCGAAGATTTCTTCAAAGAGAAGTAGGGTGATAAGATGAGCTGGTTTGATAAATTATTCGGAGAATCAAAAGAAAATACTGAAGATATCAGAACAGAAAGACTGGATACCTCAGAAAATGACGTATATAGGCGCCCTCGTGGAAAGTTTCGTTTTCCGGTTGATGTGGACACTGTTAAGACGAAAGATAGTGATCATAAGACGAGCAAGACAAAACTTGAAAAAAATGATGACCCCTTTATCCCTGTACAAGCGCAGTATGATCATCAAAAGACTTCGTTTGATGAAACATACGTTTCTAGAAGACAGAGAAAAGCAGCTCGTAACCAACACCCAGGCTATAAGGTTGAAACCTCTCCATTAGGAAAGAAACAAGGAGATGATGCTCAAATAGAAAAAGCATCTCGTGTGCATCAGCCCAAGTTTAAAGCTTCAGAAGTACCTTCGGCAATATATGGAACAAAAAGTCGTAAAGATCCTTCAATGTTAAAGGGTCGAGCATCTATTGTCCCTAAGAAAAGTACAGCTACACGTCCTGCGACACCGACACATCGCAAAGAAGATAATACGGTCAATATTGAGAATGTATATGCCTCTCAAATAGTTGCTGAAATCAGAAAAGAGCGTGACAAGAAAATTCAGCGTCAAAAAGATTTTCAGGAAGAGCGTAGAAAACTTGCTGACCAGCAAGAAGCGTTAAAATCTATGATTAACCACGAAACGGTTGAACAAGAAGCTGAAGAGAAGAATGTTTTAGAGGATAATGTGCTTGCAGTTGATGATGTCGTGCAATTATCAGAGGATGTTATAACGTTATCTGAAGAAGCATTAGTCACTGATATTGAGGTTCAAGCGCTTAGTGAGACGCCAATTAAAGTGAATATCAGCGATGAGGACACAGAGGTTAAACTGAACTCCGGTGAATCGTATACTTTCAGTTCACGTGAAGATGAGACTTTCATGGAAGAAAATATTACTTTTGAAAGTACTGAAGAGGCAGCAGAGACTATACAGGTAGATGAGGAAGTATTTGACGATGTATCTTTTGAGACGGAAGATGAGATGACTGAAACGATTGAAGTTGAAGATGAAACCGATAGCGAAACAGATGAAACTGTTGAAATATCAGAAGAGGATGAAGGTCCTGTTTCGTTAGAACCTGTGCTATCACCTGACACTAAGAAAGAGAAAGTCACTCCATTTAATGTAGTCATGACACCAAGTGATAAGAAGCGTTTAATGCAGCAACGAGAAGAATCGAAATTATCGCCAGCAGAAGTAAAAATCAAAAGCAATGAACCGCTAGAAGAAGTACTAGAGGAGCATCCTGAGACACCTGCTGAGCTACAGGAAGCTGAGGATGAAAGGAAGCTAAGACAGTTCAAGCGCAAAGGACCAAAGTATCTTCTTCCACCTGTCAGCTTACTGAATCCTGCAGATAATATGGAACGAGATGAATCATGGGTTGAAGAACATAAAGCGCAGCTTGATGATGCGTTCTATCATTTTAATGTGCCGGCAAAAGTAGAGAATGTCGTCGTCGGTCCTTCGGTTACACGATTTGAACTTTCGGTAGAGAAAGGTGTAAAGGTTTCGCGCATCACGAATCTTCAGGACGATATTAAAATGGCGTTAGCAGCCAAAGATATCCGAATAGAGGCACCGATTCCTGGTACTTCGCTTGTCGGTGTTGAAGTGCCGAATGTTGAAACGCGTAGCGTCAACTTAAGTGAAATTGTCTTCAGCAAGAAGATGAAATTCTCTGATAGTAATCTGTCTGTCGCGCTCGGAGCTAGAATTAATAACGAACCGATGATTATGGATCTTGCGAAGATGCCGCATGGTTTAATTGCCGGTGCTACAGGCTCTGGTAAATCTGTGTGTATCAACTCAATTCTTATTTCACTGCTATATCGTAATAATCCTAATGAATTGAAATTATTACTGATTGATCCTAAAATGGTCGAGCTTGCGCCATATAATGATTTGCCGCACTTAATTGCACCTGTTATTACTGATGTTAAAGCAGCTACAGAGAGCTTAAAATGGGTTGTCGGTGAGATGGAACGCAGATATCAGATGTTTGCAGATGTCCATGTACGTAACATTACTGCTTATAACCAGAAAGTAGTCTATCAGGAGAGAATTCCGAAGATCGTTGTCGTGATTGATGAATTAGCAGACTTAATGATGATGGCGCCACAAGATGTGGAGCATTCCATTGCACGAATTGCTCAAAAAGCACGTGCAGCAGGTATTCATCTGATACTTGCTACACAACGTCCTTCAGTCAACGTAATCACAGGATTAATCAAAGCGAATGTGCCGACACGCATCGCATTTATGGTATCTTCTTCTGTTGACTCCAGAACAATACTTGATTCTGGTGGCGCTGAGAAATTGTTAGGAAACGGTGATATGCTGTATCTTGGGAATGGGATGAATAAGCCGATTCGAATACAGGGAAGCTATATTTCCGATAGTGAGATTGATGAAGTTGTAGGCTATATTAAGTCTCAAGGGAAACCAAACTATCTCTTCCATGAGAAGACTTTGCTGAAGAAGTTATCAGAGCAGCCGAAAGATGAACTGTTCAATGATATTTGCAACTTTATGGTCGAAGAAGGGCATATTTCGACTTCTCAAATACAAAGACGCTTCCAGATAGGCTATAATAGAGCAGCGCGAATTATCGATCAACTGGAAGAAATGGGTTATGTCAGTGGTCAGAATGGCTCTAAACCAAGAGATGTGCTGATAACAGAAAAACAAGAAGAATATTAGGAGATGAATTTATGACTTTATATCATTTTGTTGGTATTAAAGGTTCAGGAATGAGTGCGTTAGCTCAAATACTATTTGATATGGGTGAAACGGTACAAGGATCAGATATCGAGAAAGAATTTTTTACAGAGAAATCTTTAAGAGAAAAAGGAATAACAATACTGCCATTTAATCAGGAGAATATTAAAGAAGGTATGACAATCATTGCCGGTAACGCATTTAATGATGACCATGAAGAAATTGTGCGTGCACATGAACTTGGACTTACTGTAACTCGTTATCATGACTTTCTAGGCAACTTCATGGGTCAATATACATCTGTGGCAGTTACTGGTTCTCACGGTAAGACGTCGACAACTGGACTGTTATCTCATGTGATGAATGGTGACAAGAAGACTTCTTACCTTATTGGTGATGGTACAGGGATGGGGATGCCTGGTAGTGAGTATTTTGCATTTGAAGCCTGCGAATATCGCAGACATTTCTTAAGCTATTCACCGGATTATGCGATTATTACAAATATCGACTTTGATCATCCCGACTACTTTGCATCGATGAGCGATGTGTTCAATGCATTCCAGGAGATGACGAAGAAGGTTAAGAAAGCAATTGTAGCTTGTGGTGACGATGAGAATTTAAGAGATATCGTAGCAGATATCCCGATTTATTACTATGGCTTTAAAGAAGATAATAAAGTCGTTGCAAAGAATATGAAGACGACCCCACAAGGGACACAGTTTGAAGTGTATATTGACGGAGAATTGTTTGATACGTTTGTTACTCCAATGTATGGAGATCATCAAGTACTGAATGCACTTGCTGTCATAACAATCTGTCACCTAGAAGGACTGGATAACGCAGCTGTAAAACATGCTTTAAGCACATTTGGTGGCGTTAAACGTCGTTTTAGTGAAAAGGTACAGGACGAACAGATTCTTATCGATGATTATGCACATCATCCAACTGAGATTAAAGCGACGCTACAATCTGCACATCTGAAATATCCTGAGCGTAAAGTCATCGCAGTATTTCAGCCGCATACATTTTCACGTACAAGTGCATTTCTTGAAGATTTCGCAAATAGTTTAAAGCTTGCAGATAAAGTATATCTCTGTGATATCTTCGGTTCAGCACGTGAAGATAGTGGGGAGCTGACAATCGGTGACTTGCAAATATTGATTCCAGGTGCTGAACTGATAAACGAATCCAACGTCAATCTGCTGAAACAATATAAAGATGCAGTGGTTATCTTTATGGGTGCAGGAGATATACAGAAAATTCAAGTCGCATATGAAAATTTAAAATAGTATGATATGATGTTTATTAATAAGGTATAAGGGTAATTTAGAGTATAACAAGTTAATAATTTTAGGAGGCGTTTTTATGGAATGGATTTTACCGATTGCAGGTCTAATCGCTGCGATTGCATTTTTAATTCTATGTGTATTCATCGGAATCACTTTATTATCAGTGAAGAAGAATTTAGATCATGTAGCTAAAACTTTAGATGGTGTTGAAGGACAAATTCAAGGAATCACTCGTGAATCAACAGATTTACTTCACAAAACTAATCGTTTAGCAGAAGATGTTCAGGATAAATCTCAACGTTTAAATTCAGTTGTAGATGCAGTGAAAGGTATTGGTGATTCAGTACAGAACTTAAACAGTTCAGTTAATAATGTTACATCATCAATTACGCATAACATCTCGCAGAACGAAGATAAGATTTCTCAAGTTGTTCAGTGGTCAAACGTTGCAATGGAAGTTGCTGATAAATGGCAGATGAGAAAGCAACGTCGTGGTACTGTAAATTTTAATGATGATATTTATCGTACACCACAAAATAACTTTAATGAAACACATACAACAGGTGATCATTTAGATCAGGATAAAATTAATGCAGGTTTAAAGTAAACCGCTAAGGGAATGTACATTATGTACATTCTTTTTTTAGGAGGGAATAAGATGGAAACTTATAATAGAGATTTACATACACATACAGTTAAAGAATACGAAGTGAAAAAGGATACAACAGCACGTGACTTTTCATTAGGACTTGTCGCAGGACTTGCAGTGGGGTCATTTATCGGTTTACTCGTTGCTCCAAAATCAGGTAAAGTACTGCAAGAAGAACTTGGAGAAAAGGTAGAAGTATTAAAATCAAAATCTATACAATCATATACTGATCAAATTAAAAATGCTGAAAGCTTTAAAGAGAAAGCTGTTACA
The DNA here is from genome assembly GCF_038095555.1 of Macrococcus psychrotolerans. NCBI lineage: Bacteria > Bacillati > Bacillota > Bacilli > Caryophanales > Staphylococcaceae > Macrococcus > Macrococcus psychrotolerans. Next base: position 1,451,571 of record NZ_CP124591.1, on the reverse strand, counting down.
TTTAACGCAGATCTTTCTAAGGAGAATCAAAGCGATCTAGAGCTTCAGAAGAGAGCGATTAAAGCTGAGGTGAACGATGATACTTTGAAGCAGCCAGATGCAGTTGTGGATAAAGCATTAACGCCAAACAAGGACGAAGCATTGTTAGAAAACAAAAAAACTAAGCATATTGCTGACAATCTATCCCCTAAAAACAAATAATCACAAAATATCTTTGTAATATGATAAAATAGTAGGCCTAAAGTCTACTATTTTTTTAATTTTAAAATAAAAGAGGTCAAACGATGAACGATTTAAATGCATTACGCGAAAACATTGAAACATTAAACATTGAAATATTAAAGCTGTTAAGCGAACGTGGTGAAATTGCAAAGCAGATCGGACAAGAAAAACGTAAGCAAGGCACTGCAATCTATGATCCCGAACGCGAAAAACAAATGATTAATAAATTGCTGGATTTAAATGATGGTCCATTTGATGACAATGTTATCAAGCAGTTATTTAAGGAAATATTTAAAGCTTCAACAGAATTACAGAAGTCTGAAAGTGAGAAGCATCTTTTAGTCTCACGTAAGTTAAAACAAGAAGATACTATTGTTACATTCGATAACGGGGGCATCATCGGTGCAGGTACAAAGTCATATGTATTTGGACCATGTTCGGTAGAATCTGCAGAACAAGTTGAAGCAGTCGCTAAAAATCTCCATGACAAAGGTGAAAAATTTATTCGTGGTGGCGCATTTAAGCCAAGAACTTCTCCGTATGATTTCCAAGGACTAGGAGAAGAAGGATTACAAATTCTTCACGATGCGGGTAAGAAATATAACCTCAACGTTGTCAGTGAAATTGTCAATCCAGCGCATTTTGAACTTGCAGACCAGTATGTTGATGTATTCCAGATCGGTGCGCGAAATATGCAGAACTTTGAACTCCTTAAAGAAGCAGGACGTACAAATAAACCCGTACTTCTTAAGCGTGGACTGAGCGCAACGATAGAAGAGTTTGTCTATGCAGCCGAATACATCTATGCACAAGGCAATTCAAAGATTATTTTATGTGAGCGTGGTATTCGCACGTATGAAAAAGCAACAAGAAATACATTAGATATTTCTGCCGTACCAATATTAAAGCAAGGTACACACCTTCCTGTATTGGTAGATGTTACACATTCAACGGGACGTAAGGATATTATGCTGCCGGTAGCTCGTGCTGCACTCGCAGTTGGTGCAGATGGGGTGATGGCTGAAGTACATCCAAATCCAGCCGTTGCATTAAGTGATGCCGGTCAGCAGATGGATTTTGAAGAGTTCGAAAATTTCTATAAAGCGTTAAATGAATTTAAAAGTAAATTTTAACAATAAAAAATTTGCTTAAAATAATCATTTAGAATGAAAAGTCTTTGAAAACGTGTTAGAATAATAAATAAAACGTTTTCAGGAGGAAAAAATGACCGTAACAATATATGACGTAGCACGCGAAGCGAAAGTATCTATGGCCACTGTATCTCGTGTCGTAAATGGCAATCCAAATGTGAAGCCTGCGACAAGAGATCGCGTAAATGAAGTGATTGAACGTCTGAACTATCGTCCAAATGCAGTCGCACGTGGGCTAGCAAGCAAGAAGACTACAACAGTTGGGGTAATCATCCCGGATATTTCTAATATGTATTATTCAGAACTTGCACGTGGATTAGAAGATATCGCTAAGATGTATAAATATCAGACAATCATTTCAAATTCTGATAATGATGCATTAAAAGAACAAGAAATCTTTAATAACTTACTGTCAAAGCAAGTTGATGGCATCATATTCTTAGGGGGGACACTCTCTGAGAAGACAGCAGAGATGATACGTAAATCGAGTGTACCTGTGGTATTATCAGGGACACTCGATCAAGATGAAAGCTTACCTTCAGTGAATATCGATTATGTGGATGCGAGTAGAAAAATTACCCATAAATTCATAGAAGCAGGTGTGAAACGATTTGCATTTGTTGGTGGAGGATATTCTGAAAAAGCACAGATCGATGTATTAAGTGGAATGAAATCATTGCTCGGCGAACATGCGATTGAATTACCGGAATCAGCTCAATATATAGGGGCTGAACAATATTTAGATGGTGAGAAGGCATATAGAGTGATTAAAGAGACGAATCCTGAAGTTATACTATGCATTAGTGATGAGCAGGCGATTGGTATCGTACATGCAGCACAGGATGACGGAAGAGTTATACCTGATGATTTACAGGTCATCAGTTTTAACAATACTCGATTAGTGAAAATGGTACGCCCGAAGCTTTCAAGTGTAATGCAGCCATTATATGATATTGGTGCTGTGGGGATGCGTCTTTTGACTAAATATATGAACGATGAGCCGATTGAAGATCAGAAAGTCGTTCTACCTTATAGAATAGAATATCGTGGAACGACGAAATAGAAATTAAGGACCTTGCGTATGCGAGGTCCTTAATTTATGGGTTGGTAAAGTGGCTCGTAAAATAAAAACACGAGCACCTAGTAATGCTGTACGATACGTGCCATCATCATTTTATTTTTTTCTTCGATATCGCGTCTTCTAGGTATGACTCGATACCCTTGTAGATCTTCATTCCATGTTTTTGGCATCTTTACTTGTGTTTTACTTTGCCACATCGTAATCCAGTCATCTGGTATTGCACCTTCTAAATAACTGCGTCCGAGCATCGCATTATATACTTGTGCCCAGGCGAGTGGTGCGACTTGAAAGATATTATAACCGCCACCTCCGACAGCAATCCACTTTCCATTTGTATATTCATTTGCTAATCGAAGGACGATTTGTGGGATGTGCTGATATGTCCTGTGTGTACAAGAGAGGTGTGTCAATGGATCAAGATAATGTGCATCCGCACCATTTTGACTTAATATAATATCCGGTTTAAAGAATTCACATGCTGCGCGTAAACTTTCTTCAAAACATTCTAGAAATGAATCATCTTCAGTATAGGCATCAACAGGTATATTCATACTGTATAAATAACCATCACCTTCACCTTTTTCAGTAATGGCACCAGTTCCTGGGAACAAGTACCGACCTGTCTCATGAATAGAGTAGGTCATCACCTGATTATCGCTGTAGAAAGCAAACTGTACGCCATCACCATGATGTGCGTCGGTATCGATATAGAGCACACGTTGTTTATATTTACGTTTCATATATTCTATAGCGACTGCAGAATCATTATAGATACAAAATCCTGAAGCACGTCCAGTGAAGCCGTGATGGAGCCCACCACCAAAGTTACATGCGGTATGATCGATACCAGTCATAACAATATCGCATGCAGTAAGCGTTGCGCCTACTAACAACGCGCTCATTTCATGCATATCTTTAAAGTTCGGTGTATCATTTGAGTTAAGTCCAAATTTATCACAATCACCGGCACTCAGTTCTCCGCGTCCTGCCTTTTTTACAGCTTCAATGTATTCTGGCTGATGAATGAGCATCAGTTCTTCATCTGTTGCAGTACGGGGCTCAACGATATCTTCTGCGCGCAGCAGTGATAAGCTTTCAAGCAGTGATTTCGTAAGTAACAGGCGCATCTGATTAAACGGGTGATCATCACGAAAGCGGTATTTCAGCAAGTTCTTTGAGTAGACGAATTTTGTCATAGGCCGCTTTCGAAAGGATCAAGTACTGTGAATCCTTTCTTCTCCAGATCAAATATCGCAATATTTGGATTCATTGCAAGCATGCGTAACGTCACAATTTTCTTACCGACCTGTGCTGTATCCCGGAATACGAGAATACTCTCGATACTGATCTTATGTCTATGAAATACTTCCGTGACTTCGTGCATAATACCCGGTTCATCAGGAATGCTAATCTGTATTGTTGTACCTGGACGTGTTACACCGGTAAGCTCAATAAATGTATTGAGCATATCTTTACTGGTTACAATGCCCACAACTTTCTCGTTTTGTACAACTGGAATGCTGGCGATAGATGCATCATAAAAATCAACTGCAATATCTGCCACAAAATCAAGAGGGTGGCATGTAATCACATTTTTTTTCATAATCTGTGAAATCGGGACATTATAATCAATTGCTTCATCATGTTTTAATAGTGACGGCAATACTTCTTTTATTTCACGATCTGAAATAATACCTTGCAAATGCTGTTCATCGTCTACAACCGGTAAATGGCGAATGTTCTTATCATTCATCAATGCGATGGCCTGAGCGATAGAACCTTCTGTATTGAATGTAATACATGGTGATGTCATAATGCGTTCTACTAACATAATTACCCTCCTATAAGAAAAAGCGATTCTGGAATCTAATATTATCGAATGTCTGTATCTGATCATTTGTAATGCGTTTGCCTATTCTTGCCATCAAGCAGTTGGCCGGATGACTTGTAATTTCAGGATCATCTGTAGAGAATACTTCCATGCCACCAGCAGCCATCATCTTCTGCATAATTTTTTTATATTCGAATACATCCAGGCCACTGTTCTTTAAATCCCAATGCCAATAATATTCGGTCGTAATAATGATATAATCTTCCATCGCATCATCTTGCATTGACAGTTCAAGCATGGCCTTACCAAGGCCCATTGCACGATACTGTTCACTAATTTCTATCGCGCCAAGCTCTAATAGATAAGGTAAGTTTCCATCACTCCATCGTTCTAATGGATCTGGATATAGATAAGTTGTATATCCGATAATATTGTCACCATCTCGGCATATAATGATACGTCCTTCCTCGAGGTCTGCAATTTCCTGAATTGCTACAAATTGTTCTTTCGGAATTCTGAATGCAACGAGACCCTCATCAAATGTATATTTCTTTAAGGTATCACTGTCTATTGGGCCTTCGACGATAATTGATTTTCCGTTAGCTTCAACTGTGCGTTTATAGTAAGTTTTAGTATGCTCCATAGTCACTCCTTGAGAAATAATTTTATATTTTGAAAAATCAGTCAACTTTATTATATAATATAAGAGTAATAATGAAAACGATTACATAGGGGGATTTTAAAATGAAGACAGAAATTTTTGAAGCAGTTCAAGGTGATCACAATCTATCTAACTACGAGGAAGTGTATAACAACTTTGACTGGAAGGAAGTTGAGAAGAACTTCTCATGGCATAATACAGGAAAAGTTAATATGGCTTATGAATGCATTGATAAACATGTCGATAATGGTAAAGGGGATAAAGTAGCGTTACACTACAAAGATGCAAATCGCGAGGAATCATATACTTTTGAAGAGATGCAGCGCAATTCAAATAAGGCTGCGAATGTGCTCGTTCAGGAAGCGGGTGTTAAAAAAGGAGACCGTGTATTTATCTTTATGCCACGCTCTCCCGAACTTTACTTTGCCTTTTTAGGCGTTCTTAAGATTGGTGCTATCGTAGGGCCATTATTTGAAGCATTCATGGAGAAAGCAGTACGTGACCGCTTAGAGAATAGTGAAGCGAGTGTCATCATTACAACGAAAAGTCTACTCGGGCGTATACCAAAAGACGAATTACCACACTTAAAACATATTGTTGTAGTAGATAAAGATGTAGAGGAAGGATATATCGATTTCAATGCTAAGTTTGAGTCTGCATCAGATGAATTTGAAATTGAATGGCTGACACTGGATGATGGTTTAATTCTTCATTATACTTCTGGTTCAACTGGACAGCCAAAAGGAGTGCTTCATGTACAGAATGCAATGATCCAGCACTATATTTCTGGATACTACGTATTAGACTTAAAAGAAGATGACATCTACTGGTGTACAGCAGATCCAGGATGGGTTACAGGGACGAGCTACGGTATATTTGCACCATGGTTGAACGGTGTGACAAATGTAATCGCAGGTGGAAGGTTCTCTCCAGAAGGATGGTATAAGACGATACAGCAATTTAAAGTGACAGTGTGGTATTCTGCACCGACAGCATTCCGTATGTTAATGGGTGCAGGGGATGAAGTGATTAACAAATTTGACCTTTCGAGCTTACGTCATATACTGTCTGTCGGTGAACCTTTGAATCCTGAAGTAATTAAATGGGGGCACAATGTATTTAAACTGCGTATTCATGATACGTGGTGGATGACAGAAACAGGAGGTCATATGATTGTGAACTATCCTGCGATGGATATTAAATCTGGTTCGATGGGTAAACCATTACCTGGCGTTATTGCAGCAATCGTTGATAATGAAGGAAACGAGCTTCCGCCAAACCGTATGGGAAACTTAGCGATGAAATCAGGATGGCCATCGATGATGAAAGAAATTTGGAATAATGAAGCGAAGTATAAATCATATTTCTTACCAGGAGACTGGTATATTTCAGGTGATTCTGCATATATGGATGAAGATGGCTACTTCTGGTTCCAGGGACGTGTAGATGATGTTATTATGACGGCGGGAGAACGTGTAGGCCCATTTGAAGTAGAATCTAAGCTTGTAGAACATCCAGCGGTACAAGAGGCGGGTGTTATCGGAAAGCCGGATCCGGTTCGCGGAGAAATCATTAAGGCATTTATTGCACTTCGTGAAGGGTATGAAGCAACAGATGAACTGAAAGAAGAAATTCGCGTGTTTGTAAAAGAAGGACTTGCAGCACATGCCGCACCTAGAGAAATCGAGTTTAAAGATAAGCTGCCGAAGACACGTTCAGGTAAGATTATGAGACGTGTACTTAAGGCATGGGAACTAGATTTGCCGACGGGTGATTTAAGTACGATGGAAGATTAATATTTGAAGGTCAGAACGATGATGTTCTGACCTTTTTTAGTGTGGTAACACAGACACAGAACGCGTGCGGTATTTTATTATAATTTTAAGAATTAATAATAGAAAACATTCGACAATGTGAAAGCGTTATCTTATTATTAGGATGTAAAGACACTTTAAATGATTAGGAGAATGTTAAAATGACGAAATATTTATCAGATTTAGAAATTGCTAATCAGGCAACGATTAAACCGATTGCTGAAATCGCTGAAGCTGCAGGTATTCCTGATGATGCGGTTGAGCAATACGGGCATTATAAAGCAAAGATTGACACTTCTAAAGTGACTACAGATAAGCAAGGTAAAGTAGTACTTGTGACTGCGATGAGTCCAACACCGGCTGGTGAAGGTAAATCAACAGTCACTGTAGGTATTTCAGATGCATTTAAAGCGTTAGGTAAGAACGTTATGGTAGCTTTGCGTGAGCCGAGTTTAGGTCCGGTATTTGGTATGAAAGGTGGAGCGACTGGTGGGGGTCGTGCACAAGTCTTACCGATGGAAGAAATTAATCTGCACTTCAATGGAGATTTACACGCCATCACAACAGCAAATAATGCATTAGCAGCATTTATCGATAATCATATTTATCAAGGGAATAGATTAAATATTGATCCACGTCGCGTTGAGTGGAAGCGTGTCATCGATATGAATGACCGTGCATTACGTCAAGTGGTTGTTGGTCTTGGTGGTCCTTTCAAAGGAGTACCCCGTGAAGATGGTTTCGATATCACGGTAGCAAGTGAAATCATGGCTGTATTCTGTCTTTCAAACAATATTGAAGATCTAAAAGAAAACCTAGGAAAAATGACAATCGGTTATACTTATGACCGCAAACCAGTTACTGTTAAAGAATTAGGAGTAGAAGGTGCCTTAGCATTAATCCTTAAAGATGCATTAAAACCAAACTTAGTACAAACAATCGAAGGTACACCTGCGCTTATTCACGGTGGACCGTTCGCTAATATTGCTCACGGATGTAACTCAATCATCGCAACGAAGACTGCACGTAAATTAGCAGATATCGTTGTTACTGAATCAGGATTTGGTTCAGATTTAGGTGCTGAGAAGTTCATGGATATTAAAGCGCGTAAAGCAGGTATACAACCAGATGCAATCGTTGTAGTTGCTACTATCCGTGCGCTTAAGATGCATGGTGAAGTTGCAAAGAATGAGCTTGGAGCTGAAAATGTAGAAGCATTAAAATCCGGTATTCAGAACCTAGAGAAACATATCGAAAACTTAAATCAATTTGGTGTTGAACCAGTTATCGCTTTAAATAATTTCGTTACGGATACAGATGCTGAACGTGAATTTGTTATTAACTGGGCAAAAGAACATGGTGTGAAATTAGCATTAACTGAAGTATGGGAACATGGTGGTGAAGGTGGTAAAGATTTGGCGAACTTAGTATTAGAAGTGCTGGAACAACCACAAAACTTTAAACCATTATATGACCTATCGTTACCAGTTGAAGAGAAAATCCGTACAATCGTTCAAAAGATCTACGGTGCAGATGATGTAGTATTCACTGATAAAGCGAAGAAACAATTAAAAACAATCGCTGACAATGGCTGGAATGAATATCCAGTATGTATGGCGAAGACGCAATACTCATTCTCTGATGATCCTAAGAAACTAGGTCGTCCATCTGGATTTGAAATTACAATCCGTGAATTAATTCCTAAGACAGGTGCAGGATTCATCGTTGCATTAACAGGGGACATTATGACCATGCCTGGTCTTCCAAAAGAACCGGCAGCACTGCGTATGGATGTAGATAAAGAGGGTAATGCAGTAGGTTTATTCTAATAGAATATTACTCAAGTGATGATAAATAATAAGAAGAACCGATCAGTATAGAAAGCAATACGTTTCTATACCGACCGGTTCTTTTTTAGTTTCTCTTTTTCTTTTGCGTATTTTGTTTCGATTTCGTAAAGATCTTACTTTTTGTTGCAGGGTCTAGCTTAATACCAAGTCTATTCAATACATCAGGAGTATCTAGTGTTTTCTGAGTTAAATCAGTTTTGTCAGATACGAGACTTTCTTTTGTAGATTCACCAGATACACAGCCGGATGTGCTATTCGTAAATTGACAGATGCTTTGTTTTGTTACGCTCTTTGGCTGGTTAAATCGTTCACCGACACCCATCTGGGATTGATCGATTGATGAAATCTGATTGGCGATATCACGCCATAACTTGAGCTGGTAATGATTTTCTTCATCAAATGTAGTTGGAACATCATAGCCCATCCAGATACCCATTGTTACTTTAGGGTTATAAGCAACAAACAGACTGTCTTTTGCATCTTGAGTCGTACCTGTCTTGCCGGCCCAGTCCTGATTATATAGGAAGGTACCTTTCAATGAATAAGCACTACCAGTATCGAGTACGCCACGTAACATATCAGTCGTCATATAAGCGGTAGATGCACTATAAATACGCTCTGGTTTTGCTTCATGCTGATAGATGACTTTGCCATCTTTAGCTTTAATACGTTCGATCATATAGCTTTCTTGATAGTTTCCTCCATTGGCTAAAGTCGAGAAACCATCCACATTATTTTTAAGCGTGATATCTGTCGCACCGAGTGCTAATGATAAGTTTTCCTGTTCAGATCCTGGAATATTAAAGTCCATCTTGTTTAATAATTCCCATGGCTTCTTATCCTGAATACTAGAATATAGTCTTAAAGTACTTAAGTTTAAAGAATTCTCTAACGCATAACGTGTTGTCACATTCCCGTATTCCATACGAGCATAGTTTTCTGGTTCATAACCATTGTAATTAAACTTTTTATCGAGCAGCATCGTCTCTGGCGCCGTAATGCCATACTCCATTGCAGGAGCATAGGTTAATAATGGTTTGATTGTAGATCCTGGAGAACGTTTCGTTTTCATTGCGTGGTTATTTTGTGACTTATCGTGATCTCGGCCACCAATAAACGCGATAATTTTACCTGTCTTATTTTCTTTTAAAAGGACACCGACTTCTTGGCTCAATGTCTTTGTTTTTCCGCCTGCCTCTACTTGTCGGTCATAAGAATAATAGTTAGGATTATCTTTAACTGCATTCATTGCATCGAAAATGGGTTTATTAATTGTAGTTTCTACGATATACCCATCGTTACGTACAGCACGTTCTGCGATACCCTTATACTTTTCTTGAAGAACGGGTGTTTCATCAAGTTCTGTCTTTGAAACATTATCCTTTGAAGCAAAGTGGTATTTCAGAATATCTATAGCTTCATCTTCAACTTCTTGGGTCAGGAAAGGATATTTTTCGTTTGGCGTCTCTACATCTTTCGTAAATGACTTAACGATGTTAAATGATTTTGCTTTATCATATTCTGTTTTACTGATCTTATTTTCCTGATACATACGTGACAGAACATATTGCTGTCTTGTCAGCCCATATGCAAGATCATCTTTAGACTTGACTGAACCGTCCTGCAAAAAGGGTGTATATGTATAAGGATTTTGTGGAAGGCCTGCGATATATGCAGCTTGAGCGATGTTAAGCTCGTTTGCTTTAACACCGAAAATCCCTTGAGCAGCCGCTTCGATTCCAGCGATGTTCTGACCATTCGTGTTGCGACCAAAACTGACGACATTTAAATAAGCTTCAATAATTTCATCTTTCGTCAGTGCTTTTTCTACTTTAAAAGAAAGCATCATTTCTTTGGCTTTTCTTTGGAAGGAAGTTTCATTTGTTAACAGCTGATTCTTGATAAGCTGCTGTGTTAAAGTACTGCCGCCACTCGTCGCGCCAGTGTTAAGAAATTCTTGAGCAGTTGCTCGTATAAAAGCTTTCGGTACGATACCTCTATGGCGATAGAAACTTTCATCTTCAGTAGCGATCAATGCATCTTTCACATGAGGGCTCATATCTTTAAGCTTAATAACTTGTCGCTGTGTATCAGCGTTTAAATTACCAAGTGATTCTCCCGAACCGAAATATACAGTTGTACTTTGTGTCATCTCATAAAGTGATTTCTTCAGTTCACTGTTAGACTTTACCGGCTCATCTTTTACTAGTGCCAGGAAATAGCCGCTACCGATCCCAAGCATGAGCGTAGCGAATAAAATGCCTGCTGTGATTAGAAAGAGCAGTGTTTTTGAAACAGTTTCATAAAGGCCATTAAAGATAACGTAGGGGGTAAATTTAATGTTTTTGAATCCTTCCTTATAGCCTATAAGCTGACGCTTAAATTTATCTTTGTATGAAGTTTTGTTTGCCATATTTTTTCCTCCTGAATATTTTTTTAGTATATCATAATTTCAGGTTCTTGACTTCACTCATCCAATTTTATACACTAGTATCATAATTGATTTGAAACTAAATATAAAGACTTTTCGGGACAAGTAATGATTGAACTTGAATTTAGAGACTTAGTGGGTGGTGAAAACTAAGCATGTTCTTTGATGAATACACCTGATATGTGGAGTCTACGTCATAATGAGCGTTTTCATTAATAAAGTGATGAGTAATCATAAGTTTGGTGGTACCGTGCATTCAAGCACCCTTACATTTGTAGGGGGGCTTTTTTATTTTAATTAAGAGGAGGAAATTAATATGACAAGTGCATTATTAGAAGATTTAAGATGGAGAGGTTTAATCTATCAGGAGACGAATCCTGAAGAAATGGAAGCTTTGCTGAATAAGGAATCGGTAAGCGTATACTGTGGAACGGACCCGACTGCAGATAGCCTGCATATCGGCCATCTCCTTCCTTTCATGACTTTAAAACGATTCCAGGCACATGGACATCGCCCTGTCGTTCTCATTGGGGGCGCTACAGGAATGATTGGCGATCCATCTGGGAGAACAGATGAGCGTACACTGCAGACATTAGCGCAAGTTCAGCATAATGTCGACGGTATCAGCAAACAGATGGAGCAGTTATTTGATTTCGGTACTGAAAATGGTGCAATTCGTGTAGACAATAAAGACTGGCTTGGTGAAATTGATCTGTTGACGTTCTTAAGAGATTACGGAAAGCATGTCGGTGTAAACTATTTATTAAATAAAGACAGTATCGCATCTCGTCTTGAAACAGGGATTTCTTTCACAGAGTTTACTTATACAATTCTGCAGGCCATTGACTTTGGACATTTAAATAAAACATTGAACGTTAAGCTCCAGATCGGTGGCAGTGACCAGTGGGGTAATATCACAAGTGGGATGGAACTCATGCGACGTATGTATGGCGAAGTTGAAGCTTATGGTATGACAGTTCCTTTAGTTGTAAAATCTGACGGCAAGAAGTTTGGTAAATCGGAAGGAGGGGCCATTTGGTTAGATCGCACGAAGACGACACCTTATGAGTTCTACCAGTTCTGGATCAATACACCAGATAGCGATGTTATCAAGTTTTTAAAATACTTTACCTTCTTAAGTAAAGAAGAGATAGATGCTTTAGAAGCATCCGTTGAAAACGAACCGCACTTGCGTCTTGCACAAAAACGATTAGCCGAAGAGGTAACGAAATATGTCCATGATGAATCTGCATTAGAAGAAGCAGTTAATATTACAAACGCTTTATTCAAAGGGGATTTAAAGGCTTTAACAGCGGATCAGTTACGCACAAGCTTTAAAGATGTGCCACAGGCAAAAGTTACAACAACAAATCTCGTTGAATTATTAATAGAAGCGGGCATCTCTCCAAGTAAACGTCAGGCAAGAGAAGATATTACAAACGGTGCGATATCGATTAACGGAGAGAAGGTTCAGGATGTTGCGTATGAAATCGTAGCGACTGACAAGATTGAGGGTGAGTTTACGATTATTAGACGTGGCAAAAAGAAATACTTTATGATTATTCACTAATACACTGACTATGTTTACAGTCCATGTATTTAGGGTAAAATTAAGTAATTTAAGGTAAAGGAGAAATGCAATGAAAAAGTTATTAGTACCGGTGATCGGTCTCATCGTATTATTATTAGTAATCGGTAGTATGTTGATCGGTCCCTATAATAAACTTGTTGATTTAGATACAGAAGTTGAAAAATCTCAAGCGAAGATTGATACGCAGTTACAACGTCGTCTTGATTTAATTCCTAATTTAGTTGAAACAGTTAAAGGTTACGCAAAACATGAGGAAAAAGTATTCAAAGATGTCTCTGATGCACGTGCGAAATTAGCAGGTGCAAATACAATGGAAGAAAAAGCAGAAGCGAACGCACAAGTAAGCTCAGCTTTAAGTCGACTAATCGCAATTCAGGAGAACTATCCAGAACTTAAAGCAGATACACAGTTCACAGGGCTTCGTGATGAACTTGCAGGTACAGAAAATCGTATCGCAGTAGCACGTAATGACTATAATGATATTGTTACGGAATATAACAAAGTCGTTAAACGTTTCCCAGGTAGTGTCGTTGCCGGATTATTTGGATTTGAAAAGAAAGAGTTCTTTAAAGCTGATAGTGCTGCAAAAGATGCACCAAATGTAGATTTTAATTCTGATAAGGATTCTGAGTAATGAAGAGATTCACGATATTTTTCGCGAGTCTTATAATCTTTCTTACAGCACTTCCGGTTAGTGCAGCTGAACCATTACCGAAACTTGAGCAGCCGAGGTTCGTGCAGGATCATATCGGTATTTTTAAGCAGCAGGAAAAAGATGCATTAAACCAAAAAGGTGAGACGCTTCACAGTGGTACGACTGCTGAAATCTTGCTGATGACAATGCCAAGTATCGGACAGGAAGTTAAAGAAGATTATGCACTACGCGCAGGTCGTGAATATGGGGTAGGAGATAAGGATAAAGATAATGGTATCGTTATTTTGCTGAATCTCGACAATAATAATGAAAATAACAATCGTGGTATAGAAGTGATGGTAGGCCCCGGCCTACAAGGTGTGCTGAACGACGCTAAAGTAGGACGTATGATTGATACATATGCGATGCCTGATATTCAAAAAGCGATGCAGGCAGACCCAGATGCTAGCAATGAAACGTCTCGACGCTATTATGCGCAGGCGATGACTAAACTTTATAATGCAATATTTGATGAAATCAGTAAGAGCTACGGCTTTGATGGTGAAAAGTATACACGTGATACACCCATTGCTACACAAGACGATAGTGTTGGTGATATCAGTGTGTTTGAAATTATCATCGCAATATTCTTCTTATACTTGATTCTCTCTATGTTCTTCGGTGGTGGAGGACGTGGCGGTGGTGGCGGTGGACGTCGATCCACTGGCCCTGTCATCTTCTTTCCGACTGGTGGAGGTTTCTCATCTGGAGGCTTCTCTGGTGGAGGTTTCTCAGGCGGAGGATTTGGCGGTGGCGGTTTTGACGGCGGTGGCGCTGGTCGAAACTTCTAAATAAAAAATTCGGAAATGTTATGAACCCTAAAAAATTCAACTTTAGGGATACACTACATTTCCGGATTTTTTTATTTGCTATTTGTACTTCTTAAAGTCATCGTAACTTCTGTTTTCTTATCTTCTCTATAAACAGTAAATTTCACTTTGTCGCCTGCTTTATGATGTGTATAAATATAATTTCTAACGTCGCTATCACTTTCAACCTTATGTCCATCGATAGCAGTGATGACATCGCCTTTATTGAACTTTGTACGAGAAACGCTGTCAGTTTGTGCTACAACAACACCTTCAGTTTGTGTTATTTTAAGTTCTTTCAGATACTCAGCTGGAACATCATTGATTCCTACCAGTCCAAGCCCCATATATGGACGTTCAACTTTACCGTTCTTAACAAGCTGTTCAATAATCGTCTTAGTGTCATTTGATGGAATAGCAAATCCAATCCCTTCCACTTGATTGGCAGATATCTTCATGCTGTTGATACCGATCAGCTGACCACTTGTATTAATTAAAGCACCACCAGAATTCCCGGGATTAATTGCTGCATCCGTCTGAATAACTTTGACGCTAGCGTTACCGGCAGAAGTTTCTACTTTCATTGTACGTTCCTTTGAGCTCACGATACCTTCTGTTACTGTACCAGCAAGTTCAAGACCTAATGGATTACCAATCGCATAGACAGGTTCGCCAATTCGAATCTTAGAAGAGTCGGCAAAGGCCACGGGTTTAATATTTAGCTGACCTGTTACTTTGAGTACAGCGATATCGGTCAAAGCGTCTGTACCCATTAGTTCAGCATCTATCGTTTTCCCGTTTGATAATTTAACCTTCAATTCTTTAGCGCCTTCAACAACGTGGTTGTTTGTAACAATATATGTATTGTTCCCATCAACTTGATATATTACACCTGAACCTGTTCCTGCAGGTGTAATATCGGTAGATCGATTGCCTGATAGGATATCATAGATACTGCTAGGTGCCTGCTGCATATTGATAACGCCGACAATTGCAGGAGAAACTTGTTCCAGCATTTGAGAGAGATTTGAAGTTGATTTGGAAGTTGTTGTATTATCAACTGTGACTGGAGAAATTGTTTCTGTTTCATCGTGTGAGAAATACTCTGGTAATTCAGTCACACCAAGCGTGAGTACAGATCCAACGACACCAGCAAGCACCATCTTTAAGAAGCCGGCTTTTTGTTTCTTTGGGTGTTGTGTTTGTAGATGAGAGTTTTCATTGTAATATTCATGATTTTGTTCCATAGCTACCTCCATTTGCTGCGATACAAAAAGTATAATCCCATTAAAATCAGAGTTCAAGCAAATGCACTCTTCAAAATATATTAGGTTATGATAAAATATAAATATTCTATGTAAAAGGAGTGCCATATGTATCAATTCATTTCTCGTATCATCTTCTTCTTTGTTAAAATATTAAACAAGTTAAAGGTTTCAGACAAACATCATCTTCCTGAAGATGAAGCATTTATCGTGACATGTAACCATGAGAGTATGGTGGAGATTATAATGCTCGCGATGAGTCTATATCCGTTAGAAGTTCATTATATGGCGAAGCAGGAACTATTTAAGACACCGCTATTAAATCGATTTTTTAGATCAGTTAATGCATTTCCTGTGAATAGAGAAAACCCAGGACCATCTACGTTAAAGATACCTGTTAAGCTGATAAAAGAAGGTAAGGTTGTTGGTATCTTCCCGAGTGGACAACGCAATAATGCAGCACCGATGAAAAAAGGAGCGGCGACGATTGCTGTACTATCAAAAAGTAAGATTGTTCCTGCGGCTTATACAGGACCACTTAAATTTCGTGATGTTATATTTAAGAGAAGAAAGTGCTGGATTAAGTTTGGAGCACCCATTGATAGCACTACATATTTATCCCAGTACAATAAAACTGAAGCAATAGAAAAGATTACTCAGCAACTTGAAAACAGCACAAAATCGATTATAGCAACAATGAAATAACACAAAAGCGGAATGATCTATAGATCATTCCGCTTTTGTGTTACGACCTAAGCTTTATAATAATAAGTTTCAACATCATCTGGATAAATAAATTCTAGCTTAATCACCTGTTCGTCATCTGATCTATGCATTCGTTTATAGAATTCATTTCTCGCTTGATTGATATAACGAACCTTCTCACACTCGTTCTGGATTATTTTATATTCTGCATGTTCTTGAGATGTGTCAGGATAAGAAGTTTTAAGCAATATAACTCCCATGATTCACACCTTCTTCCTTTTTGTATCTATAATAAGAACATACCCGTTAAACAAAATAATCAAACAAAAAAAGAAACAAGCTATGCAGTTGTTTCTCCTGTTCTATGGTCGTTATTGAAAAGTTCATCTTCTAATTGTTTTAATGTAAGATATGTGGCTTCATCCAATGATGAAACAGCTGCTTCATCTTCAAAAAGGGATTCAATCGTTGCAATATCAATATCTGTTGCCGTAGAAATCTGATACGCAGTTAATTTACCTTTAAAAAGTTGTGGCAATATTTGCATAAAATCACCCTCATTGTTTATATTAATTCATTATATAATACTTTTGCATATAAATAAAGATGTTTTAGAGTATTCAAATATAATTGGCGTCGTTACTTTATTTATTTAAAGAGATAACATATTAAATTGGTAGCTTGATACCTAAGCATAACTTTCAGAAAATCTATTGTGCTCCTAATGTTTATTGGATATAATTCATTTGTTAGAATTATTAGAAAATTATAACAAAGGGGATGGTGTAATGAATTTAGTTTTAAATGGCCGAAATCTAACGATTGAATCAATTAAGGCTTTAATTGCTGGAAATCAGAATGTTGAAATTTGTGAAGAAGCGTTATCACGCGTTAAACAAAGCAGGAAAATTGTTGATGATATTATTGCCAATGAAGAGACGATCTATGGTATTACTACGGGGTTTGGATTGTTTAGCGATGTTCTTATTGATCAGGATAAATACGAGGATTTACAGCTAAATTTAATACGGTCACATGCATGTGGGGTAGGGGAACCGTTTAATGACGACGTAGCGCTCGTGATGATGATCTTAAGATTAAATACGATGTTAAAAGGGCATTCCGGAGTAAGCACTGAACTTGTCGAACAGCTTGTCTTTTTCATCAATCAACGTATTATCCCAGTTATACCAGCACAAGGTTCTTTAGGAGCTTCGGGAGACTTAGCCCCCTTATCACATTTAGCATTAGCATTAGTCGGTGAAGGAGAAGTAATCTATAAAGGGGTAAGACAAGAAAGTAGTAAAGTCTTACAATCATTGAATCGTGCACCGCATACATTACGAGCGAAAGAAGGTCTTGCACTGATTAATGGGACACAGGCGATGACGAGCCAAGGCGTGATTAGTTATATTGAAGCGGAACAATTAGCGTATGATGCTGAATGGATTGCTGCTCTCACGCACCAAGCATTGAATGGCATTGTCGATGCATATAATGAACACGTGCATATCGTTAGAAATTCAGAAGAACAGTTAGGTGTTGCAAATAGAATGCTAGACTGGCTGGAAGGCTCATCATTAACAACGCGTCAAGGCGAATTAAGAGTCCAGGATGCCTATTCGTTAAGGTGTATCCCTCAAATCCATGGTGCGAGTTTTCAAGTACTGAACTATGCTAAAGAAAAGCTGGAATGTGAAATGAATGCTGCGAATGATAATCCGCTCATCTTTGATAAAGGTGATGAAACGCTTGTTATTTCAGGAGGGAACTTCCACGGTCAGCCCGTTGCATTTGCACTAGATTTCTTGAAAATAGGTGTAAGTGAGCTCTCAAATGTATCAGAACGTCGTATAGAAAGGCTTGTTAATCCACAGTTAAATGGCGATCTTCCTGCATTTTTAAGTCCACAGCCAGGTCTGCAGAGTGGTGCGATGATTATGCAATATGCTGCTGCAAGTTTAGTTTCTGAAAATAAGACATTGGCGCATCCTGCAAGTGTAGATTCTATTCCTTCATCTGCCAATCAGGAGGATCATGTGTCAATGGGTACGATTGCTTCACGCCATGGGTATCAGATTGTAGAGAATGTCAGGAATGTACTTGCCATAGAATGTGTGATTGCACTGCAGGCAGTAGAATTAAAAGGTGTAGACAAGCTATCACCGAAAACGAAGAAGAAATACGAAGAATATCGAGAGTTTGTACCATCGATAACAGAAGATAGACAGTTCCATAAAGATATCAAAGTCGTGTCCGATTACTTGAAACAATCAGCATATAAAAAATAGTTCAAGAGTACCTTGAACTATTTTTTATATAATTAGACTTTATTTATTTAAATATGTTTCGTAATATTTACGGCCTTTTTCATAATCAAGACGATTTTCCCATCTTGCAATGACAAGTGTTGATAAAGAGTTGCCGACTACGTTAACAACTGTACGCATCATATCTAAGATACGGTCAATACCAATGATAAGTGCTAGGCCCTCAGGGTGAATATTCATTGCTGTTAAAGTCGTAATCAAAACGACGATTGATGTACCTGGTACAGCAGCCATACCTTTAGATGTCAGCATCAATGTTAATAATAATACAAGTTGCTCAGTCACCGATAAATGAACACCGTACATTTGAGCGATTGTAAGTGCTGCAATAGATTGATACAATGCTGAACCATCAAGGTTGAATGTATAACCTGTCGGTATAACAAAAGATACGATTTCTTTCGGTGCACCAAATTTCTCCATCTTGTCCATGATGGTAGGTAATACAGTCTCTGAACTTGACGTTGAGAATGCAAGCAGTAACTCGTCCTTTAATATGCGCAATAGGTGGAAGATATTGATCTTACACATTGCTGCAACAGCACCGAGCACGACAATAATGAAGAATACCATTGATCCTGCAACAACAAGTGCTAACTTCCCAAGTGGAATCAATGCACCTAACCCTAAATTGATGATTGTTACTGCCATAAATGCAAATACACCAATTGGTGCATATTTCATGATTTGATTCGTCATCCAGAAGATAACATCTAAGAAGCCGTCAAAGAAAGCGCGTACTGGATCACCTTTTTTACCAATTGCAGCTAACCCAAGACCGAAGAATACCGAGAAGAAGATAACCGGTAATAATTGACCTTGTGCCATAGAATCAATAATATTCGTCGGAATAATATTAACGATTGTATCAATCATATGATTACCATATGTGGACTCTGCAGCAGCTTCTGCATTTGTCGTATACTTTGTTACATCACCTTTAGGTAATAGATCTTTGTTGATACCGGCACCTGGTTTAAAGACATTTGCAAATATAATTCCGAGACCAATGGCTAATGTCGTAATAATTTCAAAGTACAGTAACGTCTTCCAGCCGTAACGGCCAACAGTTTTCATATCGCCTGTACCAGCAATAGAAATTACGAGTGAACAGAATACAATCGGTACAACAATCATTTTAATAAGATGTAAGAAGACATCACCTAGTGGCTGAAAGTAGTTAACGTATTCTTTCTGACCATTAAGTAGGGCGCCGACGACAACGCCTAATATTAATGCAAGTAATATTTGCATCGGTAAACTTATAAACTTTTTCTTTTTTGTTTTTTTAATTTCTGTAACTGAACTCATATCATACCTCTTTTCTTTCGTACTCATGTATTTTATTTGTTATTGATAAGTCTGTCAATTTAATTATTTACAAATTGTCAGAAAAATTAAGTAGTCATTATGTTTTAATAATGATGTAATTGCGTGCTCTGTGAATTTTAAGGATATTCGCTGAAAGTAGAGTACATATACATTTGACAATGTTTTTGAAAAAACCTGTAAACGATATCATAAATTATATTATTTGTTTAATATAATTTATCTTAGATTAAATGCTATAAAAAACTATTCCGGCTACCGAAATAGTTTTATACGTAAATTATTATATTACTATATTATTATTTAAATAAATATTTTCAATTGAAACTTCAACATTACCTTTTAGAGCACGTGTAATCATACAAGTTTCTTCGGATTTATTAACATATCTTACTATTCTTTGCTCATCCATTTGTGCTGTGCTGATCAAATAGACATTGTAAGTAATGCTTTCATATGTTAATACTTGTTTTTCACTATTGATCGTCGCGCTAGCATGCACATAATCTATTTCAACCGGAATATTATTACGTTCAAACATAGAACTTAATGTTATTGTAAAGCATGTAACTGCAGATGATAAAAGCATCTCATCTGGATTGGTACCGATATCAGGTCCATTCATTTCTTTCGGTATTGATATTTCAGTCTTAAGATTTCTGTTTTCTATCGTACCCACACCGTGATAGCCGCCGTTAAATTTAGCAGTACAGTTAAATGTATGTTTCATTTTATATTCTCCTTATCTATCCATATAAAACAAAAAACGAACACTTCAGAAACAATGATTCTGAAGTGTTCGGAATAATAGAAAGACGAAAGTCTTTCAAAGCACTTATTAACGTGAGTAGTACTCAACGATTAATTGTTCGTTAATTTCAGCAGATAATTCGCTACGTTCTGGAACGCGTACAAATGTACCTTCTAATTTTTCAGCGTCGAATGTTAAGTATTCAGGAACGTGGTTTGATAACTCAACTGATTCAGCGATGATGTTTAATTTTTGTGATTTTTCACGAACTGAAATTACTTGACCAGGTTTTAATTGGTATGATGGGATGTCTACGCGAGCGCCATCTACCATGATGTGACCGTGGTTAACTAATTGACGTGCTTGACGACGTGTACGTGCTAAACCTAATTGGTATACTACTGCATCTAAACGAGATGCTAAAAGTGCCATGAAGTTAGCACCGTGGATACCTTTCATTTTACCAGCACGATCAAAGATTGTGCGGAATTGACGTTCGTTGATTCCGTACATATAACGTAATTTTTGTTTCTCTTGTAATTGTAAACCATACTCAGATAATTTTTTACGTTGGTTAGGACCGTGTTGTCCTGGTGCGTAAGGGCGTCTTTCTAATTCTTTACCAGTGCCGCTTAAAGAAATTCCTAAACGACGAGATTTTTTCCAAGTTGAACCTGTAAAACGAGCCATAATGTGACTCCTCCTCTGTTTTTGTTTTTTATGTAAAAAACAAAAATATGATAAATGCCTAATACGATATAGTATCATTCCGTGCCTTCGCCTTATAGCTTCAGTTACACAACACGCCAACATAGGGGATACTATAGCGCGTATTAATATTTATCTGCTATCTTCGTTTATTCACATAGATTTCATTATAGTGACTTTAGTGTAAGAAGTCAATATTAATATAAATGTTTTTCGAGAATCTTTACGAATTGTTCGATACCTGCTTGATCTTCTTCTGTAAATCTAGATTTAATCGGCGCATCGATATCGAGCACACCGAATATTTCTCCATCTTTAATAATAGGTACGACAATTTCTGATTGAGAATTTGCATCACATGCAATATGACCAGGGAACTGATGTACGTCAGAGACAACCATCGTTTTGCGCTCGCTGACTGCACTCCCGCATACACCTTTTCCAACCGGAATTTGAACACATGCCGGTAATCCCTGGAAAGGTCCTAACTGTAATTGGCCATCTTTCATCAAATAGAACCCAACCCAGTTTACTTCCTGTAGAAATGTATTAAGAAGTGCACTTGCATTGGCAAGATTGCTGATATTATCCTGTTCATCAGTGAGTAATCCGTCCAGCATTTGTGCGAGCATCGTATAATCTTTAATCGGTGTTTGATCGAACATAGTATTCCCTCCGTAGTTATCAATTTTTATGAATAAAAATAGTTTAACTGATTTGATAAAGAATTAACAAGAAATTGTTTTTGAAAAGTACATTTTACGTTATAATGATGAGTAGTACTTTGGAGGGAATGAATTTACATAATGATATATATCATAGTTGGAATCATTGTAGTGATATTGATTGCTGTCGGTGTGCTGTTTTATATGAGAAATCAAAGACGCACACATATCGAAAGCATTGAAGCAAGAAAGAATGAAGTGAAACATTTACCGTTTCAAGATGAACTTGTAAAAGTAAAATCATTAAACTTAAAAGGTCAGGCTGCGCTGCACTTCGAGAAGTGGAAGAAAGAGTGGCAGACTGTATTAAATGAAGATATTAAGACTTGTGAGCTTATTATAAATGATGCGGATGAAGCGCTTGATAAATTTAAATTTAAAGAAAGTGAAACTAAGGTTCAAGAAGCGGACCACTTGCTTGATCATATAGAGAAAAAGTATGGACAGTCTGTAGAAGAGATTAAAGCGTTTATGAATAAGACTGAAGATGATAAGCGCAAGTATGATGCATGTAAGGTTATCTATAGAGAGTCAAAGCGCGACGTTCTTGCTAACCGTCATCAGTATGGTGAATCGGCTGAGCCGCTTGAAGCACAGATCGAAACGTACGAACCTCAAATTAATGTATATCAGACGCTCATTGATGAGGGGAATTATGACGATGCACATACGCATATTAATAGTTTACATGAAGAAATGTCGCTACTGAAAGAAGATATGGAAGAAATTCCAGAACTTATTCGTGATGTACAAAAAGAATTACCTGCACAATTTCAGGATATTAAGTTCGGATGCAGAGACCTTAAGATTGAAGGTTATAACATTGAACATGTTAAAGTAGACAGTACGCTTCAGACGTTAAAAGGGAAGCTGAACCTAGTTGAGCCCTTGATTGCAAGACTGGAACTTGACAAAGCAGAAGAGATTATCGATGAAATTAATGATGCTATCGATGAAATGGTTGAACTCGTTGAACTTGAAGTGAAAGCGAAGAACAATGTAGAATTAACAAAAGAAGAGATAACAGATCATCTGTTTCACGCAAAAGATACGAACTATATAATTCGTACAGAGATAGAATATGTTAAAGATACCTATTATATTGATGAAGAAGCGGTGCAGAATGTGCGTAGCTACGACAATGAGATTCAAAGTTTGATAACAGTGTATGATGAAATATTGATGGAAACTGCGAAATCAAGCATTCGTTATACAGAGGTTGAGGACAATCTAAAATATATTGAATCCCATGTTAAGGTGATCAATGAAAAACAAGAGAAGATACAGAACTACTTGATGAATTTACGTGAAGATGAGCAGGAAGCGCAGCATAATGTATTGCATATTCAATGTAAGAAAGAAGAAGTGTACAGAAAACTGCTTGCTTCAAATCTGTCAAGTGTACCTGAACGCTTTATTATTATGAAAAATGAAATTGATGTTGAGATGCGTGAAGTGCATCAACTTTTTAATAAGCGTCCAATGAATGTAACGCAAGTAAGAGATAAAGTGAATAAAGTACTGACAACCATGAATACATTTGAGTCAGAAGCGATGGAAGTACTGGAGCATGCGCTTTATGCAGAAAAACTGATACAATATGGAAACCGTTATCGCAAAGATTCTTCAGAGGTTAATAAAGAGTTAATTGAAGCAGAACGCCTGTTTAGTAACAATAGATATAAACGCGCAGTAGAAGTTGCTGAGGCGGCGATTGAACGTGTAGAACCAGGAGTGACTGAGCGTATCGAGCAAAATATTCTTCATACAAAGCGCAGATAGAGTATAATGAAACGAATGATAAACCCGAGCCAACTTCAATGTGAAGTTTGCCGGGTTTTGCTTATTGAGGTGAAAGAATGATCTATTTAGATAATTGTGCAACAACAAAGCCGGATCCAGAAGTGTTAAAGACATTTCATACGGTAAATGAAAAGTATTATTTTAATCCATCAAGTCCACATCATAAAGGGCTTGAAACAAATAAATTATTAGAACAGGCGAGAAGTCAGATAAGAGATATATTGAAGCTTAAGAATCAATCTATTATTTTTACGAGTGGTGCCACTGAATCGAACAACCTACTTATTACAGGTATGGCAAGAAGTAAGAAACCGTTCGGACAGACGATTATTACTTCGCATCTAGAGCATCCTTCAGCACTAGAAACAGTACGTGCGCTAGAAAGTGAGGGATTCACAGTTAAGTATGTAGAGTTTAAGGACGGGCGATTAGATTTAGAACACTTTAAATCTCTATTAAACAGTGATGTGACTTTAGTCTGTTTAATGCATGTGAATAATGTCATGGGTGCAATATTACCGATCACATCTATCAAAGAAGTATTAAAGAATTATCCGAAAGTGCATTTTCATGTTGATTGTGTACAATCTTTTGGGAAGCTCGAACTTCCAGTTGATGCGATGGATAGCTTTGTACTTAGTGGTCATAAGTTCAATGGTCTGAAAGGTCAGGGTTTACTGGTCTTCAATCAACTGAAGACCATCACACATACTGTATTTGGCGGGGGTCAGGAGTATGGATTTAGAAGCGGAACGGTGAATGTTGCGAATGATGTTGCTTTAAGTCGCGCAGTACGTATTGCCGAAAGTGAGAGGACAGAATTATACTCACGCACGCAGCATTTTAAAGAACAGCTAGAACATGCAGTGCAGCAACTTCCGGGATTATATGTGAATTCACTTGAAGAGGGTGTGCCGCATATAGTAAATATCGGTTTCCCTGGCGTAAAAGGGGAGGTCATCGTGAATGCCTTTTCGAAAGAAGATATCTGCGTTTCGACGACGAGTGCCTGTTCGTCAAAGCGAGCAAAGTTCAATGAAGCACTGAATGCGCTCCATGTACCTGAAACTGTCATAGCGGGTAGTGTCAGAGTATCATTTGATAAATATACAACACAAAGTGATATCAATCGATTCATCACAGTACTACAACAAATCTATCGTGAAATGAAGGAGTTAATCAAAGATGCAGTATGATCATATATTAGTCAGATATGGAGAATTAACATTAAAATCGGGTAATCGTAATACATTTGTAAATCAGCTTAAATCCAATATTAAATACGCGCTAATTCCGCTAACAGGTTATAAAGTAAATGCCAATAGAGACAGAATGTACGTAGAAGTCACTGAAGATGCTGATGTAGAAGAGATTATGAAACGAATTAGCAAAGTATTCGGTGTACATTCAGTGAGTCCGGTAGTGAAAGTAGAGAAAGATATCGACCAGATAAAATCGAGTGCAGTGAAGCTTGCGCGTGATATTGACGCACCGGGTGTTACATTTAAGGTAGATGCGAAACGTTCGGATAAAGGATTCCCTTATGATACATTCGCCTTACAGCAAGAGCTCGGGGGAGAAATCTTATCGAATATCGAACATTTAACGGTAGACGTTAAAAAACCAGGTTATAAATTGCTCGTGGAAATTAGAAGTGATGCAGCATATCTATATTCTCGCGTGATTAAAGGCGCTGGAGGCCTACCGGTTGGAACGGGAGGAAAGACGCTCTTGATGCTATCAGGTGGTATTGATTCACCTGTCGCTGGAATTGAAGTGATGAAGCGCGGGGTTACGATTGAAGCGATTCATTTCCATTCACCACCCTTTACAAGTGAAGAAGCGAAACAGAAGGTCATTGATCTCACAAGGATTATGGCAGAAACTACTGGAGAGATTAAACTGCATCTTGTTCCGTTTACAGACATCCAGAAGATGATTCATAAGAAAATGCCTGAAAACTTAACGATGACGTCGACACGTCGAATGATGCTTAAGATTGCAGATAAATTTGCTCGTCAAATTGATGCTAAAGCACTTGTCAACGGAGAAAATTTAGGACAAGTTGCGAGTCAGACACTTGGAAGCATGTATGCGATAAATGCAGTTACAAATTTACCAATATTACGTCCGTTACTAACATTGGACAAAGATGAGATTATTATTAAAGCAAAGGAAATCGGAACATTTGAAACGTCGATTCAACCGTTTGAGGACTGCTGCACAATCTTCACACCGAAAAATCCAAAGACCAATCCTAGACTTGATAAGGTTGAGAGCTTCGAAGCGGGCACTGATTTTGATGCGATGATTGAAGAGGCAATCGCGAATATTGAGACATTAACAATTTCTAAGCATACAGATACGAAACAAGAATTCGACGAGCTGTTATAGGAGGCGTTCTTATGCTTGATAAAAATGTCGTTATAGCGCATCGTGGAGCGAGTGGTTATGCGCCTGAACATACTTTTGCATCGTACGATAAAAGTCATTACGATATGCATGCAGACTATATTGAGCTCGATGTTCATATGACATTAGATGGAGAAATCATTGTCATGCATGATGAATCAATCGAACGCACTGCACTGACGCCAGGGATTATTAAAGAGATGACCCTTCAAGAAATTAAACAGCTGACAATTGGGAAATGGTTCAATGAAAAGTTCCCTGAATTAAAGGCAGACTATTATGCTGAACAGATTGTACCGACACTGAAAGACATATTTGAACGTTATAAAGATGCAAATTATTATATAGAAACGAAATCCCCGGACATCTATCCGGGGATGGAATCAATATTAATCGATACGCTAGATGCATACGGCCTGATCAGTGACACGCGCCTAAAGAATCGTCAGACGGTTATACAGTCATTTAGTTTAGAAAGTTTAATCAAAGTGAATCAGCTCGTTCCCGATATGCCGCTCTTACTGCTCGCTAAAAAAGGTGTGCTGCGTGAAATGCCGGATGAAGATTTAAAGCAGATTCATGCATTCGTATATGCTGTCGGACCGAGTATCGCCGATCTGGATGAAACATTAATCAGCAGAATGCATGACCTTGGATATTTAGTCTTTCCATATACGCTCAATAAAGAAGCGGATATGGAACGCTTAATCAATGCAGGTATTGACGGAGCATTTACAAATTTCCCTGATCTGCTTCGTAAGCAGTTTAGAATAGATAACGGAGAAATATTTGAATAACTAATTATAGGACACCACAAAGTGTATCATAGCAACTTATAAGGAGGGCAACATGGATTTAAATATATTACTCATTTTAATATTTTTCGGATTCTTAGCGGCATTTATAGATTCAGTTGTTGGTGGTGGCGGACTCATCAGTATTCCCGCTCTACTTGCAACTGGTATGCCGCCATCCATCGCGCTTGGAACGAATAAGCTTGCTTCTTCTTTCGGATCATTTACATCAACGTTATCATTTTTACGTTCGAAGAAAGTCGATTTAAATATTGTTGGTAAATTATTTCCGTTATCATTTTTCGGTTCGATTCTCGGTGCATTTATTGCCACGAAGATGCCGCCTGAATATCTGAAGCCTATTGCGATCATCTGTCTGAGTCTGGTACTTGTGTATACGCTATTTAAGAAAGACTGGGGAAGCATTTCGACCTATAAGAAGTTAGATAAGAAAAAGTCGGCATTATTTATTTTTGCGATTACATTTATCGGCTTTTACGATGGGTTCTTAGGGGGAGGGACAGGAAGTTTCCTGCTATTCACCTTACTTATCATCGGTTTTGATTTCTTAAGAGCAGCAGGTAATGCAAAATTTCTTAACTTTGCAAGCAACTTAGGAGCTCTGCTCTTATTCATGGCACTCGGACAAGTAAATTATATGTATGGGCTGAGTATGGGAGCGGCAATGATAGCGGGAAGTTACACTGGTAGCCAATTTGCGATTAAGCATGGTGTATCATATGTGCGTATACTCTTTATCGTAGTGACGGTGCTGTTGATTGGAAAAAATATTGTGGACTACGTTCAGAATTATTTTATGAAATAGTCTGAACGATCAAATGATTTTAAATATGTGAAATGACCTGAAAAAGAACTGCACCGTAGTTATACGGTGCAGTTCTTTATATCTTATAGAAATGTGCGCTCAACTTTATTCCAGAATGAGTTTTCTTTCACTTTGACAGTTTTAATGATCTGTTTACTTAATGTAATATCGATTGTATCTGTATTCTGTATGGATAATGCCTCGTTATCTAGTCCCATTATCGGATAATAGTCTTCTAATTTATCTAGTATTAAAGAAAGCTTACGACCTTCATTTAAAATAATCGCATTACCAATAGTTCTGTAGTTGTTGTTGTTGAAAGATGCGATTTCAGTCATCTGGAAGCAACGTGTAAGCGGATCGATAATGGCGCCATCCAGTGATTTGCTATATCCAGTTGATCCGGTTGGTGTAGAAATCAGCATACCATCGCCGCGGAATGTCTCGAATTTCTGATCATCGATTAATACGTCCAGAGACATCGATTTAATAATTGAAGATTTAATATAGAAATCATTTAAACATAAGTAGCGCATCTCGTTATTAATATTTACATCTAACAAAGGATATTTGCGTACTTCGATGGAATCATCCTCGCTATTTAAAGCTTTATTTAGCAGTTCTGGATTATCAATATGGAAATCAGTATAGAAGTGTTTCTTATTATCTGTCGCAATGCCAACATATATTGCATCTTGACGAAATTTTGTTTTACGTACTGCTTGGAGAAACTCCCCGTCACCACCGATAGAAGCGATGATATTTGCAGTTTGGTGATTATCAGTTACTTCAAAGTCATAATGTTGAATTAACGTTTCAATTTGTGCCTTAGAGTTTAATCCAGCAGGTTCTCTGTTTGTGAAAAAGTAAATTTTATTTCTTTTTTCCATTTTCTTACCCCTCCTTATTGTTCACTGATAGATATTTTTGATACTATATATTATAAGGTCTAACTATTATATTTGAAAGGAAGATACGATGAGTAAAAGAGTGATAGCAATATTATTGGCTTTAGGATTATTTATTGTTGGGTCTACATTAAGCTTCTTCACAAACGTGTTATCTACAGATTTCGCTTCAAGCATGAAGGCACTAGACGAAGAAGGACTTACTTCATCTACTGTTGATGGCAGCGACACGACAAATCAAATTGCACGTATTGAAATAGACGGAACAATTATGGACACGGGGACGCCTTCGCCCTTCTCGGGTGAAAGTTACAATCACCAGCTGATACTGGATTCATTAGATGAGGTGAAAGACAACGGTAATATTAAAGCATTGATGTTAGTTGTGAATTCGCCGGGTGGTGGTGTTTATGAGAGTGCAGAAATTCACGATAAGATTGAAGCGGTCAAAAAAGCAGGTAAAAAAGTTTTTGTAACGATGAAAAATACGGCGGCTTCTGGAGGTTATTATATTTCAGCACCAGCTGATAAAATTTATGCTTCTAAAGAAACGTTGACGGGATCATTAGGCGTAATCATGCAATCTATGAATTATAAAGAGCTTGCGGATAAGTACGGGGTTAAATTCAACACAATTAAGAGTGGACCCCATAAAGACATTATGAGCCCTACAAAAGAGATGGATGAAACAGAACGTGCAATCTTGCAAAAGTTTGTCGATGAAAGCTATGAAGGTTTTGTAAATGTGATTAGTAATGGAAGACATATGGATAAAGCTCAAGTGAAAAAGATTGCTGACGGTAGAATCTATTCGGGTCAACAAGCGCAAAAATTGGATCTTGTAGATGAGATAGGCACTGAGGCAGATGCGATGAATGCACTGAAGAAAGAAATTAAAGCAAAAAACGCTGAAGTCATTGAATTTTCAGTGACAGATGACTTCTTTAATTCTAAATTCTTTGCAGCAGATTCTTTTGTAGGTCACTTAATGGGCAAGAACGATGTAGCTGCAATAAAAGAATTATTGAGTAAACGTCAAGGCATTCAACCAATGTACTTGTATGGGGAGTAGGTGGATGTAATGTATGAAGAAAAATATGATCAACATATTGAAAGTGACTTAGCTGTTCCAATGAATTCGCACAATGTGAATGATAAACTTACACAGCAGTTAATTCATGCGACAGAAGCTGGATTTGGTATTCGGTTTGTAGCATTTATCATTGATTTAATCGTTATTGGTTCGATTAAAAACATTGCATTAAATCCATTTGATGCATCATACGGTTTAAGTGATATGTATATTATGACACCGCTCTTTTCGGTCTATAATGTACTTAGTGCATTAATCTACTTTGGCTATTTTATTTTACTTACGTATTTCTTTAATGCAACACTTGGTAAGATGATCTTAAAATTAAAAGTAGTTCATGAAGATGGCCGCAAACTTTCTATAGGAACGGTTATTACCCGAGAATTCTTTGGACGATATATTTCTAACTTCTTCGCTTATTTACTTTATCTCGTTATACTATTTAATCCAAATAAGCGTGGTATACATGATCTGTTAAGTGATACACTCGTTGTTAAGGAAGAGAGTGCGTTATTAAGAGAAAAGCTTGTGAAGCAAGAAATCAGAATTTAATCAGTCAAATTAATTCGTTTTCTCTTATAAACATGTTAAATTAATAGTGTAAAACAATTTAGGAGGTATCATAATGGCACAAGTTACATTTAAGAACAATCCAATGAAATTATCAGGCGAGCCTGTCACAGTTGGGACGGCAGCTCCGGATTTTTCCGTATTAGCAAATGATTTAACGGTAAGAACATTAGCCGATTACGAAGGTAAGAAGAAATTAATCAGCGTTGTTCCATCTATTGATACAGGTGTATGTAGTACACAAACACGTAAATTTAATGAAGAAGCAGCAGGTATTGATAATGCTGTTGTTCTAACTATCTCTGCTGATTTACCATTTGCTCAGGCAAAATGGTGTGCAGCAGAAGGATTAGAGAACGTGATTACTTTAAGTGATCATAAAGACCTATCATTTGGTACGAACTATGGTGTCGTAATGGAAGACCTACGTTTACTTGCACGTTCGGTATTTGTTCTCAGCGATACAAACGAAGTAGTCTATACTGAAGTTGTTCCAGAAGGTACAGATCATCCCGATTATGATAAAGCGATTGAAGCATTAAAATCAATTTAATTACACGTATTAACTACTGCCCTTAATTTGGGGCAGTTTTTATTTGAAAGGATCATATATGATAGAAGAATTATTTAAAGTTATTGATAGTAAGGCGAAAGCACTCCAAAAAGAAAATGGACATAGTTTTATTGAGAATTTAGGATTAAGTCTTGAAGATATTTATATCAACCAAAGAGATCTACTTGAAAGAAGTACGAGTATTGATCGCAGAAAGGCATTCCAGTTCAGTTATTTAAGCTTATTGAAAGAAGAGATGATACAGCCGAATCACCAGATGACACCAGATAGTATTGGATATATGACTGCGTATGTAATGAATTTGTTTGTTCAAGATGAACAGCTTAAGATATTAGATCTTACGAGTGGTACAGGACATCTCTCGGCTACAATACATGAACAGAATCCAGGCAAGACTTTTGACCATGTACTTGTAGAAGTCGATCCTGTATTATCAAGACTCAGCATCCATTTAGCAAACTTTTTAGAGATACCCTTTGATGTCTTTCCTCAAGATGCAATTATGCCATTACCAGAAGGCGATTTCGATGTTGTTACTGGTGATTTTCCGGTAGGCTACTATCCAAATGATGTAAGAAGTCACGAAATGAAACTCGGATTTAAAGAAGGACATAGTTTTAGTCATCATTTATTAATTGAACAAGCGATAAATAGCCTAAAGCCAGGAGGTCTCGCATTTTTAATTGTTCCGACCCAACTCTTTGAAGGTGACAATGTGGAACAGTTACAAAAATTTGTTGCTACAGAAACAATAATGCAAGCCTTTTTGAATTTCCCTTCAAGTTTGTTCAAGACTGAAGCACGTCGAAAAAGCTTACTCGTATTAGAGCGAAAAAATGGTTCAAAATCCAAAGCAGTTGAAGTTTTACTTGCAAATATTCCCGATTTCAAAGATGAGAGAAATATGAAGACATTTATCGATGAATTAGAAGTGTGGCATTCAGAAAATCGTAACAAATAATTCTGTATTATTCTTGATAATAATCTGTAATAATGATTAAATATAAGTATTCAATTACTTAGGAGGAAGACCATGAAAAAAATTATGGCAATTAATGCAGGTAGTTCATCTTTAAAATTTCAGTTATTTGAAATGCCTGAAGAGAAAGTATTGACTAAAGGATTAGTAGAAAGAATTGGATTACCGAATTCAATCTTTACAATTTCAGTCAATGGTGAGAAGATTACTCAAACTTTAGATATTAAAAATCATGAGCAAGCGGTTGATATGATGCTTGATGAAATGAAAAAACACGGTATCATCCAAGATATTAATGATTTAGATGGTACAGGTCACCGTGTCGTACAAGGTGGAGACATCTTTGAAACAAGCGCGCTTGTAACAGATGAAGTAGAAAAGCAAATTGAAGAATTATGTGAGTTAGCACCATTACATAACCCTGCAAACTTAATGGGTATCCGTGCATTCCGTAAGATGCTACCAAATATTCCGCACGTAGCAATCTTTGATACTTCATTCCATACAACAATGCCTGAAGAAGCATTTCTTTACAGCTTACCTTACAAATATTATCAAGATTATGGTATTCGTAAATATGGTGCACACGGTACGAGCCATAAATTCGTAGCAGAACGTGCTGCAGAATTATTAGATCGTCCTATTGAACAATTACGTATTATTACTTGCCATATCGGTAATGGGGCTTCAATCGCTGCAGTAGAAGGTGGTAAATCTGTAGATACATCTATGGGGTTCACACCACTTGCTGGTGTTACGATGGGAACACGTTCAGGTAACCTTGATCCTGCAATCATTCCGTTCCTGATGGAGAAGACAGGTAAGACAGCTCAGGAAGTTATTAATGTATTAAATAAAGAATCTGGATTATTAGGAATTTCAGGGATTTCTAGTGACTTACGTGACATTGAACAAAAAGCTGAAGAAGGTGACGAACGTGCCATCTTAGCACTAGATGTATTTGCAAGTCGTATCCATAAATACATCGGGTCATATGCAACACGTATGAAAGGTCTGGATGCAATCGTGTTCACTGCAGGTGTTGGTGAAAACTCTGACGTCGTGCGTGCACGTGTATTAGAAGGATTAGAATTCATGGGCGTTTACTGGGATCCAAAATTAAATGCGGGTCTTCGTGGAAAAGAAGCATTTATCAACTATCCACATTCACCAGTTAAAGTTATGGTAATACCAACTGATGAAGAAGTTATGATCGCACGTGATACGATGACTTTCGGTAACTTAAAATAATATGAAAAAAAGGTCGGAACTATTGTTCTGACCTTTTTCCTTTTCAATAATAAATTACCTTATCGAGTATGATATGAACTCCCGGGTTTCTCTACTGTTTATGTTCTTCTAGCAGTTCTTTCGTAGCAACTTCTGGCTGGAAGTTATGTGGCATTGTTTCAGTTCTGACAACTAATACGTCACATTCTGCATGACGTACGATGGCCTCTGATACTGATCCGATGATGAAACGTTCAACCGCATTAAGCCCAGTTGAACCACACATGATTAAGTCTGCACCTAATTTTTGTGCGATTTTCTTAGGAATAATCGTCTTAGGTGAACCGTATTCAATTAAAGTATCCACGTTTGATACACCACGACTTTGTGCTACTCTTTTGTAGCCATCAAGCAATGACTCTGCAAACTGTGTTGCGCGTTCTGAAATAGAGCGGTCATACGCTTCGACGCTTGCATAGCTTCTTGTATCGATAACATTGATGATTGAGAGTGTTGCATTATTACGCTTAGCAACTTCGACTGCCTTATTGAAGGCCCATTCCGCTTCACTTGATCCATCGACTGCGATTAAGATATTTTTATACACTAACATAAAAATCCCTCCATTTACGATCTTTATTACACTTTTATTATATCACTAATGTTTAGAATGTAATAATAGAATTGTAAACATTTTATATATTCTGAATACTCTTACTAAATTAAATGATTGCGTTTTCATTTGTAAATGTTACTATATTCTTGTAAGGATAAATTAAGGGGAGTGTATGACATGTTAATAGGTATTCCAAAAGAAATTAAAAACAACGAGAATCGTGTCGCATTGACACCTGGTGGGGTTCATGCATTAGTTGATAACGGACATGAGGTTATCGTCGAAAAAGGTGCAGGACTTGGTTCTTACTTCACAGATGAGGATTACATCGAAGTAGGCGGACGCATTGGTTCAGTTGAAGAAGCATGGAATGTAGATATGGTAATGAAGGTTAAAGAACCTTTAGCGCCTGAATTTAAATATTTTAAAGAAGGCTTAATTTTATTCACATATTTACATTTAGCTCCAGAACCAGCATTAACGAAAGCTTTATTAGATAATAAAGTGGTAGGGATAGCGTATGAAACAGTTCAGTTACCGACAGGTGGGCTACCATTATTATCTCCGATGAGTGAGGTTGCAGGTCGTATGGCAACACAAATCGGTGCACAGTTCTTACAGAAGATTCATGGTGGTAAAGGAATCTTATTAGCAGGTGTACCCGGCGTTCAAAAAGGTCGTGTAACAATTATCGGTGGAGGACAAGCTGGAACAAACGCTGCGAAAATGGCAGTCGGTCTAGGTGCTGAAGTTACAATCTTAGACTTAAGCCCAGTACGTTTACAGCAGTTAGATGATTTATTCGGAAATCAAGTTCAGACTTTAATGTCTACACCATTAAACATTGCTGACAGTGTACGTGAAAGTGATCTTGTGATTGGCGCAGTATTAATTCCAGGTGCGAAAGCTCCAAAACTTGTAACTGAAGAAATGATCAAGTCAATGAGCCCAGGTTCAGTAGTCATTGATATTGCAATTGACCAAGGTGGTATTTTCGAAACTTCAGACCGTATCACAACGCATGATGAACCAACATTCGTGAAACATGATGTTGTGCATTATTCAGTTGCGAATATGCCAGGTGCTGTACCACGCACATCAACGATGGCATTATCAAATGCAACGATTCCTTATGCAATCCAGATTGCAAATAAAGGGTATAAGCAAGCAGCTTTAGATAACGAAGCAATCCTAAAAGGTTTCAATACGCTTGATGGACATGTTACTTTTGAGGCTGTAGCACAGGACCAAGGCTTAGAATACTTTGATGCAAAATCATTGTTGAATAATTAATGAAAGAATAAAATCGAGGCCCGCATATTGATGGGGGCCTCGATTTTTGTATATTAATGATAGATTTCTCTGCCATATGCATGCTGAAATGGAATCCATTTTTTCAGCTCAGTGAATTCATTGCTGTCTGCTACTTCCGGAATAATCTCAATTTTACCTTTGGAATGTCGTAACAGACGACCAAGCTGCTGCGTATTATCAACGATAGGTTTCAAGTAAGAAACATCCCCATGTGTGATGATTGCTGATACATTTATCTCAATTAATGCATCCATCGCTTTTAGTTGTGTGCGGAGCGGAATCTTATCAAATTGAGAATGCATGATCACTGGTGTTGATTCAGCAGCTTGAATTAATGTCCGCATCACTGGAATATCAAGGTTATTATCAGAGTCCAGTGCACCGAATATAAAGCCATCTATCTTCAACCGATTCAACTGTCTAATATCTTCCCGCATGATTTCGACATCAAATAAAGTGTAACGATAACTTTGGAATGATGGATTGATGAGTGCGTATACTCTGACGTTTAGGGGATGGCAGTATTCTATCGCTATTTTTGCGAATCCGTAACTTGCTGTCATCCCGGTCTGATTGATAACAATATGTGTTCCTCCATGATTTACTGCTTCGTATAGATCATGGAAAGTTTCGACGACATTATATGTGGTCATTTTACATAGCTCGTGAGTACTTCGTATCCATCTTCTGTTACTAGAATATCGTCTTCAACGCGAACGCCGACTGTTTCAGGATAGTAAATACCGGGTTCGATTGTAAATACCATACCAGCTTGTAATGTGTTTTCATTTGATGAAGAGATATCTGGGAATTCATGTACACTGATGCCGAGACCGTGACCTAGACGGTGTGGGAAATAGTCTCCATAACCTTTAGAGGTGATATAATCACGTGCAGCTGCGTCGATGTCTTTAATAGGTACACCGGGCTTTACAAGTGCTATCGCACGTTTATTTGCTTCTGTAACGATACTGTGAATATCTTGATGGAGTTGAGGAGGCGTACCGAATGCTACTGTACGTGTAATATCAGAACAATAACCTTTGTATATAACACCAAGATCAAAGAGTACATATTCGTCCTCATTCAACGTTCTTCCTCCAGGTGTGCCGTGTGGACTTGCTGCGTGATCACCAAAGAGTACCATCGTACTGAAACTCATATCAGAAATACCTTCAATACGTTTCATTTCATTTTCAATAATCTGCACAACTTCCGCTTCAGTAATACCGATTTTTAATGCTGCTACTCCGGTTTCAACTGCTTGGTCTGCGTAGCGTGCAGCTTGTTTTAATAAAGCGATCTCATCTTCTGATTTAATGTTTCGCATGTCTTTAATGATCTGATCGATTGACTGTAATGCACTTGGTTTGAAGTGCAGCTGAATTGCTTTCTCACGCTTTACTGTTACATGTTCCTCTTCGATAAACATCACAGCTCCATCTGGAATCTCAAGCTGATGTTTCGCTACTTGAAAGGCATCTTCTGTATCTGAATAGCCAATTGTATTTAAGTTTGACGCATTTATCGCATCGTTCACTTCCATTGCAGGCACGATTAATGATGCTTCGTGCTGCGTTACGTATAAAGCCGTAAGTCGTTCGTGTGGGTCAGAAAGGAAGCCACTGAAGTAATTAATATTTTCTGGTGTTGTAATAAAAGCATGTGTAATATTCTGTTCAGTCATATAAGCTGTCAATTTTTCTAGATTTTTCATATCATTGCTCCTTTTTCATAGTACTACTAGTGTAAATTAGATTAATTGATTATTCAATTTTCATGTGTCGGCTTTTTAAATACACTTTAATTCATGTATAATAGAACCTAACAATAGGAGAGAGGTGTTATAATGGAAATCTTTTTTCACGGTCAATCTTGTATTACATTCGAACATAATGGAAAGAAAGTCATTGTAGATCCTTTTATTAATGGGAATAATCTGTCAGACTTAGATAGTGAAACACTTGAAGTGGATTATATTGTACTTACACATGGACATGGCGACCATCTAGGAGATACTGAAGCAATTGCAAAGCGCACAGGAGCAAAGGTAATTGGAACACCAGAACTTTGTGATTATTTAGCAGGTAAAGGTGTTGAAAATACACATCCGATGAATATCGGTGGGAACGTAGCATTTGATTTTGGTAAGGTAAAATATGTGCAGGCATTCCATAGTAATTCTATTACTGAAGCGGGTGACATCATTTATTTAGGTATGCCTTGCGGTCTGGTCTTTACACTAGGAGAAAAGGTTATTTACCATTGTGGTGACACTGGATTATTCTCTGATATGAAATTAATCGCAGAGCGTCATCCTGCTGATGTCTGCTTTGTTCCGATCGGCGATAATTTTACGATGGGTATTGACGATGCAGCTTATGCTATTAATGAATTGATCAAACCGACTATTGCTGTTCCAATTCATTACAATACATTTCCGTATATTGAAGTTGATGTGAATGCGTTTGCTGATAAGGTACATACGAAGGTTAAAATATTGCAGAGCGGTCAATCTGTTTCAATTTAATAATAAGTAAGAGAATGGGTGGAACATTGACAAAACATGAACAAATCATAGAACATATCACCAATTTACCCGTGGGGTCAAAGATATCTGTAAGACAAATCGCAAAGATACTCCGTGTATCTGAAGGTACTGCATATCGTGCAATTAAAGAGGCTGAGAATAATGGTATCGTTTCAACGATTGAACGTGTTGGAACGATTCGTATCGAAAAGAAGAAGCGCAATGCAATAGATAATCTGACGTTTGCAGAGATTGTTAATATTATTGACGGTCATGTTATTGGTGGGCGTGAGGGCCTGCATAAATCATTGACCAAGTTTGCAATTGGTGCCATGGAACTAAACGAAGTGGAGAAGTATATCGGTGAGAATACCTTGCTTATTGTCGGTAACCGTTCAGAAGTACAGAAGCTTGCCTTGTCAAAAGGCTCTGCCGTACTCGTTACAGGTGGTTTTGATACTACTGAGGAAGTTAAAAAAATGGCAGACAGCTTAGAATTGCCGATTATCTCTTCTAATTTTGATACCTTTGCTGTCGCAAACATGATCAATCGCGCTATCTATGATCAGCTGATAAAAAAAGAAGTGCTCACAGCACAAGATATATTGATAAAGATAGAGAATACAATCTGTTTAAGAGAAAACGATACTGTCAGTGAATGGAATCATCTTTCAGAATCATCGAAGCACACGAGATTTCCAGTGCTGGATGATAATAATAAACTGAGTGGAATCGTAACAAGTAAAGATGTACTAGGGAAGAATCCTAATGAGAAGATTAAAAAGGTGATGACGAAAAATCCCGTATCAGTGAACTTAAATTCTACTGTCGCAAGTTGTGCGCATATTATGATCTGGGAAAGCATTGAACTGCTGCCAGTTGTTTCTAGATACAATAATCTACTTGGTATCGTATCGCGAGAAGATGTGTTGAAGGCGATGCAGGTTGTCGATCGTCAGCCTCATATTGGTGATACGATTAATGATCAGGTGCTTAAGAAGATGACATTTAAAGAAGGTGAAATTTCAGTGAAAATCTCACCTCAAATGTCCAATCAGTTTGGCATGCTGAGTAAATCTGTTTATTTAGCGATTATAGAAGAGACAATAAATCATGAAATGAAAAAGCATATTAAAGGCGATATACTAATAGATAATATCGATATTATATTTATTAAGATCGTACAGATGGACAGTGAAGTGAATGTGACATTTACGTTGCTCGATCTTGGTAGAAAAGCAGCGAAAGTAGAGGTGGCGTTATCTGTCCGCAATCAAACCGTTGCCAAATCACTTTGTGCGGTACAGGTGATTGAACATTTCTATTAAATAACAAAACCCATACGTGTATATGCGTACGGGTTTTGTTATTAATGAAGCTATCGTTGGCGCTGTTTCTTTTCAAGTTCAGCCCATGCAGCGTCTTCATCTGCAAAGTGAGACTCAAAATGATGCTTTGCTCTAATCGCATATTGATAGTTAACTACTGCAAAGACGATCAGTATCGCGCATACTACAAAAGTAAACCACTGTGGAAATAACAGCATCTGGTTCAAAGCGAAGGCAAACATAAAGATAGCGAAACATTGACGTGCTCGAGCGCGATACCAGGCGCGACGAACGTCTTTCACTGTTCTGAAGTACTTAGCGATATTAAATATAGTAAATATAAATGAAAACAACATAACAGCAACAAGTGCTGATATAATATAAGGAAAAATAACTTCCATTTGAATTAACCTCCAGTCTTATCGATTATATCAACGAAATGAATTTTAGTAAATAAAGGAGAATATATGAATAAACAAGAAATAAATGCACTGATTAATGAAATCAATGCTTACGAGACAATTATTATTTTTAGACATGTCCGACCGGATCCAGATGCATTAGGTTCACAAATAGGATTAAAACATGCAATTAAGCGTTTATATCCCAATAAACGTGTATATGCGGTGGGTACTGAAGTTGAAAATTTAAAGTTTATCGGTGACATGGATACTTTAACTGATAAACAGTTTGAAAGGGCGTTAGCGCTCGTTTTGGATACTGCAAATGCACCGCGTATTGATGATAGCAGATACACGCTTTGTGATAAGGTAATAAAAATCGATCATCATCCCCCTGAAAATCAATATGGAGAACTTAACATTGTGGATACGACTGCATCGTCAACAAGTGAAATCATCTATGAAATATTGACTTCTCTAGGATATGGAAGTGATTATATCGATACCGCAGCAGCAAAGTGTCTTTATATCGGGATTGTTGGAGATACTGGAAGATTTCTCTTCAATAATACAACATCGCGAACGATGGAAGTTGCTGCTGAACTACTTAAGTTTGATATAGATCATACGAAGATGATTAATCAAATGCAGCAACGAGAGGCTTCAAGTATGAAGTTTCAAGGCTTTGTGCTGCAAAACTTTAACTTTGATAATGGAGTCGGCAATATTTTCATTTCTAAGGAAATACTAGAAAGATTTAATATTACCGCTTCAGAGGCTTCGTTATTTGTCAATGCCTTTTCCGATATGAAAGGAATCAAAGCATGGGCTTATGCTGTAGATGAAGGCGATGCTATTCGCGTGAGACTTAGAAGTAAAGAAGTTGTGATTAACACGCTCGCTGCTAAATATAATGGCGGAGGTCATCCATTGGCAAGTGGTGCTTCTGTATATAGCATATCGGAATACGAGCAGTTGTTAAGTGAACTAAAGAAACTTGTAAATGGGTAGGTGAAACGAATGGTTGTTCATTTAAATGTGCATTCGGCATATGATCTTTTACATTCTACAGTTGAAATCGATAAGTTAGTGACACGTGTCACAGAATTAAAAGAACATGCAGTTGCCCTGACGGACTTTAATGTATTATTTGGTGTGCAATCATTTTATAAGGCATGTATTGCTGCTGATATTAAACCGATAATTGGAATGGAGATACGTGTGACGGATGGCCTGAAACAAATTCATGCCGTATGTCTTGCACGCAACAATACAGGATATGTGAACCTGATCAAACTTTCATCGAGAATACAGCTTAAAGGTGTAACGCTCACACCTTTAAAATGGCTGACACAATATCAATCTGGACTAATCGTAATCTTCAAGTCGATTACGGAGTCAGAATCACATTTTACACAGGGTATCGAATCTTATTATATTTGCCATAACAGTTCTCTTGCTGCAAAAAAAGTATATATAGAAGATGTACTTTATCTAGAATCCAGTGGTGTACAGCATCTGGAAGTACTCAATGCGATAGAGGAGAATAAGAAGCTGCCATTAGAAATGGTACAAATCAAAGCGGGCACAGCGTATATGAAGGGTGAAGCGCAACTCGTTGATTTGAAGATTCCGCAGGACTATATAGACCGCACGCATGAAATTGCAGAACAATGTAATGTAGATATTACAAAGCATCATGCATCTATGCCGAAATTTCCTATCGATGGTTATTCGAGTGATGCATATCTAATGAAGCTGCTTCAAGATAAAAAGAAAGAGATTCCACATTTTGATGAACGCTATGAGCAACGTCTGCGTTATGAATATGATGTCATAACGCAGATGGGGTATGCCGATTACTTTCTGATTGTCGGTGATTTAATTCAGTATGCAAAGGAAAATGATATTCTTGTTGGCCCGGGGCGTGGTTCTTCAGGTGGCTCACTAATCAGCTATGTGCTTGGAATCACTGAAGTAGATCCTGTTCAATACAATCTGCTCTTCGAACGGTTCTTAAATCCAGAACGTGTGACGATGCCAGATATTGATATTGATTTTGAAGATACGAAGCGTGATCAGGTGATTCAGTATGCGGTTGACAAATACGGTAAATACAATGTCAGTGGCATCGTGACATTCGGACATTTAAATGCCCGTGCTGTAATGCGTGATACAGGGCGTATATTACAGTTTTCAGATGCCGAATTAAAAGAAATCAGTACTTTGATTCCAAAACGTGTCGGTATCACACTTGATGATATGAAGACGGATGAGGATTTTGTGCGGTTCATCAATAAGAGTGATCGTCGAAAGCAATGGTTTGACATTGCTTATGCGCTCGAAGGACTCCCGCGTAACACATCGACACATGCTGCTGGCGTAATTATTCATGATCAGCTACTGACAGATTACGTGCCGATTATAGAAGGAGATTCAGTGTCACTTACGCAGTGGACGATGACAGAAGTTGAATCTATCGGTTTACTGAAAATCGACTTTTTAGGACTAAGGAATCTGTCAATCATACATAATGTGATGGATCAGGTTAAGATACAGTTTAATCAGCAGCTTGACCTGAATACATTGCCGCTTGATGACCCTAAAGTCTATGCATTACTGGCGCAAGGTGACACCACTGGTATATTCCAGCTCGAATCGGATGGTATTCGAAATGTACTGCGTAATCTGAAACCCAGTCATTTCAACGACATTGTTGCCGTGCTGGCACTTTATCGACCAGGCCCTATGGAACAGATTCCAGTCTATATTGAAAGAAGGCACGGTGCTCAATCTGTAGATTATATTCATGACGATCTAAAAGCGATATTGAAAGATACATTTGGTGTCATCATTTATCAAGAACAAATTATGCAGATTGCAAATCAATTTGCAGGATTCAGTTACGGAGAAGCGGATATATTAAGGCGAGCCATGAGCAAGAAGGACATGTCGGTGCTACTGACGGAAAAAGAACATTTTATTTTAGGAAGCGTCAATAAAGGTTATGATAAACAAACCGCAGAAGCGATATATGAATTAATACTGAAGTTCGCGAACTATGGATTTCCGAAAGCGCATGCAGTTGCATATGCGAAAATCGCTTACTGTATGTTATACCTGAAAGTACATTATCCAAATATCTTCTATACAGCTATCCTGAGTAATCAAATCGGCAGTGAGCACAAGACTAAAGAGATTATCGATGAAGTCAAGAAACGTGGTATACCGATATATGCTGCCGATATCAATAAGGCACATTGGTATTATCGCACATATAAGGACGGTATATTAAACGCTCTAGGTGTCATTAAAGGACTCGGCTACAAAAGTGTTCAGGATATTATTGATGCAAGAAAACAAGGTTCATTTAAAGATATCTATGATTTCTGTGCACGTATCCCCTCACGAATTGTTAGTAAACCTTTATTAGAAGCTCTAATCCATGCCGGCAGTTTTGATTCCTTTGGACACACGCGCGCAACATTACTTGCATCACTTGATATGATAATCGATGTTGAAAGGACAAACGAAGGAGAAGGAAGCTTTCTAGAGTCGCTTGGTTTAAATAAGAAGAAAGATTATATCATTCACGAAGAAATGTCAGATATGAAAAAAGCAGAATATGAAAAAGCATATCTTGGCTTTTATTTAACGAATCATCCGGTCGAATCACGTTTTAAAGCACTTCAATATTTGCCGTTATATAAAATTGCGCAACGACTGAATCAGCATTACATGCTGATATTCATTGATGAAGTGAGAAGGATTAGAACAAAGAAAGGTCAACCGATGGCATTTATCAAAGGCTTTGATGGTACAGATAATATCGATATCGTATGTTTTCCAGATACTTATCGTAAGTTTGAGACAGCGATTCAATCTCATCAAATGGTTGTGATCAATGGGAAATTTGATAATAACAGAGGGAAAGATAACTATATCGCTGAAACGATTGAAACTGTCGAATCATTTATAAAAAGAATATACGAGCAAGCTCGATTTATTTATATACGCGAACCGTTGCCAGAGACTTTTATTCTAGATGAAGGGGAGATACAGGTCATCTATTTTGATCGTGCACAACATGTAATTGGCACAGTGTCCAAAGATAAAATTAAAGAACTGGTTGAATATTTC
The DNA here is from genome assembly GCF_038095555.1 of Macrococcus psychrotolerans. Taxonomy (NCBI): domain Bacteria; kingdom Bacillati; phylum Bacillota; class Bacilli; order Caryophanales; family Staphylococcaceae; genus Macrococcus; species Macrococcus psychrotolerans. Next base: position 1,408,105 of record NZ_CP124591.1, on the reverse strand, counting down.
AATCCTGAAGACATTCGCATAATATAAACTTTATTAAAAATTAAACATGTGATATATTAATCCTTAGTGGTCAGACCACTAAGGATTCTTTTGGAGGTGCAACTGTGAATACCCCGCATAAAGGTTTTAATCATGTTTTAGATGAAATCGACCGTATGATAAAGAATGATGGACTGAAGTCTGGTGATAAACTTCCATCTGAAAGACATTTGAGCGAATTACTCAATATTAGTCGCTCAAGCATAAGAGAAGCATTACGCGCACTTGAGATTCTTGGCGTTATCGAGACAAGACGGGGCGAAGGAACTTATTTATCTGATATGGATAATAACCAGTTCTTCGAGCTGATAGGTGGATATTTGATCACGTCAAGGGCACAAACAGGTGAAATAAAGGATTTTATACATATGATTGAAAGCAGTATAACAATTGAAGAGAACAAGACGATTGAAGAATGTATCAATACAAGCAACACAATCATGTTTAGAGTTTGGAAATTATTAAAGCGCTATGAAGCGACTTATGATGAGAAGGCGTGAGCATATGTTTAAGGATATCTTTAAAAAGAATAAGAAGAAAAAATATGTAACCGTTAAAAATATGACAGATACAGAAGTACCTGAAGGTATAATGGCGAAATGTCCAAAATGTCAAAAAATCATGTATACAAAAGAGCTGCAAGAAAATCTAAATGTCTGTTTTAACTGTGATCATCACATGGCGATGAACGCCTATGACCGCATTGATGCTTTGATGGATAAAGATACATTTAAGGAACTGGATAAACATGTTGAACCAGTCAATCCGCTTAACTTTCCGAATTATGAAGAGAAAATAGAGAAAGATAGAATGAAGACGGAGATTGATGAAGCAGTCGTAACCGGATGGGGTACTATCAACGGCTATGAAACGGGTATCGCTGTAATGGATTCAAGGTTTCGTATGGGCTCTATGGGAACGGTTGTTGGAGAGAAGATTACACGTGTAATTGAATATGCGACGAAACAGCAGATGCCTTTTATTATCTTTACAGCAAGTGGTGGTGCGAGAATGCAGGAAGGAATACTATCGCTGATGCAAATGGCCAAAGTGAGTGTGGCTTTGAACCGACATCGTGAAGCAGGGTTATTATACATTGCATTCATGACACATCCTACGACAGGTGGTGTATCTGCAAGTTTTGCATCTGTCGGAGATATTAATCTTGCGGAACCAGAAAGTTTGATTGGATTTGCAGGACGACGTATCATCGAACAGACGATTAATGAGAAATTACCTGATGATTTCCAGACCGCTGAATTTCTACTGGATCATGGACAGCTTGATAAAGTTGTCCATCGTAATGAGATGAAAGAGGTCCTTACTACAATCTTGAAATTACATCAAAGGGGTGAAAATTAATGGTGCTGGATTTTGAACAACCTATTAGAGATATCGAAAAGAAAATTCAAGATATAGAGCAGTATATGAAAGCATCTGATGTTGATTTAACACATGAGGTAGAATTACTGAAGGCAAAGAAAGAAAACCTATTTAAATCAATCTATGCCGATCTGTCCCCTTGGCAAAGAGTGCAGATTGCACGTCTAGGTGAAAGACCGACAACTTTAGATTATATTGCGCATCTATTTGATGAGTTTATGGAATTTCATGGAGATAGAAACTTTAGAGATGATCCTGCAATCGTCGGAGGTATTGCTTCTTTCCAAGGCCGTCCTGTTACTGTCATTGGTCACCAAAGAGGAAAAGAGACGAAAGATAATATATACAGAAATTTCGGTATGGCGCATCCAGAAGGTTATCGTAAAGCGATGCGATTGATGAAGCAAGCTGAAAAGTTCAACCGTCCGATTATATGCTTTATCGATACGAAAGGAGCATATCCTGGTAAAGCAGCTGAAGAACGCGGGCAGAGTGAATCGATTGCACGCAATCTAGTAGAGATGGCTGCACTTAAAGTACCGGTTATCTCGATTGTCATCGGGGAAGGTGGGAGTGGTGGAGCACTTGGTTTAGGTGTATGTAATACATTGTTAATGTTAGAAAACGCAACGTATTCCGTCATTTCTCCAGAAGGTGCGGCAGCGTTACTGTGGAAAGATAGTACACTGGCCCAGTTGTCGGCAGAAACGATGAAGATTACTGCACCTGACTTACTTGAACTTGGCGTCGTAGATGAAGTGATTCATGAAATACCTGGTGGTGCACATCGAGATATCGCACAACAAAGTCAGTTGATCAATAAAGCATTAACTCCGTATATTCGTGAACTTTCACAACGCTCTGCAGAGGACATTGTGCAGCAACGTTATGATAAGTTTAGAGCAATCGGTGAAATCAAATAAAAAGATATTAACATAATATGAAAAGATAGTTGAAAACGTTGTCTAAATAATGAGTTGGCGACGTTTTTTTTTGAATGTTTTTTTAAAACGTTTTCATTGTTACGAACATGTGATATTGATGGATAATGTGAAAGTAATGTGTTAATTTAAAGATAAAGAATACACAAAGTGAGGAATTGATATGAAAAAGATAGCTGTATTAACGAGTGGTGGCGATGCACCTGGAATGAATGCTGCTGTTCGTGCTGTTGTGCGTAAAGCAATGTATTATGGCATAGAAGTTTATGGCGTATATCAAGGGTATCAAGGATTAATCAATAATAATATTAAGAAGATGGAACGTGGTACTGTAGGGGATAAGATACAGCGTGGGGGGACGTTTCTGCAGTCGGCACGTTGTCCAGAATTTAAAGATCCAGAAGTACGTAAGCAGGCGATTGCCAATTTAAATAATCTTGGTATCGAAGGTCTAGTGGTTATTGGTGGCGATGGAAGTTATCGTGGTGCTCAAAGACTGAATGAAGAAGGCATAAAGACAATCGGTATTCCAGGAACAATCGATAATGATATCAACGGCACAGACTTTACGATAGGATTTGATACGGCTTTAAATACGATTGTAGAAGCAATTGATAAGATTAGAGATACAGCGTCGAGTCATGAACGTACATTCATCGTAGAAGTCATGGGGAGAGATGCCGGAGACTTAGCGCTATGGTCTGGTCTTGCAGGAGGTGCTGAGACAGTATTGTGTCCAGAGCACCGTAAAGATGTCAAGGTCATTGCAGATAAAATTCAACAAGGGATCGAACGTGGCAAGAAACATTCTATCATCGTTGTTGCTGAAGGCGTTATGACCGGTGAAGAATGTGGTCAGGAACTAAAGAAATATATTAATGTTGATACTCGTATCTCGGTACTTGGTCATATGCAGCGTGGAGGCTCACCTTCTGGAATGGATAGAGTACTTGCAAGTCGTCTAGGTGGCTATGCTGTAGAACTGCTGATGAATAATGAAACTGGTCTTGCAGTTGGCATTCAGAATAATAGTTTATCTAAGACTAAGTTTGAAGATATCTTCACATCTGTCCATCATTTAGATGAGAAGATGTATGATTTATCTAATGAATTATCGATATAATGCAATAAGTGTCGCAACAAATATAATGGAGGCTCATAAAATGAGAAAAACTAAAATAGTATGTACAATCGGACCGGCTTCAGAATCTCCTGAAATGTTAGAGAAATTGATGAATGCGGGTATGAACGTTGCTCGACTTAATTTCTCGCATGGTTCACACGAGGAACATCAGGCACGTATCGAGACAATTCGCTCTGTAGCGCAACGTTTAAATAAGACGGTAGCAATCTTGCTTGATACGAAAGGTCCTGAAATTAGAACACATAATATGGGAAACGATAAGATTGAACTTGTCAAAGGTTCAACTGTTACAGTCAATATGGAACAAGTATTGGGCACGCCTGCAGAGTTCTCGGTCACGTATCCTGAACTAATCAATGATATTCATATAGGTTCTACAATTTTGTTAGACGATGGATTGATCGAACTTAAGGTCAAAGATATCCTGCATGACGAAGGTAAGATTGTATGTGACGTCATCAATGCAGGTGAACTAAAGAATAAGAAAGGTGTAAATTTACCTGGTGTCAAAGTAAACTTGCCTGGAATTACAGATAAAGATGCTTCAGATATTCTATTCGGTATCGAACAGAAAGTAGACTTCATTGCGGCATCATTTGTACGTCGTGCGAGTGATGTATTAGAAATTCGTGAAATATTAGAGAAAAATCAATGCGACTTTATTCATATTATCCCTAAAATTGAAAATGAAGAAGGGATAGAGAATATCGATCAGATTCTGGAAGTTTCTGATGGACTGATGATTGCACGTGGAGATATGGGGGTTGAAATACCCGCTGAGCAAGTACCGCTAGTACAGAAAGAATTGATTCAGAAGTGTAATATTCTCGGAAAACCTGTAATCACTGCCACACAGATGCTCGATTCTATGCAGCGTAACCCACGTTGTACACGTGCAGAAGCAAGTGACGTTGCCAACGCCATCTATGATGGAAGTGACGCAGTGATGTTATCAGGTGAAACGGCTGCAGGATTATATCCGGAAGAATCGGTTAAGACGATGCACAATATTGCATTTGCTGCAGAAGAAGCACAAGATTATAAGCGCATGCTTTCAGACCGTACGAAATTAAATCAGCCATCTATGGTAAATGCGATTGGTGTGTCTGTAGCTCATACTGCTTTAAATTTAGACGTACAGACGATTGTCGCTGCAACTGAAAGTGGTACAACAGCACAGATAATCTCTAAATATCGCCCACATGCACATATTATCGCAGTAACACCTTATGAAGAAACAGCGAGACATCTTTCTTTAGTATGGGGCGTAATACCTATAGTGAAGACTGGTAAATCTACAACAGATGAATTATTAGATAAATCTGTACAGGCAGCAATTGAAATAGGAACTGTCGAAAATGGAGATTTAATCATTATTACAGCAGGTATCCCAACAGGTGAAGCAGGAACTACGAACTTAATGAAGATTCATCTGATTGGTGATGTGATTGCAGCAGGAACAGGTATAGGTAGAACTGCAGCACACGGCAAGGTCATTAAAGCAAATAGTGCAGAAGAACTACAAGGTATTGATATGACGGACAAAGTTGTCGTATCACCGCAGACAGATGCAGATATGGTACCTTATCTTGAACAGGCAGTTGCGATTGTAACTGAAGAAGGTGGATTAACATCACATGCGGCAGTCGTTGGGCTTAATCTCGGTAAACCGACAATCGTAGGTGTCCAGGATGTGATGAATACATTAGAAAACGGTACACTTGTAACAGTAGATGCACAGCATAATAAAGTATATATCGGGCACGCAAAAGTAAACTAAAATAAGGATGAGCATTTGCTCATCCTTATTTTTGATTTCTGTAAACTTTTTTGATTATAATTGAAGCTAAATGCCCTTGATACTTTCTTTATCTATAATTATGTTTTTCGAAGTTGTCTTTCTTAAATCCACCCTGCACATAATACATAACTGCTAATAGGATAAACCATAATGGTGAAACGAATAATCCCAAACGTGTGTCTTCTGCTATAAATAAGAGCATGAACACAAAGGCAAAGAATGCAAGTACAATGTAGGCTGCTATTTTTCCGCCAGGCATTTTATAAGTACTATGTTCATGAAGTTCTGGTCGTGTTTTTAAATATTTCAAATAAGCGAACATAATAATTGACCATACAACGATAAAGAATACAGTAGCAACTGTAGTTACGAGTGTAAATACAGCATTTGCATTCGGAATAATATAGTTCAATAATACGGATATTAATAGAAGTACACTTGAGAACACAACTGCATTCGCTGGTACGCCAGCTTTATTCGTTCTTTGAAAGAAGCTGTCATCTCCCTTTGAGAAGTTTTTACTTAATCCGAATAGCATACGGCTGTTTGAAAAGATTCCGCTGTTACATGAAGATGATGCGGATGTGATAACTACAAAATTGATTAAACTTGCTGCAAATCCGATACCGATCAGTCCAAAGAACTTAACGAATGGACTTTCGTTCGGATCGATTTTGTCCCATGGTGTAACACTCATGATGATGATTAAAGAACCAATATAAAATAAAACGATACGAATAGGTACACTGTTTATTGCACGAGGTAATGTTTTCTCTGGATCTTGAGCTTCGCCCGCTGTAACACCGATAAGCTCGATTCCTACGAAACTAAATATTGCCATCTGGAAGCTCAGCAGAAAACCATTCATTCCATTCGGGAAAAAACCGTTATGTGACCATAGATTAGTAAGTGATGCATGTCCAAACTTCGTTTCAAACCCGATTACAATTAGGATAATACCAACAAGTATAAGTGCGATGATTGTAATTACTTTAATGATAGCAAACCAGAATTCAAGTTCTCCGAAGAGTTTGGCTGTAAGTAAATTCAGTCCCATCAATACAACGATACAGATTAAAGAAGATGCCCATGTCGGGAAGTCCGGCCACCAAAATTGAACGTACTTCGCAACGGCAGTCACTTCTGCCATTCCAGTTACAACCCAGCAGAACCAATATGTCCAGCCTGTAATATACCCCATGAAATCTCCAAGATAATCTCTTGCAATATCAGTAAATGAATGATAATTCGTATTGGATAATAATAATTCTCCAAGCCCTCGCATAAATAAGAATAAGAACAATCCTATAACGAGGTATGTCAATAATATCGAAGGTCCTGCGAAATTGATAGATTTACCAGCTCCTAAAAATAGTCCGGTACCTATAGCTCCACCAATTGCAATAAGCTGAATATGTCTGTTTGAAAGCGCACGCTGTAAACCATTTTGACTGTTACTATTTGATTGAGTATTCACATTTTTTCCTTCTTTCCTTAGTATTTTTCTATTATGTTATGAATTATCAAAAACTTCAAACTTTTTTTGAAATATATCTATAACTAAAACTTATGACCCTCAATAATAAACTACTATAATTCATAATCATTCACAAAATAAAGACAATTAGCTATAATATGAAGTGTGAAAGCCGTTACATTGGGCATAGCAAAATTTTGTTGTAAAGGGGAAATAGAAATGGCAGAATTAGTTAAAGGGCTTGAAGGTATTATAGCTTCGAACACAAAAGTGAGTTCGATTGTTGGGGATCAACTGACATATGCAGGTTATGAAATTGATGACTTAACTGAAAATGCATCGTTTGAAGAAGTAATCTTCTTACTTTGGAATTTCAGATTACCGAATAAAGAAGAACTAGAAAATTTAAAATCTCAGCTTATCGAATATATGAATCTACACCCAAGAATGTATAGTCATTTCGAAGATTATACTGCGGATGCTGTGCATCCAATGACAGGACTTCGTACTTCATTGTCATACCTTGCTCATTTCGATCCACGTGCTGATGAGTTCAATGAAGATGCACATATGGATAAAGCGATTCGTATTCAGGCAAAAGTAGCATCGCTTGTTGCTGCATTTGCACGAGTTCGTCAAGGAAAAGAAGTGGTTAAACCAAAGAAAGAATTAAGCTATGCAGCGAACTTCCTTTATATGTTATTTGGTGAGGAACCAACAGCAATTCAGGAGGAAGGCTTCAACAAAGCATTGATTCTTCATGCCGATCATGAACTGAATGCGTCTACGTTTACGGCACGTGTCGCTGTATCTACATTATCTGATATGTATTCAGGTGTCGTTGCTGCAGCTGGTGCACTAAAGGGGCCGCTTCACGGTGGTGCAAACGAACAAGTTATGAAGATGTTGAGTGAAATCGGTTCAATCGATAATGTTGAAGACTATATCAATAAAAAAATTGAGAATAAAGAAAAGATTATGGGATTTGGTCACCGTGTGTATAAAAACGGAGATCCACGTGCTAAATATTTAAAAGAGATGTCTTGTAAGATTACAGACGAAACTGGGCATAAAGAACTTTTCGAAATGTCAGTTAAAATTGCTGATTTATTAAAGGAGAAAAAAGGGTTATTACCAAACGTTGATTTCTACTCAGCAACGGTTTATCACTCAATGGGTATCGAACATGATCTATTTACACCAATCTTTGCAGTAAGTCGTACATCTGGCTGGATTGCTCATATTCTTGAGCAATATAATGATAACCGTATCATTCGTCCGCGTGCAAACTATATCGGTGAAGTTGGCCGTAAGTATGTACCAGTTGAGGAACGATAAAATACAAATATGGAGGAATATATAATGGCAGATAAAATTACAAATTCTAATGGAGTATTAAACGTACCAAATCATCCTGTAGTTCCATTTATCATTGGTGATGGAACAGGTCCAGATATATGGAATGCAGCGAGCCGCGTGTTAGATGCAGCAGTTGAAAAAGCATACAACGGAGAAAAGAAGATTGAATGGAAAGAAGTACTTGCTGGTCAAAAAGCATTTGATGCAACGGGTGAATGGTTACCACAAGAAACGTTAGATGTGATTGATGAGTACTTAATTGCAATTAAAGGGCCTTTAACAACGCCAATCGGCGGAGGTATTCGTTCTTTAAATGTTGCTTTACGTCAAGAGCTTGATCTTTTCACTTGTCTTCGTCCGGTGCGTTACTTTGAAGGTGTACCTTCACCAGTTAAGCGTCCAGAAGATACAGATATGGTTATCTTCCGTGAAAACACTGAAGATATCTATGCAGGTATTGAATTCAAGGAAGGTTCAGAAGAAGTTAAGAAAGTTATTGATTTCTTACAAAATGAAATGGGTGCGAAAAATATTCGTTTCCCAGAAACATCAGGTATTGGTATTAAACCTGTTTCTAAAGAAGGTACAGAACGTCTAGTACGTGCTGCAATCAATTATGCAATTACTGAAGGACGTAAGTCTGTAACATTAGTCCATAAAGGGAATATCATGAAATTTACTGAAGGTGCGTTTAAACAGTGGGGTTATGATTTAGCAGAGCGTGAATTCGGTGATAAAGTATTTACTTGGTCTGAATATGACAAGATTAAAGAAGCAGATGGTACAGAAGCGGCTGATAAAGCACAGGAAGCGGCTTTAGATGCAGGTAAAATATTAATTAAAGATTCTATCGCTGATATCTTCTTACAACAAATTTTAACGCGCCCAGCGGAATTTGATGTTGTTGCAACGATGAACTTAAACGGTGATTATATTTCTGATGCGCTTGCTGCTCAAGTAGGTGGTATCGGAATTGCACCTGGTGCGAATATTAACTATGAATCAGGACATGCAATATTTGAAGCTACGCACGGAACAGCACCTAAGTATGCTGGATTAGATAAAGTTAATCCATCGTCTGTGATTTTAAGCGGAGTATTGATGCTTGAGCATTTAGGATGGAAAGAAGCAGGAGACCTCATTACGAAATCTATGGAGAAAACGATTGCTTCTAAAGTAGTTACTTATGACTTTGCGCGATTAATGGAAGGTGCAACAGAAGTTAAATGTGGTGCCTTTGCAGACGAACTGATTAAAAATATGTAATCAACAGAAGCAGTTATTTGAATTTATTCATTTAACTGCTTTTTTTAGGAGGACATCATATGAGAAAGAAAATCAGCATAATTGGAAGTGGATTCACCGGAGCTACAGCAGCATTTATCGTAGCACAAAAAGGATTTGCAGATGTTATGCTTGTAGATCTTGCACGTAATCTGGATAAAGGAAAAGGGAAAGCGCTAGATATACTTCAGTCAGCTGCCATTTTCAACAGTAGTATTTCAGTCTCTGCAACAAGTCATTACGAAGATATTAAAGACTCGGATATCATTATGGTTACTGCAGGGGTCGCACGTAAGCCAGGTATGACACGTGATGACCTTGTACAGACTAATCAGCAGGTGATGACAGAGGTTGGAGAGCAGATAAAAGTATATGCCCCTAATGCAATTGTTATCGTGCTCACAAATCCAGTAGATGCGATGACTTACACAGTACAACAAGTGACTGGCTTTCCGCATGAACGTGTCATAGGCCAGTCTGGTGTCCTTGATACTGCAAGATTCAGAACATTTGTTGCTTCTGAACTTAACATTTCAATAGAAGACGTGCATGGCGTCGTACTCGGAGGTCACGGAGATACGATGGTTCCTTTAATACAGCATGCTGATGCAGGTGGAGTTCCGCTTACTGAAATTATGGATAAGGTTACAATTGATTCTATTGTCGATAGAACACGCAAAGGAGGAGCTGAAATTGTTCAGCTTTTAGGCGATGGTTCAGCATATTATGCTCCTGCAGCTGCTATGGTTGAAATGGCTGAGGCAATAATTCTTGATAAGAAACGCATTCTGCCTGCGATTGCATATTTAAACGGCGAGTACAATGAAAGTGATGTGTATATCGGAGTGCCTGTATTACTTGGGGAGAATGGTGTTGAACGCATCGTAACGTTTGAATTAACTGCTGAAGAACAGTCCGCATTTCATCAGTCTGCTGAGGCAGTGAGAGATGTCATGCGCGTCTTGAAGTGATTTATTAATTTATTGTAAACTTTTATACGAGTTTGTGAAGTTTGTTGATCAGGTGTAGCCATATATATTTACTGTAATATATAATATAGTTGTATATATGGTCTTGGAGGGATAGGATGAGTCAGAAAGTATTAGTAGTAGATGATGAACAGTCGATTGTGATGTTATTACAATATAATCTTGAGCAATCAGGTTTTGAAGTGATAACAGCTTTCGATGGGGAAGAAGGTTTAAGTAAAATATTTTCTGAAGATCCGGATATTGTTGTTCTTGATCTTATGTTACCTAAGATGGACGGTGTAGAAGTCTGTAAAGCAGTCCGTAGTGAAAAGAATCAAGTGCCTATTCTGATGCTTACAGCAAAGGATGATGAATTTGATAAGGTACTTGGTTTAGAGCTTGGCGCGGATGATTATATGACGAAACCATTTTCTCCTAGGGAAGTCACAGCAAGGTTAAAGGCAATTTTGAGACGATCTCAGGCATTAAGACAACACGAGTCTGAAAAAGAAAACAAAGAAATAATCATTGGTAAGCTTAAAATATTGCCAGAACATTTTGAAGCGTATCGTAATGGCGAACTGATTGATCTGACGCCAAAGGAATTCGAATTATTAATCTATTTGATAGAACGACAAGGGCGTGTGATTACACGTGAACATATGCTGAATTCAGTATGGAACTATGAATTTGCTGGTGATTCACGTATCGTTGATGTTCATATCAGTCATTTGAGAGAGAAAATAGAAGAAAATCCAAAGCAGCCACAATACATTAAAACTGTACGTGGTCTAGGCTATAAACTGGATTACCCGAAACGAAATGATTAGTTTTCAAAGAAAGTTACTCATCATGCTTACAACAATGATTGTTGTAAGCTTTCTTTTAGTCGGCATGTTTATTACGACCTCTATCTCAAATGATATGAAAGTATCGATGAAACGTACGATGGCACAAGATGCAAAAATAATACAGTCTTTGGCTGAACATCAAGATTTCAACATGATCGCAGCCACTTTTGATGACGAGCGAAGTTATCAAATATTAGTCATGCAAGGTAATAAACCGCTGTATGTTACACAAGGTTTTTCTCCCGACCACTTTGAAGCTGCACTATCGAGATATACGACAGGTGAAAGTGAAGCGAATGAGTTTCGATACGATTCTGAAGATAAACAGAGCATCCTTAAAACGACAACAAAAGATACTGTCATCTATTTAATACAGGAAAACCGAATTCTGACCATTTTAAACAGAAGTATATGGAAATATATCGGGTTAATGTTATTGATGTTGCTTCCTATTCTCTATTTTATCGTGAGGTACATCAATAAAAGCTATATTCAACCAATAAAAGAAGTGACTTACGCTTCTAAATTACTGGCAAGCGGAAACTACAAAGTACGTGTTCCAGAGAGTAATGTCACTGAGACTAAGGACCTGTTTATCAGTATGAATATATTGGCTAGAACATTGCAAGACTTTATGAATGAACAGAAGCTTCAGCGTAATCGTCTGGAGACGACATTACAGAATATTCCTTCCGCTACTTTGCTTGTCAATAGCTACGGTGAAGTTGTTATAGCCAATGAAACATTTTTAAATTTCTTTAATCGTGGTAATAAAATAAAGAAAGCTCATTATGACACTGTAATAGAGCATAAAGATGTAAAACGTATGATTAAAGAAGCGATTGCAACAGAGAAACCCATCAATGAAACAATTGAACATAATGTGAACGTCCATAAAAAATATTTTGACGCGGCAGTTGTGCCTGTATTATCCAAGAAACGTAAAAGGATTGAAGGGATTGTCATTGTGCTGCATGATATTACACAGTTAAAGACACTAGAACAGATGAGGAAGGATTTCGTTGCAAATGTTTCGCATGAACTAAAAACACCGATTACGAGTATAAAAGGATTTACAGAGACATTACTAGACGGTGCAAAAGAAGATAAGAATACGCTCGAGATGTTTTTAGATATTATTCTGAAAGAATCTAATCGAATCCAGGTGCTTGTAAGTGAGCTGCTCGAACTGTCTAAAATTGAGCAGGCAAATCACTTTAATATGGTGAAAGTAAATTTACCTCAGAAAGTATTTAATAGTGTGGAAGTTGTATATCCGCTTGCTGAGAAGAAGAATATTAAATTTAATCTCGAGCTTGAAAAAAATCTTTTTGTCCTGGCAGAACCGAGCAAGCTTAAGCAGGTTATGATCAATCTACTTTCAAATGCAATCAATTACTCGCCAGAGGATGCAGAAATTACAGTAAAGGTATATCTCAAGGCGGATGAATGTATCGTTGAAATTATTGATCAGGGGATTGGTATTGCACCTGAGGAAATAACAAGAATATTTGAGAGGTTCTATCGCGTAGATAAAGCAAGAAGCAGGGACTCTGGCGGAACAGGGTTAGGTCTTGCAATTGTTAAACATATCATTGAAGTGTTTAATGGTGAAATCGATGTAGAAAGCGAGCTTGGAAAAGGTTCGACTTTCAGAATAAAATTAAAGCAGTTTATTTATTAATATAAGATTTATTTTTGTTTACTCTAGTTTAACTATTATCACATATAATATAAAAAGACGCTTTCATTTTGAAGCTTGAACGCTTGGTACATATGTGTCGGGCGTTTTTGTGCGTGATTTATGTTAAACTATGATTACTACAGTTCAGGAGGATATTATGGCTGATAAACTAATATTGATTGATGGTAACAGCATTGCTTTTCGTGCATTCTATGCCTTACCTCTATTAAAAAATCAATCCAATTTACATACGAATGCAATATATGGTTTCACGCTTATTTTAGATAAGTTGATTAAGGAAGAACAACCTACACATTTTTTAATCGCATTTGATGCGGGTAAGACAACGTTTCGCCATGAGATGTATAAAGACTATAAAGGAGGACGTCAAAAGACACCTTCAGAATTAAGTGAACAGTTTCCTTATATTCGTAAACTCGCAGAGGCTTATCAAATCAAGCATTATGAGCAGGATATGTATGAAGCAGACGATATTATCGGAACGCTTGCAAAACAAGCAACAGAAAATAAGTTAGAGACAGTCATCGTTACTGGGGACCGAGATCTAACGCAGCTTGCAAGTGATTATGTGACAGTCTACTATACAAAAAAAGGAGTTACAGATATTGATAAATATACACCGCAGTTTATTCAGGAGCTATATGGATTTGAACCAGAGAAAATAATCGATTTAAAAGGGTTGATGGGGGATAAGTCAGATAACATTCCCGGTGTCCCTGGCGTAGGAGAAAAGACTGCACTTAAATTACTACATGAATATGGTACGGTTGAAGCGGTGCTTGATAATCTGGAACATATTAAAGGTAAGAAATTAAATGAGAACTTAACAAATCATAAAGATGACGCATTAATGAGTAAGCAGCTGGCGACGATTAATACTGATGCACCGATTGCAGTAAATTTAAATGATACACTGCTCCCTGAAAAAGATGACAGTAAGAAGATCGCACTATTTCAGGAGCTAGACTTTAAGCAAAAGTTAGATAATATTGACGCTGAAACTCAAATTACTGAAGAGAAAACAATTGAAATAAGCAATCAGTTTAGTACATTTGATTTCTCGAATGTTGAATCTATGGATATTCGTATTCGATGTTTTCAGGATAATTATTTAAAGAATGAAATTATTGGGGTAGGGATATTGGTAGAAGGACATACATTTGTTATTCACCCTGATGAAATCACCCAAAATGAAACATTCATCAATGCACTGCAAAATGAAGCTACAAAAAAATATGTCTATGATGCAAAGGAAACAAAAGTTTTATTCAATAGACTGGATATAGAGATTAAAGGGATTGAGCACTGTGTGATGCTCGCATCTTATTTACTCGATCCAGCTTTGAAAATAATAGATGTTGCTCAAAGTGCGCAAATGCAAGGTATTAATTATGTGGAATCAGATGAAATGATCTTCGGAAAAGGTGCTAAGATGCACATACCTGAACGCATGGATTTATTTAAACATATTGCATCTGAAGTAAATGCAATCCATGAGGTATCAGCGCTTCAGATTAGAAAATTAAATGAACTTAAGCAGCTTGAACTGTTAACAACGCTCGAACTGCCACTTTCACTTGTTCTCGCAGATATGGAGATGCAGGGAATTAAAGTAAATAAGCAGACACTTCAGGAGATGCAGCAGGAAATTCAAAGCCGCTTAGATGAACTGATCACGCGTATTCATGAACATGCAGGCAGCACATTTAATATCAATTCTCCAAAGCAGCTTGGTGTCGTATTATTTGAAGATTTAAAGCTAGATTCACCGAAGAAGAAAAAGACGAAGACAGGATATTCTACAGCTGTGGATGTTCTTGAGTCATTAGCAGGAAAACATCCGATCATTGAAGATATATTACTCTATAGAACGCTATCTAAACTGCAGTCAACTTATGTAGAAGGATTGCAGAAGTTGATTGGAGACGACGATAAGATCCATACACGCTTCAACCAGGTTATTGCTCAAACTGGACGTCTGTCATCTATTGACCCTAACTTGCAGAACATTCCTGTAAGACTAGATGAAGGTAGAAAAATAAGAAAAGCATTCGTACCAAGTGAACCGAACTCTGTAATATTTGCTGCAGACTATTCTCAGATTGAACTTCGAGTACTCGCACATATTACTGGAGATAAAGGTATGCTTGAAGCTTTCAATCAAGGCATTGATATTCATACGAAGACTGCGATGAAAGTCTTTAATGTTGAAAAAGAAGAAGTAACAAGCGATATGAGGCGTCAGGCAAAAGCTGTAAACTTCGGGATTGTGTATGGAATCAGTGATTATGGACTAAGTCAAAGTTTAGGTATTACTCGAAAAGACGCACAAGCATTTATTGATAACTATCTTGAAAGTTTTCCGGAAGTTAAAGCGTATATGCATGATATTATTCAGGAAGCTAAGCAGCAGGGTTACGTTACGACATTGCTTAATCGACGTCGCTATATCCCAGATATTACGAGCAGAAACTTTAATTTAAGAGGATTTGCTGAACGTACTGCGATGAATACACCGATTCAAGGAAGTGCAGCAGATATCATTAAACTCGCAATGGTACATTATAACGAACAAGTGAAAGAAACTGACTTTAAAGCTAAATTGTTACTACAAGTACACGATGAGCTTATTTTTGAAGTGCCAAAAGATGAGCTTGATGCTTTCAGCTTATTTGTAAAACATGTAATGGAAAATGCATTGGAATTAAAAGTACCGCTTGAAGTTGAATATGATTCAGGTGAAAGCTGGTACGAAGCAAAGTAGGAGGAGTTATGCCGGAATTACCAGAAGTTGAACATGTGAAGCGTGGTATTGAACCACATATCACAGGAGAACAAATTATTGATGTCCACTTTTCAGATGCTGTATTAAATGGAAAGACACAGGGTAAAGAGACGATTATTAAAGGGCTTTCCCTAGATGCATTTAAGGAACGATGTATTGACACTCATATCGAAAGTGTGATGCGTCGCAGTAAATATATTATCTTCAAGTTAAAAGGAAAGGATGGGAACCGTTATATGGTCGGTCATCTTGGAATGACCGGCGCATACTTTGTCGTACCGTCTATCGATGACATTACGGTACCGAACTACAAAAAACATTGGCATGTCACTTTTACATTGAGCAGTTCGATGAAGCTGGTATATTCAGATATTAGAAGGTTTGGTGAACTGAGAATGTTAGATGAATCACAGTTTGCACACTTCGATGCAGCGATTGCACCAGAACCATTTAATGAAGAAGGTCGAGCACATTATATCAGTGCACTGCACTTGCAGAAATATCAGGATAAACCGATTAAGCAAGTCATCATGCTGCATTCGGTTGTCAGTGGATGTGGAAATATCTATGCATGTGAAGCACTGCATAATGCACGGATTAATCCGAATATAAAAGTGAAATCATTAAGCGAAAAAAGACGTACATTACTGTATGAACATATTGTCGATGTGCTGAATGAAGGCATTCTATATGGGGGCTCGACCATCTCAGATTACCGAAATGCACAAGGTGAAAGTGGAATGATGCAAAATAGGTTTAAAGTTTATGGTAAAAAAATTTGTGGAACATGCGGTAATGAAATTAAGACGAAAGTGATAGCTACACGTAATACACATTATTGTACACATTGCCAGAAATAGGAGGAGCTATGACAGTTATAGGTTTAACAGGTGGTATTGCCAGTGGTAAGTCAACAGTAGCAAATTATCTGAAAGAGAATGGATTCGCTGTAATTGATGCAGATATTGCGGCAAGGCAGGCTGTAGAAAAAGGAACCGAAGGATTAAGAAGAGTTGCTGAAACATTTCCAGGAGTGCTGAATGAAGATGGGACATTAAATCGTAAAGCACTAGGTACGATCATCTTTAACGATAAGGCACAGCGTGATAATTTAAATCAAATTGTTCACCCAATCGTACGACGTCTGATGGATGAAGAGAAAGCTGCCGCACTTTCCGAAGGCAAGGTGGTAGTTATGGATATACCACTTTTATATGAAAATAAGCTGGAACATACTATCGATGAAGTATGGGTTGTATATGTGTCATACGATATACAAAAAATGCGTCTGATGAAACGAAATGAACTTTCAGAGTCAGAAGCAGATGCACGTATCAGTAGTCAGATGTCGATGGATGAAAAGCGAAATAAAGCGGATATCGTCATTGATAATTGTCGTGATTTAGAGGCACTATATCAACAGTTAGATACGTTAATCAAACACTATAAATAGATATAAATTTTCGAAAAATTCAAATTTTTTAATTTGCAGAAAATGCTCTTCACAAGCGCTTTCATTGTGTTATACTATTTCTAAGTATTAGTATAACACTTTGAAGGGGAGATTATTTAATGAAAACAAGAGTAGCGATTAATGGGCTAGGAAGAATTGGCAGAATGGTATTTCGTGCAGCATTATTAGATGATAATTTAGAGGTAGTAGCAATCAATGCGAGCTACCCGCCTGAAACATTAGCTCATTTAACGAAATATGATACTACTCATGGTAAGTTTGAACTTGATATTGAACCAACTGAAAATGGTTTACTTGTGGATGGTAAGAAGATTGAACTCGTATCTGAACGTAATCCGGAATTATTACCATGGAAAGATATGAATATTGATATCGTTATCGAAGCGACTGGTAAGTTTAACGATGCAGAGAAAGCTGCTGCACATATTAAAGCTGGCGCTAAGAAAGTACTACTTACTGCTCCGGGTAAAGGTAATGTTCAGACCATCGTGCGTGGAGTGAACTGTGCACAGTTAGATGTTGAGAAATATGATGTTATTTCGAACGCTTCATGTACAACAAACTGTCTAGCACCAGTTGCTAAAGTATTGAATGATAAATTCGGTATTAAGAATGGTTTAATGACGACAGTTCATGCATATACGAATGACCAGAAGAATTTAGATAACCCACATAAAGATTTACGTCGTGCCCGTGCATGTGCCCAAAGTATTATTCCAACTTCTACAGGGGCTGCAAAAGCATTGTCTCTAGTATTACCGGAACTACAAGGTAAACTTCATGGAATGGCGTTACGTGTACCAACAACGAATGTTTCGTTAGTCGACTTAGTTGTAGATTTAGAAAAAGAAGTCACAGTCGAAGAATTAAATAAAGCATTTAAAGATGCAGCTGATAATGAACTTAAAGGCATCTTAGATGTAACATACGAGCCGTTAGTATCAGTGGATTTCAATACGAATCCACATAGCTCTATCGTAGATGGGCTCTCAACGATCGTTATGGAAGGTTCAAAGGTTAAAGTATTATCATGGTATGACAACGAATGGGGTTACTCTACTCGCGTTGTAGAACTTGCAGGATTAATGGGTGAACAGTTAAATAAATAGTTTCCTTGAATAACGCCGTCCAATTTAATTGGGCGGCGTTTTATGTTATGTTAGGTAGGTGTTGAATCAAGGAGGTATTTATGAACTGGATAAAATTAATAATTGCAGCACTGTTTGAGACAGGATGGGTTATAGGACTTGCACACGCAGACAGTGCGGTCGAATGGATACTCACTCTAGTGAGTGTGACATGCAGTTTTTATTTATTGCTAAATGCAACTAAATATTTACCTGTGGGCACAGCTTATGCGATATTCGTCGGACTTGGTGCGACGCTTGTCACGATTGTTGATGTAGCGGTGTATGAAGTGCCATTTGGCTGGCCGAAAGTAGTGCTGATTACAATGCTTATCATAGGTGTTATCGGCTTAAAGGTTGCTACTGAGGAGGAGAGCGTATGATGTACTGGATATTTCTTATCATTGCAGGATTGTGTGAGATGCTCGGCGTATTATGGATGAATATGTACAGTAAGTCTGGTAAGCGTCTCTATATTTTATTGCTGGTTATTACGTTTGGAATTAGTCTTTACTTCCTGTCCTTATCTTTAGCAGGGATTACGATGAGTACAGCATACGCGATATGGACTGGTATCGGTGCTGTTGGCGGGACATTGCTCGGCATTATCTTTTACAATGAATCAAGACATCCGCTTAGAATATTATGTATCGCGATTATACTAGGGTGTACCATTGGACTTAAATTATTAAATTAAGGAGAAACAGGTATGATACCTATTTCTCCTTTTTATTAGTTTTCAATTGTATTGGATATGGCAATGTCTTTACGAGCGTGTCCGCCATCCTATCATAACCGAGTACGTGAGGGTGGAGACCGTCATCAGTAAGTTCATTGCGTAAGTAGTCGATACCTTCTTTAGTTTCAGTCATCATTGTGTAGTAATCAATAAATTGTGCATCATGTTTTATGCACAGCCGAACTATTTCCAGGTTGATTGCCTTAACAAGTTTAGAACGCGTAATAAATCCGTCGAGCTGTGGACGATTCGTTGAAGTGAGTGTTGCTACAGCAATATTAATATTCTTGGCTTTAGCCATAATAACCATTGCTTCAATATCTTCTAAAATACGTGTCTTGATGTGTATCTGGTTGGCTTCAGTTTGATCATCATCAAGTTCTTTCGTGTTATTGATACCGATGGCTAATACAATCCAGTCAGGTTTCAGCTGAATGGCATCCGCAACAAAACGTTCGCGTACCCACTGAGAACGATCATTACCGATACCGCGGTTAATAATACGTTTACCATTATGTAACGCGAAATAGCTATCAAGGTCCCAGTAATCTGTAATGGAATCTCCGATGAATACAATGCCGACCGGATCTTTAAGGTAAAGAATCGTTTCATTTCTGTGGTTGAAACTTTCTCTCAGCTTATTTACAGGGTTTCCTTCTTCTCGTTTTGACAGATGAATATAATGAGGTCTCATTTGTTCATTCCTTTCTTTGGTTTATTGGTAGATTATCCAATTGTAGCAAGTGTAAACTTAAATGTTTAGTAAATAAACATGATAATGTATAATTGAGAAATAAATATAAATGAGGTGAGTGTCTTGAAATGTCCAAAATGCAGCTTTAATCAATCGAAGGTCGTTGATTCAAGACATGCAGACGATATGAATGCGATCAGAAGACGTCGTGAATGTGAACAGTGTGGTACACGTTTCACAACGTTTGAACGCATAGAACTACAGCCTTTGATTGTCGTGAAAAAAGATGGAACAAGACAAGCCTTTAATCGTGATAAAATTGTACATGGTCTTGTGCGTGCATGTGAAAAGCGTCCTGTTCCGTACGAATCTCTCGAACAGATTACGGATGCAGTGGAGAATGCATTAAGAGAAAAAGGGCAGTCTGAAATTTCATCTGTCGATATCGGTGAAATTGTAATGGAGCACCTGATGCAACTGGATCAAGTGTCTTACGTACGCTTTGCCTCTGTCTACAAAGAATTTAAAGACGTCGATCAGTTGCTCCGTACGATGAGTGATATACTCAATGAAAAGAATAAAAAGTAGGTGCAAAGATGGAGCGTTATTTTACTGAATTGAATGGAACCGATGAGTTTATCGTTATCAGCAACTATGTTGCAACACAAGTTACTGAAGATGTACTAACTACATTATATACACCCCTAATCGGAGTTGAATGTATTGGCGTCTATCAGTTTATGCGTCAGTTTCTCACAGGTTATGATCAGACAAGCGACGTCATCAATCATTATGTTATTTTAAGTGAATTAAAGATGAACTTAGCGCACTTTGAAGTAATACGTAAACGTTTAGAAGCAATTGGACTACTGAAAACATATATGCGTATTGAAGATAATCAGAAGTTTGTCTATAAACTCATTGCACCCGTCATGCCATCTCAGTTCTTTAATGATCCAATGCTCTCTGTATTCTTGTTCCAGCAAGTAGGTAAGCCGAGATATCAGCAGCTAAAGTCAAGGTTCTGTAATGAAACGTTAAATCTGGACGGTTATCAAGATGTGTCAAGTAAGTACATGGATGTATTTGGTACACCGAAATCTCCGGAAAAGGCTATTTTTGAAGGAAATGAATATCTGGTAAAGCAGCATGAATCGCTCGGAATACCCGTTCACCAAAGTATACGTTTGATTTTGATTTACTGGAGATGCTGCTCGCACAGAATTTAATCACGAAAAGTCAACTGCCGAAAGCGACGCGTAACTTAATTGTTCAGCTAGCGACACTGTACGATATCGCAGCACATGATATGCGCGGCATCATTTTGAAATCACTGACGAGTGACCAGCAAATTTCACATGAAGATTTACGTAAGAATGCCCGGGACTTCTATCAGATTGAACATGACGGCCAATTACCGCAGTTAACACCTCAGCAGGTAAAAGATGACGCGCCAGAAACGAAACTGACCTGGTTTGAATTGATGGACACGACAAGTCCGATAGATATGCTTACTTCATTTAGTAAGTCTGAACCGACAATTAAACAAAAGCGTATGATTGAATCAATATTAGAACGCGAGCAACTGCCATTTGGTGTAATGAATATATTATTGCAGTATGTCATGTTTACAAATGATATGAAACTGCCGCAGAGTTATATCGAAGAGATTGCTTCAAACTGGAAGAAACAGAAGCTATCGAACAGTGAAGCAGCCTACAAGTATGTGAAGTCATTTGAACAGAAGAAGCAGGAGAAATTGTATAATAAAGCAAATCACTATAAAAAGAATAATACGGTGCAAAGAGAACTGACACCGAAATGGCTGCTTGAAGAACAACAGCCAGCAGTTAAAGAGGATACAGATAATATTGACCTGGAAAAGGAAAGACAGAAGTTATTAGAAGAATTAAATCAATCATGGGAGGAGGATAAATGATGAAACATATGGGTTCGATACTGCATACGAACAGCGATATATTTAAACGTATTGAGGCAATAAAAGAAGAAACGATTAAAGAACCTGATATTAAGCAGTTTATTAAAGAGAATCACATAACAGATAAGATGATCGATAATGATTTATCTGTACTACAAGAATATAAAGATTCTTCAAAGATGTGCGATGCATGCGAATCTTACAGTAAGTGTAAGAACTTTGTACCAGGACATACGCCTGAACTGTATGTTGAAAACAATAAAATTAAGATTAAGCACCTCCCTTGTCCATCTAAACTCGCTCATGATGAAGCTCAGAAGATGAAACAGTTTATTACTGCAATCCACATGCCGAAGGACGTACTAAATGCAAAGCTTGCACAGATACATTTAGATGATAAAACGCGTATCGATATCGTGCGTCAAGCAAACATCATTTGTCGTGATATCGCAAGAGGTAATGATACGAAAGGGATGTATATTCACGGTCCTTTCGGCACAGGTAAGTCGTTTATACTGGGTGCGATTGCCAACGAACTGAAGGAACGCTATATTTATACGACGCTCCTGTATTTTCCTGAGTTTATTCGAGAACTTAAAAATGGCTTCAGTGATGGTACATATAACGAACGGCTTAACCGTGTGAAAAATACGCCTGTACTTATGCTGGATGATATCGGTGCAGAAGATTTGACGCCATGGGTACGTGATGAAGTGCTTGGACCTATTCTCAACCACCGTATGATGAACAATATGCCGACATTCTTTAGTTCAAATTTCGATTTCAAAGAATTATCTCATCATTTATCAATGACAAAGCATGGTGCTGAACAGACGAAAGCAATGCGTATTATGGAGCGCATCGAGACATTAAGTGATGCTTATATGTTATCAGGTAAAAACTATAGACGTGAAAAATAAAATTTGAAAATCCCGACAATATGTGTATAATATTAGGTAACAAACAACAGAAATGTTCGTCTATATGAATAACATCATAAGGATAAGACGATGATTCCTTAATTTATAGAGAGCTGATGGTGGTGAGAATCAGCATTTAAGATCATTTGTTACTCCCTTATGTTCATGATAGTTAATCGCTATCCGGCTCAAGACCGTTATCTTATGTAGAGTTGCTGAGCAATCAGTAATTAGGGTGGTACCGCGAATAGACTTCGTCCCTTTTGGGATGGGGTCTTTTTGTTGTTTAAAATAAAATAAAAAAGTGAGGCGTTTTGAATGAGTGAAATTAATATTAAATTTCCAGATGGTAATGTAAAAAGTTTTGAGGCTGGCGTTACAACTGAAGATATTGCAGGTTCAATCAGTCCTGGTTTAAAGAAGAAAGCTTTAGCAGGAAAATTTAATGGACAAATGGTTGATTTATCAACAGCACTTGAAACAGATGGAGACATCGAAATCATCACGCCTGAGTCTCCTGAAGGTATTGAAGTATTACGTCATTCAACTGCCCATTTAATGGCTCAAGCGCTAAAGCGTATGTATGGTAATGTGCATTTCGGTGTAGGTCCTGTTATTGAAGAAGGTTTCTACTATGATATCGATACAGAGCATAAGATCTCTAGTGAAGACCTACCTGAAATTGAAAAGACGATGCGACAAATTGTCGGAGAGAATATCAAGATTGAGAGACGTGTTGTCAGTCGTGAAGAAGCGAAGAAGATTTTCGCTGATGATCCATACAAACAGGAACTAATCGATGCAATCCCTGAAGATGAGAATGTCACTATCTATTCGCAAGGAGAGTTTACAGATCTTTGTCGAGGTGTGCATGTGCCTTCAACTGCTAAGATAAAAGAATTCAAGCTATTATCAACTGCTGGTGCGTATTGGAGAGGTGATGCAGATAACAAGATGCTGCAGCGTATTTATGGTACTGCATTCTTCGATAAAAAAGCGCTGAAAGCACATCTGAAGATTCTTGAAGAACGCAAAGAACGTGATCATCGTAAAATCGGTAAGGAGCTGGAGCTCTTTACAACAAATCAGCTTGTAGGTGCAGGTTTACCGTTATGGTTACCAAATGGTGCAACAATTCGACGTGAATTAGAGCGTTATATCGTGGATAAAGAAGTTGCACTTGGTTATGATCATGTATACACACCGATTATGGGATCGGTTGATCTGTATAAGACGAGTGGTCACTGGGATCATTATCAAGAAGATATGTTCCCTCCGATGGAAATGGACAACGAAGCGCTTGTACTACGCCCGATGAACTGTCCACACCATATGATGGTATACAAGAATAAACCACATTCATATCGTGAATTACCAATACGTATCGCAGAACTTGGTATGATGCATCGCTATGAAGCGAGTGGAGCGGTAAGCGGGTTACAGCGTGTGCGTGGTATGACATTGAATGATGCGCATATATTCGTTCGTCCTGACCAGATTAAAGAAGAATTTATTCGCGTCGTTCAGCTTGTTATCGATGTGTATAAAGACTTTAAGTTCCAAGACTATAAGTTCCGTCTAAGTTATCGTGATCCAGAAGATACTGAAAAGTACTTCCAGGATGATGAAATGTGGGAACGTGCACAATTGATGCTTAAAGAAGCGGTAGATGAAATGGGACTGGATTATGAGGAGGCGCCAGGAGAAGCCGCATTCTATGGTCCTAAATTAGATGTACAGGTTAAAACAGCTTTAGGTAAAGAGGAGACACTTTCAACTGTACAGCTGGATTTCTTATTACCAGAACGATTTGATCTGGAATATATCGGTAGTGATGGTGAGAAACATCGTCCAGTAGTAATCCACCGTGGTGTGATCTCTACGATGGAGCGCTTCGTTGCTTTCTTAACTGAGGAGTATAAAGGAGCCTATCCATTATGGTTAGCGCCTAATCAGCTTGAGATTATCCCAGTTTCAAATGAGGTACATTATGACTACGCGCGTAAACTCTATGATGAACTGAAATCACAAGGTGTCCGTTGTCATATCGATGACCGCGAAGAAAAGATGGGATACAAGATTCGTGAAGCTCAGATGCATAAAGTTCCTTATCAGATTGTTGTAGGAGATAAAGAAATTGAGCATAATGAAGTGAACGTTCGTCAATATGGTAAGAAAGAATCTAAGACAATCGATCGTGATGATTTCATCTGGTCTATTGTAGATGAGATTCGTCTAAAAAAATAAGCTTGAAAAATTATGATAAGTAATGTATATTTATCATTAACTTAATATTCCTCGTTGAGGTAGAGGTCGCATTGTTTAAGAGTATACTGATGGATACGTCATACACGTAATTGAAACCAGTAGAAAGGAAACGATGCCGAAGAAGCTAAGTGTATGAGCTTAAATTCTGGGCTGTTACTGAATAAGTAACAGACTGTCACACATATTGTGATGCGCTACTAAATGGTAAGAAGAATCATTTATGGATGCATACAATTGTGTGCATCCATTTTTATTTATAGAAGGGAAGTTATTACTTTGTCAGAAAGTACAAATCAAGTACAAAGAAAATTGAAGCAGCGTCATATATCTATGATTGCCATCGGTGGATGTATTGGTACAGGATTATTTATGACCAGTGGAGGAGCTATCCGTGATGCTGGACCCGGTGGGGCGTTACTTGCATTTACAATTATCGGAATTATGGTCTTCTTCTTAATGACATCACTTGGAGAAATGGCAACGTATCTTCCGATTTCAGGAAGTTTTTCAACTTATGCAACACGATTCGTTGATCCGTCACTTGGATTTGCATTAGGCTGGAACTATTGGTTTAACTGGGTGATTACTGTAGCGGCGGATGTGAGTATTGCTGCAAGTGTAATTAAATACTGGGCACCGATGGACTTCTTACCAGGCTGGGCATGGAGTTTAGTCTTTTTAGCCATCATTTTATTTTTGAACACATTATCAGTGCGCGTATATGGTGAAAGTGAGTATTGGTTCGCGATTGTTAAAGTAGTAACAGTTATCTTATTTTTAGGGATTGGTGTACTGACAATCTTCGGAATAATCGGAGGAGAGTATTTAGGGTTCAAAAATTTCACGACTGGTGAAGCACCGTTTCTAGGTCATGGATTAACCGGAAGCTTCTTAACGATTCTTGGTGTATTTTTAGTTGCAGGCTTTAGTTTCCAAGGTACAGAGCTTGTAGGAATTACTGCAGGTGAGTCTGAAGAACCAGAAAAAACGATTCCAAAAGCAATCAAACAAGTATTCTGGAGAATATTAATTTTCTATGTTTTATCTATTCTAGTCATTGGTTTAATCATTCCTTACACAAATCCGAACTTAATGGGAGGAGACAGTGTTGCGAAGTCGCCATTTACATTAGTTTTTGAAAATGCTGGACTTGCGTTTGCAGCGTCATTTATGAATGCTGTTATCTTAACGTCAATTCTCTCAGCGGGTAACAGTGGTATGTATGCTTCAACACGTATGTTATACGCGATGGGTAAAGACGGATTAGCATCCCGTAAATTTTCTGAGACCAATCAGAAAGGGGTTCCGATTCCGAGTTTATTAGCGACCTTCATAGTTGTGCTGATTATCTTCTTAGTTGAACGTGTGGCCAGTGGTGCATATGAATATATCGTTGCGGCAAGTGGATTAACTGGCTTTATCGCCTGGCTCGGTATCGCTATTAGTCATTATAGATTCCGTCGTGCATTTTATGCGCAGAACAAAGATTTATCAGTATTGAAGTATAAAGCAATGTGGTTCCCATTCGGTCCAATCTTTGCATTCATACTATGTCTCTTTGTAATTATTGGTCAGGATACGGACCTGATTATAAATAGAAACTTTGACATGAATGGCTTTATGATTACATATATGGGAATTCCTATTTTCTTAGTATTTTTCTTCTATCATAAACTGAGATATAAAACAAAGAAGATCCCATTAGAAAAAGTTGATTTATCACAAGATACAGATATGAGTAAATATGAAAAAATAGATGTTGACATTGATGCATAACCCTGTTATTATTAAGTCTGTTGAATACGAAACGGACAAGTAGAAGCATCCCGCTTCTCGCCCTGAAGACGCAATAGCAGTTACAGGGTTAAATAACATGGTTAGACATGTCTATTTTTTAGCGGGTGCATAATGCATTCGCTTTTTTGTTTGTCTTCGTAAATCATATAGGAGGTGTCAACCATAGCTAAAGATCAAACTCAAATCAATGACAAAATTCGCGCGAAGGAATTACGTTTAATTGGACATGATGGTGAACAACTTGGTGTTAAAACTAAGTTTGAAGCAATCGAAATTGCAGAACGCGTAAATCTTGATGTTGTTCTTGTTGCACCAAACGCTAAACCACCCGTTGCCAAAATTATGGATTACGGTAAGTTCAAGTTTGAGCAGCAGAAGAAAGATAAAGAAGCACGCAAAAAGCAGAAAGTTGTTACGGTTAAAGAAATTCGTTTAAGTCCTACAATCGAAGATCATGACTTTAATACGAAACTTAAGAATGCACGTAAGTTCTTAGAGAAAGAAGATAAAGTCAAAGTATCTATTCGTTTCCGTGGACGTGCCATTACGCACAAAGAATTCGGTCAGCGTGTATTAGAGAAATTTGCAGAAGAATGTAAAGATCTTGCGACTGTTGAACAAAAACCAAAGATGGATGGACGCTCAATGTTCTTAATGTTAGCGCCTATCGTCGATAAAAAACAAAACTAGGAGGATAAAAACATGCCTAAAATGAAAACTCACCGTGGTGGAGCAAAACGTGTTAAAAGAACTGGTTCAGGGAAATTAAAACGTTCAAGAGCTTACACTTCACATTTATTTGCTAACAAATCAACAAAACAAAAACGTGGATTACGTAAAGCATCTTTAGTTTCTAAAGGTGACCAAAAACGCGTAGCACAAATGTTAACGTACGTAAAATAATAATAGGAATTTTAAGGAGGAATTATAATGCCACGAGTTAAAGGTGGAACAGTAACACGCGCCCGTCGTAAAAAAACGATCAAATTAGCTAAAGGTTACTTTGGTTCTAAACATACATTATATAAAGTAGCAAAACAACAAGTAATGAAGTCAGGTCAATATGCATACCGTGACCGTCGTCAAAAGAAACGTGAATTCCGTAAATTATGGATCGCACGTATCAATGCAGCAGCACGTCAACACGATATCAGCTACAGCCGTTTAATGAACGGATTAAAAGTTGCTGGCATTGATGTTAACCGTAAAATGTTATCAGAGATCGCTATCTCTGACGAAAAAGCATTTGCTGAGATAGTAAACCAAGCGAAAGCAGCTTTAAAATAATAGTAATTAAAACCGTTCAATGATGATATTTCATCATTGAACGGTTTTTTTGTTTTTTCTTGCAAAATAAATTATATAGGGAAATCCCTATTCATCTACTTATGTGAACATATTCACAACTAATTAAGCTATAATAAAAATATATCTAATAAAGAGGTGGACACCTATGAAAGGAATCATATATATTGCACATGGATCAAAGATGCCGGATAAAAATGAGCGCTTTAGAGCATTTATTGACCATATTATTTCTAAGCGTCCCGAGAGAGTGCAACAGCTAGCTTTTCTGGAAAAAGATGCTGAGAATGTACCCATTGTTACACGTCGTATGATAGCACTTGGTGTTACAGAATTATTGGTGATGCCGATGCTCTTATTTCCGGCGATGCATGCAAGAGAAGATATTCCAGAACAGCTTGATGAAGTGTTGAAGGACTTTCCTTACATAACATATCGCATTGCCGACTGTTTCGGTGATGAACCGAGCGTGTACCAGGTGTGTGAGCGCATCCTCTCTGAGTTTAGCGACGAAACAATTTTGATTACAGCCCATGGTAACAAAAGATTTACTGAACCCGATGAGCGTCTTACTGCTATGGTACAAGTAATGCAGCAATCGACAGACCAGACGCTAGTTCCGGCAATGTTATATGGTAATTTAAGTCTTGAAGAAAAACTAAAGACGATGGATAAGCATCAGAAGATTGTAATTATGCCGTATTTCTTATTCGATGGTCATCTCGTGCACAAGATTAAAAGACTAAGTCAGCCATTCATTGAAGCGGGATATGATATTTCTTTTACTGAAACATTAGATTTAGATTTTAATATGGCTCAAGGCGTATTAAATAAGCTCAAAGCGCTTGAGGAGTGTACCCATGTATCCGGTCATGCTTAATTTAGAAGGGAAAAATATTCTTATTGTTGGTGGAGGCAGAATTGCAAAGCGCAAAGTAAATGGTTTACAAGGTGAAGGGGCACATATCACTGTCATAGCACCAGAGATAGATGCTGAAATAGAGCGCATGGATGTTGCATGCATCCAACATCCATTTATAAAGCAGGACATCAGTCAATATGACATCGTGTTTATTACAACAAATGATGACGATGTCAATAAGCAGGTGATGGAATGTGTATATGATAATCAGCTTGTTAATGATTGCTCAAATAAGAGTAACTCAAACTTCTTTAATGTAGCGTCTTTCAAGCATGAGGATATGCGTATTATGATTTCAAGCGAAGGTGTAAGTCCAGAGAAAAGTAAAGCACTTAAACATAAAATTAAAGCGTTATTAAAATAAACCATTGAATTGAAGAGGAGAAAAAATATGAAACAAAAATTAGTGATGATTGGTAATGGTATGGCAGGAATACGTACGATCGAAGAAATTTTGGAGCGTAATCCAGATCTATTTGAAATTACAGTTATCGGTGAAGAACCATATCCGAACTATAATCGTATTATGCTGTCAAATATTTTACAGAAGAAGATGGATGTTCAGGAAACAATTCTAAATGATTATGAATGGTATAAAGAACAAGGCATCACATTAATCAATGATGATAAAGCTGAATCAATCGACAGAACAAATAAGAGAGTAACAACGAAAAAGGGAATTACAGTTTCATATGATAAACTCATCATTGCAACAGGTTCTACTGCCTTCATGTTACCGATTGATGGTGTGAAACTTGAAGGTGTAATCGGCTGGAGAACGATTAAAGATACAGAATACATCATTGAGCAGGCGCGTCATTACAAAAAAGCTGTCGTAATCGGTGGTGGATTGCTTGGATTAGAATGTGCGCGTGGATTGCTTGACCAGGGCATGGATGTTACTGTTGTACATTTAGGCGAATGGTTAATGGAAATGCAGCTAGACCGTAAAGCTGGAGAAATGTTGAAAGCAGATTTAGAGAAACAAGGTATGAAATTTAAATTACAAGGGAATACACAGGAAATTATCGGTAAAGAACGCGTTGAAGCAATCCGTTTAAGTGACGGTTCAGTAATTGAAACGGATTTAGTTGTTATGGCTGTTGGTATTCGTCCCGTAACAAAGCAAGCACGTGCCGCTGAACTTGAAATCGGTCGTGGTATCGTTGTTAATGACTTTATGCAGACAAGTGACCCAGATATATACGCAGTTGGTGAATGTGTTGAGCATAACGCAAAAGTTTATGGCTTAGTAGCGCCACTTTACGAACAAGGGAAAGTATTAGCTGACCACATTACTGGCAATCCAACAGATGGATATCACGGTTCAACTACATTTACTTCACTTAAAGTATCTGGTTGTGACTTATTCTCTGCGGGTAAGATTTATGAAGGTGAAAAGACACGCGGTATTGAAGTGTACAACGGTTTAGATAATGTCTATAAAAAAGTGTATGTAGAAGAAGGTAAAGTTGTAGGAGCAGTACTGTACGGTGATACCGAAGAAGGTAACCGCTTCTACAATATGATGAAAAAAGAAGAAGCAATCGAAGAATTTACATTAGTGTCATTACTGCATAAAGCTGGTGAAGTTGATGCAATCAGTGTGGAAACGATGGCAGACGATGAAACAATTTGTGGATGTAACGGTATATCTAAAGGGCAGATCGTTAAAGCTGTACATGAAAAAGGATTGACGACGGTTGGTGAAGTTACAGCGCATACT
Organism: Macrococcus psychrotolerans; assembly: GCF_038095555.1. Classification (NCBI taxonomy): domain Bacteria; kingdom Bacillati; phylum Bacillota; class Bacilli; order Caryophanales; family Staphylococcaceae; genus Macrococcus; species Macrococcus psychrotolerans. The sequence goes on along the minus strand of NZ_CP124591.1, from coordinate 1,377,454 downwards.
AAAGCGGGTGGATCATGTGGTAAATGTAAAGGTCAAATCGCTGATTTACTTAGCTTTACTTTAGGAGATAAATTTGAAGCAGGGGGACCGGCTGGAATATGTGGTTGTACTGATCTTTCGCGTGATCAGATTGTGACACAAATTCGTGCAAAAGGATTAAAGACATCTAAAGAAGTTCGTCACGTATTAGGATTTAAAAACTTAGGTGGATGTCCGAAATGTCGTCCTGCAGTCAACTACTACTTAAATATGTGCTGGCCACATGAACATGAAGATGAAAAAGACTCGCGCTATGCAAATGAACGTTTCCATGCAAACATTCAAAATGATGGTACTTTCTCAGTTATTCCACAGATGCAGGGTGGAGTAACGAATCCTGATCAGTTAATTAAATTAGGTGAAGTGGCGAAGAAATATGATGTGCCATTAGTGAAGATCACTGGTGCACAACGCATCGGTCTATATGGTATTAAGAAAGAGGAATTGCCTCAAGTATGGGAAGATCTAGGTATGCGTTCGGCATCTGCATACGGTAAAAAACTACGTTCTGTTAAATCATGTGTCGGTAAAGAATTCTGTCGATTCGGTACACAGTTAACGACGCAACTTGCAATTCGTCTCGAGTCAACATTTGAATATATTGATACACCGCATAAATTTAAGATTGGGGTATCAGGCTGTCCACGTAGCTGTGTAGAATCTGGTGTGAAAGATTTCGGTGTTATCGGTGTCGAGAATGGCTTCCAGATCTTTGTTGGTGGTAATGGTGGTACAGAAGTTAAAGCTGCAACGTTACTTACGACAGTAGCAACTGAAGATGAAGTTGTACGTTTATGTGGCGCGATGATGCAATACTACCGTGAAACAGGAATTTACGCTGAACGTACTGCACCGTGGATGGAGCGCTTAGGTTTCGACAAGGTGAAAGAAGTACTGCTGGATGAAGCGAAACAACAGGAATTATACGATCGTTTGATGGATGCTAATAAAGCACGTCAGGAAGAACCATGGAAAGCAATTGCATCAGATGAAGAGAAACGAAAAATGTATGAAGTGGAGCGCGTATAGTCATGGAAAAAATTAAACTATTCAATGTATCTGAATTAGAACCTCAAATTGGTAAAAAAGTATTTGTGAAAGACGAAGAGATTGGTATATTCTTATTAGAATCTGGAGATATTAGAGCGATCGGTAATCGCTGTCCTCATAAAAATGGTCCTTTATCAGAAGGTACGGTAAGTGAGCATTACGTATTCTGTCCGCTGCATGATCGAAAGATTAATTTAAACGATGGACAAATTCAGGCACCAGATGAAGCAGACGGATGTGTTGAGACTTATAAAACAGAAGTCGAAGATGGTGTACTTTATATATGGATCTAGGTAAAGTTTACTTTATCGGTGCAGGACCAGGTGACCCAGGTCTTGTTACTTATAAGGCAATACGTAAAATCGAGCAGGCAGATGTGATTATATATGATCGTCTTGTAAATCCAATATTACTGCAGCTCAGCAAGCGCGAATGCAAACTGATATACGTTGGTAAGAATCCTGACGTAAAATATAAGAAGCAGGATGAAATCAATACAATCATTAATCATTGTGCGCAGCAGTATAAGACTATTGTCCGTCTAAAAGGTGGGGACCCAGGTATATTCGGTCGCCTGACTGAAGAAGTAGAAAGTCTGGACGACCATACGCCATACGAGATTGTTCCAGGGATTACAAGCGCATCGGCTGCAGCGCTCTATTCAGGCTTCCCACTGACGGACCGTGCATATTCACCGCATGTTACGTTTTCAACGGGTCATCTGCAAAAAGACAGCGTCAGAGAAATTGATTTTGAAGCACTCGCGAAAGGTGGAACACTTGCACTGTATATGGGGATGAAAGCATTACCTGAAATCGTAGAAGTATTATCTAAAAATGAAGCTCATCTAAAAATAGCAGTAATTGGACATGCAAGTTATGGCTTCCAGAAGACGGTTACAGGAGATTTAACAAATATTATCCAGAAAGTTCAGGAAGAAGAGGTTACACATCCGGCAATGATTATTATTGGTGACGTTGTGAACTGCAGAAAAGGGGTATCATGGTTTGAATCCCTACCTGAATTTAATGAAGCCCATCTCTATATAAGTACAGATGAAATCAATAAGCATGAACTTATCGAACGATTTGAGCAAGGTGGATTTTATTACGCAATCGACCAGATGAATGACGCATTAGTACAGGAAAAGTACAGAAACGTACATGTTGATGTATTAAGCGAAAGAACTTTTACGCAAGTATTTGCATTCAGTACTCAAGCGCTACAATTATTTGAAGAAACGTATGGCATACAATTTAATCGCAATATCATTAATATTAAAGGCTGAAGTAGTTCAGCCTTTTTATAGATAGGAGCAATATATGACAATTACTAAATCAATAATTCACCAAGTGATTCCAAATTTAAATGAAACAGAGCACCTCTATTTAACATTGCTCGCCGCAAACGGCAACCGTATCAATAAAGATAGTATACAGACGGAATATGTATTACCTAACTTAGTTGAAGCAGGACTGATTGAAGCAAGTAGCGGTAAAATCTTTGAAATTCCAAATGAAATGATCAACTATTATAATGAACTGCACCTAAATAGTGAACATGAATGGATTGAAGCACCGACTGATGAAGAAACTGCATATGAAAGCGATGTGCTAAAAGCCAATCTCGAACAATATCAATCACAGCTTGAAATTGAAACAAACATTCATACGATGATTGATAACTGGTCGAACAAAGATTTGAAGACACATTTACAAACATTAAGTGATGAAGATATCATCGGGATTGTACGCTTTTATCAGTTAGAAGAAAAATCAGATAAAAATTCAAATATTAACATGATTCATCAGGCATTCTTTAAAGACTTCACGATGATTCAGAAGATGATGAAGTATATGGACTTTGAGCTGCAACTGAATATTGAGAATGCATTGCAGTTCGGCTATGACAATTTCACATATATGAAAGGGGCAACGAGAGAAATCTTTGCGTTCAGTCATGATTTTAATGAAATCCTCTTCGTACCGAAAGATGTGCTTGAACATTTTAAAAAATTGAAAGCATCAGGCATAATTAATCCGGAAATCGAGAAGATTAAGTTTTACCGTGGAATGATGAACCTATACGGATTTGTACGTCTGGATTTTATGCAGCAAGTGTATAAGAAAGTATATCGCAAGGATATTACGAGTGATGACATCAAGCAGGATATAACGACCTACTTTCCAAATCTCGTACCGAATATTAAAGGCAACTGGGTGAAACATGAAATATATTCACATCAGCAGATGGATTTAGATGTAATGTTCAGCAATATGGAATACTATACACCAGTGAACGCTCAGCAAATCTATAAATATGTACAGAACTCACATGTAGAGAATAATAAATTAAAAGAAGACTTAAAGACAGAATTGAAGCACAATATGAAAGGTGAACATATTTATCCACAGCAAGTAGAAGCACTGTTCAACGAAATTATAGAGACATTTCGTGTGACAGATAGCTTTGAAACAGCATTTGAATTTGTCGCAGATCTTGGTGCAAGACAGATGATCTCTATAGTACCGACAGAGAACTTAACGAAGTTGTTAAAGACGATGTACACAGAAGTAAGGTTATGGCGTATCGGTGGACATAAAGTTATCGAAATGCCGGAATATCGTCAGCAGAAGAAGTCACGCGTTGTGTCATATAAGAAACGTAATAAGAAAAGATAGTTAACGATAGAAACCGAAACATAAAGATATTATTATGTTTCGGTTTTATGTTGATTTATTATTGAACTAAAGCTTGCGCATTACTTTGATCTTTTTAATTATACCGTGTTCAGTAAAAAGAAATTAAATTTATATCAGCAGCTGCTCATTTGAGTAGCTGATTTTTAATTTACTTATTTAATCGATAATAATACACTTGAAATAACACAATTGAAGAGGTGAGGACATGCAGTATGAAGTGAAAAGAATTTGTATCGGTAGTATAGAAAAGATTAATGTAAAAGGTAAAGAGAAGAAAACTGCTTATTATAAATATCCTGTTGAGAATGCAGTACAACTCACTTTTATGGGGTTTGTAGGAGATCAACATGTCTATAAAGGGCATGGCGGTATAAATAAAGCGGTTTGCTTATATGATCTTAATGATTATGATTTATGGTCAGATTACATAGAGATTGACACGGAATTTAGTTTGTTCGGTGAGAATATAACAACCGTCGGATTAGATAAAGATACAATTAGCATTGGTGACATTTATAAACTTGGAGAGGCGCTTATTCAAGTGACTGAAGGACGTGGACCATGTAATACAATCGCCCAGATACACAATGTACCAAATATCGTAAAGATGATGGCCGCAAGTCGAGCAACAGGGTGTTACTTTAGAGTACTTGCTGAAGGTATGGTAGCACCTGATTGTCAGTTAGAACTTGTGAAAAAAGATGAAACAGGGTTTACATTACATGAGTTTAATGAATTAGTATACGGTGATAAGAAGAATAAAGCATTGATTGATAAAGCATTGAAGGTGGAGGCTTTACCTGCTGAACATAAAGAAAAGTTTGCAAAGCGCTTATGAGATGTGAGTGGTTCATCAATATTATAAAGCATTCTGATAAATAAGAAATATAATGTTTATTGATGAGATTAACAATGAAGCCACTTTTTGCAGGGCAGGAGGATTATATTAGTAGAAAAGAAATCTCGTTGCTCGAACTTGTGTTAAATTTTGATGCAGAGTTCTTTATTATGGCTGTATCATTTAGAAGCTCAGTATCTAAGACTGATATATTACCGAAAGCTGGAGGGAATATTATTTTCAAGTAATGCAAATATAGGATGACCGAAGACTGCTGCATTAGCAATTGCTAAAGGATGGCATAAATTAATTGGACCAGCGATGGTATATTTTTGGAACAATATATGTAATAATATCCTATAATAACATAAAATATAAGTTTACGGTGGAATAGGAGATGTATTTATGGACAAGCAACTAGCACTACTTAAACAAATGACCGACTGTAATGCACCGGCTGGATTTGAACTGCCGATGACAAAGCTGATGCAGGAACTATTTGATGAAGAAAGTATAGAAACGGTGCACGATAATACAGGAGGCATCTTTGGGGTTAAAAAGATGGCTTCAAACCATTCAATAATGTTACTGGGCCACCTAGATGAAATTGGCTTCATGGTAACAGAAGTTACTGAAGATGGATTTATTAAATTTACGAATTTAGGCAGCTGGTCTGGAACTGTAATGACAAGTCAGAAGGTTACGATTTTAACGCAACAAGGGGAAGTGCGAGGTGTCATCGGTAGTAAACCACCGCATGTCTTACCACAAGCAGAACGTAATAAAGTTGATCCAGATGCGATGTTTATCGATATCGGTACAGATAATCGTGAAGAGACATTGGATGCAGGTGTACGTGTTGGCGATCCAATCACCCCGTATTCAGAGTTTGAAGTGATGGCTAATCCTAATTATTTACTTGCTAAAGCATTTGATAACCGCTTTGGATGTGCTGCAGCATACGAAGTTATTAAAGCAGTTGATAATCATGTTACTTTGTATGCAGGCGCTGTTACGCAGGAAGAGACTTTATCTCGTGGTGCAATCACTGCAGCAAATAAGATACGTCCGAGCCTGGCAATAGCTATTGATGTATGTATATGTTCAAAGACACCGGGTATGGAGAACGCCGGACAAACTAAGATGGGAGATGGCCCTGTAATTTTGTTATCAGACGCCTGGAATATTGGACATGTATCCTTTAGACGATATGTTGAACAGGTGGCAGAGGAGAATGGTATTAAATATCAAATTGATCATCTTACAGGAGGATATACGGACGCAGGGCACGTTGCAGTGAGTAATAACGGTGTACCAGCGATTACAATATCTGTGCCAACACGTTATATCCATAGTAATGTTTCGATGATGCATCGTGAAGATTATAATGGTGCAGTGAAATTGCTTAAGAAAGTTGTAGAAAGTATTGATGATGAAGCGGTGGAACGAATTATTAAGCAGGAGATTTAGGAATGGTTTTGTAGATGGCGAATTATTGGAAAGTACGCCACCTAAAGCGTTGATGCATTGTGAATTATGTTGCAGGTGACGAACTATCTTGAAGTACGCCACCTAGAGCGTTGAGATAGTGAAATTCGAGATGTATGTGTCGAACTATGTTAAAGTACGCCACCTAGAGCGTTGAGATAGTGAGATTCGAGATGTATGTGTCGAACTATCTTGAAGTACGCCACCTAGAGCGTTGAGATAGTGAAATTCGAGATGTATGTGTCGAACTATGTTAAAGTACGCCACCTAGAGCGTTGAGATAGTGAGATTCGAGATGTATGTGTCGAACTATGTTGAAGTACGCCACCTAGAGCGTTGAGATAGTGAGATTCGTGATGTATGTGTCGAACTATCTTAAAGTACGCCACCTATGAAACGTACTGTATTCCTTACACTAAGAGGAGAATCCATATGCACAACATTTATGATAACCACGACTTCTTTAATCGTTATAAAGAAGTCAGATTAAATCCAACGAGTTATAACGAAATGATAGAAGTACCGAGAATCAAAGAACTTCTGCCGAATCTGTATAATAAGACAATACTCGATATCGGTTGTGGAATGGGACAGCTCGTCCAGTATATGCTTGAGCAGTCTCCGATTCAGATCACGGGCATCGATATTTCTAGCAACATGATACAGGAAGCAAAGGAAAATATACAGGATCAGCATGTTACTTTCTTGAATACTGATTTTATGGAATTTGATTCTGTCGCGGATTATGATGTTATCGTTTCATCCCTTGCATTTCACTATATTGAAGATTATAAAGGTGCTGTTCAAAAGGTTTATAATCATTTGAAAAATACTGGTGTGTTTATCTTCTCAATTGAGCATCCTGTCGCAACTGCAACACGTTCAGACGATTTATGGTCACATGTGCCTGATATGTATGATCATTATAAGCTAGATCATTACTTCGAGAGTGGTATGCGTAGTACAAGATGGTTGCAGCAAGACGTAATAAAATATCATCGAACGATGGAGGAGCTGCTGAATACATTACTTGAAGCAGGATTTAAATTAGAGCGTATCATCGAAACCGGAAATACCGAGTTATCCAATGAATATATGAGCCATGTCGATATCGAAAAAATTAATCATCGCCCGTCATTTGTCATCTTTAAAGCTGTGAAGGAATAATAAAACGCCTTGTCTATTTGACAGGGCGTTCTTTTTTCGCTTTTAATTTCGCAAGTTCTTTCTGAATGCTCAGATGTAGTTTCTTACTTGCGATGATATATAATATGTCGTTTGTCTGTATCTCAAAATTACCATCAGGCACGTACAACTTGTCGTCTCTTACAACCGCATTAATATTGGATTGTCTCGGTAGACCAAGTTCATGTATTTTTTTATTTGCCCATGGTGATCCTAATTTTACAAGGTATTCACGTATATCAACTTCTGTAACTTCGCTTGCAACCATATCAAAGTGGTAAGGACTTGTATGTGCCTCTCCTTTATTAAGTCCGAGTTTATTCGCAAGAGGGACAAGTGTCATACCTTGCAGTAATGCGCTTAGTAACACGACAAAGAAGACGACGTTAAAGATAATTTCTGAATTTTCAACTTCTGCTAACAGTGCATATGTTGCAAGAATAATTGGTACTGCACCCCGTAATCCTGCCCATGAGATAAAGGTAAGTTCTTTCTTCGATAGATCCGTCCAGAAGAGTGTTAGCCAGACACTTATAGGCCTTGCCACGAACATCAGGACGATTGCGATGAGTAATCCTTGAATCATTATGCCTGGCAGCTGACTAGGGAATACGAGTAATCCTAATAGTATAAACATTGTCATCTGAGCCATCCATGCAAAGCTTTCGCCGAATCTGATGATATTTGCACGGTAGCTGAGCGGATGGTTACCTAAATATAATGCAAAGACATATACAGCAAGGAGTCCACTGACTTTCAGTGGAGAAGATAGTCCGTATGTAAGAAAGGCTAAAGTAAGTGCAAGGATAGGATAGAGTCCAGTCGCTTCAAGCTCTACAAAGTTTATGAGTTTAACTGTAATATATCCGATGAGCAGGCCTAGTAATGCGCCGCCTACCATTTGCCATACAAATAGTAATGCACTTGTTAGAAGTGATGCATCTGGCATTGTTAGTAGATTGATCATCGTAACAGTTAAAAATAACGCCATAGGGTCATTTGTTCCAGATTCAACCTCAAGTATGCTTTTAATCTTCTGTTTAATTTGCTTGTTACCAAGAATACTGAATACAGCGGCAGCATCCGTAGATCCGACAATGGCTCCAAATAACAGCCCCTGTTTCCAGGATAAATCTAATATAAAAACTGTGGCTACACCTACAATGAAACTTGTAATGAGAACACCGATTGTTGCTAGTATAGATGCATAAGAGATTGCATTTTTCACCGTTAATTTAGTTGTTTGAATACCACCATCGAACAGAATGATGACAAGTGCGATTGTTCCAATAAGTTGTGCGAGGAAAGCATTATCAAACATAATGAATGAATTCAGTGCCATACCTACAGCGAGAAAGACGATTAATGAGGGAAGTCCGAGTTTACTGGATAACGTTGTTGTCATGACTGCAGTAAAAAGTAGCAAACCAAGAATTAAAATAATAATTTCAGTATTAATGAGATCACTCCTAAATGATATTTCATAATAATTATATCAAAAATTCAAATTATTATGAAATATCATTCACTATAAAAGAGCCAGGAACAACGTAATGTGTCCTGGCTACAATAAATATACTATTTATTCGCATCAGAGAAAGCTTTTGCGATATCGATTAATTTCTTCGGAGCATCTTCTACAGCCATATGTACTTCAATAAAGTGCATGTGGTCTTTGTCTGCTTTAACGCTGTCCATAACTGTCTTTAATTCATTTGAAGTCTTAGCATCGTGGACTCTAACGGTGTCTTTACCACCAAATACTTCTGGTAACTGTTTGTAGTTCCACATCTGAATGTCATTGTATGGTTCTTCCATACCATGTATCAGACGTTCAACAGTATAGCCATCGTTATTGATTACGAAGATAATCGGTTTAATGTCTTTTCTGATCATCGTAGATAGGGCCTGAACAGTTAATTGTAATGAACCGTCACCGATGAGCAGAATATTACGTCTATTCACATCAGCAAGCTGGGAACCTAATAGAGATGGGAATGTATAGCCGATAGATCCCCATAACGGCTGACCGATAAATTGATTCCCTTTATATAAAGATAGATCATAAGCACCAAAGAATGATGTGCCTTGCTCTGCAAGTAAAATATCATCTTTTTTTAAGAATGCATTCATCATTTTGAAGTAGTTGCTTTGTGTTAAAGGTGCGTCGTTCAACTCATACTTCATATCCGAACGTTGATATGATGGGTAGTGTGTTTCATTCTTGTAGTCGATGCTGTTCAATCCGTTTACTAGATCAATCAGCGAGACATTATCGCTTATAACATCCTCAGCTTTAAAGTCATTATGGTTAATATAGATAATATTATTAGTATCGAATTTGTATGAGAAACCTGCTGTTGCAGAGTCTGTCAGTTTTGCACCGATATTTAAGATGACATCTGCATTATCCACATACTCACGCACATTTTCTTTCGCAATCTTACCGTCATAAATCCCTAGGTAATGCTCATTTTCTTCATTAAATGCAGATTTACCAAGAGAAAGCTGTGCAACAGGTATATTTGTTTGATTTACGAACTGCTCTAGCTGTTCATGTAGTTTAAAGCTGTTGATCTCATGTCCCGCTATAATTACAGGTTGTTTTGCAGACATGAGCTTCTCCTCTACCGCCTGGATATATGCATCAACATTTTGTGACTTATGTGTATATACTTTAGGTGCATGGGGAATCTCAATTTCTGTCAAAGCAACATCTATTGGTAGGTGTATGTGTACAGGACGCTTTTCTTTGAGCGCGCTATGAATGACACGGTCAATCTCACCCACTGCATTGTCGACAGAAAGTATTGTTGTCGTCGCAGTGATATGTGCATACATTTTCGAATAGGAATCGAAAATACCTTCACCAAGTGAATGATGGACGTAGCGTCCCTCTTGTTGAGCGACAGATGAAGGACCGCCCGAAATTTTTATGACAGGCACACGTTCAGCATAACTTCCAGCAATTCCGTTTACGGCACTTAGTTCTCCTACGCCAAATGTTGTACTTACTGCTGCAAGTCCGTTAACTCTCGCATAGCCGTCAGCAGCATAGGCTGCATTGAGTTCATTTGTATTGCCTATCCATTCGACACTGTCATGACGAATGACATCGTCAAGGAATGCTAACGTAAAGTCACCTGGTACTCCAAAAATTTTATCGACACCGTTAACATGAAGTGCATCGATTAAGTATTGACCGATTCTTTGTTTCATATCTCTCATCCTTTCTTTAGTAACAATTTAAATATATAGCTAAAATAATATTAAGTCAACTGCATTGACCTATTTGTTGTAATCTTAATTTTTCACTGTATAATATAAGTAATACGTTGAAGGGATAGAGACAATGTATATGGATAAAGACTATGAACATATGTTATTTTACTTTGCATATAAGACGTTCATTGGAGCAGCAGATGAAATTATTGAACAACACGGTATGTTAAGACAGCATCATCGATTTCTGTTTTTTATTTGTAAGAAACCAGGGATAACTATGAAAGAATTGCTGACAGTACTTGAGATTTCTAAGCAAGGTTCACAAAGTACACTGAAAGTATTAAAAGAAAAAGCGCTGATTACTGAACAACCATCACCCCAGGATAAACGTCTGAAAGAACTCTATCCTACTGATCAAGGGATACAGCTGATAGATACGTTAAACGAAGCACAGCGTCATCTATTTGAAACAACTTTTAAAGAAGCTGGCAACCAGTGGATTGATGTGATGGAGTCATTAGCAGAAATGAGACCAGGATTCTCATTGATAAAGGAAGAGGGACAATAATGGAAATAATTGAATCAATACAAAATCAGAAGATCAAACAGATAGCTAAACTGCATAACAGGAAAGATAGAAAGAAAATGCAGCAGTTTATAATTGAAGGAGAACATCTCGTTGAAGAGGCAGTAAACAGTAATGTTGATATTGAAATGATCCTTACTGTTAATCCGGATAAATTGACAGAAGCTATGGTTGCAGGTAGCAAACAACAGTATGAAATCACTTTTAAAGTTGCTGAGAAGTTATCTCAGACAGAAGCACCTCAAGGAATATACGCCGTATGCAATATGAAAGATGGGAAAGACGCTGAACTGAACCGTGTTATTTATTTAGACCGTATTCAGGATCCTGGGAACGTTGGAACGATTATTCGTACAGCTGATGCAGCAGGATTGGACGCCGTTATTATAGCAAAAGGGACTGTTGATATTTATAACGACAAAGTTCTGCGTGCATCTCAAGGTAGTGTGTTTCATATACCGGTCATTGAGATGGATTTTGATGAAGCAAGCTCAAAGTCTAACGGTACAATCTATGGTACGAGTTTAGAGAAGGCACGTGATTATAAAGAAGTCATACCAAGTGATAATTTTATGATTGTATTAGGAAATGAAGGGCAAGGTGTGAACCCTGAAATACTATCCGCTACAGATGAAAATTTATATATACCCATTTATGGTAGGGCTGAAAGTCTGAACGTTGCCGTTTGTGCAGGAATATTGATGTATCATTTTGTGAAGTAGAACCGGGTAATCGGTTCTACTTTTTTATTGCAATTAAATGGGTCGTAAAGTAATTTTTGAAGTGATTAACAAACGGAGAAAACGTAATAGTGAGATTGTCATAGTAAAAGTTTCTCGTAAAAATGCTTTCGTTTTTTTTTACAGTAATAAAACACATCAATTTAATGATGTGTTTTATTATTTGAGTTATTTTCTTTTACGTGAACGATATAGTATCAATGCACCAACAATGAGTACAACAATTGCAGCTACCATCAAGGGTTTGCTAGCTGCTTCACCTGATTCAGGTAGCGTGTTTGTGCTTGATTTCATGCTCATAGGTTCTGCTTTTACAGGAGCTGATAAGTTGTCGACAAATCCGCTAGCAAGCGAGTCCTTAATATCATTAGTTCCAATTTTATTATTGAGTGTGGCGAGTTTTTGATTTCCTTCCTGAAGATGGTCGTGAAGGAGGTCGAAAACTTTTCCGTTATATTCATGCTGTGTAAATTGGCCGGCATCTTTTAAAGATGAGAGATCATTTAATCTTGATTGATATTTCTGAGTAAGCTCATCTGTGTTAAAATCATGTGCCAGCAGGTCGTCAAAGTTAAAATGTAAGCGATCTGTCTGATTCAGATAGTTGCTTAGTGTCTCATTAAGTATTTTAAGTACTTTGGTTTTATATTCTAACTCGCTGATTTCCTGTTTATACTTTAAAGTTTCTAATTTTAATAGTGTATCGATATTTTCTTTGTTCAGCCATTTATCAGAAAGAGAGATTGCTTTCCCGTCTATTTCAGGTGAAATATTATTTAGATTGATGTGTTGTTTCTCGGCGCTGCTCTTTTCGGTATCATCTAAAGGTGCTGTTACACTATTTTTAGGCGCTTCATTAAAGTTTACTGCACTTTCTGATGATTTAACTTCCTGAAGTTGAGTTGAAATTGTATCACGCACTTTTGCTGAGCCATCTCTTAAGGTTTGAATCTCTTCTTTTTTTATTTTAGCTTCCTCAGTTACTTTATCACGTACTTCTGCTGCATCATCTCTTAAGGTTTGGATCTCTTCTTTTTTTATTTTAGCTTCCTCAGTTATTGTATTAACATTCTCCTTAATTTCGCTTTTACTTGATTCGATTTGAGGCTTAATTAAATCGATTTTTGAAGTTTCGGATGTATTAGCAAATGCTTGTGCAGGAACTATAAAGAAGGAAGTTGCAAATACCATCGTCAAAATTTTTTTATTTTTCATGATAAGACTCCTTAGTTAATATATTTTAGTATAATAAATAATAATAAGGTACTTAATTTAAATGATAATACATATGACAACTTTTATCTATATTTTTACTTAAAGTTTTTTTGATATATTGATTTATGTATATACATACTATAATCTATGGACTTGAATAACGTGCATACATTCTATATAATTAAAATAATGAAATACATCGCCGTTTATCAGCCGGGATATGTATGTGTTGTCAAGAGAGTTTCACATTGGTGAGAGTGAAATCTTCACATACCTATCTTTTCAGCTGACAGGCAGTCTAATAAGAAGTTAGACCGGTTGTTCCGTTATCGCTTAATGAGCTGTGTGCATATGCACAAATTTGGGTGGTACCGCGGAGTCTTTCGTCCCTTGTATAGGGAATGAAGGCTTTTTTTATTGTTTAAAATTAAGGAGGAAGAACATGGAACTTAAAGAAAGATTACAGGCGTTAAAGTCTGAGGCAGTGGGCAAAGTAAGTCAGATTACAGATAAGAAAGCATTACAAGATATCAAAGTTTCTTACATCGGTAAAAAAGGTGTGATCACTGGTCTGATGAAAGAGATGAAATCTCTGCCGAACGAAGAGAAACCGATGTTTGGTCAGCTTGTTAATGATGCCAAACAAACCGTAGAAAGTGCAATTGCAGAAGTTGAAGTTCGTATTGAAGCGGAACTTGTGAACAAACGACTTGAAAGTGAAACAATTGATATTACTTTACCAGGTAAAAAGTTAAGTTCAGGGAGCAGTCATCCGCTCGACCGTATCGTTGAGGATATTGAAGATTTATTCATCGGTTTAGGCTATGAAATTGTAGAAGGATTCGAAGTAGAAAGCGATCATTATAACTTTGAAGCGTTAAATCTTCCAAAATCTCACCCTGCACGTGATATGCAGGATAGTTTCTACATTTCTGAAGAAGTATTAATGCGTACGCATACATCTCCTGTTCAAGCTCGTACGTTGGAATCACGTAAAGGTGAAGGACCTGTAAAAATTATTTGTCCAGGTAAAGTCTACCGTCGTGATTCTGATGATGCGACGCATTCACATCAGTTTACACAAATCGAAGGATTAGTTGTTGATGAGAATATTAAAATGAGCGACCTTAAAGGAACGCTTGAATACTTTGCGAAGAAGATGTTCGGTGAAGATCGTGAGATTCGTCTGCGTCCAAGTTTCTTCCCGTTTACTGAGCCTTCTGTAGAAGTGGATATTTCATGCTTCAAATGTAAAGGTAAGGGCTGCAACGTTTGTAAAGGGACAGGATGGATTGAAATTCTCGGTGCCGGTATGGTACATCCGAATGTTTTAGAGATGGCTGGTTTTGATTCTAATAAATATTCTGGATTCGCATTCGGTATGGGACCAGATCGTATTGCGATGTTAAAGTATGGTATTGAAGATATTCGTCATTTCTATACGAATGATCTAAGATTTATTCGTCAGTTTTTACGTTTAGAAGATGGAGGAGAACCGAATGTTAGTAAGTAAAGAATGGTTAGATGAATATGTAAAAGTTGATGTTTCGGTAGAAGCGCTTGCTGAGAAGATTACAAGAAGCGGAATTGAGATTGAAGAAATTATCGATTATACAAAAGATATTAAGAATTTAGTGATTGGACATGTAGAATCGATCGAGAAGCATCCTGATGCAGATAAATTAAATATCTGCCAGGTGAATGTTGGCGAAGAAGTGAAACAAATTGTCTGTGGTGCACCGAACGTCGCAGCTGGTCAGACAGTAATCGTCTGCTTACCTGGTGGACGTCTGCCTGGTGGTGTTAAGATAAAAAAAGCGAAACTACGCGGAGTAGAATCTAACGGTATGATTTGTTCATTGGGTGAACTAGGTATCTCTTCAAACTTGATTCCAGAAGCGTACGAAAAAGGGATATACGTATTTGAAGAAGCTATCGCGCCAGGTACAGATGCACTTGCTGCATTATCGCTAGATGATGCCGTGATGGAATTCGGTCTAACACCTAATCGAAGCGACTGTATGAGCATGATTGGTTCTGCATTTGAGACAAGTGCATTATATGAAGAACCATTGAAGCTACCTGCAACGCATATTAATGAAACGAGTGAACAAGTATCAGACTTAATCAGTATTGAAATTGAAGAAGCGACGTTATCACCGTATTATGCTGCACGTATCGTGAAGAACGTAAAGATCGGACCTTCACCTGCACATATTCAAGGCCGCTTAATTAAAGCGGGTATCCGCCCGATTAATAACGTTGTTGACGTATCGAATTACGTTATGCTGGAATATGGACAGCCGCTGCATATGTTTGACTATGATAAGATTGGCAGCACAACGATTAAAGTTCGTCCAGCAACTGATGGCGAAAAGATGACAACATTAGACGATAAAGAGCGCACATTAACTGCAGAAGATATCGTGATTACAAACGGTACAACACCAGTAGCGCTTGCTGGGGTGATGGGAGGAGATTTCTCTGAAGTAACGGATAGTACAGTGAATGTACTGATTGAGTCTGCGATGTTTGCGCCGCTAAACATACGTAAAACTGCGAACCGTCTGAACTTGCGCTCTGAATCATCAAGTCGCTTTGAAAAAGGTGTTGCAGCAGAATTTGTACTTGATGCATTAGACCGTGCAGCGTATCTCCTGCAGGAAAATGCGCAAGGAGAAGTATTAAGTGGTGTTGCTTCAGCTGGAGCATTACCAGAGTTTACAACGAACGTTCAAATTACAACGGATGATATTAATCGATTGATTGGATTTGATATCTCTAATACAGAAATTAAAAACATATTCGAACGTCTTGGCTTTGAAACGAAGATAGATGGTGATTCATTCAACGTCATCGTACCATCTCGTCGTGGTGACATTACTATTAAAGAAGATTTAGTCGAAGAAGTTGCGCGTATTTATGGTTATGATGCACTACCTGCGACATTACCAGAAACGAAGACGAACAAACAAGTAGGACTGACTGATTATCAGGCGAAACGTCGTGCAGTGAAGGCGTTGCTTCAAGGGTTAGGATTAAATCAGGCAATCACCTATGCACTTGTCTCAAATGAAAAATCGAAACAGTTCGCACTAAAAGAAGCTGAAACGACAGCGCTCTTAATGCCGATGAGTGAAGATCATGCAGTGCTACGTCAATCATTATTGCCTCACTTAATTGATGTCGTAAGCTATAATAATGCACGTCAAATGAAAGATGTCGCGTTCTATGAAATTGGAAATACATTCTTTAAACAAGAAGACTTATTACCTTCAGAAGAAGAACATGTTGCTGGGATTATTACTGGACTTGTCACACCAACGATGCATCAAGGGAAAAAGGAGCAAGTTGACTTTTTCCATGTGAAAGGGATAGTGGAGGCGTTAAGTGAAAGATTAGGTCTAGTGTTCCGATATGTTAGAAGTGATGAGCCGATGTTGCATCCTGGTCGCAGTGCAGATATCTATGTGAATGAAACGAAGATCGGCATCATTGGTCAATTGCACCCGACAGTAGAGAAAGCAAATGACTTAAAGGAAACGTATGTGTTTGAATTAGATTTAAAAGTCTTGCTTTCAATTCAGCAAGGTCAGATTATCTACAATATGATTCCGAAGTTCCCTGGAACTAGCCGTGATATCGCACTTGAAGTTGAACGTAAACAGGATACGGGCGAACTGATTGCAGAAATTCTTAAAGTGGATTCTAAGTACTTGAAGTCAGCTGAAGTATTCGACGTATACGAAGGTGAGCATATTGCACAGGATAAGAAATCGGTAGCGATTCGAATGGAATTCCTGAATCCGGAACAGACGCTGACAGATGAAGAGATTAAACCGATATACGATGCGGTTATTGAAAGATTAGAGTCAATTGGCGCTAAACTTAGAGGTTAAAAAATAAGCTGACAATCGTCAGCTTATTTTTTTATGAGCTTCAATGCTTTTTCTCTGTTTTTAAAGTCTTTTTTCGTTATCGTATCTAAATAATCAAGGCCTCTAAGTTTAATAATTTTTGCAGCTTCAGCATCTACTTTAGCGCCTGCTCCTTTTGTGATTGAGATGCCGGTTTCTTTAATTATTTGTTCGAAATGTTTTACAAACGCATATCTTGCAATAATGGAGCTTGCGGCGATGGCAATCGCTTTGGATTCGCCTTTCGTTTCGAACTTAGTTTTATTGCGCTCAGGTATTGCGCTGAGTGCATAATTTTCATATACACCTTGAACTGCAAACTGGTCGATTACAATGTAATCCACAGGTTCATCTATTTTGTTCAGCACGTTTTTAATCGCTTCATTATGCAGCACCGCCTTCATCTTAACTTGTGACCAGCCCATCTGTTTACGTTCATTATATTTGATGTTATCTAGGACGAGTAGTGAATGTGGGATTATCGGGATGATTTGTTCTGCAAGTTCTATAATTTGTCTGTCTTTGAGATTCTTAGAGTCCATGACACCAAGCACTTTCAGAATTTCAGCATTTTTCTTTGATACATAGCTCGCGACAACGGTCATCGGTCCGAAGTAATCCCCAGAACCTGCTTCATCGCTACCGATACAGTTGAAATGATCATACTGGATACTTTCAATGGATACGTTATGCTTAGAGGTAGAATTACTGTCTGGAAGTTGCTGAGTGAGTTGAATACCAGCTTTAGAAAGAATTTGTTCACCGATTACTTCACTATTTGAACCTTGAATCATCAACTTATTGGAGTTGTAGAGTGTTACTGTATGACCGGATAGTTTTGTTCGATATTTTGTACCTTGTGGAAGGCTTGTAGTACTGGGTACAGGTAATATATCTTCTATTCTTTTTGCTTGTTCAGCATTTAATAGGTATACTTTATTGCTCATTTTTGCCTGCTTTCTTACATGATAGTATGTTTTTATTGTTAATTATCCTATAAAAATGGTAACATAAACTAAAATAAATGACGATGTCGGAGTGTTGATATGGGAGAGTTTAAGAATCGTATTACTGTAAACATATATGATCAGTTCTATACTATTCTCGGCGAAGAAGAGCCGAGCCATATCCGTCACGTTGCGAGTCTTGTTGATGAACGTATTCGGGAGATTGCGAAGTACAATGCAGGTCTCGACACTTCACGAAAGGCTGTGCTTGCAGCAGTTAACGTGATGGATGATTATGTGAAACTAAAGGAAGAACACGATTTACTGTTAGATAAGTTGAATCGTCTAGAGGGTAATAACAGTCATGATTAATATTTTATTGATATTCTTTTTGTGTCTAGGAACGATTATCGGTTTTAGAAGAGGATTGATCTTACAATCACTACATTTGATCGGTACACTCGGATCGTTCATTATTGCACAGCTATTTTATAAGGACCTGGCACAAAAGCTCGTGCTTATGATTCCGTTTCCATCGACAGAAGGAAATTATGAGTCGAAGTTTTTGAATATGATCACTAATGAAATGACATTTTATAACGTTGTAAGTTTTGTAATATTATTTTTATTGAGTAAGGTAATCCTTCAATTTATTGCAACTGTTTTTGATTATATTGCACAGTTACCATTACTGAAACAGTTCAATCGTTTGTTTGGAGCGATATTAGGATTTATTGAGTCGCATCTTCTCATATTTATCGTGCTATTTCTATTGTCAATGATTCCGATAACAGCAATACAAACGAAATTAGAAGGAAGCATTATTGCAAATTTAATTGCGAACCATACCCCGGTATTAAGTAATTTTGCGAAACATCTGTTTGAATATGCAGGGTTTATCATTTAATAAAGTCATAGGCTACTTGTCTATGGCTTTTATTTTGGAGGGTATTATGAGTATTACAAAAAAAGATTATATAAAGCAGTTAGAACGTATTGCGACATTACTTGAACTTTCAGCTGAGAATCCATTCAAAGTTTCTGCATATCGTAAAGCAGCAGCGAATCTAGAGACATTCGAAGACGACATCAACGCAGTATCTGATTTCACACAAATTAAAGGCATCGGTAAAGGTGTTGCTGAAGTGCTGGAAGATATTAGAGCTCATCATGAATCATCGCTACTTAAAACGTTAAAGGAACAAGTTCCTGAAGGATTTATACAGATGCTGAAGATTCGTAATCTAGGTGCTAAAAAGATTGTGAAGATTAATGATGCTCTTGGAATTACAACTGTCGATGAATTAAAAGCGGCGTGTCTGAATAATGAAATCAGTGCCCTTGCGGGATTTGGTAAAAAGTCTGAAGAGAATATACTGTCAGGTATAGAAGAAATGTTAACGATGACAGAGAAACTCAGTATTTATCAAGTGCATCAGTTTACGCAGATGATTGATGCAGCACTCGCTCAAATTGATGAAATCGATCGTTTCAGTGTAGCTGGCAGCTTTAGACGTCGCAATGAATTTTCGAAGGATATTGACTATATTGTTGAAACAAGTGATCGTGAAACTGTAAAAGCACAGTTAACAGCATTACCGTTTATCAAGAAAGTTGAACTTGCTGGTGATGAGAAAGTTACGATACAGGCTGAAAGAGAAGATTTAATTACGACGGTTGATTTCAGGTTTACAGATTCCGACGGCTATGCGCATATGTTACAGCATTTCACTGGGAGTAAGGAACATAACATTAGAATTCGTCAGCTTGCAAAAGAAAGAAATGAGAAGATAAGTGAATATGGCATTACAACTGATGATGGAAATCTGATTCAGATGCAATCAGAAGCTGAAATTTATCAACATTTTGATCAAACATTTATTCCTCCTGAAATGCGCCAGGACGGTTCCGAATTTGAATTTAAAGAATTTGGTGAGATTATTCAGCCTGAAGACATTCGTGGTGATATACATATGCATACTACATATAGTGATGGTGCGCATACGTTAGAACAGATGATCGAAGCATGTATCGCTAAAGGATACGAATATATGATGATTACGGATCACTCGAAAAGTTTACATGTCGCAAATGGATTGTCAGAAGAACGTTTGTTAGAACAGCATGCACGTATTAAAGCCTTGAATGAACAATATTCAGAAATTGATATTTATTCAGGCGTTGAGATGGATATACTAGCAGATGGTGAAATGGATTACAGCAATGATGTACTAGCACAGCTTGACTATTGTATCGGTGCTATTCATCAGTCGTTGAATCAAAGTGAAGATGAGATTATGAAACGCCTGATCAATGCCTGTAATAACCCATACGTCAGACATATTGCTCATCCAACGGGCAGGTTGATTGGTCGCCGTAATGGTTATCATGTAAACATGTCAAAGCTCATCGAAACTGCACAGAAGACAAATACCATCCTTGAAATTAACGCGCATCCGATGCGTCTTGACTTATCGAGTGACGTATTAAAGCAATACTCAGATATTAAACTTGTGATCAATACAGACGCGCATGCAATCGATCAGCTTGATTTAATGAAATATGGTGTGAGTACAGCAATAAAAGGCTATGTGAAAAAAGAACAGGTAATAAATACTTTGCCACGTGAAGCCTTTAAATCTTGGATACAGAATGGGAAGTAATCATATGAATAAAAAAGCATTAAATATATTAGAATATAACAAAATTATTGAGCGTGTTGACGCATTTACTCAAAATGAACTTTCAAGCCAAAAAGTGAGGATGACACAACCTATCAGCGACAAAGCTGAAATAGATAGCATGCTTGCACATCTTGAAGAAGCACGTCTAATAGAAATGACACAAACAGAACCTGGCATGAGTATGCTGAGCGATATTCAGTCGCTCGTACGCCGTGCAGTAATCGGATCAGTACTTTCGGTTGTTGAATTAAATAAAATTAAGAACAATATTAAAGTCGTCAATCGTTATAAAACATATATCGCGAACTTATATGAAGAGCGTGAACTGGAAATTCCGGTGACATATCATAAGTTCCAAAATTTACCTCAAGTGACGGAACTTGCTGAAAGTATACAGTCTAAGTGTGATGAAACGACATTGTTTGACCATGCGTCTCCAAAACTCTCGGAGATACGTCAAGAGATGAACCGTATCAACCGTCGTATAAAAGAGCGATTAGAAAGCATCGTTCGCAGCTCGAATAACCAGAAGAAGTTATCAGATGCGATTGTGACGATTCGTAATGGACGACAAGTAATTCCGGTGCGCAGTGAATATAAACAGGATTTTCCTGGTATCGTTCATGATACATCGAGTAGCGGCCAGACATTTTACATTGAACCTAACAGTATTGTACAGTTATCAACAGAACTGAGTGCAGTAACGCATCGTGAACAAGAAGAAGTTGAGCGTATTCTGTATGAACTGATGAATGAAGTCGCAGAATATGATAATGCACTGACATATTCGACGGATGTGTTATCTGATTTAGACGTACTTATGGCTAAAGCGAAATATGGAAACCGTAACAAGATGGTCATGCCGAATGTTGTAAAAGCACGTACTGTAGATTTACCAGGGGCATGGCATCCATTATTACCAGCTGATACGGTCGTAAAAAATAATATTAGTTTTATCGGTGACACACAGACCGTCATCATTACTGGACCAAATACAGGTGGTAAGACAGTAACATTAAAAACAACTGGGCTGATTATCTTGATGACACAAAGTGGTATGATGATACCTGCTGCTGAAGGTGCAGCGATCAGTATCTTTGATGAAGTATTCTGTGATATCGGAGATGAACAGTCAATTGAGCAGTCACTGTCAACGTTCTCAAGCCATATGACAAATATTGTATCGATATTAACAGATATGACAAGTAACAGTTTCGTTATGTTTGATGAACTTGGTGCAGGAACAGATCCGAGTGAAGGTGCAGCACTGGCGATGAGTATATTAGATAAGTGTCTCGAGCAGAACATTATGACGATGGCGACAACGCATTATCCAGAACTCAAAGCTTATAGTTATAATCGTGATCGTGTTATGAATGCGAGCGTGGAGTTTGACATTGAAACATTAAGTCCAACTTATCGCTTGCTGATGGGAGTACCAGGTAAAAGTAATGCGTTTGATATCGCGAAGAAGTTAGGACTGAGTCCTTCGATCATAAAGCATGCACGACAAATGATTCAAATGGATGATGTTGAGATAGATAATATGATCAAAAGCTTAGAAAGTAATGCAAAGCAGATGGAAGATGATCGCATCTTCACAGAACAGCTGAAGTTAGAAGTTCAGTCATTGCATAGTGACTTAAAGAAGAACTTTGATAGTTATTTAGCACAAAAAGAAAACTTAATTGAACGTGCGAAACAAGATGCGAATAAGATTGTTAAAGATGCTGAAAAAGAAGCGGATGAACTATTAAAAACATTACGTAACTTAAAATCAAATGCAGATATAAAAGAAAACGAATTGATTGAAAAACGTTCAAAACTCGGTAAAATGTATCATGAAACAAAGATTAAAGCAGATAAAAAATCAACGAAGAATGAAGTGATAGAAAAAGGTGACCACGTAAAAGTGTTAAGCTACGGTCAAAAAGGAGTCATTCTTGACGTAGATGGCAAGGAAGCAATTGTACAGATGGGAATTATCAAGATGAAATTACCGCTTGATGAACTCGAAAAAGAAGCACCGCCTAAAGAGGATAAGATTCGTGTAGTACCGCGAAGTAATCGTCAGACAATTAAGATGGAACTGGACCTGCGCGGTGAACGCTATGAAGATGCACTAATAAAACTAGAGCAATATCTGGATCAGGCGCTTCTCAGTAATTATGAACAGGTGACAATCATTCACGGTAAAGGGACCGGTGCCCTTCAAAAAGGAGTGCAACAATATTTAAGACGTTCAAAAGCTGTATCAAGTTTCCGTGGAGGTACACCTTCAGAAGGTGGATTTGGCGTTACAGTTGCTGAACTGAAGTAAGGAGGAGCTATGGATAATTTCGATATGTATAAGCTCGCAAAGGTGCTGATTGTAATTTCAGTACTGATGCTTTTAGGTGGCATCATTTATTTATTTGTAGTTTAATAAATGAGCAAAAGGAATGACCATCAGATATTTATTTGATATACTCCTTTTATAAATGAAATAGATATGGAGGAATAAATTATGGCTTTAATTAATGCAACTGATAGTAACTTTGAAGATAATATTAAAGAAGGTGTGACTTTAGTAGACTTCTGGGCACCTTGGTGTGGGCCTTGTAAAATGATTGCACCTGTATTAGAAGATTTAGCAAAAGACATCGAAGGTAAAGCAAACATCGTTAAAGTTGATGTTGATGAAAACCAGGCAACAGCAGCTAAATTTGAAGTGATGAGCATCCCAACTTTAATCGTATTTAAAGATGGTCAAGCAGTAGACAAAGTTGTAGGGTTCCAACCTAAAGAACAATTACAAGCTGTGCTTGCGAAACATTACTAATCAATAATACTTGCGGGCGGGACTCTAGTCTCTGCCCTTTTTTTTATGACTGAATGAATGTGTGGTGAATGTCGTGGAAGATTATGAAATACAAATAAAGAATAAATTATCCGTGTTACCATCTGAACCTGGATGTTACTTGATGAAAGACAGGAATAACCAAGTCATCTATGTCGGCAAGGCAAAGAACTTAAGAAACCGTGTACGCAGTTATTTTACGGGGAGTCACGATGAGAAGACGACGCGTCTTGTAATGGAAATACGTGATTTTGAATATATTGTGACTAGTACAGAGATTGAGTCATTATTGCTCGAACTGACACTCATTAAAAAGCACTATCCAAGATATAATATCTTACTGAAAGATGATAAGAGTTACCCATTTATCAAGATTACAAATGAAAAGCATCCGAGACTTCTTGTTACAAGAACAGTAAAGAAAAATAGCGGAAAATATTTCGGTCCGTATCCAAATGCGTATGCTGCTCATGAAACGAAGAAGCTGCTGGATAGAATTATTCCGTTTAGAAAATGCACGCACCTGCCTGATAAATTGTGTCTATATTACCATATCGGTCAGTGCCTCGGTCCGTGCGTGTATGATGTTGATCAAGCAGAATATCAGAGATACATACAGATTGTTACTAATTTTTTAAACGGACAGGATACGACCATTGTCGAAGAACTTAAAGAGAAGATGAATGAGAAAGCAGAAAATCTTGAGTTTGAAGAGGCAAAAGAATATCGGGATCTCATACAGCATGTAGAATCATTGATGTTTAAACAGAAGATGATGACCAGTGATATGACGACACGTGATATATTCGGTTTCAATGTAGATAAAGGCTGGATGTGTGTACAAGTATTCTTTATCCGTCAAGGAAACTTAATTGAGCGTAAGGTGCAGATGATTCCGTTGATGGATGACGCGAAGAGTCACTTTTATAATTTTATTGGACAGTTCTACCAATTAGAAGAGAATATATTGCCAGGTGAAGTGCATATACCCCTGGGATTGGATATAGAGATGGTCCGCTCAGTTGTAGACACCAAAGTGATTCAGCCTAAAAAAGGCAAGAAAAAAGAGATGGTCGACCTGGCAGTGAAAAATGCGACAATTGCATTGGCAAATAAATTTGACATAATCGAGCGTGACGAATCTAGAACGATAAAAGCGATAGAAGAGCTTGGGAATGCAATGGGCATTGAAACACCGATTAGAATTGAAGCTTTCGATAACTCAAATATTCAAGGTGTGGATCCCGTTGCGGCGATGATTACTTTTGTTGATGGCAGACCAAGTAAACGTGATTATCGTAAGTATAAGATTAAGACGGTGTCCGGACCAGATGATTATGCAAGTATGCGAGAAGTTGTCCGACGTCGTTACACGAGAGTGCTTAAAGAAAATCTGCCGTTACCAGACTTGATTATCGTCGATGGCGGGAAAGGCCATATGACAAGTGTTCAGGATGTTCTTATCAATGAGCTTAATCTTGATATTCCAGTTGCAGGTCTTAAGAAGAATGATAAACATATGACAAGTGAACTCATCTATGGTGATGATTTTAATATCATTCCACTGAATAAGAAGAGTCAGAGCTTCTATTTACTACAGCGTATTCAAGATGAAGTGCATCGTTTTGCAATCAGTTTTCATCGCAATACTAGACGTAAGACAGGCCTATCTTCACAGCTCGATCAAATAGAAGGTATGGGTCCAAAACGCAAGCAGAAGCTGATGAAACATTTCGGTTCTGTTAAGCGCATCAAAGAAGCTTCGGTTGAAGAAATTAGTGCTGCTGGATTGCCGGAGAAGCTTGCAATTGAAGTAAAGACAAAATTAAATCTTGAATAAATCGTTTTAAATGTTTGTGAAATCATATAATTGAGAATCATTTTCATATCCCAAAACGTATGAATAAATGATACAATAAGAACAACAATTGATTTCACAAACTTTTTTTTAATATTAAATGTAATCGGTTTCTTGATTTCGATACATAAGAGGCGTATTATTGAATTTGTGAAATTACTAATAGTTTATAGGGGGGACCTCACTTGGCAAGTTCAGACAAATCTTTTGCACTACGCAGACTACATTCATTACTTGGTGTAATTCCGCTCGGTGTCTTTTTGATTCAGCATTTAGTCATCAACCATTTTGCAGTAGCAGGGCCGGAAAGTTTCAATAAAGCTTCTGACTTTATGTGGAATTTACCATTTAAGATTGTATTAGAAACTTTGGTAATCTATTTACCGATTCTATTCCATGCAATTTATGGTGTTTTCATTGCTTTTACTGCGAAAAATAATGTACAGCATTATTCAACATTCCGTAATTGGATGTTTTTATTGCAGCGTGTAACGGGGGTTATTGCATTTATCTTTATCGCGGTACACGTTTGGCAGACGCGTGTTCAGGCAGCACTTGGACATCATGTTAATTATGATATGATGGCGGATTTATTTAGTAATCCGATTACGTTAATCTTATATGTAATTGGAATTGTAAGCGTAATCTTCCACTTTGCTAATGGACTATGGTCGTTTGCAGTGAGCTGGGGTATTACACAATCTCAGAAGTCACAGAACGTTATGGCATACGTGTCATTATTAGTATTTATCGTCGTTACGTTTATCGGTTTAAGAGCGTTATTCGCATTCGTATAATTTATAGATATTTAGGGGAGTGACATATCAATGGCAAAAAGTAACGTTATCGTTGTCGGTGGGGGACTAGCCGGTCTTATGGCAACAATTAAAGCGGCAGAATCAGGTACACCGGTTGATCTATTCTCACTTGTACCGGTGAAGCGTTCACACTCTGTTTGTGCACAAGGCGGTATTAATGGGGCAGTTAATACAAAAGGTGAAGGTGACTCACCATATATTCACTTTGACGATACAGTTTACGGAGGGGATTTCTTAGCGAATCAACCTCCAGTTAAAGCAATGACAGAAGCGGCACCTGGAATCATTCATTTATTAGACCGTATGGGTGTGATGTTCAACAGAACACCTGAAGGCCTACTTGATTTCCGTCGTTTCGGTGGCACTTTACACCACCGTACTGCATATGCAGGTGCGACAACTGGTCAGCAATTATTATATGCATTAGATGAACAAGTACGTAAATTTGAAGTAGAAGGTTTAGTTACGAAGTATGAAGGATGGGAATTCCTTGGTGCGGTTATTGATGATGAAGGTGCTGCGCGTGGTATCATTGCGCAGAACTTAACAACATCTGAAATTAAGTCATTCAAATCTGATGCTGTAATTATGGCGACAGGTGGTCCTGGAATTATCTTCGGTAAATCAACAAACTCTATGATCAACACAGGTTCAGCGGCGTCTGTTGTTTATCAGCAAGGTGCAATCTACGCAAATGGCGAATTCATCCAGATTCATCCAACAGCGATTCCTGGAGACGATAAACTACGTCTGATGAGTGAATCAGCTCGTGGTGAAGGTGGACGTGTATGGACGTATAAAGATGGTAAACCTTGGTACTTCTTAGAAGAAAAATATCCTGACTATGGCAACTTAGTACCTCGTGATATCGCAACGCGTGAAATCTTCGACGTATGTGTCAACCAGAAGCTTGGTATTAACGGAGAAAATATGGTGTACCTTGATCTATCACATAAGGATGCTCATGAACTTGATGTTAAACTTGGTGGTATTATTGAGATTTATGAGAAATTTACAGGGGATGATCCACGCAAAGTGCCAATGAAGATCTTCCCGGCAGTACATTACTCAATGGGTGGATTATGGGTCGACTACGATCAGATGACCAACATTCCTGGATTATTTGCAGCTGGTGAATGTGATTACTCACAGCACGGGGGTAACCGTTTAGGTGCGAACTCATTACTATCTGCAATTTACGGCGGTATGGTTGCCGGACCTAACGCAATTAAATATATTAAAGGTCTAGAAAAATCATATGAAGACGTATCAGAAGAAATTTATACGCAGCATGTTGAAAAAGAACAGAAACGCTTTGATGCATTGCTGAATATGAAAGGAACTGAAAATGCGTATAAACTGCACAAAGAACTTGGAGAAATCATGACGGCCAACGTTACTGTAGTGCGTCATAACGATCGTCTGCTTGAAACAGATAAGAAGATCGTTGAGCTTATGGGACGTTATCATGATATTGATATGGAGGATACAGCATTGTGGAGCAACCAGGCTGTCTTCTTTACGCGCCAGCTTTGGAATATGTTAGTGTTAGCACGTGTCATGACCATTGGTGCATACAATCGTAATGAATCTCGTGGCGCCCATTATAAACCGGAATTCCCTGAGCGTAACGATGAAGAGTGGTTAAAGACAACGATGGCGAAGTACAGGGGTCCGAAAGAGGCACCCGAATTTTCATATGAGCCAGTGGACGTATCTTTAATCCCGCCACGTGTTCGTGACTACTCTAAATCAAGTAAAGGAGGTAAATAATCATGGCAGAAAAATCAATCAAACTGATTATTAAACGTCAAAAAGATGCAAATAGTGCACCTTATGATGAAACTTTCGTGATTCCTTATCGCCCGAATATGAATGTGATTGCTGCATTAATGGAAATTCAGCGTAATCCAATCAATGACAAAGGTGAAAAGACAACGCCGGTAACTTGGGATATGAATTGTCTTGAGGAAGTGTGTGGCGCATGCTCTATGGTGATTAATGGGAAAGCGCGTCAATCATGTTCAGCGATTATTGATACGCTGGAGCAGCCAATTCGTTTAGAACCAATGGCTACATTCCCGATTATTCGTGACTTACAGGTTGACCGTACAAAGATGTTCGACAACTTGAAACGTGTAAAAGCTTGGGTACCGATTGACGGCACATACGACTTAGGTGCTGGGCCGCGTATGCCAGAAAAGAAACGTCAAACTGCATATGAATTATCGAAATGTATGACGTGTGGTGTCTGCTTAGAAGTATGTCCTAATGTGAACAAAAATTCTAAGTTTATGGGTGCTCAGCCAATTTCTCAGGTGCGTTTGTTTAACTTACATCCAACAGGAAGTATGAACAAGGATGAGAGACTCCATGCACTGATGGGAGAAGGTGGTCTTGCTGAATGTGGAAACTCACAAAACTGTGTGACAGCATGCCCTAAAGGTATTCCTTTAACAACATCTATCGCGGCAATGAACCGTGAAACAACATTCCAGATGTTCAAATCATTCTTTGGTTCTGACCACCAAGTTCAATAATTTGTAAGATGATAGCTTTCAGAAATTTAAATTTCTGAAAGCTATTTTTTTAAAATAATATATTTGAATTATATATTTACTGAAACTTAGGGTAATTATTTGTTATGATAAGAGTATATATGTAAAAGGAGACGCCTATGAACCAGGATATTATTGCTTTAGAATATGAACTTAGGAGACTTGCAGATATCATCAAGAATGAAGGTCGGCAAGAATTGATAGCGTATAACATCTCTGATGTCCAGTTTATAGCTGTTCAGTGGATTAAAGAGACGGACGCGATGACGATTGGCGCATTGTCTAAACATCTGAATCTCGCTATATCTTCTACATCAGAACTAGTGGATCAGCTCGTTCAGAAAGAGTTTGCTGTGCGCAGAAAGGATGATGAGGATAAACGTAAAGTAAATATACATCTAACGGAACGTGGACAGCAGCTTATTGACGATGTCATTATTAAACGTCAGCGTTATCTGCAGTCACTCGTTAAAGCGTCCGAATACAGTGTTAAAGATTACTACAAACACACCCATGCTTTATATAAAGAAACAGAAGAAGGTGAACGTATTGAATCAAGCGATAGGAGTAATTGATTCAGGCGTTGGTGGATTAACTGTAGCGAAAGAAATTATGCGACAGCTTCCAAATGAAACGATCTACTACCTTGGTGATGAGGCGCGTTGCCCCTATGGTCCGCGTACACAGGAGGAAGTAAGACGATTCACAGTACAGCTGGCAGAATTCCTTATTAATAAACATATAAAGATGCTTGTCATTGCTTGTAACACTGCAACTGCCGCCGCGCTTGAGTCTCTGCGTGCGACATTTGACATACCGATTATCGGTGTAATCGAACCCGGAGCCAGAACAGCGATTATGACGACTGAAAATAATCACGTGCTTGTGCTGGGAACAGAAGGAACAATACGCTCGCATGCATATAAAGAGAAGATACATATGATCAATCCTCATATTGAAGTCGCTGGGAAAAGTTGTCCGGAATTCGTACCATTAGTAGAAAGCAGAAGATATAAGGATGAAGCAGAAAGTATGCGAATCATCTCTCAGGCTTTGCAGGAATTCAAGGCGCATAAAAGTGATACTGTAATTCTCGGTTGCACACATTATCCGTTATTACAGGAATATATCAATCGATTTTTCAATGATCAGAAGAAAGTGATTTCATCAGGACTAGAAACGGCACGTGAGGTGAGTGCGCTTCTTACGTTTAGAAATGATCATGTGACACAGCCTGCTGCTACAGCACACCGTTTCTTTGTTAATGGTGATGCAGAACATTTTACTGAGATTGCAAGAGAATGGTTAAAAGATCCAGATATACATGTCGAATCAATTCAACTGGAGGATATATGAAAGAAATCGTAATCGCTACTGGAAACAAAGGAAAGATCAATGACTTTAAGCATATTTTTAAATCACATAAAGTGATTGGAATTAAAGAATTAATAAAAGATTTTGATGTTGAAGAGACCGGAACGACATTTGAAGAGAATGCAGCATTAAAGTCAGAACATGCCTGTCAATTACTGAACAAGATCGTGATAAGTGATGACTCTGGATTAGAAGTAGAGGCACTGAATAATGCACCGGGAATATATTCAGCACGTTATTCTGGAGAAGATGCTACTGATGAATCAAATCTGGATCTTGTTCTGCAGCAGATGGAAGGTCAGAACAATCGAAAGGCACGTTTTGTATGCGTGATTGCAGTGAGCATCCCTGGAGAAAAGACGAAAACTTTCAGAGGTGAAGTTGAAGGTGAATTACTGACTGAACGTCGTGGAAATAAGGGCTTTGGATATGATCCAATCTTCTATGTTCCAGAACTCGGGAAAACAACAGCTGAGCTTACAGGTGAAGAAAAAGCAAGAATCTCACATCGTGGTAAAGCAATTGAACAATTACTTGATTCACAAATCATATAAGGGGTGTTCTTATGAAGTGGGTAATCGTAAGTGATAATCATCGTATGAAAGGCATTTTGACGGATATTGTATCTGTTCATGACGATGCAGATATATTTATCCATCTCGGTGATTCTGAATTTGATTATAGTGACCCTGAATTAAAGCCGTATATCAGAGTCGCAGGCAACTGTGATTATGGTCATCAATTCAAATCTTCTACACGAATACAGATGCATCATATAAATGCCTTTGTAACACACGGGCATTTATATGATGTTGGTAGAAGTCTTGTGAAACTTGCAGAAGCAGCAGCTGAAGCAAATTGTAACCTTGCTTTCTATGGACATACTCACGTCAAGCATATTGAAACAGTGCAAGGTGTCGTATGTATCAACCCTGGATCGATTGCTCAGTCAAGAAGTGAGGACGTGGAGACCTATGCAGTATTAACGGTTGAAGAAGAGAATCAGATGATAACGTATTATAATCAGAATCATGAAATTACAGATAAAGAAATCATTTTATTGTAGAACAGTAAGGCAGAGTACTTGGATAGGACTCTGCTTTATAATGTATTTATCTTTTTATTGTGTAATTAGAAATTATTGATGTGATTATTAGTCAATTTATTTTCCGATTGTTGTTGACTTTACCTCTTAAAGTTGATTATAATTAATCTTGTGTTAAATATTGTCCTGGTAGCTCAGCTGGATAGAGCAACGGCCTTCTAAGCCGTCGGTCGGGGGTTCGAATCCCTCCCAGGACGCTAATGAGATGAGAACTTAAATGTTCTCTCAAAATCAAAAAGAACGCTATAGAAAATTTCTTTATTTTCTATAGCGTTCTTTTTATAATTTTATAGCATTGAGGACTTCTCCAATATAATCTTCAAAGATTAATGCATCGCTGCGTACTGTTCGTAGCGATGTTTTGTTGATTACTGCAAGTGTTTCACCATTAAAGAAATCTACAAAGGTTGATGCAGGATATACGACTAGCGATGTCCCGGCGATAATCATCATATCAGCATTCTGTATGGCAGTGATTGCTTCTGTAATTACCGATGAATTAAGTGCTTCTCCATACATCACGATATCAGGTCGTACGATATGATCATCGTGTGGACATCTGGGTATACCGTCTTTATCCATTGAAAGTTCTTCTAATTGAAATACTTTCTTGCAGTGTGTGCAATAATTTGTCTGAACGTTGCCGTGCAATTCTAGTACTTTACTGTTGCCGGCTGATTGGTGTAGTCCATCGATATTTTGTGTTACGACGGTCACATCTTTGCCTTGTTGTTCGAGTTTCGTGATAAAACGATGAGCAATATTCGGCTGTGCATGTGGATACACGAGTTTATCAAAGTGAAACTTGAAATATTGTTTTGGATATTTGTTAAAGAAATCAATAGAAATAATTTCTTCTGGTGAATGTTCAATGCTAGTTTCCTGCATGAAGATTCCATCAGCGCTTCTAAAGTCAGGGATACCGCTTTCAGTTGATACTCCTGCACCTCCGAAAAATACTATTTTTTCGCTCTTTTTTATTGCTTTTTCAAGCATACTAATTTTCTCCATTGTCAATTACTCCTTGTTATCCGTCGTTCTTCTATTTTAACATGTTCGAATACGGATATTAAAATATTGTTTTACCTCCTTTGCACAATAAATGAATTTAGATTATAATCATCACTTGTACAGAAAATATCGATTGAAAGCATTGTCTGATTTCGATAAAATCAAAGTAACCTATAAATCTGTTGTGAGGAGAAATACTATGAATAAATTGGATGAGCAAATAATCGTCGTTGATCGTGAAACGATATTTAGTCATGAGAAGAATCATTTCAATGGTTTTATCTCGATGGAAGATCAACGTGCGCTTGAAATATATGAGACACTAACGAAGTATGAAGTGAAACGCCGCGGAGATATGGAAGAAGATGAACGATATAAACAGTTGATTTCATATTGTATCCTGGAAAATGAAAACGATGAAATTTTAGTGTATGAACGTCTTGCTGGTGGGGGCGAAGG
Organism: Macrococcus psychrotolerans; assembly: GCF_038095555.1. Lineage (NCBI taxonomy): Bacteria > Bacillati > Bacillota > Bacilli > Caryophanales > Staphylococcaceae > Macrococcus > Macrococcus psychrotolerans. The sequence continues at coordinate 1,344,816 of NZ_CP124591.1, read as the reverse complement.
GAGACTCCACGGTCTATCTTCTATCGGAATCGGCGGCCATATGAATCGTATCGATAACGCACAAATTGAAGATGTTCTACTTGAGAACGCAGGTCGTGAACTGGAGGAAGAAGTAGGTGTTCGTGATGTTTCAGCAAATGTATTGCAGCTCATTGGATTTATTAATGATGATGACACAGAAGTTGGCCGTGTGCATATCGGACTTGTGTTCAAATTGAAAGTTGCTTCTTCTGATGTATTTGTAAATGAAACAGATACCCTTAAAATTGACTGGAAGAAAGAACATACACTGATGCAGAACGCAGAATATGAATCATGGTCCAGGTTAATTATCGAGTCTATTTATAACGTAGGTCATTAATATGTCAGATATCATAATCTTCCCGAAACTAAAGGAAAATTTAAGCCGTCAAATTCGTCATGCAATGAAAAGTAGTCGCTATGAAGATGCATACGATGTGTTTATGACATTCGAAAGGCACTTTGAACTGAGTGCTGATGAGCAGTTGTTAAAGCTTGAATGTCTCTATCAGCTTGAAAGCTTCCTTGAGCTTAAAGAAGAATCAAGTATTCTTCTGAACCAAGGGCATCAGGCGTATAACGAGATTATTCCTTATTTTTTGGAAAGTTTAATGTATTATAAGCAATATCAGACAGTTGTAGAATTAATAGAGAGGCTCCGTCAAGAAAATGTCGATCAGAAATTATTGATAACGCTTATGCCATTGTATGATGAAGCAGCCCAAGCTTTAGAAATGAAAAGACGTGTGAGCAGAAATTTTATCGTGACGTTCCAAAGTTCTGATAGTAATGCACAATGTGAATTAATCTTAAAGTTGATTGATGAAGGCGACTTCGCCTATCAGATGTCGTTTATACATATATTAGAATCGAATACATTACATCCAAAAGTCATTTCATTTATTCTGCAGTATTTGCTGATGGCGCAGTGCGATAAGCATGTGACGATAACGAAATTTAACCTCACCATGCAAATAGAGGTATCAAAACTACCGCGTCTTGAAACATCAGAATTTCAAGAAGTAATCGATGGAGTTTATTCTTATCTGCAGCGTGAAATGCCATCAGCTGCAGATCATGCAGTGTTATTAATGAAGCAGCACCATCTTTTACTATACCCACTGGAATTCGAATATTTTGATAAACAGCAGCTGGATTTAATTATACAGACGTATGCGCATTATTTTCTGCAGTTGTTTACAGACAATAAGACGGATGATTTGGGTAATCAACATACAATTGATATAATGAACAAAATAAATCAACTTGAAAAGTATAACCGATAAAAAATAATAGTTGTAGATTGTTGAAGCTATCATGTATTATGTTATAATGAGAGAGTTGAAAAAATTAGAAATTCGTGGAGGAATATCACATGTCAGTAAAATGGGAAAAACAAGAAGGTAACGAAGGTGTATTAACAGTAACAGTTCCAGCTGAAGAAGTTAATGCAGGATTAGATAAAGCATTTAAGAAAGTTGTTAAACAAGTAAACGTACCAGGTTTCCGTAAAGGGAAAATGCCACGTCCAATGTTCGAACAACGTTTCGGTGCAGAAGCATTATACCAGGATGCATTAGATTTCATCTTACCAGATGCATATGCTGCAGCTGTTGAAGAAGCTGGAATCAACCCGGTTGATCGCCCAGAAATCGATATCGAGCAAATGGAAAAGGGTAAAGAATTAATCTTTACTGCTAAAGTTACAGTTGAACCTGAAGTAGAACTTGGAGATTACAAAGGTCTTGAAGTGGAAAAAGAAGATACAGAAGTAACTGAAGAAGATTTAAATAAAGCAATCGAAGCTGATTTAGCACGTAAAGCTGAATTAGTTGTTAAAGAAGATGGCGAAGTTGCTGAAGGCGACGTTGTTAACTTAGACTTTGATGGTTATGTTAATGATGAAGCATTCGAAGGTGGAAAAGCTGAAGGATACGATCTTGAAATCGGATCAGGTCAATTCATCCCTGGGTTTGAAGAACAATTAGCAGGAACTAAAGTTGGTGACGAAAAAGATGTTACAGTAACGTTCCCTGAAGAATACCACGCTGAAGAATTAGCTGGTAAAGAAGCAGTATTTAAAGTGAAAATCAACGAAGTAAAATCTAAAGAAGTACCTGAATTAGATGATGAAATGGCGAAAGAACTAGATGAGTCAGTTGATTCAGTAGATGCTTACAAAGAGAAATACAAAAAAGATCTTCAAGAACAAAAAACATTACAAGCAGAAAACAACATGAAAGAGAGTTTAATTGCTCAAGCTGTTGAAAATGCTAAAGTTGATATTCCTGAAGCGATGATCAATACAGAATTAGACCGTATGATGCAGGAGTTTGAACAACGTATTGCGCAACAAGGTTTAAACTTAGAACTTTACTATCAATTCTCAGGTCAAACTGAAGAGCAACTTAAAGAAAGCATGAAAGCTGATGCTGAAGCACGTGTTAAAACTAACTTAACATTAGCAGCAATTGCTAAAGCTGAAAACATCGAAATATCTGATGCAGATGTAGATGCTGAACTTTCTAAGATGAGCGAACAGTTCGGATTATCAGTAGATGACATTAAAGCTGCTCTTGGTAACGGTGAAGTTTTAAAAGACGACTTACGTATCCAAAAAGCAATCGATGTTCTTGTTAAAGAATCAAAAGAGAAATAAATTGTAAAGTGATACATTACCGTTAAAAGACACGGCGACTCCTGCTTTTAAGGAATTTCGTCCGTGTTTTTTAATTTTAGTTTAATCATTTGCAATCATTGTAAATGTTTAGTATATTCTTTTAAGAATAGGGGTGTTAAGAGTGTATAATAATGAAGAAGAAAACTTAAAATGTTCTTTCTGCGGAAAAGATCAAGATCAGGTTAAGAAATTAGTCGCAGGAAGTGGCGTATATATATGTAATGAATGTATTGAATTATGCTCAGAGATTGTAGCTGAAGAGCTAAAGACTGTTGAACACGAAGAGATTACTGAAATTCCAAAACCACACGAAATGATGGCGTTACTGGATGCTTATGTTATTGGACAAGACAAAGCGAAAAAAGCCCTGGCAGTGGCGGTTTATAATCATTACAAACGTATATTTAATCCATTGAATGATGAAGATGGTGTGGAAATACAAAAGAGTAATATCGCATTAATCGGACCAACAGGTAGCGGAAAGACTTTACTTGCTCAAACGCTAGCACGTTCTCTTAATGTACCATTTGCAATTGCAGATGCAACCAGTCTTACAGAAGCAGGTTATGTAGGTGAAGATGTAGAGAACATCTTACTGCGCTTAATTCAGGCAGCTGACTTTGATGTTGAACGCGCAGAAAAAGGTATTATCTATGTCGATGAGATCGATAAGATTGCCCGTAAATCTGAAAATACATCCATCACACGTGATGTCAGTGGTGAAGGGGTACAACAAGCATTGCTGAAAATTTTAGAAGGTACTGTTGCAAGTGTACCGCCACAAGGTGGAAGAAAGCATCCAAATCAGGAGTTCATACAAATTGATACAACGAATATTCTGTTTATTTTAGGTGGCGCATTTGATGGTATCGACGAAGTGATTAAGCGTCGCTTAGGGGAAAAAGTAATTGGTTTTACTGGTATTAAAGAACAAGGTATTGACGAGGCGACGCTGTTATCACAGATAAAACCTGAAGACTTACAAAGCTATGGTCTTATTCCGGAGTTCATTGGTCGTATACCAGTTGTTGCGAATCTAGAGCAGTTAGATGTTGATGCACTGAAGAATATATTGACTCAGCCTAAAAATGCATTAGTCAAACAATATAAGAAGATGCTTGAAATTGATGGGGTTTCCCTGGAGTTTACAGATGAAGCATTAACTGCAATCAGCGAACTTGCAATCGAGCGTAAGACTGGTGCACGTGGTTTAAGATCGATTATCGAAGAAAGTATGCTTGAAGTTATGTTCAGTATTCCGTCAAGAACAGATGTCAAAAAAGTAGTTATTACTAAAGAGACAATAGAAGATGGCGCGTCTCCAGAACTTTATAATACTGAAGATGAACTTATAAATATCGAAGTTACGTCAGCATAAACAATGAAGAGAATGTAAACAGTACATTCTCTTTTTTGTATGATTTCATGTATAATAGATGAGATGAAAGAAGAGGAGACGACAATGAATATAAATCCAAATAATGTAGAAATAATTATTAGTGCGGTGAAACCTGACCAATATCCTGATACAGGATTGAAAGAGGTTGCATTAGCGGGACGCTCAAATGTTGGGAAGTCATCGTTTATCAATACGATGATCGGTCGAAAGAGTATGGCGAGAATTTCTTCAAAGCCTGGTAAGACTCAGACGTTAAACTTCTTTAATATTGATGAACAACTTGTTTTTGTAGATGTACCAGGGTATGGTTATGCCAAAGTTTCTAAAACGGAAAGAGAACGCTGGGGCAAGATGATCGAGACGTATATTACTACTCGTGATAATCTTGCATGTGTGATACAGCTTGTGGATATACGTCATAATCCTACTGAAGATGATCGTTTGATGTATGACTTTTTGAAGCATTATGATATACCGACAATCGTCATTGCGACTAAAGAAGATAAAATACCTAAAGGTAAAATTCAAAAACATCTAAAGGTAATCAAACAGGATCTCGATATGGATCCATCAGATACGTTAATCAGCTATACAGCTTTAAGTAAAGATAAAAATCCGATGATTTTTAATGCAATCGAGAAATATCTATAAATGTGAATTTTTTATGAAATCGGGCAGAATTAAAGCATAAAGGGAACGAAATGTTATAATAGTAACAATGGCAAAAATGGGGGCGTTAATATGCATATTGTTGTTGTGAGTGTTAATCACAAGACAGCAGATGTCAGCTTGAGGGAGAAGCTGGCATTTAGTGAATCATCAATTCAGCAGGCATTATCTGCTTTGATTAATCAAAAATCAATACTAGAAGGTGTCATTCTTTCTACATGTAACCGCACAGAAATCTATGCTGTTACTGACCAGGTTCATACAGGTAGATACTACGTAAAATCATTTATGTCTGAATGGTTTGATGTTGATATCGAAACGATTAAGTCTGTGACGGATGTAAAGGTTGGCAATGAAGCAATCCATCACCTTTTCAAAGTGATCACAGGACTGGATTCAATTGTACTTGGTGAAACACAGATTCTTGGACAAATTCGAGATAGTTTTCTGCTTGCACAAAGTGAAGGTACGACCGGAACTGTTTTTAATAAGTTATTTAAAGATGCAATTACGCTTGCAAAGCGTGCACATGCTGAGACAGATATTTCTTCAAAAGCAGTATCGGTAAGTTATGCAGCTGTGGAATTAAGTAAGAAAATATTAGGTAAGCTTGAAAATAAGAAAATATTGATTGTTGGTGCGGGTGAAATGGCTGAGCTGGCACTACAAAACTTAGTCGGCTCGGGAGCAACAGATATTACGGTCATCAACCGTACAGCTGAGAAAGCGAAATCACTTGCAGATCAGTATGGCGGTCGTCAAGTATCGTTGCAAGAACTTCAATGTGCGCTTATTGAAAGTGATATCGTCATCTCTTCAACGAGTTCACAGGAATTTATTATCACGAAACCGATGATGCAGGATATTATGAAGTTACGTAAGAATAAGTCGCTCGTCTTAATTGATATCGCAGTACCACGTGATATTGATCCTAAAGTAAATGATATCGATCTTATCTTTAATTATGATGTAGATGACCTAAAGGGTCTGGTCGATGCCAATCTAGCAGAACGTGAACGTGCAGCGCAAGTAATCTATACGATGATTGATAAACAAGTGATGTCTTTTGTAGACTGGATCAATATGCTGGGTGTCGTACCTGTTATTACTGCTTTACGTGAGAAAGCATTAAGAATTCAGGAAACAACGATGGAGAGTATCGACCGTAAGATGCCTGACCTTTCTGAGCGCGATCGTAAGGTAATCTCAAAGCATATGAAGAGTATAATTAACCAGATTCTTAAAGATCCAATTTCACAGGCAAAAGAAGTGAGTGGTTCTGAGAACAGAGCAGCGGAACTGCAGTTCTTCCAGGAGATTTTCAATATTACGAATGAAGTTGAAAGTATAAAGAACAATGAACCGGAAGTTCGTCGTTCAAAAAACAGTTTTGTCTTTAATCCCGAGCAATAGGTGATGGAATGAGTGAATTACTATTAATGCGTATGCACGAAGCAATACTTATCATCTATATGATAAGTATTGCTTGTTATTTCCTTGATTTCGTCCAGAAATCAAATCGGATTAAACAAATAGGCTACACACTTTTATGGCTAGTATTCGTCCTGCAAACAGGCTCAATTTTATTGTTTAGAGTCGTCGTAGGGCGGATGCCTTTTGAAACTTTAACAGAAGGTTTTTATTTTTACACGTGGCTGATTATATTACTTTCTATCATACTTTCACGTTTCATCAAAACGGAATTTTTTGTGTTTATGATGAACTTAATTGGTTTTATCTTTATGATGATCCATACGTTTCATCCAGCTGAATTCTATCAAGATACGACGGTCTCACATATGATGAATGAACTCTTATGGATACATGTCACGCTTGCAATTATCAGCTATGTAATGTTTTTAGTTTCATCTTTACATGCAGTACTATATATTGTGCAGATGAACTATTTAAAGAAGAAGAAGTTTAATCAGAAATTCTTTAGAATTAGTGATCTTTCAAGCCTAAGCCAACTGGCGTTTTTGTTTGCAATTATTGGTTCGGTCCTTTTGCTGATTTCTTTAATATTAGGCATCTACTGGGGGTTATCCTTTGAAGGTAATGCCATATGGTATGATTCGAAAGTGATCGGCTCTCTTATATTACTGACTGGATACTTTATCTATATTTATCTCCATCAGCAAACACTCCTGCAGATGCGCTTGCTGATGGACATCAATGTTATGCTTTTTTTGATGTTGCTAATCAATTATATGGTCGCTTCAAGATTTTCTGGTTTTCATCAGCTATTCTATTAGGAGGCAGTTATGAGAAAAATTATTGTGGGTTCAAGAAGAAGTAAACTAGCACTGACACAAAGTCAGCAATTTATTGATCAGTTAAAGCGCAAGCATCCGAATCTTGAAATAGAGATTAAGGAGATTGTGACTAAAGGAGATCAGATTGTGAATGTTCAGCTCTCTAAAGTTGGAGGTAAAGGTTTGTTCGTTAAAGAAATTGAACAGGCACTTTATGATGGTACAATCGATTTTGCGATTCATTCACTGAAAGATGTTCCAAGTGTGTTACCTGAAGGGTTAACACTAGGCTGTATTCCAGTACGAGAAGATGCGCGTGATGCATATATTGCAAAGAACCATATTCCGTTACATGAATTAAAGCCGGGAAGTATTGTAGGGACATCTTCTTTAAGACGTGGTGCCCAATTGTTAGATCAATATCCACATCTAGAAATTAAATGGATAAGAGGCAATATTGATACACGCCTTGCAAAACTTCGTGATGAAGACTATGATGCAATTATTTTAGCTGCAGCAGGACTTAACCGAATGGGATGGGATAAGTCGATTGTTACTGAATATCTAAATCCTGAACTGATGTTACCTGCGATTGGCCAAGGTGCATTAGGTATTGAATGCAGAAGTGATGATGCAGAAGTTTTAGCATTATTAAAATCAATGCATGATGAAGAGACTGAAATCTGCACAGAAGCTGAAAGAACATTCTTGAGATTGATGGATGGTAGTTGCCAAGTACCAATTGCAGGTCATGCAACGATGGTTGGCGAGTCAATTGAATTTACAGGTCTTATCATGAGTCCAGACGGGAAAGAAAAATACAAAGTTACACATAGTGGCAGTAATCCGGTAGAAATCGGTACCCAGGTGGCAAAAGCGATGGAACAAAACGGAGCAAAAGCAATTATTGAAACTTTGAATCAAGACGTATAAAAAGGATTGATTAAAATGAAGCCGGTTGTATTGAACACAGGAAGTCGTAATGAAACATATAAAGGATTGACAGTACTGCATAAACCATTGATTAAAATTTGTGCGCTGCCTTTAGATGAAACGATCCGTGCACAATATGACTGGCTTATTTTTACGAGTAAAAATGCGGTTACTTTATTCTTTGAAATATATCCATATATAAAATATAAACAAGTTGCAGCGATAGGGACGAAAACAGAAGAGGCTCTTTCCAATCTGAATATTAAGGTAGATTATGTTCCGAGTCGCTTTCAGCAGGAATATTTCTTAGAAGATATGGACACGCGCTTTCAAGATAAAACAGTTTGTCTACCCATTTCAAAAAAAGCAAGGCCCTTGATGTTTGAAACTTTGAAAAATATCGCTACTGTCGATAAAATAGAATTATATGAACCACAGCCGCATCTTGATAATGTCATGTGTGTTCATCAGATGATTCGTAGCAGAACTATCGACTGGATATTGTTTTTAAGTCCATCATCTGTTCATGCATATTTTCAGCACTTTTCTTTATCGGAAGATATACGTGTTATGGCGATTGGACAAGTTACGAGTGAAGCGTTACAAAAGTACAATGTGTCCCACGTAATTAGTGAGCAAGAAACATTGTACGCTATGTATGAAACAATTAAAAAATTAAATTAAAGGCAGGTATAAATAATGAATTTTGATCGTCACAGAAGATTAAGAAGCTCAGTCAATATGCGTAATATGGTTAGAGAAACAGCGTTACATAAACGTGACCTTATTTATCCGATATTTGTAATAGAAAAAGATGATGTAAAGAAAGAAATCTCGTCTATGCCAGGTATCTATCAACTGAGCCTTAATATTATGGATGAAGAAGTGCACGAAGCATACAAGCTCGGAATCCGCGCTGTTATTCTGTTTGGTATTCCTAACCGTAAGGATGCATGCGGAACAGGTGCTTATGATGATGAAGGAATCATTCAAAAAGCAACCCGTAAGGTAAAATCTCTATATCCAGATATGCTTGTACTTGCTGATACATGTCTATGTGAATACACAGATCATGGTCATTGTGGTGTATTAGATGAACATACACATGATGTCATCAATGATGAAACGCTACCATTACTCGTTCAAACTGCAGTTTCTCAAGCAAAAGCGGGTGCCGATATTATTGCACCAAGCAACATGATGGATGGCTTTGTTACAGAAATACGTAAAGGATTAGATGAGGCAGGTTTTGTTAATGTCCCAATTATGAGTTATGGTATTAAGTACGCTTCAGCATTCTATGGACCTTTCCGTGATGCAGCAGAAAGTGCACCGAGTCATGGTGACCGTAAGAGCTATCAAATGGATCCGGCGAATCGTCTTGAAGCAATGCTTGAACTTGAAAGTGATTTAAAAGAAGGCTGCGATATGATGATCGTTAAGCCCGCACTATCTTATTTAGATATTATTCGTGATGTGCGTAACAACTCAAATGTACCGATTGTAGCATATAATGTTAGTGGTGAATATTCAATGACAAAAGCAGCTAGTATGAATGGCTGGGTTGATGAAGAGCGTATCGTAATGGAACAGATGCTTTCTATGAAGCGTGCAGGTGCAGATATGATTATAACGTACTTTGCAAAAGACATTTGTAAATACTTAGACGAAGGAGAATACTAATGGATTATTCAAAATCAAAGCAAGCATTTAATGAAGCAGTCAATTTGATGCCAGGTGGTGTAAATAGTCCGGTTCGCGCATTCAAAAGTGTAGACATGGATCCTATATTTATGGAGCGTGGGAAAGGTTCTAAAATATATGATATTGATGGCAATGAATACATCGATTACGTTCTAAGCTGGGGGCCGTTAATTTTAGGTCATGCAAACGACACTGTAACGGGCGCGTTAAATAAAGCTGTACTAAATGGTACAAGCTTTGGTGCGCCTACAGAACTTGAGAACAAAATGGCAGAACTTGTAATTGAACGTGTACCTTCAATTGAAATGGTTCGTATGGTTTCAAGTGGTACTGAGGCAACACTAGCAGCACTTCGCTTAGCAAGAGGATTTACAGGTAAGAATAAAATTTTAAAATTCATCGGATGTTACCACGGGCATAGTGACTCATTATTAATAAAAGCAGGGAGTGGTGTGGCTACGTTAGGATTACCAGATTCTCCTGGAGTTCCTAAAGGTACTGCAGAGAACACGATTACGGTTCACTATAATGATTTAGATGCTGTTAAGCTTGCATTTGAACAATTTGGTGATGATATCGCTGGTGTCATTGTAGAACCTGTGGCTGGCAATATGGGAGTAGTACCTCCAGTTGAAGGGTTTTTAGAAGGTTTACGTGAGATTACATCTGAATACGGTGCATTATTAATATTTGATGAAGTAATGACAGGTTTCCGTGTAGGTTATAACTGTGCTCAAGGTTACTTCGGCGTTACTCCGGATTTAACGTGTTTAGGTAAAGTTATCGGTGGTGGATTACCAGTAGGTGCATTTGGTGGGCGCAAAGACATTATGGAACGTATTGCGCCAAGTGGTCCGGTATATCAGGCAGGAACATTAAGTGGAAATCCGCTTGCGATGACTGGTGGTTACTATACATTAAGTCAACTAACACCTGAAAGTTATGAATACTTTAACCATTTAGGGGATATGTTAGAAGCAGGCTTAACGGATGTATTTGCAAAACATAACGTACCGATCACGATTAATCGTGCTGGTAGTATGATAGGATTTTTCTTAAATGAAGAAAAAGTGACAAATTTTGAAATTGCTTCTAAGTCTGACTTAAAACTATTTGCAGCTATGTACAAAGAGATGGCCAATAATGGTGTGTTCCTACCTCCTTCACAATTCGAAGGGATGTTCCTGTCGACTGAACATACTGAAGAAGATATTCAGAGAACAATCAATGCTTTTGATAAATCTTTAACTGTCATTTTATAAAATAAAAATTAAAATAATGTTTCGAGTTGTGATTAATAGGATATAGATTGATATGTAGATGAAATAAGCTGCATAATCTAATCTGGAGGTCGTTATTATGACAAACAACAAAAACAGCAACAGCAACGACAAAGAAAATGAAGTCATCTATGATTCATCTAAGAATAGACATGAAAATGTAACCCATCAAGCAGATGGAGATACATACAAAAACGGTCAAAAAGTTCGTGAAGGTGAACATCACGATAAAGTGATTGGAGACCGAGATAATGTAGACCATGAGAAGAAAAGTAATCCGTTGAAATGGATTTTACCTTTATTACTTCTTCTGATTTTAATACCTTTATTATTTAAGTTCTGTAATGATAATAAAGATGCTGAAGAAGATGTAAAGACAGAAGAAAAAGCAACAACTGAAGCTCCTACAACAGAAAAAGCTACAGAAGAAAAAACGTCTGATGCACAAGTAAAATCATTTGATTTAGCATCAATCGTCAACTTTGATTTAGTAGCTTAAAAATGTTGCTTAAAGTCTAAGACATATGTCTTAGACTTTTTTGAGCGTGTTAGTATAATTATTATACCTAAATATGGTATGATTTGTATGAAGAAGGCAGGTGATCCTTTGAATTACATCATTATTTTTATCGTGAGCTTACTCATGGGGCTGATCCTAAGTACTGTTCATCTTATTTTACCATGGTTATTCGGTCCGATTATTGCCACAGTGCTACTGAGAAAGTTTACTTCAAGAGAATATCAATGGCCGAAGTGGTTAAGCGAAATCGGACTATATATTCTAGGAGCTCAGATTGGAGCATCTTTTACGAAAGAAATTGTAGCTGATATTCACGATGAATTAATGTACATCATATTAATAAGTATCTTCGTTATTTTGTTAGCTATAATGATATCTTTTGTGTTAAAGCATTTTTTAAACTGTTCTCTCGAAACAGCAATTTTAGCGTCGATACCAGGTGCACTTAATCAAATGATCGTGATGGCAGAAGAGAATAAACATGCCAATCTATTGGTCGTCACATTAGCACAGACTTCGCGAATACTGATTGTTGTGTTGATTGTACCTTTCATTTCTTCTTTGCTTCCAGAAGGCGGGCATCATGCGACAATATCCCAGACGCCTTCCATGATGGAGGCTATAAATCTGCAAACCATGTTGTTGTTAATAGGTGCGATGGTAATTGCAGGTTATCTTTATAGACGCATACATTTTCCTGTACCGGATATGATGGGTCCGATAACTGTCCTGATGATCTGGAATTTAACGACCGGAATAAATTTCATGATTCCTACACCGCTAATTATTCTGGCTCAAATGTTTTTTGGCATTCGTATTGGATTACAGCTCTATGACCTTTCTTATCAAATTAATCGACAGCTATTTATTGGCGTGCTGATTCAGAATTTACTATTGATTATAGGGACATTTATAATTGTGTATTTAATGAATCTTTTTATGCATGAGAGTTTTAATGATCTTTTTTTAAGTGCAGCGCCAGGCGGTATGGCTCAGATTATTATTGTCGGACTGGAAACAGGAGCGAACGTAGCGATGATTTCAAGTTATCATATTTTTAGGATTTTTATTATTTTGCTGGTGGTAACACCATTACTATCCATCTACCTTAAATATAGAGCACGTCATATTTGAATATAAATTGACAATATATCATGAATCTAATACAATTATTTTAAGTTCATATTATATTAGGAAGAGTAGCGGATGCGTATTTATAGAGAGTGCATGGTTGGTGAGAATGCATAATGCAATTTTGTGAAGGTAGCCTGGAGCGTTTATTTGCTGAATAAAGTAGGTTAATACGTGTAAGAGCGTTAATCTTTTGAGTGCAGTAGCAATACTGAATTTAGGTGGTACCGCGGTAAATCCGTCCTATAGTTATAGGATGGATTTTTTTATTTGAAATTATTGAGTGGAGGTATAATAATGGAAACGAAATATAATCCAAATACAGTTGAAACAGGTAGATATAAAGAGTGGGTTGAGAAAGAATTATTTAAAGCAGAAAGTAAAAGCGACAAAAAACCGTATACAATTGTGATTCCACCACCAAACGTAACAGGAAAACTACATATCGGACACGCGTGGGATACAACATTACAGGATATCATTACACGTATGAAACGTATGCAAGGTTATAATACGTTATATTTACCTGGAATGGACCATGCCGGTATTGCGACGCAAGCGAAGGTAGAAGCAAAATTACGTGAAGAGGGTGTCAGTCGTCACGACATCGGACGTACTAAATTTTTAGAGCATACGATGGAATGGAAGGAAGAATATGCAGGATTTATTCGTCAACAGTGGGCAAAGCTCGGTCTTGGACTAGACTATTCACGTGAGCGCTTTACATTAGACGAAGGATTAAGTGAAGCGGTTAAAGAAGTGTTCGTTAAGATGTACGAAAAAGGTTTAATCTATCGTGGGGAACGTATCATTAACTGGGACCCTGCAGCACGTACAGCATTAAGTGATATTGAAGTTATTCATGAAGAAGTTGAAGGTGCGTTCTATCATATTAACTATCCTTTAGCTGATGGTTCAGGATTTATCGAAATTGCGACGACACGTCCTGAGACGATGTTAGGTGATACTGCGGTTGTGGTACATCCAGAAGATGAACGTTATAAAGAAATGATCGGTAAAAATGTAATCTTACCGATTATGAATCGAGAAATTCCTGTACTTGCAGATGAGTATGTTGAGATGGACTTTGGTACTGGAGCAATGAAAGTTACCCCTGCACATGATCCAAATGACTTTGAGATCGGGAACCGCCATAATTTAGAGCGCATCAATGTGATGAATACTGATGGCTCGATTAATAAGTTAGGTGGTAAATATGAAGGATTGGACCGTTTCGAATGCCGCAAACAGCTTATCGCTGACTTGAAGGAAAGCGGAGAACTTGTGAAAGTGGAACGTCATATGCATCAAGTCGGCCATTCTGAACGTAGTGGCGCAGTTGTAGAGCCTTATCTTTCAACGCAATGGTTTGTTAAGATGGCACCGCTTGCTGAGCAGGCATTAAACAACCAGAAAACAGAGGGACGCATTGAATTCGTTCCGAATCGTTTCGAAGGCACATTTAACCGCTGGATGGAAGGCATTCATGATTGGTGTATTTCTCGTCAGTTATGGTGGGGACATCAAATTCCAGCATGGTATCATAAAGAAACAGGTGAACTTTACGTAGGTAAAGAAGCGCCTGCAGACATAGAGAACTGGACCCAGGATGAAGACGTACTAGATACATGGTTCTCAAGTGCGCTTTGGCCATTTTCAACACTTGGCTGGCCAGATACTGAGACGATTGACTATAAAACGTTTTATCCGACGAATGTCCTCGTAACGGGATATGATATTATATTCTTCTGGGTAGCACGTATGATCTTCCAAGGATTAGAATTCACAGGAAAACGTCCATTTGATGATGTGTTAATCCATGGATTAGTACGTGCAGAAGATGGTCGCAAAATGAGTAAGTCTCTAGGTAATGGCGTTGATCCAATGGATGTTATCGATCAGTACGGTGCAGATAGCTTACGTTATTTCTTAGCGACAGGTTCTTCACCAGGACAAGATTTACGTTACTCAACTGAAAAGGTTGAAGCGGCATGGAACTTCATCAACAAAATCTGGAATGCTTCACGCTTTAGCTTAATGAACATTGGTGATGATTTTAAAGCTGAACATATTGACCTATCTGGTAAGAAATCACTAGCTGATGAGTGGATTTTAACACGCTTAAATGAAACTATTGCAGACGTTACGCGTCTTGCTGAGAAGTATGAATTCGGTGAAGTAGGTCGTGTACTGTATAACTTTATCTGGGATGAATTCTGTGACTGGTACATCGAAATGAGTAAGATTCCGATGAACGGTGAGGATGAAGTACAAAAACAAATGACGCGATCAGTATTAGCATATACGTTAGATTCAATCATGCGTATGTTACATCCGTTTATGCCGTTTGTAACTGAACATATCTGGCAGAACTTACCGGTAACAGGTGATTCAATTGTTACTGCAAGCTGGCCAGTGGTGAAACCTGAACTATCAAATGAACAATCTAAACGTGATATGGAGCAGTTGATGGAAATTATTCGTGCTGTGCGTAATACGCGTAGCGAAGTGAATACGCCGATGAGTAAACAAATTCCGATGATGATTAAGACAAATTCTGAAGCCAATTCAAATCGTCTAGAAACAGAACGTCCATTTATTGAGCGATTCTGTAATCCATCTACATTAACGATTTCAACGGATGTAGAAATTCCAGAAGAAGTAATCACAACTGCGGTGACAGGAGGTTCTGTCATTCTGCCATTAGAAGGTCTGATTGATATGGAAAAAGAAATTGCACGTCTTGAAAAAGAACTTGAAAAATGGCAGAAAGAACTAGAACGTGTCGATAAGAAGCTAAGTAATGAAAAGTTTGTCGCTAAAGCGCCAGAGAAAATTATCAATGAAGAAAAAGAAAAGCAGGCACTATATACAGAGAAATATAATAGTGTTCAGGAACGTCTAAACCAATTGAATAGGAAGTAATGACTATGAATTATTTAGAGAGTTTATATTGGATACATGAACGCTATAAATTCGGTATTAAACCTGGTGTAAAACGAATGGAATGGATGCTCGACAAACTCGATAATCCTCAGCACAAGATAAAAGGTATTCATGTTGTAGGTACGAATGGAAAAGGGTCGACTGTAAGCTATCTTAAAGATGCACTTATAGCTAACCATTATGAAGTCGGTACATTTACAAGTCCATATATTGAAACGTTTAACGAGCGTATCAGTTTAAACGGTCAGCCGATATCTGATGAGGAAATCGTGCAACTCGTTGACATTGTGAAGCCAGTAAGCGAACAGCTGGAAGTAGAAACAGATCTTGGTACTGCAACAGAATTCGAGATTATTACGATGATGATGTTTGTCTATTTTGGTGAAGTTCATCCTGTAGACTTTGTAATTGTTGAAGCAGGACTGGGAGCAAAGAATGACTCTACAAATGTATTTACACCGGTCATGTCGATATTAACATCGATTGGGTTAGATCATACAAATATCATCGGAGATACTTATTTAGATATCGCTAAAGAAAAAGCGGGTGTCATTAAAGTTGGCGTACCGTTAGTCTATGCGGCAAAGAATGAAGATGCACAGGAATATATCGATGGTGTCGTCGCTGAAAAGCATATCAAAGGGATTAAGCTTGGTTGTGACATTCAACTCATTCAAAATGGAAATGAATTTACATTCCGATATAAATCTTACGAACTTGAGGCGATTGAACTGAAGATGATCGGCGCGCATCAGCAGGAAAATGCAGCGCTCGCGATTGCTACATTGCTTGAGATGTACGATAGAGGTATGCTTCTTCTGGACTTTAATAAAATGATTCAAGCCATTGAAGATACAACGTGGACTGGTCGTATAGAGAAAATTCAGGAGCATCCGACAATTATATTGGATGGCGCACATAATCTTGAATCAATTGAAGTATTAGTCGATACGATGAAATCTCATTATGCAGGTCATAAGATTGATGTGTTGTTCTCCGCAATCGATGGAAAACCAATCGGTCGCATGTTAAAGTCGCTTGAAGAAATAAGCGAGCATTTCTATGTGACAACATTTGATTTTCCTAAAGCGCTGCCGCTCGACACTTTATATGAACATGTCGAACATGATAAACGAATTAAGGTAAAAGATTACGCAGATTTTATCAGAAACTATGAAGGTGATGTACTGCTTGTAACAGGAAGCCTGTATTTTATTAGTGCCGTAAAAGATAAATTAAGACAATAAATTTTGTTAAAAAAATAAACTTTCGGAAAATGTAGGAATTAAGAGATTCGTACATTGCCGAAAGTTTTTTGTATTCTGAAGAATAAATGCATTTAAAATCTGAAATTTTTGAATGTACTTTATAAATTAGGGAATGCTAACAAAAAGGGGGAATTGTATGAATTTTAAATTAAAGATGCCGCATACATATTTACTACTGCTTATAATTGTCTGTCTCGCAGCTTTCATGACATATATCGTACCTGCTGGAGAATTTGAACGTCAGAAAGTAGAAGACCGAACAGAAGTTATCAATGGTTCCTATCATCATGTAACGCAATCACCAGTTGCACCAATTGAGATATTTAGGTCTATTCCGAACGGTCTAATAGAAGGTGGAGAGATTATCTTCTATATATTTATCGTCGGTGGAGCTTTCGGTATTATCCATCGCACCGATGCCATTACTACTGGCGTTAACGCATTAATGGAACGTGTCGGTCGTCATGGAAGATGGCTGATTCCGATTACGATGACTATGTTTAGTATTCTTGGGTTTTCAATTGGTCTTAGTGAAGAGACAATTATATTTGTACCCATTGGAATTGCATTAGCGACAGCACTAGGATATGATGCCATGGTTGGAGCTGCAATGATCGCTCTAGGTGCAGGGATTGGATTCTTAGGTGGCATGATTAATCCATTCACGGTCGGAATCGCACAAAGTATAGCGGAAGTACCGTTATTTTCTGGTTGGGGCTATCGTACTTTGATCTATCTACTTGTCTTATTTACTGGCATTCTTTATGTAATGCATTATGCTAAGAAAGTTAAGGCGCATCCCGAAAAAAGTTTATTATATGATGTGAACGTAGAAGAGAGAAGAACAATGAGTGATGATGTGCTCGATACTAAATTTGATTCTTTTAAAAAGCGTCATGCTGTTATCTTAGTGATTCTAGCTGCAACGATAATTATCAATGTTTATGGTATATTCAAGTTTGGCTGGTTTTTAACACAGATGAGTGCAAACTTTCTAATTATGGGTATTGTTGTCGGAATCATTGGAGGACTCGGGGTTAACGGGACATTCGATGCATTGCTTGAAGGTATGAAGGATATTCTGTTTGGTGCGATGATTGTCGGTTTTGCTAAGGCTATTGTTGTCGTACTCACTTCTGGTAAGATTATTGATACAATTGTTTTTCATATGACAGATTTTATAGACCATCTACCCGCTGCCTTTTCAGTAGTCGCAATGTTCCTGACACAGCTTATATTGAACTTCTTTATCCCTTCTGGTTCAGGCCAGGCGATGACTACAATGCCGATTATGGTGCCTATCAGTGACCTTCTGGGGATTAATCGACAGGTTGCCGTTATGGCATTCCAATATGGGGATGCAATCAGCAACAATATCATTCCGACAAGTGCCAGTCTTATGGGCTTATTAGCAGTCGCTGGTATTCCATATAATAAGTGGCTGAAATTTGTCTGGAGAATTTCTGCAATATGGATTTTGATATGTCTTGGAGGACTGATACTTTATATGTATCTTTAAAAAATAAAATATTACTAAAATTAAAAAACTGCATAAATTATATGCAGTTTTTTAATTTTAGTCTAGAAATTTTTTAATAGATGTATCAAAATCACGGTTATTTTTAAAAAATGCACTTTTTACAGGATTTACTTTTTGTTATATATTATAAGCGAAAGTGAGGTGAATTATGACAGTCATCATTTTTTTGCTCGGTGCGTGCTTTAGTTCGTTTATAAGTTGCGTCAATGACCAGAACGGTTTATTTCGTCGTTCTAGGTGTCTTAAGTGTCATCATAAACTATCAGCTAAAGATTTGATTCCAGTCATTTCATATTTCATGCTAAAGGGACGATGTAAATATTGCAGCATACATATACCGACTGAATTGTTATGGGGTGAATTATTAATGGGTGCTGCTTTTGTATATATATTTTCCTTAAATAGTATAATTCATAATAATATTGCGCTTACAATCACAATTTTTTTAATCCCACTTTCGATCATTGATATTGAAACATATACTATTCCTAATCAATTACTTACGTTATTCTTTTTTTGCTTAATGACAGGTTATACGTATCTATTTATCTTTCATAGCGAAACAATTTCCGAGATAAGATTTGAACATATTATAATCAAATTACTGATTATTCTTCTTCTGCATATTTTCTTCTTCTTAACGAAAAGTATCGGATATGGAGATATCAAACTTTTCGTAATTTTACTTATTTTTCTGCCAATCCCTTATTACATTGCAATGTTCTTTATGACATATCTAATTGGAGGTTTTGCCAGCATGATATTTTTATCCTATAAAAGAAATTTAAAGAAGATTCCGCTTGTCCCATTTATTGCTGCAAGTTTCTTTGTGGTGATGTATTTGTACCAGGATATTAAATATATTTATTTTGGAGGGTTTATTTAATGCAGACGGTTGCACTGGAATCTGATAAACCGAGAGAACGTCTTCTGACTTATGGTGCTGCACAGTTAACAAATCAAGAACTACTATCTCTTATTATTGGTAGCGGTGTTCGAGATGAAAGTGTTTATACGGTGGCACAGCGTTTGCTGGAACATATAGGTCATATTGGAGATTTAAGATATACGACGTTTCAGGAGCTGATCACAATTAAAGGCATAGGCGAGAAGAAAGCAGCGATGATTCTTGCCATTATTGAACTTGCCATAAGAATGCATACGCATACGAAAGAAGCAAGAATCAAAGTGAAATCACCTGCATGTGCAGCAAATTTATTGATGGAACGTCTGCGTTATATGACACAGGAGCATTTTATCGTATTATCACTGAATACAAAGAATATCGTGATGCATGAATCAACGATATTCATCGGTTCACTGAATGCATCTATCGTACATCCGAGAGAAGTATTTAAAGAGGCGGTTAAAAGAAGTGCAGCAGCAATCATCGTTGTGCATAACCATCCTTCTGGAGATCCAGAACCGAGCTATGAGGATATAGAAGCTACAAAACGTCTGATTAAATGTGGAGAGATCTTCGGGATAGACGTACTGGATCATATTATTATAGGAGATGGTTATTATGTCAGTATAAAAGAAAAGGGGATACTTTAATGGGACTTGATATGTATTTCTATGTTGAAGATAAAGCAACACGTGAACGTATAGAACTTGCATACTATAGAAAGTTCAATGCATTGCACGGATATTTTGATAAGAAATATCAGCTGGATAATCCTGGGCAATGTGAAGTGACCTCTCAGGACCTTCTTTATTTATTGAGCGCAGTAAAAGCTATACAGTCTCGTCCTGATGATGCACCTATGAGACTCCCGTATTATACAGGGCCGTTCTTTGGTTCATATGAATACGAAGCGATATATTTCGGCCACATCTCTCAGCTTCATAAAGACTTAAAACGCTTAATATCAATAGATAAAGAAAAATATCAAATACTGTATTTAGCAGATTATTAATCTTCGATTTTCGAAATTTATTCATATAAACTATTGAAATTTTCAGAAGATTAAATTATGATGGAGATAACTTATAGAGAAAGGAGGAAAATAAGATGAACAAATTAATACATTTTGTATTGATACGACAAGAAATTCAATATTTTCCTCGTGCAGTGCATAAATTTATGTGATTGCAGGGAGATCTCTCTAGATATAAAAGCGCACATGCTTTCATTTTATGGGAGTGTGTGCTTTTTTGTGTTTAAAGAGAAAGGAGATGGAATATGTTTGATGTTTTAAGTAAGTTAAGCTG
Source organism: Macrococcus psychrotolerans (assembly GCF_038095555.1). NCBI lineage: Bacteria > Bacillati > Bacillota > Bacilli > Caryophanales > Staphylococcaceae > Macrococcus > Macrococcus psychrotolerans. Next base: position 1,324,256 of record NZ_CP124591.1, on the reverse strand, counting down.
GTTTTTTAAACAGGAGAAGAAACGTTATATTATTGCGATCATCGTTTTGTTAATAGCAAATGTAATTGAAGTCATTCCACCATGGTTAATTGGTCAGACGATAGATGCAGTTAACTTGAAGACGTTGAACGCATCAAAGTTTAACTGGATAATGCTTGTCTTCCTAATTACGATTATCCTTAGTTATATCATCAATTTCTTATGGCGTTATCTACTCTTTAATGGATCTCAACTGCTTGAGAGTATGATGCGCAGAAAGTTGATGGCAAAGTTTCTGACGATGAGTCCGGGATTCTATGAGAAAAACAGAACAGGAGACTTGATGGCCAAAGCGACAAATGACTTAAGTGCAATTCGTATGACTGTTGGTTTCGGAATATTGACATTAGTCGATAGTACGACTTACATGATTACAATTATTGCAACAATGGCAGTCCTTGTATCCTGGAAATTAACGTTAGCTGCATTATTACCGCTTCCATTTTTAGCGATAATCGAGCAGAAACTCGGTAAGATGATTCATGAACGCTATACAGTGAGTCAAGATGCATTCGGTGAAATGAATGACAGTGTACTTGAGTCTATAGAAGGAGTTAGGGTATCGAAAGCGTTTGCTCAGGAAGAAAATTTAAACGAACGTTTCCGTCATATGACCACAGATGTAGTAAATAAATTTATCCACGTAGAGAAACTTGATGCGTTATTCAAGCCTCTAACTATTATTATTACGGCTTTAAGTTTTATGATTGCGCTAGGGTATGGAAGCTTTCTGGTCAATCAAGGTGAAATTACGGTCGGTGCATTAATATCATTTAACGTCTATTTGAATATGCTTGTATGGCCAATGTTTGCAATCGGCATGCTCTTTAATATTATGCAGCGTGGCAATGCATCATTGGATCGTGTAATGGAAACGTTAGATGCTCAGGATGCCTTACTGGAACCGGTTGACCACGTTGTACCTGACGACCATAATGTTGCATTTGAAGCTGTGACGTTCCAATATCCATCGAGCGAAACAGTCAATCTGTCGAATGTTTCGATCCACCTGGACTCGGGAGATACTTTAGGGATTGTTGGTCCGACTGGAAGCGGAAAGACGACATTAATTAAGCAGATACTAAAAGAATATCCACTTGGACGAGGTGAGATAACTTTAGGAAATGTTGCTCTGGATCGACTAACAAAAAAAGAAGTAAGAGATAAAATTGGTTACGTATCCCAGGAAAATATCTTATTCTCAAGGACAATTCGAGAAAATATTAAGTTTGGTAAAGACGATGCGACCGAGGAAGAGATCGCTGAAGCTATACGCCTTGCAAACTTTGATGAAGATATCAAAAGACTGCCATCTGGTCTGGATACATTGGTAGGAGAAAAAGGGATAGCGATATCTGGAGGTCAAAAACAGCGTATCTCGATTGCACGTGCGATGATTAAAAATCCAGATATTCTTATACTTGATGATTCTTTAAGTGCTGTAGATGCAAAGACGGAAACAGCGATTATCGAGAATATAGAATCTTCACGTAAAGGCAAGACAACCATTATTTCCACGCATAGACTTTCTGCTGTACAGCATGCCGATCATATTGTCGTGCTCTCTGAAGGAATCATTGTACAAGAAGGTACACATGATGAACTAATTGCACAGGATGGATGGTATAAAGAACAGTTTAATCGACAACAACTAGGAGGTGAGTCGTCATGAGTACGACGAAACGTCTCTATCATGAAGCAGTAAAAGAAAAGAAATTATTTATCGCAGGTTTTATCATTCTTTTCTTTGCAGTCGTTACTGAATTATCAGGTCCGATAATAGGAATGTATATTATCGATCATCATATCAAGGATGCCGGTGAAATAATCAATATGCAGCCTATATTTCAGCTGCTTGGATTATATTTCCTTATTGCTTTAATCTATGCAATTATGAGTTATTATCAGACAATTGCCTTTCAGACAGCGGGTTCGAATGTTATAAAACATCTACGAACAAACTTGTTTGAACATATTCAGAAATTACCGATAAAATACTTTGATAACTTGCCTGCTGGAAAAGTTGTTGCAAGAATTACGAATGATACTCAGACGATTCTTGAACTTTTCACAGTGATGCTTCCGACATATATCGCAGGTTTTGCAAATATCTTAGGGATTATTATTGTCATATTCTATTTTAATGCAAAAGTAGGACTGCTGGCATTGATTGTTGTACCATTATTGTTTTTCTGGCTGTTGATCTATCGTAAGGTTTCCGATAAATATAATCATATCGTTCGTGAACGAAACAGTGATATGAATGCGATGCTGAATGAATCGATCAATGGGATGGCGATTATTCAGGCTTTCAATCAAGAAGCGAAGATACAGCAGGAATACGAAGAGCTGAATAAAGAGTATTTAAAGAACTATGAACGAATTATTAAGCTAGATTCATTAACAAGTCATAATTTGATGGGAATTATACGTTCTGCGGTGTTTTTAATCATGATCTATATATTTGGTCAGTCATTCTTATCGAATGAAGCGACATTAACAGCAGGAATGATGTATATTCTTGTAGATTATTTGACGCGATTATTTAATCCAATGTTCAATATCGTTAATCAGCTAAGCGTATTGGAACAAGCACGTGTATCAAGCAATCGTGTGTTTGAAATGATGGATGAAACGCCAGAAATCATTGAGCAGGACGAACTGGTGATAACACGTGGAGAAGTGAAGTTTCAAGATGTATCGTTTGGCTATAAAAAAGATGAACTTGTCCTTAAAAATATTAATATCCAGGCAGCACCTGGAGAGACAGTTGGTTTAGTCGGTCATACAGGTTCTGGTAAAAGCTCCATTATGAATCTGCTCTTTAGGTTTTATGACCCAACAAAAGGGCAGATTCTAATCGATGGAGTAGATACGAAGTCGGTGACAAAAGCTTCTATGAGAAGTCGTATGGGTATCGTCTTACAGGATCCATACTTATATACAGGTACAATTCTAAGCAACATTACTTTAGGTGATGAAAGTATATCACGCCAAACTGCAGAGCATGCCTTAATGCGCGTAGGCGGTCACCGCGTACTGCAGTCGCTTGAGGCAGGGATTGATACTGAAGTTGTAGAACGTGGTGCCACTTTATCGAGCGGACAGCGTCAGTTAATTTCATTTGCACGTGCACTTGCATTTGATCCAAAAATACTGATTCTCGATGAAGCAACAGCTAGCATAGATTCAGAAACTGAAGCGATGATTCAGCAGGCGATGGATGTATTAAAGAGTGGACGTACAACATTTGTTATCGCACATCGACTGTCTACAATTAAGAATGCAGATCAGATTATCGTGCTGGATAAGGGTGAGATTATTGAGCATGGCACACATGAAGAATTAATTGCACTTCGAGGTCAATATGCTAAAATGTATGCATTACAGTCAGGTAGGTAATGAGATGCTTATTATTAGGGATATGGATGAAGACAGTGCACAGGCAATCAGTCTATGGAATTTTGGAGAGGCATATGCACACTATAACCTGAATGGCGAACAAAGCGCTATTCAGGAATTTTTGCATGGACATTATTATGTTGTATATAAGGACGATGATATATTTGGTTTTTTTTGTGACGGTGATAGCGCCCAAGTCGATTTTATGTCGACAAATTTGTATGAGATAGACTTTGGTTTCGCGCTGAATCCAAAATTTATCGGTCAAGGGTATGGCAGGGCCTTTATTAAGATGATCATGCACTTTTATCATGCGTATCAAGATGTCTGTCATTTCAGACTCACTGTTGCATCATTTAACACGAGAGCGATCTATTTATACCATCGCATTGGATTTGAATTTAATAAGGAAATATCGATGATTGAAGATGGAGTACTCACGAAATTTTACGTAATGTCCCGTGATTTCCATCTTAAGACGGATGAAGCTATCCCTGTTTTACATTATAGTTATGTAAGAAGGTAGGGGGTCCGAATGTTTAAGTTTTTGAAAGCAATAATAAAATTAACACTGATTGTGACTGTATGTATCATGATATATTTAATTATACAGCTCAATCCGTTTGCAAATAATCCGAATCAACCAGAGAATGAAAGAGAAGCAGTCACATACAACCTCGAAGATAATGCATTATTTAGAAATATTCCTTTATCTCAAGTTAAAAATGCATTTAATTTCATGGACAAGCAGGAGTTTATGGCAGTTTCAGGTTTAAGTTTAATGGGGTATAACGATGAATATCTGGCTGGTAAGCGTGGTAATGATTATATTCTCTATCGATTTGGGGAACAGCAAGTACAAGTTTATGCTGATGAGTATGCGCTGGATCAAGCATTAACAAAACGCAGTCAAAGAATTGAATTAAAGGATATTTCAGCCTATTAATGGTATGATAAATACACCAATAATATAACTTGAACTATGCATAGAAAATGTATGTTATTTTCTGTATAGTTCTTGTTTTTTTTATAAACAACTTGAAATATAACTTAGAATGTTATCATTCATAAGTCCCACACTATGAACTAGGAGAATATATGAAACACAATCACTTTATTTTAATTCTACTTATTCCTGTCTTTTTAATATTAACTGCATGCAATAATCATAAAATAGCTAAAGTACAACATCCTATCGTTGAAATACAGAAGTTATCACATGTTGATCTGACCACTTATTACGCAAGTTCAATGACACTTGAAGAAAAGATAGCGCAACAGCTCGTGCTGGGCTTTAACGGTACGGATTATAATGCAGCCTTAAAAAGATACTCTGCTCGCAAAATTGGTGGTGTTATTTTGTTTAAGAGAAATATAGTGAATGAATCTCAAGTAACGCAACTGAATCGGGATATCTTTCACAATGCCACTGACATACCGATGTTTATCGGAATAGATCAAGAAGGCGGCAGAGTGAATCGATTGCCAGCTTCTATACAAAATATTGAATCCGCCTACACAATAGGTTTATCGCATGATAAACAGTATGCATATCAGCAGGGGAGATATATTGGAGAAAATGTGAAACGTATGGGATTTAATCTGGACTTTGCACCTGTACTGGATATTTGGAGCAATCCAGTGAATAAAGTAATTGGAGACAGAAGTTTTGGTCACGATGCAAATACAGTGTCGGACATGAGTCGTTCGTTTCGTCGAGGCATAAACGATAGCGGAATCATTACGAGTGGCAAACACTTTCCAGGACATGGAGATACGGTTGCAGATAGTCACGTGACACTACCTGTGAGCAATAAATCACTTGATGAGCTTATGAAGTTCGAACTGCTTCCATTTAAACGACATATTGATGATGGCATCGATATGATAATGGTCAGCCATATTTCATTTCCGAGCATCGATAATAACTACCCGGCATCTATCAGTAAAGAAATTGTGACAAATATATTAAAGAAAAGGCTCGGGTATAAAGGCGTTATCATTTCAGATGATCTAAATATGGGTGCAATCAGTAATCGCTATTCTTTGAATGAGGCAGTTGTTCGTGGGCTTCAGTCAGGTGAGACAATCATGCTCATCGGAAGTGATGCTGTAGATGTTGATACACTGATTCAATATGTTAAATCGAATGTTGAAAAAGGCAATATAGATAAAAAAATAATTGATGAAAATAATGAAAAAATAATCAGATTAAAGCTTAAATATGGTATCTTATAATATATTGAATATTCTATAATGAGGTGTTAATGTTGCCTAATTTCTACAAAAGAAATAAACTGGTCTTTATTTTATTCGGGCTGATTGTCTTTATCGTATTAGTCGGTGTATCTTTAAAAGAGCGCGCAACTTCTACAGCAGAAGCATTTGCTGGAGATACCGTTGCAGCTGGTCAGCGTATTGTATCCTATCCTGCTATGTTTGTAACATCGAACTTCAGCAATGTAATACATATGTGGAATGCTAATGAAGAAAATAAGAAGCTCAAACAAAAGATAAAGGGGTTTGAGCAGGTGGAAGCTGATAACTATAGGCTTGATAAAGAGAACCAAGAATTACGTCATGCCTTAAAGACAGAAAGTATTTCCATCTATGAGCCTGAAATTTCAACTGTCATCAGTAGAAATCATGATCAGTGGATGAATACGATGATCATTAATAAAGGGAAATCTTCCGGTTTCAAAGAGAATATGGCTGTAATTACGACTGAAGGATTGGTCGGTCGACTAAAGAAAGTAAATAGCTACTCATCACAAGTGGAAATGATTACTTCAAATGTTAAAGCAAGTAAAATTAGTGTCACGCTTCAGCAGGGTGCTGAAGAAATCTTCGGTATGGTAGACCATTTTGATGATAAGAAGAACTTGCTGGTAATTTCTGACATTGATAATAACGTTAAAGTTAAAGTTGGAACGAGAGTTGTGACAAGTGGACTTGGAGGTCAGTTTCCTAAAGGAATTCTTATAGGGAAAGTTAAAAAAGTAGAAAATGATGAGTATGGTCTTAGCCAGATTGCGTATGTTGAAACTTCCGCAGATTTAAAAGGTCTTTCCCAAGTATATATCGCGAAGAAAAGTCCCAAAGCTGTTACGCTTGAAGGAAGTGGAGAGTAATGCAAATCATTATTTTTCCTGCTATCGGATTGTTGCTGTTACTTATAAATAATTTAATAACGACATTTATGCCTATAAACTTCTTTGGATATGAGCTCTACTTTATACCCCACCTCGTATTAATATACTTGCTGATACTAACGGTATATAAGAATCCGAAAATTGCACTGATCTTAGCCATTTTATTTGGTATTCTATGTGACATTTACATTGGCAATATATACGGGCTCTATACATTTGGATTTATTATTGCAGTGTTGCTGATGGACCAGCTCTTTAAAGTTTTTTATAAAGACTTAAAGATGATGATTGCTTTATTGCTGTTATTTGTATTGTTATTCGAAAGCTTTAAGTTTATAACAGTTAAGGTACTTGGGCTGGCCACAACAGGTGGTTTTGGATTTGTTTTCGCGCATTTAATTCCGACATTACTTATTAATTTCCTGTTTATTATCATTGTGTTTCCGATACTTCTTAAAATATTAGATAAATATACAATTTAAAATTGACTATTTACATTTCTGATGATATCATATTGAAGTTGAGTAGTTTCAAGCTACATACAACCGCACAACTTTAGGTTTAAGTGAGTGATCCACCTAAAGATGGCGTGACTTATAAATAATAGGAGGTGCAAGTATGTTTGCAATTATTGAAACTGGTGGAAAACAATTAAAAGTTGAGCAAGGTCAAGAAATCTGGGTTGAGAAATTAAACGCAGAAGAAGGTTCAACATTCACGTTTGATCAAGTATTAATGGTTGGTGGAGAAACAGTTAAAGTTGGTTCACCTGTAGTTGAAGGTGCTACTGTTACAGCGAAGGTTGAAAAACACGGTCGCGGTAAAAAAATCACTGTATTCAAATACAAACCAAAGAAAAACTACAAACGTAAACAAGGTCATCGTCAACCTTACACAAAATTAGTTATTGAAGCGATTAACGCATAATGATTAATGTTACCGTCTTGGTCAATGAAGATGGACAAGTAACTGAGTTTACTATGGAAGGCCATGCGGATAGCGCACCTCATGGGCAGGATCTTGTGTGTGCGGGCGCATCAGCAGTTGTATTTGGTAGTATGAATGCAGTTATGGGTTTGACAGATGAAAGACCCGATATTGATTATGCAGATGATGGCGGTTATTTTACTGCTAGAGTTGTAGACCTTAATAATAAGGAAGCGCAACTGATCATACAGTCAATGCTCGTGTCGCTACAGACAATTGAAGCTGAATACGGACAGTATATAAAATTAAATTATAAGTGAGGTGTAACTCATGTTAAAATTAAACTTACAATTCTTCGCATCGAAAAAAGGGGTAGGTTCTACACGTAACGGTCGTGACTCTGAATCAAAACGTTTAGGTGCTAAACGTGCTGACGGTCAATTCGTAACTGGTGGTTCAATTTTATACCGTCAACGCGGTACTAAAATTTTTGCTGGTGAGAACGTAGGTCGTGGTGGAGATGATACGCTTTACGCTAAAATTGATGGCGTTGTTAAATTCGAACGTTTCGGACGCGACAAAAAGAAAGTATCAGTATACGCTGAAGCGAAATAATGTGAATCGTGGGACTTGGGACAGTTGTCTCAAGTCCTTTTTCATTTTATTTAATACCGGACATGTACAAAATCCTCAATGATTTTGTATGCTGTCCTTTTTTTATCACACATAATAGTGTTCGTCTGACGTATACAAAGTGTTATTCCATGTTATACTATATAAGAGGTGAGGAAATGAATCGCCGAGATATATACTTTAAGATGAAACATGATTTTGCAAACCAATTGCAGTTGATAGATACATATACACAGCTCGGAGAACATGAGAAAAGAGATAGACTTATACAAAGCGTTGTCATGTCATTTAAAGATGAACAAGACTTTTTAAAGTTGCCATTAAATCAGACGATTGATTGTTACATACGATACAAAATAGAACAGCATAAATTTGACTTCGCATTTGAAATAGGTACGCTATCAAGTGCAATTGGCTTATATGATAGGCGTGTTTCGTCAATATTTAATGATGTGTTTGCAGATGCCGGACATCGTATTGAAGAAAAGGGACTGATAACGATCAGTATCTTTGAAACTGAAGCTGCATTTGAACTGTTATTTGTTTTAACAGGGAGGATTATGGATAAAGCGATACATCCGGCAATAACTGAAATGAATCAGAATTTAGTAGAATATGAATATGAAATAAATAAAAGAGGTGTCTAAATGTTTATAGATCAGGTAAAGATTAATTTAAAAGCAGGAGATGGTGGTAACGGAATCGTTGCTTATCGTCGTGAAAAATATGTTCCACTCGGTGGACCATCAGGTGGGGATGGTGGAAAGGGTGCCTCAATTGTATTTGAAGTAGATGAGGGTCTCAGAACACTGCTTGATTTCAGATTTCAACGTATGTTTAAAGCGGAACAAGGTGAAAATGGACAGTCGAGCAATATGCATGGTCGCGGAGCGAAAGATCTAGTGTTAAAAGTTCCGCCTGGCACAGTTATCAAAAATGCAGAGACGGGTGAAATTATTGCAGATTTGGTGACACATGAACAGCGTGCAGTAGTTGCACGTGGCGGTCGTGGTGGACGAGGAAATTCCCGCTTCGCATCTGCAAGTAACCCTGCACCTGACTTCTGTGAGAATGGTGAACCGGGTGAGGAAATAGAAGTTTCACTCGAATTAAAGTTACTGGCAGATGTTGGCCTCGTTGGGTATCCAAGTGTAGGTAAATCTACTTTACTATCGATTGTTTCTAAAGCAAAGCCTAAGATCGGTGCCTATCACTTTACTACGATTAAACCAAATCTTGGTGTAGTTCAGACGAAAGATCAACGTAGTTTTGTGATGGCGGACCTTCCAGGGTTAATAGAAGGAGCATCAGAAGGTGTTGGGCTTGGACATCAGTTTCTTAAACATGTTGAGCGTACGCGTGTTATTATCCACATGATCGATATGGGACGTACGGATGGTCGTGATCCATTTGAAGACTATACAACGATAAACAAAGAATTGAAGCAATATAATGAAAAGCTTGCGCGTCGTCCTCAAATTATTGTAGCGAACAAGATGGATATGCCAAATGCTGAGGAATATTTACAGGAATTTAAATCTAAATTGGAAGAAGACGTTGAAATCATCGAACTGAGTGCGGCAACGTATCAAAATATTGATACATTACTATATAAAACCGCCGATATATTAGATGAAACGAAAGATATCGATTATGATCTAGATGAAGAAGCGAGTGCAGTTCATCGTGTCATGTATAAACATGAGAAATCAGTGGATCATTTTGAAATTACGCGTGATGACGACGGTGCATATGTCGTAAGCGGTAACTCGATAGAACGTCTGTTCAAGATGACAGACTTCACAAGAGATGCGTCGGTGCGCCGTTTTGCTAGACAAATGCGTACGATGGGTATCGATGATGCACTGCGTGAACGTGGGGCAAAAAATGGAGATACAGTACGTATTCTGCGTGGTGAATTTGAATTTATTGAATAGAAGGTGTATTTAATGACGACACAAAAGAAATTTTATTTAATACGTGAAGATGTACTGCCTGAATCTGTAAAGAAGACACTATTGATCAAGGATCTACTCGATAAGAATCCTAAACTATCTATCTTTGATGCCGTTAAAAAACATGATTTATCACGAAGCGCTTATTATAAATATAAGGATACGATCTTCCCGGTTGATGAAAAGGCGCGTGAGAAGAATTTGACGATAATGGTACAAGTGGATGATAAGGTCGGACTTTTAAGTAAGATACTATCCTTTATTGCGTTACAGAATGGGTCAGTATTAACGATACATCAGACCATTCCGATTAAAGAGAAGACGACCATTACGATTTCATTGAATGCTACAAATATCGACATGACAATTAACGAACTTATTGAAGCAATTGGTTCGATAGAGCATGTTAATGATGTAAAGCTCCTTGGAATGAGTTTATAGGAGGAACTATGTACGCATATTTAAAAGGTAAAGTAATAACAGTACTGCCAACGCATCTTGTAATTGAAGTGAGTGGGATAGGATATGAATGTCTAACTCCGAACCCTTACCGGTTTAATCATCAGTTAAATCAGATGATTACACTTCATACACAGCTTGTTGTAAGAGAAGATGCACAGTTACTCTATGGTTTTAAAGATGAGGAAGAGAAAGCGATGTTTAACGCTTTGAATAAAGTAACAGGAATTGGACCAAAATCAGCGCTTGCAATATTAGCTACAAGTACTCCTCAAGAGATTATTAGAGCAATTGAGTCGGAGAGTGAAAGTTATTTAATTAAATTCCCAGGAATAGGGAAGAAGACGGCAAGACAAATCATTCTAGATTTAAAAGGTAAATTGACGATTACGGATGAAAGTGAATTATTTAAAGAAGTAAATGATACACTATTAAACGAAGCATTGCTTGCATTTGAAGCATTAGGATATTCAAAGCGAGAGATTTCTAAGATTGAAAAAGAGCTCAAGAAAAAACAGTTTAGTAGTGTGGATGAGTATGTAAAGCAAGGATTGCAGATGTTTGTGTCATAAAAAGGATGTGTTATTTTGGACGATAGAATCGTTGATAACAATTTAATTGATCATGATGAAGTTGAAGAAGAACTCTCTCTTAGACCAGAGCGACTTTCCCAATATATTGGACAGCATAAGATAAAGGAGAATCTTGATGTTTTTATTCAAGCTGCAAAGCTCAGAAATGAAGCGCTTGATCATGTACTACTCTATGGGCCGCCAGGATTAGGTAAGACGACGCTCGCGAATATTATTGCGCATGAACTCGATGTCAATATCAAAATTACATCTGGTCCTTCAATTGAAAGACCAGGAGATTTAGCAGCAATCTTGTCGAGCTTAAATGCGGGTGACGTTTTGTTCATTGATGAAATTCATAGAATATCACGTGTTGTAGAAGAAGTACTCTATCCTGCGATGGAAGATTTCTGCTTAGATATTGTAGTTGGAAAAGGAGAGGAAGCGCGAAGTATCAGAATCGATCTTCCTCCATTTACGCTTGTTGGAGCCACTACGCGGGCAGGAAGTTTGTCAGCACCGCTTAGGGATCGATTTGGCGTCCATCTGAGATTGGATTACTATGAGATAAAAGACTTGTCCCATATTGTGTCAAGAACAGCAGATGTGTTTGAGGTTTCAATAGATGCACAATCTGTACAGGAAATTGCGCTAAGAAGTCGAGGTACTCCAAGAATAGCGAATCGACTGTTAAAGCGTGTAAGAGATTTTGCACAAGTTAGAAATAATGGACTAATTGATATTGAAATGACGACGCATGCATTGAACCTATTACAAGTGGATCAATATGGACTTGACCATATCGATCACAAGATTTTACGTGCCATCATCGAACGTTACAATGGTGGACCAGTAGGATTAGATACGATTGCAGTCTCCATAGGAGAAGAACGCATAACTTTAGAAGATGTTTATGAACCTTACTTGATTCAAAAAGGCTTACTAGAAAGAACTGCACGAGGGCGTGTTGCAACTGTACATGCCTATGAACATCTGAATGTGCCATACGTTAATGAAAAGAGGAAATAATTGTGGATGTAAATGAATTCGATTTTAACTTACCGGAGTCTCTTATTGCTCAGACACCATTACAAGACCGTACAGCAAGTCGACTCCTTACACTGAATAAGCATACCGGTGAAATCAAGCATACAAACTTTAGATCGATAATCGATTACTTGAATGCAGGAGATACTTTAGTACTGAATGATACGAAGGTTATGCCAGCACGATTGTTCGGTTTAAAGGAAGATACAGGTGCGAAGATTGAAATGCTGATGCTGACAGAACATGATAACGGCTGGGAAGTTCTGATCAAGCCGGCAAAGCGTGTTACGATTGGAACGCGCATATCATTCGGTGAGGGTAAGATTATTGCAACTTGCGTGGAGGAACTGGATCAGGGCGGCCGAATTATGCAGCTGAGCTATGATGGGATACTTCAGGAGCGTCTGGATGAGCTTGGGTTGATGCCTTTACCCCCTTATATTAAAGAAACACTAGAAGACCAAAGCCGATATCAGACAGTCTATGCACGTGCTACGGGAAGTGCAGCTGCGCCTACTGCAGGATTACATTTTACAGAATCTTTGCTTGAAGATATTAAAGCTAAAGGTATTAATATCGCATATATCACGCTGCATGTAGGTCTCGGTACATTTCGTCCGGTGAGTGTCGATGATGTTGAAAGTCATAAGATGCATAGTGAATATTACGAGATGAGCGAAGAAACAGCAAAGCTATTAAATGACACACGTAATGGTGGAAACCGAATTATTACAGTAGGTACAACCTCAACACGTACGTTAGAGACAATTGTGGATGATTCCGGTCATTTTACAGCACAGAGTGGCTGGACGGATATCTTTATTTATCCAGGTTATTCGTTTAAAGCAGTGGATGCGATGATTACAAATTTCCATCTCCCAAAGTCAACATTAGTGATGCTTGTTTCAAGTCTTGCAACGAAAGAATTTATAATGAATGCATATCATGAAGCTGTGAACGAAAAATATCGATTTTTCAGCTTCGGAGATGCAATGTTTATCTATTAAAGGAGAGAACTATGAACGCAGTAACATATGAACATATAAAAACTTGTAAGCAATCTGGCGCACGCCTTGGTATTGTGCATACACCACACGGTTCATTTGAAACACCGATGTTTATGCCAGTAGGTACGCAAGCTACAGTTAAGACGATGAGCCCGGAAGAATTAAAAGCGATGAATGCAAAAATTATTTTAAGTAATACGTATCATTTATGGTTACGTCCTGGGAATGATGTTATCCGTGAGGCGGGAGGATTACATAAGTTTATGAACTGGGACGGCCCGATTCTTACAGATAGTGGCGGTTTTCAGGTATTCAGCTTAAGCGATATGCGTAAGATTGAAGAAGAAGGTGTGCATTTCAGGCATCATCTGAATGGTTCTAAATTATTTTTAAGCCCTGAAAAAGCAATGCATATTCAAAATGATCTTGGCTCAGATATTATGATGGCTTTTGATGAGTGTCCACCGATGCCGGCAACCTATGAATACGTTAAAGCGAGTATCGAAAGAACTTCACGCTGGGCAGAACGTTGCTTAGAAGCGCACCAGCGTCCCCAGGACCAAGCGCTATTTGGTATTATTCAAGGTGGAGAATATGGGGATTTACGCACACAGTCTGCAAAGGATCTTGTTTCGATGGACTTCCCGGGTTATGCTATTGGTGGTCTGTCTGTAGGTGAACCAAAACCAATAATGTACCGAATACTTGAACATACGACGCCACTTATGCCATTTAATAAACCAAGATATCTAATGGGCGTTGGTTCTCCGGATGCGTTAATTGAAGGTGCGATTCGTGGTATTGATATGTTTGACTGTGTATTGCCGACACGAATTGCAAGAAACGGAACATGTATGACATCTAAAGGACGCGTCGTTGTGAAAAATGCTAAATATGAAAGAGATTTCACACCGTTAGATGAAAAATGTGACTGCTATACATGCAAAAATTATACGAAAGCCTATTTACGCCATCTGATTAAGGCGGATGAAACATTTGGTATTCGTTTAACGACAATTCATAATCTGCATTTCTTGCTTAATTTAATGGAACAAGTGCGTGAAGCGATTCGAAATGACCGTTTATTAGATTTTAAGGAAGAATTTTTTGAAGAATACGGATTAAACGTTGAAAATCCGAAAAACTTTTAGGAGGTACAGAGATGAGCCCAGAAACACAAGCATTGTTAATCAATTTATTACCATTAGTCGCAATTTTTGCAGTTGCTTACTTTTTTATGATTAAACCCCAGCAAAAGCGTACGAAAGAACAGCAGCAGCTGATCAGAAATTTAAAGCGTGGAGATAAAGTCGCTACAATCGGAGGATTACAAGGAACTGTTAAATCTGTAGATAATCAATTTGTTACTTTAATCGTCAATAATAAAGGTACTGAAATGACATTCGAAAAACAAGCGATAAAAGGAGTATCTAATAAATAATTTTGATTCCTTCAGAATTTAGATGTATACTTTTTACATCAAAAGGATTATAGAGGTGAAAGTGTGAAGAAACGTAGCAGAATCGTTGCCCTTTTGCTGCTGACTATATTATTGTTCAGTACAATGGGTGTAACAGCAAAAGACATTATGAATAAAGTAAATCTCGGCTTAGATCTGCAAGGTGGCTTTGAAGTACTTTATAAAGTTGATAAACTTGAAAAAGAAGATAAGATCACACCAGAAGTTGTTAAAGCCACGAGCAAGACCCTTGAATCTCGTGTTAACGTACTTGGAGTAAGCGAACCTAAAATTCAGATTGAGAATAAAGACAGAATTCGAGTACAGTTAGCAGGCGTTAAAAATCAGAATGAAGCGAGAAAGATATTATCGACAAGTGCCAATCTGACAATTCGTGATGCAAATGACAAATTGTTATTAAGCGGTAAGGATCTTGTTCAAGGCGGTGCAAAGCAAAGCTTTGATCAGACAAACAATGCACCTGTTGTTACTTTAAAATTAAAATCAGCTGAAAAATTTGCTAAAATCACTAGAAAAATCTCTCAACAAGATCCAAATATAATGGTTATCTGGATGGATTTTGAAGAAGGTAAGGATAGCTACGAGAAAGAAGCAAAAAAAGAACAGCAGGGGAAACAACCAAAATATGTGAGTGCAGCAGGTGTATCACAGGAAATCAACTCCCAAAATGTTGAAATTTCAGGTGGATTTAATGGAGAAGATGGTTTAATTCGTGCAAAACAAATTGCTGATCTATTAAATTCTGGTTCACTTCCAGTGAAATTAACAGAAGTATATTCAACATCTGTTGGTGCACAGTTTGGCCAGGATGCACTACATGATACTGTACTGGCATCTGCAATTGGTGTCGGATTAATTTTCTTGTTCATGATACTCTATTACAGATTACCAGGAACTATTGCCGTAATTTCATTGTCGGTCTACATCTGGTTAACGATGATCGCCTTTAATTTGATTTCAGGTGTTTTGACATTACCAGGCATTGCCGCGCTCGTTCTAGGTGTAGGTATGGCAGTCGATGCAAATATCATAATGTATGAACGTATTAAGGATGAAATTAGAATCGGAAGAAGTATCAAACAAGCCTTCAAAAAAGGCTCGAATTCATCTTTCTTAACAATATTGGATGCCAACTTAACAACTGTACTGGCTGCATTAGTGCTATTCTTCCTTGGAACGAGTAGTGTAAAAGGGTTTGCAACGATGTTACTGCTTGGTATAATAATGATCTTTGTTACGCAAGTATTCTTATCACGTTTCTTACTCAAACTTGCTGTAAACTCCGGAATGTTTGACAATAAGTTTTCATTCTTTGGTGTCAACAGAGCGCATCGTCATGATATTGCAGAAGGTATGGATGTTCAGGATTTAAAATCAGCCTGGGAACGTATTGATTTTGTGAAGTTAGCAAAACCATTGCTAGGCTTATCATTAGCATCAATTATCATTGGAAGTATCATTGTTACGATGATGGGATTAAATTTAGGTATCGACTTTAAGAGTGGTTCACGTGTAGACATTAAAAGTGAACAAGTATTAAAAGAAGATGGACTTAAAAAAGAGCTAGAAACGTTAAAGATGCCAAGTGAAAATGTTGTCGTAAATGCTGAAAATCCAAAAATGGCATCTGTACAATATAAAGATCCGTTAACGAAGGAACAAATCAATGATTTAAAATCAACATTCTCTAAAAAATATGGACATGAGCCAAACGTAAACACGGTATCAAGTGAAATTGGTAAAGAATTAGCGAAAAATGCGATTAAATCCGTGATTATCGCTTCAATCGGAATCATCATCTACGTTACATTCCGTTTTGAATGGCGTATGGGACTGACATCCGTATTATCTTTATTACATGATGCATTTTTAATCATTGCATTCTTCACTATATTCCGCCTGGAAGTAGACGTTACATTCATTGCAGCAGTTCTGACCATTATAGGTTATTCAATTAACGATACGATCGTTACATTTGACCGTGTCCGTGAGAATCTACATAAGATTAAAGTTATCACAACACCAGAACAAATCGATCATATCGTAAACAGTTCGATTCGTCAGACGATGACGCGTTCAATCAATACGGTGTTGACAGTATTAATCGTAGTTATCGCATTAATGTTACTCGGTGCAACAAGTATCTTTAACTTCTCGGTTGCATTGCTTGTCGGATTAATTTCAGGCGTCTTCAGTTCAGTCTTTATTGCAGTACCACTTTGGGGAATGCTAAAGAAACAACAACTGAAAAAATCAAACGGCAAACTTATTGTTTATGAAGAGAAGAAACCGAACGAAGAAAAAATCTACGTCTAATAGCCGACTATTGATCGGCAAACTAAGCCCGGGGAACTGTATACAACTACAGTTCCCCGGGCTTTGTTAAATAAATAAATGCGTATATCCTGTTTTCTATTTTTGTGTAAAAAATGATATGATAAATAGTAAAGTCAAAGGGGGATGAACTTGAAAATAACTAAGATAACAGGTTATCAAATTGAATTGCCGTTAAAAGAACCATTCGTTATTAATTATGCTACGTATCCTTATATGCCGGCATTTATT
This sequence comes from Macrococcus psychrotolerans, assembly GCF_038095555.1. Taxonomy (NCBI): domain Bacteria; kingdom Bacillati; phylum Bacillota; class Bacilli; order Caryophanales; family Staphylococcaceae; genus Macrococcus; species Macrococcus psychrotolerans. The sequence continues at coordinate 1,307,018 of NZ_CP124591.1, read as the reverse complement.
TTAGCAATAGAAACAGACGAAGGCATTACAGGATATGGTGAAGCTGTACCTGATGAACATGTAAATGGGGAACATGTGAATGCAGCTTTTGAAATTATGCAGCATGTCATTGCACCAGCATTGATTAACAGAAATCCGCTGAACATTAATGCGATACTGAATAGATTAGATGACTTAATCATTCATAACCCTTCAATAAAAGCAGCTGTAGATATTGCATTACATGATATTCTTGGGAAGAAGGCTGGACTCCCATTATATGAATTACTAGGTGGTAAAACGAAAGACAGACTATCATATGCAAAAGTGTTAAGCGTTAAACCATTTGAACAACTAAAGGATGATATCGATGTTTTAATAGGACAGGGATACAATGTTATTAAAGTCAAGCTTGGTGGAGATGTGGTATCGGACTGCAGAAAGTTAGAACAGATTCTGGATTATGTAGACGAATCGATTGAAGTTCGTGTCGATTGTAATCAGGCGTGGTCTTCGCCGAAACGTGTTGCACAAATGGTCGATCAATTAGATTATCCGAATTTAATGTGGATAGAACAACCGTTAAGTTATAAGGAAATTGAAGGGCTAAATTACTTATATGACCATATGAAAGTACCGTTGATGGTTGATGAGAGTATATTAAATGTTAAGCAGCTTGTACAACTTAATATTAATACAGATTTAATCAACGTTAAATTAATGAAGTGTGGGGGTATAAAAGCAGCAGTTCATATTATTAATTACGCTGAGGCACATGATATTCCATGCCAAATAGGTTCTATGGTCGAATCTTCTATCGGCAGTGCTGCGGGGTATCATGTTGCAATGAGCCATCATAATGTACAGTCTACTGAACTGACAGGACCCCTGTTATTCAGTAAGGAAATCGGAAATTTAAAATATGAAATTCCATATGTCTACTTAAGTGAGGCACCAGGACTTGGAATAGAAATAGATCAGCAAAGTTTAAATGCAATAACGACACGACAATTCGAAATGAGTGAAATAAATGAATAGCACCACCTTTAAAAATGAAATGCAAGAAATTAATACAGAATTGAACAGTATTGCAGAAGTGAGCTGGAAGGAACAGAAGACGACAGAGTATTTAACCACGTATTTAAAGGACTATACCATTGAACGCTTCAACAAAACCGGTTTTTTGCTGCAAATTGATGGTAAGATTAAAGATGCAATTGCATTTCGTACGGATATCGATGCGCTTCCATACCGTTTAAATAATGAATTGAAAGTGCTGCATGCATGTGGACATGATGTTCATATGACGATATTAACAGGCTTCATCTTAAAGCTAAAAGAGATGAACTATAAACCGAAACATACGTTAAAGTTTATTTTTCAGCCTGCTGAAGAACTAGGAGAAGGCGCGAAGTATGTTGTGGAACATGAACAAGGAGCTCTCGAACATGTACACTATTTATTTGGTATGCATGTACGTCCTTTAAATGAACTTAAAAAAGGTCAGTTTTCTGCAAGTATACAGCATGGTGCAAGTGGTACAATCTATATGGATGTAATTACTAAAGCAGGGCATGCGGGACGACCGTGGGAATCAATTAACAGTATTGATATCGTAATGGAGATATATGAACATATAAAGCGTATCAACATGGGAAGTAACCGTAATTATTCTATTAAGATGACAAAGATTAATACGATGAACGGACAAGATAATTCCATTCCTGGGCACGTAAGCGTAACTTTTGATATTAGAGCCAATTATAATGATACGATGGATGAACTGATCGCAGTTTTTAATAAGATACTTGATGATAGTAAAGTTCAATATGCTGAACAAGATGTATTGATCAATACTAGAATTGACGGTTATACAGTAGCTGCACAAATAGATCCAGATGCGAAGGAACTTCTGAAAAAAGCGATAAAAAGCAAAAGATTTGAATATGTTGATACCATCTATACTCCAGGTGCAGAAGATTTCCATAACTATACGTATGCACTGCCGGATATCAAGTCGACAATGCTAGGGATTGGGTGTAATATGGAACATGGATTGCATCATCCTGATATGAATCTGGATAAATCAGTCATCTTTGATGCGATAGAAATATTTTATCAACTTTTATTAGATATCGATAAATAATAGGCAAACTTATATAGGGGGATTGTTGTGGATAAAACTGTATGGACAGTCAAACAACCTGTAGATACAATTCCTGCAGCGTTAATTAAAAAATATCACATCACTGAAATTAATAAGAAAATATTAGAATCTCGTCATATTGTGACGGACGCAGCATTACATGATATTTTTGCAGCAGATGACATTCATGATCCATTTGCTATGCATGACATGAGTAAGGCGGTTAAGCGTATTAAAACCGCAATAGATAATAACGAAATGATACTCGTTTATGGAGACTATGATGCAGATGGTGTGACGAGCGTCACTGTTCTCGTTGATAGCTTGAAGTCTATCGGTGCAAACGTAGGCTGGTACATTCCGAATCGTTTTACAGAAGGCTACGGACCAAATGAGCAGGCTTTTCGTGAAGCGAGTGATGCGGGTGTATCTTTAATCATTACGGTTGATAACGGGATACAAGGTCATCATGAAGTAAATATTGTGAACGAACTAGGGATAGATGTAATTATTACAGATCATCATGAGATTGGTCAGACGCTTCCAGATGCTTATGCAATTCTGCATCCGATGCATCCAGATGGCAGCTATCCCTTTCATCATCTTGCAGGTGTTGGGGTGAGCTATAAGCTTGCATGTGCATTAAACGAACAGATGAATGAGCACTTACTTGGATTTGTTGCGATTGGTACAATCAGTGATCTTGTATCATTGACGGGTGAGAATCGAGCGCTCGTAAAGCGTGGACTTAAAGCCTTAAATGTGCATACACCGATGGGCTTGAAGGCATTACTTAAGCAAGCGGCTTTTAATGGTGAAATCACAGAAGAAACAGTCGGATTTATTATAGGTCCGAGACTGAATGCAGTCGGTAGATTAGATGATGCACGATTAGCATGCGAATTACTGCAGATAGATAATGAAGATGAAGCAGAATGGATGAGCGAACAAGTCGATCAGTTCAATATTGAACGTAAGGAGATTGTAAGCTCAATTACTGAACAAGCATTGATAGATGTTGAAGAAAAAATTGCGAAGGGCAATCGTTTTATCGTTGTTGCGAAGGAAGGCTGGAACGAAGGTGTACTTGGTATTGTCGCAAGTAGAATTACGGAGCAGTATCATTTACCCGCAATCGTATTGAACATTGATTATGATAATGGCTACGCGAAAGGCTCTGCAAGAAGTATTGCGCAAGTATCGATGTATGACAGTCTTGATGCATCGAGAAATCTTATTACTAAATTTGGTGGACATCATATGGCAGCAGGGATGACATTGCCCATTGAAAATATTGAACAGCTCGAAAAAGCTTTGAATGACTATTTAGATACACGTATTCATGGTGAAATCATTCAGGAAATAGAAATTGATGCTGCTATTGAAATGTCAGATATTACAGTGAAGAATATTAATGATATGGATAAACTTCGACCGTTCGGAACAGACTTCAGTGCGCCGTTACTCTCATTAATGAATGCTGAACTAACAGATGTGAAGCAGATTGGACAGAACCAGGCACATCTAAAGATGACTGTTCAAAACACCCTGAATGCACTTATGTGGAATGAAGGGGCAAGAATGTCAGAACTTCCAGTAGGCAGTCAAGTGAAATTGGCAGGTACGCTGCAGCTGAACGAATGGAATGGTAACGTTCAGCCTCAGATGATTGTGCGTCATATAAAGCAGGACGCTATGCAGATGATTGATTTTAGAAATGTACACCCAAATTCATACAAGTTTTTAAAGGACGAGCGTGCTGCATTGATTATTCATCCACGTAAAAATAAATTAAATGAACATTATTTTCACTATGGCGAAACGATATCGGGTTATGACAAAGTTATCTTCCGTGATCTTCCGGATAGTGAAGAAAAGTTTTTAGATACGTATAACAGTGTGGATGCGACATTAATCTATTTTATATTTCACACACCAAGACAATTATATTTTGAAGGTATGCCGACAGCAGAAAAATTTAAGCTGCTATATAAATGTATCATGATAAAGCCAGAGATTGATCTGGAAAAAGAAGGCAGTTATTTACTACAGACAATAAATGTGTCACCGGATACTTTGTTGTTTATGCTGGATGTGTATCATGAACTTGGCCTTATTATTAAAGAAGGTCAACTTATAAAAAAGCAGGAAGTTGATAAAAAGGTCGATTTATCGAGCTCAAGTACTTATCAAGCACGATTAAATCAGTTAAAATTAGAAAGTAAGCTATTGTTTTCATCATTCGATGAATTAAAACAATTTATCTTATCGAATAACTCATTGTCCTAGGAGGCATATTATGGATCTAAAGCAATATATTACTCAGGTTAAAGACTGGCCAAAACCAGGCGTAAATTTCAAAGATATTACAACAATCATGGATAACGGTACGGCATATAAATATGCAACGGATCAGATTGTGGAATATGCAAAAGAAAAACAAGTTGATATCGTTGTAGGTCCTGAAGCGCGTGGATTTATTATTGGGTGTCCGGTTGCCTATGCGATGAATATTGGCTTTGCACCTGTCCGCAAAAAAGGAAAACTTCCCCGTGAAGTCATTAGCTATGAATATGAACTTGAATATGGCACGAATGTACTTACAATGCATAAAGATGCAATAAAACCGGGTCAGCGTGTACTAATAACAGATGATCTACTTGCTACAGGTGGAACAATTGAAGCGACAATCAAGCTAGTTGAATCTCTTGGTGGTATCGTTGCAGGGATTGCATTTATCATCGATCTTAAATACTTGAACGGTATGGACAAGTTAAAAGGATATGATGTGATTTCGCTCGTTGCGTATGAAGAAGAATAATTATGTTTAAAAAGGATAAGTATGTACTTATTCTTTTTTTATATTATTTATTTTATATATAGATTGTAGTATTATTAATACATTATAGCTTAGGAGGTGATAGGATGAATAACGAATATCCATACACTAAAGATGATGTGCTTGAGATGACAAGAAGCTATTTGTCAGAGAAAGATTATCAGTTTGTAGTAAAAAGTTATGAGCTGGCAGAAAAGGCACATGAAGGTCAATTTCGTAAAAATGGACTTCCTTATATCATGCATCCTATCCAGGTCGCAGGTATACTTGCCGAAATGAAATTAGACGGACCTACAATCGTTGCAGGGTTCCTGCACGATGTCGTTGAGGATACGCCTTATACATATGAAGATCTGAAGCAGATGTTCAATGAAGAGGTTGCCTATATCGTTGATGGGGTGACGAAGCTCGAAAAAGTAAAGTACCGTTCTAAAGCTGAGGAGCAGGCAGAAAATCATCGTAAACTATTTATTGCAATTGCAAAAGATGTCCGTGTTATTCTCGTAAAACTCGCAGATAGACTACATAATATGCGTACATTAAAAGCGATGCCCCACGAAAAGCAGGTGCGTATCGCAAAAGAAACGCTAGAAATCTATGCCCCTCTGGCCCACCGTCTTGGTATCAATACGATAAAATGGGAGCTTGAAGATATTTCACTGAGATATATTGATAGTATCCAGTATTTTAGAATTGTTCATCTTATGAAAAAGAAACGTAGTGAACGTGAATCTTATATAGAGAATGCCATCGACAATATTCAAAAAGAGATGCAGATTACAGGTATTGATGGTGAAATCACAGGGAGACCGAAACATATATACAGCATTTATAGAAAGATGGTTAAACAGAAGAAGCAGTTTGATCAGATATTTGATTTATTAGCAATCCGCATTATTGTTGATAGTATTAAAGATTGTTATGCGGTTCTTGGACTTGTACATACATTATGGAAACCGATGCCTGGTCGTTTTAAGGACTATATCGCGATGCCGAAACCCAATATGTATCAATCACTTCATACAACAGTCGTAGGACCGAATGGCGATCCGCTTGAAATCCAGATTCGAACACATGAAATGCATGAAATTGCTGAGCATGGGGTTGCTGCGCACTGGGCATATAAAGAAGGAAAGTCATTAGTTAACCCAGATGAAGCGAAAAGTTTAAGCAAGATGAGCTGGATGCAGGAAATTGAAGAAACAGATTCTACTTCACCAGATGCGGAAGCTTTTATGGAATCATTAAAGTACGAGCTTCAAAGTGATAAAGTATATGTGTTTACCCCAGAATCAGATGTTGTTGAGCTTCCGATTGGTGCAGTGCCGATCGACTTTGCATATGCTGTACACAGTGAAGTCGGCAACAAGATGATTGGCGCAAAGGTAAATGGTAAGATTGTACCGATTGATTATGAATTATCGACGGGAGATATTATAGAGATTAGAACATCAAAACATTCTTATGGCCCAAGTCGTGACTGGCTGAAAATTGTTAAAAGTGCAAGTGCAAAAAGTAAGATAAAGAGTTTCTTTAAGAAACAAGACCGTTCTAGCAATGTTGAAAAAGGTCGATTTATGATAGAAGCTGAAATTAAAGAAAATGGTTATCAAGTTGAAGAGATTATGACGGCAGAAAATATTCAGGCCGTCGTGGAAAAGTATAATTTTCAAAGTGTTGAGGATGTATATGCGGCAATTGGTTTTGGTGGGTTAACTGCATCAGCTGTTTTTAATAAGCTTTCAGAGAAACAAAGAATTAAAGAGAAGGAACTGAAGCTCAATCAAGTTCAGGAAGTAAATAAACAGTTAAGCGTGAAGGGTAATATCCAGACAGAGTCAGGTGTATATGTCGAAGGTATGGATAACATGCTGATAAAGCTTTCAAAATGCTGTAACCCAATTCCTGGGGATGAGATTATCGGCTACATTACTAAAGGTCATGGCGTAAAAGTTCATCGCACGGAATGCCCTAATGTTGTAAATGAAACGGAGCGTTTAATCGACGTAGAGTGGGTTGTTTCCTCTTCTGAGAATAAGACGTATCAAGTTGACCTCGAGATAACAGCTTACGACCGTCTCGGACTTATTAATGAAGTGCTGCAGGCTATAAATGCGACGAAAGTATCACTCGTTCAAGTTTCTGGTAAATCTGATGTTGATAAGAATGCGAAAATCAATATCAGTATCATGGTTAGAAATGTATCAGAATTAATGAAAGTCGTAGATAAGATTAAGCAGCTTGGTGATATCTATACAGTAACAAGAACATTAAACTGAGGTGTTGTATGAGAGTTTTAGTACAAAGAGTGAAAGAAGCTTCCGTGAAGAGTGGTGATTATTACGGATCGGTTCAAAAAGGGTTGCTGCTACTTGTCGGTATTCATGAAGAGAGCATAGAACGTGATGCAGATGTATTGGCAGATAAAATTGTGAAATCTAGAATCTTCGAAGATGCTGGCGGTAAGATGAACTTATCTGTTCAGGATATCGACGGAGAAATTTTGTCGATTTCTCAGTTTACACTGTATGCAGATGTAAAAAAAGGAAATCGTCCAAGCTTTACTAAAGCTATGCAGCCACGAAAAGCAGAGCAGTTATACCATTATTTTAATATGCAGCTTAAAAATAAAGGGATGACGGTTGTGCAGGGATGTTTTGGTGAAATGATGGATATTGCACTGATAAATGAAGGACCCGTTACCATCATGTATGAGAGTAAAGATGGTAAGTTAGTATGACGAAGATAAAACTGACGACAAAAGCATTGAAACTATTACTGGCACTTTCTTTGTTGGTATTAATTGTGCTTATTATGTTTGCTTTCATTGCAAAGCAGGAAAACCCAAAACGTTTGTCATTAGTTGAAGACAATTCACTGAGAACTGGTCCGAGTGCGATGTATCCTGAAATCTTCAAAGTTGAAAAAGGTGAGTCCTTCAAAATATTGAAGCAGGATAAAAAATGGTTCTTCGTTCAAAATGATGAGAAAAAAGGATGGATTGCAGGTTGGCACACGAATTTAAATATTAAACGTGACCACGTTCATCAGGAACACCCTTTAAAAAATAAGACCATCATCATAGATGCAGGACATGGTGGTGCAGACCAAGGTGCATCAAGTAGAAATGGTACAAAGGAAAAGGAAATCACCTTAAAGACCGGTCTCATGCTGAGGGATAAGTTACAGGATGAAGGTGCGAATGTAATTATGACGCGCGCAACTGATGAATACGTTAAGCTGAATGACCGTAAAGGAAAGGCTGATGCATTTTTAAGTATTCATGCAGATGCTTTGGAAGGTTCAGCACCACATGGTCTGACGGTCTATTATTATAGAGACTCACAAAAAATGCTCGCTGATACATTGCATATGGCGATTAAGAAAAAAGCGTTATTATCTGATCGTGGTGTAAGGCAGGAGAACTTTCAGGTCATACGTCAGACGAAGCAGCCGGCAGTATTGCTAGAACTTGGATATATAAGTAATCCTACTGATGAACATATGATGAACGACCAAATATACCGCCAGATTACGACGACGAGTATAGTAGACGGTCTTAGAAATTACTTTTCTTATTAACTTGACTTTAAACAGTTAAATTAGTAATATAAACCTAATATTAATTCCATATCAACCGTTATGAGCTTATATATTGTTATTGATTATTTAAAGAGACATCTACAGCTGCTGGAAGTAGATGATTAATGATGACAATGTGAACAATAAGCAAGGTTGCTTTATGAAAGTAGAGCCGTAATGCATGCGTTAAATGTACTAAAGAGGATATTCTTTACTGAATATCAATTTGGGTGGCACCACGAATATTTCGTCCCTTATGCATATGCATAAGGGACTTTTTTATATTAAGGAGGATAATGATGATTAATATACCAAGAGGAACACAAGATATACTACCTGCTGAAACTGCCAAGTGGCGCTATGTCGAATCAAAGTTGCATAATATTGCAGCAAGTTATAACTATAAGGAAATCCGTACACCAATGTTTGAGTCGACGGATCTCTTCGCGCGTGGTGTTGGAGGTTCTACAGATATCGTTCAAAAAGAAATGTATACGTTCAAAGATAAAGGGGATCGTAGTTTAACATTACGTCCAGAAGGGACAGCAGCTGTTGTAAGAAGTTATATTGAGAATAAGATGAATGGAGATGCTAATCAACCGGTTAAACTTTATTATAATGGGCCAATGTTCCGCTACGAACGTAAACAAAAAGGACGTTATCGTCAATTTGTACAGTTCGGTGTTGAAGCAATCGGTAGTGAAAATCCAGCAATTGATGCAGAAGTTATTCATATGGTGTATAACATATACAAATCATTTGGGTTGAAGCATATTAAGATTGTACTGAACTCAATTGGTGATATGGATAGTAGAGAAGAGTATAAACAGGCGCTCATTGAGCATTTTGAACCACATATCGATAATTTCTGTAATGACTGTAAAAACAGATTACATACGAATCCGATGCGTATCCTGGATTGTAAGGTTGACCATGAGCAGCCTGCAGTTAAAACAGCACCGAAGATTACTGAGTACTTAAACGATTATTCAAGAAATTATTATGAAGAAGTGAAACAATACTTAGACTTGCTAAACATTCCATATATCGAGGATGCAAATTTAGTGCGTGGCCTAGATTACTATACGCATACTGCATTTGAAGTGATGAGTGAAGCGGAAGGTTTCGGAGCGATTACAACACTTTGTGGTGGTGGTCGTTATAATGGATTACTGGAAATGCTGGATGGACCTAAAGAAACAGGAATCGGATTCGCATTAAGTATTGAACGATTATTGCTTGCGATTGAAGCAGAAGGCATTGAACTTGATGTTGAAGAATCAGTAGATATATTTGTTGTAACGATGCCTGAAACTGTGAAAGAAGCAGTTAAGATTGTTGCAGAACTGCGTAATGCAGGTATACGTGCTGATATGGACTATCTCGGACGTAAGATGAAAGGTCAGATGAAGCAGGCCGACCGTATTCACGCAACATACACTGTTGTACTCGGAAGCGACGAAATTGAGACGAATGAAATACAAATTAAAGCGATGCAGACCGGTGAAAGTGAAACAATTAAATTACAGGATATTGCATCATATATTAAAGGAGAATAATGAATGGATAACAGAACAACTTATTGTGGCTTAGTCACAGAATCATATATAGGACAAGAAATTATTTTAAAGGGATGGGTACAAAAACGTCGTGACTTAGGCGGACTAATCTTTATTGATCTACGCGACCGTGAAGGTGTCGTACAGATTGTATTTAACCCGGACTTCTCAAAAGAAGCATTGGCAGTTGCTGAAACCATCCGTTCTGAATATGTTATTGAAGTTCATGGTAAGGTAGCGATGCGTGATGAAGCTGTTATCAACCCAAAGATTAAAACAGGTAAAGTAGAAGTTCAGGTTAGTGATGTAACGATTATTAATAAATCTGAAACACCACCATTCCAGATTGAAGCAGAGACTGATAGCTCAGAAGACGTGCGTTTAAAATATCGTTACCTAGATTTACGCCGTGAACCTTTAGCGAACACATTTAAAATGCGTCATCAAATTACACGTGCTGTACGTAACTACTTAGATGAAGGTGGATTTTACGAAGTTGAAACACCTGTACTTACAAAGTCTACTCCTGAAGGTGCACGTGATTATCTTGTTCCGTCACGTGTACAAGAAGGAGAATTCTATGCATTACCACAGTCTCCGCAAATCTTTAAACAGTTATTGATGATTGGTGGATTTGATAAATATTATCAGATCGTTAAGTGTTTCCGTGATGAAGATCTACGTGCAGACCGTCAGCCGGAGTTTACTCAGATTGATATCGAAATGAGCTTTGTTGATCAGGAAGATGTTATGACAATGAATGAAGGAATGCTTAAACGTATTATGAAAGATGTTAAAGGGATCGATATTGTGACACCTTTCCCGCGTATGACGTATGAAGAAGCGATGCGTGATTACGGAATTGATAAACCTGACACACGTTTTGATATGAAACTTGTGACTTTAAATGAACTTGCTTCAAAGATGGAATTTAAAGTATTCAAAGGTGCGGTAGAAAGTGGTGGTGCCGTTAAAGCAATCGTTGTAAAAGGCGCAAGCGATAAATATTCACGTAAAGATATTGGTGCGTTACAGGAATATGCAAAGATATATGGTGCGAAAGGGTTAGCATGGGTTAAAGTGACTGAAGATGGATTAAACGGACCGATCGCGAAATTCTTTGAAGAAAGTCATGCATCAGAATTATTAGATGTGACAAATGCAGAGACGGGTGACTTAATATTATTTGTTGCTGATAAGTGGAGTGTTGTCAATGCGAGTCTCGCAAACTTACGTAATAAGCTTGGTAAGGAACTTGGCTTAATTGACGATAATAAATTTAACTTCTTGTGGGTGACAGACTGGCCGTTATTTGAATATGACGAGGAGCTAGATCGCTACTTCGCAGCACACCATCCATTCACAGCACCGAAAAAAGAGCATAGAGAATTATTGAAAACGGACAAAGAAAAAGTACAGGCGAATGCATATGACGTCGTATTAAATGGTTATGAGCTCGGTGGTGGATCAATCCGTATACATGATCAGGAGATGCAGCAGGAGATGTTCGAGGCATTAGGATTCAGTGAAGAAGAAGCACAGGAACAGTTTGGATTCTTAATGGATGCATTTAAGTACGGTGCGCCACCACATGGCGGTATCGCTCTAGGATTAGACCGTATGGTAATGTTATTATCAGGCCGCTCAAACTTACGTGACGTAATCGCATTCCCGAAAACTGCAAGTGCAACTTGTTTATTGACAGATGCACCAAGTAAAGTGGACGACAAGCAATTAGAAGAACTTCATATCCAGTTAAATATTGAAAATTCAGAAAAATAGAAAGTTTTTTATTTGCATTATATGAAATATATGATATTATAAAGACATAAGATAGGTGTCTGAAGAGTACGACATTAGTTTTTATATTTTGACCTAACACTTTATGATCAGGGAGCCTAATAGGTTTTCTTACGATGCACACGCCTCTAATGGAGGACTTGCTGAATAAGAAACAGGGCACCCACCTGAATTTATCAGGCCAAAATGATCAACTATACAATGACGGCTCAGTTGGATACTATCGTATTGGCGAAGGACTTATGTCCTTCGTCTTTTTATGTTCACATATTCGAGTTATATGGTAGGATATACATATAATGAAAGAAGAATGGAGAACATAATGAAACATCAATTTTCAAGAAATGAACTTGCATATGGAAAAGAAGGATTAGATGCATTAAATAAAAAGACGGTAATGATCTTAGGTGTTGGAGGGGTAGGTTCTTTCGCTGCTGAAGCGCTTGCACGTACCAATATTGGTCATATTATCTTGATTGATAAAGATGACGTCGATATAACGAATGTAAACCGTCAAATTCATGCACTGACGACAACTGTGGGACAATCTAAAGTAACATTAATGGAAGAGCGTATAAAATTAATCAATCCTGAATGTAAGGTGACTTCTCTGCATATGTTCTATACAGACGAAACGTATGAAGAGATATTCGAATATGACATTGATTATGTTGTAGACGCATCAGATACAATCATGTATAAAATTCATTTAATGAAAGAATGTCTAAAGCGTAACATAAAAATTATTTCGAGTATGGGTGCGGCAAACAAAACGGATCCGACGCGTTTCCAGATTGCAGATATCTCGAAGACACATACAGATCCTATGGCGAAAGTAATTCGCACAAAGCTGCGTAAAGAGAAGATTTATAAAGGCATCCCTGTTGTTTTCTCTGATGAAAGTCCGATTGTAATACGTGACGATGTGAAATCGTATGTCGGCAACCCTGATGCTCCGATTCGTAAAGCGCAGATGCCCCCGTCTTCTAATGCTTTTGTACCAAGTGTTGTCGGATTAATTTGTGCGAGCTATGTGGTAAATGATATTTTGAAGGATTTTCCTGTGACACGTGTGAAAGATAAACAAAACAGCAATTGAGGTTGCTGTTTTTTAATGTCATTTTACTAGTAATTTTAGCATTAAATGGATAACTATAGTACAATTAAGTGGTAAAAATGATGGAGGTGTATCATGGAAAGTCAGCAATATAGTCTTGAAGTCACTAATCTTCACAAAAAGATTGGTAAGAAAGAAATTATTAAAGATCTGAACTTCACCGTAAATAAAGGAGAAGTATTTGGCTTCCTCGGTCCGAACGGTGCAGGTAAAACGACGACAATCCGTATGATTGTAGGTCTTACAACACCAACAGAAGGTGACATTAAAGTACTTGGAAAGTCTGTCGTGCACAATCGTTCAGAAATAATGAAAGATATCGGTGCAATTGTAGAAAATCCTGAGCTTTATCCATTTTTATCTGGATATGAAAACTTAAAGCAGTTTGCACGTATGCAAAAAGGAATAACGAAAGCTGATATCGATCGCGTTGTGAAGCTTGTAGGGCTCCAGCCACGTATAAAAGATAAAGTGAAGAAGTATTCACTAGGTATGCGTCAACGTTTAGGTCTGGCACAGGCGCTCTTACATAAACCGAAAATTTTAATTTTAGACGAACCGACAAACGGATTAGATCCGGCCGGAATTCGTGAAATTCGTGACTACATAAAGAAACTCGCTAAAGAAGAAAATATGTCAGTAATCGTATCAAGCCATTTAATGAGTGAGATGGAGCTGATGTGTGACCGTTTCGGTATTATTAAAAATGGTAAGATGGTACAAATTGAAGAAGTCAATAAAGTTGTAACATCAGACACTATTGTTAAACATACGTTAGACTTATATCCTTCTGAACGTGCGCAGGCATTTTTCCAGCGTATTGGTAAACAGTATCATCAAGAAGGTGATACGTTTACAATCGATACCGCAAGTAAAGATATACCGGAATTGATACGTAATATCGTAAAGGATGATATTGATATATATAGTGTTACGAAAGAAAAAGTATCACTTGAAGATCGCTTTATGAATATTACGAATGACGGAGGTGTGCACATTGGGTAAGCTGGTTTATAACGAATGGATTAAATATTTCAATCGACTTGGAACATGGATCATGCTCGGGTTAATCATTTTATTTATGTTGCTGCCTAGTTTACTAACGATGCAGTTTGGTTCAACGAAGTATGACCATAAAACGTATGGTGATAACTGGAAAACTGAAGTAAAAAAAGATATTAAGGATATGCAGACGGAACTTGCAAAAATTAATAAAAAGAAAGAAAAAGATAGAGAAGTAGTAGATTATAATAAACTTGCGACGTATGAAAGTCGTATTTCTGAGTTGTCATTCTACTTGAAAAAAGATGTTCAGCCACCTGCTGGTAATGATGTATATGGTGATATGCTCGGTATCAATGGTTTTATCCCATTAATCGCGATAATGATTACAGTTATGTGTAGCGGATTAATGTCGCGTGAATATCAGCAAGGGACGATTAAACTGTTATTAATACGCCCAGCATCACGACTTAAAATATTTGCATCTAAATTAATATTTGCATTTATTGCATCGTTTTTATTCCTGTTATTTGGTTATGTCGTGAAGCTTATCATTAGTCTTATAACATCTCAAATGAATCCAACAAGTAAGATTGCTGTACAGAGTGGTGAAGAGATGAAGTATAAAATGGTAGAATTCATGCCATTACTGATGAGACATTTTGCAAATGACTATATGTACGTTGTTATATTTGCAGTTATTGCATTTAGTTTATCCGTACTGTTCAGAAATACTTCATTAAGTATCGGTATCGCATTTACGTTAATGTTCTTCGGAGATATCGCTGTCATGTTCTTACAAAGTAAAACTGAACTTGTAAAGTTTTTATGGCCGGCGAACTGGGGACTGAATCAATATAATGTTGATAATATTGCACCACTACCTGTAGACGATATGACGTTTACTTACAGTTTAATTTACAACATTGTTGCACTACTCATTGTAATTATCGTAACTGCTGTTATATTTAAGAAACGAGATGTAGCAAACTAAATCAAAACGACAAAAGCGATTAACGCTTTTGTCGTTTTATATTGTCATAAATCTGTTTGAACTGCTGCTCTGACTTACTCGTTGCTTTTGGTTCGTAATAGTGCTTATGCTTTAATGTATCAGGTAAATACTGCTGCACGACATAGCCACTTTCAAAGCTGTGTGGATATTTATAATCAACACCATTTCCTAAGTCTTTGGCACCTTGATAATGTGCATCCTTCAAATGTTTTGGTATCGCACCGACTTTACCGCTCTTAACATCTTTTAGTGCGTGATCGATCGCACTGATACCAGAGTTTGATTTTGGACTTAAACATAATTCAATCACAGCTTGTGCGAGTGGGATACGTGCTTCCGGAAAGCCTAGACGTTCTGCAGATTCTATCGCAGCGAGGGTTCTTGCACCAAAGACCTGGTGAGGCAAGTCCAACGTCTTCATAGCTGATAACGAGCAGACGTCTCGCAATTGTCGGTAAGTCTCCACCTTCAATCAGGCGTGCTAGATAATGGAGACTTGCATCAACATCACTACCACGAATGGATTTCTGAAATGCACTCATTATATCGTAATGCATATCCCCATCTGCATCGAAATTAAAACTCGGTTTCTGCAGACAATCTTTCGCATCCTGTAAAGTAATATGAACAGGGTCATCCTGTGCAGATAAAATTGAAAGTTCCAGTGCATTGAGTGCAGTTCTGATATCCCCGGCAGCACTTTGGACAAAGTGGGAAACTGCATCATCATCAATTTGAACATCTTTTTTACCATACCCATTCACATCATCATTTAAAGCACGCGTCAGCGCCTGCTTTACTTCTTTATCACCGTGTGGGTACAGTTCGAAAATTTGTGTCCTGCTACGAATGGCAGGATTAATAGCATGATATGGATTGCTCGTCGTTGCACCAATCAGTATAATACTGCCCTTTTCTAGATGCGGCAGCAAGAAATCTTGTTTTCCTTTATCGAGTCGATGAATTTCATCCAGTAATAATATGACTTGACCGCTCATCTTTGCCTCTTCAGCGATGAGCTGCATATCTTTCTTAGTATTTGTTACAGCATTTAATTGTCTGAATTTAACATTTGTACTTCCAGCGATGGCTTGTGCGATACTTGTCTTGCCAATGCCGGGAGGTCCATATAATATCATTGAGGATAAACGTTTCGACTCAACCATACGTCTAATAATGCCACGGGGACCGACGAGATGTGCCTGTCCGATGATATCATCAATCGTATTCGGTCTCATTCTATATGCTAATGGTTCCAAAAAATCCTCCCCTTTTCATATAAAGTGTACCTTATTTTACATAAAAATGTGATAAAATTGATTTATTGAAAAGGAGCATCTATATAATGAAAATATCAACTAAAGGAAGATATGGTTTAACGTTAATGATATCGCTCGCGAAACGATATGATAAAGGTGAAACTGTATCCTTAAAAACGATTGCAGAAGAAAATCATTTAAGTGACTTATATTTAGAACAACTTGTTGGACCACTTAGAAATGCAGGACTCATTAAAAGTGTACGTGGTGCACGTGGTGGTTATAAGTTGATGAAACATCCGAAAGAAGTGACAACGAGTGAAATTATTCGTTTGTTAGAAGGACCGATTACACCAGTTGAGGGCATTGAAGATGAACCGCCAGCACAGAAACAGTTATGGATTGATATTCGTGATGCGGTGAAGAAAGTCCTTGATGAAACGACATTGTATGACTTAATGCATTATAAAGAAAGCAGTCCGATAGAAGGGTATATGTTCTATATATAATGTTTTGTAATGTTTGATTCTATGTTGTGATAGGGAGTAGATGGCGAATGTCGTGAAAGTTCGTCACCTACAAGCTTTAGGGCGACCACCTGGAAGGTCTAGGTGCCGAACATCGTGAAAGTTCGTCACCTACAAGCGTCAGGACGGCTACCTGGAAGGACTAGATGCCGAACATCGTGAAAGTTCGCCACCTACAAGCGTCAGGACGGCTACCTAGAAGGTCTAGGTGCCGGACATCGTGAAAGTTCGCCACCTACAAGCGTCAGGGCGACCAACTGGAAGGACTAGATGCCGAACATCGTGAAAGTTCGCCACCTACAAGTGTCAGGGCGACCACCTGGAAGGACTAGATGCCGAACATCGTGAAAGTTCGCCACCTACAAGTGTCAGGGCGACCACCTGGAAGGACTAGATGCCGAACATCGTGAAAGTTCGCCACCTACAAGTGTCAGGGCGACCACCCAAAACATCACCCCCACATATAACACTAAAAAACTCCCAGATCTATGATCCGGGAGTTTTAAATTATGATGTTAGTGCTTTAAACTTACGATAGCTTTCATGCTGTTTATCAATATCATATATATAACTTACAGCGATAAACTCATCTACATTAAATTCTTCTTGAAATGCTTCCAGCTGTGCTTTCACTGTCTCTTCAGAACCGATAAATCCAGTCGCTGTGCGTGACATGGCCATCAATTTCTCTTGCGGACTCCACAGTGCATCCATATTTTCTACAGGTGGCTGCATCGGAATGCGTGTATTTCGGATAATGCTTAAGAACATCTGGTGCATCGTTGTTGCCAGGTATTCTGCTTCTTCGTCTGTTTCTCCGATGATAACATTTGTTCCGACCATAACATATGGTTCTTTCAAATATTCAGAAGGTGTAAATAAATTTCTGTATATCTGAATGGCTTCTTTCATCTGTTCTGGTGCAAAGTGTGATGCGAAAGCATAAGGGAGACCTAATCGCGCTGCTAGATGTGCAGAATCTGTTGAAGATCCTAATATATAGATAGGAACGTTCGTATCTGCACCTGGATATGCTTTGACGTAGCCTTGTTTTTCTTCTGGTCCAAAGTATTGCAATAAGTCTTTCACTTCATCAGGAAATGTGTAGACACTGTCGTGTCTATCACGTCTTAATGCACTTGCAGTCATCATATCTGTTCCAGGTGCACGTCCTAATCCTAGACTTACACGGTTCGGATAGATTGTTGCGAGGGTTCCGAACTGTTCGGCAACAACAAGTGGTGCGTGGTTTGGAAGCATAATACCACCAGAACCAACTTCGATTGTCTGCGTATGTTGTAATACGTGACCGATTAATATGCTCGTTGCAGAACTTACTAAGTTCGGTGTATTGTGATGCTCTGCTATCCAATATCTTCTGTAATCGAGTTCTTCAGCGAGTTGCGCGAGTGCTGTCATTTGTTCTACTGCTTCTTTATTTGTTGAACCTTTTCTAACAGGTGCTAAATTTAATATTGAAACAGGTACTTTAATATTTGCCAATGTTATTCCTCCTAATACTCTCTCATGTATCGCTATTTTAACACTTCGTCAGAAACAATGAATAATAATTTGCTTTAAGTGATATATTTTATACAATGAAGCTGTTCTTATAGTTTTTTTATAGAAAGGGTGTTAATATAAGTTATTGAAAAAATAGAAAGGATGTTCAATATGAAAGTTTATGCAGATTATGCTGCGACGACGCATGTATCACCAACTGTAGCACAAGTGATATATGATGGGATTACTCAACAATTTGGTAATGCATCAAGTATTCACACAGTAGGTCGTGAAGCACGAAAATTGTTAGATGATGCACGTCGAAATATCGCACGTGAATTTAATGTCGATGCGAAAGAGATTATCTTTACGAGTGGCGCTACTGAATCAAATAATACAGCAATAAAAGGAGCGGCATATCGTCATCAGCATAAGGGGAAGCATGTTATTACTTCTCAAGTTGAACATCACGCTGTACTGCATGTCTTCAATAAGTTAGAGCAAGAAGGATTTGAAGTGACGTACTTACCGGTCGATCGTCATGGTGTGATTAATATTGAAGATCTGAAGCATGCGTTAAGAAGCGATACAATACTCGTCTCAATCATGACCGGCAATAATGAAGTCGGCGCGATACAGCCGATTGATGAAATAGGTGAACTATTATATGGGCATCAGGCATTATTTCACACGGATGGCGTACAGGCAGTCGGTCATATGCCACTCGATTTTCGTGCATTGAACATAGATTTGTTCACTTTAACTGCTCATAAATTATATGGACCTAAAGGTGTTGGTTTACTCTATGTTAAACAAGGTGTGGATTTAGAATATCAGCAGCTTGGAGGGTCTCAGGAGACGAAGCGTCGTGCAGGAACGGAGAATATCCCTTATATTCTTGGGATGACACAGGCGATTAAAGAAGCACATGAAAACATGACAGAACGCAATGTGAAACTTGTTAATTTAAAGATGCACTTTATTAATGCATTAACTGAACGTGATATTCCATTCGAAGTAAATGGCGACTTGAACAATCAGTTACCTCACATTCTTAATCTTTACTTTCCGTTTAGTGATGTAGAGATTATGTTAACGCGTCTTGATATGGCTGGTGTATATGTATCAAGCGGTTCAGCGTGCACAGCAGGCAGTATCGAACCATCACATGTCCTCACAGCAATGTATGGTGAGGATAAGCGTACGAAGCAGTCCGTTCGCTTTAGCTTCTCGTACACAATGACAGAAGAAGAAATTGAATTTATCGCACAAAGTATACAGGAAATATATAATAATTAAGGATTGATAACATGGATAACAGTAAAACAAAAGTGGTAGTAGGAATGAGTGGTGGCGTTGACAGTTCTGTTACAGCTTTACTGCTGAAAGAACAAGGGTATGACGTTATCGGTATTTTTATGAAGAACTGGGATGATACGGACGAATTTGGTGTATGTACAGCGACTGAAGATTATGAAGATGTGATTCGTGTATGTAACCAGATCGGCATACCGTATTACGCAGTGAACTTTGAACAGGAATATTGGGACAAAGTGTTTACGTATTTCTTAGATGAATATAAAAAGGGACGTACACCAAATCCTGACGTGATGTGTAACAAAGAGATTAAGTTTAAAGCATTTCTTGAGCACGCAGTGAAACTTGGTGCGGATTATGTTGCAACCGGTCATTATGCGCAAGTAAGACATACAGAAGACGGTGTAGAAATGTTGCGCGGCGTCGATAACAATAAAGATCAGACATATTTCTTAAACCAGTTAACGCAAGAACAACTCTCACGTGTGATGTTTCCACTTGGACATCTGCAAAAGCCTGAAGTGCGTGAAATTGCTTTGAAACATGATTTAGCGACAGCAAAGAAAAAAGATTCTACGGGCATATGTTTCATCGGTGAGCGAAACTTTAAAGAATTTTTAAGTGGATATTTACCAGCACAAAACGGTGAAATGCAGACGTTGGATGGTAAACCGATGGGCACACATAGCGGTTTAATGTACTATACGATTGGACAGCGACACGGATTAGGTATCGGTGGAGACGGAGATCCTTGGTTTGTCGTAGGTAAAAACTTGAAGGATAACGTTTTATATGTTGAGCAGGGATTTGATCATGATGCGTTATACAGTGATTATTTAATCGCATCTGATGTATCGTTTGTAAATCCTGTTGATTTAACGACGCCACTTGAATGTACTGCGAAGTTCAGATATCGTCAGAAAGATACGAAAGTTACAGTTGAAAAAATTGATGATAACACAATTAAGGTAACGTATGCAGAACCTGTGCGTGCAATTACACCGGGTCAAGCTGTTGTGTTTTATGACGGAGAAGTGTGTCTCGGCGGTGCAACAATTGACGATGTATATAAGACGTCAGGACAGTTAGAATATGTAGTACAGAATTAGAAGACAATTTGTCTTCTTTTTTTATAGTTTGATATAATAGTAGTATTTGGAGGTTATACAATGGATGATAATCAGTTAATGGAATTAATTAAGAATAAAAAGTATGAAGCGGCGTTAAAGTTATTATTTGAAGCAATTGAGTCTGAGCCTGAAGAGGTGACGCACTATATTAATGTTGGTACGATCTTGTTTGATACAGGTAAGCTTGAAGAGGCAGAGCGTTTCTTCCAGAAGGCGATCACTGTTAATCCTGAGCATGGTGGCGCTTATTACGGCTTAGCCAATATTTATTATAATGCTGAACGATTTGATGAAGCGGTGAAGTTGTATCAGAAGGCGATAGCGTATGAGCTGCAGGATGCGGATACGTATTATATGCTCGGTATGTCGTTCGTTAATCTAGGTGAGATGAGTAGCGCATTGCCGTATTTGATGCGTGCACATGAGCTAAATGATGCAGATATTGAGATTGCATTCCAATATGGTCTCGTGATGTGTCAACTTAGTATGTATGGTGACGCTGTCGAGATGCTACAGCGTGTAATGGATCAGGACGCGTCTCATGCGGATGCGTTATATAATTTAACGCTTGCACAATATATGATTGATGAAGATGCAGATAAAGCGATTGAAGGGTTTAAGCGTGTGTTAATGGTGAGTCCGGATCATATGCTTGCTGGTCACGCTGTTAAGCAATTCGAATTACTTAAGGAGGAGTAGCATTGGAAAATATGACTTTGTTTGAGCAATCCTTTGTAAAAGGGACAATAACGAGAATATTATTTTATAACAATGATAATTTCTATACTGTGCTGAAAGCTGAAGTGATTGAATCAAATGAAGATTTCGATGATGATGCTACGATTACAGGATACCTTCCGCAAATTGCTGAAGGTGATACATATACTTTTACCGGTAAGATTGTAACGCATCCGAAGTACGGAAAGCAGCTACAGGCGGATAAATTCGAGAAGGATATGCCACAGTCGCGTGACGGTATTATTCATTATCTATCAAGTGATCTGTTTAAAGGAGTCGGTAAGAAAACAGCGAGAACGATTGTAGAAGTACTTGGTGAAGATGCACTGAACATTATTCTTGATGATAAAAGTAGTCTTGACCAGGTGCCGAAGTTATCAGATGAGAAGAAAGAATTAATCTATAGTACGATTCATGATAATCAGGCAATCGAGAAGATTATGATTCGACTGAATGAATTTGGTTTCGGGCCACAGCTTGCGATGAAGATTTATCAGTTCTATAAGGACGATACGCTAAAGGTGATTAATGAATCCCCGTATCAACTCGTGATGGATATTGAAGGTATCGGATTTAATAAGGCGGATGAACTGGCAGGGAAACTCGGTATCGATAACAATCACCCAGAACGTCTGAAAGCAGCGCTCGTGTTTACGATAGAACAAGCCTCTAACCAGAATGGACATACATATATTCCAGACCAGGTATTACTTGAAACAAGCTTCAATCTACTGACGAAAAATGGCAGTAAAGTCAATCCTGATCGTCTCGTTATCGCACTCACTGAACTGACAGAGGAACATAAGCTCGTTGAACATGAGAAGAACATCTATATCCCGAGTCTATTCTATTCTGAAACAAAAGCTGTACAAATATTGCATCGATTAATGAATCATAAGGATCAGGTGAAACAATTCGAACAGTCAGAAGTGTTGATGGCAATTGGGGATCTGGAAACCTTGTTTGAAGTCAGCTATGCAGAACGTCAGAAAGATGCACTTGTTACGGCGATGAACGCTAAGCTGATGATTCTAACGGGGGGTCCTGGTACAGGAAAGACAACGGTAGTGCGTGGTATTGTGAATTTATATGCCGAGCTGCATGGCTTAAGTCTCGATTATGATGACTACGACGGACAGGACTATCCTATTGTCGTCGCAGCACCAACTGGTCGTGCATCGAAGCGTCTTCAGGAATCGACAGGACTTGAAGCGACGACGATACACAGGTTAATTGGATGGACGAAAGAAAATAAACCGGACGATGTGCTGGAAACCGAAATTACAGCGAAACTGGTCATTATTGATGAAATGTCAATGGTTGATACGTGGCTCATGTTTCAATTGATGAAGGCTGTACCAAACGATGCCCAGATTATATTTGTCGGTGACCAGGACCAGCTCCCATCGGTCGGTCCGGGGCAAGTATTTAAGGATATGATAGATGCACAAATTATGCCTCAGATTGAGTTGAACGAAGTGTACAGGCAGCAGGAAGGTTCATCAATCGTTGAACTTGCACACCAAATTAAGCGTAATGAACCATTTGATATTACGAAACGCTATAACGATAGAAGCTTTATCCCGTGCTCAAGCAATCAAATACCAGATGTGATTGAGAAAATTGTGCGTAGTGCTGTGAGTAAAGGGTATGATATGCGTGACATACAAGTACTCGTACCGATATATAGAGGACCAGCAGGTATACGTGCGCTGAACAAAGTGCTGCAGGAAATATTGAATCCAAGTGATGAAAACAAGCGTGAACTGCAGTTTGGAGATGTTTGTTTCAGAACGGGTGATAAGGTTCTGCAGCTTGTCAATCGACCTGAAGATAACGTATTTAATGGTGATATCGGAGAAGTTATCGGCATCTTTATGGCAGCTGAGAATGCATTAAACAAAGATGTTGTGATTGTTGACTATGATGGTAGTGAAGTAACGTATACGAAAGCAGATTTAATGGAAGTTACGCATGCATACTGCTGTTCTATTCATAAGTCTCAAGGTTCGGAATTTCCGATAGTAATCATGCCGGTTGTCAATCAGTACTACAGAATGCTGCAGAAGAATATACTATATACCGGATTAACGCGTGCGAAACAATCACTTATTTTTTGTGGAGATATACAGGCTTTTAATGAAGGGATAAAGCGTATCGGTAACGCAAGGTTTACAAGCTTCTATCAGTTCCTTATCGAATATTTTAAGACAGATGAAGCGGATGATACACAGCATGTTAATTCAGATGGAAACATATTGCCATTCAATGTTGGTGAGATGACAGAAGACAATATGCATCTCGTTGATCCGATGATCAACATGGAAGGCATTACACCATATGATTTTATAAGTTGACGATTACTGCTTATTTTTTTATAATTTATGTAATTCAATATACTTTAAAGGTGAGTAAGCAAACCGTACTTTTATAGAGACATATCGGCTGGTGAGAGATATGATGTACGTCTGCTGAAGCTACTTTAATAGTTGTAAGTGAATAACGAATGAGTGATGACTTTGTCATAACTAGGGTGGTACCGCGAACACGTTCGTCCCTTTTTTAGGGAGAGCGTGTATTTTTTTAACTAGAGGAGAAGATAAGATGAAACGTTTAACAGCTGCAGAAATAAGACAGATGTATTTAGATTTCTTTGTAGAGAAAGGTCATATGATTGAACCATCAGCACCATTAGTGCCAATTGATGACGATACATTATTATGGATTAATTCGGGTGTTGCGACCCTTAAGAAATACTTCGATGGACGTGTGATTCCACGTAATCCAAGAATTACGAACGCACAAAAATCGATTCGTACGAATGATATTGAGAATGTTGGATTCACTGCACGTCACCATACATTTTTTGAGATGCTCGGGAACTTCTCGATTGGGGATTATTTTAAGAAAGAAGCGATTGAATTTGCATGGGAATTCTTAACGAGCGAGCGATGGATGGCCATTGAACCTAAAAAGTTATATGTAACGATTCATCCGGAAGATACAGAAGCATATGATTTATGGGTCAATGATATCGGATTAACAGATGACCATATCACACGTATTGAAGGTAATTTCTGGGATATCGGTGAAGGACCAAGTGGACCAAATACTGAAATCTTCTATGATCGTGGAGAAAGCTATGGTCAAGATGATCCAGCTGAAGAAATGTATCCGGGTGGAGAGAATGAGCGTTATCTAGAAGTATGGAACTTAGTATTTTCTGAATTCAATCATAATCCAGATCATACGTATTCTCCGCTTCCAAAGCAGAATATAGATACTGGGATGGGATTAGAGCGTATGGCGTCTATTTCTCAAGATGTTCCGACAAACTATGATACAGATTTATTTATGCCGATTATCGAAGCAACAGAACAAATTTCAGGGCGTAAATATCGCGATAATAAAGAAGATGATGTTGCATTCAAAGTCATCGCTGATCATATTCGTACGGTAAGCTTTGCTATAGGAGATGGTGCATTGCCTTCAAATGAAGGTCGAGGCTATGTGTTACGTCGTTTATTACGTCGTGCGGTGCGTTTTGCACAGAAGATTGATATTAATAAACCGTTCATGTACGAGCTTGTTGACATTGTAGCTAGCATTATGAAACCATATTATCCTGATGTTGATAAGAATAAGAATTTTATCAAGAAAGTCGTGAAATCTGAAGAAGATCGTTTCCATGAAACTTTAGAAGAAGGTTTAGTGCAGTTCAATGCACTTAAAGATAGTGCTAAAGCTTCTGACAATGTCTTAAAGGGTGAAGATGTCTTCAAACTGTATGATACATTCGGTTTCCCTGTTGAATTAACGGAAGAGCTTGCTGAAGAGGCAGGCGTGAAAGTTGATCATGAAGGTTTTGAAGTGGCGATGGAAGCCCAGCGTACACGTGCCCGCGAAGCACGTCAGAAGACACAAAGTATGCAAGTACAAAATGAGGTGTTATCGAATATTAAAGTTGACAGTAAGTTTGTCGGTTACGATACATTAACGACGGATACTGTCATTACTGCATTATTACAGGATGGTGTTGAAGTAGAAGAAGCAGACGACCGTTCTGATGTGCAGTTCGTCATGGCAGAAACGCCATTTTATGCTGTAAGTGGTGGACAAGTTGCAGATAATGGTATTGTTACAGGTGAAGGTTTTGAAATTGAAGTGACAGAGGTTACGAAAGCACCGAACGGTCAAAACTTACACACAGGTACAGTGCGTTTTGGTAAAGTAACGAAATCTGCAGTGAAAGCAGCGGTGAATGCAGAATTCAGAACATTCGTCATTAAAAACCACAGTGCAACACATTTAATGCATCAAGCCTTAAAAGATGTGTTAGGCACACACGTTAATCAGGCAGGATCTTTAGTTACGCCTGAGCGTTTACGTTTTGACTTCTCGCACTTCGGACCTGTTACAAAAGAAGAAATTGCAAAAGTTGAACAAATTGTTAATGAAAAAATTTGGCAGAACATACATGTGGAAATCAACGAGATGCCGATTAATGAAGCAAAGACAAAAGGTGCGATGGCATTGTTCGGTGAAAAGTATGGGGACATTGTACGTGTTGTTGAAATGAGTGATTATTCTATCGAACTATGTGGAGGTGTCCATGTCCGTAATACAGGTGAAATTGGATTGTTCAAGATTGTATCCGAATCTGGAACAGGCGCAGGTGTTCGCCGTATTGAAGCTGTTACAAGTAAAGCAGCATTTAATTACTTATCTGAGTTTGTGGATACAGTAGATACGTTATTGCCAGTTGTAAAAGTAAAAGCTAAAGAACAGTTAACTGAAAAAGTAAATGAGATAACTTCAGTGATGAAAGAGCAAGAAAAACAAATTGTTCAGTTGAATAAAGAAATCTCTGCTTTAAAGATGGGTGATATCTCAGATAATATTAAAGAAATCAATGGCATAAAAGTGTTAAGTACTGAAGTAGAAGTACAAGACGCTAAAATGTTACGAGAACTTATGGATGACTATAAATCGAAAGTACAAGATGCAGTCATCTTCCTAGTCGCTGCAACAGATAAATTAAGCTACATGGCGAGCGTTCCTAAGGCTTTAACGGATAAAGTTAAAGCAGGAGACTTAATTAAAGCAGTGGCACAGGAAACTGAAGGTAAAGGTGGCGGACGCCCAGATTCAGCTCAAGGCGGAGCGCCGAACCCTAAAGACGTTACGAAAGCATTACAATTCGTTAATAGTTACATTAATCAATTGTAATTAAAATGTTATCTATAGTATGATGAATGTGTATCAGGTCATACTAAAAGGAGTGTTTCAAGTGGAATTTGACAAGACGATGAAATTTAACATCGAAGACTTACCCAAAGAAGAAGTTCGCACCGTATTATTAAATGTCTACAATACGCTGGAAGAGCGCGGATATAACCCGATTAATCAGATTGTTGGCTATTTATTATCGGGTGATCCAGCCTATATTCCTAGACATAATGATGCACGTAATCAAATTCGCAGATTAGACCGTGACGAAATTATGGAACAACTTGTATCAAGTTATATCAATTCAGAGAAAACCAATGCATAAATCAATAGGACTAGACGTCGGCTCAAAGACTATAGGTGTCGCTCTTAGTGATGCTATGGGATGGACTGCTCAAGGTTTAACAACACTCCGTATCGATGAAGCGAATGAAGATTATGGAATTGAAGCACTTAAAGAAATAATAGAAACAAATAATGTAACTACGGCGGTAATCGGACTCCCTAAAAATATGAATAACACGATTGGTCCAAGTGGAGAGGCATCACTGCACTTTAGTGAAATGTTAAAGTCAAGTTGTCCTGAACTTGATATCATCATGTGGGATGAGCGACTTTCTACAGTTGGTGCTGAGCGTAGTTTGCTTGAAGCCGATGTATCACGTAAGAAACGTAAGCAAGTAATCGACAAGATGGCAGCAGTATTTATACTGCAAGGTTATCTTAACTCTAAATAGAAAAGGATGATAAACATGACAGAAAACAATGAATTAAACCAAGGAACATTAGATATTAATAACGAAGAAGAGCTATTAACATTATTTGATGAAGAAGGTAACGAAGTATTATACCGTAAACTATTAGAATTCTATCACCCTGAATTTGAGAAGACATACATTATCTTAGCTGAAGAAGGCGCAGATGAGGAAGAAGAAATTGAATTAATTCCTATGATTAATGAGCCTAGTGAAGACGGTGAAGGTGGTAAATTACTACCAGTTGAAACAGATGAAGAGTGGGATATGATTGAAGAAGTTGTAAATACGAACTTTGATGGAGAATAATAGAAGGAGACTGTGATGACAAACAGGAACAAAGAAATTAGAGATTCAAAGACGTTCTCTAAACTTCTTTCTTCTATTATCATTGGTATTATTTTATTAGGCGCTGTTGTATTAGGTATTGCAGGCTTTATATATTTTAATGCAAGTCAAAAGCCACTGGATCCAGGAAATAAGACGGTAACGAAAGTTGAAGTGCTTCCAGGTGAAACGGCAACGATGATTGGAGAAAAGTTAGAGAAAAAGAAAATCATTAAGAATAGTAAGATGTTCAAATATTATTTAAAGTTTAATAATATTTCTAACTTCCAGGCAGGGAATTATGAATTCTCACCCTCAATGACTTATGATCAAATCGCAAAGAGCTTACAAAAAGGTGAAGTATATCTACCTGTACTATTCAAGATGAATGTGCCTGAAGGGATGACGATGGATCAAATTGCTGATATCGTATCTAAGAAGACGGATATCTCTAAGGAAGAATTTATGAAGACTGTAAATGATAAAACTTTTGTTAAAAAGATGATGCAGAAGCATCCGAAGTTAGTTACAGATGAAGTATTAGCTAAAGATATCAAGTCCCCTCTAGAAGGTTATTTATTCCCGGCTACGTATGATTTTACTGAAGAGAACCCAACGGTTGAACAAGTTGTTGACAAGATGCTTACTGCCATGGAGCATAATGCCTTTCCTTTATGGGATAAGTATGGCGGTATTATTATTACTGAAGCAGGCAAAGAAAGGAAACTTACTTTCCATGAATTTTTAACATTCAGTTCTCTTGTGGAGCGTGAAGCGACAGGATTAACAGACCGTGCGAAAATTGCATCAGTATTTATTAATCGTATGGGTGAAAATCCAGAAATGCCTCTGCAGACAGATCCAACTGTACTATATGCACTTGGAAAGCATAAAGCAGTAACTTATGAAGCAGACTTAAAAGTGGACTCCCCTTATAATACGTACATTCACACAGGATTACCACCTGGACCGATTGCAACGAGCGGTACTGCGTCTATGGAAAGTGTATTAAACCCGGCGAAAACGGATTATTTATACTTCTTAGCAGATAAAGACGGGAAAAACTATTTCTCTAAAACATTAGATGAACATTTAGAGAAAAAAGATAAACATATTGATAGTGTTGAAAATTAATAATTAAAATCCGGGTGGTGACTTTTCGTCATTGACCGGATTTTAATTATATACATAACGTTTGTTAATGAATTACCTATTACATTTTCTACTAAAATGTGATACAATACTTTGAAAATAAATTTTCTACTACCAGCCGTGTGGTTGGTAATTTTTTCGTTAAAGGATTGTTTAGATGATTAAAGAAGCAACATATATCAGTAATTTAAATCCAGTAAATGATATTGATACGTTAATTCAATATGCAATTGATAATGAAGTGCCAATTATGGATAAGATTTCTGTAGAATTTGTTAAACAGTTGATTCGAATTCATAAAGCGCAATCTATTCTTGAAATAGGTACAGCAATTGGATATAGTGCTTTGCATTTTGCTTCTGTAGATGATGCGATTCATGTTACGACGATCGAACGTAATGAAACAATGTATCAAACAGCGTTGTTAAATTTTGAGACGTTTAACACGAAGCAGATTAGACCGATATACAAAGATGCACTTGAAGCATTTCATGATGTAAATGATAGACAGTATGATATATTGTTTATCGATGCCGCAAAAGCACAGTCGATGAAGTTTTTTGAACTGTACAGTCCACTCGTAAGACGAGGGGGATTAATTATTACGGACAACATTTTATATCATGATTTTGTTGGTAATATTGAAATTGTACGCAGTAGAAATGTAAAACAGATGGTACGTAAAATTGAAAAATATAATACGTGGTTAAGTGAACACCCGGATTATGATACAAACTTTCTTGATATCGGCGATGGCATGAGCATATCAATTAAGAAATAAAGGAGAACACAATGACAGAATTATTAGTAACACCAAAATCGTTATTACATATAGATGCATTAATTGAAGCGGGTGCTGATGCATTTTTAATAGGTGAGTCAAAGTTTGGATTAAGACTTGCCGGTGAATTTAATAGAGAAGAAGTAAGACTTGCTGCTGAGAAAATTCATGCACATGGCAAGAAGGTGTATGTAGCAGTTAATGGATTATTTCATAATGAACATTTAGATGATGTTGAAGATTATATGAAGTATCTGCATACATTAGACATTGATGCGATTAGTTTCGGTGATCCGGCGATTGTCATGTATGCACGCGAACTTGGAAATACGATTCCATTACAGTGGAATCAAGAGACGCTCGTAACTAATTATTTCCAATGCAATTACTGGGGTGAGCGTGGCGCGAATCGCGCAGTGCTAGCACGCGAACTCTCATTAGAAGAAGTAATGAATATTAA
This sequence comes from Macrococcus psychrotolerans, assembly GCF_038095555.1. NCBI lineage: Bacteria > Bacillati > Bacillota > Bacilli > Caryophanales > Staphylococcaceae > Macrococcus > Macrococcus psychrotolerans. The sequence goes on along the minus strand of NZ_CP124591.1, from coordinate 1,276,801 downwards.
AACGCATGCGAATGTTGAGATAGAAGTGCAGGTGCATGGAATGACATGTATGTTCCAGTCAAAACGTAATTTACTCGGGAACTACTTTATGTATCAAGATAAAGTAATGAAGATAGAGAATAGAGCACAAGCTGATAGCATGCTGTTATATGATGAAGAGCGTAATAATAAATATCCAATCTTTGAAGATAGTAATGGAACGCATATTATGAGTCCAAACGATATTTGCGTCATCGAAGAATTAGAAGAGCTGCTTGAAGCAGATATCGATAGCTTTAAGATTGACGGTGTATTGCATAGTGAAGATTATATTACGACAGTAACGAGAGCTTACCGTCAGGCAATCGATCTATTTAACGAAGACCCTGATCTATATGATGATGCGAAGTTTGATTTAATCGATATGATTGAAGAAATCCAGCCTGAACATCGTCCACTTGATCAAGGATTCTTATTTAAACAAACTGTTTACTAATATGGAAATTAAGGAATGATAATATGAAAACTGAAATGGAAATCATCAATCAGCAACCAAAAATTAAAAAGCCGGAATTATTAGCGCCTGCTGGAAACCTTGAAAAGTTAAAAATAGCAGTACATTACGGTGCCGACGCTGTCTTTTTAGGTGGACAGGAGTATGGTCTGCGCTCTAATGCTGATAACTTTACAATAGAAGAAATCAAAGAAGGCGTTGAATTTGCCAACCGATATGGTGCAAAAATATATATAACAACAAATATTATTGCTCATGACGAGAACATGCCTGGATTAGAAGAATATTTACAGAAGTTAGAAGGGGCTGGGGCAACAGGTATTATCGTTGCAGACCCGTTAATTATTGAGACGTGTAAGCGCGTCGCACCGAAATTAGAAATCCATTTATCAACACAGCAATCATTATCGAATGTTAAAGCCGTTGAGTACTGGAAATCTGAAGGGTTAGAGCGTGTTGTATTAGCACGTGAGACTAGCGCAGAAGAAATAAAAGAAATGAAAGAGAAAATAGACATCGAGATTGAAGCGTTTATTCATGGTGCAATGTGTATTGCATATTCTGGGCGCTGTACATTAAGTAACCATATGACAGCACGAGACTCAAACCGTGGTGGCTGTTGTCAGAGCTGTCGCTGGGATTATGATCTTATTACAGTTAATGATGGTGAACTGGATGTAGCTTATGAAGGAGATAACGTAACACCATTTGCAATGAGTCCAAAAGACTTGAAGCTTATTGAAAGCATTCCGAAGATGATTGATATCGGTGTTGACTCACTTAAAATTGAAGGACGTATGAAATCAATCCATTATATTGCAACGGTTGTATCCGTTTATCGTAAGGTCATTGATGCTTATGTCAATGACCCGGAAAACTTTAAGATTGATCCAGAATGGTTAGTCGAGCTTGATAAATGTGCGAACCGTGATACAGCCTCTGCTTTCTTTGAAGGTGTACCAGGATTTGAAGAGCAGATGTTTGGACACGAGCAATCTAAGAAAACACCGTATGATTTCTGTGGTTTAGTACTAGATTATGATGAAACAACTCAAATTGCGACCATTCAGCAACGTAATAACTTTAAACCAGGTCAGGAAATTGAATTTTTCGGTCCGGAAATTGAAAATTTCAGACAAGTTGTAACTGAAATTGTCGATGAAGAGGGCAATGTATTAGATGCTGCCCGCCACCCGTTACAAATTGTACAAATTAAAGTAGATCATCCGGTCTATCCGATGAATATGATGAGGAAGGAACTGAACTGATGAGCAAAACGACGATTATCGGCATTGCGGGAGGATCAGGTTCAGGTAAAACTTCCGTGACATCTAAGATATTAAAGAATCTAGAAGGATATAGTGTTGCTCTCATTGAGCAGGATTACTATTACAAAAATCAGGATCATCTCACCTTTGAAGAACGTCTAAAAACAAACTATGATCATCCTTTTGCGTTTGATAATGAACTGCTCATTCAAAACTTGAAAGATTTGCGTAATGGTAAGACGGTAGAAGTTCCGACATATGATTATTCAAATCATACAAGAAGTGAGAAAACGATTACATTTGAACCAAAAGATGTTATTATAGTAGAAGGCATTTTTGCACTGGAAAATAGCGATCTTCGTGACCTCATGGATGTGAAGATCTATGTAGATACCGATGCCGATCTAAGAATACTGCGTCGTATCGTCAGAGATATTAAAGATCGCGGACGCACGATGGAATCTGTTATCGATCAGTATTTGACGGTGGTAAGACCGATGCATAATCAGTTTATCGAGCCAACCAAGAAATATGCTGATATTATCATTCCAGAAGGTGGAAGTAATTCAGTTGCAATCGATATAATGACAACAAAAATACAATCATTAATTCAAGTTTAGAATTAGGAAAGAAGGATTATTTATGGAAATGCAAAAAGAGTACCCAATGACACAAGAAGGTTTTGACAAATTAGAAGTTGAATTAGAACATTTGAAGACAGTACGTCGTCCTGAAGTTGTAGAAAAAATTAAGGTTGCGCGTAGCTTCGGTGATTTGTCTGAGAACTCTGAGTATGATGCAGCAAAGGATGAGCAGGGTTTCGTTGAACAGGAAATTACAAAAATCGAAATGATGTTACGTCATGCTGTAATCATTGAAGATGACGGTTCAAAGTCAGAGGTACAAATCGGTCGAACTGTAACATTTGCAGAAGTACCTGGAAATGAAGAAGAATCATATAAGATTGTCGGTAGCGCAGAAGCTGATCCATTTGAAGGTAAGATTTCTAATGAATCGCCAATTGCTAAAGCGTTACTTGGTAAAAAAGTTGGCGATGAAGTGAACGTGCCGCTTCCAAACGGTAATGAAATGCGAGTAAAAATTGTTGAAATTAGCTAAATAAATGTTGAAAAGGTTGAGCAGGTGTCCTTTGAACCTTTTATGTGGAGGAAAATTATGATTGGTATTATTGGTGCGATGGAAGAAGAGGTTGCAATTTTAAAAAGTGAAATACAAAACTTAACGACTGAAAAAATTGCACATGTTGAAATTTATAGAGGCTTACTTTTGGGCAAGGAAGTTGTTCTGATGCAAAGCGGTATCGGTAAAGTGAATGCAGCCATTTGTACAACTTTACTGATTTCTAATTTTAAACCAGACTATATTATCAATACAGGTAGTGCAGGTGGTTTAGGTTCAGGACTTACGGTTGGAGATGTATTAGTGAGTACAGATGTTCTGCATCATGATGTAGATGCAACTGCATTTGGGTATGCACAAGGTCAGGTGCCGATGATGCCTGAAACTTATAAAGCAGATGACATGCTAATAGATAAAACTAAACGTGCGATATCCAAACATAACTATACTGCACAAACGGGTTTAATCGTTTCAGGAGATAGCTTTATCGGCTCAGCTGAGATGAAAGCATCGATATTAGAGAAGTTTCCTGACGCAATGGCTGTTGAGATGGAAGCAGCGGCAGTTGCACAGACGTGTTATCAGTTTAATACACCATTCATCATTACGCGCGCTGTAAGTGATTTAGCAAATGGTGAAGCTGAGATGAGTTTCGAGCAATTTTTAAAAGTAGCTTGCGTATCAAGTTCTAACATTGTAAAATCATTATTAGAGACATTATAATAAGCTAGGGGGCTTATATATGATATTTATTATGGCATTAGCAGTGATTGCAACTTCTATTATCGGTTTTGTAATCTATAATGGAACTGAAGTAGATTACGCTCCAAATCAAGAAATCGAATAAGTTGTACAGAGCGAATCAATCGTTTGGTTCGCTCTTTTGTTTTACAGAAGGAATAGTGGGTATCATAAATGTAATAAATATAAGAGGTGTATCATGGGAATATTTAAAAAATATTTGTTACCAAGCAAGTATGCAAAGTCAGTATTTGAAATTACGCCGGAAGAATTAACAGGCAGAGGTGTAAAGGCAATAATAACTGATCTCGATAATACGTTAGTCGGCTGGGATGTTGAACTTGCTACGCCTGAAGTGATTGAATGGTTCAATGGTATGCGTGAAGCAGGCATTCAAGTGACGATTGTGTCGAATAACAATCAAGCACGTGTAGCAACGTTTGCAACACCACTTGAAGTTGATTATATCTTTGGAGCACGTAAACCAATGGGACAAGCATTTAAGAAGGCTGTAAAGGCGATGAATGTGAAACCGGCAGAAACAGTTGTTATCGGTGATCAGATGATGACGGATGTTCTAGCTGCCAACTCAAATGGATTCTATTCTATTATGGTCGTCCCGGTCAAAGCAAACGACGAATGGAAAACGAGAGTGAACCGTATGATGGAGCGTAAGTTTTTAGCGTACTTTAAGAAAAAGGGATATATCACGTGGGAGGATTAATTTTATATCGATAATGTAAAATTAATCCTTTACTTTGTAAAATAATTTTTGTATTATTATCTTACAAAGTTGATATATGCGGGTGTAGTTTAGTGGTAAAACCTCAGCCTTCCAAGCTGATGTTGTCGGTTCGATTCCGATCACCCGCTTCTAAATAGGATGGGACGTATGTCTCGTCCTTTTTTATTGTGACTTGCAATACTAATAACATCATTTATGATAAAATATACAATAGTGAGTTTAATAATGGAGGAATATAATTTGAGTGAACACATGAAATGTATCGGTTGCGGTGCAGAACTTCAGTCAGATGATCAGAATAAACCTGGATATGTACCTGCTTCAAGTTTAAAGAAAGAAGACGTCATATGCAAACGTTGCTTTAGATTAAAGCATTATAATGAGATTCAGGACGTAAATATGACAAGCGATGACTTTTTAACGATGTTAAATGCATTGAGCGAAAAACAAGGAATCATTGTTAATGTGATAGATGTATTTGATTTTCAAGGTTCATGGATTAACGGATTAAAGCGTATCGTAGGTAATAAGAAGGTCATCATTGCTGCGAACAAAATGGATCTATTACCGAAACTGATTAACAAACGCCGTGTAAAACTATGGATTGAAAAACAGGCGAAAGCACTTGGTATGAATCCAGATGACGTCGTATTAATTTCGGCACAGAAAAATCACGGTATTGAAGAACTGCTTGAGTCGATTGAAACTTTAAGATCAAATCAGGACGTCTATGTTGTAGGGACGACAAACGTCGGTAAATCGACTTTAATTAATAAATTGATTGAGACGAGCGTGGGTGAGAAAGATGTTATTACGACAAGTCACTTCCCGGGCACAACGCTTGATTTAATCGATATTCCACTCGATGAACATTCATTTCTGTTTGATACACCGGGTATCATCCAGGCACACCAGATGACCCATTACGTTACTGATAAGGAACTCAAAGTAATTATGCCAAAACAAGAAATCAAGCCTCGTAACTTCCAGTTAAACGAAGGACAGACGTTGTTTCTAGGAGGCTTAGTACGCGTTGATTATGTGTCTGGAGGTAGAAGAAGCTTAAACTGTTTCGTAAGCAATTTACTGAACATTCATAGAACAAAGACAGATAATGCGCAAAGTTTGTGGCATCGTCAGATTGGTGAACTATTAGTACCTCCTGGTAGTGGCGAATTTGATTTTGATAATGTGAAGCAAGTTCAGTTATCTGTGAAAGAAGAGAAACAGGATATCATTATTTCAGGCCTCGGTTTTATTACGGTGGATAAAGGTGCGCAAATCATCGTACATGCACCGAAGCAAGTTGATGTATATTTAAGACCGAGCATATTGTAGAGGTGACATTATGAAATTTGCAGTTATAGGTCATCCTATTAAACATTCACTATCACCGTTGATGCACCATGCCAATTTCAAAGCGTTGCAAACTGATGATGAATACACTGCACTTCACATCGATCCGAAACACTTTCATCATTTGAGAGATATTATTCACGAGAAGGCCATTGACGGCTTTAATATTACGATTCCGTATAAAGTGGATATGTTGCAAGTTGTGGATGTAGTAGACACAAAAGCGCAGATGATTGGTGCAATTAATACGGTGCACATTAAAGATGGTGTATGGTATGGCTATAATACAGACGGTGCAGGATTTAAAGCATCTATAGAGGAACATATTGGTGGAAAGAATATTGTCGTACTCGGGGCTGGTGGTGCGAGTCGAGCGATATGTTATACGTTATTTAAAGATAATAAAGTTACTGTACTGAACAGAAATTGTAATCGTGTTGCAGACTGGCCGTTTCAAATAGACGCTTACAAGTATGAGGAGAGTGACGTGATCATTCAGCAAGCGGATATTGTTATCAACACGACACCGGTCGGGATGGAGGGATTTATGTCGGAGACTTTAATCGATATAGCCCAGTTGAAGTCAAGTGCTGTCGTATGCGACATTATATATACACCTGACACGACACCGATACTGCAAAGTGCAGCACAACGAGGATTAAAGATTATCAACGGCCTTGATATGTTTGTGAATCAAGGTGCGCTGAGTTATGAAATATGGACTGGTAAGCAAGCGAATAAAGCAGCGATGAAACAAGCTGTAATAAATCATTTATAAAGGAGCACATTATGTTAACAGGAAAACAAAGAAGATATTTACGCGCAAAAGCTCATAATTTGGACCCAATCTTTCAAATTGGTAAAGGTGGTATTAGCAATAACTTAATTGAGCAATTAAATGATGTACTGGAAAAACGTGAACTCATAAAAGTCAGTGTATTGCAGAATAATATGGATGATAAAGAGGAGCTTGCAGAAACAATTGCACGCCGTGTGTACGGGGAGCTTGTACAAGTCATCGGTTCGACAATTATTCTGTATAAACCTTCAGTAAATCATAAAAAAATAGAACTCCCACGCTAATGGAAATCATACTTTACGGTGGCTCATTCGATCCTGTTCATATTGGTCATGCATTTGTTGCAAATGAAGTGTATCAGCAGTTTAGACCAGATAAATTTATCTTCATGCCAGCAGGACAAAGCCCGCATAAAACATCAAGACCAAACGTATCAGATCAACATCGGTTAAATATGATAGAACAGACGATTGAATATTTAACTTTCGGTGAAATTGATACGTTTGAAATAGAGCAGTCAGGAAAGAGTTATACGTATCATACTGTTTTATATTTGAAGGAAAAGTATAAAAATTGCACGCTAAAAATATTAATCGGATATGATCAGTACGAAGCGATTGATAAATGGTACAATCTAGAAGCAATTACTTCACTTGCATCGTTCATCGTCGTGAACAGATCGCGTGATGAACTGAATTTAAGAGAGCCTTTTATACCTTTTACATTGCCAAGGATGGATGTGAGTGCTACTGATATTAGGAAGCGTATGCTTAATGGACAGTCAGTGAAATGCTTACTACTAGACGATGTAGAGAAGTATATTAGAGAGGAGCACTTGTATGAAGAGAAAAAAAGCGATTAAATTAGTAGAAGAGAAATTACCTAAGAAGCGATTTGAACATTCATTACGTGTTGCTGAAACAGGTGTTAAACTCGCTGAAATGTTCGGTGGTGACAAAGATGTCGTAGAGATTGCAGGGATATTGCACGATTATGCAAAGTATGATGATTTAAGCGTACTTTATCAGGCAGTGACACATTATGAACTTGATAATGAACTACTGGCTTACAACTCAGAAATATTACATGGACCTGTTGCAGCTGAAATTATGAAGCATGAACATCATATTGAAGATGAAGAAATATATCATGCGATCTATCATCACACTTGTGGCCGTAAGCAGATGAGATTAAATGAAAAAATTATATTTGTGAGTGATTATATTGAGCCGGGTAGAACACAGCCTGGTGTTGATGAGATTAGAGACATCGTGTATAACGAGCAAAATTTAGACAAAGCAATATATGAAATTTCAAAACGTACGACACTCTATTTAGTTGAAAATGATAAGACAATTTATCCGAAAACGATTGAATGTCTTAATTATTATAATTTACAAAGATAAAGGATGGATTTAATGAATAGTAAAGTATTATTGGAGCTTGCATTTAATGCATGTGATAACAAACGAGCAGAAGATATTATTGGTATAAATGTCGCAGATGTAACGGGTATTACGGATTATTTTGTAATCTGTGAGGGAAATTCTGATCGACAAGTACAAGCAATTGCACGCGAAGTTAAAGACGAAGCACAAAAGAATGGCATTGAAGTTAACCGTCTGGAAGGATTTAATGAAGCGCGTTGGGTACTTGTGGATCTTGGAGATGTTGTAGTGCATGTCTTCCATCATGAAGAACGTGATTATTATAATTTAGAGAAATTATTCCGAGATCAGGAAATCATTACGTACGAGTCGGAAACGATATAATGGAATACGGGCAATTTGCGCACATCTATGATCGATTTATGTATGATCAGCCTTATGACACCTGGGCACAGATCGTTCAGCGATATATCCCAGCAGAGGGCTCGATTCTAGATGTTGCGACGGGGACAGGAAAGTTATTGCAGCTCGTCACTGCCAATGAAAAGATCGGTGTCGATCTAAGTGAGGATATGCTTGCTGTTGCTCAGCATAATGTAGGCAATGCACAATTTATTGCACAGGATATGACTGAACTTAATCTTGCGAAATCATTCGATACGATTACGTGTTTATGTGACAGTCTAAACTACCTGCAAGATGAAGATGCTATAGCCCGCACATTTCAAAATGTGTATGCGCATCTGAAACGTGAAGGTACATTTATTTTTGATGTGCATAGTGTTCAGAAGTTTGAGCGCTACTTCAATAATGCAACCTATAGTGACGATCTATCAGACGTTGTGTATATATGGCATGCCATTAAAGGTGAGACACCATTTTCTGTGTATCATGATATGACCTTTTTCGTATCAGATGGAACACGTTATGATAGATTCGATGAATCTCATGAACAACGTACGTTCCCGATTGATTTCTATAAGATGCAGCTCGAACAGGCAGGATTTGATATCGAGAGAGTATTCTTTGATTTTAATGAAGCGCAAGTGACGGAAACTGACGACGTAGAACGCGTATTTTTTGTCGCAAAAAAACGATGATAGATAAAATAAATTTTAAATTGTTACAAATAAGAGATTTTGTTCACTTCCTGATATAACTATTCAGGAGGTGTTTTTTTGCAGAAATTATTAAATTTCGGGGCGCTACTAGACAGATACAATGTGAACAAGCAGATGATCGGATTAACAATCGTAACCTTTATCGTTGGGATGATTGTATTGATGAAATCAATATCAAGTACAGAAATTAGTGAGGAAGAAATACAACAACCGGCTGAAACTTCTGAGGTAGCCTTACAGAAGGAAGAAGAGACTGAGGAAAGTACAGCACAGAATATTAAAGTTGATGTGAAAGGCGCTGTCAAGTATGGCGGTGTCTATGATGCACAGCAAGGTGAGCGTGTACATGATGTATTAAAACATGCTGAAGTACTTCCGAATGCAGATCTGGAGGCAGTGAACTTATCTCAAGAAGTACGTGATGCCCTTGTGATCTATATTCCATTTAAAGGTGAAGTGAAGACGGACAAATATACGCTCTATCAGAATACCGGGGGGCATCCTGAAAGTAATTCTGGAAGCAACGTACAGAGTAAGATTAATATTAATCAGGCAGAACAGTCTGAGCTTGAGGAAATACCTGGAATTGGTCCGAAGAAAGCGCAGGATATTATTAAGTACAGAACAGATAACGGAGGGTTTAAAGCTATCGAAGAAATTAAAGAAATACGAGGTATAGGAGACAAGACATATGAAAGTTTAAAGGAATATATAGAAGTATGATTGATTTAGCATAAATATCATATTACAATTGTATCAAAATGACTTGGAGTGGATGTTATGGAACGTATACAGTGGAAAGAGTACTTTATGGCGCAAAGTCAGTTGTTAGCATTACGCTCAACGTGTACAAGACTCAGTGTCGGTGCAACAATTGTCAAGGATAATCGTATTATCGCAGGTGGATACAACGGTTCAGTATCAGGTGAAGTGCACTGTATAGATGCAGGATGCTATGTTGAAGATGGACACTGTATCAGAACGATACATGCCGAGATGAATGCATTATTACAATGCGCTAAAATGGGTGTAACGACTGAAGGCGCTGATATTTATGTCACACACTTTCCGTGTATTCATTGTACGAAGTCACTCATTCAGGCAGGCATTAAGAAAATTTACTATGCAGAGGATTATAAGAATCATCCTTATGCCATAGAACTGCTGGATAAGAATCACGTTGATACTGAGAAGATTGACTTTAATCCACATCATGTTGTCCATTATTTTGAACAAATGTAGAACGGAGGATATGTGGGCTTAATTGCAGTTCTTGTAGTGATATCTGCAGTTTTATGTCAGTACGATTATTTAAGCAGCGTTATGTTGATGTTCGTAGCGATAATGATTATCTATAAGAAGCGTTTATCACGCTTTATTTATATTTATGCAGCATTATTTTTATGTACGTACCTTTATTATGAGAGCCATTCATTCAGCCGGATTGTTACTCAGTTTAATGACCAATCGGATATTAAGATAAATACGACCGGCTATTTTACAACGCAGTTTAAAGTGGATGGCAACTTGATGATGGGTGATATTGTCATTGATAACGATACGTATAAGTTCGTTTATAGGATTAAAGATCAAGCTGAACAATTACGTCTTAAACGTGGAATCCACATCTATCAGCAATGTGCATTCAGTAGTGCAGCTGAATCGCCATTGCCGAATACAAATCAGCCGGGATTTCATTATGATGAATATTTATATTATGGCACCTATAAAGGCACACTTACAATCGAAGAGGTTAATTTTGATTCATGCAGACAACACCCGTTAACGATATTGGATCACATACGTCTGTATCGCTATCACTTAGGCGAACAGATGGTGCAATTAAAGTACGGTGCCTATATCACGGCGCTGACTACAGGCGATACGAGATATTTAGATCATAAGACATTAAATGATTTGAAAACATTAGGCATCTATCATCTCTATGCGATTAGCGGCAGCCACGTTGCACTGGTTACAGTTCAGCTCTATTATTTGTTTAAACGACTTTATGTACCGTTACATATAAGCAAATTGATGATATTAATTATTCTGCCGGGCTATGTTATATTGACAGGAGAAGCACCAGCCGTTGTGCGTGCAGCACTATTTATGGCATTCGTATTGGTGAAGCCAAGATTTATCTCGATGCTCGATGCACTCGCAATTACATTTATCGTAAATTTAATAATGACACCTTTTGTAATCTTTAACATTGGATTTCAGCTATCTTATATTATCTGCTTTTCGTTTATCTTCATATTACAAAGCTATGAATTAACGCCAATCAAACTTTTTTTATTAACCAATTTCATTTCACAAGTTGCAACGTTACCCATTCTTTTTTATCATTTCAATATCGTCTATTTTATCGGATTGTTGACTAATCTTTTATTTATACCACTTTTCTCTTTCGTTATTTTCCCGCTTTGTACTTTCATTTTACTTTGTTTAATGTTGTTTAATTTTATACCGGAGATACTGGACGCATTGACCCACTATGCATTCTTACTCCATGATATATGTGTAGAAAAATTTTTGTCGTTACATGCATTGCCACTTGTTATTAAATCACAGCATATAATCTATTATGTCATCATGATAGGCGTAATCTATTATTTATTTCATCAGAAACCCCGTATTCAAGTGACTGCAATATGTCTATGTATAGCGCTTATTCTTATTAGTCGCATACAAAATGAAGACGCACTACATGTTCTGGATGTTGGGCAGGGGGATTGTATTGTTATTGAATATAATGGCAGAGTTGTGATGGTGGATACCGGCGGTAAGTTTGATTTCAATGAAGGGTGGGAGAAACGGAGAGACGCACGTTCCATCAGTGAGAAAATTATCGTACCATTCCTATATCATAAAGGGATCACACAAATCGATGATTTAATATTGACACATCCAGACTTGGATCATATCGGAGAAGCAGAACAACTTATAAAATTAAAGCTTGTAAAGCGCATTATCATAAATAAAACAGCTGCATCGATACCGAAATACAAATCACTTCAAGCGATTGCTCATCAATACAACATTCCAATATTCGATGAATCAGAGGTCAAGATAGCTGGGATTGACTTAATTACAGCAAGTAAAGGGGATGATATTAACGACGAAAGCATCGTCACATTTATTCAAGGAGAAAAAGTCAATGCATTGCTGACGGGAGATTTGAGCAAAGCGCAGGAAGAAGAGGTGCTGGCTCATATTTCATCAAGGATCGATATCGTTAAGATTGGCCATCACGGATCCGATACAAGTACAGGTGATGCACTATTAAAACGTGAATTTAAAACAGCAATGATATCTGCCGGGCGAAACAACAGGTATGGTCATCCGCATGAAGAGACAATCAAACGACTAATTGAGTATAATAAGCTGATTTATAATACGCAGTCAGATGGCAGAATAACAGTAAAGTTAGGCCAAAATGAAATCTCTACGATGCGCAAGGAATTAAAGGATAATAAATAAAAACCCGAGCAATAATGGCACGATAGTGTGCATTATTATTCGGGTTCGTGTGATGTACGAAACGGACACACAGATAAGTACATTATTTTGCAATCAGGTCAAAGATTTGAGCGATGATGTAAATTGTGGCAAATCCACCAAATCCAAATAAGAATGCATAACCAGAATCTTGTACGTCATTATTTTTTGATTGAACATTTTTTTCGAATTGATTCATAATTTCTCAACCTCCTAATGTATCTATTTAAGTATATGATAACATATAAAAAAAAGCTATAATGAAATAGAGATTTTTATTTTAAGGAGTAAATGATGCGCTATATTTATTTAATACATGGAAGTACGAAGCCTTTAGTTGAATCAGAAACAGAGCAGCTGGTTGCAAAGTTAATCGGTACGAAAGATGAATTTAATTATAGTCAGTACGATATGAAGGAAACCGAAGTTAAACCGATATTAGAAGATGCGATGACAATTCCTTTTCTGTCCGATGCGAAAGCGATTGTCATACATAATGCTTTTGTGTTTACAGGCGAGAAAGTCAAGACGACATTTGAAATCGATATAGATGAAATATTGGCGTTTATTGAAAGATTTGAAGGCCCGAACTATGTCATCTTCACCGTCTATTCAGATAAGCTCGATGAACGTAAGAAGATTGTGAAGAAAATAAAGGCCAACCATGAAGTGAAGAAGATTGAACCACTGGATGAACAAGGGATAAAAAAAATTATTAAATCAACTTTAAATGAAAATTTTAAGGATATTAAAGAAGATGCACTTAATGAAATGATCCATCTCACCGGGATCGATTATGGAGCGGTTATGAAGGAACTGGATAAGCTAGTGTTATATAGTGGCGACGCACCTATAATAACGAAAAGCGATGTGTCACAGGTCGTCAGCAGAAGCCTTGAACAGAATGTGTTTTTGCTCACAGACTACATAACGTCAGGGAAGAAGGCAGAAGCTATTCATCTATTGAAAGACTTGATACATATGAAAGAAGAACCGATTAAACTGCTCGCGCTTATAACAAGTCAGTATCGATTATACTATCAGGTGAAGATATTGTCTGAAAAGGGATTTTCTGAGCAGCAGATCGCACGCGAAGTGAAGGTGCATCCATATCGTGTAAAACTATCGATGCGTAAAGTACGACAAATTCCGTTAAAGCATCTGCTGAATGTTATCGATGCATGTGCCGAAGCAGATTATGAACTGAAGTCATCTTATATGGATAAAGTATTGATACTGGAACTGTTTATCTTGAAGGTATAAAAAACAAGGCGATAGTGAAACTATCGCCTTGTTTCTCTTGTGACAGAACACTTCTGTCACGACATTTTATTTACTTTTCATGATTTGTGATTTTAAACGGTCAGCTTTGTTTGAGTGGATTAAGTTGCTTTTCGCAGCTTTATCAATCTTTTTAACAGCTACTTGTACTAATTCTGATTTATTGTCAGCGTTGTTTTCAATTGCCGCTTTAGCGTTTTTCACAGCAGTACGCATATCATTTGTTTGAGAAATGTTAGCATCGTGTGCTTTGTTACTTGTAGTAACGCGTTTAATTGCAGATTTGATGTTTGGCATAAATTTCACCTCCTAAAAATGTCTTACACTTGCATAAAATTATAAATTTGATTGCAACAAGAAATATTTTATCAAATTCAAGCGCTATATGCAATCTAATTTTTTGAAAACTGATTGATACACTTACATTTAGTTGTTATAATCAAATATACGAACAATTTAAGAAAGTTGGACAATAACTATGAATAATGAACAACGTTTAAAGCGTCAGGAACGAATTAGAAACTTTTCGATTATTGCCCACATCGACCACGGGAAGTCGACTTTGGCGGATAGAATTTTAGAGAATACGAAATCTGTAGCAACGCGTGAGATGAAAGCACAGCTTCTTGATTCTATGGATCTGGAACGTGAACGCGGGATTACAATTAAATTAAATGCAGTACAGTTAAATTATACAGCGAAAGATGGCGAGACCTATATCTTTCATTTAATCGATACACCTGGTCATGTGGATTTCACATATGAAGTTTCTCGTAGTTTGGCTGCATGTGAAGGTGCGATTCTCGTAGTGGATGCGGCGCAAGGAATTGAAGCGCAAACGCTGGCAAACGTTTATTTAGCACTTGATAATGAGTTAGAACTTATTCCTGTTATCAATAAGATAGATTTACCAGCAGCAGAACCTGAGCGTGTGCGCCAGGAGATTGAAGATGTTATCGGTCTTGATGCGAGTGATGCGGTGCTTGCGAGTGCGAAGGCAAATATCGGTATTGAAGATATTTTAGAACAGATTGTTGAACTTGTTCCGCCGCCGATGGGTGACCCAGAAGCACCGCTTAAAGCGTTGATCTTTGATAGTGCCTTTGATGCTTATCGTGGTGTTATTTCATCAATCAGAATTATTGATGGGACGGTTAAGGCAGGCGATAAGATTAAGATGATGGCGACAGGTAAAGAATTTGAAGTTGTCGAAGTAGGAATCAATACACCGAAGCAAATGCCGGTTGCTGAATTAACGGTTGGAGATGTTGGTTATTTAACAGCATCGATCAAGAATGTTGGCGATTCACGTGTCGGTGATACAATCACACATGCCAGCAATCCTGCTCTTGAGCCACTTCAAGGATATAAGAAGATGAACCCGATGGTATTCTGTGGGGTGTATCCGATTGATACGGGTAAATATAATGATCTTCGTGAAGCATTAGAGAAACTTCAGTTAAACGATGCATCGCTAGAATTTGAACCAGAAACGTCTCAAGCGTTAGGATTCGGCTTCCGTGTCGGCTTCTTAGGGCTATTGCATATGGAAATTATTCAGGAACGTATTGAACGTGAGTTTGGTATTGAATTAATTGCGACTGCGCCGAGCGTTATCTACAAATGTGAGATGACAGACGGTAGTGAAATTGTTGTAGACAATCCTTCTAAGATGCCGGACCCACAGAAGATCGACAAAATTTATGAACCATACGTTAAAGCAAGTATTATGGTACCGAATGATTATGTTGGTGCAGTGATGGAACTATGCCAGAAGAAACGCGGAAACTTCCAGACGATGGATTACTTGGATGATATTCGTGTTAACATCATTTATGAAGTGCCGCTTTCAGAAGTTGTATTTGATTTCTTCGACCAGCTGAAATCAAGTACCAAAGGGTATGCTTCATTTGATTATGAATTGATTGGCTATCAGGAAAGTAAGCTTGTGAAGATGGATATATTATTAAACGGTGAAACAGTAGATGCACTAAGTTTTATCGTGCATAGAGACTTTGCATATGATCGTGGTAAAGTCATCGTTGAGAAACTAAAGACTTTAATTCCAAGACAGCAGTTCGAAGTCCCTATACAAGCAGCAATCGGTCAGAAGATTATTGCACGTACAAATATTAAATCGATTGGTAAGAACGTACTTGCGAAATGTTACGGTGGGGATATCAGCCGTAAGCGCAAATTACTTGAAAAACAAAAAGCAGGTAAAGCAAAGATGAAATCAGTAGGATCGGTTGAAATTCCTCAGGATGCATTCTTAGCTGTACTGAAAATGGATGAAGAATAAAGACGTGGGTAACCATGTCTTTATTTGTTAGGAGGCATAATGAGAAGTTTATATATTCATATTCCATTTTGTAATCGTATATGCACGTACTGTGATTTTAATAAGTTCCTCATTAAAAATCAGCCAGTAGATGAATATCTGGACTGTTTAATCAAAGAGCTTTCATCCATTGATGAACGCGATTTGCTAACGGTATTTATTGGTGGAGGTACACCTACAGCGCTGAATGAAGGACAACTTGAACGATTGCTCAGTTATATTGAACAGTCATTTACGATACATGAAGAATTTACGATGGAAGCAAATCCTGATGAATTGACGCGTAACAAGATTGCATTAATGAAGCAGTACGGTGTCAGCCGTCTATCACTCGGTGTACAGACGTTTGATAATGATCTATTAAAGTCGCTTGGCAGAACACATCAAGAACAAGATATATTTAACGCGGTGAACGCCGCAAACGAGCTGGGTATAGAATCTATCAGTCTCGACTTAATGTATCATTTACCGACACAGACATTAGAGCAATGTCGTCGTGATCTAGCACTTGCGACATCACTGGATATACACCATATTTCAAGTTACTCCCTAATATTAGAGCCGAAGACACAGTTTTATAATATGTATAAAAAGGGCATGCTTCAGCTGCCGGATGAACAGCTCGCTGCAGAGATGTATACGCTCACGATGAATACTTTAAGAGATCGTGGCTTTCATCAATATGAAATCTCTAATTACGCTAAAGGACACCATGAATCAATACACAATAAAGTATACTGGCAGAATAAAGAATATTATGGTGCCGGTGCTGGAAGTCATGGGTATATCGACGGAGTACGCTATTATAACATTGCACCTGTTCCACACTATATTAAGGCGATGCATAAAGGAAATGCGGTTAAAGAACGTATACCTGTCACAGTTGATGCTGCGATGGAGGAGTTTATGTTTTTAGGGTTAAGGTTGAATGATGGCATCAGCAAGAATGAATTTCTTGCGCGATATAAAACGTCGTATGATAATGTGTTTAAAGATGTCACGACCAAGCTCGTAAATGAAGGGTATTTAATTGAAACAGATGACCGAATCTCTTTAACAGCACTTGGAAGAATGCGTGGGAATGATGTATTTGAGAAGTTTCTACTTACTGTTTAGTAAATAGAAACTTCTTTTTTTATAATTATGAGTGTTAATGTTGACATACTTTGACCAATTTGATAAATTAGCATTAGCACTTGAGGTAAGAGAGTGCTAACGAGGTGAAATATGCTAACAGATAGACAATTACATTTGTTGAACGTAATTGTTGAGGATTTTGTTGATAGTGGAACGCCTATAGGATCTAAGAAGTTGATTGATGATCATCACTTTAATGTCAGTCCTGCAACCATACGTGCAGAGATGAAACGTCTAGAAGATTTTGGTTTGATCGAGAAGATGCACACATCTTCAGGACGTGTTCCTTCAGAAACGGGTTACAAGTTTTATGTAGAAGCGCTGCAGGAAGAATTTCCTTATGAACCGAACTTTGATATTAATAACAGTGATGCACTTGACTTCAGAAGACTTGCACAATTAATCGCAAGAGATACAAGACATTTGTCTATTGCAACAACATCTCAAATCGATATGAAGTCTATTTCCCAGATTCATTTAACATACTTAACACCGACGAAGCTGGTGTTGATTATCGTATATGAGAACGGAAATGTTGAACATCAGCAAATTTCATGGCAGGTACGTTTAACGAGACTTGAAATTGAGAAGATGAATAATTTTCTGAATGCGAATTTGGCGTCAATTAATAAGTCGAACTTACATCAGGAAGGATATCCGTCGATAAAGCAACTTCCTTTAACACATATTAAATCAGAGATTATTAAGAAAGCGACAACGAATACGAACGCGGTGTTCTTTGAAGGTCGCGAGTATTTATACGAAATTATGGACTCTGATAATCTAGAAGCGATTAGAGAAATGTTGAAGCTTATCGACTCTAATACATTACCAGATCTAATAGAATCAAAACAGTCGAATCAGATTGAAGTAATATTAGGTCAGGAGATTAGTCAGAACTTACAAGGGATATCGATTGTAACGACACCGATTCATATGCATAATATGAATGGTAACATTTCAATCATCGGACCAACTCAAATGAGTTACCGTGATATATTTAATAAATTATCGAATTTACATCGAATGTTTAAGGAGGACTAGATTTGTCAGAAGAAAATAAGCAGGATGTAATGAAAGACGAAAGCATCACAGAAACGAATGAAACTGAAAGCAATGAAACAGATGTTGCATCAACTGAAACTCCAGATGAAACAGTAGTAAGTGAGGCGCCTGTTGAAGATGAAAGTACCGATCCGGTAGCTGAACTTGAAGCAAAGCTTGAGCAGTCAGAAGAGAAGTATTTAAGACTGTATGCAGAGTTTGAAAACTATAAGAAACGCACGCGTCAGGAATTAGATACCGAAAGAACATATCGTGCGCAGAGTGTGTTACGTGATATATTACCAGCAATTGATAATATTGAACGTGCATTAGCGCAGCAAGGTGAATCAGATGAGTTTAAATCACTTCACAAGGGTGTAGAGATGGTTTATGAAAGTCTGTTACATTCACTTAAAGAGAATGGATTAGAAGTCATAGAAGCACTTGACCAGCCATTCGATCCAAATCTTCATCAAGCAGTGATGCAAGAAAGTGATGAGCGTAAAGATTCAGGTATCGTACTTGAAGAACTACAGAAGGGCTATAAATTAAAAGAACGTGTACTAAGACCGTCAATGGTTAAAGTAAACGAATAATTTTTAGTTTTATAACATTTCATAAATTTTAAATTAATGGAGGAATTATACAATGAGTAAAGTAATTGGTATTGACTTAGGAACTACAAATTCATGTGTATCTGTATTAGAAGGTGGAGAGCCAAAAGTAATCGCAAACCCAGAAGGTAACCGTACAACACCTTCAGTTGTAGCATTCAAAAATGGTGAAACACAAGTCGGAGAAGTGGCGAAGCGTCAAGCGATCACTAACCCTAATACAATCATTTCGATTAAACGTCATATGGGTACAGACTACAAAGTAAACATCGAAGGTAAAGAATACTCACCACAAGAACTTTCAGCAATGATCCTACAAAACTTAAAAGCAACAGCCGAAAGCTACTTAGGTGAAAAAGTAACGAAAGCAGTTATTACAGTACCTGCATATTTCAACGATGCAGAACGTCAGGCAACTAAAGATGCTGGTAAAATTGCAGGATTAGAAGTTGAGCGTATTATTAACGAACCAACTGCTGCAGCGCTTGCTTATGGCTTAGATAAAACCGATAAAGAACAAAAAGTATTAGTATTCGACTTAGGTGGCGGTACGTTTGACGTATCTATCCTTGAACTTGGTGATGGTGTATTTGAAGTATTGTCTACTTCAGGTGACAACAAATTAGGTGGAGATGACTTTGACCAAGTAATCATCGACTACTTAGTAGAAGAATTCAAAAAAGAAAATGGCTTAGATTTATCTCAGGATAAAATGGCAATGCAACGTTTAAAAGATGCTGCTGAAAAAGCGAAAAAAGACTTGTCAGGTGTATCTTCAACACAAATTTCATTACCATTCATCTCTGCTGGTGAGGCAGGACCACTTCACTTGGAAGTGACGTTATCACGTGCGAAGTTTGAAGAACTATCTCATACATTAGTAGAACGTACGATGGGTCCTACACGTCAAGCGATGAAAGATGCTGGATTATCAAATGCAGATATCGATGAAGTAATTCTTGTTGGTGGTTCAACTCGTATTCCAGCAGTACAAGAAGCAATCAAGAAAGAATTAGGTAAAGAACCAAACAAAGGTGTTAACCCAGACGAGGTTGTGGCGATGGGTGCTGCAATTCAAGGTGGCGTTATCACTGGTGATGTAAAAGATGTTGTATTATTAGACGTAACACCATTATCATTAGGTATCGAAACAATGGGTGGTGTGTCTACAGTGTTAATCGAACGTAATACTACAATTCCAACATCTAAATCACAAGTGTTCTCAACTGCAGCGGATAATCAGCCAGCAGTAGACATTCACGTATTACAAGGTGAGCGTCAAATGGCAGCAGATAACAAAACGTTAGGCCGCTTCCAGTTAACTGACATTCCACCAGCACCACGTGGTATGCCTCAAATCGAAGTGACGTTTGATATCGATAAGAATGGTATCGTAAACGTTACAGCGAAAGATCTAGGTACGCAAAAAGAACAGAAGATTACAATCCAGTCTTCATCTTCATTAAGTGACGAAGAAATCGATCGTATGGTTAAAGATGCAGAAGCAAATGCTGAAGCAGATAAGAAGCGTCGTGAAGAAGTAGATTTACGTAACGAAGCAGATCAACTTGTATTTGCAACGGATAAAGCAATCAAAGATTTAGAAGATAAAGTAGATGCTGCTGAAAAAGAAAAAGCAGAAGCAGCAAAAGAAGACCTTAAAAAAGCGTTAGAAGGTAATGACCTTGAAGAAATTAAAACGAAAAAAGACACACTAAACGAAATTGTTCAAGGCTTATCTATGAAACTTTATGAGCAAATGGCACAACAGCAAGGTGAAGGAGCACAAAGTGCTGAATCTAAAGATGACGATGTTGTAGATGCTGATTTTACTGAAGTGAAAGACGACGATAATAAATAAGTACTCTTTTAAAGTCAAAGTCAATTTATTGGCTTTGACTTTTTCTTTTAAAACATGCGATACACTGATATAGTAATAAAGAAATAAGAAAGGGAGAATGAAACGTGGCGAAAAGGGATTACTACGAAGTCCTTGGATTATCTAAAGGTGCTTCTAAAGAAGAGATAAAAAGAGCATATAAGAAACTATCAAAGAAATACCATCCGGACATTAATAAAGAAGCGGATGCTGAAGATAAATTCAAAGAAATTGCTGAGGCATACGAAGTGTTAAGTGATGATCAGAAAAAAGCACAGTATGATCAGTTCGGTCATGCAGGTATGGGCCAAAGTGCAGGATTTAGTGGCCAGGACTTTGGTGGTTTCGGTGGATTCGAAGATATCTTCAGTTCATTCTTCGGTGGCGGCGCACGTCGTGACCCGAATGCACCGCGACAAGGGAATGATTTGCAGTATCAGATGAATGTAACGTTTGAAGAGGCTGTATTTGGTGCTGAGAAAGAAATTTCAGTGAAGAAGGAAGTCGAATGTGATACGTGTGATGGCAGTGGTGCGAAACCAGGAACAAATATTAAGACATGCGCTACTTGTGGTGGACGTGGAAATGTGCATGTTGAACAGAACACACCATTTGGTCGCGTGAGAAGTGAACGTACTTGTCCAGATTGTGGTGGTACTGGTAAAGAGTTTGAAGAGAAATGTTCAGATTGTGGTGGTACTGGCAGAAAGATTAAGACAGTTAAGATTAGTGTGAAAGTACCAGCAGGTGTCGATACAGGTCAGCAAATTCGACTATCAGGTCAAGGTGAACCAGGTATAAATGGTGGACCGGCTGGAGATTTATATGTTGTATTTAACGTACAGGACCATGCTTACTTTGATCGCTCCGGTGAGGATATATTCTATACACTTGAACTCTCAATCGCTCAAGCAGCGCTTGGTGATGAAGTCGAAGTGCCAACGTTAGAAGGTAAAGTGAAACTAACAATTCCAGCAGGAACACAAACGGGCAAACGTTTCCGATTAAAGGAAAAAGGTGTTCAAAACGTACACGGCTATGGTCGCGGTGATGAATATGTAACGGTTAAAGTGATGACGCCTGTTAAGATGACGAACAGACAGGCAGAGTTATTAAGAGAATTCGCAGAGATCGACGGACATGATATTACAGAACAGCCTTCAAATTTCTTTGATAAAACGAAACGCTTCTTTAAAGGAGAATAAAGATGAACTATGTAGAGATAACGATGATGATCAATCATGAACTTGAGCCATTTATTGCAGAGATCCTGAATGAAGTCGGTGCGAATGGTGTAGTGATTGAAGATAGTCTTGAACTTCAGAAAGGTCGTATTGAAACATTCGGGGAAATTTATGAATTAAATCCGGATGATTTTCCAGAAGAGGATGTACGCGTTAAAGTTTACTTTAGTGAACTAGATTATGATGCGTCTGTTATCGAGCAAATTAAAGAAAAAGTAGACGCATTAAATGATGTCGACGTCACTCGTCTGGAATTCAGTACACATACCGTGCAGGAAGAAGACTGGGCTAATGAATGGAAAAATCATTTCCATGCCTTTAAAGTTTCAGACAAGTTCGTTATCGTACCGAGCTGGGAAAGCTATGACGGTTTACAGGACGGTGAGCATGCGATACACCTAGATCCTGGTATGGCATTTGGTACTGGTGATCATGCGACGACTTCGATGTGTCTCAAGTTAATTGAGAAGTATGTAGAAAGTGATCAGTCTATAGTTGACGTAGGGACTGGGTCTGGCATACTAAGTATCGCTGCACATAAACTTGGAGCAAAGCCAATTAAAGCACTCGATTTAGATTCTGTTGCTGTGAAAGTAGCAGAAGACAATTTCGAGAAGAATGACTGTCTTGACGCGATACAAGCAGAACCAGGGAATCTCCTTAAAGGTGAGACAGAGAAACGCGATGTAATATTTGCTAATATATTAGCTCATATCGTGGATATGATGATTGATGATAGTTATGCATTATTAAATGATAATGGTCTGCTTATAACGTCAGGCATCATTGACGAGAAAGAAGAGATGATCATCGACCACTTAAAACGCGTCGGTTATACGATTGTTGAAGTGATGCACGATAGTGGATGGGTTGCCATTGCAGCAAGAAAAGAGGCATAGTATGCAGCGTTATTTTCTTGGTATAAAAAGTGTTATAAACGAAACATATCGGATCAGTAGTAAGGACGACGTCCATCATATTAAAAACGTTATGAGACAGCAAACGGGAGATAAGGTGATCGTTAACTTTACGAATGCAACGATGATCTGTGAAATTACCGATATTCAGGCTGAGATTACAGTGAAACCGATTGGGCACATTGATATTCAGACAGAGATGCCTGTGTCTGTGACGATTGCCAGCGGGTTGCTTAAAAATGATAAGTATGAATGGATGATACAGAAGGCGACAGAACTTGGAGCTGCGTCGTTTATGCCGTTTGTTAGTGAAAGAACGATCGTAAAAGTGGACGAAAAGAAGTTCCAGAAGAAGTTAGAGCGTTTTACGAAGATTGTTAAGGAAGCGGCTGAGCAGAGTTACAGACAAATTGTCCCGTCTATTGAGTTTGTCGCGAGCGGGAAAGCATTAGGACAAAAGCTGAAAGACTTTGATCATGTGCTGATTGCATATGAAGAAACAGCGAAGTCAGGTGAGATGAAAAGCTTTACTGAAGCGTTACAAAATGTACAGCATGGTGATAAAGTGTGCGTGATATTCGGTCCGGAAGGTGGACTGAGTGAAGCGGAAGTGGCTCAGTTTGGAAGTACGGTTATTGGCCTCGGACCACGTATATTAAGAGCTGAGACCGCGCCGTTATATGCATTGTCAGCAATGAGCTTTCATTTTGAGTTGAATTAGACACTGAACTTTCAGTGTCTTTTATTGTATATCAATAACATTCCATGCAATGACATTGAAAGTTATTGATATTCATGGTATTTTTATATAATGCAAAGAATTATAAATGAGGTGAACATATGTCAACAGTTGCATTTCATACGTTGGGTTGTAAAGTAAACCATTATGAAACAGAAGCGATTTGGCAGTTATTTAAAGATGCTGATTATGAGCGCGTTGATTTTGAACAAAGTGCTGATGTCTATGTTATTAATACGTGTACAGTAACGAACACGGGTGATAAGAAGAGTCGTCAGGTGATCCGTCGTGCGGTTCGTCGCAATCCTGATGCGGTCATTTGTGTTACGGGGTGTTACGCACAGACGTCATCTGCAGAAATTATGGATATTGCCGGTGTAGATATTGTTGTCGGTACACAGGATCGTCATAAGATGCTTCCTTATATCGAACAGTATCGCGCGGAACGTCAACCGATTAATGGTGTGACGAATATTATGAAGAATCGTACATATGAGGAGTTAGATGTACCTTACTTTACGGACCGTACGCGTGCGTCACTTAAGATTCAGGAAGGGTGTAATAACTTCTGTACGTTCTGTATTATTCCTTGGGCGCGTGGTTTAATGCGTTCTCGTGATCCTAAAGAGGTTGTCCGTCAGGCAACGCAGCTTGTACAGTCTGGTTATCAGGAGATTGTATTAACAGGGATTCATACGGGTGGTTATGGTGAAGATTTAAAGGATTATAATTTGGCACAATTACTCCGTGATCTAGAGACGATTGATGGTTTGAAGCGTATTCGTATTTCTTCTATCGAGGCGAGTCAGCTAACGGATGAAGTGATTGATGTAATTGACAAGAGCAATAAAGTTGTGCGTCACCTACACATTCCGCTTCAGTCCGGTAGTGATACGGTATTAAAGCGTATGCGTCGTAAATATACGATGTCACATTTCTCAGAGCGTCTGAAGAAGCTGCATGCCATTATGCCAGGTCTTGCTGTTACGAGTGATGTTATTGTCGGTTTCCCTGGTGAGACTGAAGCAGAGTTCCAGGAGACATATGACTTTATTTTAAAGCATGGTTTCAGTGAACTACATGTCTTCCCGTATTCAATGCGTACGGGTACGCCTGCTGCAAGAATGACGGATCAAATTGATGAATCTGTGAAGAATGACCGCGTACATCGTTTAATTACATTAAGCGATCAGCTTGCAAAAGAATATGCAGGTCGTTTTGAAGGTGAAGTGCTGGAAGTGATTCCAGAAGAGAAGGCTAGTAATGGTAATATGCTTGTTGGTTACACGGATAATTACCTTAAGGTACAGTTTGAAGCAGATGAGCATTTAATCGGTGAGCTTGTTAAGGTGAAGATTGACAAGAGCGGCTATCCAATAAATGAAGGAACGTTCGTAACGGTCATCCCAAATACTTATAAGAAGTCAGAGATGCAAGTTCAATAACCTTCAAATTCGTTATTGACCTCGTGTAACTGTTGTATTATAATGTTTTAGTACATAGAATATTTTACTTATATCTATGTTTAAAATGTTCCGTTGATATTTGGAGGGAGGGAAATTATATGTCTAAAACTGTAGTTCGTAAAAACGAATCAATTGAAGATGCTTTACGTCGTTTCAAGCGTACTGTTTCTAAAAATGGTACAATTCAAGAAGTACGTAAACGTGAATTCTACGAAAAACCAAGTGTAAAACGCAAAAAGAAATCAGAAGCAGCGCGTAAACGTAAAGTCAAATAATATTTGCTCCCTCAAATGTTATTAATAGATGTAGAAGTCTGGATTATCCAGGCTTCTTTTTTTGTAACTGTTATTTGTGAATTTTTCATAAATTTTATGTTTATACATATATTGTGAGTGAATTTTCTGTATAATGAAAATAAGGAGGTGTTCAGTTGGATTTACAATTACAGGATATCATCCTGCCTATGTTAATGATTGTTATGACAGTGTCATGCATATGGCAGCTTTATACTCCGAGAATCAGCAGTGCTGGAATAATATGCGCAATTGCGAGTTTATTATTTTTTGTCATGAACATCTATAACGGTGATATGGAAGCACTGGCGATTATTTTGTTTATCGGTGGTATACTTCTTGTCATTTTAGAGTTGTTTATTATCGGTGCTATTATTGGAATTATCGGTATTATATGCATTATCATCAGTTTTCTGCTTGTTGGAGACAACATGATGATGATGACTTTATTCGTATCGATCTGTTTAATCGTCGCACTTATAGAATGGGTGATCATAGTGAAGTTTTTCAAGAAGAGAGTTCCTCTGCTTCAGCAAGTCGTGTTACATGACTCAACGAATAAGGAGGCAGGCTACACATCTCATGATGACAGGTCATATTTAGTAGGGCAGGTAGCTGTTTGTCTAACTGACTTAAGACCTTCTGGTATTATCGTGCATAATGATAAGCGTATTGACGCCGTGAGTGAAGGTGCATTTATCAAAAAAGATACTTCGGTGAAGATAACCGAGGTTGAAGGTACGCGTGTTGTAGTAAAAACATTATAAATAAAGGAGTGGAATGAATGTCAGGTTTAATAGGTATTGGAATAATTACATTTATCGTTATCGTCTTCTTGATGATATTATTCTCGTTTGTACCAGTAGGGTTATGGATTTCGGCGTTAGCTGCAGGTGTTAAAGTCGGCATTGGTACACTTGTTGGTATGCGTTTACGTCGTGTATCGCCACGTCGCGTTATTGATCCATTGATTAAGGCGCATAAAGCAGGTTTATCATTGACGACGAACCAGTTAGAGTCGCATTATTTAGCAGGTGGGAACGTTGACCGCGTCGTAGATGCAATTATTGCAGCACAACGTGCAGACATTAACTTACCTTTCGAGCGTGGTGCTGCGATTGATTTGGCAGGACGTGACGTGCTAGAGGCGGTACAGATGTCAGTTAACCCGAAAGTTATAGAAACGCCATTTATCGCCGGCGTTGCGATGAATGGTATTGAAGTTAAGGCGAAAGCGCGTATTACAGTGCGTGCAAACATCGAGCGCCTTGTTGGTGGTGCAGGTGAAGAGACGATTGTAGCCCGTGTCGGAGAAGGTATCGTTTCGACAATCGGATCAAGTCGTTCCCACACATCTGTATTAGAGAACCCGGATATGATTTCTCAGACAGTATTAGGAAAAGGTCTAGACTCTGGAACAGCGTTTGAGATTCTGTCGATTGATATTGCTGATGTAGATATCGGTAAGAATATTGGTGCAGATCTTCAGACAGAGCAAGCGATGGCAGATAAGAATATCGCACAGGCGAAAGCTGAAGAACGACGTGCGATGGCGGTTGCGCAGGAGCAAGAGATGAAAGCGCGTGTTCAAGAGATGCGTGCGAAAGTTGTGGAAGCGGAAGCAGAAGTGCCGCTTGCAATGGCTGAAGCATTAAAGTCTGGTAATATCGGTGTTAAAGAATACTATAACTTAAAGAATATCGAATCAGATACAGGTATGCGCAACGCGATTAACAAGATGACAGATAAGAATGATGATACGCCTAAAAAATAAAGGGTGATTACATGAGTGTAGGTACGATAATATTTATATTGATTGCGGTAATTAGCGGTGTGTCTTCTTTGTTAGATAATGATAAGAAAAATACCGCTCCTGGTAAAAAGGCTGGAACATCAAAAGGTTTGCGATCAGAATTTCAGAAACAGTTACAGCAAATCGAGGCAACGATAAATCAAGGTATGAATGATAAGTCGACTCGTAATGCCACTACTCAAGCGCGTGGGCAGACAGTTGGTCAAGTGAAGCCGAAGAAAGTTGTGCAAAGATCAAAGCAATATAAGAGAGAATTTGAAAGCAAAGGCAGAACAAGCAAGTCTTTCAAGACAGAGTAAGACAGTTGTAACCCAAACTTTCACGTTGGCTGAACAAATCTACAAAATTGAAAATGATCAGAATCTCACACCACGCCAAAAACAGAATCGCATTCAAAGTTTAGTGATGGCACAGGACATTGAAGTTGCAGTAGACGATTTGACGTTTGACAAAGCTGCAGTATTAAATGGTATTATTATGAGCGAAGTGCTCGGCAAGCCGAAATCAATGCAATAATGGTTAACCTTAAGTGATTGTTTCAGTCACTTAAGGTTTTTTAATTTTAATGATGATAATTTATTAGTTTATAGAGAAACTATTAACGTATCATGAATAAAATTTGATAAAATAGAGGTAAGAGGTGATGGCATGAGATATAAAAGTATCGTCAATTCATTTCAGAAGTCGCTACTCGTCATTATTGTTACACTCGTTTCCATTGCATTCTATTTAAATCCATTGACGAGTGGTGTCGCTTCTTTTGTACTTGGGAGTCTCCTTATCTATACGCTGTTAAATGAATTTTATGATATAGAGGGAAATGCGCTTAATATTACGAAAGGTTTTGAGCGTAAAGCGATTAATATTCATGATATTGAATTGTTAAATTGTGTGAAAGTACGAGATAATGTGCTGGTAGAAATTTATGGTAAAGAGCAGAAGGTTGTTGTGAAACCTAAGTTAACCTTAGAATTTATTGCGCACTTGAAGAAGGTTAATCCGGATATTCGCATTCAGAACTTCAGTTTAGCCGATTCAATGCTTGATAGAGTCGCTGATATAAAATAATTGTGTGTTATTTCCCAAACTGATAAAGTTAAGGTAACGATAAATAAAGGAGTTTTTGAATGTCTGATATCATTCGCTTTGACAATATAAATGAAGCCCAGGCAATGCTTGGCAATAACGACGAACATTTAAATTATCTTGAGGAATTTTATGGTGTGGAATTGCATACGCGTGGTCAGGAACTTACGATACATGGTCAAGCTGATGCGATTTCGAAGGCTGAGGTCGTTATCAGAAGTTTGCTTAAGATTATTCAAAAAGGTACGAATATTACGTTACGTGATGTACAGTCTGCTGTTCAGATGTCTGAGAAAGGCACGATTCATTATTTAAGTGATCTGTACGATGAAGAAATAACAAAAGACGCTACTGGAAAGTCTATCCGTGCAAAGACGATGGGTCAACGATTATATGCCCATCAGATAAAGAAGAATGATCTCGTGATTGGTATTGGACCTGCTGGGACAGGGAAGACATTTCTAGCAGTTGTAATGGCCGCCCAGAGTTTACGTAGCGGAAAGGTGAAGCGTATCGTATTAACACGTCCAGCTGTTGAAGCGGGTGAGTCCCTTGGATTCTTACCCGGAGACTTGAAAGAGAAGGTAGATCCATACTTACGTCCGTTATATGATGGCTTGCATTTTGTACTCGGTGCAGAGCATACAGCTCGACTCATTGAACGTGGGGTGATTGAAATTGCACCGCTTGCATATATGCGTGGCCGTACATTAGAAGATGCCTTCGTTATATTGGATGAGGCACAGAATACGACACATGCTCAAATGAAGATGTTCTTAACACGACTAGGGTTTGGCTCTAAGATGGTCATTACGGGTGATGAAACACAAATTGACCTACCTAAAGGTGTTAAGAGTGGTCTGATTGAAGCGGTTCACCGCTTAAACGGTGTAAAAGGGATAGAAATCCATTATTTTGATGGTGCTGATGTTGTGAGACACCCGCTCGTTGGAAAGATAATCAATGCATACGAAGGAGACGTTTAAATGTTAACAGTAGATTTTATTGATGATAATGCACAAATTGATGCAAAGCACTTACCAGAAATTGAGCGTTTGCTCATTTTTGCTGCCGAGCAGGAAGGAATTAATGAAGAGGCTGAAGTTGCAGTGTCATTTGTAGACGAAAATGAAATTCAGGCAATTAATAAAGCATACCGCAATAAGGATGCAGTAACAGACGTCATCAGTTTTGCCCTTGAAGAAGGCGAGGATGACTTTGAAATGCCTGATGCACCACGTGTGCTGGGAGACATCATTATCTGTGTAAAAAGAGCTTTGGAACAGGCTGAAGAGTATGGTCATTCTTTTGAGCGTGAGCTAGGTTTCTTATCGTTGCATGGTTTACTACATCTTCTAGGATATGATCATATGAATGAAGCAGATGAAACACGTATGTTTGGGCGTCAGGATGAAATATTAAATGCATTCGGATTACGAAGAGATGTATGATCAAACGATTTAAACATCCAATTGCAGGACTTGTTATATTATTACAAAAGGATAAAAATTTTATCCTGCATTTAATTGCTGCTTTATTCGTAATCATTATTAGTGTATTATTTAATATCACGAGAACGGAATGGTTGTTTATCATTATTGCAATAAGTGCAGTTCTCTTTATGGAAGTGATCAATACGTCTGTTGAATATGTTGTAGATCTCGTAACAGATGAGTATCACCCGTTAGCGAAGTACGCAAAAGACACAGCAAGTCTTGCGGTATTAATTGCATCCATGATGAGCCTGCTTATTGGTATGATTATTTTTATACCGTACATATTGAAGTTATTCTAGGAGGAATGATCATGGAATTCAAACAGGAATGGTTAGAGGGCGTAATTCGCGCTCAGGAAAAAGCACATGCACCGTATTCAAACTTTAAAGTAGGTGCCTATTTAATTACGAAGGACGGCAAAACTTTCGATGGTTGTAACGTAGAGAATGCTGCATATGGTGACTGCATCTGTGCGGAGCGTACAGCGCTAGTATCGGCGATTGCAGATGGTTATAAGCCAGGTGAGTTTGAAGTATTGGTTGTTACAACAGATACTGATGCACCATCATCGCCATGTGGTTCATGTCGACAAGTGATCAAGGAGTTATGCGATGATGAAATGCCTGTATTCTTAACGAATGTTAAAGGTGATGTTATCGCACGTACTGTCGACGATTTATTGCCGCTTGGTTTCTCAGGAAAGGATTTGAAATAATGTCAAATGAATTTAAGTCAGGGTTTGTTGCGATTATTGGACGCCCGAATGTAGGGAAATCTACATTTATGAATAAAGTACTTGGACAGAAAGTAGCGATAATGTCAGATAAAGCACAGACGACACGCAATAAAGTACAAGGTGTTTTAACGACAGAACAGTCACAAATCATCTTTATCGATACACCTGGTATTCATAAACCGAAACATATGCTTGGTGATTATATGATGAAAGTAGCGAAGAACACGTTACGTGAAGTTGATGCAATCATGTTCATGGTCAATGTAGAAGAGAGTATCGGCCGTGGAGATGAATTTATTATTGAACTACTTAAGAATAACCGCACACCGATATTCTTAGTATTAAACAAAATCGATAAGATACATCCTGACGAGCTGATTAAAGAAATTGAGAAGTATAAGGACTTATTGCCGTTTGCAGAGATTGTACCGATTTCAGCATTACAAGGTAATAATGTTGACCATCTTGTAAAAGTCATTGAAGGATATATGCCGGAAGGACCGATGTACTATCCGAAAGATCAGATTTCAGATCATCCGGAAGAGTTTATCGTGGCAGAACTTATCCGTGAAAAAGCGCTTCATTTAACAAGCCAGGAAATCCCGCATGCAATTGGTGTGCAGGTGGAGAAGATGGTCAAAGAATCAGAAGAACGTGTTCATATTGAAGCGACGATCTATATCGAACGAGATTCTCAAAAAGGGATTATTATCGGTAAACAAGGGTCAATGCTTAAAAAGATCGGACAGCTTGCCCGTAAAGATATCGAGATGTTACTAGGTTCTAAAGTGTATTTGGAGCTATGGGTGAAAGTACAGAAGGACTGGAGAAATAAACCGAATTTCATACGACAAATTGGCTATAGAGAAGACGAGTATTAATGCTTAAGAAAGCTGTAGGTATCGTCATTAGACGTGTCGCTTATGGTGATAATCATCTGATTATCACCTTTTTGAATGAAGCGGGGGTTAAAGTTGCGTTAATGGCAAGGAATGCCCGTAAATCAACAAAGTATGGTGCGGGATTAGATTTGTTCTATGAAAATTTGTTTATTTTCTCTCAGTTCAAAGGAATGGGTACATTGTCTTCGGTGGATACAATTAACAGTCATTATGAAATACGTGAAGATATCTATGTGATGACGTATGCACAGTACGTTGTTGAACTGATTGATCGTGCACTTGAAGAAGATGAGACGAATCCATATGCATATCAGTTACTTAAAGTCGCGTTGACACATATGGAGCGAAGTGATAATGCGAGACTTATTGCGCTGCTAGTAAGTATTAAATGTATGCCGCTCTATGGCTATGTACCAAATTTTAAGTACAGTACTTATGATGGCAACATGACACATAAAGATTTTATTGCGTACTCGTTTCAATTTAATAGCGTGATAACGCAAGAGGCACTCAATGAAGATCCACATGCAATCCCTATGACGAATAAGAGTCTCTATATGCTTTATCTGCTCAGTGAAGTACCAATTGAAAGTTTAAGCTCTATAAACATTGAACACAGTTTAATCGACGAGATGGAAACGCTCGTGTATAAGATGTATGATGAATTTATAGGTGTCTTTATTAAGTCGAGGAAGATTCTGGAGCAGATGAGAAGACTAGATAATTATAAATAAAGAAGCGAGTTCATGAAAATGAACCCGCTTTTATCATTTTAAAACTTAATTTTTTCATCTAAAAATGCTTTTACTTCGCTGATTGGCATACGTACTTGTTCCATCGTATCACGGTCACGAACTGTAACTTGATTATCTTCTAACGAATCAAAGTCAAATGTGATACAGAATGGTGTACCGATTTCATCTTGTCTTCTGTAACGTTTACCAATTGACTGACTTTCATCAAAGTCGATGGCAAAGTATGTGCTGAGTTCTTCATATACTTTCATCGCATCTGGTGAGAGCTTTTTACTCAGTGGTAAGATCGCAGCTTTATATGGTGCGAGTGCCGGATGGAAGTGCATCACTGTACGTGTATCTCCACCTTCTAATGTCTCTTCTTCAAATGCATCGCATAAGAATGCTAACGTTACACGGTCTGCCCCTAATGAGGGTTCAATACAGTATGGTACATATTTTTCGTTCGTTTCCTGGTCGTGGTAGCTGAAGTCATCTCCACTTGCTGCCATATGCGCTTTTAAGTCGAAGTCTGTACGGCTTGCGATACCCCATAGCTCACCCCAGCCGAATGGGAACTTATATTCGATATCTGTTGTTGCATTAGAGTAGTGAGATAATTCGTCTTCATCATGGTCACGAAGTTTCGTATTCTCTTCTTTAATACCTAAATCTTTCAGCCATTTCGCTGCAAAGTTCTTCCAGTATTCCTGCCACTCAATTTCAGTGCCTGGTTTACAGAAGAATTCTAATTCCATCTGTTCGAATTCTCGTGTTCTGAAGATAAAGTTACCTGGTGTGATTTCATTACGGAATGATTTCCCTACTTGTGCAATACCGAATGGAAGTTTCTTACGCATTGAGCGTTGAACGTTCTTGTAATTTACAAAGATACCCTGTGCTGTTTCAGGGCGTAAGAAAATCTCATTTGTAGATGATTCAGTGACCCCTTGGAATGTTTTGAACATCAAGTTGAACTGACGGATTTCAGTCCAGTTTGCTGTACCTGATACAGGACATACAATCCCTTTGTCATCGATAAATTGTTTCATTTCGTCAAAGCTCATACCGTCAGCGATAAAGTGTTCATCACCTTGTGCGTGCATATAATCTTCAATTAATTTATCTGCACGGTAACGAATCTTAGAATCTTTGTTATCGATCATAGGATCGTTAAAGTTAGATAAGTGACCACTCGCTTCCCAAGTTTTTGGGTTCATCAGAATCGCGGCATCAAGACCTACGTTATAAGGTGATTGCTGAACGAATTTTTGCCACCATGCACGTTTTACATTGTTTTTAAGTTCTACACCTAACGGACCGTAATCCCAAGTGTTAGCAAGCCCACCGTAGATTTCGCTGCCAGGAAAGACGAAGCCTCTGTGTTTTGCAAGATTAACAATTGTTTCCATGTTTTTTTCTGCCATAATATGACCTCCTATTAATTTAGAGTAAACAAAAAAGTCCCAAGGCAATCAAGCCTTGGGACGAGTATATAAACCCGCGGTTCCACCCAAATTAGTGTTTACTCACTTTTATAAATGTTAAGTTATGATATTGCGCCAATTATTCTGTTAAGCTCACACCACCCTTAACTCGCTTAATATGAATATATCATCTTTCTTACTAAGACTCAAGATGTTAGACATGTCATTTGTAAAAATTGCAGTTGATGGGTATAATAAAGTTATTAAATTGTGCATGTTTGGGGTGTTTACGATAGAACTGAATAAAAGGCAGGAAAAGATAATACAGATTGTAAAAAACAATGGCCCCATTACTGGAGAGAAGATTGCTGAGAAATTGAGTTTAACACGAGCAACATTAAGACCAGATTTAGCAATCCTGACTATGGCTGGCTACTTAGATGCGAGACCACGAGTGGGTTACTTTTACACGGGTAAGTCAAGCACACAGCTCTTATCAGCTTCTATTAAGAAGTTTAAGGTGAAAGATTTTCAGTCTATACCGGTCGTCATCCACGAAGACATTTCAGCTTATGATGCAATTTGTACGATGTTTCTGGAGGATGTAGGTACACTTTTTGTGACAAATCATGAAAATCATCTTGTTGGTGTATGCTCTCGTAAAGATCTGCTCCGTGCATCGATGGGTAATCAGGAGATTCATAATCTGCCGGTAAATGTCTTTATGTCCCGTATGCCAAATATTTCTGTATGTGTACAGGATGATCTGCTCATATATGCGGCAAATCTATTGATAGAGAAACAGATTGATTCGTTACCAGTTGTACAGAAGTCAGGAGAACATTATGAAGTGACAGGGCGTATCACTAAGACAACGATTACGCGTGCCTTTGTGTCACTAATTGAGGATGAATAGGGGATAAATTTATGAAAGAAATTAGGTTAATCATCGCATCGGATTCTGTAGGGGAGACTGCAGAACTCGTTACGAAAGCATGTGTATCTCAATTTAATCTACTTAATAATGTGATTGATACGATACGACTACCTTATATCGAGACAACCGAGAATGTTGATGAAGTTATTAATCTGTCAAAGGAACAGGAATCGATTGTTGTCTATACACTTGTTAAACCAGCGATCAGAAAGTATATGCAGCAGCAGCTTGAGGCTTTTGCTATTAAGAGTGTCGATATAATGGGTCCTTTGATGACAGTGCTGGTTGATGTTTTAGACGAGCATCCCTTAAATGAACCAGGTATCGTACATAAGTTAGATGAAGATTATTTCAAGAAAATAGAAGCCATTGAATTTGCCGTAAAATACGATGACGGAAGAGATGTGCGTGGTTTAGCTAAAGCAGATATCGTGCTGGTAGGCGTCTCTCGTACATCTAAGACGCCGCTAAGTCAATACTTAGCGCATAAGCGATATAAGGTAATGAACGTGCCGCTTGTACCCGAAGTTGATCCACCTGAGCAGCTGTTTGATATAGATCCATCCAAGTGCATCGCCTTAAAAATTGATCCAGCTAAGCTAAACAAGATAAGAGTGGAACGTCTTGCTCAACTTGGGTTAAAGAATGATGCGAACTATGCTAAGGATGACCGTATTCATGAAGAACTTGACTATTTCCATTCGATTGTCGATAGAATTGGATGTAAGGTGATTGATGTTTCGAATAAAGCGATAGAAGAAACAGCGAACGAAATTATTAAGATTGTTACTGAGAATCAACGTTAAAGAGGTGCATAATTTGCATATAGAGCCAGAGTTAATACATGAAATCCAACAGAAGAACGATATATTGGACGTTGTCAGTCAATATGTGAAATTAGAAAAAAGGGGACGAAACTACATCGGTTTATGTCCCTTTCATGATGAAAAGACTCCTTCGTTTTCTGTCTCGGTAGAAAAACAGATCTGCCACTGCTTCGGCTGTAAAAAAGGTGGTAATGTTTTTCAGTTTATAGAGCAGATTGAAGCCATCAGCTTTATAGAAGCGGTGAAGATACTAGGTGAGCGTGCAGGGATAGAAGTTAAGACTGACGACGGTACGCCTCAAGCAGATAATGAGCAGAGCAAGATGATTGCGATGCATGAAGCGATGGCACATTATTATAACTATGTGCTTAAGGCGATTGAACAAGCTGAGCCGGCACTTAAGTATTTGTATTCAAGAGGATTTACAGATGAACAGATTGCACGTGAGAAAATAGGTTATAGTCCTAACGTGTCAACATTTACCCGTGATTATTTAAAGAATAAAGGCTATGATGAGGCACTTGCCTATGATGCAGGTCTGCTGAGTCGTAATGAAGAAACGATATCCTACTTTGACCGGTTTAGAAACCGTATCATGTTTCCTATCAAGGACTTCCGCGGTAAAGTTATCGGTTTTTCGGCGCGCTCGATTGATGGGAGCGAACCCAAGTATTTAAACAGTCCTGAAACTTTAATTTTCCAAAAAAGAAATGTGCTTTATCACATTGATGTTGCAAGAAAACCGATTCGTAATCAAGATGAAGTTATTTTGCTGGAAGGATTTATGGACGTCCTTAAACTTAATGAAACTGGAATATTAAACGCGATTGCAACGATGGGTACGGCACTTAGCCGTGAGCATATCCTACAGCTGAAGAAACTGGCATCGAATATTACATTGATGTATGATGGCGACCGAGCGGGTATCGAAGCCACTCTTAAAATCGGTAAGCAGTTAAATCAAGAAGGTATGAATGTATTTGTTGTACCGATGAAAAAAGGATACGATCCTGATGAGATGATTACAGAACTTGGAACGGATAAATTTTTAAGTTATTTTAATCATAATAAGCTTACTTATGTGAGCTTTTATATGCGCCATTATCTCGATGAAATTAAGAATAATGATCTTGCCTATGAAAAACATTTGAATAACGTTATCGAAGATGCTAAACTAATGAATTCCGAGCATTTACAGAAAAAAGTATTGCATGAAATCACCGAGTTGTTTAATGTAGACTTTGACAGCTTAAAATTCAAAGTACAGAAGGATAATAGAATACAAGCGCGTATGCCGACATTTGAAAGTGAGACACTGTCACGACAATTGTTAGCTGAGCGTACTGTGCTGAAATATTTTATGAATGATCGTATGCTTTTTATGCAATTTGAAGATCAGATTACAGAAGAGCATTTTAGCGTCAAAGTTCATGAGATGATTTATAAAGCATTAAGTGGGTACTATAAAATAGAAGAGACATTTATGCTAAGCAAATTCTCATCACATGTTCCACATGAATGCCATGAAACTTGCCTGAAAATTGATGCTATGCTCGTAAATCATGAGCCTTCTATCGAAGAAGTCAATGATTACCTTTATGTCTTTCAGCAGGAACCGAAAGAAATAGAACAGCTGCAATCGTTAAAGGCACAACTTAGTGATGCTGTAAGTACAGAGAATCATGAAAAGCGTGCGCAGCTTATGCGTGAAATTATTAATTTACAACGACAAAAGAAACAGTAGATTCTACAGGGGGTTAAACATTATGGCCAAAAAAGAAACGAAAAAAAATAAAGACGATGTATTATTAACAATTGACCAGGTTAAA
Organism: Macrococcus psychrotolerans; assembly: GCF_038095555.1. NCBI lineage: Bacteria > Bacillati > Bacillota > Bacilli > Caryophanales > Staphylococcaceae > Macrococcus > Macrococcus psychrotolerans. The sequence continues at coordinate 1,239,504 of NZ_CP124591.1, read as the reverse complement.
GCACAGTTGATAGAGACTGGTAAGAAAAATGGTCATCTCAGTCACGAAGAGATTGCAGATAAACTGCAGAACTTCGAAATGGATTCTGATCATATGGATGAATTCTTTGAAGCAATTGCTGAGAATGATATTACATTAATTAATGAAAAAGATGCACAAGATACGGACGACAAGATTAATTTAAACGATCTTTCAGCACCACCAGGTGTTAAGATTAATGACCCTGTACGTATGTATCTAAAAGAAATTGGTCGTGTAAATTTATTAAGTGCAGAAGAAGAAATTGAACTTGCGAAACGAATTGAACAAGGTGACGAAGAAGCGAAAGCGAGACTTGCAGAAGCAAACTTACGTCTTGTGGTTAGTATTGCGAAGCGTTATGTTGGGCGTGGTATGCTGTTCCTTGATTTGATTCAGGAAGGAAATATGGGTCTTATAAAAGCGGTTGAGAAATTTGACTTTACAAAAGGCTTTAAATTTTCGACTTACGCAACGTGGTGGATTCGTCAGGCGATAACACGTGCAATCGCTGACCAGGCACGTACAATTCGAATCCCGGTTCATATGGTTGAAACAATCAATAAATTAATTCGTGTACAACGTCAGTTACTGCAAGATTTAGGTCGTGATCCTTCTCCAGAAGAGATTGGCGAAGAAATGGATCTGCCAGCGGAAAAAGTAAGAGAAATCTTGAAGATTGCTCAGGAACCAGTTTCTCTTGAAACACCGATTGGAGAAGAAGATGACAGCCATCTAGGTGATTTCATTGAGGATCAGGATGCACAAAGTCCCGCAGATCATGCAGCTTATGAACTTCTGAAAGAACAGTTAGAGGACGTACTTGATACCCTGACGGACAGAGAAGAAAATGTCCTGCGCTTAAGATTTGGACTAGATGATGGTCGTACACGCACACTTGAGGAAGTTGGTAAGGTGTTTGGAGTAACACGTGAACGTATCAGACAGATAGAAGCAAAGGCACTCAGAAAGTTACGTCATCCATCAAGAAGTAAACGCTTAAAAGATTTTATGGATTAATTAAATTAAATTGTGAAAAGTCTTTGACAATCCTACTTTTTAATATAAAATAGATATGTATATGGTGAATTTAAAGGGAGGTTAATTGAATGAATCGTAATCCAGTGATACCGTTTATACTTATTATGCTTATGGGTGTAGGTCTTATTTTCTTTATGTCAGCACACGGTGCAAACAAAGGAGAAGAGAAGGGCGAAGACGGTGCTAAAACTGAACAGAAATTTGATGCAAAAACATTTGCTAAAGACAACTGTACTTCTTGTCATGGTCAAAACTTAGAAGGCGGTATGGGTCCTAAATTAGCGGGGAACTCTAAAGACGCAGGTGCTTTAAAGAAAGTTATCCGTGAAGGTAAAGGTGCGATGCCAGCACATGACGAAGCAACAATTTCTGATAAAGATCTAGATACTTTAGTTAAGTATCTTAAAGATGGTGCTAAATAATAATTTACAATATGAGAGGATGGGACAACGTTGTCTCATCCTCTTTTAGATTGAATGAAATGAAAGGATAAACGCGATGATAAATAACAGATTATTGGCAGTTGCAACATATATCAATCATGAAAAATTAGCAGATATCGGTTCAGACCATGCGTATCTTCCGATATATGCAATAGAACAAGGCAAAGTAAAAAGTGCTGTTGCAGGTGAAGTTGTAAAGGGTCCATTTATGTCAGCAGTAGAAAATGTAAAGAAGTATGCACTGGACAGTAAGATAGATGTCAGACTTGGAGACGGCCTTGATGTAATTGAGCAGAATGAAGTAGACTGCATTACCATTTGCGGGATGGGTGGTCCATTAATCAGTGAGATTTTAAATAACGGTAAAGGAAAACTTACACATTATCCGACACTTATACTGCAAAGTAATATTCATACAGAAGCAGTTAGGCGTAGATTGATAGCATTAGGCTACATGATAAAAGATGAAGTCATTATGAAAGAGCGTAAACACGTATACGAAATTATCGTTGCTGAACGAAATGATATAGACGTAACGTATAATGAAAGAGAGTTAAAGTTTGGTCCGGTGTTATTAAATAAAAAGGACGATGTTTTTAAGGAGAAGTGGTTACGTGAGTATCATCATCTGCAAACAGTATATGAAGCGATAAAATTAGAAGAAAGACACTCTGAAAAAGCATCACAGCTACTGAACGATATTGAAACTCTAAAGGAGGTCTTAGACATTGAAAATTTGTGAATTACAGCAGATTATTCATAACGAAATTCCGAAGTACACAGCGGAATCCTGGGACAATGTTGGACTATTAATCGGAGATGAATCGACAGAAGTGACAGGGGTTCTGACAACATTAGACTGTACAGAGGAAGTTATTGATGAAGCAATTACGTATGGTATCAATACAATTATTTGTCACCATCCGCTTATTTTTAGCGGCATAAAACAAATTAATGCCGGAGGATACGGCAATGTCATGTGCCATGCAATTAAGCATGATATTCAAGTGATTGCGATGCATACAAATTTAGATAACTACAAATATGGTGTGAGTTATATGATCGGTAAACAAATTGGTTTGAAGGATCAGACGATTCTGTTACGTGAATCTAGAAAGCTTTGCAAATTACAGTTGTTTGTACCGAATGATCATGCCGCGCAAATGAAAGGTGCATTAGCGCAAATTGGTGCCGGACAAATTGGAGAATATGCACATTGCTTCTATACAACAGAAGGTACAGGAGAATTTATGCCATTATCAAGTGCAAATCCATTTGTAGGTAAGAAAGGTGAGATCCATTACGAACAGGAAATGAAGATTGAGTGTGTATTTGAACCTCAATTAAGGCAGCAAGTAGAGAAAGTCATTATGGATGTACACCCGTACGAAACGCCTGCATATGATATATTTGAATATGACGTTCCGGCAGATTATGGTACGGGGACTATCGGTAAGATTGAAGAAATGAAGGTTCACGAGCTTGCTGAAATTTTAAAAGATAAGCTTGATATTCCGTCTGTTAAAGTAATTGGTAATTTAAATGCCCAGCTTACGTCAATTTCTATTATTGGTGGTGCCGGCGTATCGTATATGGATCAAATTGCAGGACGAGCTGATGTGTTTTTAACTGGGGATATCAAGTACCATGAAGCACATGATTTACTGATGAAAGGACAAATCGCAATTGATATCGGTCATTATAGTGAATATGTAATGAGAGAAGGACTGAAAGCGATAATTCATGGCCTGATACCTGAAATTACAGTTATCGCATCAACGACAAATACTAATCCGTTTAATGAAATATAAATAAAAGTGCCATCGTCAGTAGACGATGGCACTTTTGTTAATCTAATATTTTGACAGGGGCTGCGTTTTTAATTTTAGGTAAGATCTTTTCAACTGGTACACCAGACGTTTCAGGTATAGGAGTAATATTTAGTGGATCATAGCCTTTAATATAGTCAATCACTTCTTTAACGATCGGTGTAGGTGTAGAAGCTCCTGCTGTAACTGCAATCGTTGATTTTCCCTCAAGCCACTCTAACTTTAATTCACTGATATCTGAAATACGATAGGCTTCGGTATGTGCGATTTCTTTTGAAACTTGTGCGAGTCTGTTAGAGTTATTACTTTTAGGGTCACCGACAACGATTAGAACATCCGCACTTGGAGCCTGATTTGCAACGGCTTCCTGTCTCACTTGTGTTGCGAGACATATTTCTTCATGCACTTCAATATGCGGAAACTTCTCTTCTAAGTCTTCCATCAGATGTTTAACATCCCACTGACTCATTGTTGTTTGATTTGTTACAATGAGTTTCTGATCATTTAATGATTCAGGTAATTGTTCGATATCCTGCTTGTTTTCTACAAGGTGAACGATATCCGGAGCAACACCCACTGCTCCTTCAGGTTCAGGGTGACCTTTCTTACCGATATAGATGACATGATATCCGTCAGCTTTCTTACGACGAATCAATGTATGTGTATTTTCAACATCTGGACAAGTGGCATCGATACAGACAAGGCCTTTTTCTTTTGCAAGACGTTTTACTTCTGGACTTACACCATGTGCTGTGAAGATGACCGTTCCAGTTTCAATCTGTTCTAAGATTTCAAGTCGGTTAGGACCATCCAATGTAATAATGCCGTCACTTTCAAATGCATCTGTGACATGTTTATTATGAACGATCATACCAAGTATATAAATAGGACGTGGTAGGGTTTTGTCTAAGGATGCGTTACGTGCGATGACCATTGCATCGACTACGCCATAACAATAGCCACGAGGTGTAATTTTAATGATTTCCATTATTGTGCCTCCAATTCATGAATCAGTACCATTATCATACCATTTATAATATGGTTTTAAAAATGTTTACTTTCTTTTTAGTAATGTTTCCTATATAATACATTAGATGAAGAAAAAGAGGAGGATTATGATGGACAAACACCCATTTGAACATTTTGAACTTGCACCATATTTAATAGAAGCGGTGAAGGATCTAAATTTCAACCAGCCCACAGAAATCCAGAGAAGAGTTATTCCAAAATTAAAAAAAGAAACACATTTAATCGGACAATCTCAAACTGGTACAGGTAAATCACATGCATTCCTGTTGCCGTTAATTAATAAAATTGATAAAGATTTAATTCAGCCGCAAGTGATTATTCTAGCGCCGACACGTGAACTTGCAAAACAATTATATGATGCAAGTGAACATCTTATTTCCTTTACTGAAGGCATTAAAGCAGGCCTGTACATCGGAGGAACAGATAAGAATAAAGATATACAGAAATCAAAAGTACAGCCACAAATCGTAATTGGCACACCAAACCGTATTAAAGATCTAGCGGAGGAAAATGTACTGCATATTCATTTGGCGAATGCAGTGGTAATTGATGAAGCGGATTTAATGATAGATCTTGGATTCTTACCAACAGTTGATAAAATTGCTGCGAACGTATCACGTGATGCTCAGATTGCTGTCTTTTCAGCAACGATTCCTAAAGCATTACATCCATTTTTAAACAAATATCTATCAAAGCCGGAATTTATCGAAATCGAACCAGATAGTAAGACGAATAAGAATATTACCTTCTACCTCGTTCCAACAAAGAGTAACGACAAAAAAGAGAAGCTAGTGAGCGTTATGAACACGTGTAATCCATATTTAGCCATTATCTTTGCGAATAGTCGTGACCGCGCAGATGAACTTGCTGAGTACTTACAGGATCAAGGAATGAAAGTAGGTATCATGCACGGGGGACTGGCACCTCGTGAACGTACTCAGATGATGAAACGTGTCAAGAACTTAGAATTTCAATATATTATAGCAAGTGACCTTGCAAGCAGAGGGATTGATATTGATGGTGTAAGTCATGTATTTAACTATGATATTCCAAAAGATATCGATTTCTTCACACACCGTGTAGGGCGTACAGGACGTGGTAATTACACGGGCGTTGCGATCACACTTTACACGCCTGACGAAGAAGACTTAATCAACCAGATAGAGAAAAAAGGGTTCTCATTCATTCATTCGGATATTAAAAATGGTGAACTTACAGAAATTAAGGATCGTACTGAGCGTAGAAGTCGTCAGAAAAAAGAAGATAATATTGAAAAATCTTTAGTTCATAAAGTGAAAAAGAAAAAGAAAGTAAAACCAGGTTATAAGAAGAAGTTCAGATATGAATTAGATAAGGTTAAACGTAATGAAAAGAGAGCGCACTCCAAACGTGTAAACAAGCAGAACAGAAAAGGTTAAGGTGAAACTTATGTTAATCGGATCACATGTTTCAATGAGCGGAAAGAAGATGCTCCTGCAGGCATCAGAAGAGGCGGCAAGCTATGGTGCTTCTACCTTTATGATTTATACAGGTGCACCTCAAAATACTCGACGTAAAGCAATTGAAGACTTAAATATTGAAGCAGGACAGGCACATATGCAAGCAAACGGTTTATCAAATATTGTTGTCCACGCACCATATATTATCAATATTGCAAATACAGTAAAACCTGAAGTATTTGCTTTAGGTGTTGAATTTTTACAAAAGGAAATCGAGCGTACTGAAGCACTTGGTGCAAAAGATATTGTGCTGCATCCAGGTGCACATGTAGGAGCTGGAGAAGAAGCAGGTATTAAGAAGATCATCGAAGGTTTGAATGAAGTTTTATCGAATAATAACGATGTGCGTATTGCACTTGAAACAATGGCGGGTAAAGGCTCTGAATGTGGTAAATCATTTGAAGAACTTGCCGAAATTATTTCAGGTGTAACACATAATGAACGACTCTCTGTATGTTTTGATACATGTCACACACATGATGCGGGATATGATATTATCAATAACTTAGATGGGGTATTACAGGAATTTGATGACGTCGTTGGATTAGATCGTATTAAAGTTGTGCATGTGAACGACAGCAAAAATGTTACAGGTGCAAGAAAAGATAGACATGAAAACTTTGGTTTCGGAAATATTGGTTTTGATGCATTAACAAAACTCGTTTATCATGAAGCATTTGAAAATATTCCTAAGATTCTAGAAACCCCTTACGTTCAAGTTGGAGACGATAAGAAAAATAAAAAACCGCCTTATAAATTTGAAATCGATATGATTAAAAGTAGAACTTTTGATCCTGAATTATTAGAAAAGATTAAATTGCAGTAGAATTTGACAATAGAAACAGGGATTAATCTATGATTAATGCTTGTTTTTGTTTATAGAAGGATGAGGATATGGAACCCGTATTTGAAATTAAAGATGTATCTTACAGTTATCCAGATAAGAAAGCGTTATCCCATATTAATATTAGTGTCTATCAAGGTGATTTTCTGGCAATTGTGGGTCCGAATGGGTCTGGGAAATCAACTTTGCTGAAACTGATACTTGGTATCTTGAATTTGCAGGATGGCAGTATTCTGATGAATGGTACGGACATTCGCAAGCTAAAGAATCGTACGGGCATTGGTTACGTGTCACAAAAATCAAATGCAGGGAATTCAGGTTTCCCGGCAAATGTTTTTGAAGTTGTAAGAAGCGGTTTAATACAGATAAAACCTATGTTTAAAAGATTTGACAAGAATGATCATAAAAAAGTGGATGACATTTTAAGACGTCTCCATATCGATCAGCTAAAAGATAAAAATATATCTGATCTTTCTGGTGGACAACAGCAGCGTGTATATATCGCGCGAGCCTTGATATCAAATCCATCGGTGCTTGTGCTCGATGAACCGACAGTAGGGATTGATGCAAAAAATGTGGCGGAATTCTATGCGTTACTTGAACAGCTGAAACAAGAAGGTATCACAATTCTACTTGTCTCCCATGATATTGGTGTAGTTGTTGATACAGCAACACAAGTCGCTTGTCTCAACGAACATCTGCATTTCCACGGAACAACACATCAATTTAAATCGCTTGATGAAGTAGAAATTTCTAAAATTTATGGTCATCCTGTACAGTTCATCGATCATAGTGGACATGATAGGGAGTGCTGTTTATGAGTCTGATTGATGCGCTAATAGAATTTGACTTTATTCGTTATTCATTTATATCTGGAATCCTGATTGGATTACTTGCACCATTAATAGGAACTTTTATCGTTGTCAGAAGACTGTCATTAATAGCGGATGCACTCAGTCATGTTACACTTGGTGGTATCGCATTTGGTATGTTATTGACTAAAGTATTGGCATTTACGATTAATCCTGTATGGACGGGGATATTATTTTCAATTGCAGGTTCACTTATGATCGAAAGATTACGAAGTGTCTATAAACATTATCAGGAGCTTGCAATTCCGATAATTATGAGTCTTGGTATCGGATTGAGTGTTATATTTATTTCTTTTGCAGATGGTTTCAATCAGGATTTATTCGGCTATTTATTTGGAAGTATCAGTGCAGTAACGTTCAATGATGTTGTAGTCATCTTTTCTATTTTTATAGTCGTAGTGTTGTTTATTGGACTGCTGTACAAAGAATTATTCATCCTTTCATTTGATGAAGAATATGCTTCGATTATTGGCGTGCCAAGGTATGTACATATTTTGTTTATGCTTATGGTCGCGCTTGTTATCTCTGCATCTATGCGTGTCGTGGGAATACTGCTAGTATCTAGTTTAATTACGTTACCTGTCGCTAGTGCCATGCGACTGACAAGAAGTTATAAAGAACTGATGGTATGGAGTGTCGTCATCGGTGAATTTGCTGTTATTGCTGGTTTAGTAACAGCATTCTATCTTGATATAACGCCAGGCGGTGTTATTGTCATGTTACTTGTAGCGATTTTGATATTATCGATTATAATCAAGAAAAATAAAGAAAAAGCAGGTAGTTTAAATGGAAATTAATGATGCAATTCAAATATTGAAGGACAATGGGCACAAATATACTGACAAAAGAAAAGATATGATTACTCTTCTGCATGATAATAGTAAATATTTAAACGCTAAACAGATGCAGCAAGCTCTGAACGATAAATATCCTGGTATTTCATTTGACACAATTTATCGCAACCTACATCTATTTGAATCATTAGGGATTATAGAAACAACTGAGTTAGAAGGAGAGAAGAAGTTCAGACTTGCCTGTAGTCATCATCATCATCATCATTTTATCTGCAGGCATTGTGGAGATACGCGTGTTGTGGAACATTGTCCAATTGAAATATTTAAGGATGAACTTCCGGATGTTGAAATAGAAAGTCATAAAATTGAACTCTATGGATTATGTGAAAAATGCAAATAAAAAAGATGCCTCTCGGCATCTTTTTTATTTTGTATTAAAATGTTGTTGAATAAGTCGATTCGTTTCAATCCAGGAGTGCACACGAAACACATCTTCAGGTAACTCTGCCTGGTTGTATGGTGTATCAAACAGATAGACCGGAATATCAAGCGCCTGTTGAATATCAAGTGCATTATCAAGTTTATCTTCAAAGAAAGCATCTACCTTTAGATTGCGCGCCGCTTCAATTTTATTATGCGAACCTGTAAGTTCGATATGGTGATAGGGGATATTATGTCTATCAAACCAATCATAGGTGATATCTGTTAGTAAAGTATGTCTTGCACTGATAAAGAATAGCTCAAATTGTTCTGACCACTGTCTTAATATTAAATCCGCATCTTTATGCACAGGCGAATCTTTATATAAAGCACGCTCGTTTTCTTTGAACCACTGTGCAACTTCATCATTGCTAATGCCTAGTACAGTTGTTAGTTCGTATGCAGTAATATCTTCGTACTTAAAGTGGGGGTTAAAGGATTTCTGAAGATATGGGACAAGTGCTGTCGGACATGTGACAGTACCATCAATATCAATGCCAAATCTTATTTTATTTTTCTGCATTCGCTAACTTTTCTGCTTCCTGTTTTTTAAAGTATTCTTCAGCAAGTTTGTCGATTTCCATCTTCAATTCTTCAACCATTGTCTCTTCAGGCACTTTTCTTACCGTCTTACCTTTCATAAACAATAATCCTTCTCCACGTGCCCCTGCGATTCCAATATCAGCTTCTCTTGCTTCTCCCGGGCCATTTACAGCACACCCTAATACTGCGACTTTGAGCGGTGCTTTGATCGTTGAAATGTATTCTTCAACTTCGTTGGCAATTGAAATTAAGTCGATTTCAATACGACCACAAGTAGGACATGAAATAAGCGTTGCTGCATTACTTGCCAGACCGAAAGATTTCAGTAGTTCTCTCGCCACTTTAACTTCTTCTACAGGATCTGCAGATAATGAAATACGTAACGTGTTACCAATACCTAAACTCATAATTGCACCGAGACCTGCTGCCGATTTTACAGTCCCTGCAAATAATGTTCCGCTTTCTGTAATACCTAAATGTAGCGGATAATCAAATGCTTGCGCAGCTTTTGTATATGCCTCGATTGCTAAGTTAACATCACTTGCTTTCATCGAAACGATAATATCATGGAAATCCAGGTCTTCTAATATTTTAATATGATGCAGTGCACTTTCCACCATACCATCTGCTGTAGGATAACCATATTTTTTCAATATATGCTTCTCAAGCGAACCTGCATTTACTCCGATACGAATTGGAATACCTTTCGCTTTACAAGCTTTTACAACTTCTTCAACTTTTTCACGGCGACCGATATTTCCGGGATTGATACGAATTTTATCTGCGCCACCTTCAATTGCGAGCAATGCAAGTTTATAGTCGAAATGAATATCGACGACTAATGGAATATTAATTTGTTTTTTGATTTCTGCAATTGCAAGTGCATCTTCTTCTTTAGGACAGGCTACACGGACAATTTGGCATCCCGCTTCTTCAAGACGTTTGATCTCTGCAACTGTAGCTTCAACATCATGTGTCTTCGTTGTCGTCATACTTTGGATTACAAGTTCATTTGAGCCCCCAATAGTAAGATCACCGACTTTAACCGGGCGTGTATTTTTTCTATGTGTAATTTCAGGCATTATAATTCTCCTTCATAATTTAAACTTATTAATTACTATCCTTACTAGAATAACACTTCTATTATATAGTTGGAAATCAAATTTGTTTAGCTTTATGCTTGTTTTTCGGTAGATTCTTGATAGTTACTAGGTTAAGTATTATTAAAGCAATCCATGAAGCTATTGTTAAGACGACAGAGTTTAGGATAATACCGAACAGCAATATTAAAGTAGGCAGTGTGAGCAAGAATGTATTGATTTTCAGCCAGTTCATATAGCGTGATTTTTTGTTTGATTTATTTGAAATGATATGGCTGACTATGCTTATGATGATAATCTTTAATATAATAATTACATATTGGGAACTGATTATCAGTATTGCCAGGATGAAGAAATAAAAATAAATCGAGTCTGTAAATGTTTTAAGAAACTGAATCAATGTCTCCTTATCCTGGAACATATTGATGTTTGAATATTTTACACGTGAGCTTTTACTGATTAAAATTTCATCCTTATCTAAGATGATAAAGTTTGAACGTGGCTGTACATTTTTTTCGGTGAAAAATAAAGTGACTGCACTCAGTTCAATCTGCTTTTCCTGTGAAAGGATAAGCGAGTGATCTACAACTTTAAAATCTGGAATAGCAGAAAGTTCCTCATGACTAATATGATTAATAGACTGAAATGTTTGAAAATAATTAATCATTGCTGGCGAAGACATGGCTATTGAAAGTATCAATATATGTAGTAAAATATATCTCATCTTGACAATTCTATATAAAGGATATCGTTTTGGCTGGAATAAACGTTTTAGATGTTGTTTATACAATGGATTACCTCCTGACTTCTATTATTTTATCAGAAATCGTCTCAAAATAAGCAAACTATTTGAGAACATTCGATGAAATTGATACTATTTAATTGTAAACAATTTTCGTAAAACACAGGAGGATGATTTATTATGGCATTTGAACTACCAAAATTAGAGTATGCATATGATGCATTAGAACCACACATCGACAAAGAAACGATGGAGATTCACCATACAAAACATCATAATACTTATGTAACGAAATTAAATGATGCAGTGGCAGGTACGGAGTTTGAGAATGTATCTATTGAAGATTTAATGAAGAGAATTGATGAAGTTTCTGCAGATAAGAAAACTGCTGTAGTTAATAATGGCGGTGGTCATTATAATCACTCATTATTCTGGACATTACTTGCTCCAGGTAAAGAAGCAAAAGGCGAAGTTGTTGATGCGATTGAATCAAAATTTGGGTCTTTAGATGCATTTAAACAAGAATTTGCTGATGCTGCAGCTGGTCGCTTCGGTTCAGGCTGGGCATGGTTAGTTGTTAATAACGGAGAGCTTGAAGTAACTTCAACGCCAAACCAGGAGAATCCATTAATGGAAGGTAAAACACCAATCTTAGGATTAGATGTTTGGGAACATGCTTACTATTTAAACTACCAGAACAAACGTCCAGATTATATCGCAGCATTCTGGAATGTTGTTAACTGGGACAAAGTAAACGAATTATACTTAGCAGCGAAGTAAAGTTTTTAAAACACCGTTCTTATGAACGGTGTTTTTTTATGTTTATTATAGAAAACTGACAGCATTTCATATATTATAGAAGGATAATGTATCAATGGGGGATTTTTTTTGAAACGTGTTAAACAGGAATCCAATGAACTAAAGCAAAAACGAATGACTAATCGAAGAATCGGCGTCATTTTTATGGCAATTGTTTCCTTGCTTATAATTCTTGTATTAAGATTAGGTTATTTGCAGATTGTAAAAGGTGAAGCGTATCGACAGGCAGTAGATAATAATGAAAATATTGAAGTCAATGAATCAGTACCACGTGGAAGAATTTATGATAGGAATGGTAAACTACTAGTCGATAATACATCAAAAAAATCAATCACATATACAAGAGATCGTATGACGACGAGTAAAGAAATATTAGTCGTTGCAAAGAAACTGCAAAAGATAATTGATATGCCAACAGGGGCACTCACTCAAAGAGATAAGCAGGATTTCTATATATTGACGCATAAAGAAGCGATAGATCAATTGATGAAGAAAGAGAATACGTTACTTAAAAATGGAGAAATTACTGAAGAGACTTATAACACAGCGCTCTATAAAAAATTAACGGAACAGCAAATCAATAAACTATCGAAAAAAGAACTGCAAGTCGCTGCAATTTATAGAGAAATGTCTAGTGGCAGCCAATTAAGTCCACAAATAATAAAGAATGAAGATGTTACAGAAAAAGAATATGCATTGGTATCTCAGAACCTAGGAGAGTTACCGGGCGTCAATACGTCTATGGACTGGGATAGAAAGTATTTATATAGTGATACGCTGCGTACTCTGTTTGGTCGTGTATCCTCTAAAGAAGAAGGATTACCTAAGGAACTTACAGATTATTATTTAGCGAAAGGGTATTCTAGAAATGACCGAGTTGGGCAAAGCTACCTAGAATATCAATATGAAAATGTCCTGCGCGGTAAAAAGAAAAAAATGAGGTATATTACGAATAAATCAGGTAAGATTATCGATTCAGAAGTCCTCGCAGAAGGGTCCAGAGGAGACGACCTCGTTTTATCCATCGATATAGAATTGCAGCTCAAAGTAGAAAAATTAGTCGATAATAACATTCGAAAACTGAGAAGCATGGGTGCTAAAGATATGGATAAAGTACTGGTCGTTGTACAGGATCCTCATAATGGAGATATATTGGCGTTAGCAGGCCGTCAGATTGATCAATCAGGTAAGATAACCGATTATCATTATGGCACATTCACTTCACAATATGCAGTAGGATCTTCGGTTAAAGGTGCTACGTTACTCACAGGATACAGTAATGGCGCAATTAATGTCGGAGAGACGATGACGGATGAGCCGTTAGTATTTAAAGGTGGGATACAGAAACGTTCTTATTTTAACCAAAGTGGGAGTCTTGCTATTAATGATAAGCAGGCATTGATGCACTCATCAAACGTCTATATGTTTAAGACGGCGCTCAAACTTGCTGGACTCGATTATTCATCTGGAATGAGCTTACCAGATGATATAACTGAGGCGGGGCAGAAATTAAGAAAAGGTATGAACCAATTTGGTTTAGGTGTAAAGACAGGCATCGATCTGCCGAATGAAGTGACAGGACAAACTGGTATTCTAAAAAATAATCCAGGGAATTTTCTGGATTTAGCAATTGGACAGTATGATACATATACACCATTACAGCTTTCTCAATATGTATCTACGATTGCTAATGACGGGTATCGTATTCAGCCGCATATCGTCAGAGAAATTAGAGGAGCGTCTAAAACAGGTAAAATAGGTCCGATTAAAAGTCACTTTAATGGAAAAGTATTAAATAAGATTAATAATACAGATAAAGAAATTGAACAAGTAAAGTCTGGTTTCGAAATGGTCTTTAACCAAGCAGAAGGGACAGGATATGCTAGTTTTAATGATACTGCTGTTAAAGCCGCAGGTAAAACAGGTACAGCTGAAGTAACTCAAGATGGTGAAGCTCGAGTAAATTCAACATATATAGGGTATGCGCCAGTGAAAAAACCTGAAATGAGTTTTTCTATCATTTATACGAATCAGCCAGTACCACCTCCATGGTTACCAGGTGGAGATCTAGGTAAAGAAATTATCAATGAATACTTTAAAGATAAAGAAGCAGCCGATAAATAGTCGACTGCTTTTTAATTTGTGCGTTCTTTACAAAATATTTACAATACATTCACTCTAAATTAACAATAAATCTATATAGTTAGAAATGTAATAACAAATCAAAAAATTTATTCGTCTTTATATTAGGAGGATTCTTAACAATGAAAAAGTGGCAATTAGTAGGATCAACAACTGTTTTAGGTACTGCATTATTATTAGGTGCATGTGGTGGTGCAGCTGAAAATTCTGACTCAAAGAGTGAAGATAAAGCCACAGACACAGCAGCTAAAGATGTTAAAGGTGAAGTAAATGGTGACGGATCGTCTACTGTAGCTCCTGTTACTGAAAAAATTAACGAGCAATTCAATGCTGAATATCCAGATGTTACTGTTTCAATCGGTACTTCAGGAACTGGTGGTGGTTTCGAGAAATTTATCGCTGGAGAAACAGATTTCTCAAATGCATCTCGTGATATTAAAGATGAAGAGAAGAAGGCACTAGAAGATAAAAAAATCGAGTATACTGAATTCAAAATTGCAAGTGACGGTTTAACTGTTGCAGTTAATAAAGAGAATGACTTTGTTGAGTACTTAACGTTTGATGAGTTGAAAAAAATCTATTCTGGTGAAGCGAAAACTTGGAAAGATGTTCGTGCTGACTTCCCGGCTGAAGAAATTAAAGCATTCTCTCCAGACCAATCACATGGTACTTACGACTTCTTCAGTGAAGAAGTTTTAGATAAAGGTGAAATTACAGCTGAGAAAAATGCTGATACTAACGTTATCGTTAAATCTGTACAAGATAATAAAAACGGTGTTGGATTCTTCGGATATAACTTCTACCAAGAAAACAAAGATAACTTAAAAGCGGTTAAGATTCAAAAAGAAGGTAAAGGTGAAGGTGTTGAAGCAACTGAAGAAACGGTTAAAGATGGTTCATACCCATTAAGCCGTCCTTTATATATCTATGCGAAAAACGAATCACTTAAGAGTAATGAAGCATTTAAAACATTTATGAAGTTTACTCTAGATAATGCTAAAGATGCTTCTAAAGAATCAGGTTATGTGCCTTTAGAAGATAAAGTTTACGAAGAAGATCTAAAGAAATTAGAAGAAGTTAAATAGTTAATAATATATAAGAAATTTTTCAGGGACGAAATTTTTCGTCCCTTTTTAAAATGAAGGAGTCAATGCTATGGAAAATAAAGTATCTGTACAGGAATTGATTCAGCAGCGTCAAAGTAAAGGTTCTAAAAATATTATCGAGAAATTTATCCCGATAATACTTGCTGTAATTGCATCTATTTCTATATTAACTACAATTGGGATTCTGATTACATTATTAACTGAGACGATTACTTTCTTTACAAGAGTATCATTCAGTGAATTTTTCCTTGAGAAGACATGGAATGCTTTCGGACAGGATCCAAAATACGGAATTATCTCTTTAATTTTAGGAACATTGAAAGTAACACTTATTGCGACAATTTTTGCTGTTCCGGTTGGATTAGGCGCAGCGCTTTACTTAAGTGAATATGCAAGTGACA
Source organism: Macrococcus psychrotolerans (assembly GCF_038095555.1). NCBI lineage: Bacteria > Bacillati > Bacillota > Bacilli > Caryophanales > Staphylococcaceae > Macrococcus > Macrococcus psychrotolerans. The sequence goes on along the minus strand of NZ_CP124591.1, from coordinate 1,223,802 downwards.
AAGTAAGAAGAATCATTAAACCAATTTTAGAGATTCTTGCAGGGATTCCAACAATTGTATATGGATTTTTTGCATTAACTTTTGTTACACCGATGCTTCGTTCTGTTTGGACAGACTTAGGTTCATTTAATGCAATCAGTCCTGGTCTAGTCATCGGTATTATGATTGTGCCAATGATTGCGAGTCTTTCTGAAGATGCGATGAGTGCAGTACCACAAGCAATTAGAGAAGGGGCGTTAGGACTAGGTTCAACCCGATTAGAAACGGCGCTTAAAGTTGTGTTCCCAGCTGCCTTATCTGGTATTTTAGCATCAATCGTCCTCGCTGTATCACGTGCAATTGGTGAAACGATGATCGTATCACTTGCAGCAGGTAGTTCACCAGAATTCTCATTAGATTTTACAAATTCATTGCAGACTATGACAGCATTTATCGTACAAGTTGCTACTGGTGATGCAACATTTGGTTCAGATATTTACTATAGTATCTATGCAGTTGGATTTACATTGTTTGTATTTACATTAATTATGAATATGATTTCACAATGGATCACAAACAAATTCAGAGAGGAGTATTAGAATGGAATTAATTAATCAGGAAAGAGTCGCGAAAAAACTCTCTGGACGTCTGACTAAAAACGCGATAGTTAAGTTTATTTTCTTCTTATGTACGATTATCGGATTAATTGTTCTAGCAATGCTTCTTTTTGACATTATCAGAAAGGGTGCAGGTTATCTAACACTAGAGTTCTTTACGAACTTCTCTAGTACTACACCTTCAAAAGCTGGTATTAAAGGGGCTTTAATCGGTACATTATGGCTTATGATGACGATTGCACCGATTGCAATTACTCTAGGAGTTGCGACAGCTATTTATATGGAAGAGTATGCTAAAGATAATTTCTTTACACGCTTTGTTAAAGTAAATATTGCAAACCTAGCGTCTGTACCATCTGTAGTATTTGGTTTATTAGGATTAACACTATTCGTTCGTGGTGGCGGAATAGAAGCACTTTCATTAGGAAAATCTGTTTTAGCTGCAGCATTGACGATGTCTCTTATGATTCTGCCGGTTATTATTGTATCGTCACAAGAAGCAATTCGTGCAGTGCCAAACGCCATTCGTGAAGCATCTTTAGGATTAGGTGGAACGAAATGGCAGACGATAACGAACGTTGTACTTCCGGCGTCTATTCCTGGGATATTAACTGGAACGATTCTTGCACTATCCCGTGCAATTGGTGAAACAGCACCATTAGTAGTTATTGGTATTCCGACGATCTTTATGAAAACACCAGATAGTATTATGGACCGTTTTCAGGCTTTACCAATGCAAATCTTTACTTGGGCGAAATTGCCAAAAGCAGAGTTTCAGTTTGTATCATCAGCAGCGATTATCGTGTTACTTATTATTTTAATTGCAATGAACTCAATCGCTATATTTATCCGCAATAAATATCAGAAAAAATTCTAGCTCATTTTTGAGAGGAGTCAATATAATGAATTCAAAAGTAAACGTTATTAATAGAAATGAAACTTCAACTGAGAATAAGAAAATTGTTGCTGAAAGTCAACCTGCATTAACGAATAATGAACATACGATAGTTACAGGAGAGACACCAAATCCAAATAATCGTAAGATCGTTTATCAGACAAGAAATTTAAATCTTTGGTACGGTGACCATCATGCTTTACAAAATATCAATCTTGATATTTTAGAGAATGAAGTAACTGCAATTATCGGGCCATCTGGTTGTGGTAAGTCGACGTATATTAAAACGCTCAATCGCATGATAGAATTGGTCCCTAGCGTGCGTACTTCAGGTGAAATTCTTTACCGTGGGGATAATATCTTTGATAAAAGCTATAAAGTTGAACATTTAAGAACCCGTGTAGGAATGGTCTTCCAAAAACCAAATCCATTCCCAAAATCTATCTATGATAACATTACGTATGGTCCTAGAATTCACGGTATTACTGATAAGAAAATATTAGATGAAATTGTTGAAAAATCTTTACGTGGGGCTGCAATCTGGGATGAGACGAAAGATCGTCTGGACAAGAATGCTTACGGCTTATCTGGTGGGCAGCAGCAACGTGTCTGTATCGCACGATGCTTAGCAATTGAACCAGATGTTATCCTGATGGACGAGCCTACATCAGCATTAGACCCAATCTCTACATTAAAGGTGGAAGAATTGGTACAGGAAATCAAAAATAAGTATTCAATTATCATTGTTACGCATAATATGCAGCAAGCTGCACGTATCTCTGATAAAACCGCATTCTTCTTAAATGGATATGTAAATGAATATGATGCAACAGATAAGATCTTCTCTAACCCAGCTGATGAACAGACTGAGAGATATATCTCAGGAAGGTTTGGTTGATATGAGAGAGATTTACGAAGAAAGTTTACAGCATCTGGAGGCAAGTGTTCTTAAACTGGCTGATGAAGTATATAGAGCAATCGAAAAAAGTATCAATGTACTGAGTGATAGTGATAAAGCGATGGCTAGAGAAATTATCGAACATGACCGTGTTATCAATTCGATGGAAAGTGATATTGATGACCAGATAATTAGTTTGATTACAAAGCAGCAGCCAATCGCTACAGATTTAAGGGTTATTCTTTCTTCAAGTAAAGTATCATCTGAACTAGAAAGAATGGGTGATAATGCAGCCAACATTGCTAAGATTCGTAAACGTGTGAAGATTGAAGATGCATATATTCTCACGCGTCTGCAAACGATGGGAAAACTTAGTATGATGATGCTCGCTGATTTAAAGGAAGCCTATGAGAGTAAAGATGTTAATTTGGTTAAAGAGATTATTGAGCGTGATAATGATATAGATGACTTATATAAAGAAATCATCAACAGTGCTTACTTAATTGATAATGATCCATATATTTCAGGTCAGGCCCATTTAGCAGGTAGATATCTCGAGCGCATTGGTGATCATATTACAAATATTGCGGAAAGTGTTTATTTCACGATTACTGGTGAAAGATTTGCCTAAATCACAAATTTACACTAGATAAATCATGCTTCTCATGGTATTATATAAAAGTCGTATGGATATTTAGAAACGTGAGGAGGGAACAACTATGCGCGTTAATGTTACTTTAGCTTGTACTGAATGTGGTGACCGTAACTACATCACTAAAAAAAATAAACGTAATAACCCAGAACGTATTGAAATGTCAAAATACTGTGCAAGAGATAATAAGAAAACTTTACACAGAGAAACTAAATAATATTTTAAACAGACACATTTTGTGTCTGTTTTTTTGTTAAATCATAAAATTTTGATCAGTTTATTGTATAATTATATATGGGTGATGTTATGACTAAGAAAGAGTTAAGGAAGGCAACGATAAATCAGTTAAAATCGTTAACAGACAAATACACTAAAGAAAATATGATCATTGAGAAATTAATAAAGCACCAAGATTTTAAAGATGCGGAGTCTATTGGTATAACGTTATCAATGGATCATGAGATGGATACACGATTTATTATCCGTTATGCACAAATGCTTGGTAAGACTGTATTTGTTCCAAAGTGTGATTACAGTAAACAACAAATGTATTTTACGTACTTTACATCTGCGGAAGATATAGTTGAAGATCGTTTTGGAATTGATGTGATGAAACATGATGACGGAAAAAATGAACAGCCAGCACTTCTTATTGTTCCTGGTGTACGTTTTGATGAATCAGGATACCGTATAGGTTATGGTGGCGGTTATTATGATAAATATTTAAGTACGTATGAAGGGCATACAATTAGTCTTGTATTTGAAGCGCAGATGGGAGAAGTGATCATTGAGCCACATGATATTCCCGTAGCGTATATCATTACTGAAGAAAGAGAATGGCATACAGGTACGAAGCAATGATAGAACAAAAAAAGATATGGAGAACGATTTATGAATACACAAAATACAGTGGTTTTGAGTATTTTACACACGGAGAAGCAGAAGACGATATATGGCTGATTAATAGAAAAAAGGGTATCATTAAAAGGGTTATCCTAAAAAAAGAGACAGCACAGTCCACACTCTTTATGGTACAAAAAATTATGGATCATTTTAATGATATTGAGGATACAGTAGGTCATATAATCAATAGATTTGAAATTATTCTCGTAAATCAGACAAATCATTTTCAGGATAACATGCCGAATCATATATTTATCGAACAGTGTAATGACGAGAGCGATTTAAAGCGCCTATTTGGACATCCATATCAGAAGATTACAGGCAAGAATAAGGATAAGGCAATTAAAACGTATAAGAAAAGTGTATTAAATGGAAATATGATTGAAAATGCAATCAGAAAGTTTTCCCCGCTGACATATTTAATTATGCTGCTCAATGTCGTTATTTTTATTCTTATGAGTATCGTTCAACATATTCATAAAGTAGAAATGATAATTGATAAAGGAGGGCTGACACATTTTAATTTTGTGCATGGAGATTACTATAGGATCATTACTTCTATCTTCATACACTTCGATGTGCAGCATCTGCTTTACAATATGATGACGCTTTTTATATTTGGTAAGCTTGTAGAATATTTATATACGCGCTGGCAATATTTATGTATTTATTTTATAGGTGGTATTATTGGTAATCTGATTTCTTTGACATTTGATAATATATCGATATCTGTAGGAGCCAGTGGTGCCATCTGTGCGCTTATCGGAGCACTGATGAGCCATTTGATATTCAGTGGAAAATTCGAGAAAAAATTTCTCATACAAACTTTTATCGGCATTCTTATCTTCTTAATTGGCAGTGCAATCTTTGAGAACGTAAATCATTATGCACATTTTGGTGGATTATTTGGTGGATTGTTCATTGCTTCAATGTTTTTTATTTATCGATACAATAAAAGATATTTCTATTATATGGCACTCGGCCTGGTTGTTATTTTAGGATTACTCATCATCAATATTTTTTCCGAGCGTGAACATCATATATACAATGAATATGCTAAGCAATATTTGATGGAAGGAAAAGATAGTGAGGGCATTGAGATTATTCGCAAGACCATTGATAGAGGCTATCAGAATGATGAAACTTATGTTCTCTATGGCCTGTGGAAAACAAAGGATGAAGGTTTATCAAGTGGTTTGTTAGTCTGGTTAGATGCTCTGAAAAAGTATCCTAATAGTGAACGGCTGAACTTTCAGCTTGCATTAGCATACCGAGCAATGGATGACTACCCGAAAGCAGAGAAATATATTGATAAGACCATTACAATCAATAAAAAGGAAGAATACATAAAATTAAAGAAAGAGATTCAGGAATTCAGGTGAGAAAATGAAGCAATTCTATGATGTACAGAAACTATTGCAAAAATTTGGAATTATTATCTATTTTAAAGATGAAAAGAATACGTTAGCGATGATGGATGAAGAGTTAAAGTCATTGCATGATGCAATGTTAATTGATAATGAGACTTATATCCAGGCGCGTTTACTGATTAATCAGAGAAGGATGAATAAACTATGATTTTAGCAGCAGATATAGGTGGAACAACTTGTAAGCTAGGTATATTAGACTCAAACCTCAATATTATTAAAAAATGGGAAATCGTTACGAATAAAGAGGATAACGGAACACATATATTAAAGAACATTTATGATTCATTTATTAAACATTTAAGTGATGTAAATTTAAACATTAAAGACTGCATAGGTGTGGGTCTCGGTGTTCCGGGTCCGGTAGATTTTAACAATGGCATCATCAATGGAGCGATTAACTTAAACTGGCATGGTAAGATCGATATTAAAGCGCAGTTTGAAGCATTAAGCGGATTGCCAGTATATGTAGATAATGATGCAAATGTAGCAACGCTCGGTGAAAAATTTCGAGGAGCAGGCAGAAATGAGTCTGATGTCGTATGTGTAACGCTAGGTACAGGCGTAGGTGGGGGTATCGTCAGTAATCATGAGCTTATTCACGGATTCAATGGTGCAGCAGGTGAATTCGGGCATATTACTGTAGATACGAAGCAGAGATTTAAATGTAACTGTGGAAAAAATGGCTGTCTTGAGACGGTTGCAAGTGCTACAGGGGTCGTAAATTTAGCTTATCATTATTATGAAGAGCTTCAATTCAAGACGGTGATCGAAGATGCAATCAGAAATAAAGAGCTTCAGGCAAAGATGATATTTGATGCCGCAAAAGCAGGGGATGAGTTTTCGGTATATGTGATTAAGAAAGTAGCGAAGCACCTCGCTTATGCATTTAGCATTATCAGTGTCATGACAAATCCTAAGCACATTATTATTGGTGGGGGAGTCTCTAAAGCAGGACAGTTTCTTGTAGATCATATCGAACAGTATTATAAAGACTTAACATTCCTTCCAGCTTATGAAGGAACAAAGATTGTAACTGCTGAGCTAGGCAATGATGCAGGGATGATTGGTGCTGCAGGTTTAATCAAAATTTATATTCTAGGAGAGAAAATATAATGGCGATAATAGATGTTGTAATCATACCGATGGATGGAAAATCTATCAGTATCAGTAAATATGTTGCGGAAGTACAGAATATACTTGAAGCGATGAAACAAGAGGGAAAGATAGATTATCAACTGACACCGATGAGTACATTGATTGAAGGAGAGCTTCACGACTGTCTCGTAGCATTAGAACGCATTCACGAATCTCCGTTTCAGGCAGGGGTTGAACGGGTGTGTACGAATATTAGAATTGATGATCGAAGAGATAAGCAAAGAAAGATGAATGACAAGCTTGACGCTGTAAAGAAACATATGCATTAAAAAAAAGACATCGAATGATGTCTTTTTTAATGGTGTAAAATTGGATATCCATAAGTGAAGATTGTTGCTAACGAGAAGAATCCAAAAGACAAAGTTGCAAGTAGACCAAAAATGATGCCTAATACATTTTTAGACTTTAATGAACTTAATAGTGCTTTTATTGAAAATAAGAAAACTAAAAACATTAGAATCGCAAAAATATTCACACCGATGTGAATTTTTACGCCAAAAACTTCAAATAGTTCGCCCGTGTTAATAAATGGCATAGTATAACCCCCATGATTTTCTTTTGTTATCATTAATATTGTATAATTAAAGTATATATTTGTCGAGTAAATTTTAGGAGGAATTCAGTTTGAAGAAAAAGAAAATTGCTTTAGGTATGATTGAAACGAACTGCTATATATTAGAGAATGAACAAGAAATTTTAATCATTGATCCAGGAAATGAAGCGGATAGGCTCATCGCTACAATCGGTAATACAGATAAAAAAGTAATTGGTGTGCTGCTGACACATGCACATTTTGACCATATTGGAGCAGTTGATGCAATATGTAGCTATTATCAGTGTGAAGTTTATATGTCTCAAATTGAGAAATACTTTTTAACAGACCCGCTTAAAAATGGTTCAGATAAATTCAGTCAATACGGAATAGAATCCACAATAGTGAAGCAACAGCCGAAATTTATGGATAATGGTTTCCATCAAATCGGAACATTTAGTTTTGAAGTACGACATACGCCAGGACATTCGCCAGGGAGCTTAAGTTTTATATTTAAGAATTTTGCGATTGTTGGTGATACTTTGTTTAAGGAAGGTATCGGAAGAACAGATCTTTATCAAGGAGATACGTCGCAATTACTCAATAGCATCGAAAGGGAATTACTTTCATTAGATGAAGCATTCATCATTTGTCCGGGTCATGGTCCTGAAACGACTGTCGGATATGAAAAAACACACAATCCATACTTATAGAAAAAAACCTTCCGATTCCGGAAGGTTTTATTCGTGGTGGCCAAAGCTTGGCTCTAATAAAAATGTAGAATAATAAGTGAAGCCTACGAAACACACGATTAAGTATGCTGCAAATATATACATGTACATTCTTTCTGATAAGTTTAAGTATCCAAGTAATACAAAAAATCCTGTTTGAGCAATGAATACAAATGACATCATAGACATTCCGCCTACATAGAACATTACTGCAAAGATTGCTGTCCAGAACCCTAAAGTTTTAAAAACCTTATCCATTTGGCAATTCCCCCTAATTTCAGACTCTTCATATCACTTATTATTATAAAGTTAACGATAAGATAAGTAAACCTTAATTTTACGAAATTTGTAACATCCAATTTTTTCTTTTTTATTTGTAAATTTAGATAAATTTATTTATTTGTATGATATTAAATAGCTTAAGAAGAAAGATCAAGAATAAGCTTATATGATAGATGAGGAGGTAGAGATGGAGAGATTATTCAATGAAATAATAGAGCAGGCAATTTTACAAAGTGCATCAGATATACACTTCATTCCTGGTGATAAAAGCATATCTATTAAATTTAGGATACAAGGTGATATTGAAGACTATAGCGACATCGACGATATATTATTTAGAAAACTACTTTCATATATTAAATTTACAGCACATCTTGATGTATCAGAAAAGAATAAGGCCCAGAGTGGCATAATACATTTTAACCTGAATAACTTACGATACAATATTCGCGCATCTACTTTACCTCGGTCATTAGGTGATGAAGCATGTGTATTGAGGATTATCAGACAAAGTTTTATAGATGAATATCAGACAGATGATCAAATATTGTTCAATCAAATGAAAAAATCAAGCGGTATAATTATCATTAGTGGACCAACTGGAAGTGGTAAAAGTACATTAATGTATCAACTTGTACATTTTGCGAAGAATACATTGAAACGACAAGTAATTTCAATAGAAGATCCTGTAGAACAGCATATTGACGGTATCATACAAGTTAATGTTAACGAAAAAGCAGAGATAACGTATCAAACCGCGATAAAGGCAATCCTTAGATGTGATCCAGATATCATTATGCTAGGTGAAATAAGAGATTCAGTCGTAGCCCAGCAAGTTATCAATGCAGGGTTAAGCGGGCATTTAGTTTTAACGACATTACATGCGAATGATTGCATCGGCGCATTATTTCGACTTAAAGAAATGGGAATTAATGCTGTTGATCTATATCAAAGTATTAATTTAATTATCAATCAAAGACTTGTAAAAAGAATAGATGGAAAGGAGCGTGTTTTAGCCTATGAATTTTTGACAAAAAAGGATATTGAAAAATATTTAAAGGATAAACATATAAACTATAGAACGCTGGCTGACATATTTAAGGAGATGTATGAAACAAATCAGATTTCACAACATGAATTTGAAAAATTTGATCTATAAAAATCGTCTGAGAATATATCACAAAGATTTCTTAATCAGAATTTCTGAAATGACAAATAACGGATTCACTCTTTATGAAGCAGTCTCTTTCTTGAATACGCAATATATAGAAATTGAAAAAGAGATAAAGGAAGAGGCATTAAAATTACTTGAATCAGGAAAGCAGTTATCCGAGTTGCTCGACTACTTTAACTATAGTGATGATATTGTAATGCAGGTACAGTTTGCTGAGCGGTACGGTGATGTAAATATGACATTGGTACGATGTTACGATTATTTAGAAAGTAAAGCAAGGCTTGCCTCACAACTTATAAAGACAATTCAATACCCTCTTATTTTAATCCTCATATTTATTGCGCTTATATTTACAGTAAACTTAACGGTACTTCCTCAATTTCAATCTATGTATGACACTATGGATGTAGATGTAGGGACAGAAATAAAAGTTATGACTGCAATTTTATTTTCTCTACCTTATATCATCTATAGTTTTATACTATTATTCATAGCACTTATTTTAGCTTATGCTTTCTATTTTAGGAAACAGTCTGTTGCTAGTCAGCTTAAAATATTATATTCTGTACCGCTGATTAAAGATTTGTATCGCTTGTACATTACCTATCGCTTTAGTGAAATGCTTTCTTTCTTTCTGTCCAATGGTGTGATGATGAAAAGAATATTGCAAATATTATCGTCACAGAATAAGAATGAAACCTTTCGATACATTGCACTCATGATCAATCATAAGCTTTTAGAAGGTAGACCGCTCCCTGATGCTGTCAAGGAGATGAATATATTCGAGTCTTCACTTGTTCAATTTATGGAGCATGGAGAGCGAAATTCAAAATTAGATAAGGAACTAAAATACTACAGTGAATTTATATTTTATCGATTTCAACATCGATTATTACGCTGTATAAAAGCAATTCAGCCAGTAATTTTTATGATATTAGCATTGTTAATTGTGACCATGTATCTCGTCATCATATTACCGATGCTACAAATGATGGAAGGTATAAAATAAGGAGGAGTTATAGTGAAACGCATAGCGAGCAGATTAAAAAAACAATTTAGTAAGAATGAAGGATTTACTTTAATTGAAATGTTATTAGTATTACTCGTAATTTCGATTTTAATCATCGTTATCATTCCGAATATCGCTAAACAATCTAAGACAGTACAGGCTAAAGGATGTGAAGCTCAAGTAAAGATGGTACAAGGTCAGATTGAGGCATATCGAATTGATACGGGTAAAACACCATCTACAATAAATGAGCTTGTTCCTGAATATTTAAAAGAAAATCAAGTGAAATGTAAAGATGGAGCAGACATAATAATCAATAATGGTGAGGCATCATTAGGTGCTTAGAGCATTTTCATATATAGAAATGCTCATTGTACTAATGATTGTCACCGTAATACTCGCTGTTGTACCTGTAAACAGGTTTAAACTAGATGAAATAAAACATGAAGAGATTAATGATGAAATAATTTCACTACTAAATTACTATCAGACAAAAGCCATTGTATCTAAGGTGAATATCTATGTGTCATTTCCTCCGGGAAGTGACACCATTTATATTAAATCAGCTGCACTCGACATTAATGCTTCCTATCAAATAGATGATGGTTATATTGATCGGCACAATAGTTCGAATAATATGCAGTATTATTTTGATGGGAGAGGGATTAATAAAGGTGGCTCAGTTATTTATCATATAGGCGATAAAAAATATCGTCTAATCTTTCAGATTCATTGGGGGAGAATGAGAATTGAAACGTTATAGTGGTTTTTTATTGATAGATAGCATGCTGGCATTTTCTGTCATCATCCTAATCGTAATGCTGCTACTTCCAATGTACAACGAAATGTCCATGACATATCAGAGGAAGCAAGCTACGCTTGAAAAGATTCGGTTACTGTATATGCATATCGTAATTAGAGAAGGAGAATACACACGTGAAGCAGATACAATCTGTATTAAAGCATCTAAGATATGCCATACGTTCAAATAAAGCATTTACGCTGCTTGAGATGCTTATTAATATGGCTGTAGTTATGATTGTTATATCAATTATACCGATGATCTTAATTCAGATATATCAATTTAATGGACGTTCTACAGATCATCACGATATAAATACGGCTTTATTTTTAAGGGAGATTGCTACTGAACTTAAAAATGCGAAGGACGTTACAGTTAGGGATGGCAAACTTCGAATAGCACTTCGAGCAGATTTGATTACATATGAATGTGTGCATAATCGCATCGTACGAAAAGTAAATGGAGAGGGTTACATCATCATGCTGGAAGGCATTAAGGAAGGAGTCTTTTTTATAGAAGATGAACATCTATACATATCTCTGCAATCAAAAAATGAATCTCTCGCAAAGAAATATCAGGTTCTATAATGGGTTTATAACGCCATATTTACTGATTCTATTATTTTTAACAGTCTTTTTTTTAAGTTATTATAGCAACAGATTCATGTTAAAATTAAAGACAATGGATCATCTTGAACAGTATTATTATGAAGAGATTCTAAAGTCTGTAGAAAAAAGAGGTGTTTAGTTGGCTTATGTACTTGTAGGATTTATGGGTGTTGGAAAAACAACAATCGGTAATTTATTAGCACGAAAGCTCGGGATAAAGTTTGTTGATATCGATGAACAAATTGAATTAGAAATGAATATGAAGATCAAGGATATATTTGACCAGTACGGAGAAACTTACTTCAGAACGTTGGAACATATCGTTTTAAAAAAACACATAAACATGAATATTATATTAGCTACAGGTGGTGGAATTGTCGAAAATCCGAACAATATTTCACTTTTAAAAGAAAATAAAATGAATATATGGGTAGATACGAACATTAACACTGTGTATAATAGAATTATAAATGATGCTAATCGTCCGAATGCGATGAATAGATCATTTGATGCTATTAAAGACTTGTACTTTGGAAGACGTTCACGTTATAATGAAATCGCATACATTAGCGTTAACAATGATGATGAACTGTCAGACTGTGTGCAGGAAATTCACAATTTTATTATTGCGGAAGAAGGAAGTTAGAGAGAATGATAAATCATCGCCGAAGGGGCATCGCTATATTAAACTCTCAGGCAAAAGGATAATTTCCGGACAAACCCTGTAATGAAGCAGGATAGCACTATGCTATGCTGTTTTTATTTTTAACAATTAGGAGGAATATCATGTCAGAATTAAAGAAAACACCACTTTATGAAAAATATCTGGAAGATGGTGCAAAAGTAATTGATTTTTCTGGTTGGGCTTTACCTGTTCAATTTTCTAGCATTAAAGAAGAACATATCACTGTTAGAGAAGGCGTAGGGATGTTTGATGTCAGTCATATGGGTGAAATTATTGTCGAAGGTGAGCATGCACTTGAATATCTTCAGTATGTACTTACAAATGATGCATCTAAAATGACTGATAAAAAAGCTCAGTATACAATGATCTGTAATGAAGATGGTGGTGTCATTGACGACCTTGTTGTATATAAATTAGGAGAGAATAAATACTTACTCGTAGTAAATGCCGGAAATACTGATATTGACTTCGAATGGTTAAAATCACATGAAAAAGATGGTGTAACAATAACGAACGTATCTTCTGAATATGGACAAATTGCAGTACAAGGGCCTAAAACTTTAGAAAAGCTTGCACCTGAAGTTAAGGAAGATATTTCGGAAATGAAATTATTTGAATTTTTAAAAGATGTTGAAATTTTCGGTAAAAACGTAATCTTAAGTCAATCAGGTTACACTGGTGAATATGGCTTTGAAATTTATTGTAAAGCCGAAGATACGGTAGCAATCTGGGAAGCACTGCTTAATTTAGGTGTTACGCCTTGTGGTCTTGGTGCTCGAGACACGTTACGTTTAGAAGCGGCATTACCGCTACACGGACAAGATTTATCAACTGATATAACACCTTATGAAGCTAAGATGGGCTTCAGCGTTAAACTTGATAAGGGCAACTTTATCGGCAAGTCAGTACTTGAAACCCAAAAGTCAGAAGGTGTAAAGCGTAAATCTGCTGGTATTGAACTGTTAGAACGCGGGATTGCACGTACTGACTATGAAGTGTTTGATAATAAGGATAATAAAATCGGTTATGTTACTAGTGGAACGCAATCACCATTAACTGGCCGTTCAATTGCTTTAGCATTAATTGATACAGATTTTACAGCAATTGATACAGAAGTTTATGTACAAGTTCGTAAAAAACGTATTCCAGCAAAAGTTGTTAAAACTCCATTCCATAAAAATTAAGGGGCGAAGAAAATGAGTCATCGTTATATACCATTAACAGAAACTGATAAAAAAGAAATGATGGAGACAATCGGTATCAACTCAGTTGATGAGTTGTTCCAGGATATACCTGAGAAAGTACGTTTCCAGGGCGATTTAAATATCAAGCCACGTAAATCTGAAACTCCGTTACTAAGAGAATTACAGGCGCTTGCAAACAAGAACGTAACGAGTGATACACATGTGTCATTTTTAGGTGCAGGCGTATATGATCATTATATTCCGACAGTGGTAGATCATGTGATTTCACGTAGTGAATTCTATACTGCATATACTCCTTATCAACCTGAAATTTCACAAGGTGAATTACAAGCTATCTTTGAATTCCAGACGATGATTGCAGAACTTACTGGTATGGATTGTGCGAACTCTTCTATGTATGATGGAGGTACATCATTTGCGGAAGCAGCAATGCTTGCATGTGGTCATACGAGAAATAAGAAGATTATTGTTTCAAAAGCAGTGAACGATCAATCACGCGCAGTATTACACACTTACGCAAAAGGTCAACATCTAGAAGTAGTTGAAATTGATGTGAAAGATACCGTTACGGATTTAGATGCTTTAAAAGCAGCAATTGACGAAGATACTGCATGTGTAATGGTGCAATATCCAAACTTCTTCGGAAGTATAGAGGATTTAGAAACAATCAAATCTTTCACTGAAGGCACTAAGGCCTTATTCGTAGTTTCGAGTAATCCGATGAGTCTAGGTCTATTAACACCACCTGGAGAATTCGGGGCAGACTTAGTTGTTGGAGATGCACAAGTATTTGGTATTCCAGCACAACTGGGTGGGCCACACTGTGGTTACTTTGCAGCAACGAAGAAGTTAATGCGTAAAATGCCGGGACGCCTTGTTGGACAGACACAGGATGATGAAGGAAACCGCGGATTTGTATTAACATTACAAGCGCGTGAACAACATATTCGTCGTGATAAAGCAACATCAAATATCTGTTCTAATCAAGCTTTAAATGCTTTAGCTGCGTCAGTTGCAATGAGTGCATTAGGTAAGAATGGCGTCTATGAAATGGCGAACCAGAACTTACAAAAAGCAAATTATATGAAATCACGTATGATTGAAGAAGGATTCGAAGTGCTTGAAGGAACAACATTTAATGAATTCGTAGTGAAATTTAATCATCCGGTTAAAGAGATTAATGAAAAGCTTCTTGATGAAGGTTTCATTGGTGGTTATGACTTAGGTCAAGTTGAAGAGACATATCATAACCATATGTTAATTGCAGTAACTGAATTACGTACGAAAGAAGAAATTGATACATTTATCGCGAAAGTAGGTGTGTTCAATGCTTAAAGGAAGCTCTCCGTTAATTTTTGAACGTTCAAAAGAAAATCGTTTCAGCTATTCATTACCAGAATTAGAAGTAGAAAATAAAAAAGTCGAAGATTTATTAGATAGTAAGTTCATCCGTAAAGAACGCCCGATGCTCCTGAAGTAGCGGAACTAGATTTAATGCGTCATTATACCGAACTTTCAAATAAAAACCATGGTGTAGACTCTGGGTTCTATCCACTAGGTTCTTGTACGATGAAGTACAATCCAAAGATTAATGAAAAAGTCGCACGTATGTCAGGCTTTGCGAACGCTCACCCGCTTCAAGATGAAAAAACAATTCAAGGTTCTTTAGAAGTAATCTACGATTTACAAGAACACTTAAAAGAAATTACAGGTATGGATGAAGTAACGCTTCAACCAGCAGCGGGGGCTCATGGTGAATGGACTGCACTTATGATGATTCGTGCTTACCATGAAGCGAATGGAGACCATAACCGCACAAAAGTCATCGTACCTGACTCAGCACACGGTACTAACCCTGCATCTGCAACAGTTGCTGGCTTTGAAACAGTAACCGTTAAATCAAATGAATTCGGGCTAGTTGATATCGAGGACTTAAAGCGTGTTGTAGGTGATGATACGGCTGCAATCATGTTGACAAACCCAAATACTTTAGGTTTATTCGAAGAAGATATTTTAGAAATCCGTGAAATCGTACATGCTGCCGGCGGTAAATTATACTATGATGGCGCAAACTTAAATGCGATTATGAGTAAAGTACGCCCTGGAGACATGGGATTTGACGCAGTTCACTTGAACTTACATAAAACGTTTACTGGACCTCACGGTGGTGGTGGACCAGGTTCTGGACCAGTGGGTGTGAAAGCAGATCTAGTGCCATTCTTACCAAAACCACATATCATTAAAGGGGAAGATGGTTTTAAATTTGATAACGACCGACCACAATCAATTGGTCGCGTTAAACCTTTCTATGGTAACTTTGGTATCTACTTACGTGCCTATACGTATATTCGTACGATGGGTCCAGATGGTCTGAAAGAAGCTTCAGAAGTTGCAGTGCTAAATGCGAACTACATGATGCGTCGTCTGCAGGATTACTTCGTATTACCATATGACCGTCATTGTAAGCACGAATTCGTAATTAGTGGATCTAAACAGAAGAAACTTGGTGTTAGAACTTTAGATATGGCGAAACGCCTGTTAGACTTCAACTTCCATCCACCAACAATCTACTTCCCGCTTAACGTAGAAGAATGTATGATGATCGAACCGACAGAAACAGAATCAAAAGAAACGCTAGATTCATTCTGTGATACGATGATTCAAATCGCTAAAGAAGCTGAAGAGAATCCGGATATCGTACTAGAAGCACCACATCACACGGTGATCGGTAGATTAGATGAAACATTAGCAGCACGTAAACCGGTTTTAAAGTATGAAGGTTCAAACGAGAAGTAGTATAAAAAAACAAGGTTAAGACGCATGTCTTAACCTTGTTTTATTTTGACTTAATTTTGCCAGTCCAGCCTTTATAGCCATTTTTAAGCATATAGATATCATTATATCCATGCTTCTTCATCATTCGTGCAGCACGATAGCTTGAAATACCGTTCGCATCGACGAAGTAGATGGGCTGATCTTTACGTAGACCTAGCATACGTGTTCTAAATATTGACATCGGAATATTTCTAGCCCCGATGATATGACCATAATCATAGTCAGCCTTCTCGCGTAAATCGATTACTTGTGCTCTTCTTAACCCTTGTTGAAACTCATCTTGACTTAACTCAGTAACAGCTTTACGATTAATAAAGTAATTAACAAGTATATAGATGAATAGTAAGAGAAGAACAATACCTAACACATACCAGAAATTCATACAGGTATTCCTCCTTTTTATTTCATAGATATATTATAGATATAATATACTTTATTTTCAAAGTATTTTTTAAAACTATAGACATACAGTAAAGAGGGTTGCATATGCAGGAAGAATGGTTGTTTATCAATACACACAATAATGATCCATATTATAATATGGCGATGGATGAAGCATTGCTTAACTTAGTAGCACAAGGAAAGCTGCCGCCTGTCATCAGATTCTATGGATGGAATCCGAAAACATTATCGATCGGTTACTTTCAAAAACTAGAAAAAGAAATTGATCTTGATAAAGTGTCTACCGGAGGATACGGACTTGTCAGACGTGCGACAGGTGGACGAGGAGTTCTGCATGATAAAGAACTGACGTACAGTGTGATCGTACCTGAATCTCATCCTATGATGCCGGAGTCGATTACTGCTGCTTATAAAGTGATTTCAACAGGGCTGTTAGAAGGGTTTAAGAATTTAGGGTTCCAGGCGGAATTTTCGGTGCCAAGGACGAAAGAAGATAGAGAACGCCTAAAAGACCCGCGAAGTTCAGTATGTTTCGATGCTTCGAGCTGGTATGAACTAGTTGTTGAAGGCAAAAAGATTGCGGGTAGCGCACAGACCCGTCAAAAAGGAGTGATTCTGCAGCACGGTTCAATATTACAGTCGATTGATGTAGATGAACTGTTTGATTTGTTCATCTTTAGTAGCGAACGACTGAAAGAACGTATGAAACGTAGCTTCTATTCCAAAGCAGTCAGTATAGCTGATCTGACCGATGAAGAGATTACCATTGCAATGATGGAAGAAGCATTTTATGAAGGGTTTGAGAAAGGTCTCGACATTAAGCTCAAGCCTTTTGAAGTAACTGCTGAGATTGAACAGGAAGTTTCTGTAATAATAGAAAAATATAGAAGTGAAGAATGGTTAAAAAGAAGGTAAGCGCATGCGCTATTATGCTTTGAAATGATTGCTAGAAGGATTTGTGATTGAATCATATAAAAAAGAACTTAGTTGAACTACGCCCTAAAATCCAGTTTTTGGGGTGTTTAATTTTGTCTAAATATGGTTTGGAATTCAAATTGAAGGACTTGAAAGAAAAACAGAAAGACAAAATACAGTTTAGAGGATAAGATTATTATACTAAGGTGGATGAGAATAAATAATGCTTCATTAAGCATTACTTCTATAAAATTTCGTATCAATAAAACATCTCTTATTTCCTCTTGGATAAGTGCTTTTAATAAACGTGGTATTGACAGATTAACCGAAAAGAGTAAAGGACGTCCATAGTATGTCCCGTAAAGGTAACTGTGTGGATAATTCCCCTTTGGAAAGTTTTTTCGGTATTTTGAAGCAGGAAATATTCTACAATAAAGTTTAGGAAAGTTATGAGCAATTTGAAGAAACAATGGGCACTTATATATGTTATTACAACAATAAATGTATTAATTTAAAATTAGGGAGGTTGAGCCCGGTAGGCTACAGAAGAAAATGTATTAATTAAAAATTGTATAAAAAGAGGAATGGATCTCTCCATTCCAAGAAAAGTCTAACTTTTTGGGTTCACTTCAAGTTTAAATAGACTAAGCTCTTCTTCATTTCTCATACATTTAAAATTTTTAGTTATTGATTGATATAATCACAAACGATATCGATTTGTTCTTTGAAGCTGCCATTAAATTTATTATCAAAAAATGCACTGCCAATAGTAAATGTCCAAGGTGAAATGATTTTGATTTCATCTAATCGTTCAAATGAATCTATACTACCAGCTACGCAAATTGGTGCATCCACTGAATTTACTACAGCTGATATAAGGGTTTTAGCATCACCATTATAGCGATATCCTAATAAATCTAGACCATATACGCCTTTATCTATATAACTTTGAGCTTGTTGAATAATGGAATCTATTTCTCCGCTTAATACAGAAGGGCGGTTAGTTACTTCACCGATAAATGGCATATACTTAATTTGGTTTTTATTACAAAAATTATGTATAGAATCGTAATATACCGTACCCATTAAGATGTCACACTCACAAATTGCTGCCAATTTCGCCGCTTCTAACGATTCTTTTTCTGTATATTCTACGACCTCAAGGCACGTCGTCTTACCATGTTCCTTCATCACTCTGAATAATAACTTCATGTCTTCTAATGGTAAGCCTTTATCTTTACACCCCCAATATTTTGCTTTCGAGTCGACACAAGCTTCAAAAATTTCATTTGCATTTTTAACTGTAAAATCATCATAGGTTAACATCACTATCAGTTCACTGCTCATCGTTAAATTCATCCTTAGCTCATTTTTTAAGATGTTATCATGAAAATACAAAAATTACAATTTATTTCTTGTAACTAGCAATAAATAGAACTATGAATAATAAATGATTAATAAATAGAATATTGACAATACTTTACATTTAAAGTAAATTAAAGTGTATAAAATAGACTTTTTAAAATTTGGAGTATTGAGATAGGAGTAATTCCATTGATAAAAATAATTTATCCGTATGCAATGATTGATTCTGTATTCAATATAGATTTTGAATTATTAAAAGCCCAAGGATTTAAGGCGATAATATTTGATATAGATGCTACTTTGGTGCCTCACGGAGCAGATACAACGAATGAAATAGATAATTTATTTTATGAAATACACAGATTAGGTCTAAAAACATTATTGCTATCTAATAATAGTGAAGAACGTATATCTGAATTTAACCGTAATATCAATGCCTTATTTATTCCTATGGCAAATAAACCGAATAAAATGAACTTCCTAAAATCTGTTGAAATGTTAGATGTAAAAAAAGATGAGATCTTATTAATTGGAGATCAACTTTTTACAGATATTTTAGGCGCGAATAGAGCAGGAATAAAAAGTGTTTTAGTAAAATATTTGCTGCATGAAGGTGAACTGAACATCGGAAAGAAAAGAAAAGTTGAAGCGTTGTTACTCAAGTTTTATAAAATAAGGAAAAGTTATTCTGCACGGCTTCAAAACATTGAGAAGAGGGTATAAAATGACAAAGCACAGAAAGTTATTTTCGGAAATTCATCCAGTATTATATGCATTATCTGTTCAAAAAGAAAGATTGAAAAGGCAAATACAAAATAGAAAGAAAATTTTCGCTTCAATACGGATAGATGATAAATTACCGAATGTAATATATTCATATCATTCTAATTTAATAAAAAAAGGAAAGGGCATTGACCCAAAATTGCAATATAATAAAGCTTTTAATATCGATAAATCTGCAAGAACTATGAATGGTTTAATCATTCGTCCAGGAGAAGAGTTTTCATTTTGGTATTTAGTAGGGAATGCTAACAA
Organism: Macrococcus psychrotolerans; assembly: GCF_038095555.1. NCBI lineage: Bacteria > Bacillati > Bacillota > Bacilli > Caryophanales > Staphylococcaceae > Macrococcus > Macrococcus psychrotolerans. The sequence continues at coordinate 1,203,693 of NZ_CP124591.1, read as the reverse complement.
GCAAAATGGATATAAAGACGGACGTGTAATCATTAATAATAAATTACAAGCTGGAGCAGGTGGAGGTTTATGTAATTTAGCAAATACAATCAATCTTCTCATTCAGCACAGTCCCTTAGAAGTAACAGAGTTTCATATGCATTCGGATGCACTGGCTTTAGAAGAAGTTGAAAGGAAACCGCTTAGAAATGGCACATCTGTTGCTTACAATTATGTTGACTATCGATTTAGGAATACTACTAATCAGAATGTCCAACTTTGTGTATGGGTGGAAGATAAGAAATTGTATGGTGAATTACGTAGTGAACAACCAATAAAGAACCAATACGAACTAATTGAAGAAAATCATCATTACATTAAACAGGGAGATAAATTTTACCGTCGCTCGATGATTTACAAATTGACTAAAAATACAGACGGTGAAATTATAAGTAAAGATCTTATACTAAAAAATAAATCAGAAGTGATGTTTGATTATGATTTAATCCCAAAAGAGTTAATAAAATAAAAAGCTGAGAGGTGTAATACATTATAGTTGCTATTTGTACATCCTAGATCTTTTCTAGACAAGGCCTGAGTAAATTCGATGAAAATTGAAATTAATTATTTGTCACCAAACAAGAGACTCTGCGTGTAGCATCAGCTTACAGAGTCTTAATTTGTTATTCAATCGTTATTTTATTAAACGCCTCTATCGCATCGTGAAGCATCGCTTTACCTTGCGTTATTTTTTTTGTATCAGACTTTTCATAACCTTCATGAATCAAATTGATGGCACTCTCAAATTTATGGTTCGCATCATTCACCTGGCGATGCACATTTATAAAAGTGGCAGGTGGTTCACTATCTTTAAATCTCTGGTCATATTGCTTGATTGTGTCTTTAACGTCTGATTTTATTGTACTTAACGTTTCTTCATGTTGTATGTCTTTCGGCACTGAAAGCTTATTTTCAATCGCAGAAAAATTTTTTATTGCTAATGCAAGTGAGTCCGCATATGAATTAAAGTGATTTGTAAATTCTTGATTAGACATTTGTGTGTTTCCTTGCAACTGCTTGATTTCATTGTTAGTTGCGTTTAATGTGTTCTGTTTCGTTATAGTATTCGTCTTCTCATCTTCAATTCTTGCTTTCAGTACTTTAACTTCTTTTTTTAGCTCAGTAGCTTTCTCAGTAAGGTCAGTCTCAGCACCTCCGCTACAGGCAGTAAGTGTTATAGTAGAAGTCATTATTAATGATAATATTTTGAATTTTTTCATTTTTTACTCCTCGAATGATTCGTTTTTCTAAATACTATGGTAACATGTATATATTCAGAAAATATAGTCAAAATACATATACTAAGGAGAAAAAGATGAAAATAGAAAAAGTCAGACATTTATTAGAAGAAAAGCAGCTGGACGCAGTCGTAGTCCTTTCACCACATAACAGAAGATATTTATCTGGATTCACAGGCAGTAGTGCAGGCTTGATCATCAGTAAGGAAAGAAACATACTCGTTACAGATTTCAGATACATAGAACAAGCAACGAAACAGGCACAATCTTTTGAAATCGTAAAACAAAAAACATCTTTACTAGATATGATAACTGAAGTAATTAAAGAGTTAGAATTAAAGACAGTAGGATTTGAAGGGAATCTTGTCACTTATCAAGAGTACATGCAGCTTGCAACAGGTGCAGAGCTTATTGATGTTACTGGTGAAATTGAAAAGATTAGAATGATAAAAGAACCATTTGAAATCGAGCAGATACAAAAAGCTGCGGATATCGCAGACGCTACGTTTGATTATATTTTAAAGATTACAAAACCTGGTGTAACTGAAATGTATCTAAATAATGAGATGGAGATGAAGATGAGAGCATTAGGTGCTACAAGTTCTTCTTTTGAAACAATTGTCGCATCAGGCATCAGAGGTGCATTACCACACGGTGTTGCAAGTAATAAAGTGATTGAATCTGGTGAAATGATTACATTTGATTATGGTGCACTTTATGAAGGTTATATTTCGGATATTACACGAACAATTGCAGTCGGAGAGCCACAAGATGAGATGGTTAAAATCTATAACATTGTTTTAGAATCGCAGCTTAAAGCACTTGACGAAATTAAACCTGGAATGACTGGCGTTGAAGCGGATAAAATTGCGAGAGACGTGATTGCAGGATATGGTTATGGAGACGCATTTGGCCATAGTCTTGGACACGGCATTGGACTTGAAGTGCATGAAAACCCTATGCTTTCACAACGTTCTCCTCATACTTTGGAAGAAAATATGTGTGTAACGCTTGAACCCGGAATCTATGTGCCAGGTTTAGGTGGCGTTCGTATAGAAGATGATGTTTTAGTCACTAAAAATGGTCTAAAGCGCTTTACACATTCCACAAAAGACCTTATTATTTTATAGTAGGTATATTGAGGAGGAAAATTCATGATTTCAGTAAATGATTTTAAGACAGGTTTAACAATCGAAGTAGATAATGGTATATGGCGTGTTATTGAATTCCAACACGTTAAACCGGGAAAAGGTGCTGCATTTGTACGTTCAAAGCTAAGAAATTTAAGAACAGGTGCAATCCAGGAAAAGACATTCCGTGCAGGAGAAAAAGTCGGAAAAGCTCAAATTGACAACAAACGCATGCAGTATTTATATGCTTCAGGCGATCAACATGTATTTATGGATACTGAATCATATGAACAGATTGAATTATCTGAGGATACAATTGAATATGAATTAAAGTTCCTGAAAGAAAATATGGAAGTTCATATCCAGATGTATGAAGGGGAAACTTTAGGTGTTGAATTACCGAATACAGTGACGCTTCAAGTTACTGAGACTGAACCTGGTATTAAAGGTGATACAGCTCAAGGTGCGACGAAAGCTGCTACTGTTGAAACTGGATACACATTAAACGTCCCTTTATTTGTTAATGAAGGGGATACATTAATTATCAACACAACAGATGGTTCTTACGTATCTCGAGGATAATTTTTATGAAAGACATGTTTTTATACATGTCTTTTTTATTTTTATTGTTGAATTGGTCAGACCACTAGTTTACAATTGATTAGTAGCTAGTCTTAAAACTATGTATAAAGGAGTATCTTATGAATCTTGAACATATAAAATTACTGATTGATATGGTCGATAGATCAGAAATCACTGAATTTAATTATGAAGATAAAGAATTGAAGGTTGTATTGAAGAAAGAAAAAGAAAAGGTGGCAGCACCTGTAAAGCAACTGACACAGGAGCAAATTCAAGTTAAAGAGATAACTACGACTGAAGAACATAATGAAGATACTATTACGATTAATGCGCCTATGGTTGGAACATTTTATAAATCTCCATCCCCTGAAGCGGATCCTTATGTTAAGGTAGGGGATAAGGTGACGAATGATAGTATTGTGTGCATTTTAGAAGCGATGAAACTGTTCAATGAAATTCAAGCTGAAGTAAGTGGAGAAATCATTGAAATTTTAGTTGAAGATGGTCAACTGGTAGAATATGGTCAGCCCCTCTTCAAGGTGAAGTGATATGAAGAAGGTATTAGTGGCAAATCGAGGAGAGATAGCGGTACGTATCATTCGAGCACTTAAAGATTTAGGAATCCAGTCCGTTGCTATCTATTCAGAAGCTGATAGAGATGCACTACATACACAGCTTGCTGATGAAGCATATTGTGTAGGTCCGAAACAGTCTAAAGACTCTTATTTGAATATCCCGAACATACTGATGATTGCGAGTAGTACAGGATGTGATGGGATTCATCCAGGTTATGGATTTCTAGCAGAGAATGCACGGTTTGCCGAAATGTGTGAGGCATGCCAAATTAAGTTTATCGGCCCAAGTCATCAATCAATCAGTAAGATGGGAATTAAAGACGTTGCTAAAAAAGAGATGATAAAAGCTGGTGTTCCAGTGGTGCCTGGTAGCGATGGGTTACTGGAAGATGTTGAAAGTGCGCTAAAACTTGCTGAAACCATGAGTTACCCGGTCATAATTAAAGCGACTGCTGGCGGTGGTGGCAAAGGCATACGTGTTGCCAGGAATGAGCAAGAGTTAAGAGATGGTTATCGTATGACAGAACAGGAGGCAGAAACTGCATTCGGGAATAAAGGCTTATACTTAGAAAAGTTTATAGAAAATTTCCGTCATGTAGAAATTCAAGTCCTTGCGGATCAATACGGTAATACACTGCATTTCGGGGAACGTGACTGTACGATACAGCGTCGTATGCAGAAACTCGTCGAAGAAAGTCCTTCGCCATATATTGATGAAGCTACGCGATATGCGATGGGTCAGGCAGCAATTAATGCAGCTAAAGCTGTTAACTATGAAGGTGCCGGAACTGTTGAATTTATATATGATATAGATACGAAGCAATTTTATTTCATGGAGATGAACACGCGTATTCAAGTTGAGCATCCAGTTACAGAAATGGTGACAGCGACAGATCTTGTTAGATGGCAGATAAAAATTGCGAGTGGTGAAAAACTTACGATGACACAAGAAGAGATAAAGGTTAACGGTCATGCGATTGAATTTAGAATCAACGCAGAAAATCCATATCATAATTTTATGCCTTCTCCAGGGTTAATTACCCAGTATATTGCTCCTGGGGGTTATGGTGTCAGAGTAGATTCGGCATGTTACACAAACTACAGCATTCCACCTTTTTATGATTCGATGGTTGCCAAGCTTATCGTTCATGATAAAGACCGAGAAACTGCACTAAACTCAGCGTATCGAGCGCTCTCAGAATTTATTATATTAGGTATAGATACAACGATTCCATTCCATATGGCATTAATTCAGAATGAAACATTTCGTTCAAATGACTACAACACTAAATTTCTTGAAGACAACAATATATTGTCAGATTAAAAACGCGTTTAGCGTTTTTTAATTTCTGTTTTTATTTTATAATAAATTCATGGTATAGTTATTGTTATAGACAGGAGGTTATGTCATGATCGAAACAAATAAAAAAGGTAATCTTGGGACAGTTGAAATTGCGCCAAGTGTTATTGAACTCATTGCCTCAATTGCAGTTTCAGAAGTGAAAGGTGTGTCACTTGTACAAAAAAGTAAATCTTTAGAAAAGCTTGGTGTTAAAAATCAACGTGGTGTACAAGTTGATACGAAAGATGACACGATAGTTCTAGATGCGTACTGCGCATTTGACTATGGTACAAAGATTGCAAAGACTGCTACACTTGTACAAAAAGCAATCAAGAATGCACTAGGAAATATGACTGCGATTGAGCCGTCACAAATAAATATCCATATTGTAAATGTTAAATTTAAAGAGAATTAATCAGGGATGCTTGCATCCCTTTTTGATTGAAGGAGAAACTTTATGTCGAGAACAGAATCTAGAGAACATGCGATACAAATATTATTTCAGATAGAAAATGAAGCGCACGAAATATCAGTGGAAGATGCAACACGTTTTATCGTGGAACCTCCAAACAGAGATGTATTTGCTGATGAATTAGTTCGTGGTGTCAGTTCAAAACAAAATGAACTGGATGACAAGATTACGCCACACCTGAAGTCATGGGCATTGGAGCGCCTCAATAAAATTGACCGTATTATACTGAGACTAAGCGCATTTGAATTACTGTATACAGATGCACCAGAAAAAGTAATTGTCAACGAAGCAGTGAACTTAGCGAAGAAATTTAGCGACGATGAAAGCTATAAGTTTATCAACGGAGTTTTGAGTGAAATTATTAAAAATAAGGCGTAGTGATAATTATGGAGAAGTATCTAAGTGTAAGTGCATTAACGAGATATATTAAAACGAAGTTTGATAAAGATCCTTATTTAACCAATGTCTATATTAAGGGTGAACTGTCAAATTTTAAGCGTCATTCAAGTGGCCATCTTTATTTTGCATTAAAAGATAATGACGGTGTTATTAGCTGTATGATGTTTAAGCGTGATGCAGCACAGCTTACTTTCTCTCCAAAAGAAGGAGACAGTGTTCTTATTACGGGACGTATCAGTGTATACGAAAGCAGAGGGAGCTATCAACTTTATGCCAAAGATATTCGATTAGATGGTATTGGTATATTATATGAACGACTAGAAGCTTTGAAGAAAAAGTATTTCGAAAAAGGTTATTTTAATGTAGAAAATAAGAAACAGCTACCAAAATATCCTGAACATATCGCGGTGCTTACAGCGAGTACTGGAGCTGCTGTACAAGATATTAGAACGACGTTATCCAGACGCTATCCTTTAGCGGAAGTTACGTATATTTCAACAATCGTTCAAGGTGAAGCAGCAAAAGATGATATCGTCAATAATTTAAATGCAGCTGATCAGTTAGGTGCCGATGTTATTATCGTGGGACGTGGTGGGGGTTCTATTGAGGATTTGTGGGCGTTCAACGAAGAAGTTGTCGTCGAAGCGATATATGCATGTAATACACCGGTCATTTCTGCGGTGGGGCATGAAACGGACACTACACTCAGTGACTTAGTGGCGGATCACAGAGCCCCTACTCCGACTGCAGCAGCCGTAATGGCAACACCAGATAGCAAAGAGCTGCTCGTCGGGTTAAAGCAAGTAGATATCACGATGCTGCGCGCAATGAATCAAAGACTAAAGCATAATAATGAACGATTAAATTATCTTTCTTCATATTATATCTTTAAAAATCCATATATGCTGATCGAACAGAAGATGCAGAAACTAGATGAGTTTGAGCAGAGAATGAAGCATGCATCATTTAATTTGATCAATCAGAATAAGATGAATTTTCATTTCATTTCGAATAAAATTGATGCGCAGAAGTTGAATACGAAATTAAAGTATCAATATGAGCAGATTCATTCGATGCAGAATGTTATGGATCGAATGCTATCATATAAGCTGTCAAACTATCATCAGCAGCTCAAACACCATATTGCTTTACTGTCATCTTTAAGTCCAGCAGAGACTTTATTACGAGGCTATGCGATTGTGCGAAGTGAGGATAAGATTATTAAATCTGTAGATGATGTGAATGAACATGATTATGTACATATACAGCTTAATGATGGGGAAATTAAGGCAGAAGTGATGCATATTAATAAATAAGAGGTGATTATCATGGCTAAGACATTTGAAGAAATGATGCAGCAGCTGGAATCAATCGTTAAAGCGCTTGACGATGAACAGGTGAGTCTAGAAAAATCTATAGAACTGTATGAACAAGGTGTAAAATTATCTCAAGCCTGCCAAATGAAGCTTGCTGAAGCAGAAGCGAAGCTTACCAAGCTGAATAGTGCTGAGGAAAATCCAGATGAATAAACAGTTTCTCCAAAATATTGAAGATGTGATTGCAGGGTTATATAACTCAAAGGACAACCGGTTATTTGACTCCATGCACTATTCATTAAGTGCTGGTGGCAAGAGGATACGCCCATTATTTGTCTTGACGACTATAGATAGTTTGGGTGGTAATGCTGTTGACGGTCTATCTTTTGGTGTGGCTTTAGAGATGATCCACACGTATTCGCTTATCCATGATGATTTACCTGCCATGGATAATGATGATTATAGACGAGGTAAATTAACAAATCATAAGCATTTTGATGAAGCAACAGCAATATTAGCCGGGGACGCATTATTGACAGACAGCTTTCGTATGATTACAGAAAGTAAGTTTGATGCAGATATCAAGCTGCCGCTTATAAGTCTGTTAAGTGAAGCTGCTGGCTCTAAAGGAATGGTTTACGGACAAATGCTTGATATGGAAGGCGAACATCAGGCACTCGGACTCAATCAGCTGGAACGAGTACATAGTTATAAGACAGGTGAGCTGATTAGAGCGGCATTCGTTGCAGCAGGGATAATCATGAAGCTTTCGGACGAAAAGATGCAGCTTCTAGACCAAATTGGAAGAAATGTGGGGCTCATGTTTCAAATACAGGATGATATATTAGATGTTGAAGGCTCATTTGAAGAGATTGGTAAACCTGTAGGCAGTGATGTCGAAAATGATAAAAGTACTTATGTTTCATTGCTCGGCCTTGAACAATCTAAAGCACTGCTGAAAGAAAAATTTGAACATACAGAAAAACTAGTACAAGCGTTACGTCCAGTTAATGATGGCTTGCTACAGCTTATAAGATTTATTATCGAAAGAAACAAATAATTAAAGCCTGTGAAGGCTTTTTTTATTTTTCATGACTTACAAAAGAGTGTTATAATAGGGATTACTAAAGTATAGACTGTAGGTGGGGAAGTAATGGACGTTACAAAGATTAAAGATCCTTCCTTTTTAAAGGATTTATCATATGAAGAATTAGATGGATTGAGTCAGGACATAAGAACCTTTCTAATAGAAAAGTGTGCAGTTACAGGTGGACATATTGGTGCAAATCTAGGGGTCGTTGAACTGACGATCGCACTCCATAAAGTATTTAATAGTCCAGAAGATAAATTGATATTTGATGTCGGCCATCAGGCATATATCCATAAGATTTTGACAGGTCGAGCAGAGCAGTTCGATACATTACGTCAATATAAAGGATTAAGCGGGTTTCCAAAGCTGAATGAAAGTAAACATGATGTATGGGAAGCAGGGCATAGTTCTACTTCTTTATCAGCAGCGATGGGAATGGCGAAAGCGCGTGATATTCAGCAGCAGCATTATGAAGTAGTGCCCATCATTGGAGATGGAGCGTTAACAGGTGGAATGGCCTTAGAAGCATTAAATCATATTGGTCATGATAAAACGAATATGACAATCATTTTAAATGATAACGAAATGAGTATCGCGCCGAATGTCGGGGCAATGCATAATATGTTCGGAAGATTAAGAACGAACTCGAACTATAATCGTGCTAAAAGTGATATTGATCTCTTCTTGAGCAAACTTCCAGGAGGACATAAGCTTAGAGATTCGGCAGATCGTGTGAAAGACAGTTTAAAATATCTTGTCGTCAACGGTATCTTTTTTGAAGAGTTAGGTATTAAATATATTGGACCGGTAGATGGTCATAACTATAAGGAGCTTGAGGAAGCATTACTGACTTCAAAACGCATTGATGGCCCAGTAATAGTTCACGTCATTACGAAAAAAGGGAAAGGCTATCATCCGGCAGAAAATGATAAGATCGGCACATGGCATGGTCTAGGTCCATATAAACTTGAGACAGGTGAGGTCTTGAAGGGAAGTGTACAAGGCCCTTCTTGGAGTCAGTTTTTTAGTGATACTGTGCAGTCATTTGCAGAAAGAGACAAGACGATCGCAGCCATTACGCCTGCGATGCCTGTCGGAAGTAAGCTCACGAAGTTTCAAAAAGAACTTCCGCAACAGTTTTTTGATGTAGGGATAGCAGAACAACATGCGGTTACAATGGCGGCAGGAATGGCTGCTAACGGTATGAAACCTTACGTTGCGATTTATTCGACATTTTTACAACGGGCATATGATCAAATGCTGCATGACGTGGATAGACAGAACTTACATGTAGTTTTTGGTATCGACCGCTCTGGACTTGTAGGTGCGGACGGGGAGACACATCAAGGTGTCTTCGATATCTCTTTCTTGACGCATATGCCGAATATGACTGTTATGATGCCGAAGGATGAAAATGAAGCGTATCACCTCTTACATAATGCATTTTATGAATATGAGGGCCCTATAGCGATTCGTTATCCCCGTGGTAATGGATATGGTGTGAAAGTAGATGCAACACCAAAAAGTATCGTGCGAGGCAACTGGGAAGTGCTTCATGAAGGCACTGATGTAATCGTATTAAGTTTCGGTCCGACATTAAAGCTCATTGAAGCAGTCAGAGAAGAGCTTCTAAAAGAAGGAGTCAGCATTGAAGTTGTAAATGCACGTTTCATTAAGCCTTTAGATTACCAGTATCTAGATGCCGCTGCTAAACGTAATATCCCTGTATTGACGATAGAAGAAGCAATGTTGAGTGGTGGTTTTGGAGCAGCTGTTAGCAATTATTATTCTGATTTACACTTGAATGTCCACGTAACACGTATTGGAATCGACGATGAGTATATAGAGCATGGGGATGTTTCTATGCTGCTTGACGATATTGGTATTAATAAAGCAAATCTTATCCATGAAATAAAGCAGTTGGCGATATTACATGAAGAAAGTTAGGATAGATGAATATCTTGTAGCTCAAGATTATTATCAGACGAAGGATGCTGCAATGCGTGCAATAATGGCAGGACTCGTTTTTGATGATAATATACGTATTGATACTGCTGGTGAAAAGATTGATCCGCTAAAGATAAGAATACGAGTTAAGGATCAACGAAAAAAATATGTAAGTAGAGGCGGACTGAAATTAGAGAAAGCACTACAGCAATTTGAACTCGATATAAATGATCGCGTTCATCTCGATATAGGATCCTCTACAGGAGGTTTCACGGACTGTGCACTTCAAAATGGTGCAAAACATGTATATGCGCTCGATGTCGGAACAAACCAGCTGGATTACCGTCTTCGTATTCATCCGAAAGTCACAGTAATGGAACAGACAAACTTTAGATATGTTTCGCGTGATTTATTTGTTCCTATTCCTGACTTTGTAAGCATTGATGTCAGCTTTATCTCTCTGTCGCTTATATTTAAGACACTTGTCGAAGTTATTAAAGATGGCAGTGATATAATTGCGCTGATCAAACCACAGTTTGAAGCCCATAAAGAACAGGTTGATAAAGGTATCGTCAAGTCGAAGGATACACATATAAATGTAATCCAAAAAGTATTGAATTATGCAACTGATTATAATCTGCGCCCTCAAAACCTTACGTATTCTCCAATCTCGGGGACTAAAGGGAATATTGAATATTTATTGCATCTTAAATTTGAGAAGGGTACGATGGATAATCATTCACATAATAGACAGCAAATTTTTAAGGATACTGATATTATATCCATCATAAATGAAGCTTTTAATACTTTAAACCACTGTTAGGTCAGTGGTTTTTTCATATACAATGATACATGTCTATGATAGAATATAATGTATAAATATGCACATGGAGGTGCACAATGGCCAACAAGACGATGCGACAAATTAAAATTAGAGAGATCATTTCTAATCAGCATATTGAAACACAGGAAGAACTGGTAGAAAAATTAAATGAAATCAACCTAAATGTAACTCAGGCAACCATTTCGAGAGATATAAAAGAGCTACAGCTTATTAAAGTACCGACTAAGGACGGACAATATGTATATTCTCTACCAAGAGATCGCAAGTATCACCCGATTGATAAACTCGGACGATATTTGATGGATTCTTTTGTAAAACTAGATGGTACGGAGAACTTACTCGTCTTAAAGACATTACCAGGTAATGCACAATCCATTGGAGCCATCATTGATCAGCTTGAATGGGATGAAGTAATCGGTACAATTTGTGGAGATGACACATGCTTATTAATATGTAGAGATAAATCTGCTGCGGCGCAGGTTACGGAACGTATTTTTAACATGTTATAATGGGGGTATTAGATGCTTGTTTCATTATCTATTCAGCAGTTTGCAATTATTGAATCATTAGAGATTGAACTTAAAAATGGCTTAACAGTATTAAGTGGAGAAACTGGGGCAGGAAAGTCAATTATTATTGATGCGATTGGGCAGTTGATTGGAATGCGTGCGAGTCAGACTATGGTTCGTCATGGAGAACAAAAAGCAGTTGTAGAAGGTGTATTTGATATTGAGAACAATGATAAGGTGATATACCTGCTTGAACAAAAAGAGATACCACTCGATGATTTTATGCTTGTCAAGCGCGAAATTTTTAAAAGCGGTAAAAGTCTTTGTAGAATAAATAACCACCTGATAACGTTAACTGAACTTCGTGAAGTTATGCAAGAGCTTCTTGATATTCATGGACAACACGAAACACAGCATCTACTAAAACCGAAATATCATATTATGCTGCTCGATGAATATTCAGAGCAGGACTATCAGAAGTTATATGAAGAATACAGAGCGTATTACTTTGACTACAAAGAGAAACAGAAGGAGCTAGAACAGCTCCAGCAAAAAGATGAAGCACTGCTTCAAAGACTTGATCTGATAAAATATCAGTATAAAGAGTTATCGGATAAAAATCTTGTGGTGAATGAAAAAGAACGTTTAGAAGAAGAGATTAATCGACTTGAAAACTTTGAAAAATTAAACGATGTCTTATCTAAATCGATAACGCTGCTTAATGATGAGGGAAAATTACTGGAATTATTGTTTGATTTTAAAGAGCAGCTGACAGAAGTAAGTGCAATTATTCCTGGAAAGTTTGATAAAACAAAAGAAGAAGTAGAAGGGCTATATTATATTTTAGATGACACAAAGCATACATTACATGATGCACTTTCGAATAACGATTATGATGAACAGGAGCTTAATGATTTACAAGCTCGTTTGAATGATATCCAATTTTTAGAACGAAAGTATGGTAAATCCTTAAATGATCTAATTCCATTTATTGAGGAACTGCAAGCGGAAATCAATAAAATAGAAAATATCGAAGAATCGACAACGCAACTTCACCAGGCTATCGCACACCTATACGACAAAGTTATGACTTCAGGGTCACAACTGAGCAAAGCAAGACGACGCGTTGCGCAGAGTCTCAGAGATAACATTTTAGATGAGATCCACCATCTTGAGATGAAAGGTGCAAACTTTGAAATGGCTTTCCATAAAACTGAACCGACAAGTGAAGGAATCGAGTCATTGGAATTTATGATTAGTCCAAATAAAGGTGAACCTTTGAAACCATTATATAAAATTGCTTCAGGTGGGGAACTTTCTCGTATTATGTTAGCCCTAAAGAGTATATTTGCAGAATCAAAAGGAAAGACTGCTATATTGTTTGATGAAGTAGACACTGGCGTTTCAGGTAAAGTAGCACAGAAAATGGCTGAAAAGATGCATGATATATCTGAGTATATTCAAGTGATATGCATATCACATTTGCCTCAGGTTGCTGCAATCAGTGATCATCATCTCTATATAGAGAAGATCGAACATGATGATCGCACGATTACTCAGATTACAGAACTTGATGGAGAGATGAGAATTCATGAAGTTGCAAGAATGATATCGGGGGTAGAGGTCACACCGTTAACGCTTGATCATGCAGCAGAATTAATTGCTCAAAACACTAAGTAGAAGAGGGATAATATGGTACTTAAAGTTGCAATAGTTGATGATTCAAGGGAATTAGCACTCTCGATCAAGTCCTATCTAGAACAATATGACATGAAGGTCGTAGCGATGTGTCATAATGGAAAAGATGCAGTGCACATGATTGAAACATGCGATTTTGATCTACTTCTACTTGATCTGATTCTCCCGTACATTGATGGTATTGGCTTACTTGAAAAATATATTCCTAGATCTCATGAGTATAAGATAATCTGTTTAAGCGCCTTTGGCAAAGACTCGATCTTAAGAGAGGCGATGTCGTTAGGTGTCGATTATTTCATACTTAAGCCGATTAATTTTGATAATTTTATCAGCAGAATCTATCAAATTTGCAATATGGATTTTGTTGATCATACAGATCAGCTGTTGAATAACTTAGGCTTTAACGACAAACATAAAGGAACAAGATATTTAAAGGATGCACTTGATATTGTGAGCAAACATCCAAATGAGAAAATTCAACTGACGATCATGCTATATCCTGAAATCGCTGAATTACATCAAGTGAAATCGGCGAATGTTGAAAGGTCTATTCGCCATGCGATAGAAAAAGCATGGAGCAATGGGTTAGAACAAATTTTTAAGGAGCAGGGCAGATACATAAAGCCGACAATTGGTGAACTTATTAAATTTCTGAAGGATGGATAGTTATGGTAATGATATTTGCACACCGAGGATATTCCGCTAAATACCCAGAAAACTCATTACTTGCCTTTAATAAGGCAGTCGAATATGGTGCAGACGGCTTCGAATTAGATATACATCTGACCAAAGATGAACAGATCGTTGTGATTCATGATCATACAATCAACCGAACAACAACTGGAAGAGGAAAAGTTGTAGAAATGTCATTTGATGAAATTCAGCAGTTTAACATTAAGAACGGCCTCTTTAATGTGACTGATGAAAAGGTGCCGCTACTCAGTGAAGTTTTAGATATCGTGAAAAAGCATAATAAGCTATTAAATATCGAAATTAAAGCTGAAGCAGGTAAGATAGAGATAAAATTACATGAACTATTAACGCGTTATGATATTATTGATCAGATTATCATATCAAGCTTTAATATTGAAAGTTTAGTTAAGATGGAAGCGTTAGATTCATCATACGAAACTGCTTTGTTATTTGATAGATATCATACGTCACCTTGGGACTATAAGACAAGTTATAATATAAAGAGTATCCATCCGAATGCAAAGCATATCACGATTGATCACCTTGTTGAACTAGAACATAATGAACTTCCAGCAAGAGTATATACAGTAAACAAAGAAAAAGATCTGAAGACATGGATGAGTAGCAGTGTTACCGGGATTATTACAGATGAAGTTGAACGTGCAGTCCAATTAAAACGAACGAAAAAAATCGAGAGCTGAGTTTACAGCATCTCGATTTTTTGAATATAATTATTTACGGAACTTTTGCTGTGCTCGTTTACTTTTCTTTTCGATGTGCAGTATATATCCACCGACAAAACTAACACCAAGCACCATCAAAACAAACCCAATAATAAATTGTAGCCAAATATAATGGAGCTCTGGAACAAGAATACCAAAAAGTGCATCTCTCATCCATTTAATACCTAATCCAGCCAAATAGATTGGAACAACAAGCACCATCAATGCAATAACCTTTTTCAAAACATCACCAATTTCATTTTTATATATCGTTATTATAACATGATTGTATTAATTTGATAGTCGAAAAATATGCTGCAATCTAATAAAACTTCGTAAATTGAAATATTTAATTGTTAGTACTATAATAAAAATGTAAGCAGTTACATATCTTGATCTGAAAAGGGGAATAGCAATGATATTTGAAACATTAGAACGATACGATTATGAGCAGGTTGTATTCTGTCAGGATAAGGCGAGCGGTCTTAAAGCAATCATAGCAATACATGATTCAACGCTAGGTCCTGCACTTGGGGGATGCAGAATGTGGCCATATAATAGTGAAGAAGAAGCAATTGAAGATGCGCTTCGATTAGCTCGTGGAATGACGTATAAGAACGCAGCAGCGGGACTTAATCTAGGTGGTGCGAAGACGGTTGTCATCGGCGATCCTAAGAAAGATAAGTCTGAAGCGATGTTCAGAGCGTTAGGACGTTATATCCAAAGTCTAAATGGTCGTTATATTACTGCAGAAGATGTCGGTACATCCGTTACAGATATGGACACGATATATGCAGAAACTGACTATGTTGTAGGATTATCAGAAAGTTATGGATCAAGCGGTAATCCAAGCCCGATGACAGCGTTAGGCGTATATCGTGCGATGAAACGTACGGCCAAAGAAGCATTTGGCGATGACAGCTTAGCAGGTAAGACGATTTCTGTACAAGGTGTAGGAAATGTGTCTTATACTTTATGTAAATATTTACACGAAGAAGGTGCGAAACTAATCGTTACAGATATCTTCCAGGAATCAATTGATCGCGCGGTGAATGACTTCGGCGCAACTGCAGTGAAGCCTGAGGAAATCTATTCTGTTGAAGCGGATATCTTTGCACCATGTGCATTAGGCGCTGTTCTAAACGATGATACAATTCCACAACTGAAAGTTAAGGCAGTGTGTGGATCTTCGAATAACCAGCTGAAGGATATGGAAATCCATGCAGCGATGCTTAAAGAAAGAAATATTATCTATGCACCAGACTTTGTTGTAAACTCTGGGGGAGTTATTAATGTAGCTGATGAGTTAAGCGGCTATAACCAGGACCGTGCAACAAAAAAAGTCAATGAAATCTATGATCAGATGGATAAAGTATTTGAAATCGCGAAACGTGATAACATTTCAACAGCTTTAGCAGCAGAACGCTTAGCTGAAGAACGTATTGATCAGATGATGCGTGTACGTAGTACATTTAGTTTGAATGAACATTCTTTGATTTCGAGACGTTAAGAGCTATTCTAAGCACCTACAAAAGATTTTTGCAGGTGCTTTTCTTTTAATGTCGGTAGCAGAATGAATTAAAAGCTTATCTATATGTGTTAAAATTTCACGAATTAATCACTAGATTTAACAGGCTTTATTCGTTATGATAGTTGTATCAATTTAGAAGAGGTGTTATATCAATGGATATGAATTTCAATATGTATATGGAAGATTTTGTTAACACAGCGCGTCAAGAGATTGAGAATGCAGGGTATAAGCAATTAACGACGTCTGAAGCGGTAAATGAAACATTCGATAAGCCTGGTACAACTTTTGTTATGATTAATTCGGTTTGTGGGTGTGCGGGTGGAATAGCTCGTCCAGCTGCAGCTCATGCTGTTCACTATGATAAATTACCGGATCAGCTTGTAACAGTATTTGCAGGTCAGGATAAAGAAGCAACTGCTACAGCGCGTGAATATTTCGAAGGTTATCCACCAAGCAGTCCATCATTTGCATTACTTAAAGATGGTAAGATTATCTCTATGATTGAAAGACATGAAATTGAAGGTCATGATCCTATGAGTGTTATTACAAATATTCAAGCATTATTCGAAGAGCATTGCGAAGAGCGTTAATAGATGAAGATTAGACCTTATCGTATTGGATTCAGAACGATAAAGACAGCATTCGGGATGGCTCTGGGTGTAATTATCTGTAAGTTATTAGGACTTGATAATTACGCATCAGCAGCCATCCTGGTTGTTTTATGTGTAAAAAATACACGTGTAAAGTCATTGCAGGCAGCCAGCGCGCGTTTCTTTTCGTGTATGCTAGGATTACTGTTTTCTTATCTATTCTTTACGCATCTTGGGTTTAATCCAGTCGTGCTCGGTTTACTTGTACTAGTCTTTATTCCAGTGACTGTTATGTTCGGTATTGAAGAAGGTGTAGTCACCAGTTGTGTCATCATTCTACATTGTTTTAATTTTGGTTATATAAACCGACACGTAATAATCAATGAAATAACTTTGATTGTCGTCGGACTTGGCATTGCATTATTGCTTAATCTATATATGCCGGACTTATCAATGCGATTGAATGAGTATAAGAAAGAAATCGAAGCAGAGTTTCAGGTCATCGTCTCAAAGTTGAGTGATGCGCTTATCTATCCAGAAATAGCACTAGATAAACAACAGATTGTTAAGCTGCATCAGACGATAGAACGTGCTAAATCTGTAGCATATACAGAAGTGGAGAATCATTTTACAAGAAATGAAAATTCATACTATCATTACTTTAATATGCGTGAAGCACAGCTTGAACTTCTGTTACGGATGGTGGACCTAATTAACCAGATGGACCATAGTGATAAGCTTCATGTTAATTGTAGTAATCTATTACAAGACTTATCAAGCAATATATCCAGCAACAATTTCACTGCTATCCGATTACATGACCTATATGCTATTATGCTGGATGTTGAAAAGTATCCTTTACCGATGAATAATAAACAGTTGAAATCAAGAGCAGCTTTAATCCAGCTTCTGAATGAGATTGAGCAGTATCTTGAGATTAAATCAAATTTTGGATCACTAAAACTCTACTAAAAAATCAGGACGCAGTCCTGATTTTTTAGTTCGTTAAATATGGTAGTACACTGCTTAAAATAAGAGCAGATACTATAAGTACAAGTAAAATGATGATTGTAAAACGTAAAAGATTTTTGTTCAAGGAAACCATCCTTTCATAAGTATTAAAATAATTATAACAAATGTCTCATGCCAATGCTTAGACTTTTCTGTTTACCTAACCTTTGGTACATTAGTAGTAACGAAAAAAAAGGAGAGATGATATGGATACTGAACGATTAGTAGAAACATTTAAAAGTCTTGTCAAGATTGATAGTGAAACAGGACATGAAAGAGCAATCGCTGATCACCTTAAAAATGTATTTTCAGAGCTCGGACTGCAAGTAGAAGAAGATGACACTCAGCAAAAGACAGGTTTTGGTGCGGGCAATCTTTTTATTACATTAAAAGGAAACACAGATCAAAAACCGATATTATTATCTTGTCACATGGATACGGTGACACCTGGTCAAGGTATAGAACCGATTGTAACCGATGGTATCATCCATACTGATGGTAGTACCATTCTTGGTGCGGATGATAAAGCAGGTATTGCAGCAATTATCGAAACGATTCAGACATTGCAAGAAGAGCATCGTGACCATGGTGAAATTCAAATCGTGATTACTGTAGGAGAGGAGTCATCACTAGTCGGGGCTAGAGCTTTAGATGGTAGTAAATTAGTTGACGGCTATGGATTTGCATTGGATGCAGGTAACAAAGTCGGTACAATCGTCAATAGAGCCCCTAATAATGCATCATTAAATGTCACTATTAAAGGTGTTACAGCACACGCTGGTGTTGAGCCTGAAAAAGGTGTAAGTGCAATTAATATAGCTTCACGTGCAATCAGTAATATGAAGCTCGGAAGAATAGATGGTGAAACTACTGCAAATATTGGCCGTATAGAAGGTGGAGAAAAAACGAATATTGTAGCTGACAGCTGCTTTATACTCGCTGAAGCAAGAAGCCTGGATGAGGAAAAGATGCATCAACAAGTACAGCACATGAAAGAGGCATTTTTAACAGCCGCTGCAGAACTTGGTGGGTCAGCAGACGTAGAAGTTACTGTGAATTATCCATCATTCCATGTACCTGAAGAAAGCGAAGTAATAAAGATAGCACAGCAATCAGCACTTAATATCGGTCGAACGCCTGAGGTGGTATCCAATGGTGGCGGTAGTGATGCCAACCTTATTAATAGTTATGGTGTTCCAACAGTTGTTCTTGCGGTTGGTTATGAGAAGATTCATACAGTAAATGAAAGAATTGCAGTTACGGAGATGGAGAAATTAACAGAACAGGTCCTTGAAATCATCAAGCTTGTTTAATCAAAGTGACATTACAATATGTTATAATGAAATGGAATAATTATTGAAAGAGGTAGAGTATGAGTAAACAACAAATAGGTGTTATTGGTCTTGCAGTTATGGGTAAAAATCTTGCATGGAATATTGAATCGAGAGGTAATTCTGTTTCAGTCTATAATCGTTCAAGTGACAAAACAGACTTAATGATGAAAGAATCAACTGGTAAGAATATTCATCCGACATATACTTTGGAAGAATTCGTAAATAGTCTTGAAACTCCCCGAAAGATTATGATGATGGTTAAAGCAGGAGAAGCAACAGATGCGACAATTGAAAGTCTATTGCCATTATTAGATAAAGGTGACATTCTAATTGACGGCGGCAATACCAATTATAATGATACGATTCGACGTAATGTCTATCTTTCTGAAAAAGGAATCAACTTTATCGGAACGGGTGTTTCTGGTGGTGAAGAAGGCGCACTTCACGGTCCATCTATCATGCCAGGTGGTCAGAAGGAAGCTTATGAACTCGTTAAACCGATTCTAGAATCTATTGCAGCAAAAGCTAAGGATGGCAAGCCGTGTGTCGCTTATATTGGTCCAGATGGAGCAGGACATTATGTGAAGATGGTACATAACGGTATAGAATATGCGGATATGCAGCTTATAGCAGAAAGCTATGATCTGATGAAGAATGTACTCAATATGTCACATCAAGAAATTGCAGAAACATTTAAGACATGGAATGAAGGAGAGCTAGATAGCTATCTTATCGAAATTACGGCTGATATCTTTAATAAGCTAGATGAAGATGGCACACCGCTTGTAGAGAAAGTACTGGACAAAGCAGGACAAAAAGGTACAGGTAAGTGGACATCAATTAATGCGCTTGACTTAGGGGTTCCATTAACGATTATTACCGAATCTGTATTTGCCAGAACGATATCAAGTCAAAAAGATGAACGTGTAATTGCGCATGAAGCTATTCAAAATGAAAAGAATAATTTTGAAGGAAATAAGGATGAATTCCTTGAAGCCATTCGTGAAGCATTATATATGAGTAAGATTTGTTGTTATGCTCAAGGATTTGCACAGATGAAAGAAGCTTCAGACAGCTATAACTGGGACTTACAGCTTGGTGATCTCGCAATGATCTGGCGTGAAGGGTGTATTATACGTGCACAGTTCTTACAAAAGATCAAAGACGCATATGATCTTGATAATGATCTTCAGAATTTATTGCTTGATCCTTATTTTAAAGGGATTGTTGAAAAATATCAGCAAAGTTTAAGAACGGTTGCATCAACTGCAATTTTGACAGGTACACCGGTACCGACTTTTGCTTCTGCAATCAACTATTTTGATTCATATACTGCGAAAGATCTTCCTGCTAACCTTATCCAGGCACAGCGTGATTATTTTGGAGCACACACATATGAAAGAAAAGATAAAGCAGGTACATTCCATACGGACTGGAAATAATAATTTTTTCATTCTGAAAATATAATAAGTAAATTCAAATAAACCAGAACAATACTGTCACTGTACAGCATCGTTCTGGTTTATTTGATATATTGATTTATAATCTGACATTAGAATTGTTTCTCGATAGGAATCCATAGCTCTACTTTATTAAAGTGGTTGTCGAATGCATAATCTGAAGGAAGCACATAGACAAACTGCTCATTCCTTAAATAATTAAGTTGAAGATCGACCTGTTTTTCGATAGAATACCAAATCTCACTGAAAATATAATCCAGATGTCCTCTGGATTGAAATACTGCATATTGAGCACGATTGATGGCGAAAGTTTCATAATGATAAGATCGTTCTGACTGAACGCCGATAAATATATGAACACCTGTTATATCCGGATGAAGTGTTACATATAATTTACCATTCGTACTCAAATGCAACAATTCATCGATAAATCCATCCTGGTTTTCATTATAGATTAGATCAGGAATTAAAAATTGATTCGATAGATGCTGGTTATCTATTCTGACGGATTTTCCGACTAACTCAGTATGATCAGCATGTTTTATACTATAATGCGCGGGGGGCTTCGTTGTTGTTGAGAGCTGCAGATAAAGGCGATGAACCATCTGGAGTTTCTCTGGATTTGCACGGGCTTGTATCGGAGAAGTTCCATGAAATTCACTAAACGCTGTACTGAATTCATGAGCACTCGTATAACCGTACTTTTTTGCAACGTCGACAAGTCTATAGTTTCCGTTCAATAAATAGTTTGCAGCTTCTGTCATCTTCCTGCTGTGGAGGTATTCTTCCACAGTCATTCCTGTGATCATGGTAAAGGACTGTGTAATATGGAATGCACTCTCTTCAAGGTAATTACTAAGGTCATCAAGTGTAAATGACTGTAATAAATGATCTTCAAGATATACGATTGTTTTTTGGACAGTTTCAATTGATTTCATCATTTCACACTTTCTAAATCTCGTAGTTAATAGCGTAGATATGTATCATTTCCTGCTTGTCGTTATCATAGTCTTCTAGCTTGATCGTGTGAAGCAGGGTGATTTCATTGAAATATTGCAAGTAGTTGATATAACTAGCATCAGGATAATACAAGATGAGTAATTTTCTTTGTAAGTCCTTAATTGACAGTAGCGAATCGATAAACTTTTTGAAGATATGTACAGAAAAAGGATTGAATAGAAAGAAAATGCTATCCTGTGCTTTAATATTATAATCCAATATATCACAGTTGATCGCTTCGATATGGCATCGGTGATGCTTTGAATATGCCTGGATATTCTTTAATGCATGCATATAAAGCTGTTTGTTAATTTCGATGCCTTTAGTTTGAACTTGTAGCTGATGGGCCGCATAGATTGGTACTCGATGCATCCCTGAGCCGATATCGACAAATACGTCATCAACAGTTATCAATGGCTTAATCATTTGGAATAGTTTTTCGAGATGTATATAGTCTGTCGGTTCATAGCGATGAATTGCACCACGAGAGTATGACTCATAATAAATTTCTGTCTGAATATTAAGCTGGTGATCAAAGTATGCATCGTTCATAAAGTTAAATCCTTTTTATGATTAAGATAACATAAATAAATAGAAAATAAAATTATTACTTTGAATTATAGAGTTGAATCATATTAAATAACACCCGAACAAAAACTGTTCAGATGTTATTTAATGATAAAGCTGTATATATGTTTAGAAGTCCCACCAATGGAAATTGTCACGACTAAGCAGTAATTCGCTCTTGATTGGTCCGTTGCTCCCTGCTGGGTAGTTTGGAAATGGTGCTGGATTGTTATCCCAGTATTCCGCTACTGTATCAACATATGACCAAGTTGCTTTCAATTCTTCCCAATGCGTAAAGTTTGTCGCATCGCCACGTAAACAGTCATAGATTAATCCTTCGTATGCATCTACGGTGTTCATCTTATCTTGTGTAGTCATCGCATAAGAGAGCTTTACAGGCTCTGTGTCGAGGCCTTCTATATATTTACGAGCATTTAAATGAAGTTCAATGCCTTCGTTTGGCTGAATGTTGATGATCAGCAGATTTGAATCGAGTTCGTTGTCTTTTTGATAATATAGATTCATCGGCATTTCTTTGAATTCTACAACCACTCTGATTTCTTTTTCTTTCATGCGCTTTCCAGTTCTAATATAAAATGGCACACCGGCCCATCTGAAGTTATCAAGCATGACTTTCGCTGCAACGAAAGTAGGGGTATTACTATCTGGTGCGACATTATCTTCATCACGATATTTTTTTACCTTCTCACCGTTGATTTCACCAGCATCATACTGCCCGCGAACAAAATAGCTTTTGACATGTTCTGGTTTGATCTTACGAATGGAACGTAAAGCTTTTACTTTTTCATTTCTGATATCTTCTGATGAGAGTGAGATAGGAGGCTCCATTGCCAGAAGAGAAACGATTTGCAGCATATGATTCTGAACCATGTCTTTAAGGGCGCCACTCTTGTCATAGTAGCCTCCTCGATCTTCAACACCAAGTATTTCAGATGAAGTGACCTGGATATTTGAGATGTATTTATTGTTCCATAATGGTTCGAACATAGCATTGCTAAAGCGGATGACCTCAATGTTTTGCACCATATCTTTTCCGAGATAGTGGTCGATACGATATATTTCTTCTTCTTTGAATGATTTACGAATCTGCTGATTCAACTGTTCAGCAGATTTCAGATCCTTACCGAATGGTTTTTCAATTATTAAACGTTTGAAACCATCCGTCTTTGTAAGGCCACTTAATTTTAAATGATCGGTAACAGTACCAAAGAATTCTGGAGCCATTGCTAAATAAAATAGGCGGTTACCTTGCAGATTAAATTCACTATCCAAAGTTTCTGAAAGAGATTTGAGCGATGCATAGCTTGCTGCATCATTTACATCATGCGGCTGGTAAAATACGTGTTCCATAAAGGCGTCAATCTTATGTGTATCAGCTACGAAGTTCTCGATAGATGCTCTGATTTCAGCTCTGAATTTATCGTTTGACCAGTCACGTCGGCCGATTCCTATGATTGCAATTTGGTCATTGAGATTTCCTTGTTGAAAAAGATGGAACAGGGATGGAAATAATTTACGATGACTTAAGTCGCCTGTTGCACCAAAAATGGTAATTAAGCAGGGAATATTTTGCTTTTTTATATCCAAGATAACTAACCTCGATTCTATTGTTATTCTTTATATTTTTTCATAGAACACATAAAAATACAATTAAAACATGCTATAATTACGTGATGAAAAGGTGGTTTTTAATTTGAAGATTATTTGTTTAGGAACGAGCGCCGGATTACCTACAAAAGAAAGAAATACGCAGACGACGATCCTTTCTTTAAATCCACTCTATAATGAATACTGGATGTTTGATTGTGGGGAAGCAGCACAACATCAAATATTACATACTAACATTAAACTTGGTAAGCTCACGCATATATTTATTTCTCATCTGCATGGAGATCATATCTTTGGACTACCAGGTGTATTAACTTCAAGAAGTTTTCAAGGGGGCCAGGACAAAAAACTGACATTATATGGTCCAGCTGGGTTAAAACAGTTTGTTGATACAGTACTGACGATCTCCTGTTCACATCTTAATTATCCTCTTGAGATTATCGAGATTGATCATGGTGACGAATTTATTATCAATGATATCGAAATAACAGTCGGAGCATTAAAACATGGGATCCCTTCATTCGGATACAGAGTAGTAATGCCTGATACGGCTGGTAACTTAATAAAAGAAAAGTTGATAGCTGAAGGCATCGCTCCAGGTCCGGTCTATAAAGAGTTTAAGTTGCGTGAACAAGTCATAGTAAATGGGAAAATATACAACACTGAGGATTTTAAGACTGCCGGAAAAAAAGGGAAGAGGCTCGTATTTTTTGGAGATACAATGCCTTGTGAAAACGAAGCTTCTTTGGCAGAGAATGCAGATGTTGTTGTACATGAGTGTACATATCTCGATGGGGATGTAGAATTAAGTCATAAATACTATCATAGTCATATTGATGATGTCCTATCTTTTGTCAGTACGGGAAATGTGAAAAAGCTTATTATCAATCATGTCAGCAATCGCTATACTACTAAAGATATAAATCGATTACTAGCTGAAATAGAAACTAAAACAGAATGTGAAGTTTTTATTGCAGATGATTTTTCTGAGTACGATGTGGAATAAAATCAAAAAGACGGCTGGAAACAAAAATCATTTCCTTCCGTCTTTTTTGATTTTATTCATGTATATCGGTGTCACTACCGTTTTATTCACTTAGTTCTTTGCTTCTGTTCAACGCGTGTTCTAAACAATCAATAAATATTTCTTCTATTGGATGCTTGCGCAGAGCATCTAATCCGGCTTTAGTTGTTCCCCCTTTAGAGGTAATATTTTCGCGTAGCTGATCAATTGAAAGTTCTGAGTTTTCCAGCATTCTTCCAGTACCTATAATCAAGTTTCTCACGGCAATATCCGTATCATCAGGAGACAGTCCAAGATGCTTTGCAGCTTTTATATATTCTTCATATACATAGTAAAGAAACGCAGGTCCACTTCCTGTTATTGCAGTGACATCATGAAGAGATTCTTCTTTCACTTCGATAGATGTACCGAATGCTTCCAGTAGGGCATTAAGATTTGATTTAGCATCTTCACCAAAATTATCAGAATAAGATATGCCGGTAACCGATTGCTGAACATGTGCATTCGTATTCGGCATAATGCGTGCGACTGGATTATGTGCATTTAATTTATTCTTAATTTGATTGATTGGAACACCAGCCATCATTGATACAAAGTGGTTTTCTTCAAAGAGATAAGGTTTGATTCGTTGTGCTACTGAATCAAAGTCGTACGGTTTTACCGCCAGGAAGACGAAATCAGCATCTTTTAACAGAGCCTCGTCGTCATAGCTATAATTTATTTGATAAAGTTGATTAAAGCGTTTTAATTCTTCTTCATTAGAGCGGTTCGTGATAAATATATCCTTGCCTTGAATCGTTTTACTCTCAACAAGTCCGATAAAAATGGCACTTGCCATATTACCAGAACCAAAGAACACGATTTTCATACTATCCCTCCATAAATTGTTCATAGCATTTATTATAGTGTAAACTATATATAATTTACAATTGCGATGGTGAGGATTATGAGTAAAAGAATATTGATAACGGGTGCCTCGGGAGGCATTGGAATTAAACTTGCTGAACAGCTTCTAATAGAAGGAAACACGGTGTATGCATGTGCAAGAACATTAAGTAAGCTCTTTCATCTAAGAGAATCGTTCGTTGATCGATGTGTATTGCTATATGCTGACTTTAAGTCAGAGGAGTCAACTTTGGCCTTTATTGAGGAGGTAGCTCGTATTGACTTTGATGTTGTAATATTTTGTGCAGGATTCGCAAATTATCGATCGCTCGTGTCGATGACACCCGAAATAATGAATGAGATGATGTTCGTCAACTATCAAAGTGTCGTCTATATTATCAAGTCGATGTTAAATGAACAACACAAACCGCATTTCATTATACTAGGTTCATTGGCGGCTCATGCAGCGACCCCAGGAGGGGCAATCTATTCTGCTTCTAAAGCTGCACTCAATCAAACGATAAATGCTTTGCGGCTCGAGATGCCTGAAGCTTCATTTACTGTTGTCAACACAGGTCCAGTAGATACAGAATTTATCTTTAAGGCGAGCGGCAATGTATCTCTCTTAAATCGTCTGATTATGATACGTAGTGATATACTGACACAAGAAATAATAAAGGCAATACACAATCCACGAAGAGAAATTAATCGTCCAAAGTGGATGTATATTGCTTTAAAGGTGTATAACCTCGCTCCACGCTCCATCGAAAAGATGTTCAAACCATTTTTTATGACAAAAGTAAAATGATTATGGCTGAGCTGGAGGCAATAGGTTGTATGTTTCAAGAAAGTTTTGTACGACTTTCTTATATGTCAGAGGGTTGACGTTATAGCTCGCAGCATGACCACCATGTTCCGGATACCAGCGCATCTTAGGTCCAATCTTCTTGTTATAAAGGTCAACGGAATGTGTATATGGGATAAATGTATCTGGTTTTGAATGGATGAACAGGATAGGTTGTTCGACATTGTGTATGACATTGATAGGTGAGACCTGATTTAAGGTGAAATGTGTTCTTAGTCTTAATATTCGATTCATAGAATAGAGAAGGAAGCCGCTTCCTAATCTCGACTTTTGTTCGATGATCTGAGTCAGCAGCTGACTAAAGTTACTAAAAGCGCAATCAGAAATATAGAACTCAGCTTCATTTGCGAGCTCTCCAGCATAGAGCAATGTTGTTGCTGCACCCATAGACTCACCATGAATGCCAAACTTAATATCATAGCCATACTGCTCCTTCAAGAAGGTGATCACACTTTCCAGATCGGTTTTTTCATAGTATCCATATGTTGAGTGATTACCCTCACTTTGGCCATGTCTTCTATGATCAAAGATGATACCATTAAAGCCTAATGATATGAATAGATTTAAATATTTTATGCTTGTTATCTTATTCTCAGTGACACCATGACAAAAAATCATCCAGTAATTATGTTGATAAGGCTTAACCACTGTTCCGCTAAGATTATAGCCGTTGCGTGAGTGAATTGTTACATCGATTGGATTCAATGCTTTAAAGGCTTGTTCATCCAGCCGTTTTGCTTTGATCTCTCTTCTCCTGATTACTTCAACGTCTCTTAGCTTAAAGTTCAGAAGATAATTTGAAGCAATAATACCAATGATGCTGGAAGTAATACCACTCGCAACAGATAGACCTAACAATGTGTTTATCAGTGTTCTTGATTTCATTTAATATGATCCTTATAATCAATATCTTTAAAAAATGTCCTTACTTGTTCGATGTTTGATCCTTGTTGCTTCAACGCATTTTCGAAATGCTTAATATTTTCCAGTAACTGTTCCTTGCTTGATGCACCGTTTACAATCGATGCTACAGGATACTGCAGTAAATATTGATACGCAAGTTCAGTTAGATTTCCAGAACGCTTAGCTTGATCAATACTCTGTTTTAATGCTTCATAACTCGAGTCTAAAATGCCGTCTTTAAATTTAGTATCTAGTATGCGGGATGCATGATCTGTCAGTAGACCTTTCATTAAAGGACCTCTTGCCAATATTCGAACATCGTGCTTCTCGATACTTTCAATAAGCTGCTCTGGTCTATTATCGATTAAACTGAACTGCATCATTATTGTGTCAATATTGCTATGTTCAAGGTAATAATCAATAACGTTCGGTCTGATAGAGCTTATGCCATAAGCACGAATTAATCCTTCTTTCTTTAAGCTTTCAAACGTGTCTATGACTTCATCCTTATTATCTTCAATTGTCCCGCCATGCAGCATATATAAATCCAGATAATCTGTCTTTAAACGGGCTAAGCTGTCAGTAATACTACGTTTTATGTGAGATTTAGAAGGATTCCATTTAACTTCATCGTTAATCATATTAAACTCATTCCCAACTTTAGAAGCAAGGGTTACTTCATGTCTGAGCTTGTTAGAACTCAGAAATTCCCCAATAGTTTCCTCGTTATGTCCTTTTTGATACAAGTCGGCAGTATCAATATAAGTAATATTATTTTCTAACGCCGTCTTTAAAATTTTATCTGCCTCGGCTTGTGTTTGAGGAAGATTCATTGCTCCTAAGCCGAGCTGTGAAAATATAAGACCACTTTTCGTATGATTTGTCTTCAAGATTATTCCTCCATTCGTTATAATAAGTATAGTTTAACATGATAAATGAAAGAGAGTGAATTGATATGGATCTGACAGAGCGTACGATTGAAAAAACACAAATATTTGACGGTAAAGTGATTAAGGTTGAAGAACATATCGTTACATTACCCAATGGCAAAGAAACAGTGAGAGAAGTTGTAAAACATCCAGGAGCTGTTGCGATTCTTGCTGTTAAAGACAATAAGATTCTATTTGTAGAACAATTTCGCAAGGCAATGGAGAAATGTCTGATTGAAGTCCCGGCAGGAAAGGTTGAACCAGGAGAAGAAAGAATAGAAACTGCTAGGCGTGAACTTGAAGAGGAAACTGGGTATACGCCTCTGCAATTATCACTTTTAAAAGAATTCTATGTATCTCCAGGTTTTTGTGATGAATTTATTTCGCTTTATTATACAGATACTTTAGTTGCATCTAACGAACTATCTCCTGATGAGGATGAGTTTGTCAGTCATCATTGGCTGACATTAGATGAAGCTCTGCGCTGGATAGATGAAGGGAAGATAGAAGATGCGAAGACGATTCTTGCGATATTAAATTATCAGCTCAAATTAAGAAAATAAGGTATAAATTAATTATCATTTAATAATTATTCTAATCTGAGAATAAATTTATTTGCATTAATTCTCAATTACTGATATTTTATATATATTAATCGTTACCTTTAGGAGTGAGGATATGCAGGAAAGAATTAATAGAATAAAGGAGCAGTTACATGAAGCTTCTTATAAACTAACCCCTCAAAGGGAAGCGACAGTTACTGTATTATTGGAGAATGAAGCAGATCATCTAAGTGCGGAAGATGTTTTTCTGAAGGTAAAGGAAAAATCTCCTGAAATTGGACTTGCAACGGTTTATCGGACACTGGAGCTTTTAGCTGAACTGAAAGTTGTAGATAAAATAAATTTTGGTGATGGGGTCGCACGTTTTGACCTGAGAAAAGAAGGTGCAAAACACTTCCATCATCACCTTGTGTGCATGAATTGCGGTGCGGTGGAAGAGATTGAAGAAGATTTACTTGAGGATGTTGAGAAAAAGGTTGAACGTGACTATCACTTTCAGATTATGGACCACCGTCTGACCTTTCATGGAATATGTAGAATGTGCACTGAAAAAGGTTTCAGAGCGGATGAACTTAATAAACGTATCAATGAATAAAGAGACTGCAGTCTCTTTTTTTTATATATTCATATAAAATATTATGGTAAACTTAATCTACAAAGAGGTGAGGATATGCAGGAAATCATAGATGAATTTTTACACTTTATTATGATTGAAAAAGGACTGAGTGAAAATACGATCGCAGCGTACAGAAGAGATTTGAATCATTATAAGAAGTTTTTAGAAGAATCACATATTGGTTCTATAGATAATATCGATAGATTTACGATTTCATTATTTCTCGGCAAGTTAAAGGACGATGGTAAATCGTCAAAGACGCTTGCTAGAATCACTGCATCCGTTCGAGGATTCCATCAGTTTGCACTTAGAGAAAAATATGCAGTGAAAGATCCGACAATCATCCTGGAACCGCCAAAATTTGAAAGAAAACTTCCGGATATACTCACGGTTGAGGAAGTTGACATTTTCTTATCTTCACCTGATACTTCTAAAGTAACAGGTAGAAGGGACCAGGCAATGCTCGAACTACTATACGCAACAGGTATGCGCGTGTCAGAACTTATCAATCTGGATGTCGAGGATGTAAATACTGTTATGGGCTTTGTTAAAGTGACAGGTAAAGGTAATAAGGAGCGCATTGTCCCTATAGGAACGCATATGATTAAGCTGATGGATGCTTATATTGCGAACACACGTCATAAAATGCTTAAAAAGGAGATGACAGATAGTTTGTTTCTGAATTTCCATGGAAAGCGTATGACTAGACAGGGCTTCTGGAAGATAATGAAACAGGTCCAGGCAGAGTCAGGAATACAAAAAAGGCTGACACCTCATACGTTAAGGCATTCGTTCGCCACACACCTGCTTGAGAACGGTGCAGACTTACGTGCTGTACAGGAGATGCTTGGGCATGCTGATATTTCATCTACGCAGCTATATACACATATCGATACGAAACAAATTCGTGAAGTTTATAAAAATACACACCCGAGAGCATAGGAGAAATGTATGAATAAAAAAAATGCAAGTGAAAATAAGGCATTCAAACCACAGGAACAACGACAGATACTGAAAACATCTGAACATAAGGATGGAAAGCCTCGAAATAACATGATGCTGCTAACCTTTATTACCATGATGGCCGTTGTGTGGGGACTCGTCTATTGGCTTTTTATTGTATAATGCACTGTGTCTAGCCAAAAGGACTTCGGTTCTATCACGCTTCAAATGTTTGTGAATGATATTTTCGTGGATGTCTGATGAAATGTGATGCGCTTTATCACGCAATAACGAACGAACTTCTGGACGCACTGGAAGAGTGATCTGCTGGTATACTGGTGAGTTTATAAGCATATCAATCTCGGATGCTAATCTCGCAATATCAATAAATCGTTCATAATGGGAATCGATATAAAGTTTGAGGATTCGCTTTGCTTTCGACAGTGAGCGATGTCCGCCTGTAATATTGCCACGGCGCATATGATACTGGCCAGTTGCAAGTAGTATTAGGCCAACTTCAAAGTCTTGCTTGGTAAATTCAGGTTTATTTTTCCAGAAGTCTTCCAACAGTTCATGACATTCGAAATAATCTCTCAGATATTCAAAATAATAGACGTACTCAGCAATAATAGTTTTCAATTTAACCACTCCAGAATATAGGTGAAATAATGTATGAAGTAAAACTCGCGTCCTTTCAGGGACCACTCGATCTACTGCTCCATCTTATAAAGCAGTATGAAATCGATATCTATGATATATCGATGAAAATTCTGACTGAACAATATATCAATTATATCAAAGAAGTCACTGATTTAGATATCAATGTGCATGGCGATTATCTTGTAATGGCGAGTGAGTTGTTGCGCATCAAAAGTAGGATGCTTCTGCCAGAAAGTACAGAAACGGTTGAAGAAACTGAGGACCCGAGAGAGGGTCTGATGAACCAGCTTATTGAGTATCAGAACTATAGAATGTTAGTAGAAATACTCAATGAAAAAAAGAAGGAAGAAGAGCGATATTTTGTTAAACGTGGGAATGACCTTTCTCGATTCGAGAAGATTGATACCTCGTTAGAACTTGATTTGATGGATCTTATAACGGCATATCATAAGGCAAAGCAAAGACAGCATGTAGTAAAACCTACAATATCAATGACAAGGGATACATACTCAATTGAAGATGCAACTAAGAATATTGTTGAAAAGTTGCAGCACAAACAAAAGATTACGTTTGCTGATTTTGTAACATTTTCGGAAACTAAGACGCAGATTGTCACCCTTTTTATGGCTTTATTAGAACTAATGAAGGTGGAGACGGTAAAAATACGTCAAGAGCATACATTTGGTGATATTTATATAGAAAGGGGCAGATGTTATA
Organism: Macrococcus psychrotolerans; assembly: GCF_038095555.1. Classification (NCBI taxonomy): domain Bacteria; kingdom Bacillati; phylum Bacillota; class Bacilli; order Caryophanales; family Staphylococcaceae; genus Macrococcus; species Macrococcus psychrotolerans. The sequence goes on along the minus strand of NZ_CP124591.1, from coordinate 1,171,872 downwards.
ATGGTTGATAAACTAGAAATTATAACTGGGTTATTATATGCAGCCGGAGATGAGGGCGTTGATGAATCGACTTTATGCGAAGTTGTACAGCTAACACCAGTACAGATAAGTGATATGACCAGGAGATTTCACCATAGTGTATTAGAGATAAGAAAGTTAGGAGACAGTTACTTTCTTATGGCTAATGACAGTTTAACACCGTATCTACAACACCTTGTTACACATACGAAAGAGAAGAAACTGACGCAAGCTTCAATGGAAACTTTAGCGATTATCGCATATAATCAGCCTCTGACGAGACAAGATATAGAAATTGCACGTGGTGTAAATTCTGATGGACCGATAAAGACACTCATTGAAAAAGGGCTTATTAAAGCAAATGAACAAAAAGAGGCTCGAGCTAAATTACTGGTGACAACACAGGAGTTTTTAAGAGCATTCGGCTTAAAAAGCCTGGATGAGCTCCCGATGGATGAAGAGGGTAATACAGAATCAGATGAAATTGAACGATTCTTTAAAAATTTAGAGACGGAGGATGAATTATGAATGAACAGTTAGAAAGATTGCAAAAAGTAATCGCAAAGAGTGGTGTTACATCAAGAAGGAAAGCTGAAGTGTTAATTACTGAAGGCAAAGTAACAGTAAACGGACAAACTGTGACTGAGCTCGGCACAAAAGTAAAGCCAAATGATATTATCGAAGTAGAAGGTATCCCGCTAGAGAACCCAGAGAAAATTTATATTCTTTTCCATAAACCTACAGGTGTCATTACAAGTGTTTCTGATGAAAAAGGAAGAAAGGTCGTTACAGACTATTTTCCAGGTCTCAATTTAAGGATCTTTCCGGTTGGACGTCTGGATTATGATACGTCGGGCTTGCTCTTATTAACGAATGATGGAGACTTTGCAAACCAAATGACGCACCCTAAATATAAGATGAAGAAAAAATACGTTGCTAAACTAAAGGGATTCTTGTTACGTGAACAAGTAAAGCAACTTGAAAAAGGTATTATGCTTGAAGATGGTAAAACTGCTCCTGCACTTGTGAAAGTTAAGTCTCAAGATAAAGAGAAAAACACGACATTAGTTGAAATTACTATTTATGAAGGTAGAAATCGTCAAGTCCGTAGAATGTTTGCTCATTTTGGTCATGAAGTCGTTAAACTATCACGTATTGAGTATGGACCGCTAACACTAAAAGGGTTAAATGCAGGAGATGCAAGAGAATTAAGTCCCCATGAAGTTAAGACCTTAAGAAATATGGCATTAAATAAATCATAGTCCAAAATTCACATAGTTGCCACAGACTATGTGTTTTTGCATGTTATAATAAAAATTATATTGCAAAAAGGAGAATGGGTTTATATGCAAAAGTCACAGAAAAAGTGGATTCAGTATATAATAATGCTGCTGATATTAATTGCTATTGGTTTTATATTATATGTGAGTGTTGTTAAAGATGGTGAGAAGGTTGTGAAAGTCGGAGATAAAGCACCGTTATTTGAACTTGAAAATTTAGAAGGTGAAAAAGTAGCATTAAGTGATTATAAAGGTAAAGGTGTTATTCTAAACTTCTGGGGAACATGGTGTAACCCATGTAAAGAAGAGATGCCTGACTTAAACCGCATGAACAAAATCTATCACTCTAAAGGTGTTGAAGTGCTTACAGTACATGTGAAAGATTCACCACAGCAAATAAAGCAGTTCTTCAGCGAACTGCCTGAAGAAGTAGAGTTAATGGTTGCGCTTGACGGTTCAGGAGATGTGATGAAAGCCTATAATGCAAATGATTTACCGAATACATATGTTATAGATAAAAATGGTATTATAAAGGCACACCATAAAGGGCAGATGTCACGTGCAGACATAAAAAAATATATGGATATGGTACAACCATAAAGGGGTGCAGTATTAAATGAAAGACCAATCAATTCAATGTACATGTGGACATATTAATCCGCCAGGTACACAGCTTTGTCAAAATTGTGGTCGCTTAATCAACGATAATTATGATAAGAAGAAAATCGCTGATATAATGCGCTATGATGGACAGGCCATCCGTAGTAAGACGAAACATAAATCATTGGCAGATAAAGTGTGGAACTTTTTCGCTTCTGTAAAGACGGGAGTTATACTACTTGTATTGACGGTAATTGCTTCTGCAATTGGGACGATGTTTCCACAGCAGTATTTTATTCCGGTCGGAGAAGATCCATCAACATTCTATCAGGACAAATATGGAACACTTGGACTGATTTATTATAGATTAGGCTTTGATAATCTTTATACCTCCTGGTGGTTCTTAATTTTACTTGCGCTTGTTGCATTCTCAATTATCGCAGCAAGTATCGATCGAGGTATACCGCTTCATAAATCGCTGACGAGACAGACAGTAAAAAAACATCCGTCATTTTTTAAACGTCAAAGACTCACTTTGCACGATGATAGATTAGATATGTCACTCATTGAGACATTGAAGGACAATAAATATAAAGTGCGTGAGGAAGCAGGTTTCATTCTTGCAGAAAAAGGAAGAATCAGTAGATATGGGCCATATATCAATCATACTGGACTAATAATTCTGCTTGCTGGAGCAATGCTGCGTTTTGTACCGATGTTTTATGTAGATGAATTCGTAGGTATTGGAGAAGGAGAGACGAAAGTCATTCCGGGTACTGAAAATCAGTATTACATAAAAAATAATCAATTTATCTTTGAACAGTATGATAAAGAATCAATGTCGAATACAAACAGTAAATCAGCTGATGCGACAATGAATAAAATTGCTAAAAACTATGAATCAAAAATTACGCTATTTGAGAATAAATCTGATTCATCAGTTATTGGTAGTAAACCGGAACTTGTAAAACTAAAAGATGATAGTATTCGCGTGAACCATCCAGTAAAGTTTGACCAGTTTGCACTCTATCAGAATAGTTTTGATCAGTCGCAGTTAGAAACGATGCTCTTTAAAGTACAAGATAAACAAGGTAAGCAAATCGGAAAAAACTTTGAGGTCAAGCTCGATAATCCGAAAGATGATTATAAAATCAGTGATACGTTGAATGTGCACCTACGTAACTATGCACCTGATTTTGATAAAATTACGGAGAATGGAGCACTAGCAACAAAATCTCCTTTACCGAACAATCCAAAGATTTGTCTTTGAAGTGAATGATGGGAAAAAATCAGAATACAGCCTGCTAAAAATCCGATCATCACAAGATATATCGAAAGATAATCAGTATGATGTTAAATTTGTCAGCGCGACGAATAAAACAATAACGTATTTAACGGTCAAGAAGGATCTGACACTTCCTATATTATTTGTAGGATTTACAATTTTCCTATTTGGACTTGCAATAGGGTCTTATATTAATCATCGTAGAATCTGGATTAATACGAATGAAGGGACGCTCGCAGCTCATACGAATAGAAACTATTATGGATTTAAACGCGAGATAGATACGATGTTACATAAACATCATTTACAAGAAGTAAATGATAAGTATGAGGTGGAGGATAAGAATGAATAATGAAACTTTATTAAATTTTAGTAGTACTTCTTTATACGCAGCATTTATTCTATATTTAATAGCGATTTTACCTTTTTCAGCAAGTATTAAAGCAAAATCGAAACGCTACGAAAATATGGGTGTCTTATTAACAACGATTGGTTTTGCATTGCAGCTTGTTTATTTTATCACAAGATGGATTGCTTCAGGCCACGCACCAGTAAGTAATATGTATGAATTCTTAACGATGTTCGGGATTATGATGGTAGGCGGATTTCTAGTTATCAATTATATCTATCATACACCGATACTTGCACTCTTCTCTTTACCGATTGCGATGCTTGTTATCGTCTATGCAAGTATGTTTTCAAGAGAAGTATCACCGTTAATTCCAGCGTTACAGAGTAACTGGCTTGCGATACACGTTATAACTGTAACTATCAGCTATGGCATTCTTTCTGTAAGCTCAGTGGCGGGATTGATCTATCTTCTGAGATATGTTGATGCGAAAGAGAAATCTAAAGACGCATTCTGGCTTGAGGTAGTCATGTATTTTATCGTATTAGTTTTAGCATTTATATTAACAACGATTGTAATGAAAGGTATTGTTGATTATAAGGAAGAATATTTCTATCAAGATAAAAATGGCATGAATGCAGTTGCTGAATACCATTTACCAGGATTAGTTACATTCAAGGATAGTACACCAGTTGTTAAAGTTGATGGGACGAAAGAAAGCTATAAAGAAGTTAAACGCTTTGACACAGGAATCGAATTACCACCTGTAATCAATGCACAGAAATTAAATACGGTCGTGTGGTCAATCATCATCGGTTCTATCCTTTATGGGATAATCAGACTCATCGCACGCAGAACTATTTTTTCAGTCATCAAACCTTTGACTAATAAAGTTTCGTTGAGATTAATGGACGAAATTTGTTATCGTTCTGTCATCATCGGGTTTCCGTTATTTGCTCTTGGAGGATTATTATTTGCGAGTATTTGGGCGCAGATTGCATGGAGTAGATTCTGGGGCTGGGATCCTAAAGAAGTCTGGGCGTTAATTACATTCTTGTTCTATGCGATTTTCCTACATTTAAGATTAGGAAAGGGCTGGGAAGGTAAAAAATCAGCATGGCTTGCCGTTATTGGTCTCGGTATCATCTTATTTAATGTGATTGCGGTGAATCTAATCATTGCAGGTCTCCATTCCTATGCATAATGAAAGGGTGAGCATAATATGAAAGAAAAGATTTTAATAGTTGATGATGAAGATAGAATTAGAAAGCTTGCTAAGATGTATCTAGAAAGAGAAGGCTATGAAACTGTAGAAGCGGAAGATGGAGAGCGCGCGCTCGAGCTTGCACTGAGTGAAGATTTTCATTGTATTTTACTAGATATCATGCTGCCTGGTATGGATGGTATCCAAGTATGCAAACGATTACGTGAAGAGAAATCTACGCCTGTTATTATGCTGACTGCAAAAGGAGAAGAACATAATCGCGTAGAAGGCTTTGAAATTGGGGCAGACGATTATATCGTCAAACCGTTCTCTCCACGAGAGGTTGTACTACGCGTAAAGGCAATTTTAAGACGTTCGCAATCAACAATGTTCATACAACAGGAAGCGCATGCGAAAGATCTGATCGTTTTTGATTCACTAGTGATAGATAATGATGCACATAGAGTGCTTGCAGATAATAAGGAGGTTAATTTAACTCCAAAGGAATATGAACTATTACTTTTTCTGGCTAAGAGTCCAGATAAAGTATTTGATCGTGAGCAACTGCTTAAAGATGTATGGCATTATGAGTTTTATGGTGATTTACGAACAGTTGATACACATGTGAAGCGATTAAGAGAAAAATTGAACAAAGTATCGCCACATGCTGCAGATATGATTCATACAGTATGGGGTGTAGGATATAAATTTGAGGTCAGAGACTGATGAAATATATCAATAGTGTCGTTATTAAACTGTGGTTAACTATATTGTTTATAGTAACCACAGTTTTAATTATATTATCGGTTGCACTGATGAGCTTTTTTAATGCTTATTTGATGAGTGAATCTGCACATGCATTAAAGCAACAGGCAGAAAAAGTTGAACTCGTCCTTATGAGTCGGCATGACAAAAGTGATGCAATGAACTATGTGAAAGAACTGATCGAAAACCCTGCTGGACTGATATTGATTACGAATAAACAGGATCAACATAAGAACATTGAGGATCCGTTAAAAGCATTGATGTTAAAAGAAATTCAGACGAACAAAGCATTTGATGCTGTGTATAAAAAAGATGAAACTGTTGTTCAGTCAATCGAAGTCAATTATCAGGGCAGCAAACATGAATATCTGCTCGTAGGATACCCTTCTCAGGCATTTGAATATAATGGAAGCGCAATATTTATTTATCAAGATACCAATACGATATCCGATGCTTTCAACTACATCGCAATCATCATATTTTTAGTTGCACTCGTGCTGCTAATTTTGACGACAATATTTGCATTTTTCTTGTCTACACGTATAACTAAACCATTAATTCATCTGAAGCAAGCGGCGTTTAAACTTGCACGGGGTGAGCGAAATGAGAAAATCAAGGTTCAATCACGTGACGAAATTGGAGAACTTGCTCTTGCATTTAATAAGATGGAAGAAGATATTACTTTGAACATGAACAGGATATCTTCTGAAAGAAATTTGAGGGACAGATTAATCAATGCAATGGAGGATGGCGTGCTGAGTTTCAATATGCATCTAGAGAAGCAGCTTCAAAATCCAATGGCAGAGAAATTTCTGGATGACATCAACCAACTGCAGATTGAAGCCTTGAGTGATACTGTGAATAAAGTGATGCAGTCGGAAGATACGGTATATAATGAAATTACAACCAAAGATAAGCACTATGTGCTCATTGTTTCTCCAGTCGACAACCCAGAAATAAAACAAGGTAATGGGGCTGTAGCTATCATTAGGGATATGACTGAAGAGAAGAAGATTGATCAAATGAAACAGATGTTTATTGCAAATGTATCTCATGAACTGAGAACACCGATTCAAATGCTTCAAGGATATACGGAGGCCATTCTAGATGGTATTGTCAGCGAAAAGTCTGATGTGGATGAATTTCTAAATGTTATTCTTGACGAATCAAAGCGTCTGAATCGTCTTGTGAATGAACTGCTGAATGTAGCTAGAATTGATGCCGGTGAACAAGTTCTGAATTTAGAAGCTACTGACATAGAGGAGCTGATAGAAAGAACGATAATGAACTTCAAACATGTGGCCGAGAAACATGAGACAGACATTCAAACTCATTATAGGCATCATTCTAAAGCTTGGTTAGACTATGATAAGATGATTCAGGTGATTACCAATATCATTGATAACGCACTACGCTATACTGTTGCAGGAGATGTAATTAGTATTCATACTGATGAAGACGATGAGAACCTCATCATCAGTATTTCTGATACAGGTGTGGGTATTGCGCCGAAACATATCGATAATATATTTGAACGTTTCTACAAGGTGGATCAGGCTAGGACGAGAGGTAAACATGGTACCGGATTAGGATTATTTATCGTCAAATCAATTATAGAAGGTCATCATGGCAGTATAAATGTGGATAGCAAGGTCGGCAAAGGCACAACATTTGTTATCTCAATCCCAAAAGTTGACGATACAAAGAATAACAAGTAAGATATATACTATAAAAAATATATCATTCATCTTCGGGGTCGGTGTAATTCCGAACCGGCGGTTACAGTCCGCGACCTGATTACTCAGCTGAACTGGTGAAATTCCAGTACCGACAGTACAGTCTGGATGGGAGAAGATGGAGGTTTTCCTCCTCTTTGTAAGATGGATAGAAGGAGAAGGAAATGACACAGATTAATAAGACAAGACGACTCATTACGGTGAGTCTATTAAGTGCGGTTGCTTTTTTACTTATGTTTTTAAAGTTTCCGTTACCATTTTTACCACCCTATCTCACAATTGATTTAAGTGATATTCCTGCAATTATCGCACTTTTCACTGTTGGACCACTTGGAGCGATTGGAGTCGAAGTCATTAAAAACTTGCTAAATTTCTTGATGAATATGACAGATCCAATTGGGCCTGTTGCGAATTTTCTTGCAGGGACATCATTGATATTGACATTGTATGCAGTAACTAAAGGGAGAAAGCAACGACTAATCGTTGGATTTTTATGTGCAACAATCGTATTGACGATGGTAATGAGTATTATGAATTATTTCGTATTATTACCGCTTTACGGTATGATAATGAATTTCACTGATATCTCTAATAACTTAAAGGTAATTATTACAGCCGGCATCATCCCTTTTAATATTATCAAAGGCATACTACTCGCGATATTATCGATTATATTGCTCAATGTACTGCCTAAAACCAGATAAAAACAACCCGGACTACTGCAGAAAATAATCTCTATTTTCTACAGTAGTCCGGGTTTGTTATATTATTCGAACTTCAGTGCGTCACCATCAAATGATTCATCTGCCACTTTGATTGAGTCTGTAGGACAACCTTCAAATGCGTCGATCATATCTTCTTCAAGTTCTTCAGGTATTTCTTGAGTCCCTTGGTTGTCATCTAATATTACGTAAGCAATACCTTCGTCGTCGTAATCATATATATCTGGAGCTGCAGCACCACAAGCACCACATGCAATACATGTATCCATATCAACAATTGTATATTTACCTGCCAAAATTTTCGCCTCCCACCAATTTCATGATAAAATATATAAACAATGTACATAACTATTTTAGTGATTGTTTAATGGTTTTTCAACAAAAAGATTCAGGAGATGCTTATGAATTCTATATCAACTTACATACGTACACATTATCGTGAAGATAAATCTATAAAAAGTCTATGGAATATTGTAACCGGAGCAAGAACGCAGCAGACATATTTTGACGCCTCTATGCAGCATCTTTTACCTGTTTACGAGATTGCACCAGGCTATCCTTTTGAAGCATTCACAAGTATGTTAAGTCACAATGATAAGCAACGAGAGTACATGCTTTTCCCTTATTTTTACCTTGCATCTGAGATGAGTTTTGAGACGTTATGTCTACTTATTCAGGCATCTTCAGAAATGAGTTATGGCACAAATAGGTTTGTGCCAGTCTCTAACAACCTGATTGTACAGTCGCAGGTTAAAGAAGTTATAAGGCGGGCGAAAACTAAAGACTTCAACCTTCTGCAGCTAGATTTCTTTAAACTTGTAACTTTAGTGCAAGATAAATTTAAACATAGCTATTTCGTATATAAAATAACGGGCCATGATATACATCCAAGAAACGATGAACAATTGGCACGACTATTAAATGTTGAAACATCTCATTTGAAATTTATGTTATTGGCAGAGAAAAACTATATACTGCATTTGCTTCGAAATGAATCATTCCATCTATTAAATCATCTTTATTACAAGGTGCCCTTACATAAGAATACGGCAAGAACGTACCAGCTGATAAATAGCTATACTATCGATGAAACTGCTCGTTTGCTTCGTTTAAGAGAGCATACTATCCAGGACCATATTATTGAAATGATGATTAAAGATTATCCTGTGGAGATTTCACGTTTTATTAGCGCGGATGAACTGCAGGCAATTGTTCATCTTTATAGTCAGTTAACATATGGAAAGCTAAAATCATTTTATGAGCATTCAGAGGTTAAAGATTATTTCAAACTGAAGATTGGTATTATATACGCCAGTCTGATGGAAAGGAACGATCATGTCGATTGAACATTTGCTAAATAAGCGTTTTGGGATTAAAAAGTTAAATGAGGAACAAAGAATAATAATTGATAGTATATTGAATAATGAAGATGTATTAGCACTGATGCCTACTGGAAGTGGTAAATCAATCACGTTTCAGCTGCCAGTTGTATTTACCGACGGAAAAGCGCTCGTTATCACCCCGTTAATTGCTTTGATGGAGGACCAGGTGATGCAGTTGAAGATGAGTAAAATTGATGCTGTAGCTATTCATGGAGGTCTATCACGTGCGGAACTTTCGATAATTACGCATCGCATTGATAGCTATCAATTTATTTATTGTTCTCCCGAATGGTTACAAAGTGAACTTGCAGAAGCATTATTCTCTCGCATAAGGTTCACGCATATTGTACTGGACGAAGCACACTGCATTTCTCAATGGGGATTTCAATTCCGTCCTCATTACTTGCTTGTGAATGAAGTGATTGATAGACATAATGCACAGGTAATCGCTCTAACAGCTACAGCAACAAAAAAGATTGTTCATGATATTGAGGAGATTATCGGAAGGCCATTGAAAGTACATGATTTTCTCAAAAATAAGGACAATATGTACTTGTATAAATATGAAGTGCGTGAAGATGATAAGCTCATATTTCTACAAAAAGTACTTAAAGAAAGTGGACCTACTATTATCTATTTCTCATCGAAGAAGGTATGTGATGCTTTATACGAGGCGCTTTCTGAGGATTTTATTGTGGATAGATATCATGCAGATATGACCTATAGTGAACGTACTGAAGTACAGAGTCGGTTTATGGAAGATGAAGTACATGTAATATGTGCAACCAGTGCTTTTGGAATGGGAATCAATAAGAAAAACATCCGTACGGTGATTCACTATCACATCCCAGCATCAATCCTTCAGTTTATTCAGGAGATTGGTCGCGCAGGAAGAGATCATCACTCTTGTCAATCGATACTCCTATATAATAATAATGATATCGCACAAGCGTCACGACTGCTCGAATTAGACGCTATTGACACAAGCGATCTACATAATTATACTCTGCAAAATATTTATGATGCGGAAAAGAAAGAGAAGCTTGATATTTTTCATCGCAAGTTTGCTAACAACATTATCGCTGATAAATTAAAGGCGCATCAATATGAGCAACAGCAGTTATTATCAAAGATGCTTGCGTATGTGCATAGCAATCATTGTCTCCACCATGAACTTTCCGGCATGTTGAGGACATCTTCGATAAATTCAGATGAATTTTATGAACGTAATCAGTGTCACAAGTGCAAAGTGACAGATTTGCAAAGATATGAAAATATTACTAAAAGTATTCAACTTGAGCCTGTGGCATTAATTTTAGAAAGGTTATTTTTATAGCTGTAATACTTTACTAAAGCAATAGTGTTTGTCTATAATAAGAATAGACTATAAATTGATGAGTGGGTGGATAAACGTGTCAAAAAATGATTTTAAAGATGAATTTGAAAAGAATAAACAAAAGATCGAAAGACAACAAGAAGAGACGGTTGAAACTGAAGAAGTAAGTTCAGAAACATATGAAGGAAAAAAAGAAACTGAAGAAGATATTTTTCCGCCTCGTGGAGTCTCACGTCGTAGCCGTTCACAAGAAAGAAAGAAACGTGAAGACAATACTAACGATAACAAAGAAGCAGGAACTATTGGCGCTGGCGCTAAGAAAAACAACAAAAGAGATAACAATCAAAAGACTAATAAACAAGTCTCTAACAGTAAAAAAGCAGCTGGTGCAGCAGGGGTAGCAGGAGCGGCTGCAAAAGTAAATAAAGCAAATGCAAAGACTGTCGAAGAAAAGCCTGAAAATGGAAAACAGCAAGAAGATAAGGATAATAGTGGACTTAAGAAATTTATTCCACTGATTGCTGCGATTTTAATACTACTGCCAATTATGTTGCTGCTTGCAAATTATATCAATTCTCAAAGTGATAATAAACATAATAATACAGAACAAGTAGCAACGAACGACAAGAAGAAAACTGCTGAAGAAAAAACAGACAAAGCTAAGGATAAGACTGTTGAAGAGGCAGAGTCAGAAAAAGCAGCTAAGGAAGAAGCAGCTAAGGAAGAAGCTTCTAAGGAAGAAGCGGCTAAGGAAAAAGTGGCACAGGAAAAAGCAGCACAGGAAAAAGCGGCACAAGAACGTCTGGCAGCACAAAAAGCTGCTGATGAAACAGAAGCAGCAAGATTAGCCGAAGAAAAAACAGCAGAAGTTCAGGATAATGCATCACAAACAGACAATGCATCACAATCATCAGCTGCTTCAAATAATAACCAGTCTGACAATCAGCAGGCGCAGGCGACACACGTCGTTAATGCTAAAGAGAATCTTTACCGAATAGCGATTAAATACTATGGTAATGGCTCTCCAGAAAATGTTGAAAAGATAAGACAGGCAAATGGTATTTCAGACAATAATCTTTCACAAGGACAAACGTTAGTTATACCAAAATAAAAAAAGGGGGCGGTACTATGTATTTAAAGTCAATAATGATACCTAAAGAAAAATGTTATGTTGCCAGTCCAGATGACACGGTTAAGAGTGTGCTTGACAAGCTTGAACACCATGGTATTGACGGGATGCCTGTTGTTGAAACAGGAAAATATATTGGCACAGCGACACGTTATAGCATCTTTAGACATTTCTTCTTTATGAAGACACCCAAACTAAGAGATGAATTCATTGAAAACACAAAGATTAAGGATATCCTTCCTCTTGATGAATATAGTGTTAAAGATGATGCGCTATTCGAAGAGTCTTTCTTAACATTACAAGATTTTCCGATTTTAAGTGTTATCAATGAACGCAACGATTTTTTAGGCGTGGTTTCACGATTTGATGTTATGGAGCAGTTTAAATCTGCATTTGGAATGAATCAAAAAGGTGTGCGCATTGCCATTACATCAATAGATGCAGAAGGGCGTATCATGCGTCTTGCTTCAGCATTGAAGAAGTATAAGTTAAATGCTATTTCTTTTGTAACGTTTGACGAAACAGATAAGATGCATCGAAGAATGATTGTTAAAGTTGAAGATAGTAAAAATATTAAGAAGTTTACAAAGTATCTTAAAAACAATGGCTTTAAGATTCTCGATATACAAGAACATGACGAAATCTAGAGGGGGCTCTTTTGAGCCCTTTTTTATTTAAGAAAGGTGAAAAAAATGAAACACGTACAAAGTATTATAATTGGAGCTGGTCCATGTGGATTATCAGCAAGTATAGAGCAAAAAAAGAAAGGCATAGATAATATTATCATCGAAAAAGGGAATGTCGTCGAAGCAATCTACAATTATCCGACACATCAGACTTTTTTCTCGACGAGTGAAAAATTGAGTATCGGTGATATTCCGTTTATTGTTGAAGAACATAAGCCGCATCGAAACCAAGCACTTGTCTATTACAGAAGTGTAGTGAAATATCATGATTTAAAGATTCATTCTGGCGAAGAAGTTCTAAAAGTGGAGAAGCATGAAGACGAATTTATCATCACGACAACTAAAGCACACTATAAATGTAATTACGTTACAGTTGCGACAGGTTATTATGGGCAGCCGAATACATTAGATGTACCGGGTGCTGATTTAGATAAGGTGCAGCATTACTTCAAGGAAGCCCATCCTTATTTTGATCAGGATGTGTTGATCATTGGTGGTAAAAACTCTGCAATTGACGCTGCGATCGAACTTGAAAAAGCTGGTGCACGAGTGACAGCTGTGTATCGCGGCGATACATATTCTAAGAGTGTGAAACCCTGGATATTACCTCTTTATGAATCCCTTGTTAATCATGAAAAAATTAAACTCTATTTTAATAGTCATGTAACCTCTATCAATGATTCTGAAGTGATCATTCAAACCCCTGATGGAGAAATGGCAATCAAAAATGATACTGTTTTTGCAATGATTGGCTATCACCCGGACTACACGTTTTTAAGTGATATGGGGATAGAACTCATAACAAATGAATTCGGGACAGCACCTTTCTATGACAAAGAGACGATGGAGACGAATATAGACAATTTATATATCGCAGGGGTGATCGCAGCAGGAAATGACGCGAATACGATATTCATTGAAAACGGAAAATTTCACGGCGGACTGATAGCTGATGATATTATAAAAAAAGAAATACGTGGACAATAATTTGTCCGCGTATTTTTAACGTTTGAAGTAATCGTCAAGAAGAGCATCATTTAAGCCATTACTTATTGCGACGATAAGTTTTAAACGCGCTTTCTGACCGTTAAGTCCATTGGAGAATATGAGACCCATCTTCTGTAGCTCATACCCGCCACCTTCGTACTGATAGTTACCACTTGCAATTCCATTGAAACATCGGGATACGATGACAATCGGGATATTTTTATCGATTAGATGTTGGATGCCGTCTAATGAAGAAGGCGGTAAGTTTCCTTGTCCAAGCGCTTCTATAACAAGCCCGTCATATTCCTGATCAGCAAAGAATTTAATTAAGTCTGAGTCTAGGTCGCTATGGGCTTTTACGAGTCCAACTTTAATCGCTTCATTGACTTTAACCAGCGGGGGATGTGTTAATGGATGATGATGGAAATAAATATTGTTTTTCGTGATAATACCAAGTGGTCCGTAATTTGGACTTTGAAAAGTACTTGTATTTGATGTATGGGTCTTTGTTACGTTCATAGCTGTATGAATTTCATCATTAAACACAACAAGCACGCCTTTGTTTTTGGCATCATCATGGCAAGCTGTACGTATTGCGGAGATGTAGTTATACAGACCATCTGCCCCGATTTCGTTGGATGAACGCATCGCGCCGGTTAAGATTACTGGAATTGAAACGTTGAGGGTCAAATCCAGAAAATATGCTGTTTCTTCGAGTGTGTCAGTGCCATGTGTGATGACGATACCATCATAGTTTTCTTCGTATATTTCATTGATAATTGATTTTCTTAATATATTCATATGTTTAAGGGTCATATGAGGAGAGGGGATTTGAAATGGGTGTTTTTCAGTAATGTTTGCAATCGACTGAATGATTTCGATATTTGACATAGGATTTGTGTCATTCGTTGTGACGACACCCTGCGCATTTTCAGACATACTGATTGTTCCACCTGTATGCATTACGAGAATATTTTTCATTTTAGTCCTCCAATATACATTGATATAGCTCTATGATAGAATAATTAAGATTAAACAACAAGGTAGGTATATAAATGAATAAGATAAATATCGCAATAGACGGACCTGCAGCAGCAGGAAAAAGTACAATTGCTAAGCGTGTCGCTGAAGCATTAAGCATGATTTATGTGGATACTGGGGCGATGTATCGTGCGATTACACTCGCACATTTAGAGCAGCCTGAAATAGAAATCGATAAGTTGGTTGAGCATATAGATTTGAAGCTGATCAATAGATCTGGTCAGCGCATTTATCTCAATGGAAGTGATGTCAGCGATAGAATTAGAGAGCACGATGTTACATCAAATGTGTCTAGGGTTGCTAGTATTGAAAGTGTTAGAACGAAACTTGTGAATCTTCAGCAGAATATGACAGCGCATAAAGGTGTTGTTATGGATGGTCGAGATATTGGAACGAAAGTTATTCCTGAAGCTGAATTAAAGGTGTATATGGTAGCCTCTGTAGAAGAACGTGCAGAACGTCGTTTGATTGATAACAGAAATAGAGGGATTGCCTCAACATTCGAAGAATTGAAAAGAGATATTGAACGTCGTGACCACCTGGATATGACGCGTGAAATCTCGCCGCTCACAAAAGCAGAGGATGCTATTGAAATTGATACAACGGGAAAGTCAATAGAAGAAGTGACAGCCCAGATTATTGAATTAGCAAAAAGCGCAATGTAAAAAGCGTATTCCTTGACTTTCAGCTCGATTTGTAAGAAGTTTATAATAACACTAGTTGTAATTTCAAGGAGGAATCCACAATGACAGAAGAATTTAACGAAGCAATGATTAAAGAAATTCAAGAAGGAGACAAGGTTAAAGGAACGGTACAAGCGATTGAAGAGAAACATGTCGTTCTTAACTTAGATGGTGCAAAATATGATGGTATCATCCCAATCAGTCAACTTTCAAGTCTACATATTGACAATGCTGAAGAAGTCGTTCAAATTGGCGATGAGATTGAAGCGTTTGTTACTAAGATTGAAGATAAAGAGGAAGATGGTCATTACATCTTATCTAAACGTCAACTAGATGAATCTGAATCATTTGAATCATTAAAAGAAAAGTTCGAAAATGATGAAACGCTAGAAGCAGAAGTTAAAGAAGCAGTTAAAGGTGGTCTTGTTGTTGATGTAGGCCTAAGAGGATTTATTCCGGCATCTTTAATTTCTACGAATTATATTGAAGACTTCTCAAACTACGTTGGTCAAGTATTAACTTTAAAGATTGAAGAACTAGATCAGGAGAAGAACCGTGTAATCTTAAATCACAAAGCCATCGAAGCTGAAGAGAACAAAGTGAAAAAAGAACAACGTCTTGATGAAATTGAAGTTGGTTCTGTAATCGAAGGCGAAGTTTTACGTATTACAAACTTCGGAGCGTTCGTAGATATCGGTGAAGTAGATGGTCTTGTACATATCTCTCAAGTTACGCATGATCATATCGATAAGGTTGAAGATGCTCTGTCTATCGGCGACAAAGTTAAGGTTAAAGTATTAAGCGTCGACAAAGAAGCAGAACGCGTTTCTTTATCAATTAAAGCTGCTTTACCTGGGCCGTTTGAAACGATTGAAGAGAAGTTTAGTATCGGAGACATCGTTGATGGAGAAGTTGTTCGTCTAGCAAACTTTGGAGCTTTCGTTGAAATTGATAAAGGATTACAAGGCCTTGTGCATATTTCTCAAATTAGTCACGAACATATCGGTAATCCATCAGAAGTCCTTGAACCAGGTCGAAAGGTTAAAGTGAAGATTCTGGATATCAACAAAGAAGAGAAACGTATTGGTCTTTCAATTAAAGCGACTCAAGAACAAGTAGAAGATTTTGATACTACATACTTGAGCAATGCTTCAAATCAAGAGAATCAAGATGCTCCAACACTTGGAGATATGTTTGGAGACAAACTTAAAAACTTAAATCTTTAATAGAGTTCTAAGGAGACAATGGCGCTTGCCTTGTCTCTTTTTTTTTAAATATTAATAAATGATAAACTATGTTAAAATAATAGGGATATTATTTGAGAGGATAGATAAAATGACAAAACCAACGATAGCGATTGTAGGTCGTGCAAATGTAGGGAAATCTACAATTTTTAATAGAATCGTCGGGGAACGTGTTTCGATTGTAGAAGACACACCCGGAGTTACAAGAGATAGAATTTATTCGAGCGGAGAATGGTTGACACATGAATTCAATATTATAGATACAGGTGGGATTGAGCTAGGTGATGAGCCTTTCCAGGAGCAGATTCGTGCTCAGGCAGAAATTGCGATTGAGGAAGCGGATGTTATCATCTTTATGGTGAATGGACGTGACGGGATTACGAATGAAGATGATTTCGTGGCAAAACTATTATTTAAATCAAGCAAGCCTGTTGTATTAGGTGTCAATAAGATTGATAATCCTGAAATGCGTGCAGATATATACGAATTCTACTCATTAGGATTTGGAGAGCCTATTCCGATCTCTGGATCACATGGTTTAGGTATTGGAGACTTGCTGGATGAAGCGGCAAAGCACTTCCCTGAGCAGCAGGAAGAAGATTATGATGATGATGTTATCAAATTCTCTCTTATAGGAAGACCAAATGTGGGGAAATCGAGTTTAATCAATGCAATCCTTGGTGAAGAGCGTGTTATCGTATCACCAGTCGCAGGTACAACACGAGATGCAATAGATACGGTATACACTTTTGAGGATCAGGAATACGTGATGATCGATACAGCTGGAATGCGTAAAAAAGGTAAGGTATATGAGGCAACAGAACGTTATTCTGTATTACGTGCCTTGAAAGCAATCGAACGTTCTAACGTTGTGCTGGTTGTTATCGATGCTGAAGAAGGTATTATTGAACAGGATAAGAAGATTGCTGGATATGCCCATGAAGCAGGTAAAGCTATTGTTATCGTTGTAAACAAATGGGACACTGTTGAGAAAGACTCAAAAACGATGAAGAAGTTTGAAGATAAAGTGCGTGAAAACTTCCAGTTCTTAGATTATGCACCGATTGCCTTTGTTTCTGCAAAGGAACGCAAACGTCTGAATACATTATTCCCACTGATTAATATGGCAGGGGAAAACCATCGTAAACGAGTTCAAAGCAGTACGCTTAATGAAGTGATCACTGATGCTGTTGCAATGAATCCAACACCAACACATAAGGGCAGTCGATTAAACATCTTCTATACGACACAAGTTGCGATTGAGCCACCAACTTTTGTATTCTTCGTCAACGATGTTGAGATGATGCATTTCTCTTATCAAAGATTTTTAGAAAATAGAATTCGTGCAGCCTTTGGATTCGAAGGAACACCACTACATTTAATTGCAAGAAAGAGAAATTAGGAGTGATTGTATGCTACAAGTTTCAGTAATCGGTACAGGTTCATGGGGTACTGCACTAGCGAATGTACTTTCAGAGAATCAGCACGACGTTTTAATGTGGGGAAAGACCCAAGCTACCGTTGATGAAATCAACACGCATCATACGAATGAAAAGTATCTTAAAGAGATTCAGCTGCACGATGCATTGCAAGCGACTTCAAATATTCAGCAAGCAGTACTGCATGCAAAGGTAATCATAATAGCTGTTCCTACGAAAGCGATTCGTTCAGTCATGCAGCAGATTAATGAGGTTGCGGATGAAAAGAAAATTTTTATTCATGTTTCTAAAGGGATAGAGCCTATAACATTTAAAAGAATCTCTGAAATGATAACCGAAGAGATGGATCCTGAGAAGTTTGAAGGTGTCGGTGTTCTGAGTGGGCCGAGTCATGCTGAAGAACTTGCACTTCAAAGATCCGACAACGGTGGCTGTAGCAAGTGACAACAAACAGATTAAGCAGATTGCACAAGATATTTTTATGAATTCGTATTTTAGAATCTATACGAATGATGACTTGATTGGTGTTGAAATTGGAGGTGCGCTTAAGAATATTATCGCACTTGCAGCAGGGATAACAGATGGCCTTGGCTATGGAGACAATGCTAAAGCAGCCTTGATGACACGTGGTCTCGCTGAAATCACACGCCTTGGAACGAAGATGGGAGCAGATCCGTTAACATTTCTTGGGCTTGCAGGGATTGGCGATTTGATTGTGACATGTACATCAGTACATTCACGAAACTGGAAATGTGGCAATATGCTGGGTAAAGGTGCTTCTCTAGAGGAAGCGCTGGCACAAATGGGTATGGTCGTTGAAGGAGTCCGTACGACACAAGCTGCAAACGAAATGGCACAAGCATTTGGTGTTGAGATGCCGATCACACAATCCTTATATAAGGTGCTGTTTGAAGGTCTTGATGTCAATGAAGGAGTTAGGAATTTGATGAACAGAGAAAAAACGAACGAATAGAGGTAGACTATGTTTAATATTTCTAGAATGGATTTAATGTGGGTATCATTTTATTCGCTTGGGCTAATGCTTCTTGCAATGATGCTTATTTATCTCGCAAGGTTTAAGATTGCTAATAAACCATTGAATATGATTGTTACGTTTCTTGCATATGCAGCATTGCTTATAAGTGCACTGCTCATGTTTGTCGTGTTAGGTGGTTCTAGTTATGCGTAAATCTTTATTATTATTACTGGTTTCTTTGCTGCTCAGTGGATGCATGTATCCTAAAGAAGCGCTTGAACAAAATCAAGTCGCACCTCAAGATCAGCTGAACATGGTTCAAAATGCTGTTGAAAGTTATCAGAAGGATACCGGTGGATTGCTACCACTGAAAGATAGAGATCAGACTTATGAAATCTATTTAAAGCATCCAGTTGATTTTGGAAAGTTAAAACCAAAATATCTTTCGCAGTTACCAGGCTCATCATTTGAAATGGGTGGCTATTATCAGTATGTGATGATGGACGTAGATAAAAATCCTAAAGTGATGATTGTAGATCTAAGAACATCAGATACTTTAAAAAATTTAAGAATTCGACTCGAGACGAAATCGAATGAATTGGCATTAGGAAAGAAGATAGGTCCAAACCTTTATAAAATTAACTATAAGAAATACGGTCTTGATCAATACCCGACAGTGAAGAGCCCTTATTCGGGCGAGGCATTACCTATTTATATCAACGGGGGGAACGAATTTAAGATAGATTACTCTCTTGATCTTGGTCGTGCACTACAGAAACATCAGGTAAAACAAGGGGAGGATATCCGATATATTCTCTATCAGGACAACCCAATATTACCTGCCTATTCAGTACCTTATACTGTAGATGATAAGAATGAACCCGTTTTCAAAACCGTACAACGCTAAAAAATTGTTGATAATATACAATAACCGTTGCAGTGACAACGTTTATTGTGTTAAAGTCATAACAGAATGATATTTTATATCATTTACATAATGTTGGGGAGGTGAATTGACATGAATAAAACAGATTTAATCAATGCAGTTTCTGATAGTGCAAACTTAACTAAGAAAGAAGCAGGTTTAGCAGTTGATGCTGTTTTCGAATCAATTCAAAAATCACTATCTAATGGTGAGAAGGTACAATTAATTGGTTTCGGTAACTTTGAAGTTCGCGAACGTGCTGCACGTAAAGGACGTAATCCGCAAACTGGTGATGAGATTGAAATCCCAGCAAGCAAAGTTCCAGCATTCAAAGCTGGTAAAGCATTAAAAGATGCAGTGAAATAAATGCATCTAAAGCCCACTATGGGCTTTTTTTATTTGTTCTTATACCATTTTTTATGAATTATCGTTATAATAATGGAAGGACAAAAATTGAGGTATGGCAATGAAATATTTAGTTAACCTAGAAAATCAGATTAAAGAGC
Source organism: Macrococcus psychrotolerans (assembly GCF_038095555.1). Classification (NCBI taxonomy): domain Bacteria; kingdom Bacillati; phylum Bacillota; class Bacilli; order Caryophanales; family Staphylococcaceae; genus Macrococcus; species Macrococcus psychrotolerans. Next base: position 1,151,579 of record NZ_CP124591.1, on the reverse strand, counting down.
TAAAAAAACGATATGCATATTTTCAGATGATCAATTTTGAGCAGGAAATCATTGATATTGTGAGCAATCTTAAAGTAGATGACAATGTTAAAAGTGCAATCGTTGTTATTGATACAAGTATGCGTATGCAAAGTGTGATCAATGATAATAATAAAGACAGGCTTGTGCTATCTACTGACATATTAAGTGCGTTATTTTATCGCTATTTATCACAGCCGTTTTTACAAGATGACTTTAAAGTTTTAACGCGATGTGTCACGCGTATTAATGAATTGAAAGAATTACGTTTAACGATAACTGAACAAGATAAATTAACAGAAATAGATCAGGAAATTCATTATATGTTTGTACAACCTTATATGAATGATGAGAAAGTGGTGGCTTATGAGTAAACAGTTAAATGGACAAGAAAAAAGTGAATTAGTACATGATGTTTTTCAAAATGTTTCAACGAAATATGATCGATTAAACGATATAATAAGTTTCAATCAGCATAAATCGTGGCGTAAATATACGATGAAACAAATGAAAGTTAAAAAGGGCGCAAAAGCACTGGACGTATGTTGTGGCACAGGAGACTGGACAATACAGATGTCTCAGGCAGTAGGTAGTCATGGCCACGTTACAGGCTTGGATTTCAGTGACAACATGTTAAGTGTCGCACATAAAAAAACGGATCATATTGCTAATATTAATCTTATTCATGGTAATGCGATGGATTTACCATTCGAAGACAATACATTTGACTATACGACAATTGGTTTTGGATTACGTAATCTGCCGGATTATAAGAAAGGCTTAGAAGAAATGTATCGTGTATTAAAACCTGGAGGAATGATTGTAGTCTTAGAAACAAGTCATCCAACGATGCCAGTATTTAAACAAGGATATAAGCTGTATTTTAAATACATTATGCCTTTCTTTGGTAAAGTTTTCGCGAAATCAATGAAAGAATACAGCTGGTTACAGCAAAGTGCATTTGAATTCCCGGATAAATACACGTTAGCGCATTTAATGGCTGAAACGGGCTTTACACATATTAAATTCAAAGGCTTTACAGGTGGCGTAAGCGCGATGCATCTCGCATACAAACCAAAAGAAAACTAGAATGGATGATTGCTGTGAGTTATAAAGCATTTTTACAACCATATATATTTGAAGTTGAACAGAGGTTACAGACGTTAATTCAAAGTGAATCTACAGTGATCACCGATGCATCTAAGCATATATTAAATTCTGGCGGTAAACGCGTGAGACCGATGTTTGTACTGTTAAGCGGATTTCTAGCTAAAGGTGATAAAGAACATTTGATTCGTACAGCTGTATCACTGGAACTTATACACATGGCAAGCCTTGTTCATGACGATTATATAGATAATAGTGACAAACGTAGAGGTAATACTTCTGTGCATATGGCTTTTAACAAGGACACAGCAATTCGAACAGGACATTTCTTATTGGCTCGTGCATTAGAAAATATTGCAGAAATTAAGGATTCACAGTATCATCAAATATTCAGTGAAACAATATTAGAAGTTTGTTTCGGCGAATTTGATCAGATGGCAGATCGCTTTAATTATCCCATTACATTCACAGAGTATTTAAGACGCATTAATCGTAAGACTGCAATTCTCATTGAAGCAAGCTGTCATCTAGGAGCCGTGAGTACGAATCTTGATTCATATACAACCTATCATATCAAACAGTTCGGTCACTGCATTGGTATGAGCTACCAGATTATTGATGATATTCTGGATTATACGAGTAATGAAGCGACACTTGGTAAACCGGTAGGAAGTGACATCCGAAATGGACACGTCACCTACCCGCTTATAGCAGCGATTGATGTATTAAATCAGCGTGAGGATTACAGACTGGAACAAAGTGTAATGCAATTACAGCAAGCTTCAGATGAAGCGGTATTTGATTTTATCATTGAACAGGTGAAACGACATGGCGTACACTCTTCGGAAGTATTGAGCAGAAAGTACGGTGATAAAGCGAAATTTCATCTAGATCAACTGCCTGACAGTAACATCAAAAGCTATTTAGTACAAATTCATGAAAAAATGTTGAAACGTATTTATTAGTAATTGTAAGAAATCGCTTACAATGTTAAACTGTTTAAGGATTTACTAAATTAAAAGAGGTAGGGATAACCATGGAAAAAACATTTTTAATGATTAAACCTGACGGTGTAGGTCGCGGTCTTATCGGAGAAATCGTAAAACGTATTGAAAACAAAGGCATCAAAGTTGTAGGTGCTAAATTAATGACGGTGTCAGAGGATTTAGCTAAAACACATTACGGTGAGCATAGCGAAAAACCATTCTTCGGCGAATTAGTTGAGTTTATTACTTCAGGACCTGTATTTGCGATGGTACTTGAAGGTGAAAACGTTGTTGAAATCGGACGTACATTAGTAGGTAAAACAAACCCTGCCGAAAGTGCTCCTGGAACAATTCGCGGAGACTTTGGTATGACTGTTGGTAAGAACATCATCCATGGTTCAGATTCAGTCGCATCAGCTGACAAAGAAATCGCATTATGGTTTAAAGAAGAAGAAATTTTATCCTATGACTTAGTGACATCTGCTTGGGTGTACTAAATCGAAAACGATTAAATACTTAGGTTAAGACATATTTGTCTTGACCTTTTTCTTTTTGATTATAAATATCATTGTAAGTGCGTTATAATAATACTTATTATATATTGTGAGGTTTTAATATGAGATTTCTAACAGCCGGAGAATCACATGGTCCGAAACTAACTGTGATTATTGAAGGTATTCCATCGAACATGAAGTTATCAAGTGACATGATTAATAAAGAGATGTTCAAACGTCAAGGTGGTTATGGGCGTGGCCGTCGTATGCAGATTGAAAAGGATACAGTCGTAATTACATCAGGTGTACGCCATGGCATTACACTCGGCAGTCCGATCACAATCGAAGTGATTAACGATGATCATAAACATTGGCTTAAGATTATGGGTGTAGAAGAAGGTGAAGAAATGACGCCGGATAAACGTAAGATTACAAAGCCGCGACCGGGTCATGCGGATTTAGTTGGTGGTATGAAATATCGTCATAGAGATTTACGTAATGTTCTGGAACGATCCAGTGCTCGTGAGACTGCTGCACGTGTTGCTGTCGGTGCAGTGTGTAAAGTGCTGCTTGAATCTTTAGGGATAAGTGTCTATTCACGCGTCATAGAGATTGGTGGTGCACGAGATAATGGTGAATATACTCTGGATGAAATTAAGAAGAAAAATGACATAAATGATGTTCGATGCATTGATGAAACAGTGGCACAGATGATGCGTGATAAAATTGACGAAGCAAAGTCAAATGGGGACTCCATCGGTGGAGAAGTACAGGTTATTGCTGACGGCGTGCCAGTCGGTCTTGGCAGTTATGTGCAATATGATCGCAAGCTGGATGGTAAAATTGCACAATCTGTCATCAGTATCAATGCATTTAAAGCTGTGGGTTTCGGTGCAGGATATGATATGAAGCATCTACCTGGATCTAAAGTACAAGATCCAATCAGCTATAAAGAGGGTAGCGGCTACTCTAGAATGACTAACAATCTTGGGGGATTTGAAGGTGGCATGACGAATGGGATGCCGATTATAGTGAACGCTGTAATGAAACCTATACCGACGTTGTATAAACCGCTTCAATCTGTTGATATCGATACGAAAGAAGTATATCAGGCTTCAATCGAACGCAGTGATAGCTGTGCTGTACCTGCAGCATCCATTGTCTGTGAACATGCGGTTGCGTTTGAACTGGCAAAAGAGATATTAAATGAATTCCAGAGCAATGATTTAGAGCAGTTGAAAGAGAGTATTGCACGACATAGACAGGCAATCCTTGATTATTAAGGAGCAGATATGAAGTTAACGACAAACTATATAGACAATAATTATGATATTGTTGTAGAACACGAAGCATTCAATTTAAATCTTGACTTTAAACATTATGATAAACGTATCGCACTGATTGATGAATCCGTTCATCAGCTGCATCAACAGAAAATTGATTTGTTCTTGAGCAAGCATTCTATCTTAAAGTTGTTGATTCCAAGTGGCGAGCAAGTGAAAACAATACATCATTATAGCAAGGTGGTAGAAACGCTATTATCGATGCATGTAACAAGACACAGTTGTCTCTTTGCAATTGGAGGAGGTGCGACAGGTGATTTTACAGGATTTGTTGCAGCAACTGTCCTACGTGGCATTCATTTTATTCAGGTGCCCACAACAATACTTGCTCATGACGCCTCGATCGGTGGTAAAACTGGGATCAATGCAAGCGCAGGTAAGAATTTAATCGGTGCATTTAAACGACCTGATATGGTGATCTATGATCTGGATTTTCTAGATACGTTATCACAAAGCGAAAAGTTAAGTGGCTTTGCTGAAATTATTAAACACGTATTACTCAATGCTAATGGTCGTATTGGTAAAAGTGATACTTTATTAGAAATAATGCATGACGTTCAAGATGGAACTTGTTTGAGTGAGCTGCATGCGATTGATAAGTGGATAACATTTGGTATTCAGACAAAGATGAAAGTTGTGCATGATGATGAATTTGAATCAGATGTTAGAAAGTTTTTAAACTTCGGACATACTTTGGGGCATGCGATTGAATTTCATCATAAGTTACCTCATGGCATTGCAGTAATGCATGGCATGATCTATGCATTACTTTTAAGTGATGTGACTGAAACTGACATCCTATCACTCATGCGCTGGATGCACCATCTCGGGTTAAAGAAATTAGCCTATGATAACTTTGATATATATTACAAGCTTATGAGACAGGATAAGAAGAATGTAGCGAATGATATTAGTTTTGTATTGTACTGTGAAAATAATGGATATAAAGTAGAACAAGTAGATGTTAAACGACTAAGGAAAGCATTTGAGAGGTTAAGAAAGCTAGAAGGTGAACTGTTGTGAAATTAAAATATAATGGCCCATTAACAGGAGAAGTTTCTGTTCCTGGTGATAAATCGATAACGCATCGTGCAATTATGCTTGCGAGTTTAAGTAAAGGAAAGACGGTTATTTCAAAGCCATTACTGGGAGATGACTGTATTTCAACGATTAATATTTTCAGGAAGCTAGGCGTTCAGATTTCAATAGAAGAGGATAACGTTATCGTTGATTCACCAGGCTATGAGCAGTTTCGTGAGCCTGATGAAATCCTTTATACTGGAAATTCAGGGACTACGACACGATTATTATGCGGCTTACTTGCGGGTCTTCCATTTAAGACGATATTGGACGGAGATGCATCCATTGCGCAACGTCCGATGGGGCGCGTGATCGAACCCTTAAGACAGATGGGGGTAAATATTAAGGGAAGGAATAATCAGTTTACACCGATTATCATCAATGATGGAGATATTTCTAAAGTACAGGGAATAGACTACATGATGCCTGTGAAAAGTGCTCAAGTAAAAAGTGCGATATTACTAGCCGGTCTATATGCAGATGATGAAGTGCACATCACTGAACAAGACATCTCTCGAAATCATACGGAATTAATGTTTAAAAACAGTAATATTGATATTGAGGTTAATGATAGAACAATCCTGTTAAAACCAAATGGTATACATGACATTAAGATGAATGATATACATATTCCTGGAGACATATCTTCGGCTGCCTTCTTTATTGTTGCTGCATTGATTATCCCTGGCAGCATGATTACTCTGCATGATGTTGGAACGAACGTAACGAGAAGTGGTATTCTAGAAGTTGTCAAGATGATGGGCGGTAATATTCAAGTTATTGACAAAGCACAACAGACAGAACCTGTAAGTGATATCATCGTTTCATATACGCATAATCTGACAGGAATTACGATTGAAGGTTCATTAATTCCGAAGCTTATTGATGAGATACCAGTGATTGCATTACTCTTAGCACATGCACAGGGCAGGAGTGAGATAAGAGATGCAGAGGAACTGAAGGTGAAAGAGACCAATCGAATTGATACGGTTGTTTCTGAACTGAACGCATTAGGTTATAAGTTAGAACCAACAACGGATGGTATGATCGTTTACGGTAAAGTAAAGGATGTGCGTGCACGTAATATCTTTGATTCTTATGGCGATCATCGTATCGGAATGATGCTTGCAGTTGCAGCATTACTTGAAAAGGTAGAAATCGAAATCAATCAATTTGAAGCGGTAAATATTTCATATCCGAACTTCATAGGACATATTAAGCAGTTAAAAGGAGATTTGTAATGGATATTAATCAATTAATCGATCAGATTCATCTGCAGCATCTAGAAGGCCTGAACGATAATGTTAAAAGGGCTTTATTTACAGATGATCATGATGCACTTTTTGAACTGGGTACAACCCTCATGCAGTTTGGTATTGTACAAGAAGGTAAACTTGTGTTTGAACGGCTGTTTGAACTATACCCCGATGAGCCTGAGGTACTAAGCTTTTATATCGAAAGTTTAATCGATACGAATGATATGGATCAAGCACTAATGATATTACATGGGCTTCCTAAAACAATAGAAAGATTGATGCTTGAAGCGGATATCTTTCAACAGCAGGATATGCCAGAAGTCGCAATTGAGAAGGTGAAGGAAGCTTATGAACTATCTAGTGAAGATCCAGTGCTTAGCTTTGCATTAGCAGAACTCTATTACTTTGACGGGCAGTATCTACCAGCTGTAAGAAACTACGAAACACTATTAAATAGTGGTATCGATGAAATTAATAATGTTAATTTGAATTTAAGGATTGCAGATAGTTTATTACAGACGGGTGATTATGATCAGGCGGTAGTTTACTATGAGAAAATAGACGAGAAAGATTATACGAGCGATGATTTCTTCAAAAAAGCGATTAGCTATCAAAAATCCGGGCTGATGGATAGAGCAATATCGACACTGCAGTCTTTACTGGATAAAGATCCTGATTTTATGCAGGCATATCTGTTATTAGTTGAGCTGTTAGAAAGTGAACGCAAATATGAAGATGCAATCTTGGTAGGTCAGCAAGGGATACGATTAAATGAATTTTATAAAGAGCTGCTTGTGGATACTGGACGTATTATGATTAAGATGCATAATGAAGAAGGAGCAGACTATCTAATCCAGGCTCTAACAATCGATCCATCGTATACTGAAGCAGGATTAGTATTAGCAGACTACTATCGCAAAGAAGAACTGTATGAAGAGATGGTCCAGTTATTCACTGTTATTGACGAAGATGATATTGATCCAGAGATTTTATGGCATTTAGCATATAGCTATCAACAGCTGGAAAAAGATAAAGAAGCAAAGCATTTCTATAAAGAAGCTTATAATAGTCTGAATGAAAATGTCTCTTTCCTGAAAGATTATTATTATTACACCCGAGAAATAGCAGATCAATCTCGCAGCGAACAGCTCTACGAAATAATTATTGGTCTGGAACCGGAGTTTGATGACGCATACTAATATTGTCGATGACCGCAGAAACTATATAAGATATCTGCTACTCAATCATAATATTGACAACAAGAACACGGTGTGGATATTAAACTTATTAAAAGATCGAGATGATATACTCTCCTATATTCATATTATGAGAGCTGATGCATTTATTAATCGTCTGATTATTTATCCAGACTTTAAATGTCATCTCGTACTTGCTCATGGAATTATTACCGATGCTTTTGTCATTTTTCATTATTTATCTTCATTAAATCATGATATTTATCTGGATGTCATACTTCATGATAACAAATATGTTGAAATTGAGATAAAAGAACTGCTGAGCTATGTAGTAATATCATTAAATAACTTTGAATACAAAGAAATTAAGAACAAGCTTCACTATATCCAGCATAATGAAATTATAAAGAAAGAAGTTAAACGTTACATAGAGCCCTTGATTGAAGAAACTTTAGTGAATAAAGATAAGGATAAATTTAATCAACTTACGCATTTATTACAGATGATAGGAGAATAGGAATGCTTTTTAATCATAATGATCTTATGTTGCTGAACGATCAGATAGAATATATTGATACTGCAATCATCCCGGCAATACCAGCCAACTATACTTCTCGACTTTTAGATATAGCAGATCAATATGAAATGATTCAATATGTAACTTTAGGTGCTGAACAACAGTTTAAAGGACGTCTCCTTGTATTGCCTCCAGTGCAAATTTTAGGTGACTATGATCCGATTGGTCTTATAGATACACAACTTAAAGAATATGGATTCAAGAATATCGTTGTCGTATGTCCACAAACATTACAAATTGATGCTGATAATGTCCATAAAGTGAGTATCATTCCATTAGAATCTATGGATAATGAAATGAAACAGGAATTTATTCAGGATAATGTCAAATCGTTGATGAAATTTATTATTACACTTTGGAATAAATAATGACAATTTTAGTACTTAAATTGTGACATCTTATTGACCAAGCTATATTTATAGGCTAAAATTGATATGTCCTAGTATATTTTATAAAAAGAATCGCATTAGAGGGGGGAAAATTAAATGAGCCAACGTGTCACACGACGCCAATTTTTAAACTATTCCTTAATGGGAGTTGGATCATTTATGGCTGCTGGTATGGTTATGCCTTTAGGTCGTTTTGCACTAGATCCAGTATTTAAAAGTGGTGCAGCTGGAGATATGATCACTACTAGCGTTAAAGTTTCAGAAATTAAAGAAGAACCGACAAAGGTTGACTTTAAATTCGAACAAAAAGATGCATGGTACACGAGTGAAGTAACAGAATTTGCATGGGTATATAAAGAAGGCGATGAAATTATTGCTTTATCTCCTGTATGTAAACACTTAGGTTGTACAGTATCTTGGAATGGTGATAAAGGTAATCCGAACCAATTCTTCTGTCCATGTCATAATGGTCGTTATGAGAAGAATGGTAAGAACGTTCCTGGTACACCACCGCTTGGGCCTTTAGACCAATATAAAGTTGGAGAAAAAGGCGGAATGTTAACAATCGGTAAAAAACACGAAAATGAATTAGTGAAATAGGAGGGGACAAAATGATCGATAAAATCTATGATTGGGTCGATGACAGACTCGATATTACACCAATTTGGCGCGATATCGCAGATCATGAGGTGCCTGAGCATGTTAACCCTGCTTATCACTTTTCTGCATTCGTATACTGTTTTGGTGGATTAACATTCTTTATTACTGTAATACAAGTTTTATCAGGTATGTTCTTAACGATGTATTATGTACCAGATATTGTTAACGCCTGGAAATCAGTTTATTATTTACAGCATGATGTAGCAGCAGGTGTTATCGTACGTGGTATGCATCACTGGGGTGCGAGTCTAGTAGTAGTAATGATGTTCTTACATACACTACGCGTATTCTTCACGGGATCATATAAACAACCACGTGAATTAAACTGGTTAGTCGGAGTATTAATTTTCTTCGTAATGTTAGGATTATCGTTTACTGGTTATTTATTACCATGGGATATGAAAGCATTATTTGCGACAAAAGTAGGTTTACAAATCGCTGAATCCGTACCGTTTATCGGTCCATGGGTAAAAACTTTATTAGCTGGTGACCCACATATTGTTGGAGCACAGACATTAACGCGATTCTTCGCGATTCATGTATTCTTCTTACCTGCATGTTTATTCGCGTTGTTAGCAGCTCACTTTATTATGATTAGAAAACAAGGTATTTCGGGGCCACTATAAACACGAATATTCTAAAAGGAGGTTATACAGATGCATCGCGGAAAAGGGATGAAATTTGTTGGTGATTCACGTGTTAAATCTTATGAAAAACCAAAGTTAAATCGAGATTATTCAGAATTTCCTGGTAAAACAGAAAGCTTCTGGCCAGATTTCTTATTAAAAGAATGGATGACAGGTGCGGTATTCTTAGTTGCATATTTATGTTTAACAGTAGCGCATCCATCTCCATTAGAACGTATCGCGGATCCATCAGATACAGGTTATACACCTTTACCTGACTGGTACTTCTTATTCTTATACCAAATCTTAAAGTATACGTATGCTTCAGGACCATTTAATACATTTGGTGCGATTGTTATGCCAGGGATTGCATTCGGTGCATTAATGTTAGCACCTTGGTTAGATCGTGGACCAGAGCGTAAATGGAATAAGCGTCCATTAGCTTCAGGATTTATGTTATTAGCGGTAGCCATCATCTTCTATACGACTTGGGAATCTTCACATTACCATGATTGGAAGAAACAAGCTGCACAAGGTAAAATCGTATTCACAAATTTAGATAAGAAAGACCCGACATACGAAAAGATCATTAAATCTAACTGTACTTCATGTCACGGTGGAGAATTGACAGGTGGCGCTGGTCCAAACTTGGTTAAAGCGAATCTACCTGCAGCTGGTGTAGAAGCGTTTGTTAAAAATGGTAGTGGCGCAATGCCTTCATTTAAAGATACGCTGACAGAAGAACAAATTAAAGAAGTTGGAAAGTTCATCGAAGGTTTAGAAGAAACTGACGAGAACGGAAAGCCATTGAAAAAATAATATTTTAGAGAATCATCTTATTCTAGATGATTCTTTTTTTATGAGGTGATCACTTGTCACAATATTATTACTGGATACAAAATAAAAAGTTTCTCACATTGATTATATTTTGTAATATTGTCGGTACGGTGTATGGATACTACTGGTATTTAGGTCAACTTCAGCAGACGAAATGGTATTTTATACCGTTTGTTCCAGATAGTCCGACTGCATCATTATTTTTAGTGATTGCACTGACGGCAATATTAATGAATAAGCATCTTCCGATAATTGAAGTCCTTGCGTTCGTTACGCTGATAAAATATGGTGTCTGGGCTGTCGTTATGAATATCCTCGTCTTTATTACGCTAGATGATGTCACGGCGATGGGAATGATGCTTGTAATCTCACATGCAGTTATGGCAATACAGGCGTTATTATTTGTTCCTTTGTTCAGAGTCAGCTTATTATCAATCGGAATTGCATCAATATGGGTATTTCATAATGATGTCATAGACTATGTTTATATGCAGTATCCGGTTTACAGTATGCTTTCTGACTATATCCAGCATATCGGTTATTTTTCATTCTGGTTATCAGTGTTTAGTTTTGCTTTATTATTTATCTTGAATAGAGATAAATTATTTGATTAATTTTGACCAATAAATTAGAATTAAATTAAATCTATTAAGGAGTGTTTTGATGAGCTATATTCTTTATTTTATTATTATTATGCTGGTGCCGATGTATTTCCAGTATAAAGTAAAATCAACTTATAATAAGTACAGCAGGGTGAAATCTACAAGTGGTAAATCAGGACAGCAAGTAGCAGAGGAAATACTTGCAGCGAATGGTATTACAGATGTGAGAGTAGTAGAAGGCGAAGGCTTTCTATCAGATCATTACGATCCATCAAAGAAGCTTGTCGTACTTAGTCCCTCTAACTTCAGACAGCCAAGTGTTGCTGGTACTGCAATCGCTGCGCATGAAGTTGGTCATGCGATTCAGCATGCGACTGGATATAGTATGCTGAAGTTACGTAGCGCTTTGTTGCCTCTAGCAAATTTAGGAACAACATTCAGTTACTTGTTAATTATGGTCGGAGCAGTATTAACTGGCATTTCTCAGCAAGGCGGAGGAATTGGTTCTATGGCAATCTGGGCTGGTGTCATCTTAATGTCCTTTGCTGTATTATTCTCAATTGTTACACTGCCTGTTGAATTTGATGCAAGTAACCGCGCGATGAATCAAATAGAGAAATTAGGCATTGTGAATGCTGAAGAATATAAGCATGCGAAACGTGTACTATCAGCAGCCGCTATGACATATGTAGCAGCAACAGCAGTAGCAGTAGCAGAATTCTTAAGATTCTTCATGATGGCAAGAAATAGTGATTAATCATTAGTAGAGGTCAGAACAAATTTGTTCTGACCTCTCTTTTATCATCCATTATCTTTCAATGGGTTTTTTAAATTCATCTAATGTAAACCCTTCACCTAACACATCATGTACATCAAGTAATGATACAAATGCATGCGGGTCAATTGAGTTTATGATCTGTTTTAAACGTGTAATTTCATTTCTTGGTACGACACAATAGATGATGGGTCTTTCAGTTTGGGAGTAGTGACCATGAGCAGAGATAATCGTCACTCCGCGGTCAAGTAATGAATTGATTTCGTCTGATATTTCTTTATGTCGTTCTGAGATGATCATTGCGCCACGAGCAGAGTATCCGGAATCCTGAATGATATCAATCACGCGTGCCCCTACAAAAACACATACCAAAGTATACATTGTTATGATGTAATCGCCAATTGTAATATAAGTTGCAATTAGAACAAGACAGTCAAATGCAAACATCGTTCTTCCCATAGCGATATCGAAGTATTTCTTCATCAAACGTGCCAGTATATCCACGCCTCCAGTAGTGCCTCCGAATCTGAATATTATACCAAGACCCATGCCTATAAAAACGCCACCAAATAAACTTGCGAGTAGTAGATCATCTTTTAGGTCGATATGCATCGGATAGCGTTCACAAATCCATAAGAATAACGATACACTTAGCGTGCCTGTAAGCGTATAGATAAAAGACAACCTTCCTAGAAGCTTATACCCAACAAAAAATAGTGGAATATTAAAAATTAAGTTCATGAGAGCAGGGCTTGTACCAAATAAATGATATAATATTAACGCAATGCCGGTAAATCCACCTTCAGTCAGTTCGTTTGTCATATTGAAATTTACAATGCCAAAACTAAAAATAAATGCACCTATTAATATGAAGAAGATGTTGATTATATTAAGATGTATTTTCATATTTAATCTCCCTTCAAATTATATTATACATAATATTCTGTTATCTTGGAGGAAACGAATGAAAACATTAGAAGAAATGCAGCAAGAAGTTGATAAATATATTAGCCAGTTTAAGACAGGCTACTTTACACCGATGGAAAATATGGTCCGACTCACGGAAGAGGTAGGAGAGCTTGCGCGTGAAATCAATCATGTATATGGGCCAAAACAAAAAAAGTTAAGTGAACAAGAAAAACAAATAGGGATGGAGCTCGCTGATAACTTGTTTGTACTCATTTCTCTTGCAAATTCAATGGATGTTGATCTAACCCATTATTTCGATAGAACAATGGAGAAATTTAATACAAGAGATTTTGATAGATTCGAAAGAAAATAACTGGAGGTTTTACTATGAAAATTGGAATTACATGTTATCCGACAATGGGAGGTTCAGGTATCATTGCTACTGAACTTGGAATAAAAATGGCAAAACGAGGGCATGAGGTTCACTTTATTACTTCGAACACACCTTTTAGAATTCATTTTCAGATGCCCAATATTACAGTTCACCAGGTGGATGTCAATCAATATTCCGTCTTTCAATATCCACCATATGATATTACACTTGCAACAAAAATAGCGGAAGTAATTAATCTGTATGATCTTGATGTCCTTCATATGCATTACGCTGTTCCTCATGCAATTTGTGGTATTCTTGCCCGACAAATTGCGAGAAAAGATGTAAAGATAGTAACAACTTTACACGGAACGGATATCACAGTGTTAGGCTATGATTCAACGCTCAAGGAAGCAATTAAGTTTGGAATAGAGGATAGCGATGTTGTTACAAGTGTCAGTAATTCATTAACAGAAGAGACCTATGAAATTGTTGCACCCAATAAAGAGATTCAGACGGTCTACAACTTTATTAACGAGGAAGATTTTAATAATATATCCAATCCTGAATTGAGAGCCTGCTATGGTATTACCGAAGAAGAAAAGGTAGTTATACACGTATCGAATTTCCGTAAGGTTAAACGCATACAAGACATCTTGAAAACATTTAAGAAAGTGTCTGAAAAGACTGCTTCTAAGTTATTATTGATTGGTGATGGGCCAGAGCTGTCAAATATGCGACTTTGTGCTGAGCAGCTTGGTATAGGTGACAAGGTGTTATTTCTTGGAAAGCAGGAACAAGTAGCACCATTATATCAGATGGCAGATTTATTCTTATTGATGAGTGAAAAAGAAAGTTTCGGTCTCGTATTGTTAGAGGCGATGCATTCCGGTGTCGTATGTATCGGAACAACAGCCGGAGGTATTAAAGAGGTTATCAGACATGGAGAAACAGGGTATATTGTGGATGTTGGAGATACGGAGGCTGCCGGAGAATATGCACTTGCTCTGTTAACAGATGATATACTTTATAAAAGATTCCAGAAAAACATGATAGAAGATATCAACTCACGATTTTCATCTGAACATATTACAGATCAATACGAAGCAATCTACAGTAATTTAATTGAAGGTGCAAGAGAACAGTGAGGATGCAGATCAAGAATATGATAAAGGTATTACAGCCACATGAGCAGCATCGATTTAAGTGCGCATTCGGTATCATCGAAACTTTAGAATCATATGGATACAAAGGCTATATCGTTGGCGGTGCTATTAGAAATCTATTAATGGGTATCCCGGTCAATGATATCGATATTACCACTGACTGTCTTCCAGAGCAGATGATCCGTATCTTCGAACGTACAATTCCTGTCGGGATTGAACATGGAACAGTTATAGTACTTGTTGACGACTTCCCATTTGAGGTGACAACGTTCAGAGAGGATGGCGAATATAAGGATCACCGAAGACCAGACTCCGTAAACTTTGTAACGTCATTGAAAATAGACCTGGAACGAAGAGATTTTACTGTCAATGCGATTGCAGCAGACAAATATCAACTTTATGATTATTTTGACGGAACAAAACATATCGAAGACCAATTAATTCAAGCGGTTGGTAATCCTGCATTAAGATTTGAAGAAGATGCATTGCGGATTATACGTGCTTTAAGATTTATGAGCGTATTAGATTTTAAAATTGAGCAAGAAACGTTAGAAAATATGAAGGAAAGCGCACAATATCTTGAGTCTGTATCAATTGAAAGAATAATAATAGAGTTATGTAAACTTTTATCAGGGGTAAATGTAACAAGATCATTAAAGTTATTTTTTGAACTTGGAATTAATCGCTATATTCCGTTTTTTAAAGACATGAAGCCTTATATCGTTACCCAGCCGGTACTACTTTATGAATACATCTCAAGTTACATATTTCTTCATGATCAGACACTTTCACAGACACTTCCGCAACTGAAGTTGTCAAATGCTGAAAAGAAAAATATTAAACAGACAATAACGCTACTGCATCATTTGGTAGAAGGTGATAGAACAATCGAATATCTACTTTATCATTTTGGATTAGATTTCTTGAAACGTACACTGAGTCTTGCAAGGACGGTTAATATTGAAAATCTTCATATTAACTATAAGTCTTATGATGAGAAGTCACTTTCTGAAATATACGACGGGCTACCCATTCATTCGAGAGAGAGTCTTGCAATCAATGGTACAATACTAATGGAATATTATAAAAGAAAAGGTGGTCCGTGGATAAAAGATATCCTGAGCATCACCGAGAATGCGGTTTTACACAACGAGGTGCAGAATACAAAAAATACTTTGCTGGAATGGATTGATTGTAATGTCGAAATATGAAAATGATATCGTTAAAATGTTGCTCGAGTCGAATACTTCTGTGTCAGGACAAAAGATTGCTGAACAATTAAATATATCACGAACTGCTGTATGGAAAGCGATTGACCAACTAAAGGACAGAGGATATAAGATTGAATCTATCAGTAATAAAGGTTATCTGCTTGTTGCTTTTCCAAAACAGTGGGACGGTCATCTTCTCAGTAGCATATTAGAAAGGTCTTCATTATTTAATAAAGGATATATTTTTGAAGAACTTAAGTCTACTCAGGATGAAGCAGAAAAGATTGCTTTGTCAGAATCACAGCCTTTTATAGTGATTAGTGAGAAGCAGACAGAGGGTAGAGGTCGTTTTAAACGTCATTGGTCATCGCAGCCAAATACAGGGTTATGGATGAGTATCGTATTACAGCCTGACATCAGTTTGCAGAAACTAACAACATTTAATCTATTTATCGCACTTGCGCTCGCTAAAACAGTTGGATACTATCATCCAGATGTTAAAATAAAATGGCCCAATGATATTTATCTGAATGAAAAGAAATTAAGTGGATTCTTAACAGAAATTAAAGGGAGCCAGGATAATATCACTCAAATTATTTGTGGTATTGGTGTTAATTTAAATACCCAGCGCACTGATTTCCCGAATGAACTTGAATCAACTGCTACTAGTTTACATATTGAAACAGGTGATAATATTGATAGATATGAATTCCTTGAAAGACTAATACTGAATGTTGAGAAATATTATTATTTGTTCTTAACAGGAACATTTAGTGAAATCAAAGATGAATATGAATCATATGCCTTAATATTTGACCGAACATTAAAGTATACTGAAGGAAGTCGTGTAATTATTGGTCAAGCCGATTCCTTGAATAATGATGGCACATTGAACGTAAAATCAGCAGAGGGTGATATGCATCGATTTATCAGTGCTGATATTGAATTGTAGGTGAAATTTATGAATAGAAAGTATGCCGTTGTCGATATTGAGACGACGGGAAATAATCTGGATAGTGATGAAATTATCCAAGTTGGTATTGCAATCGTTCAAAATAAAAAAATAATAGAGACATATGATACGTTTATTGCTTGTAATAACGAAATACCAGCCTTTATACAGTCTCTCACCAAAATTGACGCCATCGACCTTGTAGATGCACCAAACTTTAGTCATGTCGCATCACATATTATCAAACTTCTAGATGGCTGTGTGTTTGTTGCTCATAATGTACAGTTTGATCTGAGGTTCCTACAGAAGTACTTCAGTGAATCGGGACATAAATTTCAGCCCCGCTATATCATTGATACGGTTGATTGGTTTAAGATTGTCTATCCATCACTAGAGCGATACCAATTGAAATCTATTGCTGATGATCTTGGAATTAAGTTAAGCAGTGCACATCGTGCAATCGATGATGCAATCGCAACTGCAGAAGTATTTATTGAAAGTATAAAAAAAGTTGCGACTTTCCCTTCGGATACGATCAAGATGCTCTATCAATTCGCTAAACGAATGCGTTATTCAAGTGATGAACTTTTGTTCGAAATCTTAGTTTCACAAACACAAGCGCATCATTATGAAAGCTGGAACGGACTCTACTACAATAAAGCAACAAAAAAGAATCCAAGTTTATATCCATTCGAAGAAGAATATCGCACCTATTTTAAACGTGCGATCAGTCAGCTGGGATATACATTTCGAGAGAAGCAGTGTGAGCTTTCTGAGCACATATACAGACAATTACGTGAAGACAGCGTTCTGACGATTGAAGCCGATCTTGGTGGTGGTAAGACTATAAGTTATTTACTGGCAGCTGTTTATTATTTAAGTACCCATAGGAAGTCGCTATTAATTTCTACATCTACGATTTTTCTGCAGAATCAACTCATTGATGAAGATTTAAGACGAATTGAACATGCGTTGAAGATAAAAGTGCCTTTTCAGATTATCAAGAGTAGGCGCCATTACTTATCGTTAGAATTTGTATCGTTTATTCTAGATGATCAGAAAGAGAATCATGATATTCTTCTTTTAAAGATGCAGCTTATCGTATACCTATTGGAACCACATGGTGGAGATATTGATCGACTGAATTTAAATGGCGGGAGAAAAATTTATTTTGAATTGATGACTTCCATGTTCGATAACGCTCAGCATCAACATTTTTCGTATGAGGATTCTAGTGAAACATTGCATATCGGTATAACGAACCATGCGCATCTTTTAAGTAGAAGAAAAGATAATATATTTAATCATTATGAACACCTTATTGTTGATGAAGCTCACCAGCTTTTAGATTATGCATTAAACAATTCTTATGATGCACTGAATTATCAAACAATCAAATATATTATTGGACAGACGATAAAGTCGGTTCCAGATAATACTTCTAACACTTTGGATACGCTTGTAGATATGGATTTTGAAATTAGCCAGCTCAATCATAAAATTGATGATATGTTTGACCATCTTCTGGAGAATTATTCCTCTAAATCCGTGGTAAAGGTAAAAGTAGAAGAGAATGATGATATATATATATTATTCAAAGAGATTCATTCGATGATTAATGTTTTGCTTTCATATGAAATGGATGTGTCTATACGAACGAGATTAGAGACCGTACAGCAATATTTCTTATCGGTATGGATACAGATAAAGGTCTATAAAGAATTGTATATTCATATGAAGAATAATAGTAAATCGGGAATGTCACTTATAAGTAAATCTATTAAATTAAATGAAATATTAACCAACAGAATCTTTGACCGTTTTACATCAAAGGTCTTTGTATCAGGTACGATGCAGACCTTGTCGTTTCTAGAGCAATTCCATCCATCGCTAGACCATTTTTACAAGTATGAAAATACATTTTCTAAATATAAGGCAACACTCTTTGTTCCATCAGATATTCAGAACTACAACTATATGAAACAGGATCAGTATATTGAGTCATGTCTGCAATATATTCATTATTATCTTGAAAATATATCTTCCAAAGTATTGATTCTGATGAATAGTTATCGTCAGATTGAGATACTAAGAAGTTATCTTGTAGAGCTGTATGATCCATCGTTAATTATTACTCAGACATCAGATGTTAATACGTCGAAGTTAAATGAACAGTTTAATACGCTTGACAATGGAATATTCTTAGCAACTCAGACGTTCTATGAAGGAGTAGACTTTAAGTATGATGGATTTAAGACAGTGATGATTATTTCATTACCATTTATGCACCCAGATGATCTGAATATTATGCTGATGCGAGATGAAGTGAATGATGTATTTATGGATTATCAGCTACCTGGTGCTGTAAATAAGCTGCATCAGGCAACAGGACGCTTAATTCGTAATGAACAGGATAGAGGTATGCTTATCTGTTTTGATCGTAGGCTACTTGAAGGACGATATGCAAACTACTTTAGTCATGTTCTAAAGTCCTTTCATGTCAAATCCGGAACAATTGAAGACTTTACAGAAATTATCGAACAAATTAATCAAGAAAAGTAATGCACACCCCTTATCTTTCATGCAGATAATTGGTAAACTATAATTATAATAACAATGAAATGGAGAATTTTTTATGACGAAGATTACAATTAATCAATCACCTAATTACGTGGGTCAAACAGTTACGATTGGTGCATGGATCTTAAACAAGCGCTCTAGTGGTAAAATTGCCTTTTTACAGCTACGTGATGGTACAGGATTTATGCAGGCAGTTGTTGTTAAAGAATCCATTGGTGAAGATTTATTTAAAGTAGCCAAAGGTATTACACAGGAATCATCACTATTCATTACTGGTGTGATTAAAGAAGATGAACGTTCTGACTTTGGGTTTGAAATGGAAGTAACCGATCTCGAAGTTATTCATGAAGCAGTAGATTATCCCATTACACCTAAAGCGCATGGTACAGATTTCTTAATGGATCATAGACATCTTTGGTTGCGTTCTAAACGCCAGCATGCCGTTATGAAAATTAGAAATGAAATTATTAGAGCGACGTATGAATTTTTTAATGAACAAGGATTTACAAAGATTGATCCGCCAATACTAACTGGTTCAGCACCAGAAGGTACGAGCGAACTTTTCCATACGAAATATTTTGATGAAGATGCATTCTTATCTCAAAGCGGCCAGCTTTATATGGAAGCAGCAGCGATGGCACATGGAAAAGTATTCTCTTTCGGACCAACATTCAGAGCTGAGAAATCTAAGACGCGTCGCCACTTAATTGAATTCTGGATGATTGAGCCAGAGATGGCATTCTATAGACATGAACATAGTCTGGAAGTGCAAGAGCAATATGTTACACACCTTGTAAAATCAGTACTTAAAAATTGTCAGTTGGATTTAAAGATTCTAGGACGCGATACAACAAAATTAGAACAGATTACGACACCGTTCCCAAGAATAACATACACAGACGCAATCAAATTCCTAAAAGAACAAGGATTCGATGATATCGAATGGGGGGATGATTTCGGTGCACCTCATGAGACTGCAATCGCCAATCATTATGATAAACCAGTCTTCATCATCAATTATCCAACGAGTATCAAGCCGTTCTATATGCAGCCGAACCCGGAAGAAGAGGGTACTGTTAAATGTGCAGATATGATTGCTCCTGAAGGTTATGGTGAAATCATCGGAGGTTCGGAACGTATCGATGATCTTGAGCTATTACAACAACGTATTAAAGAACATGGTTTAGATCCAGAAGCCTATAGCTATTATACAGATTTAAGAAAGTATGGTAGCGTACCGCATTCAGGTTTCGGATTAGGTCTTGAACGTACAGTTGCATGGTTATCAGGAGTAGAGCATGTTAGAGAAACAAGTCCGTTCCCTCGTCTGTTGAACCGTCTCTACCCATAATTATTTCTATCCATTAAGTTAAATGAGAATCCGAACAATGTTTGAAAATGTTTATATTTTCTAGATTGTTCGGATTTTAATGTACAGCTTGCAATTATTAATATAAACAGTTGAAAGGAGCATGCATTATGGAACTGTTTAAAAAACCGGTGATCATACCACATCAGCTATTTAAATATTATCCGTTGTTAAACATTAGCGAAACTGAGTTGATGGTAATATTGAAAATTATAGAATTATCAGATGACCAACAGCTTCCCTCTTTTGAAATGCTTGCAGAACAGATGAGTATCAATCAAAATGAAATCATGCTGATTATCCAGAATTTAATTAGTAAAGGTCTATTAAAGATAACCGTCGTTAAAGACAATCACGCACAGTTTAATGAAATTTTTGATTTTTCTTCCCTGGAAGAACAGTTAGATCAACTTCTAAAAAAACAAGCTAGAGTCGCAGATCAGCATAATAATCAATTGAATTTTGAGAAGGTGTTTGAACGTTTTGAAACGACATTTGGTAGACCGTTGACACCACTTGAAATTCAGACGATCAATCATTGGCTAGATAAAGATCACCATCATCTGGATCTAATCAATGAAGCATTAAATGAGGCATCTGTGCATAATAAACTAAGTATAAAGTATATCGATAGAATTCTGTTAAACTGGAAAAAGAAAAATGTTAAAAGTGTCGTGGATTCAAAAGAAGTAAGTAAACAGTTTAAGCAGAAAAATTTGGTAAAGCAAGTGCCGGATATTCCTGTATTTGACTGGGTAAATGGGGAGAGTCCTTATGATAAGTAAGAAAAAGACATTAGAAATGTTAGATATTATAGATGAGATGTTTCCGGATGCTGAATGTGAACTCGTGCATGACAATCCATTTGAACTAACGATTGCTGTGCTGCTATCTGCTCAATGTACGGACGTATTAGTGAACAAAGTGACAAAATCTTTGTTTCAGAAGTATAAGACTCCGGAAGATTATTTATCAGTTTCAATTGAAGAACTAATGGATGATATACGCTCAATAGGACTATATAAAAATAAGGCTAAAAATATTCAGGCATTATGTCGGATTCTAATTGATCGATATGATGGTCAAGTTCCACAGTCTCATAGTGCGCTCGTTGAACTTCCAGGAGTAGGGCAGAAAACTGCAAACGTTGTCGTTTCTGTTGCATTTGGTATTCCCGCGCTTGCAGTAGATACACATGTAGAGCGTGTTTCAAAAAGACTTGGCATTTGCAGATGGAAAGATAATGTAAAACAAGTAGAAGCGACACTGACGAAACACATTCCGATGGAACGATGGAATAAGACACATCATCAGCTGATTTTCTTTGGGCGTTATCATTGTACCGCACGTAATCCGAAGTGCCTTGAATGTCCATTATTACAGATGTGCAGAGAGGGCCGTAAAAGACATAAGGTGATAGTCCAATGAAAGAAGAACTGATTGAACTTGAAGCATCGATTGACGAAGCAATTAAGAACAGAAAAATGAAACAGAAGGAAAATCAGCAAAAAATTGATCGCTATTACCTATTGCTTATTAACATTTTGAATGAAATAAATGAAATTGATAGTACAGAAAGACAGTTAGATTATGATAAGAAACCTTTAAACTTCCATGACCGAATTGAATACTTTGAATCTCATAAATATCAGTATATGGGATATGAACAAATTAAAACGATGATGAAAGAAGTTTTAAAATTAAAGGCAGTCCATGATTTGAAGAAGAAAAAATAAAAAGAAGCCCTTATTTCATTCAATTAACAGCGTTGAAATGAAATAAGGGCTTAAATGTATAAATATATTCGTTTTTAATTACGGTTCACTTGTAGCAGGCTGTGTTGCACGTTCAGTTGTTGCCGGTTGCGTTGCCGGTTCGGTTGTTGCTCGCTCAGTCGTAGCGGGTTGTGCAGTCGGACGCTCAGTTGCTGCTTCTTGTGTAGTCGGGCGTTCAGTTGTCGGGCGTTCAGTCGTTGCACGTTCGGTCGTTGCACGTTCAGTTGTCGGACGTTCAGTCGTCATGCTTTCTACTGTACGAGCTTCAGTTGTGTTGGGTTCACCTGTCGTATTATAGTTCGTGTCATTTTGATAAGTATTTGTAGAAGCTGCCCGAGAATTATCCCGAACAGCATCATTTGTATTATTTGGTTTTACATTACTTGTATATCCATTATCTGATTGTCCTTTAACTTGTAGAAAGCCACCATATTTCTCCACAGAAGAAGGCATTTCAAAATCTTGACCATCAATTGGACTGATTTCACTCATAACTTGTCTGAAAAGTTCTTTTGGGAGCGATTGTTCTTCAGGACCTACAAAAGAATTCTCACCATATTGTGCCATTTGTGTGAAGCCCATCCATACAGACATCGTATATTGTGGTGAATACCCTACAATCCAAACATCTTTTGCTGCACTATCAGGTAAATTGTATTTTTCGTAAGTTTCATCGCCATAAGTTCCTGTTCCTGTCTTCGCAGCAAGATTTAAACCAGGGATCTGACTACCGTAAGCCGTACCATATGGTTCAAATGTCCCTTTTAACATATCAGTAATCATATATGCTGTATAATCTTCCATTGCTTTTCTAGAATTAAAATCAAATTTTATAGTTTCATTATCTTGCGTTTCAATCTTTCGAATCGCATGAGATTCATTATATGTTCCGCCATTACCGAACGCAGCATATGCACTGGCCATCTGTAAAGGAGTAAACTCCGAAGATGATCCCCCTAGTGCCTCTGAAGGACCGAGATCGTTAGATGGATAATTTAATCCTAAATTCTTTGCGAATTTATATGAGGCGTCATTTCCTGCCTCAGACTGTACCGCCTGGAATATCTTTAATGCGGGTATATTTAAACTTCGTCTTATTGCATCTCTCATTGTAACATTACCATGATTCTGAGAGTCATAGTTCTTAAATTTAATGCCGTGAATATCATATTCAGCTTCATCCTGAATTCTGTGTCCTGTTGACCATTGTTCGTTCTCGATTATAGGTCCATAGCTTAAAAACGGTTTAATTGTTGAACCAACTGGATGTACATCTGTAGCTAAATTTCTATCGACAACATCTGTATAGTTTCTTCCGCCACTAATTGCAATCAGGGCACCTGTTTTCGTATCAACGATAGAAGAAGCAGCCTGTTGATATTTATTCTTGTAGATGTTCATGTTATCAGTGTTATTCTGAAGTGATAATTGCACATTATTATCCATGGTAGTATAGATAGATAAACCACTTGTTAATATATCTTGTAAATCTTTACCCTCAAATTCTTTATTCTTCTTAATTTCTTGTTTTATCACGTTAATATAAGATGCATAATCCGGATCATTTTCTTCAAGGTTCTGTCTTTGTGCGGCTGTACGCTGCACTAAAGTTTGCGAAAGGTCTATATTTTGTGCATCTTCCATTTCAGCCTTTGTTATTCTTCCATGACGGTTCATCAAATATAGAACAGTATCCTTGCGCTTTTCAGCAGCCTCTGGATTATCATATATATTATAGGTGTTAGGAATCTGAGGTAGACCGGCAAGATATGCTGATTCAGCGAGTGAAAGCTGATTTAAATCTTTATTAAAATAATATTTTGCAGCTGTTTTTACGCCGTAGATACCATCAGAATAATAAATTTTATTAAGGTACATTTCAAATATTTCATCTTTACTGTATTCTTGTTCTAATCTGTAGGAAAGATACGCTTCCTGAGCTTTTCTTTCGATAGATTTTTTGTCTGTCAGAAAGGATCGTTTAACAACTTGCTGTGTTAAAGTAGACGCACCCTGTGACCCGAAACCTCCGGAGACGTTTTTAAATATTGCACCAGATAACCTTTTGAAATCGATAGCACCATGCTCATAAAAACGATTGTCTTCAGTTGCGAGTACAGCATTCTTTACTTGGTCAGGAATGTCTTTAAACTTGACCTGTTCTCGTTTTTGTCCCATTTGTAGAACGGTGACTAAGTTATCATCCTTGTCGTAAATTTTTGTAGGAAGCTGATCACGAAGCGATGCTTCATTAAACTTTGGTGCTTTGTATGCATAATATAGGAAAAGAAGCATCCCACAAATAAAAAGTGCAGCAAGTATAAGAAATATGCCGCCTGCAATTTGTAGAATTAACTTTTTTATATTACGTGTCTTCTTTCTAGCCATTAAAATTTCCTCACTCTCGATTTATTCATTAAAATATATGTGATCTATAACTTTTAAATAGTCGATTCTAGGCTGATATTTTTTTTCCACATGATAACCGTATTTTTTTATGTCATTCATAGGGATGGATTTCTTCTTCTCATTCTTATACAGGTCCCAATACTTTAAAAATGGTTCGATTGGAAGCAAGAAAACTTCTTCATGAAATGAAAAATAAAATAATATAAAACATATAGCGCCATGTTTTGAAACCTGCTGCATATGCTCTACTTGATGTTCATGTATATTATTTAACGGAAAACTAGTTTTATTTTGCGTTGCTTTTGCTTCAAAGTCAATATATTTACCTCTATAAATACCATTGTAATCAGTTGTAGAGGCTTTTCTGAAATATGCTTCTTTTATTACGGCCCGAGAACGTTTTGGATAATCTACATCAACAATCTGTATCGGCGTTGGTTTCTTATGGATAACTGCGATATCCTGCTTCAAATAATATTGATTGGCATGGTCGATTGCTTCTTCAAAACGCATTCCTCTTTTTCCATATTCTATTTTACTATGATTATTTGCTGTTGTAACTAGTGCTTTAGACGTATTTCGCTTGCCATTTGGGTAATTGACCATATAGATTCATCCTATTTGTGAAGATAATAAATATAATATACAATGAGTGTATCATAAAACTGATGAGGAGCCATTAAATGTTACAACAATGTATTGAAAGTTTAATGAATGATATCATTAGAATAGAGCATTATTTTAAAGCTTCTAAAGATGGGCAGCAATTTAATTTTGTTATGGATGTTCAACCTTTTACAGAAAAAGTTGATAAGCATCTTTCTATGCTTGAAAATTATAAAGTACAAGTCATCAGTCTACCTTTAATGAATGAAAAGAAATATCAGCTAATGGTTGCCCATATTAAAGAATTATCTGTAAGTTGTTTCTTTAGTAAGACGAGTAAGAAAGTTTTTATTGATCAGTTTAAGGCTGTAAAACATGAACTCCATTATTTGAATCGAATGATAAATACATGAAATCTATCTATATAACGGGTTATAAACCATACGAACTCAATATATTTAATAACAAGCAGCCTGAAGTGCGTTACATTAAATTATTTCTTCAGCAGAAACTTAAAGAATATATCGAAAATGGATTGGAATGGGTCATCATAGAAGGTCAGCTCGGTGTTGAACTATGGGCAGCTGAAGTTGTTATTCGTCTAAAGAAAATGTATGATGTTAAATTGAGTATCATCACACCGTTTCTGGAGCATCATAGCAAATGGAATGAAGAGAACCAGCTTTATTACAATCAGATTTGTGCGCGTGCTGATTTTATAACCTCTGCACACAACGATGTCTATAGAGGTGGATTTCAATTTAGGAATACAGATCAGTTTGTGCTTGATAACACTGAAGGTACAATTCTTTTCTATGATGATGAACATGAGGCTAGCCCAAAATTTTTCAAGCAGACACTGATTGATTTTGCGGCAGAAAATCAATATAATATTGATGTTGTGACGTTGGAGGATTTATCAGATTTTGTAAATGAATATATGAGAGCAAAAGAATATTAGGAGTGAGCATATGGCGGATATTACATTGAAATTATCAGCAAAGGATATATACGAAAAAGAATTTGAACGTACCGCGTTCAGAGGATTTAAGCCAGAAGACGTGGACAGTTTTCTGGATGATGTCATTGAAGATTATCAGAAGATGGCAGATATGAATCAGCAGCTTCTAAAATTAAATGATGAGAATGTTAAATTAAAACGTGAAATTGAAGACTTAAGAATGAGACTTGCTACTGGTAGAAGCGAGAACACTGTATCTACTACAAATAATTTTGATCTATTAAAGAGAATATCTAATTTAGAGAAAGCAGTCTTTGGTAAATAGTATGGTGAAATCAATAGAGTCATGCTATAATAAATAGAATTATTAAAGATATCTCGGATAATCGCTATATTTATTTATAGAGGAAAGTCCATGCTCACACATGCCTGAGATGGCTGTAGTGATCGTGCCTGGTGAAACAATAAGCCAGGGCATTAATTTGACGGCAACGAACGAACCTAAGTCTATGATATGGTTTTAGTAGTTTGAAAGTGCCACAGTGACGTAGCTTCTTTAGAAATAAAGAAGGTGGAACGCGGTAAACCCCTCGAGTGAGCAATCCAAATTTGGTAGGAGCACTTTTCTAGCGGAAATGAACGTATAGAAGAGGTATGAAAGTACAGACAGATGATTATCACCGGCGTACGAGAGTAACTAGGCTCGCTAGCAGTACTATGGGACAGAACATGGCTTATAGAGATATCTTTCTAGTTTAAGCTCTCCAATATGGAGGGCTTTTTTTATTGCATACATCAATGGTAAAATGAAGTGAATCAAATTTACAATAAAAACACAATAAAAATATTATGTAAACAAGGAGTAGATTATGTATCAATTATTAGCAACAACCCCTATGGGAATGGAAGCTGTCGCAGCGAAAGAGGTTCAGGCATTAGGATATGAAACAATGACTGAAAATGGTAGAGTACTATATCAAGGTGATGCACGTGCAATTGTAAAATCTAACCTTTGGCTCAGAAGTGCGGATAGAGTGAAGTTAGTAGTAGGACGTTTTTATGCCACGACATTTGAACAGCTTTTCGATAAGACGAAGGATATTCCGTGGGAAAATTTCATTTCTGAAAATGGACAGTTTCCTGTGCAGGGCCGTAGTCTTAAATCCAAGCTATTTAGCGTGCCTGATTGTCAGGCGATTGTAAAAAAAGCGATTGTCGAGCGTTTGAAAAAAGCACATAACAAGCAAGGATGGCTTTCAGAAAGTGGTGCTTTATACAAAGTAGAGGTCGCAATTTTAAAGGATGAAGTATTGCTGACAATCGATACATCAGGAGCAGGTCTGCATAAACGCGGATATCGTCTTGCTCAAGGTGAAGCGCCGATGAAAGAAACTTTGGCGGCCGCACTTGTATTATTATCTAACTGGAAAGGGGAAACACCATTTATCGATCCATTCTGTGGTTCAGGTACCATTGCGATAGAAGCTGCAATGATCGCTCAAAATATCGCACCTGGATTCAATCGTGACTTCGTAAGTGAGGACTGGGATATCATTCCTGAAGGTATGTATGATGAAGAGCGAGTTAAAGCAGAAGAAGTTGCTGAATATGATAAAGAAATATCGATTACAGCAAGTGATATAGATCCGAATATGGTTGAAATTGCCCGTAACAATGCGATTGAAGTAGGGTTTGGAGATATTATTGAATTCAAGCAGATGAATGTCCATGACCTTACTTTAAATGGTGAGAAAGGTGCAATAGTAGGTAATCCACCTTATGGAGAGCGTATCGGTGAAAGAGCAGAGGTAGAAGCGATGTACAGTTATCTAGGGGAACTGATCGAAAAGAATCCTAAATGGTCGTTGTATATATTAACTAGTTTGAAGACATTTGAAGTATTAGTAGGTAAGAAGGCGACAAAACGCCGCAAGTTGTTCAATGGATATATTGAATGTACCTATTATCAATATTGGGGCGAGAGATAAAAGGATTTGAAAGCAATACGTAAAAATGTTCAAGTTACCCACACAAAGTATAAATTTATGTTTTGTGTGGGTTTATATTTATGATAAATATATTGAATAGCAGGTGAAATTATATGAAATTAAGTATATTAGATCAAGTACCGATGTCACGAGGCGAAACGCCGATGGATGCATTGATGCAAACGATAGAACTTGTTCAATTTGCTGAAGAAATAAAATATGATCGCTATTTTGTTGCTGAACATCATAATACGACTGGTTTAATCAGTCATGCACCAGAAATTCTTATGACGAGATTATTATCGATAACGTCTTCAATTAATATAGGTTCTGCAGGCATCCTTCTGCCACAATATAGTCCTTATAAGGTAGCTGAAAATGCAAATTTATTAGAAGCAATGTTTCCTGGTCGAGTGACGATTGGCCTAGGGAACTCTCCTGGCGGGAGTGAAATCACGAGACAAGCTTTAACAGATGGTGCCCAAAGTAAGGTGAGAGATTATGATAGAATGCTAGAAGAATTTTTAGGTTTTTTGCGTAACACTTTGCCTTTAGAACACCATTATCGAAGTGTTAAAGCAGGACCGAGAATAGAAACACATCCTGAGGTATTTACGTTAGGGCTGACTGATAATGGTGCTAAAAGGGCAGCAAAATTAGGTATTGGTTTTGTGTTCGGGAATTTTATCAGTGATAAATATCAAGAGAGTGCAATTAAAATTTATCAGCGAGAATTTGTTCCTAATGCATTTATGCAGCGCTCCTATACAATATTTTGTTCCTTTATCATCGTTGTGAAAGATGATGCAGAAAAAGAGATGCACAGACGTATTTTGGACCATTGGCTATTAAATGTCTCTAAAGGAAGAGATACAGTCATTCCTTCTATTGAGCAGGTTAATAAAATGCACTATAGTGATCAGGACAAACGTATCATTGACAAGAACAGAGGACGATATTATATCGGTAGAAAAGATGAAGTTAAGAATGAGATTAATAGATTGTATCAAACATATCAATTTGATGAATTGATGGTAATTAACAATACTTTTGACTTTGCATTAAAAATAGAGAGTTTCAGATCTATTAAAGAAATTATAGATGAGATTAATAGTGAAGAATAATTAAATTAAAAATAAAAACCATCAAGCGTATGCTTGATGGTTTTTATTACCAGAGTTTGCCTTCACCCATACCAGCTGCACCCGGTGGTGGATCCATAAACATTTGACCAATAGGTACTGTGTAAGCAACTAAAATTAATGCAATCGTTACAACAAGCAAGAACTTCCAGTTTTCAACGAATTTATAAACTGGTGCATGTTCATCCATTGCCTCTGACACAGGGAATGCTTCGTATCCTTTTGGTGCAAAGAATGCAAGCTGTATAAATACGATAACAACTAAGATAATGGATACGAAAAGAATTGTTCCACCAATCGCCTGAATTACTTGATATGGAATCCATTCTGCTGCTATTTTAGAGCCGCCATATTCAGAATATGTTGAACGACGTGGTGCACCGAATAATCCGATGTAGTGCATTGCACCAGACATAATTGACATACCGATTGCCCATAGCACACCTTGTGCGATAGCGAGTTTATTCATTGCTTTTGTCATAACACGGCCAGTAGCATGTGGTATTAACCAGTACATTGTTCCAAAGAACGTTAAAATGACTGCTGTTGCAACTGTTAAATGGAAGTGACCTGTAATCCAGATTGTATTATGTACTACCTGGTCCATTTGAGCAGAAGCATTAACTAATCCACCGGCACCACCAGGAATGAATGCGGCCATTCCGATAAACGGCAACACGAAACGTGCATCGTTCCATGGTAATGTTTTAATCCATCCAAATAAGCCTTTAGCACCTTTATTTCGTCCATATGCTTCAAATGTAGCAAAGAGACTGAATGCAGTCATTAAAGAAGGAATAACGACCATAAATGTTAATACGACCTGTACATATTTCCATGTAACGTCAATTCCTGGTTCAGTTAACTGGTGGTGAATACCAACAGGAATTGAGAAGAACAAGAATAACATAAAGCTCATACGCGCAAGATTATCACTGAATGCTTTAGCACCTATAATCTTTGGTACTACTGCATACCATGACATATAGGCTGGCAGTAACCAGAAATATACTAATGCATGACCGAAGTACCAGAATAACGTACGACTAAGTGAAACATCGATGCGCTCAACTAATCCTAGAGACCATGGAATCATCTGGAATAATACTGTAGAAGCAACACCTATTGAACATACAATCCACATGACATTGTTAATTACTACCATGTAAGATAAAAGAGGTGATTTTTGGCCTTTATGTTCTTTTTTCCATTGTGCGTAACGCATAATTTGTCCAGCTGCAGAAATCCATGAACCAACAATAACTAATGCCATACCTACATAGAAGATAACATGCGCTTTAAGTGGAGCATAGAAAGTATATAACACAGTTGCTTTATTAAGTAGAACCATTGTTGCTGCCATTGCAGTACCGATTAGCATTACCCAAAAACCGATCCACACAAGCTTACGTTGTAATGGACTAAGCTTTCCGCAAGTACGAATGACTGCAGCAGTCTGGAATCCCATGATAAAGAATGTAGTCAAAACTAATGCGAGAATGATCCCATGTACCGTAAGAATCTGATAATATCCAATACCAGCGGGTAACTCTAAAGTTCCAGAGCGGACTAAAGTCTGAACTAATCCTGCCAATCCACCGATGATTAAACAAACTATCGCAACATACATATGAGCCATAATCAACTTACCATCTGGTTTGGACATTTCAACTCGATTTTCCATTTCTTCTCTATGATGATTTCTGAACGAAGCACGTTCATCAAAAGTCCCACTATCCAATTTATATTCGCTCATTATTGATCAACCACCTTAATGTTTGATTTCATATCTGCGTGACCTGTGCCACAGTATTCATTACAAAGTAACAGATATTCACCTTTTTTATCAAAAGTTTTTATAAATTTAGAAATGTGACCTGGTTCAATCATCATATTGACATTTGTCTGTGCAATTTCAAAGCCATGTACAACATCTCTACTTGTTGCTATAATTTTTACTTTTGATCCTTTTGGAATTTCAACTTTACCTGGGTTGTAGTTAAATGCTGAAACAACAAACACAAGTTCGTAATCCCAGTCTTTTCCTTCAACTTTATGTAATCCTGGGTTACTAAATACTTCATCTTTATCAATAAGCTCCGGCGCAATAAATTCACGGCCGCTTGCGATAGGCTCATGACCATTATGTAATGCAGAAACAAAAATAATCCCTAAAAATAAAATTAATGAGCCCATACCTAGACCAAGCCAGATTTTTTCAAACTTATGCAATGTATTCCCCTCCTAAATTCGTTCTATAAATAGTACAAAAATTGCAAACCAAGTGATAACAAATATTGCTCCTAAAGCAAGTACAGCAGCCATTGTTCCACGCAAATCTAAATCATGATGAACGTCTTCATTGACTTGAATTGGATCTTTAGTTTGATTCAAATTTTTATCATCATTCACATTGAACATCCTTTCTTAATAGCTTTTCTTTCTTTATAATAATAGAGTAACTGGTTTATTAATGTGATAAATATCACACTTTTGGATATTTCGTTATATTTTTCACAAATAAAGAGGTAATGAGGTAGAACATGGATAATAAAGAGCAGATCAAACGATTATATCAACTGAAAAAAGAAGTGGAAAAGTCAGACAACACTTTATTATTGAATCAAATCAATGAAGTGATAAAAAAAGTTTATTCAGATTATATTGTATTAAGTTTTATAGGTCATTTTTCTTCAGGGAAATCATCTTTGATTAACAAGATATGTGATGAGGATATTTTACCTAGTTCTCCGATTCCGACAACGAGTAATACCGCTCAAATTATTAGAGATAACATAGATCTAATAAGAATAAATATGGACAACCAGACATACAGTGACGTCGAAAGCTATGCCACTGTTAAAAAGGTGAATACATTGAATACAGATATAGAATCGGTAGAGATTCATAAACAAAACCTTGCATTCCCAGAAGGTACAGTAATTCAGGATACACCAGGTATTGATGCAACGTTCAAAAATCACGAGCAGAGCACAATGAAATATCTACTCATCAGTGACATCGTTTTTTATACGGTGGAATATAATCATGTGAACGCAGAAAAGAACTTCAGCCAGATTAAGATGATGAATGAACTGGGAGTTCCAGTTGTTCTCTTGATTAATCAGATTGATAAACATGATGAAAATGAAATACTCTTTACGGCATTCAAAGAAAAAGTAGAACAAAATATTAAGATGTGGAACTTAAACGTTGAAGCTATTTATTATACTTCAATCTACGCTTCTGAACATAATCAGTTTGATCAATTAAAGGAACAACTCAATCAGCAAGTAAATGAGTTAACTGCAGATAGAGATTTCTACAATAGAATCATCGATTATATTGAACGCGCACAGATAAACTATCTAAATCAAAGAAAAGATAGGCTATTAGAACAGCTCGAGGTAGATGAAGCAGACATATCTCATGCCCTAGATGAGCTTCATATACAGCAGAGTCTGAACAGTGAGCAGCAACTATTGATGCAGGATAATCGTACGGAACAATTATTAAAAGAAGTACGGAACATTGTTAAGAATGCTTATTTAATCCCTTTTGAACTGAGGGAAAAGATAGGTGCGATGCTTGAGACCTTTGCTACAAACTATAAAGTAGGTGGATTCTTCAATAAACAGGCAAAGCTTGAGAGTATTCAAAACGAAAAAATAGATAGTGTCATCGAAATGCTTAATGATCTACTGGATAAACAGATTAATTTCCAACTAAAAAATTATTATGAACAGTATATGAAATATAGTGAACAACCAGCGTTACTTGATGATATTTACTATCATATTACAAAAGAGGATGTTAAAGCGCTGAGCAAACCACAGCCGGAAGTTACAAAAGAATATATTCTAATCTATTCTGAACAATTAAAGACATTCATAGAGAAAAAGATTGTGCAGCAACAAAAAGTCTGGCTTGAAAAGTTCATAAAAAGTATAAATATGTCTAAATTAAATACTACAAATCATACTTCAGATAAAAGCATCCTATTTGATGATTATCTAAATAATGAAAAGTTAATGGAGTCAGTCACTACTAAAAATTATATGCATTACTATATTCATCTGGAAGAATCTATCGATAAATTAATAGATAGAAGGTATGTAACATTGTCTATTAATGAAACTGATGAAGTGGTGAACAAGCAGAGCATTATTAATGATAGAAAAGGTAGACAAGATTCACTGAATATTGAAGTCTATGAAACCTTTAAAACGGTTGACTATTTTAAATCAGATATGCGTAAGCTAGAAGCACAGCTTGATAGAATTCACAATGATGAAACTAAAATAGTTGTATTCGGAGCATTTAGTGCGGGTAAAAGTGCCCTCATCAATGCGTTGTTACAGGAAAGAATCTTAATTTCTTCTCCGAATCCTACAACAGCAAGTATTACCGAACTGTATTATGGTCAACAGCATTTTGTAACATTTAAGACAGAAGATATGCTGCTTAACAAGCTTAATGGGATATCATGTTCAGTAAGTGAAAATATGAATACCATTGAGTCATGGATAGAAAAAAATAAAAACAAGATAAATGATTTTTCTGATGAAGATAAAAGCTTCGCATCTGGTGTGATCAAACAATATCATCACTATAAAGCATACTTATCAAATGGACAGACGATTGAAATAGATAAAAATGAGATTGATAAATATACGGCACAAGATGAGCACGCAGCGTTCGTCAATCGTATAAAAATAGGTCTAGAAAATGATTTCCTTAAAAACAAGGTTATTATAGATTCACCTGGAACAGGAAGTACGAATAGCAGACATACGATGGAAACGACAGAGATTATTGCGGATAGCGATTTACTCATATATGTTTCATATTATAATCACGTGTTCACAGAGAAGGACAAAGCATTTCTATCTTACTTAAATGAAATTGAAGTAATGAATGAAGCGAGTGAAAATTTCTTTGTTATCAATGCAGTGGACTTAAGAAAAAATGACGAAGAACTAGTTGCAGTAGAGGATTATTTAAGAACTGAACTCGACCAGCTGAACATTGAAGATAGGATTTATTCAGTTTCTAGTAAACAAGCATTAGGTGGTTATGATGAACGTTTTAACGTGTTTGCTGAAGCAATTGAACATTTCGTAGATTCTACGAGTAAAATTCAAAAGATACATCAGTTTAATAGCAATGCATCGCGTATCGTTCGAAGTGCGCAATTTATGAGAGATGATTATAAAGCGTATATTGCAAAGCAAAATAGAAGAAATTTACAGTATGATGTGTGGCAGAAAGAGCCGCCATTAGAATGGAATATAGTTAGTAGAGTATTAAGTGATATAAAACAACTACTGCATGAACAGGTAAGTTACTTACGTGATAAGATGAAGATCCAGCTTTATGATGTTATCAAGTCAGAAGTAAATACTTCTCAAAAATTGAATATGATCGAAAAAAGTTTTAAAGCATCTGTAGAAAGTAAACTACTTAATGAATTTCAGTTCATTGTACCGAGAATCAATAAAGCTGCGATCCAGAGTTATAGAGACGAAACTTCTCTCACGAAGGCAGCCCTTATAGAATATGAGATTGCAGAAGATATAGTATTTGACTCATTTATTTTGAAATTAAATCAAATGAAGCTGAATCCCATTGTCAATGAAATAGAACAACTCGTATTTCCAGTAGTAAAGGAAAAGCAGCTTAAGAATATGAATTCAAGAAATGAGCTATTTGAAAATATACATGAGCAATCCATGACGGTAATCAATCAAGTACTCCTTAAATATGAAAGCTATATAATAACTGAAATCGAAAATGGTATCGGAGCATTAGAAACACATATTGATGAGAAGAATAAAAATATATCTGAAGAAATTATCGAAAAGCGTGCTACTTCAATTGATGATAGTGTCATTTCTGAAATTAAATCAGCATTAAAGCAATTAGAGATGAATTCATGAAAATATGGATAATGATACACAGAAGCTTGAACAGTTTAATCAGAAGCACATACAAAATAGTATTTTTACCTATCCTATATTTATGTCATCTCGTCGGATGAGATTGCTATATTATTGATGGAAGTTATGAAGATTTGGATGCTTTTCACAATATTTTGTATCATAAAATATTTTTCATCCGTCAATAGATGATATATGACGGATGAAAAATTAATATTGACGATGAAAATTTGAATTATAACAAATCAATATTTTTAGATATAGAACCCTTGTTGAAAAATGATGAAGAACGTATACTTGTAGATGCGAGATCTTAGGAGAGGTTTATAGGATTGCTTGAACCAATCGATGCGGTTGGTGGTCACATTCCTTCAAATCAATATTCCGTATAATTATTGATTTGAAGGCGGATATATAAATGATCGTGCGGCATTAAGATCTGTGGATAGAGACGTGGCATTATATGCAGATAGCTTTTCTGAATGGATATCGTTTTATCCTGATAAAATTGAGACTGGAGATTAATATGAAAAATGTACTGATTATAGATGGGATGGCATTGTTATTTCGACACTTCTTTGCAACAAGTCTTCATGGAAACTATATGAGAAATCATGAGGGTATACCTACGAATGGTGTGCAAGGGTTTATAAAGCATGCAATTAGCGCGATCGAAGACACGCATGCAGCACACGTCATTGTATGCTGGGATATGGGTGCCAAAACTTTCAGAAATGACATCGATAGTAATTACAAGGCGCATCGTCCTGCACCACAAGAGGAGATGATTCCACAGTTTGAAATGGCGCAGCGCATTTCAGAAGAACTAGGATTTGTTAATATAGGGGTTCATCAATTTGAAGCAGACGACGTTATTGGTACGTTAGCGAAATATCTTGATAAGGAATACCATATCACTGTAATAAGCGGCGACCGAGATCTACTGCAGATATTAGATGAAAATATTGAAATTTGGCTTATAAAAAAAGGTTTCAGTATATATAGCAAGTACGATTTGAATCGATTTGAAGAAGAATATCACCTTAAACCAAAGCAACTTATCGATGTTAAAGCATTTATGGGTGATACAGCGGATGGTTATCCCGGCGTTAAAGGTATAGGAGAAAAAACGGCGGTAAAATTGATCCAGTCTTATCGAGATGTGAGCGGCGTTCTAGCTTCATTAGAAGAATTGCCAAAAGGACAGCAAAACAAAATCATGACATCGATCGATGCTTTGAAAATTTCGAGACGTTTAGCTGAAATTCATACAGAGGTACCTATCAACCTTGAGGATATAAAAAAACGTATGTCGTATGTTTCTGATTATGAGTTTATAAGAAGTGTCTGTGATAAGCATGAGTTAAAATCTGTAAGTAGATTTCTGATTGGGAAATAATTTTTAGATTGATATCATTTCCTCAGTCAATTATAATTAATTGACTGAGGAAAGGGTGGGATTATGAGTTATATATTCGATACTAAACAACTGAAAATATTGGATCTTGCAACACAGATATATGAGTATAAAGGCATGCAGCGTCTTATCGGCGAGAGACATCACACTGCTTTGCAAAAATTACAAAGAATTACAATGATTAATGCTCTTAAATATACAATGCAATTAGATAGCTTCTATTTTGCAAATACCAAACTGATTCAGATGGTGGACTATAAAAGTAGTATTAAAAATAATGATGATATGATTTTAATGGGTTATCGAGATGCGTTAGTATACATATTTAATGATTATGAGTTTATTGATTTATTACCTATAGAAATTGAACGTATTTATCTTGAAATGTCATTGGGTAATAATGCAATGATTGAAAAGATAAAACAGCAAAATACATCTATGTTGCACACTTCAACTCAAGCATATTATGAACAGATAAGTGATCATTATAATGCGCTTGAACGAGTTCTCACCTTTATATACTCTTTTAATAAAGAACATATATTTGAGGAAGATAATCGTAAATTAACCCATCTACTCTTAACATTGCTGCTGCTTAAAAGCGGATTTATTGTTGTGAAGTACCATAATATAGAGCAATACATAGCCGAAAGAGCAGATGAGTATCTTGAAGTGATGCAGCCAGATAGTCCGTTTGTTGACTTTTACTGTTTTTATCTCGAGATTATCCATCAATGTTATGAGCAGTTTTTTAATCAGTTCGAACTGATTAATATGAACAAATACGATCCTTATTATAGAGTGCTGGAAGTAATTAATCAGTCATTTACACCTTTATCTAGAACGGATATTGAACTTAAGCTGGCTGATATCAGCAGAAAAACAATAGAGCGCGCCTTAGTGAGCCTTCAAAAAGATGATGAGATAAAGAAGGTTGGTATAGGAAAATCAACAAAATATACTTTGAATACGATGTTTCACGTGAAAGGAAAATCTAAATGAAGTTAGTTGCGGTAGATATGGATGGTACTTTTTTAAATGATAATAATGAATATGACGAGGTAAGGTTTAAACATATTTATGATAAAATGCTGCACAATAATATTCGTTTCGTTGTAGCCAGCAGTAATCACTCTTCGTATTTAAAATATTTTTTTGCTGAGTACAATGACATTATTTATATTGGTGCCAATGGCGCATCGCTTGAGTTAGATGATATAAAGAGATATAAGTTGATTGCGCAACGTGATGTTTGTACAGCGATAACACGTCTTATCGATACAAATTATGAGTTTGTAGTATCAACGATAAACAATGCCTTTATTCACCAGACAGCTTCAGAAAGTTACCGAAGGATGATACAGCCCTATTATCCAGATATCAAGGTGTTTACTGTTAATGATGATATTGATGAATCTGTATTGAAAATTACAGTCACGGCTGCCGCTGATGAACTTTCACATATAATTGAGTTGCTTCCTGCAAGTTTAGATTGTGTCTATAGCGGAGCGCACTGTATAGATATTACAGCCTATGCAGATAAAGCGCATATGCTTAAAATAGTGATGGAACAATTAAGTGTAAGTAGGGATGACCTTGTTGTCTTTGGTGATGGAGAAAATGATATAGAAATGTTCAAACTGTCAAGTCACAGTTATGCAATGATAAATGCACCTCGTAAGGTGAAATCTTACGCGAGTGCTATCGCGCCTTCTAATAATCAGAGTGGTGTACTTTATATATTAGAACAGAACATTAAACAGATATAGCTCAGCTATATCTGTTTAATGTTCTTCTTGCGATTGTATCTGCATGCTTATTCTCTGCTCTAGGTATCCAGTCTAAAATGATAAGTTCAAACTGAGATTCAAGCACTAGATATTCCTTGAGATAATTTTTATAGGCTTCTTTTCTCACAAACTTTTTCTGTACAGAATCAGCGACAATTTTGGAGTCTGTTTTTATAAGTAATGACGTGTAGTTATTTTGTAGACTCAATTTGAGAGCGATAATCAGGCTCTGCCATTCCGCATGATGATTATCAATATCTCCTAGATACTCACCGTACTCTACAATGTCAGAATTATGTCTGAAAATAATACCACAAGCACTTTGTAAAGGATCTTGTCTCGTTGCTGCGTCTATATAAACTTGGGTCATCATGCTTCCTCTTTATGGAACGATTTCGCCCAGTATCCGAACGGGACATTGAAAATAGTAGACAAAAGTTTAAATAGATATGTGGTCATAAAGATTTCAAAAAGAACATTTCCTGGCATGAGGCCTGTAAAGGCAATCAATGTGAATAGTGCGGTGTCGATAATTGAGCTGAATACTGTACTGCCATAAGCTCTTACAATGAATGTACGATCAGAAGAAAAACGTTTTTTAATCAAATTGAAAAGATAGACATCCACGTACTGCCCGATAATATAAGCAACAATTGAACCGAGTACGATTCTTGGTACAACCCCGAATAATGTCTTAAGACTTTGCTGTGCAATATCGTTTGCAGCTGGATGGAATTGTAAAGATATCGTCATTAAAACGGTCATTATTATTGCGGATGAAAAACCTAACCATACAGCTTTCTTAGCAACTTGTCTGCCGTAACGATCATTCAAAATGTCTGTTGCCAGGTAAATTGATGCAAATAATACATTTCCTAGCGTTGCAGTGATTCCGAAAAGTTCAACTGATTTAGTGACTTGAATATTTGCGATGACTGTGCCCACTGCAACCCATACAAAAAGTCCTTCTTTGCCAAAGAACCTATACATAATAACGAGCATCACAAATGTCATGATAAATGCAGCGATAGCCCATAGTTCATTTGTCATAATAAACCTCCTTTTAAAGTTAACTTAAGTATTATAGTGGTATAAATGTATTAATGCAACATGTGTTAAGCAAAGCATCATGCTTAAATATATAAATTTGTTATAATATCGTATGAGGTGGATTTATTGAATAGTGATCAGCAAATTACGTTACGTACTATTGATAAGCTCAATGACCATTATTGTAGTCATTGTCTCTTAAAAGAATATCATCGTAAAGAACATAATAAGACGTTCGCACATAATTACTGTATAAAGAAATGTACGGTTGGAATAGAAATCAAAAGACTAGGAAACGTATTGCAATAGGAGGATAAAATGGAAATAAAAAAGATAGAACCTACACCAAGTCCAAACACATTAAAAATTACGCTCGATTTTAACAAAGAAGATATGAAGAGTACAACTTACCAAAGTATTGAAGCATCTAATCCTGCATTTATCAATGAATTACTGAATATTAAAAATGTAAAAGCAGTATTTCATGCATTAGATTTTATTTCAGTGGATAAAAATCCGAGCAGCGACTGGGATATACTGCTACCAGAAATAAAACAGGTATTTGCAAGTGGATCGATAGCGGATGTTAATCATCAGCCAGTTAGTGATTCGGGTGAAAAGCAGGTAGAAGTACTGGAATTCAAAAATATCCCATATCAGATTAAGATAACTTATCTGGATAGTGAAGTACGTAAACAACTTGATTTACGCTTTATTGACGCAATGCTCGACAGTCAGAATGATGATGATAATGTTATATTATTAAGACGCTGGGTCGATTATGGAATAAGGTATGGTACAGATGAAGAGATTGTTAATACTGTAAAAGAAGAGATTGATGCACTATATCCTGCTGAAAGATTACAGGAACTTGTTGAAGCGGGTAAAGCAAATAGATACGAAGATCATTCTAAACAGCTGGAACGTGTTTCAATAGAGACTTATTTAAGTACAGATGACTGGAAGGAACGCTATCGTATGCTGGATCATTACCCGACACCTGATATCAGCGATATTCCGTTCCTGAAAGTGGTATTAAGTGATGATAAACCTCAGCTAAGAAGACTTGCTGTAATGTTCCTTGGCATGATAGAATCACGTGATGTCCTTCCATTGCTGGATGAGGCAATGAAGGATAGAAATATTGCGGTACGAAGAACTGCAGGAGACACAATTAGTGATCTAGGATATAAAGCAAGTCTTGATACGATGCACCAGGCATTAAATGATAAAGCACCAATCGTCAGATGGCGTGCCGCTATGTTTATCTATGATGAAGGTGACGAAACTAGTCTTCCATATTTAGAAGCTCATTTAGAAGACGAAGCATTTGATGTAAAGTTACAAGTGCAGATGGCTTACGAACGTATCAAGAATGGTGAAAGCGCAGCCGGATCAGTATGGAAACAAATAGCTAACAGAAATAAAGGAGAATCATTATGAATGCATACGAACAATATATGAAACAATTATCAGAGGGTATGAGAAGTGAGTTAACAAACAATGGTTTTAAATCATTAGAAAGTAGTGAAGCGGTCGATAAACATTTTAGTGAAGCAGGGGATGCTACTACGTTTGTTGTCATTAATTCTGTATGTGGCTGTGCAGCAGGCCTTGCAAGACCTGCTGCTGTTACGGTTGCGACACAAAATCCAGTTAAACCAGACCATATTGTTACGGTCTTTGCTGGACAGGATAAATTGGCGACTGAAACAATGAGAGGTTATATCGGGCAAGCGCCTTCAAGTCCATCTATGGCATTATTCAAAGGAAGTACGCTCGTAGGCTTTATACCGAGAGAACATATTGAAGGACGACCGGTTGAAGAATTATGTATGGATATTAAAGAGCAGTTTGATGAACACTGCGTATAAGCTGAGGATAACAACGTGTGTTAATCCGGATGAATGTGTTCTTGATTACGTCAGTATGATTGTAAAGGATCTGGAAAATTATTATTCTGATACGAAGGTTATCATTAGAGGGAAAAAGACAGTAAAGTCTTTCTTCATTGAAAGTGATATACCACTTCTAATCATCCAGAAAAACGGTATCTATCTTTATACTCAAATTGATAACAAAATCAGTTACCAGGAAAGTACGATGAATATTAAATATAAACAGTACGTAAAAACAGGCATACTTCCACCACTTGTTGCTGCGGTTACTGATAATGCTGATGCCTCTCTTCTTATCGCAGACTGTACGATGGGGTTAGGTAACGACCTGATGCTGATGGCCAGAACATTACAGCGCGCAAACTTTTATGCCTATGAACAAAATTTTTATATACATTTTGCGATAAAATGGAGCATGAATTACTATTGTAATGTTATCAACCCAGAACTGAGAGAAGCTTTTAATTCGATTAATTTTGTCTTTGGCTCCATTGAACAGGATGATACACTATTTGATGTGATATATGTGGACTGTCTTTATCAGAATACTGTTGATACTTCTAATATTAGTGCGTTAGTCAATTTTTTGACTGGGGATAAGCAGGATGCAAGATCGTTACTGGATAATGTTGTTCAAAGGGACGCCAAATTAGTCTTACGTGCAGAATATAATTCACCATTAATTTCGCAGTACCCATTTGAAATGAATATCAGAAGAAATACGATTACACATTATGGCATATTAAAAAAATAAGGATTCAGGAATTGTCCTGGATCCTTATTTTTTATGCACTGAATAATAACTATTCAGTAATACACATACTGATCATATAGCATAATAAAAGAAATAATCCTGAAACTACCATGATTGAAGCATCCATGCAATTCACTCCTCTGTTATACAAATATGCGCGTTTAATATTACAATATGTAATTCTTTAAATGTCGCCTATATATCTGTATTATAATGTATATAAGTAAAAATAGAAAGAGGTGGCGATATGAATTCTTTTGACCTTGAATATCATAATTTATTAAAACTTATTTTAGAGACCGGTAAGGATAAGGATGATA
Organism: Macrococcus psychrotolerans; assembly: GCF_038095555.1. Taxonomy (NCBI): domain Bacteria; kingdom Bacillati; phylum Bacillota; class Bacilli; order Caryophanales; family Staphylococcaceae; genus Macrococcus; species Macrococcus psychrotolerans. Next base: position 1,109,024 of record NZ_CP124591.1, on the reverse strand, counting down.
GAACGAATACTGGGACATTGTCAGTTTTTGGACATCAGATGCGATTCGATCTTTCTAAAGGATTTCCATTGCTGACAACAAAGAAAGTATCTTTCAAACTTGTAGCAACTGAACTGATCTGGTTTATCCGTGGGGATACGAATATCAGATACTTGCTTGAATATAATAACAATATATGGAATGAGTGGGCTTTCTTAAAATGGATTGAAAGTGATGAATACATGGGTCCGGATATGACTGATTTTGGTCATCGTGCATTGCGTGACGCTGAATTTAATGAACAGTATCGAGAGCAGCTGAATATTTTTAAAGAAAAGATTCTGACGGATGATGATTTTATGCAACGCTATGGCGATCTAGGGAATGTGTATGGTAAACAATGGCGTCAATTTGAAACGAAGGATCGTGTGACTGATCAGCTAAAGGAAGTGATTGAACAGATTAAGTTGAATCCACATAGTAGACGTCATATTGTATCAGCCTGGAATCCAGGAGAAATTGATTCGATGGCACTGCCACCTTGTCACACAATGTTTCAGTTTTATGTAAATAATAATAAGCTTTCATGTCAGCTGTATCAACGCAGTGCAGATGTATTTCTTGGCGTGCCTTTTAATATTGCAAGCTATAGCCTACTAACACATTTAGTTGCGAGAGAATGTGGGCTAGAAGTGGGTGAATTTATCCATTCTATGGGAGATGCACATATTTATTCGAATCACATCGAAGCGGTTGAAACACAGTTGATGCGGTCATCTTATGAAGCACCTAAGCTTCAAATTAATAGCGATAAGGATATATTTAATATTGAGTATGAAGATCTAGAAATAATCGATTACACAGCGCATCCGGCGATTAAAGCGCCGATTGCAGTCTAAGGAGCAGATATGTTATCTATAATTGTTTGTCATGATAGAAATAGAGTAATTGGATTTGAGAATAAGATGCCATGGCACCTTCCGAATGATCTCAGACGAGTGAAGACATTAACAACGCATAACACGATAGTAATGGGGCGCAGAACATATGAATCATTAGGTAAAGCATTACCTAATCGCCGAAATGTAGTACTCACACGAGATAAAGATTTTAAACCGAACGATGCAGATGTGATTTATAGTCTAGAGGAAATTGATCTGCTTGAAGGTCATGTATTTATATTCGGTGGACAAAACTTATACGAACAGATGATTGATAAGGTGGATGATATGTATGTCACGGTTATTGAAGAGAAATATCCTGGAGATGCATTTTTCCCTGAATATACATTCAAAGATTTTAAAGTTAAATCCATAGAAGAAGGTGTACTTGATGAGAAGAATGTGATACCTCATCACTTTATGCATCTTGTGAGGTATACAAATGATTAGAATGATGAAGACAGTCAGTGTAATTATCGGTTATGCTGCATTTATTACACCGCAATTTAAACGAATTGAAAAAAAAATACTTGAACAGGATGATGTGTATAAAAGAGATAGGCTTGCTTTTATCGAACCTAAGAAGTGGGCACATGCTGTACTGAAGACTGCGGGTGTCACAGTTCAAGTTAAGCAAGAAAATGCACTTCCTACAAATAGTGTCCTATTTGTCAGTAATCATGAAGGTAATTTTGATATTCCTGTACTGATTCACGCGATTGATAAACCATTTGGATTTGTATCCAAAGTCGAAGTCAAGAAAATACCGTTTCTCGATAAGTGGATGACAATGATGAACTGTATATACCTTGATAGAACAAATCGCCGTTCTTCATTACAGATGATAAAAGATGGAATCGCATCATTAAAAGCAGGGCATAGTGTACTTATATTTCCTGAAGGAACGAGAAGTAAAGGACATGGTATAGGAGATTTTAAAGCAGGGTCACTGAAGCTTGCAAAATCAGCACAAGTGCCGATTATACCAGTGGCTATAAAAGGTACTTCAAATATTATGGAAAAACATGATAGTAAGAAAATGGTTCCGGGAACTGTGAAAGTGACTATTCTGCCCGAAATTTCGCCAGATATATTTAATGATCTGACGTTACAGGAAGCAGCTGATTATATCAAGAATATAATTGCAACAGAAATAAATAAAGAGGGATGACGACATGAGTAAAATTAAATTAATCGTAGATTCTACACACGATTTGCCAGCGCAATATTTAAAAGATCATGGTATCGTACAAGTACCATTAAATATTGTAATGGAGGGTAAAACATATCTGGATCAGGAAGAAATCACATCAGATGAATATTTAGAAAAACTAATAGCACTTAAGGAAATTCCTAAAACGAGTCAGCCGGCCACAGGTAAGTTTGTCGAAATATACCAAAAATATATCGAGGAAGGTTACGAAATATTAAGTCTGCATATGACGCATCGTCTGAGCGGGACTATTGGCAGTGCGCAGACAGCCGCCGGTATGGTAGATGGAAAGGTCACAGTTATCGATTCTGGATTTATCGCACAATCATACGGATTTATAATACAAAATGTAGCAGAATTAATCATCAAGCATAAATCGATAGATGAAATAGTAGCGGCTATTGAAAATATGAAAACTCAATCAAAGCTCTTTCTAGTGATTTCTCAGCTTGATTATTTAAAAAAAGGCGGAAGAATTTCGCGAGGAAAAGGCTTTATTGGTGGACTGATGAATCTCAAGCCTGTTGCAGAAGTGGTAGATGGCGAGATTCATGTTCTTCAGAATGTACGTACAATCAATTCAGTCGTTAAGCTTCTGACTAAAGAAGTAAAAGAAATGAGCGAACAATATAAATATTTGAGAATTGGTATATCAGAAGCACAGGCTAATGATTTACTTACGAAAGTGAAATCTGCAGTGGAACCTTTTACTGATGAAAATATATCGATTCATACTACGACACCGATTGTGTCAACGCATACCGGACCAGGTGCAATAGGATTATCGGTATTTGGCTACAATGACTAGAATAATTAAATCACCCATCTGGTTTATACTCTCAATCTTATTAGTTACTGTTATCATTGTTGGATTCACTATCTTTAATCTTAGGCTGACCGATGAGGTATCAAAACAGAATTTTAAGACGAATCATTTATCGAGTAATGACACACTGATTCTTTCGGAATCTACGGTAGCAAAGTATTTACCTCAAGATAAAGATAATAAAATTTATTTTAAGTCAAGCAAGATTTTAATCCACAACAAATCGAAATTTTTAAATCAAGATGTCCACGTATCTTTTATCACAACACCAGAAGTGTATATGGACGGAATTTTAAAGCTTAAAATTGATGATGTAATCATTGGAAAGCTGCCTTTTGGCAAACAGAAACTATTGGCTATCGTTTCTGAATTTGGTAATCTGCCCGATGGTGTAAGCTTAAATAAGAAGGAAGCTGCTTTTTACTATGATTTAGGAGTGATAGAATATGGTAAAACAAATTTATTGCTCAAGGAGATTAATCCCTCAAAGAAATGGGTATTTGATATAAAAATAAAGGAGTGATTTCATGCAAAAAGCAACTTTTGCAGGTGGATGTTTCTGGTGTCTTGTGAAACCTTTTGATACATTTCCTGGTGTTCAGTCAGTAGTTAGTGGATACAGTGGCGGACATGTCGATAATCCATCTTACGAAGAAGTATGCACTAATACAACCGGTCATAGAGAGGCAGTACAAGTCACTTATGATGAATCCCAAATTTCTTACGAAGATATATTAAAGGTTTATTTTATGACTTTTGATCCTACAGATGATAAAGGTCAGTTTTATGATCGAGGTGAAAGCTATACGCCGGCAGTCTTCTATCATAACAATCAACAAAAAATTGAAGCGTTAGAGTATATTAGAAAGCTCGATGATGCGGGCATATTCGCTCAAAAGATAACAACACCGGTATTACCTTATAAGAATTTCTATGCTGCAGAAAAAGAGCATCAAGATTACTATAAGAAGGCGCCGGAACATTATGAACGTTATCAGGTGGGTTCTGGAAGAAAAGCATTTATTGAAAAGCATTGGGGGAATAAAGATGAAAGATAAAGACTTAAATGAACTTACAGAGATGGAATATTATGTGACTAAAGAAAACGGTACGGAGCCACCATTTCAAAATGAATACTGGAACCATTTTGATAAAGGACTCTATGTCGATAAACTGAGTGGTAAACCGCTTTTTACTTCTGAAGACAAGTTTGATTCATCTTGCGGCTGGCCGAGTTTTTCTAAGGCAATTTCTGATGATGAAATCATTGAACTCGTTGATAAATCTCATGGTATGACACGTACAGAAGTAAGGAGTGATGCAAGTGACAGCCACCTTGGGCATGTCTTCAATGATGGTCCAGCTGACAGAGGTGGGTTAAGATACTGTATCAACTCTGCAAGCATCCAGTTTATACCTTACGATAAACTTGAAGCGTTAGGATATACACAATATCTATCTTTGTTCAATAACAAATAAATAGGAGTGGTATAATGTTTAAGAAATTGTTTGGTAAAGGGAGTCAGCCTGAGAAGAACATAGAGATCGTCGCCCCTATTACAGGGAGTTTTATAGCAATCGAAGATATACCAGATCCAGTCTTTGCTCAGAAGATGATGGGTGAAGGTTTTGGTATCAGACCATCCAATGGTCTGGTCGTTGCCCCTGTCGATGGTGAAATTATCAATGTATTCCCAACGAAACATGCCATTGGTATAAAGGCCAATAATGGTGTAGAACTGTTAATCCATGTTGGTCTTGAGACTGTTACAATGAAGGGTGAAGGTTTTAATGTATTAGTTGCCCAAGGAGATCAAGTGACAAAAGGTGATGCACTGCTTGAATTTGATATCAAAAAAATTGAAGAACAAGCGTCATCTATTATCTCTCCAGTAATTATCACAAATTCAGATACTCTGAAATCTATTACTGTAGACGCACCAGAATTGCTGATTCAAGGCGAAACTGTCGTTCTGTCTGTTGAGACAAATTAATGGTAAGGTCTTCATTTTATCATTTTGTTTTAACTGAGCGAGGTGCGGGCAATGAGTTTGGTCAGTTTGCTGAAGCGGTGTTCCTGGATTTAATGTTTCCAAAAGATGAAAGCGATTATAATCAGCTATCAACTTATATCGAAGAGTATGGAACAGCAAGCATGTCTTTATCAACATATGATCGTTTATATGAGAAATATTTAGAATGGTTAAAATTTTAGCACGTATCTTATATGATACGTGCTTTATTTATATATTTTTTATATACTAAAATAATAATCAATAGTATATGGATGTGAAAATATGAAAGACAATAACAAGAATGACAAATCTTCAACCGAAAATGTAGAGAGAAACTATGTGATATCTCCATTTAAATTTATCATGATGCTTTTATCAACTATAATAATTACAGCAGCTGTAACAGCATTTGCGATACTCAGTGGCAACGAGAAGATTATAAGCGACGATACGCAAAAAAGATCGGAGTTTGTAAAGTTATATGCCGTATATGATACGTTAAATAAAAAGTATTATAAGAAAGTGGAAAAAGATAAACTGATTGATGGTGCAATCAAAGGAATGGTCAGTGGACTTGACGATCCATATAGTGAATATATGACGAGTGCTGAACAAAATGATTTTACGGAATCAATGCAAGGAGATTTTCAGGGGATAGGAACTGAGATTGAAGAGAAAGATAACAAAATTATGATCAGCAGTCCTATCAAGGGTGCCCCGGCTCAGAAGGCTGGAGTGAAATCTGGTGATATTATCATGGCGGTTGATGATAAATCTGTCGAAGGAAAGTCGACGCAAGATGTAGTTAAACTTGTGAGAGGCAAGAAAGGGACGGTTGTCACACTAACGCTAAAAAGAGGAGATGCTGAACCTTTCGATGTTAAAATTACGCGTGATAAAATACATATGAACAGTATTGAATATACTTTCAAAAAGGATGGTACAGGGGTTATTACCGTAATGAAATTCCAGGAAGGTACCGCTGATGAATTTACCGATGCACTTAAATCCCTACGTGATAAAGGGATGAAACAAGTTGTAATTGATTTGAGAGATAATCCAGGGGGCTATTTAGATGAAGCAGCAAAGATGGCCGAAACTTACTTAGAAAAAGGTAAGGTTATTGTTCAGATGGAAGATGTATCGGGTAATAAAGAATTATTGAAAGCTTCTAAAGATGAAGACGCACTTACAAAGAATCTTCCAACAGTTATTCTCTTAAATGAAGGATCAGCGAGTGCATCGGAAGTCTTTGCAGCGGCGTTGAAAGATAATGGTAAGGCGAAGATTGTTGGTCATAAATCATTTGGAAAAGGAATCGTACAGACAACATCGACGTTTAAAGATAAATCAATGATTAAATATACTGAACAGAAGTGGTTGACACCAAACAGTACATGGATCCATAAAAAAGGAATTACCCCAGATATTAAGGTCGATCTTCCGTCTTATGTGCATGGTCAGATGCTCGATGCGGATGAAGTACTCACACTGCATGTAAAAAGTACAAAAGTAAAATCCATGGAGATGGGCCTTAAAGCATTAGGTTTTGATCCGGGTAAAGTTGATAACACATTTGATGAATCTACTTTGTATGCTGTCCAGAACTTTCAAATGGAAAATAATCTTACCGTAGATGGCATAATGACAGGTAAGACTACAGATAAATTTATGACACAGCTTGCAAAAAAGATTGAAAATGATGATGTACAGCTTAAAAGAGCGATACAAGAAGCAAAGAAAAAATAGGAGGTTGTCTAATTGAAAATTGCATTTACTGGTGGAGGAACGATTGGGCATGTTGCCGTTAATATGGCACTCATTCCTGAAGCGGAAAAAGAAGGAGTGAGCTGTCTTTATATCGGATCAAAAAATGGAATAGAAGCAGAGGTCATAAAGGAGCAGTTTCCTCAAATTAAATATTATGCGATTTCGAGCGGAAAATTACGTAGATATTTTTCGGTTGAAAATGTCAAGGATATATTTAAAGTTCAAAAAGGTGTATTAGATGCTTTAAGGATACTTAAGAAGGAAAAACCGGATATCATTTTTTCTAAAGGTGGATTTGTAGCTGTCCCTGTTACAATTGCAGCAAAGATTTTGAATATAAGAACGATAATCCATGAATCTGATGTTACACCGGGTCTTGCCAATAAGATTGCACTCAAATTTGCTGACAGAATGTACACGACATTTAAAAAGACGCTGGACTATATCCCTGCTGAACGCGGAGATCATGTCGGTAGTATCATCAGAACGGATCTCTTTGAGGGGCATATTAAAGAAGGATATGCCATCACGCAATTGAATGAACATAAGCCTGTTGTAATGATAATGGGAGGTTCATTAGGTTCTAAGAAAATCAACGATGTGATATTTGAAAATCTAGATATGCTGCTTGAGAATTATCAGCTCATACATCTAGTAGGTAAAGGGAATTCTAATGATATTTCAAGACAAGGATATTATCAGATAGAATATGCAGGTGAAGAACTGAATCATCTGTTCAAGATTACAAACTATGTTATTTCAAGAGCGGGTTCAAATGCTATCTTTGAATTTCTTGCATTAAAGAAGCCTATGATCTTAGTGCCACTCGGTAAAGATCAAAGTAGAGGAGATCAAATTGAAAATGCTGCTCAGTTTGAGAGCCAGGGATATGCTATGGTCATACAGGAAGAAGAATTCACGCTGAATAATTTAATGGATAAGCTGGAATATTTAAATGAACATCAACACGAAATCCAGCAAAATATGAGTTCGCAAAAATCATTATATACAGCTAATGATCTATTGATGAAAATAATAGCCGATGCTAGTTAAGGAGTAGAATTATGTCTCAGGCGAAAAGAATTTTGTTGATATTAATATTCAGTTTTATCTTTGGATTGATTGCATTTTTCCATGAATCACGCATTGGAAAATGGATTGATAATGAAGTCTATGAATTTATATATTCTTCAGAAAGTTTCATTACAACTACAATTATGCTCGGGTTCACAAAAATCGGTGAGGTCTGGTCTATGATTCTGCTGTCTTTACTCATAGTATGTTATCTTCTGCTTAAAAGGTTAAAAATAGATGCGCTATTCTTCGCATTATCTATGATCTTGTCTGGCGTGCTTAATCCTCTGCTGAAAAATATCTTTGATAGAGAGAGACCGACATTATTGCGTCTTATAGATATTACAGGATTTAGTTTTCCAAGTGGCCATGCTATGGGATCTTGTGCGTTTTTCGGTAGTCTGGCAATCTTGATCAAAAACCATTCGGATAGCCCCTTTAAGCCTTATTTAATCGGTATGTGTGTGTTTGCTATCCTTATGATTTCAAGTAGTAGAGTTTATCTTGGCGTACATTATCCGACTGATATTATTGCTGGGATAATTGGAGGAGTCGTTTGTATATTATTATCACAATTAATTTTAGATAAAGTAATTGACAATCGTTCTCAATAAGGTATAATAATAAATGAAAATGATTCTCATTTAAATAGAGTTCCCCCTCTGATGAGCATTTTCACCCCCTTTTATGCCCAAAAGCACCTGACTTGCCCGGTCAGGTGCTTTTTATTGTTCCTTTCTAAACAATAGCTAATTTTAAACTTTTTGTGGTATTATTTTTTTATAAATTAATGATATGAGGTAATTGAATTGAGCATACATACATTTGAATCACTTGTACTGGAAAATGACAGAATAAAATTAATTCCGATGCAGATTGAGCATGCAAAAGACCTTCATGAAATCAATCACGAATCCATCTGGAGCTATATGTTGTTTCAGGCCACCAATATGGATCTTATGGAGCAATGGGTGATCGATGCAGTCCATCTTAGAGAAACGTTGAAGTCTATTCCTTTTATCGTAGTACTGAAAGCAACGAATGAAGTAGTGGGGTCCACACGCATTAAAGATATTGACTATGAGAATGATGCCTGTGAAATCGGAACGACCTGGTTTGGTGTAAAAGCTCAGAAAACCTTTGTAAATACTGATAGTAAATATTTATTGCTCGAATTCTGTTTTGAGACACTTAATATGGTACGTGTACAGATTAAAGCGGATGAACGTAACGAGAGATCAAATAGAGCGATCGAAAGACTTGGTTTCCAAAAAGAAGGTGTGATACGTAAGGAGCGCAATTTACATGGTGTTAGAAGAAATTTGATCATTTATTCTGTCATTGATGATGAGTGGCCTGATGTAAAGAAGAAGATACAAGAGATTCAAAAGAAATATTTAACATAGGAAGTGTCCCGATGAAACGTATTCTAGTAGTTGAAGATGAAGCGAACTTAGCGAGATTTATCGAGCTGGAGCTCACACATGAATCTTACGATGTAACTGTAATGTATGATGGAGAAAATGGTCTGCAAGAGGCACTTAGCTCGGAATATGATTGTATATTACTCGATATAATGCTGCCTAAACTCAATGGACTTGAAGTTTGTAGAAAACTTAGAAGTGAAAAGGACACGCCTGTAATCATGATTACTGCAAAAGGTGAGACATATGACAAAGTAATAGGGCTTGACTACGGTGCAGATGATTATATCGTTAAACCATTTGATATTGAAGAATTGTTAGCGAGATTAAGAGCATTACTCCGTCGCAATAAGAATGAAGATGATGGTGAACATCTGCTTGTTGTAGGAAACCTCCAGATTGATAAGGAGGCGTTTACTGTCTCGTGTGATAATCAGCTTATCGAGCTGACTAAAACTGAATTTGAACTGCTGAAATTACTTGCGATGAATAAGAGACATGTTATGACAAGAGAAAAAGTGCTTACAGCTATTTGGGGCTATGACAATGAGGTAGAAACAAATGTCGTAGATGTTTACATCCGTTACTTAAGAAACAAACTGAAACCTTTTGGTCAGCATCAACTGATAGAAACTGTTCGCGGTGTAGGGTATGTTATTCGATGAAGGTATCACAGTCTTTAAGAATTAAGTGGATGCTGCTTACAACGACAATTTCATTTATCGTTTTCATGCTCTTTAGCTTCTTAATCATTTATCTGATCGGTGTTTATCAAAAGGAGCAGGAAGCTGAAATAGCAAAAAGAAGCTTGTCTGATATATCAGTGATTATGGCTACTAAAAATATTGCGGAATTGAAGATTGATGATCTTAGTAGATCTCTATCATCGAGTGATACGTTTGTTTATTTTAATAGGCAAGGAGAACAGCTTTTCAGTATTTCGGGTCAATCTGCGGAGAAGGTTGATATCGCATTCAATCCAACAACTAAGATAGTATCTAAAGACGAAGTACATCAAGGCAAAAATTATATCGTTATGTATTCACCACTTAATAATGCCAACTTTCATGGCTATGTTGTATTAGTGCACTCTTTAAAAAACCATGACGATGTCATCGAATTCTTAATCATTATCAGCAGCTTCTCCAGCTTAACCGCACTATTTTTGACGGCCATGCTAAGCTATGTGTTCTCAGGCCAGATTACGAAACCTATTCGTATGATTGCTGAACAGATGAAACGGATAAAAAGAGATGGCTTTCAAAATAAACTCGCTTTTTCAACTCAATATCATGAAACAAATGATCTCATTGAAACTTTCAATGAGATGATGACACAGCTTGAGCAGTCATTTGACCAACAAAAACAGTTTGTTGAAGACGCATCACATGAACTTAGAACACCATTACAGATTATCAATGGCCATCTTAATCTTATAAAGAGATGGGGCAAGAATAAACCGGAAGTTCTTGAAGAATCTTTATCGATATCTATTGAAGAAATGGCTAGAATCAATAAACTCGTTGAAGAACTATTGATTTTATCGAAAGATTTGTCGCTGGTTGAGTCTTCGCCGCAAGAAGTAATTGATATTAATGAAGAAATAAAGTCAAGAATTAATGCCTTCTCGCAATTAAAATCTGAATACACTTTTGATTTCCATAGTTCGGAAAAAATGATCAGACTGACGATTAATCGATTTCATTTTGAACAGATATTAACGATATTTTTAGATAATGCGATTAAATATGATGAGAAAAATAAACACATTATTGTTAGGACAACAAAAAAAAATAAATTCGCACAAATCGAAATCATAGATTATGGTATCGGTATTCCTGAAGAAGATCTGCTGAATATTTTTGACAGGTTCTATCGTGTAGATAAATCACGTGCACGCTCTAAAGGTGGAAATGGACTTGGTCTGTCGATTGCGAAGAAATTGATTGAGACGTATTCAGGCACTGTTTCTATTGAAAGTGAATTACATGTCTATACAAAAGTTAAGATACAGCTACCAATTCGCTCATAATATTTCACAAAGTTATGTTTTACCTCTTTAATTTCATGCTTTGCTTTGTTAAAATAAAAATGTAAACGTTTTATAAAAATGGAGGGTGGAACCATGACAAAAGGTAAGAACCTAGAAGAAGCACCTCCTAGATTTGGTACAAATTTAGGAATACTTCTTGAAATGTTCGATCAATATCAAAATGATCCTTCATCAGTCTCTGATGAACTACAGGAACTGTTTTCTAATATTCAGGGGAGTAAGGGGAATTCTAGAATAGGTAATACAGACGCAGATATCATCAAGAGATTGATGCGCCTTGTAGATAATATCAGACAGTACGGGCATCTAAAAGCTGATATTTATCCCTTATATAAACCGAAGCGTGATCAGCATCTCAAGCTTTCTGTAGAAGATTTCGGACTTTCTGAAGAAGTATTAAAGCAGTTACCTGCTTCTCTTGTTTCTGAGCATTATGGAGAAAGATTAAACAATGCTCTTGAAGCAGTTACTGAAATGCAGCAGACTTATCAAGGTCCGATTGCTTATGAAGTTTCTCATATCAACAATAGTGAGGAACGCGAGTGGCTGAAAACTACAATTGAAAGTAAGGTAAAAAGAGATTTCAGTAAAGAAGAGAAAGTTGAATTGCTTAAAAGCGTCGCACGTGTAGAAGGCTTTGAAAAGTATATCCATAAGAATTTCGTCGGTGCAAAACGTTTCTCTATTGAAGGGGTAGATGCGCTTGTACCAATGCTTGAGAATGTTATAAAGTTTGCCAGTGAAAATAACATTCAGGACATTGAAATTGGAATGGCACATCGTGGGCGACTAAACGTTCTGACACATATCCTTGAAAAACCATACGAAATGATGCTTTCAGAATTTATGCATACTGATCCAATGAAGTTCCTTCCTGAAGATGGTTCGCTAGTTGTCACAAAAGGATGGACTGGGGATGTTAAATATCATCTAGGTGGTACAAAAACAACGACACGCTTTGGTAAAACGCAGACCATTTCTTTAGCAAACAACCCATCTCATCTTGAAATAGTTGCGCCCGTTGTACTAGGAAAGACAAGAGCGGTACAGGAAGTTACAGAGGGTGTCAATAAACCAGAACAGGACTTTAATAAAGCACTTGCTGTGTTAATACATGGTGATGCAGCATTTCCGGGTCAAGGTATCAACTTCGAAAGTATGAACTTAAGTAATCTTAAGGGGTATTCAGTTGGAGGATCACTGCACATCATTACAAATAACCGTGTAGGTTTTACAACAGAATCTTATGATTCACGTTCAACTACATATGCTACAGATGTTGCTAAGGGCTATGATTTACCAATCATCCATGTTAATGCTGATGATCTGGAAGCATGTATCGAAGCAATTGAACTTGCGATGGCTTATCGACAGAAATTCAATAAAGATTTCGTTATTGATCTTGTAGGTTACCGACGTTACGGACATAATGAAATGGATGAACCTACAGTGACGAATCCAATGCTGTATAAAGAGGTTAAAGGTCATCCAAGTATAGAAATTCTATATGGTAAGTCACTAGTTGAAGCTTCCGTAATTACTGAGGATGAAATGAATGAAATCTTTGAAGATGTAGCTTCCAGACTTCGTTCAGCTCATGATGCAATTGATAAATCTTCAGTCAATAATGACAGTGAGATGCAAATGCCGGAAGCTGTTGAAGCTGGATATGAAAAATTAGATACAGGTGTAGCATTAGAACAGTTGAAACAGTTAAATGAGGATATGTTATCAACGCCAGAAGAATTCACAGTGTTCAATAAGCTGCAGAAGATTTTAGAGAGACGTAATGATCCATTTATGAAGGATGGACTTGTTGACTGGGGTCATGCAGAACTTTTAGCTTATGGAACAATTATTCAAGATGGTAATCCAGTACGACATACTGGGCAGGATGCTGAACGTGGAACATTTGCACACCGTCACGCAGTACTCCATGATGTTAAGAATGGTGATAAGTATATCCCTTTACAACACATTGAAGGTGCCCAAAGTTCATTCGATATTCACAATTCACCGTTATCAGAAGCGGCTGTTGTTGGATTTGAATATGGATATAACCTGCAAAACAATAAAGCTTTAGCGGTTTGGGAAGCGCAGTATGGTGACTTTGCTAATATGGCGCAAATGATCTTTGATAATTTCATTAGTAGTGCTGAAGCAAAATGGGGAGAAAAAAGTGGTCTTACATTATTGCTCCCGCATGCATATGAAGGACAAGGTCCAGAGCACTCTTCTGCTAGATTGGAGCGATTCTTACAACTAGCAGCTGAACACAACTGGACAGTTGCGAATCTATCGAGTACGGCAAACTATTTCCATTTATTAAGACGTCAAGCTCAATATTTAGGAACAGACAGAATGCGTCCTCTTGTAATAATGAGCCCAAAAAGCTTATTACGTAATAACTTTGTTTCTGATACGATTGAGAAATTCACTGAAGGCGGCTTTAAAGCGATTATTTCTAGTGAATACAAGAAAACAAAAGTTAAGAAACTCTTAATTGCAAGTGGTAAGGTTGCTGTGGACCTTATGACAGAGCTTACTAAAAATCCAAATGACGAAGTTCATGTCATTCGCCTTGAGCAGATTTATCCGTTCCCAGAACAAGATATTAAAGCGATTATAGATGATCTAAAAGGATTAACAGAAATTGGTTTCGTACAGGAAGAACCGAAGAATCAAGGTTCTTGGCATTATATTTATCCATTATTAAATAACATTAAGCCTGCTAAGGTAAAATTATCGTATTATGGGCGACCACATCGTGCAGCACCAGCTGAAGGTGATAATGAAATTCATAAAATCGTACAATCAAAACTTATTAGTGAAGCGTTAAACATTTAAGGGGGAAATTAAATTGGCTGAAATCAGAGTTCCAGAATTAGCAGAATCAATTACAGAAGGTACAATATCGACTTGGTTCAAACAAGTTGGAGACAGTGTTGAAAAAGGCGAAAATATCGTAGAACTTGAAACAGATAAAGTGAATGTTGAAGTTATCTCAGAAGAAGCGGGGGTTGTTACAGAGCTTAAAGCTGCTGAAGGTGATACAGTTGAAGTAGGTTCAGTCATTGCAATTGTTGAAGCTGGGGGAACACAAAAAGCTACCAATGATGCATCTCAACAAGAAACATCAGCACCTGAAGAGCAGTCAGAATCTAAAGAAGAGGTAAAATCTGAGGAGAAAACGGAAGCTGCTGATAAATCATCAGAACGTATCGTAGCTACACCATCTGCACGACGCTATGCACGTGAAAATGGTATTGATTTAAGTGATGTAAATAGTAAAGATCCACGAGGACTTATTCGTTCGCATGATGTTAAAAATACACAATCAGCGCCTGCACAAAAATCAGAAGCACCAAAACAAACGGCATCTAACCCGGAGAAACCCATAATAAGAGAAAAGATGTCTCGTCGTCGTCAGACTATCGCAAAGAAATTACTGGAAGTATCTAACAATACTGCGATGTTAACAACATTCAACGAGGTAGATATGACGAATGTTATGGAACTTCGTAAGCGTAAAAAAGATAAGTTCCAGGAAGATCATGATGGAACGCGTCTAGGATTTATGTCATTCTTTACGAAAGCGGTTGTAGCAGCACTCAAGAAATATCCTGCTGTAAATGCTGAGATTGATGGAGATGACTTAATCTTAAAGCAATTCTATGATATTGGTGTCGCTGTTTCTACTGAAGAAGGATTAGTAGTACCAGTCGTTCGTGATTGTGATAAGAAGAACTTCGCTGAAATAGAAGGGAGTATCTATGACCTTGCCGTCAAAGCGAGAGATAAGAAACTATCCTTAGATGATATGATGGGCGGATCATTTACAATCACAAATGGTGGTGTATTCGGTTCATTGATGTCAACGCCAATCATTAACGGAACACAAGCAGCTATTTTAGGTATGCATTCAATTGTTACTCGTCCTGTTGCAATTGATAAAGAACGTATGGAAAATCGTCCGATGATGTATATCGCATTAAGCTATGATCATAGAATCATCGACGGTAAAGAAGCTGTCGGATTCTTAAAGACAATAAAAGAGCTGATCGAAAGCCCTGAAGATTTATTGCTTGAAAGCTAATATTGATTTACGTTCGTCCACTATACATTGTATAATATGTATAGTGGACTTATTTTTTGGAGGTTTATATGCAGACGAATGGATTACATCATGTTACGGTTGTTACACATGATATACAGCGATTTTATAATTTCTACAATAAGGTACTTGGACTTAAACTACTCAAGGAAACTGAGAATATAGAAAATACGGCGATGAAAAACTTGTATTTCGGTGACAATAAGGGCAATGCAGGAACATTACTGTCTGTAATAGAAGTTGCGAATCCTCTATTTGTTAAATATACAACGGATGAAATTTATGCCTATTCACTCAGAGTACCAACGGACTATAGCCTCTATGTATTTAAACTCCGTTTTGATGAAATGAATATCAAATATGATACCGTCATTAAATTAAATGGCAAGCATGCATTACCATTTTACGACTGTGACGGAAGATGCGTATATCTTATTTCTGATGAACATAATAAAGGGATTCCTTTAGGGGAGCCTGATGATGACAGTAATGTAGATGCGATTCATCAAATTCTCGGTTTAGGGCCAGTTCTGATTAATGCTTCAAATCGGTTATTAACATCCAGTATACTGACACAAGTATTAGACTTAAAGCACACATCTAGTTATCAGCTAGCAGCATTTGATAATGATGTTCAGGTGTTTACTTCAGGCGATGGAGGTAGTGGTGGAGAAATCCATGTCGTCCAAGGTGCTGCATCAGAAAAGAAACGCGCAGCGAATATTGAGCAGGTGGGAGTATCAGTAACTGAAGAAGTATTATTTGATTATAAGAAACGATTAGAATCTGTTAATATTCCGCATTCAGAGATTAGTGATCGCAAATTTTATAAGACAATCTTCTTTAAGGATCCATGTGGAATTGTATTCGAATTAAGTACAAAACCCGATTTTAATTTGTAAGCAGTAAATATCAAGAAATTATTATAAAAGGAGAATGATTATGTTACATGAAGAATGGCAAAACAAAGAAGCGATTAAGCACGTTGAAGTTATTAATGTAGATGCAAAAAAATATAAAGTAAGTGATATGCTGACTGTCGGAAAAGTTTATGATGTTGTCAATGAAACGGAAGAGTATTATCATATCAGAGATAATAGTGGTAAAGTAGGCGGCTACTATAAAGATTACTTTAAAGAAGTACAGTAGTACAGATTGATAACAGAGATGATACAGCTGATTAATTTATTTGTTCTTCAATATTGAGGTATAGTACAGACCCGTTTAATAAAAGGATACAATATAGTATAATAGAGGATGCAAATCCTCTATTTTTTTATGGGATAATTTGAAAGGATGAATATAATGATTAAATACCAAAATAGTGATGCGAGTATAAAAGAAGATGCATTGATCATGTTGAAGCTGAAGAAAAATGTACTGCTAAAAGGGCCGACAGGATCAGGTAAAACAAAATTAGCTGAAACTTTAAAGGATGAATTAAAGTTAAAGATGAATAGCATCAACTGTTCTGTTGATCTGGATGCAGAAAGCTTATTAGGATATAAGACTATTGAAAATATAGACGGAGAAAGTCAAATTGTCTTTGTTGACGGGCCTGTACTTGAAGCGATGCGAGAAGGTAATATTCTTTATATCGACGAAATTAATATGGCAAAACCTGAAACTCTACCAATTTTAAATGGTGTTCTTGATTATCGTAAGACGATTACAAATCCTTTTACAGGAGAAGTAATTACAGCCCATGAAAACTTTAAGGTGATCGCTGCGATTAATGTCGGATATGTAGGGACATTACCGATGAACGAAGCATTGAAAAACCGATTTGTTGTGATAGATATGGATTATATTTCTGGTGACATATTAAAAGCTGTAATTAAAGAACAGACATTACTTGAAGATGAGCAGTTAATCGATCAGATCATAAAGTTTAACCATGATTTAATTACAATGGCGAGTCAAGGTCAAATTAGTGAAGAAGCGAGCTCAATACGTGCGTTACTAGATTTTTGTGATCTAACGACAGTGATGCCAGTCGGGCGTGCAGCAAAACGAGCTATCATTGACAAATTAGATGATGAGCGTGAACAGAATGCGATTCAAAATGCACTGGAACTGAATTTCTAATGAGTGAAAAGTTTATACTTTTTAATGATGAAGTTGTTGATCCTTCATTAATTATGACATTAACAGACCTTGCACAATTGTTGCTCGAAGATAATGAAGTGAAAGTTGATTTTCAGAAATTTGCCTATTATGATCTGGTTGAAAATACGATTAACGTATCATTTAAGTGGAAACATCGCAAAGAAGAGGAAGTTATAAAATTATTAAAGAGTGACTGTATATTATATGCCTATGGATTTCAATATATAGCACTTGATGCTGTAAAAGAGATTATAGAAGAAGATGTAAGATACCCATCATTATTTCAGCAGTTATTTATGATGATTGAAGAATACCGATTGATGCACCTTATCAGAAAAAGCCGTCCATTTACAAATAAATTCTTTACTGTACGTGTAAAAGAAAAAATAAAAGACAATGAAGGTCAGATTGATTTTTATAGAACAAAGGCCATGCCTACGGATGAATTATTTCTACAAGTTGAGCATGCATTACTTATGGAAAATGCATTGTCATTTACGTCATACTATAAGCCGGAAACTGAACTTGCTATGCAACTCGCATTGCAGGATGCATTTACATTGAATAATACATATGACAGTATGAATCTTGCAAATAGAGTTTATTATATACTAGAGCAAGTCATCCATCAGGATATGCTCAATGAATATTATCATATCCCTAAAAATGCCTTTATGAATGCACATGCCTATAAGAAGGCCAATATGGATAAAGCGCACCAGGATGTTGATGATATGGAAGCATCAGAGCATGTTCAGACGAAACAAAAAGATATAAAGACAGAGAACGGTGCTTATCTGGAAACAGAAGTAACAGAAGGATCAAATAGTAACAATATTAAAGAGAATGACAGGCAAGGGGATGCAGGTGATGACATCACAGAGATGTTGATGGCTAAAGGGAAAGCATCGCCTCCTCAAGTAGATGCTCACGGTAATGATATCAGTGAATTTGTCGGAGAAGAGAATAAATACACTGAAATTATATGGAAAAACAGTGAACAGAATGAGTCCAGCAGAGCAACATACAATTTGTACAAAGATGAAGTGAATAAAGAAATAAAATCTTTAGTAAATGTGATTAATAAAAGTATTGAACACGAACAGACATCTGCCCGTATGAATTTAAGCAAAGGGAAGCTAAGTCGCAAACTCACTACCTGGTTCCTGGATGATAAAAAACGTGTATTCTATAAAGAGGATCAGGCGTCTTACAAACTTGATGCTACATTTATGCTGCTTGTTGATGCCTCTTACAGTATGGAAGATAAAATGGTAGAAACGATGAAAGGGATTGTGTTATTTCATGAGACACTCATGCAGCTTATGATAAATCATGAAATTATCGCGTTCAATGAAGATGGATTTGAAGCGGATCAATATAATCAACCAAATTATTTTGAACATATTATTCCTTATGAACATGCATTAAATGATAATTACTCAGCAAATATTGTGAGTTTTCAAAATGGAGAAGATAATCGTGATGGGCTTGCAATTAGAGTTGCTGGACAAATGCTGAAGCAAAGAAATGAAAAACAGAAGTTTTTAATTGTATTTTCAGATGGTGAGCCATCTGCATTTGATTATGAATCGAATGGAATTATTGATACACATGATGCCGTCGTTGCTCTCAGAAAAGAAAATGTATACGTCATCAATATCTTTTTGAGTCAGTCAGTTATAGATGATAATACACGTGCAACTGTGCGTAATATCTATAATGACTACTGTATTTTTGTGGAAGGAGTGGAAAAGCTACCAAGCATTATTCAGCCTTTACTAAAAACGTTATTGCTGCAAAGCATGAAACAATTTTAAAATATTCAGAAAATATAAAAACTTGCTTGTTTTCAACGGTTTAAAGTGTTATTATAATTTTTATTAATCAATAGGAGGTTTTATATGAATAAGAACACTTGGATCGTGGGTTTTATGCTATTTGCAATATTTTTTGGTGCAGGAAACTTAATTTTCCCTCCGAATTTAGGTTTTTCTAGCGGACAGTTCTTCTGGCCAGCAATCTTTGGTTTTGTGATAACTGGCGTGGGATTACCTTTATTAGGCATCATTGTAGGGTCATTAGATGAGGATGGGTATAAAGGTGCATTAAAGAAGATTAATCCTACGTTCGGTGTCATCTTTTTAGTTGCAATTTACTTGACGATTGGACCGCTTTTTGCGATTCCTCGTACAGGTGCTACTTCTTACGAGATGGCAGTTGTGCCATTCTTAGATAAACCATCCGCAATGTCTTTATTTATTTTCACTTTAATTTTCTTTGGAATTACTTTATGGTTATCAATCAATCCGTCCAAGATGGTGGATAGAATTGGCTCCATATTAACACCATTACTGCTCGTTTCAATTATTGCATTAGTTATTAAAGGGTTTATGCTATTATCTGATGAATCTCCAGTAACAGCTGATAGTAATATCTATACTGGTAATACGCGTAGTTTCTTCACTGGATTTACAAATGGGTATAATACCATGGATGCTATCGCTGCAATTGCGTTCAGTGTAATCGTTATTTCTGCGATTAAAGGGAAAGGTATCACGAAGGAGACAGGTTTATTTAAACAGACTGCTTTTTCAGGAATTATAGCTGCGATTGCATTAGGATTTATCTATGTTTCATTGGGTACGGATAGGCAGTCGTTATCATTTAACACAAGATGAACTATCAAATATTTCGAATAACGAGCTAGATTTAGGAACTTATTTATTAACACATGTAGCTAACGCAACATATGGCACTTTCGGGAAACTATTGATTGGTGCTATCGTTTCACTTGCATGTTTAACGACAGCTACTGGTTTAGTTGTAGCTGTATCAGAATATTTTCATGAAATATTTCCAAAAATATCTTATAAAATGTATGCAGTTGTGTTTACCTTGTTTAGCTTAGTTTTAGCAAATCAAGGTTTGAGTTCAGTAATCGCGATGAGTGTTCCTGTCTTATTGGTACTATATCCAATTGCGATGACACTTTTACTAACAATGCTCTTAGCTAAGTTTATTCCGACACCGCAGCTTGCAATGCAGATTCCAATCTTTATCGTGACAATTATTGCAATCTTATCCGTACTACAAATCCAGTTTCAGATTGCACCATTTATGGATCACTTACCGCTTAAAGGGGAATCGATGGAATGGTTATTATTTGCAATTGTAGGTTATGTGATTGGTCTTTTAATTGGTAAGGATAAAGAAAAAATTGTATATTCATAACAAAACCAGAGATTAATATCTCTGGTTTTGTTCTTGTTGAAGTTGTAGAAGCTGTGTTTTTAAATCCTGTTCCATCTTGCTGAGCTCTATTTCTGCATTGCGTCGTTTTTCCTTTCCTTCCGCCTGTATATGCATCGTTTCACGTATAGTATCTACTATATTTTGCTGTGTTATCTTTAAAGTTTCTAATTCAACGATGCCACGTTCGTTTTCTTCAGCAGTACGAATTGTATTCATCTTTAACATCTCTGAATTTTTGAGTAGGAGTTCATTCGTTGTATTTGTAACTTGCTGCTGCGCTTTAGAAGCCTTTTGCTGATGAAGCAGACTCATTGCAATAGCCATCTGATTCTTCCATAACGGAATACTTGTGAGAATTGAACTTTGAATCTTTTCGGCTAAAGTTTGGTTAACATCTTGTATCATACGAATTTGAGGCGCAGACTGCAGTGTAATTTGTCTGGATAGTTTAAGGTCATAGATTCTTTTATCGAGTCTGTTGACATAATGTCGCATATCATTAACTTCCTGAACAATCATCTGATCATTTGTGTGCAGCGCTTTTTGCTCAAGTTCAGGTAGAAGTTGATTATTAATTTCATCTCTCTTTTCTTCTGCTGCGATAATGAACATGTCAATCGCTTCAAAATATTCCTTATTCTGATCGTATAGCTGATCTAGCATATTGATATCACGCATTAATACATTCTTTGAATTATCAAGTTCCACTGAAATTCTATCAATCTGACTTGCGACAGATTGATATCTTGAAATAAGTTCATTTACAGATTTTGATACACGTTTAAATAATCGTTTCACCTTACTCTTATCGATATTCTGTATTTCATCTGGATCAACTTCTTTAAGCTTCTTCATAAGCTGATCTAGATTATTGCCGATAGAACCAATATCTTTTCCTTGAACCTCATCTAATATTTGGTGTGAGAACTGAGATAATTTTTGCTGTGCACCTGCGCCATAAAGTAAGAGCTTTTCATTATCTAATGGTACAATCTGATTTTTTATCTGATTGATTTGTTCACGTTTTTCAATAGACATCTCACTGTTATCAAAAGTCGTTGTAATATTATTTTGTTGTTCAGGAATTATTTCTTTCTGAATTTCGAAAGGGTTGCTTACGAGTTCGTCTGTTAAATTTTTATTGCTCATGGTTATTTCCTCTCTTCTTCATAGTGAACTGCATTTTTAAATTGAAGTGGGGCTTTCTCTTTATGCTCAATCTGTGATTGTTTGTCATCAAATAATTGTTTAGTTGTATAGTTATCTGCCAGATTAATTTCAACTCTCATTGTTTCATAACTCTCTTTGTTGAGTGCACGTAAATCGGCTTGTAATGTACGCTTTAGTTCATCTAACGTCAGTCTTGCATGATTTAACAGTTGCTGATCCTCTTTTGTTTTATGAGGCATTCTTGACAAATAAAGATATTCATTTAATAAATTGACCGTATTGTCGAGATGTGAGAAGAAAAAGCTATCCACATTAAAAAACTTTGATGGAGACTTCTGAACATTCTTAAAAATCACGCGTGCCAGTTTATTTATCTCATTAACATTTTTAAGTTCACTTAATGAGCGGACTTTCTTGTATTGAACTAATAGGTGTTTGATTTTTGGTTCTGCAATTTTTAACTGTTTCCTAACGTATTTATAATCATTTTTTGATAGGCCAATTTCTTTAAGATAAGTATGTGCTGCTTTTTGCTGTACAGGTAAAAACGTCATGATATAAGATCCAAACATTATTAAAGTATCAAGCCACATTTCAAATTGAAATATGTTCATGGAGATTATACCAGTTATAATCGCAACGGGTATAGCTAAAATTGCACCTAATATATAGGAGGTATTATATTTCATATAATCAATCCTTGTCATTTATTTAAGCGTTGTAAATCTATTGAATTGCTGAGGCGATATTTCTTCTGATGTATATGACTCCACCTTAGACATAGGAGATGCACCGCGTATTACAGCCTGTTCAAATTGTGACAAATTTTCATCGCCAGTCGCATAGATTTCTACATGCTCATCTACATTTTGAACAGTGCCAGTAATGTGATATTGTAGCGCTAGTCTTTCGGTAAAATATCGAAATCCAACGCCCTGGACTTTACCGAAAACTTTAATATGCAATGTTTTCATTAATGTCACCTCTTATTTATTATTATAAGTAAGAATGCAAAAAACTCCTAATAAATCGCATTGGTAATAGCATTTACTTGAACTTTTTTATGATGACATTCATAATGTGATGGAGAGGTGAATGCCATGTATGAGGTCGTTACTATTCGAGCAGAATATGAAGGATGGTGGCTTTTTGAAGATTTATGGGATTGTGTGACAGAACTTAATAGATTTAGTACGTTAAAAGACACAGAGACATATTATAGTGAGCAACTCAATAAGCTAAGAAAAAAATTTAAAAACGAGCTTATCGGAAAGCATAATATTCATGCATTCTATAATAACTGTGAACTGATTTACTGTGAAGACTGTGATGATGATATTCAAATCTTTCACAGTCTGATCGTCTTTAAAGATAAGCAGGTCGTCACGATGAAGCTTTAATGTTACAATAGATTAAAGATTGTAAAAAGTTAAAATATACAGTTTATTGTATTGCATATCTAAGTTGTGTATCTTATAATATTATATAACCAATAGGATTATTCCATATTACAAAGTAAATGTAAGAAGATGTATAAGAAATACACTGCACATGTTTATTTTGTAATATGTGAATAATCACATATTGAATTATATAGTGTGGAGGTTTCTTATTATGAAACAAGGTACAGTAAAATGGTTTAACGCAGAAAAAGGATTTGGATTCATCGAGATCGAAGGAGAAAATGATGTATTCGTACATTTCTCAGCGATCAATCAAGAAGGGTACAAATCATTAGAAGAAGGACAAGCAGTGGAATTCGAAGTTGTTGAAGGCGACCGTGGACCACAAGCTGCTAACGTTGTCAAATTATAATTTTAATGCAATAAATTATATATGAACGTTAATATTAACCCCCAACATTAGTTGGGGGTTAATATTTTTTAACTATAAAATATTATAATAATGTTATGTAAACTTTTATTTATATTTAAAAATCCCCAAAAATAAATAGGGGATTAAAGAACTTCGTTTGCAGTCAGATGTTCTAAAGATTGTCTTTTTATTACTTGTCGTACGTTATCTTTCGTGACAAATATTACTGCTGGCTTTAACATCTGGTTATAATTAGAACTCATACTATAATGATATGCACCTGTCGCTTTAACCACTAGCAAATCACCACGTTTAATTGATGAGGGGAGCATTATATTGCGCATAATAATGTCGCCAGATTCGCATAATTTACCAGCGACGGTTACTTCTTTATCGTGTATTTCATTACGATCTACAAGTAGTAGTTCGTATTTCGCATTATATAATGCTGTCCGTATGTGATCGCTCATCCCACCATCTATTGATACATAACAGTTTGTATCAGGAATCTCTTTGACAGTACCAACCTCATAGACTGTAATACCAGCTTCACCAACGATTGAGCGCCCCGGTTCTAATGATATTTCTGGTACAGGATAGGAATGTTTCTTACATTCATTTATTAGTGTTTCAGTTATCCTCTTAATACCTTCTTCGATAGGGTAGCTGATATCTTCTGAAGTATATTTGATGCTGAAACCACCACCAATATTTAATATATCAATTTCAATTTTGTGTTGTGTCAGCCAGTTTATGACAAGTTCAATCGTCTTGATTGTGCCCGTAGACTCAAATATTTGTGATCCAATGTGGAAATGAACGCCTTTGAATTCGATATGAGGTGCGGCTTCAATTTGTCTTACGCCTTCTATTGCTAGTCCATGTCTGATACTTAAACCAAATTTACTATCTTCCTGGCCAGTCTGAATAAATTCATGCGTATGAGCTTCAACGCCAGGATTAATGCGTAGTACTGCTTTTACAGTTTGTTCTAATGAACGCGCAATATCATTGATGCGTTCGATTTCATCAAGGCTATCGATAACAAAATATTCAACCCCTGACTCAATCGCGTATTTAATTTCTCGATCTGTTTTATTGTTTCCATGAAAATGGATCTGTGAAGGTGAAATTTTAGAATGTAGTGCTGTAAATAGTTCTCCTTCACTAACGACATCAAGTCCCATATGCTCTTCATTCATTAAATTAAATAACTGAACAGATGTAAATGCCTTAGAAGCATAAGAGATTGTGTAGTTTAATCCAGATGCTTTTAATGCACTATGAAATCTTCTGCATTGATTACGTATTTCATCCTCATCGTAGATAAATAGTGGGGTACCATATTCTTCAGTAATTTGTCGAATATTATGTCCGTTGATTGTAAGTTGATTATTGATATACGTTAATGTCATTGATATACTCCTTTTTTAATGAATGATGGTTCAGTGCACTGAGCTGTTCAGAATTTGCTCCGACACCTTTAAAAGTGAACGCATCGATTCTAATCTCGTTACTATATAATATTACTTCATCTCCAGCTTGCACTGTATCATCTACTTCTACAAACATATGACTCATCATCAAAGCGCGGATAGGATGACGTTTACCCTTGATGATGCAGTCATGCTTACTTCTCGTCCTCAATATGCCATCACCATAACCGATATCTACTACAGCAAGCTTCGTTTCTTTCTCTGCTGTAAAGGCGAAGCTGTATCCTGCAGATTCTCCCTTTGATATATTTCTTACTTGAATTACATTTGCACTAACAGTCAATGATTGGTGGGTAACAGATTCGTCTAATGATGCATAGGGTCTGCTTCCATAAAGAATAATGCCAATTCTGACATGTGTATGATCATCAAATAGGCTATCTCTCATAAAGCTAGCGCTATTTTGACTATGGATCATTTCAAAAGCATGATACTCAGAAATCCATTTCAATCCTTTTAACCAGGCTTCTTTTTCATTTTCGTATTCCGTAACATCAAATTCATCGGCATAACCGAAATGTGTCCATATCCCGTTAATATTCATCTGTAAGTGAACAGGTAACTGATTATTGTCATCAATTACAGCTTTCATTTCTTCAAATGTTTTAAATCCAGAGCGATGGAGAAGATTTTCATATTCGAGATGTACTGATATCCCATCTAATTCAGTCTGATACTTATGATAGAATGCTAGAGAAGGTAACGTCATTTGAATATCATATTGTCTTAAGTCGTTGAATTGAGTAACAGGATTCATCAAAAATATAGTAGCTTCGGGTGCTATTTTTCTTATGAGAATTGCTTCATTTAAATTCGTTGTACTAAAAGTTGTAATACCAGCTTGTAGAAATGCATCTATTGCAAATTCCAGTCCATAATGATAGGCATTGTTCTTTACGACGGCCATTACAGGAGTATTGCTCTTCACGGATTTCACATTTTCCACAAACTTAGTACGATCTACAGTCCATCGCGCAGTCATTTTGATCCCTCAAATCTGTTAAAAATTGCTTCCAGAACGTCAATCCCATATATCAGTGCTGATTCATCAAAGTTGAACGTCGACGTATGAAGCCCTGTAACAAAATGTTTATCTTCGTTTCTGCACCCTAAAAATGCGAAGGTGCTGGGTATGATTTTTCCGTAGAAAGAGAAATCCTCTCCAAATAAATAAGGTTCTTCTTTTTCTATTCTATTGATTTTACTATCAATCAAAGCTTCGCTCATGAATGCATATGCTAACTCGTTATTTATCGTTGGAGGATACCCTTCCGCAAATTTAACCTCTATTGTACAACCGGTAATTAACTGAGCAGAGGTTGCAATATGATCCATCTGTTGTTTAATAACTGCTAGATTGTCCATATCGTATGTTCTGATTGTACCTTCTAAGTAACCATTGCTAGGCACTGTATTGATTGCTTCACCTGCATGCAATTTACCGATATGGATGATATTCGACTTTAAGCCTGGAAGATGATAATGCTGGATTTGAGAGAGTTGATTGAGTATCATCGTCAAGGCTTCAGCAGTCGAATGTCCTTGTTCTTTGTTGGCAACATGACTCGATGTGCCATTAATAAAGAAACGATATTCAGTTGCGCTGGCAGTTAATGCACCAGGTCTGCTTAATAATGTACCTTCATCGTTATCGGGCTGCATATGTAATCCGAATATATATGAAGGCTGAATTTCAAATTGATATGCATTCAGTAGATGATGAGCGCCAGCACCTGACTCTTCAGATGGCTGAAATATAAAGTAAACAGTTGAATTTAACGGTGTAATATCATGGCTTTGTTTAATGCGTCGTATTAATGCGAGTAGCATTGTCGTATGACCATCGTGTCCACAAGCATGCATTACTCCATCACGTAGAGAACGGTAGGGCACATCATTTTCTTCATGAATCGGCAGAGCATCAATATCTGCTCTAAAAGCAATTGAAGATGTTCCTGTACCTTTAATATAAGCAACACAACCAGTACCTAGGGGAGAATCATAAGCGATTCCCATTTTATTAAGTTCTGATTTGATTAATTCTGTTGTTTTGTATTCTTCAAATCCTAATTCTGGATACATATGCAATGTGCGTCTAATATGTGTAATATAATCTAATTCCATTGTTTCACCTCATAAAATTTAAAGCTAATTGTGACAAGCACAATTAGCCTTCTGCTATTTCTTTAACTGTCTTAATGCCTGTACAATCTCAATCTTACTGCCTTCTACTTCATGAGCTTGCTTAATTACTCTAGCAGGTGTCCCAGCTACTACACTACCAGCAGGGACATCTTCAGTAACAATCGCTCCAGCTGCTACAACTGCACCTTTGCCGATACGTACACCTTCTAGTACAACGGCATTTGCTCCGATAAGTACATCGTCTTCTATGATCACTGGTTGTGCACTTGGAGGTTCAATTACGCCAGCAAGTACTGCACCTGCACCAACATGAACATTCTTACCAGTTGTTGCACGACCACCAAGCGTGGCATTCATATCAATCATTGTTCCTTCTCCCACGACAGCACCGATATTAATCGTTGCACCCATCATGATAACTGCATTATCATGAATGACTGCATGTTCACGAATGAAAGCTCCTGGTTCAATTCTAGCGTTAACTTTTGTCTGATCAATCAATGGAATTGCTGAGTTTCTTCTGTCATATTCAATTTCAACATCAATCACAAGTGTTTTATTATTTTCGTAGAACTTTTCCCACTCTGACAGTTCAGTGAAAATTGTTTTTGATGTCTCGCATCCAAATACTTTCATAGTCTCCGGAAAAGTTACATCTGAAAAGTTTCCATTTAGATAAACTTTAATTGGTGTCTTTTTTTCTGAGTTACTAATGTATTGTATAATTTCCTGTGCTGTAAATTCCTGCATTATTATGCTCCTTTATTATAAATTTTCAAATGTGTAATAGCCTTTTTCTTTCTGAATTAATTTCTCTGCAACATCGATACTTCCATTGGCGAATATATCTTTACTTAATGCCTGATGGGTAATCTGAATTGTTTCGTCATGTCCTGCAAATAATATTTCGTGTTCGCCGACAATTGTACCCCCACGTACAACACTGATACCAATATCATCCTTATTACGTGGGGTATGAACGTCTGTGCGATCATAAACGGGGTTTAATGAACGTTCTGAAGTAATTGCATCTAAAAGTTTAACGAGTGTCCCGCTTGGCGCATCAACCTTTTTATTATGATGACGTTCAATCAGTTCGATATCCATATTCGTTAACAACGGTACTGCATATTTAACGAGTTCCGTGAGTACATGGACACCGTAACTCATATTTGCACTGAAAAATACAGGAGAGTGCACACTTTTTAATTTTAGCAGCTCGATAATTGATTCTTTCTCTCCTGTTGTAGCCATAACGATAGGAGTATCGACATCACTTTTTAATAATGGAATAGATAAGGCTGGATTAGAAAAGTCTATGATAACATCAGCTTCTGGAAGTGTTTCTAATTTGTCTGATGTATAGACAGGGTAGGGTACTGACCTTTTTTTGCTTAATATTATACCTGCTATTTCATGTCCTCTATTCTCAGATAGATGTGCCACACGTTGATTCATAGCTCCGTAACCATTTAAAATAATCTTCATGAAAGATCACTTCCTTTAGCAATACGATTATATACTTCAATCAGCTGTTTTGTATCTTGTTCTAACATCGGAACTAAAGGCAATCGTAATTCACCATTCGCATAACCGATATAAGTGACCAGTGCTTTGATCGGTATAGGATTGACGTCTACAGATAATGCATCTATGAGGGGCAGCACATTATTGAACTGATGCTCAGCTTGATTGCGATCAACCTGATATATTCGGTAAACATCACTGAACTCTGCTGGTATCACATTTGCAATAACTGAAATTACGCCGTCGCCACCCGCTTCATAAAATGGCAGGACACTATCATCATTACCACTATACAATGCGAAGTCATCAGAGACCGCAGATTTTAATGCTTTCATATAGTTCATATCACCTGTTGCGTCTTTTATACCGTATATATAAGGGTGTGCCGCTAAGGTTGCGACAGTTTCTGGTTCTATCGTCATATTGGTTCTGGAGGGTACATTATAGAGTAATACTGGCAATTCTACAGCATCTGCAATTGTGGTGAAATGGGCAATGAGGCCACGCTGACTTGTTTTATTATAGTAAGGCGTAATCAGCATGATACCATCAACTCCTAAAGTTTTGACCTTTAATGAATGATCTATTGATGCCTGCGTATTATTTGTTCCGGTACCAGCAATTACAGGAACTCTACCATGTGCAACGCGTACTGCTATTTCAATAGTTTTAAGTTTTTCATCTTCTGTTAATGTAGAACCTTCACCCGTTGTCCCATTAATTATTAATGCTTCAACATTATTATTGATAAGAAAATTTAAATGTTCTTCGAATAATCTGTAATCTATCGTTTGTCCATTAAATGGAGTAGTTACTGCAACACCTGTTCCTTTAAAGTGTACGTTCATAATTTCACTCCTTATCGATTTAATTGATGCGTATGAATCTGTCCTAGAATTTGAACCGCATTCAGTGCTGCGCCTTTTAGAAGGTTATCGGCAGTACACCAGATATGGAAGGAATTCTCTAATGAGTCATCTCTTCTGATTCGTCCTACATAAACATGATCAGTTCCTGTCGCTGTAATCGCCATAGGGTATTCATTGTCCTGTGGATTATCTATAAGCACGACTGAATCGTCATTTTCGAAGAGCTGTTTTATCTCTTCAACTGTAGCTTCTTTATCAAGTGTGACATTGATTGCAACTGAATGGCTATCCTGAACTGGGATTCTGACACAAGTTGCTGTCACCTTTACATCTTGTAATCCAAGAATCTTCTTCGTCTCATCAATCATCTTCTGTTCTTCTTTTGTGTATCCACTGTCTAAGAATACATCGATATGAGGTAAAGCATTGTTATAGATAGGGTGGGGATAGTTTGTCGGTGCAATCCCTTGTGCGCCATTTTTAAGATCATTGATGCCTGCGACACCGCTTCCTGACACTGCTTGATAAGTTGTGTAGGCGACGCGTCTAATACCATATTTATCTTGCAGTGGTTTAAGAGGTACGACAGACTGAATCGTAGAACAGTTCGGATTAGCGATAATTTTACGTTTAAGTTTAGGTGAATTAACTTCAGGAACAATGAGGTCGATATCCTCATGCATTCTAAAAGCACTTGAATTATCTATTACGATGCTGCCTGCTGATTCAAAGATAGGTGAAAAACGTTCACTTGTAGCACCGCCTGCACTCATAAGCACAAAATCAAATTTCTGGTCTGCTTCTTCTTCAGTCAAAGCTCTTACTGTATAAGTCTTGCCTTGATATTCCATAGATTTACCGGCTGAACGCGGTGAGGAATATAATACGAGTTCATTAAATGGAATCTGCTTTCTTTCTAAAACTTCAAGCATTTTTTGTCCGACTAAACCTGTAGCACCTACAACTGCAATTTTATACATAATTGACTCTCCTTAATTTTATATATTAAATACTTTACATAATGACTGTACTGCATGTTCACCGTTTTCTTTATCTATAACATATGAAATTGATATTTCACTTGTTGTTACCTGATAGAAGGGGATTTCATTATGAATCAATGATTTAAATACCTTTGATGCAACGCCGCTCATATCTCTCATACCTGAACCGATAACAGAAAGCTTTGCATACGTTGAACGCGACTGATGGCTGATAGCCGGGTAGTTTGTACTTAATCTATTAAAAATACGTTCAATCTGTAACTTATCTGTGTCTTTCATTGTGAATGAAATTTGAAGGCCATCTAAGTTTACGATTTGAGATATCATATCGATATTGACTTCTTCTTGTTCTAATTCATCAAATAATTGATTTAATAATTTCGTATCATTCATCGGGTAGCTTAGTGTCACATACTCCATATCGTTATCTAAGGCGACACCAGTCACTGCTTTTTTCTCGAGTATTTGGTCTTTTGGCATAATCCAGGTTCCTCTCTCATTCGATAAAGTTTTTCCGAGATAAATCGGAATATTATAGTTTCTAGCAATTTCAACACTTCTTGTCTCAAGTACTCCAGATCCGAGAGAGGAGAGTTCCATCATCTCTTCAAAGCTTAACTCATCTATATGTCTTGTCTCAGGATAGATACGTGGGTCTGTTCCAAAGACACCTGTAACGTCTGTATAAATTTCACAAGGAGCGCTTAACGCTGCTGCTAGTGCTACCGCCGTAGTATCACTACCACCACGGCCGAGCGTAGTAATTTCATCCTGTTCATTTATACCTTGAAACCCTGCGATAATGATAACATCATGTGATTTGAAATTTTCAATGAGCTTCTGATCATTAATTTCAGTAATCTTACTTTTAAGATAATGTCCTTTCGTGCGAATGCCCGCCTGACTACCGGTCATCGCAATAGATGCAACGTGTAGATCATGCAATATAATCGATAAGTAAGAGATGGTCTGCTGTTCTCCAGTAGTAAGCAGCATCGCTAATGCACTTTCTTTCGGTGTACTAGAGATTGAACTGACATTTCTCATAAGGTCATCTGTAGTTTTTCCCATTGCAGAAACGACGACAACTAGTTTTTCATTATTTTCTGTGCGTTCCTTTAAGTAATTAGCGACTGTGCTAATCTTATCGAAATCACTAACTGATGTACCTCCAAACTTTAATATACGAATGTTTGATTGAGTTATTTGATTATGCAATTAAAATCCCCCTATGGCATCTGCAACAAAAAAACAAGCCCGGATATGCTCCGGGCTTGTTAACGTTTATATACAAGCGATGCACTCCATTATAGTAATATAATGACAGATTCCTAGCTCTTAACCTGTGAATCCAACACTATATATGCTGCAACATAATATAGCGTTTCGGCATCGCACCCTTTCCATAACTTATTGCAGTAGGGTAGTTATGTACTCATGATTGATGCGCCTCATCTGTTTCTTTATTAAGTTATGAATATAATCATACAAAAAGTATTCTGAATTGTAAAGTATTTTTAGAAAATTATTTTAATACGCCTTGTTCCTTTAAGTATTCTTCATAAGTGATCTCTTTTGATAGACCACCAGTTACATTTAAGTCGATGACACGGTTAGCGATAGTATTGATGAATTCAAAGTCATGTGAAGTAAAGATGATTGAGCCTTTAAATGCTTTAAGGCCATCATTTACTGCAGTGATACTTTCTAAGTCGAGGTGGTTTGTTGGTTCATCTAATAATAATACGTTTGCACTAGACAACATCATCTTACTTAACATACAACGTACTTTCTCTCCACCTGATAATACGGTTGCTTTCTTGCGAACTTCTTCACCTGAGAAAAGCATACGTCCTAGGAAACCACGTAAGAATGTTTCAGTTTGTTCTTCTGGTGGAGCATACTGACGTAACCATTCTACAAGGTCAATGTTTTTGCCATCAAAGTATTCAGAGTTATCTTTTGGTAAATACGTCTGACTTGTAGTGACACCCCATTTATAAGTACCTTCATCAGGCTCCATTTCTCCGGCCAAGATTTTTAGTAATGTTGTCTTAGCAATCTCTGAATCACCGACAAGCACAGCTTTATCATTTGGATTCATTGTGAATGAAATGTTATCTAAGACCTTAACGCCATCAATTGATTTTGATAATCCTTGCACTTGAAGCAGCTCATTACCGATTTCGCGTTCAGGTTTAAAGTTAACGAATGGGTACTTACGACTTGATGGCTGGATGTCGTCAAGTTCAATTTTTTCAAGCATCTTCTTACGGCTCGTTGCTTGCTTAGATTTTGATGCGTTTGCTGAGAAACGTGCAACGAAATCTTGAAGTTCTTTAATTTTTTCTTCTTTCTTCTTGTTTGAATCCTGTAACATTTGCTGTGCAAGTTCACTCGACTGATACCAGAAGTCATAGTTACCAACATAGATCTTAATCTTACCGTAGTCAAGATCAGCAATATGCGTACATACGTTGTTCAAGAAGTGACGGTCATGGGATACTACGATCACAGTGTTCTCAAAGTTGATTAAAAATTCTTCTAACCAGCTGATGGCAGGGATATCAAGCCCGTTCGTCGGCTCATCCAGTAATAATACATCAGGTTCACCAAATAGTGCCTGTGCTAAGAGCACTTTGATCTTCTGATTGTTTTCAAGCTCTGACATTTTCTTTTCGTGCAGATCGTCTTTAATACCGAGTCCAGAGAGTAATACTTGTGCATCACTTTCTGCAGTCCAGCCTCCCATTTCACCAAATTCGCCTTCAAGTTCAGCTGCGCGCATACCATCTTCATCCGAAAAGTCAGGTTTCATGTAGATTTCATCTTTTTCCTTCATTACAGTCCATAATCTTTCGTTCCCACGAAGTACGACGTCTAATACGCGTTCCTCTTCATAAGCAAAGTGATCCTGTTTTAAAACAGATAAACGCTCATCTTTTCCTAATGAAACGTGGCCTGTCTGTGAATCAATTTCACCAGATAGGATTTTTAAAAAAGTTGATTTTCCGGCACCATTTGCACCGATTAAACCATAACAGTTGCCTGGAGTAAATTTAATGTTTACATCCTCGAATAACTTTCTATCGCCGAAACGTAAACTTACATTAGATACTTGTAACATGTATGATCTCCTTTATAATTATTTCGCGTAAATTATACCATATTTGGATAACAAATTTGCATTCCATATTCAATAATAGCATGCTTTCCGGTACATTTATACATTAACAGACTATATTTTAATTATGTGTTATAATAAGTAATTGATAAAGGCAGAGCCTTAAAGGAGAGACATATGGAACAAAAACAATTATCAGGAAGTATCGACTTCCTTCGTGTAGACCGTTTAGAAGGATCTACTTATTATTTATTAGGACCAAACAGCGAAGAAGTAAAGCTCAATGCATCTGAAGTATTAGAGGGTGATGAGCTAGAAATCGGCGAAGATTATTCATTTTTCGTTTATCCAGGTCGTACTGGCGATCTATTTGCAACACAAAACATACCTGATATCTCAACAGATCGTTATGATTGGGTAAAGGTTATCAAAAAAGACCGTGATGGTGTAACCGTAGATATCGGTATACCACGTGAGATCATCATCCCTTGGGAAGATCTTCCCAAATTAAAAGAAGTGTGGCCTGAGGCAGGAGATGAAGTATTTGCATGTTTACGCGTTGACCGAAATGATCAGTTATATGGTCGTCTTGCAAGTGAAACGATTGTAGATACGATGTATACAGCGGCGCCTGAAACATTACTTCATACAACGATTACAGCACATCCTTATCGACTCTTACGTGTCGGCACATTTTTACTATCAAAAGAAGGGTATAAAATCTTCGTACATGAATCAGAACGACGTAGCGAACCACGTCTTGGTGAAGCTGTAGAAGTACGTATCATTGGTCATAAAGAAGATGGGATATTAAACGGCTCATTTTTACCACTTGCGCATGAACGTATGGATGATGATTCTGAAATGATCTTAACGATGCTGAATGAGTATGGCGGGGAGCTTCCGTTTTCTGATAAATCAGATCCTGAAGCGATTAAAGAAGTATTTAATATGAGCAAAGGTAGCTTTAAACGCGCAATCGGCAGATTATATAAGAATAAGCGCATTACTATTGAACCCGATAAAATTAAATTAAATCAATAAAAAAACGGCTGATTTGTAGTGAACCCAAAAAGTTGAACTTTTTATTAAGCTACTTTCATTAAAGCAAGATTTCTGTATTCTACAGGAGTCTTGCTTTTTAATTTTCTCTTCTTTCTGACTAAATTATAATACTCCATATAGTCAATAATCTCCTCTTCTAGTTCATCATAAGAATCAAATGTTTCTCCATAAAACATTTCTTGTTTTAAAATACCAAAGAAATTCTCCATCGGAGAATTATCAAGACAATTACCTTTTCTAGACATGCTTTGAATAATTCTATTCTTTTTCAAAGATTGTACCCAAGATTTATGCTGATATTGCCACCCTTGATCGGAATGGATTGTAGTTCTATAGGGAAGGTCTCGGAATTACATTAATTGCTTTTAACAATGATTCCATAACGAATTCCAATGTTGGACGCTTACTAATTGAATAAGAAATAATCTCTTTCGAACATACATCAAAAATTGTTGACAGATATAGCTTAGTTCCATTTTTAATGTTGAATTGTGTTACATCAGTAAGTAATTTTTGATATGGGCGATTAGTTACGAATCTGCGATTCAATTTATTCTTAGCTGTTTTGCCAACTTTCCCTTTGTACGACTTATATGTTCTATTTCTATGCTTAAACTTTGTACAAAGTAAATTATTTTCTCTCATTATTCTAAGAACTTTTTTATGGTTAACTACAAAACCTAACTCTCTTAGTTCGTCGGTTACTGTACGATAACCTATCCTATTTTTATGTTTGTTAATGATTTCTTTAATCAAAGTAATTAAATAATTGTCTTTATGTTTAGTGACACTAAGTCGTAATTTCCAATAATGGTATACACTTTTCGCTATCATAGCTACTGATAATATTTCTTTTAACTTATAGTTAGATTCATTCCTTAACTCAATAATAGCAGCTACTATTTCTTTGTTTGATTTTTTCGAGCTAAGGATTGTAACTTTTTTTCGAGAGCAATTGCGATTTCTAATCTCCTGTTTTCCTCACGTAAGCGTATTAATTCTTGTCGTTCACTTTCGTTTAAACTAGTGTTATCAACCTTTTTATTTTTCATAGTTTTAGACGCACGACCCTTCGGTTTTGATTCTAAACCTAGGATACCATATTGATTGTATTTCATCTGCCACTGAGCTATTAAAGTAGGATTAGTAATATCAAAGATTCTAGCAGTTTCTTTATATGAAAGTTGATTAGTAATTCTATACTGAATGATTCTTAATTTTTCATCTGTTGAATATTTCTTTCTGGTCATACTGGATATAAGACCGTCAATACCGAAGGTATCAAATTGGTAAGTCCATGTTTTTAGTTGTGAAGGATCGATATCATATTTGTTACTTAATGAATCATAACCAATATTTCCTTCTTTATATTCTTTGATTAGTTTTAATTTAAAATCAAGATCATGCTTTTTATTCAAAATAAACACCCCTAAAGTTGAATTTTAAGGTTCAACTTTAGGGGTGCACTTCAATTCAGCCGTTTTTTTATTTTTATTGTAATGACCATCCCTGGTCATTGTGATAAATCATTAATTTACTCATACCACCGTCAATCGTAATATTTTCGCCTGTTATAAATGCTGCTGCTTCTGAACATAGAA
This sequence comes from Macrococcus psychrotolerans, assembly GCF_038095555.1. NCBI lineage: Bacteria > Bacillati > Bacillota > Bacilli > Caryophanales > Staphylococcaceae > Macrococcus > Macrococcus psychrotolerans. The sequence goes on along the minus strand of NZ_CP124591.1, from coordinate 1,072,435 downwards.
ATTTGGCCATTTCCGCAATATCTTCAGGTTTACCAACACGACCTGCAGGGTGCTGGTACGCATTTGCACCTTTATAGATTGTATTTGTAGTGTCAATCCACCCCGGACTGATAGCATTTACACGCGCAATGCCGCTTAAACTCACTGCCAGTGCATGGGTAAGCGCATGAATACCGCCTTTTGCTGCGCTGTAACTTTCAGTCTGAGCTTGACTCATCGCTGCACGAGTAGAGCTGATATTTACAATTGACGCACCTTCACTTAGATGAGGTTTCAATAACTTCACAAGATAGAATGGGGCAGTTACACCGACTGAAAGCGCATGTTGAAATTCTTCATATGTACAATCATCAATACCTTTCATAGCTGGTAATGCGTTATTAATAATAATATCTACTTTTTGGTAGTGTGTTATTACTTTCGACACAAATGCTTCCAGTACCTTCTCATCAGCGATATCACCGTGATAAAAACTTCCTTCCTGTATATCGATACCACATACAATTGCGCCAATTTTTTCAAAACTTTCTTTAATACATTTACCGATACCACTCTGATCACCAGTAATGACAACTACTTTTTGTTTAGACATTACACATCAGTCCTTTATTAATTCTCAATTTCTTCTGTTAGCTTTTCAAGTTCATCAACGAGACTTCCGATATAAGCAATCGTTTCTTTAAGTGGGGCATCCGTAGTTAAATCAATATTGACCATTTTGGCAAGTTCTACAGGAGCTTTAGAGCCACCAGCCTTTAATACTTCAGTCCAAGCTTCTACAGCAGGTTGTCCTTCTTCTAATATTCGTTTAGACATAAGTGTCGCAATCGTTAGTCCTGCAGAATACGTATACGGATATAACCCCATATAATAGTGAGGTTGACGCATCCATGTCAGTTCCGCACCTTCAGTAATTTCCACAGCATCTCCCCAGAAATCTGAAATGACGTTACGCTTTATTTCATTAAGAAGTGGGGCAGTAAGCGATTCACCTGCATCTACGCGATTATAGACTTCACGTTGATATGCCGCTTCTAACAAGTGTGTCACAAAATTGTGATAGTACGTTCTAGAGATAATCGATGCAATCACCCAGCGTTTAAACTTAGGATCATCCGATTCTTTTAATAAGTAATTTGCCATAAGCATTTCATTCATCGTACTTGGTGCTTCTACAAAATACAGCGAGCAGTTAGCATCAAATATATTCTGGTTATTATTCGCATAGTTAAAATGACCAGCATGTCCTAATTCATGTGCTAACACAAATACTTCAGTCATTTTAGACGTCCATGAAATTAAGATAAACGGATTCGTAGCATATGGACTTGCACAAAAAGCACCAGTAGATTTCCCTTTATTCTGTACAAAATCAATATAGCGTTTGTCATAAGAATCGTTCACGAGCTGCATATATTCTTCGCCCATTACAGAAAGTGCTTTCTTAATGTAATCACGTGATTCTTCTACTGTAATATCTGGTTCAGATGACTCATCCAATGAAATTTTTAAGTCTTCAAATTTCATTGTTTCAAGTTTATTTGCTTTTTGTATCAGTTTTGCATAACGACGCATATGTGGAGCAAGTTCTTTCGTTATTAAATCAATTTGGCGATTGTATAGATCACGTGACACTTCCTGATCATGTAACAGGAAGTCAATGACTGAATCATATCCTCTTAATTCAGATTCAATCTTTTCCTGCTGCACTTGTGTATCATAAGTCTTTGCTGTAGTGTGTTCGTACCTTCTCAAAGTATTAGAGAAAGCTTTAAAGGCGTTGCGTCTAACTTCTGTATCATTATCAACTTCTAGTTCACCTTCGAACGAAACATAACTCATCGGTATCGTCTTACCGTGTGCTTCAAATGTACCGAAATCGATATCCTGCATTTTAGTCGTATCATATAAATTATAAGGAGCATTAAACACTGGAGAGAACGATGCTAAAGCCTTTTCAACCTCTGGATGTAATTCATATGGTTTCGCTTTAATTAATTTTTCAAAGAAACGACTATATGGCAGGGTATCTTTCAAAGTTATAAGCTCTGATTCTTCTTTTGCTATAAGTTCCGAATTTAAAAATGTAAGCTCGCTTGCAATCTTACCGTAACTTGAAGAAAATTTGCTATATAGTTTTCCGGCATCGGGGTTTGTCTGATCTGTGCTGAACTGCAAGTTTGCATAATTTCCTAAAGTATCTAATACGATATTAAGCTCTGCATATGTATCTAACGCTTCATGGATTATGTCTGCGTTGTTTAAATTACCTTTATATTTCTTGTTGAATTCACGTGCATTTTCTACTGCTTGTTCTAACGCTTGATAAAACGAAGCATCATCTTTAAATAGGGGAGATAAATCCCATGTTTCTGACACATTAACTTCACTTCTTGATGGTAATCCCATAAATCATCTTCCTTTCATTTTTAAATTAACACTCTCATTGTACTACTATTCTAATAATTTAGAAAGTTCGTTTATTTATGATTTTATGTTATATTTAGCGACAAATTGGATATAATACTAAAAGTATTAAATAAATGATAAAGGAGTGACTGGATGTTTATAGTAGGAGATATTAGTTTTTATGAAATCCCAAACTTTTTATTGATTTCAATTGTAGGAATGGTTGTTATTTCAATACTATTTGGATTGTTGATGGGAAAATTTATTTTCGCACCGGTTCTAACGTTTTTAGCTTTAGCGATTGCTGCGTTTATTTTACCTAATTTTTATGCCATCAAATATCAGCCCTTGTTAGGATATGCTGTATTTCTGTCTGTGATTGCATTAATTTTAAGCATCATTTTCTGGTATGTGACACGCGATCATAGAAAAGCAAAATGCATGAAACAACAAGCATTAGATGAACAGAAACGTTATGATGATATACAGAATCGATCAGAGATGGAATCTATAAAACGTCATGAAAAAGAGCATTAAACCAGAACGAGTAGGTTCTGGTTTGTTTCTAATCTATAACTTCTGATAATATATATTATGTAAACTAAAATATATAAAAAAGTAATCACTTAAAGTGATTACTTTTTTATACGTTGTTTTATTTGTGCAGCTTTAGTACGCGCATTTGTTAATAGCTGATATGCATTGTATCTAGTTTTATTGATTGGTTTTATAAAGTCACCGACGAGCTCCTCAATCTGTGCGTTAAACCCACGTTTAAAACGATATACACCATAATCTTCGCTGTCTTCAGTGAAATCTCCGGACACACCATAAAAATTATAACGGTCATAGCCATGGTCCAGACAATAATTGATCATATACCAATGCATTGCATATGGACCCATGAACTTGTTATATTTTGTGCTTGAACCCCCTGAGTAATAATTCACTTCATAATGATTCTGGAAGAACATGCCCGCTGCCAGATCTAGTATTTGCCCATCTGTTTTTCGCAATTCGCTTATTTCAAGCAGCTCTTGTTTTATGTGATCGATATCACGATCTTTCTGCGCAATTTTCGTCAGTTGCTTTTCGCTCTTATTTTCATTTGCCATCATCTGATCTCGTGAAGTTTCTGCTTGTGTAAGTTCTTCGGAAAGTTGCTGCATATATTCATCTAAGTCTATATACGCTAATGGTAGTAGTATATTTTCTCCATATGTATCATTGAATCCTTGCATATAGTCATCCGGTCTTGATATAAATCCGGTTCTCTCTTCAGTTTCTCGATAGAGATCAAGAAATAGATTCAGTTCATCCTTATGCAGCATTCGTACTTTTACACCATATTTTTGTGCTTTCTTGATATTGCGCTTTCTTTGGGAATCAAATTGTTTCATCAGAGATTGCGGGGTCTCTCCATGCAAATACATGACGCTCATCCAGCGTACTTGTTCATCTGGTGAGTATCCTCTTTTGAATCCTTTATGCTGATAGCCAAGCTGTTTGAGCTGATGAATAATCTCATCGTTCGCAGCATCATCCTTTTCATTGACATCCTTGTCATAACGTTTGTATATCCAATAAGGATCAATCTTTACGAATACTGCCTGATGACGTCTCAAGTAATGGTCAAGACCTCTGAAGAAGAAGTCAACCAGTTTCGAATCATGGAAGTCCATCACAGGTCCCCTATTAGAATAGTACTGATAACCTCCAAGCATCGGAATCTTCGAGAAGAGACTTGCAGCGATGACGCGTTCTCCTTCTTTTACACCAAGCAATACAACGGGATAACCTTTTTGTTCACGATTTTCTATATTCTCCTTCATTTGAAAATAATGACTCATCGCCTCAGTTTTCCACATATATTGGTCATATTCCTCAACGGTTAATTCTGTAAACTTCATAGATACTGCCTCCAGTAATACTTATTTCTTGATTCGTTTGTATATATTATAGACACCTTTATTGACAGGGAGTTCAAAATCACCGATATACTCAACGACATCGGCATTATAACCTTTTTTAAATTTAATAACACCCGCGTCAGGTGCATCCTCATTGAAGATACCGCTAATGCCATAGAAATTATATTTGTCGATGCCATGATCTATAGCATAGTTGATCATGTGCCACTGAATTGCATAACTTCCAGAGAAATGTCTGAATTCATTCGAAGACCCTCCGGCATAATAAACTACTTCATGTGGATTTATAAAGTAAAACGCAGCAGCAATCGGTAATGTGTCACCATGATTTTCTTTCAGTTGCTGTGCTTCTTTCAGTTTCTCTAAAAGTGCTTGTTTTTGTCTTTCGTTATCCGCTAACTTATTTTGTGCCTTTTTATTTTCTGGTTTACTCTCGATATCAGCTTTGGCTTTGTCTATTGCACGTTCTATTTCTGTAAGCTCTGCTTCTAGCTCGGGAATATAAGTATTAAAGTCAATATAGGCAAGCGGCATCTTCACACGATCTCCAAATTTTTCTAATCTTGAGATATAATATTCATCTCCACGATCTTCGAAATCCTTCTTATCACTTGTATCCTGCATAAATGAACGGAAAATATGGAGCTCGTCTTTTTCCAGATATCTTACTTTAATACCATTTTTAATGACCTTCTTAGTATTACGCTTCCTAAGACTATCCATATCCTTTATGAGCTGTTCCTTAGTTTTACCTTTTAGGTCCAGGACTGAATGCCATCTGATTTGGTGTATCGGGTGAAATCCAGTTGTAAACCCATCATGCTTGAAACCAAGGGATTTCAATATTTCAAAAATATCATCTGTCTTATATGTTTCGATGATGTCCCCATCGTGATTACGTAACTGGTATGGTACGTAAGGGTCTATTCTTAAATTTAACGCTTTATGCTGTTTCATATACTTCTTAAGTTCATTAAAGAAGAACGTGACGAGTTCTCTATTGTGATAATCCATGACAGGACCACGGTTTGAATAGAAATATTTGAAGATTTTCATTATAGGAACTGATGTAAATAGACCTGCTGCTATGATTTCATTATTCTCATCTTTCACACCGAGCAGATGTGTCTCTATACCTTCTGAGATCTTCAGATCATAGTTTACAGCCATCTGTGTAAAATGACTTGGATGCTGGTCTGTGAAAGCACTGAATGCTTCACGTGTAAGTGTTGTAAATTTCATTTGTTTTCTCCTTCTTTTATCATCTCAAGCATCATATTAACATATTCATACCGTAAAAATCATTTATAATTATAGTTCGGCTCCTTTTAAGGCTATTACTTCAATCTTTAATGCACTATCTTTGTGATTTTACGTTGCTCATGATAAAATTCGGTTATATAGCCGGAATTTTAAAAATTCGGTTATATAACCGAATTTTGGAGGGGTATTATGCTTTCTATATTTATTATGGACGTTTCAAATAGTACACAGCTGAATAATACAGATGACATCAGTAAAGCTCTCGAAGGGATGACAGAAAGTATCGAACAATGGACGCAATCCCTTAACTTCAGCTATATTAATTACAGAATGGGCGATGAACTTTTTTTTGTTAGTGATTGTACACATGCGACGCTATTGATATCGTACTATATTAAACTGTTATGGCCCTATAAATCTCAGCCAGTAAAATTTGGTATTGCAGCAGGCAATGAGGAGGTTCCTAAACGGCATATTGAACACTGGAACAGTAAGCTGACAAAAGCAGCACGTAATAATCTGGAGCGCATTAAGAAATCAGATATCAGTGATTTTTATGTTACGATTGAAGCAACAGACATGTCGCTTTATAATGATGTCTTATTCCCTTATCTTACTGAAATTGTCCAAAATCATTCGCTGTTACAGCAAGCGATCTTCCAGCAGTCGCTCTATATCGATACACAAAAAGAAATTGCTCAGCTGAACAACAAGAGCGTTTCCACTATTTCAGAACATCTGAATAAAGCGCATTACAAGCAGCTCGGACTAATCAAGAAACATTTAACATTTTCTGATGCACAATGCACTATTGAACCTTCAATCATCCAGTCGTTACAAGGAGGTTTAACATGGCTCTAAAAATAATCATCATGCTGATAGGTACACTCTTCTACCTGCTATCAGGCCCGGTCGTTAAACGTATTTTAACTTTTATGAGCGCGAGTGAAATGAAGACATCCGATAACATCGGATTACTTATAGGTTATATAGAAAGAATGCTGGTTATTTTATTTTTTATACTCGGCGAATATACAGCAATCGGGCTTGTAATAGCAAGCAAATCAATATTACGGTTTAATGATCTTAAAGATGATGGTACGCATCATAATCCTGATAAAATCGATAAAAAAAGTGAATATATTTTACTTGGGACGATGCTAAGTCTCCTTATAGGCATCATTAACGGCATCATTTTCAAGCTTGTCTTTATATAATAAAAACCGCACAAGAGTGCGGTTTTTATTATAGTGCTTTTACAAATGCTTCTGCAACATCTGTACTGGACTGAGGGTTCTGTCCAGTTACAAACTTACCATCCGTTACGACATTTGATTCAAATGCCTTACCTTTCACAAAACCTGCGCCGTTTGTTTCGAGTTCAGTTTGTAAAGCGAACGGAACGTTGTTGTCCAAGTTCATCTGTTGTTCCTCTTCATTTGTGAATCCAGTTAGTTTGACGCCATCGATCAATGAACTGCCATCTTTTAGTTTAGCCCCTATAAATGCGCTTGGACCATGACAAACTGAACCGATAACGCGATTATCATCTTTATAGAACGCCAATATATTCTGTAAATCAGGATCTCCTGGTAGATCGTACATTGTACCATGGCCTCCTGGTATGAATATGCCGTCATAGTTTTCAAATACGATATCTCTTAATTTCAATGTTTTCCCTAGTTTTTGTACGACGTCCTGGAATTTCTTCGTTTCGTCGTTCTGAGTAGAATTGGGATCAAGTGGTACAGCACCACCTTGAATCGAAGCGAAATCTACTTCAATATTATTGCGTTGGAATACTTTGTAAGGCTCTGCAGCCTCACCGAGCCAAAGACCTGTTGGTGTGCCATCGTTCAAAGTGTCGTGATTCGTTAAAACCATTAGAACTTTCTTCGCCATAATAAACACTCCCTTTCTTTGTTATAAATACATTATAACGAAGAAAGGGAGTGAATAAAAACATTTAACTTAAAGTACAGGACTCACAACATAATGATAGATAAGTTTTTCTGTGTTCAGTAGCGAATCTTTGTGTGTACGTTCCATCGCATGGCTAGATTCAATACCCGCTCCAAATAGACCATGTTTAATATCGTGACCAGCACTCATTGCAGCACTTGCATCACTACCGTAATATGGATAAATATCTACTTTGTAATCAATATTATTATCTTTGCAAAGATTTACTAAATGTTGTTTCAATTGATAGTGATATGGTCCTGAGCTATCTTTTGCACAGATGGATACCGTATATTCATCAGATGCCTGCCCATCACCTAACGCCCCCATATCAACAGCGATATATTCTACAACTTGTTCCGGAACATTAGAGTTACCACCATAACCGATCTCTTCATTATTTGAGAAATAGAAATGTGTCGTATGCGGCAGTTCAATATTTTCAGCTTTTAAATGACGTAACAATTGAATCAGCATCGCAGCGCTTGCCTTATCGTCTAGATGACGCGATTTTATAAATCCGGATTCAGTAATCTCGCATCTTGGATTAAACGTAATAAAATCTCCGACACTGATACCTAACTGTTCAGTATCTTCTTGAGACTTCACAGTTTCATCAATACGCACTTCCATATGATCCTCATCACGTTTGATATCACCTGCGTTACGATAAACATGGACACTTGTCTCATGGAGACAGATCGTTCCTGTATACACTTTATCATTCGCATGGATTTCACAGTACTCCCCTTCAACAGCATTCCATCTGAAACCACCCACCATTGATAAACGTAAGCGGCCGCTCGGTAGAATCTCTTTAACCATCGCACCTAACGTATCAACATGCGCTGTTAAATATTTATGACGTGTATCATCTTTTCCAGGTACAGTAACTAATACCCCGCCTTTATTAGTCTGCTGTACATCGTAACCAACCGCTTCTAACGTTTCAGTCACATAGGCAATTGCTTTAAACGCAAAACCTGACGGACCTGGAATATTTACTAAACGCTCAATCTCTTGCATCGTGCTATTAACATCTGGATACATTTTCATTCTCCTTTTCAAATTTACTGATAATTTAATCTTATCTGATAATGAGAGGGAGTACAATGGTTGATAAGAAAAATACAAAAACTTTCAGTCTACTGAAAGTTTATTAAATTTTCTAAGGAATTATCAGTCTACTGAAAGTTTTTATATCTATGTAATATTAATTCTTTTTCATTTTAAACAAGCTATTCATCATGAGCATTGCCCCTATTGTAACAATCACAAACACAACTACACTCATCGCATATGGATTTAAATATGTTCCGAGGATTAAAGACCCATTAGATAATAGCTGTGCGCCACTAAACGTGAATGAACTGAATGTATTATAGGTACCTCGTTTTTCTTTTGGTATTAGTGTCAGCATTTCAGCACTTTTAATCGGCGCAAAAATCATTTCACCAAATGTAGCAATAAGTATGGCTATGATAATCAGCCACCACATATTTGCTGAAGTGAGCATAGCATATCCTATTGCGTACATCAATAGCCCAAATCCTAGGATTCTACTTACTTTAAATTTATCTAACCATTTACCAATTAGTAAAGAGAATGAAACAACGGTAATTGTATTAACGAGGTTAATGATTGTAAACATTCGAACACCGGTAATTTCAAAGTTGAATAAGTAAATCGTTTCAAAGTTCTTATGAAGCCTTACAGCAACGTAAGTACTTGTCATGAGCTCCACAGTTGCAATGAACATCGTACCGATTACCATCAATACGAATCGTTTATCTTTAACGACAGTCTGATAGGCAATGAACAGGTCTACAAAGACATTATTATGTTCTTTTTTACGGATAAAGCTGTTTGTTTCTTCAATATATTTCATATATAAGAAACTTAATATAAGTGCCACCATAGCTGAAGCAAAGAATAGCCAGCTTTTATGTTCGCTATAGAATAGCCCACCCAGGAGTGCTCCGATTGCCAGTGATAAATTTATTAGCCAGTAATCCATACGATATAATAATTTCTTATTTTCATCTGTTGCTGAATCCTGTACAAGTGCACTCATAGAAGGTCTGCGAAATGCACTAAATATGGTAAAGAGTATAAATGTCGTCATAAATAGATAAATCCATGAGTTGACAACGGTTAGCCACATAAATATTAGCGATAATGCTTCTGTGAATGAACCAAATATCAGCATCTTCTTTCTCGGAAATTGGTCGACTAAGTAACCTCCCCAAATATTACTGATAAACTGGACAAAGACGATTGATGCTAAAAACAATCCAGCGATTCTTGCATTCAGCTGATCAGTTAAATAAAGTGCAATAAATGGTAGTGTCGCACTATAAGTACAGCGATTGACAAATGAACCCCACAATCTGAGTTGGATATTAATCGGTAAATCACGAACTTTCATTTTCATTCCCCCTAACTTTCTACATATGATAAAGTAGACTTAATGATTAAAAAATGGACAATATTTTATTTTAGTCCACTTTTAGGAGGAGCTATGGAGCGATTATTACTGTCATTCTATAATTTAAAGATTACAGCATTTCATCAATCGTCTGTCAGTGAACAGTTAAAGGTGAGTCAGAAGCATTTATCCAGAAGTTTAAAAAGATGGCAGGATAGTGGTTATCTAACTTTTAAGAGTGCACGTGGTCGCGGGAATAAATCAACGGTTCAATGGTTCGTGGATATCGATACATTATATTTCAATAAGGTGAATGCAATGCTAACGCGACATCAATTGTCAGATGCTATTCAATATTTAACGTGGGACTGGTCTATTCATCATAAACAGATGCTGATTACGAAAGCGAATCAATTACTTGGGGTATCTACAGCTGATGCAGATAAATTAGTCGTTAAGAAGCGCTACGCCCCACTCTATTCTCATCCTTTAGAAGTGGTTGATATCAATAGCTCAAATATATTAAGTAATATTTATGACACGTTAATCGCATATGATAGACATTCGAATCAATATCATTATAAGATAGCACAGCATATCGATTTCTATGATGATTATGCAGTGATATATTTACGGAAGAATGTTTACTTTCATGATGGTACTCAAGTAACTGCTGAAGATATTAAACGATGTCTGAGTCATGCGATAGCGTATCAGGAGACGAAAGTGCTATTAAATCCAATTGTGTCAATTGAAGTGATTAATAAACTTACAGTTAAAGTATATTATCACGATTTTCCATATTTCAAAGACATATTATGTAAGTTAAATCTTGCAATCTATAAGCAGGATAAGCAGGATAAGCAGCAAATTATCGGTACTGGACCATTTTATATCGCAATGAATAATGAATTTCAAACGACTTTAAAATCATTTGATCAGTATTATGGCTATCAATCATATATTGATGAAGTGGAATTGATCTATATACCGAAGCTTAAAGAAAGTAACTTTACGTTAAGTGATAGTGATACGTTCCAGCATATCGAAGTAACAGATGGTTTTTATTATGTCCTGTCACTCGCACAAAATAAGCTATCAGATATACAGAAAGCAACTGTGCATTACTTATTTCAGCAGTCCGTTCATCAAGTTACAGATATACACACAAGTAAAGGAACCCCTTATATTCTGAAAGATCAGCCACTTTCGCTTAAATCACTAAATAAATTAGAAGATCATTTCTCTATAACAATGGTCTATCCGAGCTATATCGAAAAAAAGATGCTCCAGTATAAAAGGTATTTAAAGCAATACAATATAGAAACGGTATTAAAACCTATCGATATTATGACTTCCTTTAAAAGTGAAATAACAATTGAGGGGGATATCTATATCCACGGTATGTTCTTTAGTGAAGCGGAATCCTTTGAATACTTTACGATGCTCTATCAAAATAAAACGATGCATCACCATTTATCACAACAATATCCTCTTTTAAGGGATTATTATAATAGATATATCACAACAGATGCCCGCGAGTGGCACGTACTGAATCATGCGATTAATCAGTCGTTATTTGAATCACATACCCTCTACCCTATCTTCAACATTACTCAAGATGTTAAAGTACCAATCAGCATTCATAACGCCAAAGTGACTACTGCTGGATTTTATAACTTTTCAGAGCTTGTGATTAAACGATAAAAAAACTTTCAGGAGACCTGAAAGTTTTTTGTTTTATGAATGGTGATTACTTTTTAAGGTTTTCTATTTAATTGTATTTCCTTCTATCGTATGTTTACGTCCTGCAAGCATTCCAACTATGAGCATCAATAAAGCATCTGCCAATAGGAAATATAATGAATGACTCCAGTCATGTGTATAATCATGAATTACGCCGAAGATAAGTACGCTAAGTGCTGCAAATAAATAGCCGATTGCCTGTGCCATTCCTGATAACTGTTTCGCTGTATGTGTATATTCTGTTTTCAGAGAGAAGAATAAATTTACAAGCCCAAATGATATTCCAAGTGCTACGCCTATGAAGAGGATATAAACAAGCATATATTTAACATCGCCATAAATCATCCCAGCTATTCCCGCAATAAATAACAGCCCATTTATACACCCTAAATAAACCTGGTGTGCCATGTTAGCTGCAATCATCGGAATAATAAATGTAAAGATAATAATTGCTATTTGTAATACTGTTAAATAACCTCCTGTTACTTCTACGGGTATATGTTGTTCCTTTAGTATTATCGGAAGAAAATTGATCAAGCTATAGAAAATGACCGACTGTCCACCCATGAATAGTGTTATCTGCCATGCCAGTGGTGATCGCCAAATACTTGATGTCATTGTTATAGCCTGTGGTGCTTCTACATCTTTATCTTTCTGTAATACGATTATCCAGAAGATTAGTGTGATGATTGTAACAATACCGATCATTGCTAATGAAATATTATAATTTGTAGCCTTTGCAATTGGTGCGGATACTGCTGATGATAATGCACCAAATATATTCATACTAACTGTATATAATGCTGTCACGATACCAACCTGTAACGGGAATGATGCTTTTATAAATACTGGAGCTAGTACATTACCGAATGCAATCCCTATACCGATTAACAGGATTCCTGTAAATAATAACGTGCTACTTCCTAATGATCGGAGTATAATACCAACTGTAATGACAATCAAAGCATGGACGATCGTTCGATTTAATCCTATCTTGGTACTAACAGGTGCAGCAAATAATGAAGCAAATGAGAATGCCAGCAATGGCAGTATCGCGATAATACTTGTAGCAAATGCTGACAGCTGTAAGTCATCATTGATTGCAGGTAATAATACGCCAACTGATGTGAGCGGTGCGCGTAAGTTTGCTGATAACAATAACACAGCAACCAGTAATAAAAGCTTCAACCCTCTAAACCTTTTTGTGTACAAAACAATCCCTCTTTCTATTAATCTGTTATAATGAACAAAATATCTGTTATAAAATAACATCTGTTATATTATACTTTTCGTCTAATATAGTCAAGAAAGAGGTTTAATATGGAAAAAATTAATTTAGTCGTGTCACAAAACCTAATGCATATAAGAAAAGAACAGCAATTAAGTCTCGAAAAGCTTGCTTCAATTTCTGGTGTAAGTCGTGCGATGCTTAATCAAATAGAAAAAGGACAATCGAATCCGACAATTTCTACCCTCTGGAAAATATCCAACGGCTTAAAAGTCCCATTATCTAAACTTTTACATGAATCTGAAAATACGGTGCATGTGATCAAAAAGAATGATATTCAAACAATCTATTCTGAAGACGGTCTTATTCAGATAACACCGTATTATGATAGTGAAGAACAGATTGAAATATTGAAGATGACATTACAGCCGCATTCTGAAATTATTTCAAGTGATCAGGCTGCGCATTCTGAAGAATATATCATCGTTAATGAAGGGCTATTTACGATAATCGTGGATGGGGCTTCATATTCACTTGAAAAAGATGATTCAATCCGTTTTTCAGGAGGCTTAGATCATACATATCGGAATACATCAGAAAAGCCGGCAGAGATTACATTGGTGATTAAATATCATTTTTCTTAATCGTTGATATACTTAATAACCCACGAAACCCCATCAAGCATATTTACGCTCGATAGGGTTTCATTATTGTGATATCTTCTTATTCAGATTCATTTGATAAATCTATATCACGCATATACGCTTCACTACCATAATAGAGTGCTTGTTTAAATCTATGATATCTGACTACGCCTTATGACCAGCGATCAATCCATTACGTTTACGCGCGGTGCCTTGTTCAGTGTAGGAGATTGCACGAAGTACGCTATTCTTCCCGAAGCGGGTACGCAGTTCATCAATTGTTCTTTCTAGACGTTCTTCTTTCGCACGTTCAAACTCATCTACAAATAGTGAAAGCTGCCTATCTTCTTCCTTCATCAAGTTTGTCAGAGCGATATTTACAGTACGATACTTTCTATTCGAATCACACATCTGCTGCATAAACCCCCATACGATTCTAAATACATCTGAAGTAAGATTTGTACCTTCTGATAACGTATAGCTCTTACTGACGCTTCCTTCATCACTATAACCGATTGTAAAGCTGATTGTTCTGGCGATACGATTATCCGCACGTAATCGAAATGTAACCTCTTCGATATGTTCAATCACGACTGCACGGAGCTCGTGAAAATGATAATCACGCATTAGAATCTGACTCTTATTCACAGAAGGTTTGTAGATCTGGTGTTTCTCTCTTATAATGCTGGAATCAATACCATTTGCATGCAGATGAAGATCAACACCAATCACACCGAAATCACGCTTTAAATAGTGAAGAGGATAATTTGCAAGTTGTCCAATGGTGAATATGCCCTTCTGATTCAGCTTCTTCTCTGTACGTCGATTAATCCCCCAGAAAGTACTTAATGGTTCTATCGACCACATCTTCTCAGGTACATCTTCATAACGCCACTGTACAACACCATGATCTGCTTTCTTAGCTTCCATGTCTAGCGCAATCTTACTTAGCAACACATTTGGACCTATACCTACAGCACAGAGAATTTGAGTTTTCTCATAGATTTCATCCTTTATCTTTAATGCCAAATCATAACTCGAATCTGCAAACAGTTGGTAGCTGTTTGTCACATCCATAAAAAATTCATCAATACTATATTGATGATAATCTTCTGGTGCGACATATTTCAGAGCAATTTCTGAAATTTGACTTGCGACCTTTAGATATTCCTTCATTGAGGGATTGATAATATAAATATCCGGATGATGTGGGATTTCGAATAGACGTGATCCTGTTCTAATACCAATAGCTTTAAGTGGCGATGTAGCAGCAAGAACGACAGAACCCTGGCGTTTTGTATCTGCTACAACAGCAAGCTTTGTCGTCATGGGATCAAGCCCTTTCATGATGCAGGAAACACTGGCAAAGAAACTCTTCTGGTCAATACAGAGTACATCTCTTCTCTCGCATAAACTGTAATCATACATATTAAGCACCCTCTTTATAATCTTTATGTTAATTTAATCATAACAGAACGTATGTTCGTTTTCAATAAAAATAGAACATACGTTCTGTTTTCGATCAAATAAAAAGTCCGTCTATTATGGGATACAATTCCATATTAGACGGAGTAAATACAATCATAACAAAGAATAAATCATTAAACATACACACGATAAGATTACAGAGTGAAATATTTCATGACTTCTTCGTGAGTATAGGTTACTTTGTAGTTCAAATGCTCACGATAAGCAATATTAGCATCACGAGCATCCTGAATATCTTCCATATGACTTTGACATCTCTCAATCCATAGTTTTTCAAACTCTGCTTCTACTAGAATGCGATGGGATAAATCATTAATATGATAAATATTTTCTTGTTCACACCACTTTATACAATCAAGATATAATTGCATCTCTACTGATGTATTATCAACATCATAAATTTCAACCGGGATATCAATAACCCCTTTTTGAAAAGCAACGAAACATCGTGTATGACCATCAACGATATAAAATTGATTGTCGTACTGAATTACTGAGATTATTGTATTTTTGACAGAAACATCATCCAGCCATTCACTTACCTCATCCACTTTACGTTGATTCAAATAGAGTTGAGTAAGCTTTAGATTATTAATATCCATGAAATAATCACATCCTATTAAGAGTGTAGTTCACTAATATAGTATCATGAATCGATAGGTATATTGTTTATTTATATGAAAATTAGAAATATCAAACCTAAAATTTATCCTCAGCTAAAAATGACCCCAACTCACACATACTCGTCTATCATCAGAACTTCTACTTCATCAGACCAATGCAAAACTGTAGATACAAAGTCATTAATATCTAACCCAGGCATTTCATATGTTTCTGAATTATTAACTGTAGCACAAGCATCTTCGATTACTGTAACTTTAAAGCCAAGTTCATTAGCAATAATCGCATTAAATAAAATACAATATTCCATATTAAAACCGATAATGATCAGTTCAGTAACACCAAGTGAAATTAAATATTGTTGCAAATCCGTATCTTTAAAAGCACTGGGTTTATTTTTAGAATAAATCTTATCGGCATTTTTATGAATAACTGGCTCTAAAGGAAATGGCTTATTTGTTTAGTGATTAATATGTTCCACTGCAATGACAGGTAATTTGTTTTCTTTAAATACTTCTACTATATGAATAGCATTCTTCTTAAATACTGAAAAATCACCCTTTTCTAAAAAGTGTGTATGAAAATCAATAACTAATAAAGCTTCCAAAATATCACCTCAAAATAAATATATTAAAAATAAATATATTATAATTCTTTATCCATTCGAATAAATTGGTAAAATAATGCACTTATTCTACTTATTTAAAATAGAATTGACAAATGCCTCTTTTTCCTGCGTATATTTAGCTCTGTTGTCTGGATATTGTATTGACAGATATTCCTTTAAATGTTGATACTCATATCTAGCATCAGGATTAGATCGTAAATAATCACGAAATTTTAATAAATCTGTCCATTTTTGTTGTTCTTTCGATACAAGATGAATAAAGCAAGTATGTTTTTGGAATGAGTCACCTTCGAATTTTGCTAACACAATCTCATCTGCTCTCTCAACTCGTAAACGGAAAATCCCTATCGTTATTAATGCATCATAAAATGATTTCGGCATACTTTTGTAATCTTCAACTCCAATCAATATATCAATAATTGGCTTAGCTGCTAATCCAGGTATTGATATACTCCCAATGTGCTGAATATCGTTCGATTCTATGTCAGTAGCTTTAATAATGTCTTGTTTTACTTGCTCAAAATCATTTACCCAAGCATCTTGATAATCACTCAAAACTACCTGCCCTCTATAAACGCCTAATGTCAAAGTATCCAACCTCCATTTACGTATCATATGTTTATTATAAACAATTTTCTGAAAATTAAAATAGTAGAACATTAACAAAATAGCAACTATCATATCATACATAAAACCAAATAGTAAAAAGTAATCAAAATATACATAATAAAACAAAAGCGGACAATATAATTGTACAAGGAGGGGATAAAATGAAAGTAACAACATATTCTAATGCAAGATCAAACTTTAGAAAAATAATAGATATTGTTAATGAAGACTGTGAACCTTACACAATCACAACAAACACTCATAATGCCGTGATATTATCTGAACAAGATTATAATAGTATGATTGAAACACTTTATTTACAGAGTACACCTGCGAATGCCGAAAGATTACAAAAAGCGATTGATGAATCAATTGATAAAAATAACTTACTTCAAGTTGAGCTTGATTTAGATGCCTAAGAAAAAGATACTATTTTATTCAAGTGGTTTTGAAGATTATACGTACTGGCAAACTAACGATAAAATTGTATTAAAGAAAATAAATAAACTAATAAAGAGTATTATGATTGATGGCCCAAATGAAGGTATTGGTAAGCCAGAAAAATTATTAGTAAACTATACAGGTTGCTATAGCAGAAGGATAACTCATGAACATAGGCTCGTATATAAGATAGAAGATGATTCAATTTGTATTTTACAATGTCGTTTTCATTATAAGATGATACGATTTTCATACTTTTCTATTACATTAAATAAACACTGATCATTATCGTATTTATATTCACAGTTTAGATACATCGATTTCTTACGTTCGATTTTCTTTCGGTAATATTTCTTTAGCTTCATGACCTTCAATCCATTGGTATAGTAAACAATAATGATTATGATAGTCGCCGTGTGATACTAATTGTTGCACTGGAAGTCCAAGGTTCATACACTGTTCAACTAAATTAATTTGCAATTGAATATCCTCTATTCTATCAATAGAAGAAAGACGTAATAGATACTTATCATCTCGAGTTGTAACAATATATTTTTGATCATCCGACCAACCCTTGTTAAAGCTTTCTAACTTCAAAAAATGAAAGCCTGGTAAGTGATCATTTAAATCATCAATATGCATGGCACCCTCCTAAATATGTGTTTTAAAATAATGCGCTAAAGATACCTTTCTCCCTTCTTTATCCCAATCATGATAAAGTTTAAATAAACGTGATACATCTCCATCTACAAGACTTACAAACTGAGTGACTTTAACAAAACTCATCCAGTAATGGAACATAATATATTCCTTTGGGTGCGAGTAAATATCATATGTAAAGTGTTCTAAAGGTAGGTCACCAAATTCATTTAAATAATATTCATAGAGCGTCTTTTCTAGATGATATACGTCACAGAATAATCTTTCATCAAAAAAGAACTTTCTAGGAAGATAAGTCGCCATTCCTTCTTCAAACCACATATCTTCACACGTTGGTTTCTCTTCATCAAATTCAGCAAGAAATAGATTAATATGATGCGCGAGTTCATGTCCTAATATTGCTAGCATCTCATCTTTAGTGTGTTCGGTATAATATGACGTGTATTTATCTTTTAAAACTTCTGGAAGCAACGCTGTTAAATATTGTTCCCAATAATCACGATCAGCACACATATAAATCGCTTCATCTCTCGTAAAAGCAGGTACTGGCTTTTCGAGTACCTCCTCCATCACAAAACGTGATGTCCAGAATACACCATTTGGTATATCCTTTAACTGAAAATTATCTATAAGGTATTTTTGGAAATCATTAATTTGTGTATGGAAATATGTTATATCAGCATGATACTTATTTAAATCAGCTGCTTGTTCAAAAGTATAGATTGGTTTCATTAATATGCACCTTTCTGTGTTTATCATAAGAAAAAAATATATAATGATATTATACAGAAAATTCTTACAAAAAGGTGATTCGATGTTAAAACAAGTTTATGAAATCAACGATGAAATTTTAGAGTTATTGCTATTAGCTGACCCTTCGATTGAAATGATTAATCGATATATTAGTGAAAGTTCAATGTATATATTAGAACAAAGTAAACCTATTGGTGTTGTCGTATTAAAAGAAGTTAGTGAATCAACCATTGAAATAATGAACATTGCAGTAAGTGAAGCTTATCATGGGAAAGGTTATGGTAAGGTGATGTTAGAAGAAGCGGAGAAAATAGCGAAGCATTCAGGATACGATAAGTTAATCATCGCCACAGCGAACTCAAGTCTGAATCAACTCGCGTTATATCAAAAGTGTGGATTTAGAATTCAAGAAATAGAAAAAGACTTCTTTATCAATGAATATAAAGAAGTCATTATGGAAAATGGTATTAGGGCGATGGATAAGATAATGCTCAGTAAAGTTGTAGAATGATCACTCATAACGCCCATATGCTGAATAGATTGTTACAATTTTATCTTCGTCATTTACTGTATAAACAACACGATGTTGTACATTTAACCTTCTCGAATAAAACCCCTTTATTGGGGGAATTAGTTTTTCGAAAGAATGGTTATTATTATATGGATTTTCTTTAAGCTGTTTAATGATTTTTAGAAAGTTCGTTTCTAAGTGTGTGTTTTTTATCTTTTTCAGATCTTTCTTGACACTAGATTTCATAACCACTTTGTACATTAAATATTATCCCATGTACTGTCAAAATCAATTTCTTCTTCGTCTTTACGTTGTTCGATTTGATAAGCAATACCTTTTTCTAATAAGAATAACGTCTCCTGAATGGCATTCCAATCATCTTCACCAACTAAAACAGCTCCTTTTTCTCCAATTTTAGTTGGTGCAATGTAAATTTCCTTACTATCTTCATTAACAGATTTTATAATGTTGAAAAAATCTTTTCTAGCACTAGTAGGTGTATAAGTATTCATAAATGACCCTCCCGTAACGTACAATATCGTGTACATTATAACATTAGAGATAGAATTGTCCAAATAAATATATCTAAATTCCTCCTTAGTCCTTTTCATGATTAATAATATGTTCAAAATCCTTATTCTCGCTTAACAGCTTTTCCTTTAATATTACTGGTTGAATATTGATCTTATCGATTTCATTTACCGGGAACCATCGATACTCCATATCTTCTCCATTTTCATTTCCGATTATAGATATTCCTCTATCCCATAATGATTTGGAATGACAAAAATAATAAACGCCGAGCTCATGGAATGACTTTTCTTGTGAATGATATGTTTGTTCAATGAAAATAGCAATTTGTTCTATCTCTATGTCAGTTGATAGTTCTTCTAATATCTCTCTTTTCAAGGCTATTTTAGAATCTTCTAGCATTTGAACTTTGCCGCCAGGTGGTGTCCAGTAATCATTGAATTTTTGTAATAAAATATGATTATTTTCTATAATTAGCGCTGAAGCTCTATATTTGAAACGCATATTATCTTTTGTAAATGTGATGTCCATAAATTACTCCTCTAATAATATAATTTTATTTAAAGAATTTTCTGATTAATATATCATATAATTAAATCAATAAATTTACAACGGAGGTTTAAATGAAAGAATACAATGTTAATACATATAAATACGACCATTCTATTCACTATTCATGGAAATCAGAACTTATAGAGGAGAATGAATCATACATTCTTCTTAAGTCTCTGCCACTCAGAAAGCTTATTCATCATACACGATGAAGACGAATTTGAAATTAACATAATAAAATATCAATATCCGGCAAGCTTAATAACAGAGGTAAATCACCTAAAAGAAAAACTAGAATCTTTATATCGTAATAACGTGTTCCCTTTTGACGGTTTTCTATTAAGAAATATTGAAAATTTAAGAAATTATATCAATTTTTATTTACTAAATTTAACGGACACTTTCAAAGTAAATTTCATCTTCATCATAATAATCAACTGAGCTACTGACAAATACATGTGTAATGATCACGAACGTATGATTTACATCTTCTACGTTATGAATTGCCGGAAATGTGAATGGAATTGTTTCTGATCCTCTGTTTTCGATGGTAAATGATGCTAATTTCTCATCTAAGTATTCAAATTGGCTCATTTCATCCTTATTTTTCTTACGTTCAATTAATGACAGTTCTATGTGATCGATCTCCAGCCCATCTAATTCGTGTACATCCACTACCCCGTTAATATCTTCGTCTAACCTGAATGATGTTTTCTCCAGCTTTGTGTTGATTTTAGAATCTCCGATACCGATAGATGTTAATAATTCTTTAAACATAATAACCCTCCTGAAATAAGTTACTTCTATTGTCGCATAGTTAATTGAAAATTTAAAATAAAGTAATAGCATTAAATCAATCAAGTATCCTTTTTATTATGTTTATTTTCACCTATAATAGGTAAAGTAAATATAAAATTAAATATGTTAGGAGAATTCTATGACAGGATTATTTACATTACTCAAAAAAGGGAGTAAATCTTCTTTAATTGCAGCAATCGTCAACTTTATTTTAGGTACTTTAAAGCTAGTTGCCTATATATTTACCGGTAACGTTGCAATGTTCGCAGAGATGATGCACTCTTATGGTGATGCTGCAAACCAACTTTTTGTCTGGGTCGGCTCAGCTGTTTCTAAGAAAGCACCGAATGAAAGGTTTCCATTTGGATATGGCCGCCTGGTTAACATCGTTTGTTTATTCGCCGTGATCATCGTTGCAATTTTAGCTTATGAAACAGTGTTAGAAGGGATACATCATATTATGAATCCGACGCATCAAGAGCAATCGTTAAATCAATTTTTAATTGCTATTGGTGTATTATTAATTGGGGTTGTATTAGAAGGATCAGTATTATATAAAGCAGGACAAGAAGTACTTGAGGAAGTTCACAAACCTGCCACTGGCCTTCATCCTTTAACTACTAGTTATGCTAATATTGGAAGTGCCAAACCTGCAACGAAACTGGTATTCATGGAAGATACAGTGGCAACTGGCGGAGGATTCATTGCATTAATCGCTATTATTATTGCTCGTTTTACAGGATGGAGTCAGGTTGAAGGTATCGTTTCAGTCATCATCGGTTTAGCAATGTTCTATGTTGTGTTTAAAGTCTTCATGGAAAATGCAGCTGGTGCAATCGGACGTGCAGATGAAGAGATGGAAGTTAATGCTTCTAAAGTGATATTAAAACATCCTGATGTTTCAGATATCAAACGTCTTGTTGTAATGAAAGAAGGCGAAGATAAGCACGTTGAAGCATTGATCGAAGTTTCAAACCATGAATTTAATTTAAGAGAATTAACAGAAATCAAAAAATCGGTAGCGAGCGCATTATTAAAACAGCCTCATGTTACAGATGTTAACGTCGAGATTATGGAAGACGACGGCATGGACGACTGGGTAAGTGGTAATGGATCCTCTGTTAACCGTAATATCTATGAATAGTATATTATAACTTTGAACAATAAATTTAAGATGTAAAGGAGAATGTTTATGCCATTCGTAACAGTAGAATTAGTTGAAGGTCGTTCTGAAGAACAGTTAAAGAAAATCGTTGAAGAAGTAACGGAAGTTGTAAGTCGTAACTCTGGAGCGCCGAAAGAGAAAGTTCATGTATTTATTGAAGAACTTAAAAAAGAGCGTTATGCAGTAGCGGGTCAACTATTATCAGATCAACAATAAAAACAGGAGAAGCAATCGCTTCTCCTGTTTTTACTCATTTAAGAACTTCTGTATCGCCTTTTTATTCACTTCTTTATCTATTTCAAGTACAGCCCCTGCTTCAGGATAGCTTGCCTGCTGAAAGCTTCCTTTTACTGGCACAGTCAATGTGCTCTGCTTCTTATCACCACGAATAACAAAGCTTGTACCCATTCGAAATATCTCGCCATCTTTAAGGTCTGTATTGACATAGCCTCTTGCAATACCCGCCAATTTCGGTGTTTTAAAGAGTACAGGAAGACTGACCATCTCTTGTTTTAACGCAGAAATCACTTGCTGCTGACGTCTTACGCGTCCAAAGTCCCCTTCTTCATCATGTCTAAAACGAGCATAACCTAGTAATTCTTTACCATTTAGATTGTGCTGACCTTTCTTTAAAGATACATCGATATTCTCAGACATATCCTTTTCCACATTTACCGGTACTCCAGACGGTGAGATTTCATCTACCATGGCTTCGAACCCTTTGAAATCTATAATCGCATAATGTTCTATTGGAATACCTAAATTTTTCTCTATCGTCTTACGCAATAAATCCGGCCCACCTAACGTGTAGGCTGTATTAATTTTATAGTTTCTATATCCGGGGATTTCAGCATATATATCGCGCATGACTGAAATGATTTTTACCTTCTTATTAAGGAAGTCATACTGTGCAATCATAATGGAGTCCGTTCTTGCTGAGCCATCAATCATGCGATCTTGACCTAAAATTAAAACATTTGATTTACCGTCTTTATTCGATACTCCATTAAAGTCATAGTTGACATGCTTTTGTCCATGTTTTGCTGCTAAATCTAGGCCACTATTATAACTTGATTTGATAAAAACTACTACCAGTATAAGTAATAAAACTAATCCCAAAATTACAAATGGTAGTTTTTTTAATCTGATTTTCTTTCTTTTTCTTCTTGGCGTTATCCCTTCGCTCATATATACCCTGCTTTCTATATTACAATATAATAAACTTATAAAAGAATTTACATTATTGCAAGCATATATCGGTTTCTTTTCCAAATAATAAAGTAAAATAACAAAAAGGAGGTAGAAATATATGAAAAAGAAAATATACTTAGCAGGTGGCTGTTTCTGGTGCATGGTTAAACCTTTTGATACATATGATGGCGTATCATCAGTCACTAGTGGTTATATGGGGGGGCATATTGAAAATCCAACCTATGAACAAGTAAAAACCGGTACGTCTGGTCATCTTGAAGTCGTAGAAATACAATATGATGATCAAGTATTCACGACGTTACAAATACTTGAAATATTCTTTAAGATTATTGATCCGACTGACAATGATGGGCAATATCAAGATAGAGGAAGTCAGTATCGCACGGCAATCTTTTACTCAGATAATAACCAAAGAGAGATTACTGAAAACTATATTAGCAACATTCAACCTAATTTCGATAAACAGATTGTCACAGAAATAAGAGAATCAAAGACATTCTATAAGGCAGAGGACTATCATCAGGACTTCTATAAGAAGGATCCTGAACGTTATAAAAGAGAACAAGAAACAAGACAAAAAATAAAAGACAAGAAAAATTAATTTCTTGTCTTTTTATTAATGAGATAACTCACTCTTATCATAGACGTCATCAGACTATTCCCCTTCTTATAGACGAGATAGCGTGGCTCCCAGTTCGGATTAAATTTCTCTTTATAGTTACGTAATCCTTTAAAACTATAGATATGAGAAATTGTCTCAAATATCCTTCCTGCAAAGCGCTCTCTATAAAATGCATATCTATGGCTGCCAACGTTCGATAGTGGTGCCATTCCCATATTAAAGTAATCGTAATGTTCTTTGACGTATAACATCGTATTTAAATATAGACCGTCCATCATCTGAAACTCATTCTCTTTCCAGCGGATCATATCAACTGAAATAGAGTGATTATAATTTGTCGGCATAAATGATACAAATCCTATGATTTCTTCTTCATTTCTTATGACGCCAACAGGTGCCTTATTGAGATAATACGCATTAAAGCTTCCAACTGAAAAGTTCATTTCTGATCTTCCATTTAACCATTCATCAGATACAGTTTGTAACTGGTTTATAAAATCCGAACTGAATGGTGGATGCACAACCTCATAAAAATAGCCTTGTGATTCAAACTTATTCACCGTTGCACGAAATGCACGTTTCTTCTTACCACTGATAGTAAAATCGTTAAGAGGTATCACTGCTTCTTCACCTAACTTGAAGAAGATATTTCCGAAATCATGATATAAAGGAAGATAATCAGGTTTCACCTGATAAAAGATGATTTCATATCCATAATAGTTAGCTTGGTTGTAGAAATCGTATAATAAATCTCTGAATGATTGCTTATTTCCTATAGGATCTCCAAGCACGAAAATTGTATCATAATGTGTCTGAAACATGATAAAAGCATCTTCAGCTTGATTAATGAAATACGATTTATCGGTAGAATAATGAAGGTGACTGACAAAGTTACCTCCATACATATCAATAATTTGTGCACGCTGTTCTTCAGAAACATCCATTGCGATATTAGCAATATATTTCTTATTGAAGAAATACGAAGTTAAACTGATTAGTAATATTGTTGCAATAATAAAGAATAGAAAATAATTTCTCATTAAATTGCCGTCAAAATCGATACTATCCTGTGCCAATAGTTCACTTAGCTGTATTCTGATAAGCCAGCTATTGAGCGAAAGGATAATGACAGAAAACAGTATCGTTAAGCCTGCTCTAAACAGTGTGATTGGACGTTTAATCATCTTAATGTTCATATTCCCAATAAATAGAAGTAAAATAAGTGCTGCAATCCAAATGTATACAAGCCAATTTCCAAATGTTAAGAAAAGAATGATTAATATTACAGCAGCAGCAACAATACTGATGATATGTGCACGTCTCGTATCATGCATCACACCTTTCGCATTTATCATCAGCAGTAAGCAAGCAAGCGTGAAGAAAGAAGATAAGAAGGTGTATGTATTGTGCTGGACATCAAAGATAGCATCGTTTATCAATATACTGTTTGTCATCAGAAATACAAACCCAGTAATAAAAGAAAGGATACCAAGGGCTATAGCTGGTAGATGTATTAACACATCTTTTAACAGATTTAAAAATAATGAACTTGTTTCAATCGCAGGTGCAAAATACTTATTATCTTCAAAGCGTTCTTCAAATTGTTTCTTTGCAAATCCCTTAAACTCAAAGGTGGATAAAACCATTGCGACAAGGAAAGGAACGAAATAATAGACAACGCGATATATGACGAGTGCAAGCAATACATTTTCTTCGGTGATGCCAATACTTTTAAATCCAATAAGGATCATCAGATCAAAAGCACCAAAACCACCTGGAACCATGGAGAGTAATCCAGCTAAAGCAGCGATAACAAAGATACCTATAATTAACGAATACTGGACATCGATATGTATAAACTTAAATATCAGATAGAATACACCGCTCGCTGCCAGCCATTCAACACTTGACACAAGCGTAAATATTATTCCCAGAAATTTATCATTGTTAACAGGCTTAATAAGTGTGTACAGAAGAAATACCGGCAAATAGAGCGCAATGATAAAAATACCAATTTTATACCAAGTGTACTGATCAAAAGCATGGGTATTCGGAAATATATTAAAAACGATACCTAAACTCAGAATACTCATCCCTGAAATCATCGATAACAACATCATTGAAATGACCTTGATAAGCGTTTTATCATCCTCAGTATAATTCCTATAAATAAGTAAGCGGAGCCCTGCCCCTATCATTCCTCCAAATCCAATAACCGCATTTAATGCATTTGCAATAAAACTAACATTAAAGAGTTTCATATGCTTGATTTCCAGATGCATCCTCTTGGCTAATACAAAATCATATAAAGATAAAATACTGACTGAAATAAGACCAGAAAAAATAAGGATCGCCAGCTGTATAGAGTCTAAATGTTTAAATGCCGTCATCGTCGATTTGAAGTCAATCGTCGATAACTCACCCTTTAGACGATATATCACAAAAATAAACAGTAATGCCATAAATAAAAACTTAATTACATTCCGATAATTATTAAATAATATTTTCATAAAACCCCTACTCACAATAATTAATTTGAATTCATACATATTCTACAGAAAAACAAGAAAAAAACCAAATATTATTGGAAATAAATGAAAAATAAGTCATCATCCGTCTGGAATGATGACTTATCTCAAAATCAATATACTTCCCCATCTTCTGATAAATACGTATTATAACGTTTCTTAAATTTATCGAATATATACTGAGTCAAAACCTTTAATATAGCATATAAAGGAATACCTAATATAACGCCTATTAAACCCAATAGATTCCCTGCACAAAGCAGAACAAAAATAATTGTTAAAGGATGAATCTGCATTGTCTTTCCCATAATATTAGGAGAAATAAAGTGACCTTCTAAAAACTGCACGGCCATCCATACAACTGCAAGCTTCAACAACATGACAGGTGAATCAACTAGCGCAATCACAATAGCAGGACTGATAGCAATCATTGGTCCTAAATATGGAACCACACTCGTTACTGCAGCGATACAAGCAAGAATTAAAGCATACTCAAGCCCGATAATCATATAACCAATAAACAATAGCACTCCGATACAGAAAGCAACAAACATCTGACCCTGTATATACGAACCGACCTGAACATTCATCTTATCTAAAATATCATGAAGATCTTTTCTAAATTTTGGTGGTGTTAACTTTAATACATAATTTTTGAACTGTTCGCCATCTTTCAGCAAAAAGAAGAGTACGAATGGGAAAGTCATGATGACAATAGCTACGCTTGCAACTGTATCGACAACCGATCGCAGACGAGTTGAAAAATCACCAAGGTACTCTCCTACCTTCTTTGGAAGATCACTAAGATTTGTATTTACCCATTCCTGAATGTTCTGCAGGAATGGAGCAAACTTGGAATTGTTAGATAATCTATTAAAGTCTTTTAATAGATGATTTAAATAATCTGGAGCATTCTGAACCAACCCAGTGATCTGAACTTCTATAACAGGAATTAGCCAGGTGATGAGTAAAGCAAAAAGACTGATAATGGTACCAATCAATATAATGATACCCCATAACCTATTAATACGATAACGTTCCATCAAATTGACAAGCGGATTCAAAAGATAATATAAAATGAAAGCCAAGATGACAGGACCTATTACTGTATTGAAGATAACGATAAATGGTTTAAAGATAAAAGAAATTTGATTAACTATCAATACTAATATTCCAGTTAATATTAATACAGTTAATGTGAACAATAACTTTCTGCCCCCAAAAAACTGAAAAAAATTATGATCTGACATACGCGCCCTTCCTTATGTAACATATTATTTTACTTATATACTTTTAGTTTACATAATATATTTATAATATTTATTTATACAATATAAAGAAATTTAACCACATATAATAAAAAAAAGCAAGGGACATCGCTACAGATAGATGTCCCTTGATGTTCCTTGATGTTCCTTGATTTTACTTATTTAACTGAAAGTAAACGTTCTCCAGATTGAATTTTTCCATAGTTGACATCATGGATCATTTGATTATTCAAATTAGTGAAGATAATTGGTGTAATATCACTATCCGCATTTGCTCTGATATAATCCAGATCTACTTTTAACAACGACTGACCTTTAGTGATTTTATCACCAGGCGCTACGAGCATTTCAAATCCGTTACCTTTTAATCCAACGGTTTCTAATCCGAAGTGGATTAAAACTTCAAGACCGTTTTCATCTTCAAGTCCAATCGCATGTTTCGTCGGGAAATCCATCTTCAAGACTCCATCGAATGGTGCTACCACTTCACCGACAGAAGGTATGATTGCAACCCCATCTCCCATTAGCTTCTGGCTGAATACTTGATCTGGTACTTGAGATAAATCTACTACCTCACCAGTAATCGGAGCATATACAATATGTTCCTCTATTGCTGGTACAGCTTCGATTTGTTCTTCAGCTTTAACCGTATTCATCTCTTCAGTGACAGTCGTTTGTTCTGGACGCGTTATGTCTCCTGAAATGATTCGAGCCATATCATGTTTAATCTGATCTGACTTAGGCCCAAAGATTGCCTGCATATTGTTTCCTACCTCTAACACGCCAGCTGCACCTAATGCTTTTAACTCGCCGACATCTACTTTGGACTTATCGTTAACTTCAACTCTAAGTCTTGTAATACAAGCATCTAGATGTTTGATGTTCTCTTTACCACCCATTGCATCAAGCACGTGAAATGGAAGTTCATTAGTAGACGTTTCTTTAACTGTAACTTCTTCATCTTCACGACCAGGTGTTTTTAAGTTAAATTTAGTAATACAGAATCTAAATACTGTGTAGTAAATCAATGCATAGACTAATCCGACAGGGATTACTAACCACCATGGAGTTCTGCCTTGTAACATTCCAAAGGTGAAGAAATCAATAAATCCTCCTGAAAATGTATAACCGAGGTGTAAATCCATTAGATATAGTATTAAGAATGATAATCCATCTAACACTGCATGAACAAAGAATAAAATTGGTGCTGCAAATAAGAATGAAAATTCTAAAGGTTCAGTTATACCTGTTAAGAATGAAGTTAATGCAGCTGATGCCATTAATCCTCCTACAAATTTTTTCTTTTCAGGTTTTGCTGTATGATAGATGGCTAACGCCGCCGCTGGCAAACCAAACATCATAACAGGGAATTCACCTTGCATAAATGCTCCAGCTGTTAAAGGTACTTTATCTTGTATTTGAGCCATAAAGATATTTAAATCACCATGTACAACTTTTCCGGCTGCATTCGTATATGTACCAAATTCAAACCAGAAAGGTGCATGGAAGATATGATGCAAACCAAATGGAATTAATAATCGTTTAATCATTCCAAAGAAGAATACGGCTAATGCCTTGTTTTCTTCCATCAAGAACAATGATAAACCATTCATACCACTTTGAATTACTGGCCAGATAAAGAACATTATTATCCCTAATATAAACGAACTAAATGCCGTTACAATAGGCACGAATCTTTTACCAGCAAAGAAACCTAAAAATGGCGGTAAATTAATATTATAGAACTTATTATAAGCCCATGCGGCTAAAATACCTATAATTATTCCACCAAAAACACCCGTCTGCAACGTTGGAATTCCTAAAATTGTAGCGTATCCTGGACTTTTTGTAACATTCTCAGCAGTGATACCACCAATCTGACCCATAGTTACATTTAAAACTAGATATCCTACAAAGGCTGCTATCGCTGCAACCCCATCGCCACCTGCAAGTCCTACGGCCACTCCCAAAGCAAAGAGTAATGGTAAGTTATCAAAGATAACTCCACCTGCAGCTTGTAACATTGAAGCAATTTTTACGACAATGTCATTCGCTAAAAACGGGAAAAAATCTACTAATGATTCTGTTTGTAATGCTGCTCCAATTCCTAGCAGTAACCCTGCAGCTGGAAGGATTGCCACCGGAAGCATCAATGCTTTACCGATACGTTGTAATTGACCGAAAAACGTTTTCCACATACTGTATTCCTCCTAAATAGTTTTTTGATGTAAAGTGATGCAGTGTCCCATATAAAAAGGCATGAGTACACACTGGTCCCATGTACCAGTGATAACTCATGCCTGCATTATCAGTTACACGTTATCAACTTCAGTATTAAATGCTTGAATATGCATCGTAAGATATACCAATTCCGAGTCATAGACAGGCTTATTTAAATAAGTCTGCATCATCTTCACGATCTTTACAGATGTATTGTAACACAGAGGATACTGCTGTTTCAATAGGCTTTCTAATGTTTTTTGTTCCGGCATCCTCTCATCAGACATCACACGTTGCACAGTAAATGTAATATGTCTTAAAAATCTTGAATATGTAATAGAATCTCTATCAACAGTAACCTTTAGATCTTGCTCAATAATCGTTATTGCATGTTGAACAACTTCAGTCATCAGACGCATATCTCTTAACGAGTGATTGTTCACCGACGAATGGATATGCAGTGCAATAAAACCTACTTCTGTCTTCGGGAATTGTACCTGCAGCCTGTCATTCAGCATCGCTACGACCTGTTCAGCAATCAGAAACTCCTGTCTGTAGAGACTTTCAGTTTCTTTCAGGAAAGGATTGGCCACAATGATGCCTTCCTGATAACGTTTTAATGCAAAAATGATATGATCCGTAAGAGATAAAAGAATATTATCATTCATCTCTCCATTCGTTTTATGATCGATAAATTCGATCACTTCTATGACTGTCTGGATTACTTCATCATTTGTTAGAGTTAATAATGACTTATATCTTTCCTGCTCAGAAGATGACTTAAGTTCAAATATCTTCTCTATACGTTCAAGTTCACTATCCTTTAAAACTGCCCCACTTTTCTTACCAAAGCCTATACCTTTGCCTATCAGGATAGTTTCTCCTTCATGTCCTTGAGTTATCACAACATTATTATTCAATACTTTAATCACATGATATTTCAAAAATAACACCTCATTCCAAAGACCTATATCACAATAAACATGCCCATGATAATATAAAGGTATATACTAAAAATATATAAATTATCAGGAGGATTATATATGAAAAAACTTATTATTTTAATATTAACAGTATTTCTTTCGTTAATGCTCATGATCCCTCAGCGTGCCCACGCGGTAACGCAAGAAGCATGGTCTGAAGCAGTGACAGTGTATGGTGCAGCATTAGAACAGAATAACGTCCTTAAAGATAAGACGAGTGACCTGCTTCAAACGGATGCCCAGGATAAAACGACGTATGTCTATGCTGAAGACTTAGGAAAGTACTTAAATCTCCAATCAAGTAACGATGTATTAAAGTCTAGTATTCGTATCAAAAAGCTATCTGCTGGTAGTGGTCTCACTTTAAATATAAACCAATCTGCCGGTAAAATCACTAAAATCACTGAGGATACTTATAAGAATGCTTTACTTACAGCAGGTGTAACTGATGCTGATGTTACTATTGCAGCCGCTGAAGATGTTACCGGTGAAAGTGCACTCGCTGGTGTCTATAAAGCATTCGAAACACAAGGTGAGCCAATCGATCAGTCGAAGACACAAGCTGCTCAGGATGAACTTAATTCTATCTCTAACATTAACGAACAAAATACAGATGTCAATGGTTACTCTCAAGAACAGCTCAATAAAGCGATCGCTGAAGCGAAAGCAGAGATTGCAAAGCAAGGTGCCAATCTAAATACGACAGAAATCAAAAACATTGTTATTCAGAAGATTGAGAATAATGGTCTGACAAATATCATTAATGACAATCAGATTAATATTATCGTTAACTTTATAGAAAATGCACAAAATAACGGCGTTTTCAGTGGTGAAAATAAAGATAAATTTATTGAAGGCACAAAAAACTATGTAGATGATATCAAAAATTCTGAAGGCTTTAAAAAAGCTACAGATAAAGCAAAGGAACTTGGTAATAATATTAGTGACACACTGAAAGATGAAGGCTTCTGGGACAAGATTATGAACTTCATCCAGTCTATAATCGACTGGGTAGCGAGTCTTTTCAAATAAAAATACTAAGCTGCAGCTGCAGCTTAGTATTTTTATTTATGATTTATTTCTTTATCTCTAAAGTGATACGGGTTATCTCCCCAAGTCTCAACGTCTGATAAATCCGCTTTAACATTCTCTGTTCTAAATACAGGATTAAGTCCTTTCTTACGCTGTTCTCCGTAATCTTTAGCAACTTCAAATACGACATGTGCTAATCCGATAAGCGCAGTAATATTCAAGATCGCCATAAGCCCCATAAATAAATCTGCAGTCGCCCAGACCGTCTCTACTTTAACTACTGCACCGAAAAATACCATGAGTACGACAATAAATCTGAAGATAAACATGACTACTTTGTTAGTCGTTAAGTATTCAATATTTGATTGCCCATAATAATAGTTACCAATCACTGAAGAATACCCAAATAAGAATACTGCTACTGTCAGGAAGAAACCACCGAAACTACCGACATGGTTATTTAGCGCAGCTTGTGTAACTGCTACACCTTGTGGTACTTTCTCCCCAAACTCTAATCCTGAGTATAATAAGATCATAATTGCAGTTGCAGTACATACAATCATCGTATCAAAGAATACACCTAATGACTGAATTAAACCTTGCTTTACCGGATGGCTAACAGCAGCTGTTGCAGCAGCATTAGGTGCTGATCCCATACCAGCTTCATTTGAGAATAATCCACGCTTAATCCCCTGCATAATAGTAAAACCTAATGCACCGCCAAATGCCTGTTCCATACCGAATGCGCCTTTTATAATACTGATTATCATCGGAATTACATCACCAATATGCATAATTAAAATAAAGAGCACAAGCAGAATATAAAAAATTGCCATAACAGGTACGACAGCAGAAGTTACATTTGCAATCCATCGTACACCACCGAAAATTACAATCGCTGTAATGATTGCTAGAACTACTCCTGTAATCCATGCAGGTGTATTATATTGTGTATTTAAACTTTCGGCAATCGTATTTGATTGCACAGTATTGAAGACAAATGCAAACGTAACAGTTATTAAAAGCGCAAAAGTTGTTCCTAACCACTTCTGTCCAAGCCCCTGTTCCATATAATATGCCGGACCTCCACGAAAGCCACCCTTTTCATCTTTAACCTTATAAACTTGCGCTAACGTCGCCTCAAAGAATGCACTTGCTGCACCAAAAAAAGCAATAATCCACATCCAGAATACTGCACCAGGTCCGCCAAGAACAATAGCAGTGGCAACACCTGCAATATTTCCGGTACCTACACGACTCGCTGCACTAATAGCAAACGCCTGGAAAGAAGATATGCCTTTTTGTCCATCATCCAATGTCTCTGGTTTCTCACCGATGACTCTAAACATCTCTGGTAACCAGCGAAGCTGTATAAATCTAGAACTTAAACTAAAGAAAAATCCGGCAAGCAATAATAATCCAATTAAAAATTGCGACCAAATCATATCATTTCCGGTAGATACTATCATCTTAAACCATTCCGGAATCCACGCATCAAAATTTACTTTTGATATATCCAAAATAAAAACCCTCCACTATTCAAAGTAAAATAAGACTAAAACTATTTTACCATAGATAGTGTAAGGGTCTACACAAACTTTATAAATCCACAGAATTTATATAAAGTTTAACAACTTCACCAAAAGCCTTCTCATCGATGATAAAGCTGCCATTAGTATAACGATCTGTTTTTCTGATTGCTTTTGTTATCCCATGTTTTTCATGGTGTTCCGATACGAGTGTATATGCCATATCTTCAGTGATGATGTATGCACCGATAATCTGGTGAGGATTATTTTTTAATTCTTTTAGTATCATCAGACCGCGTTGGGCACGTTTTCCTTCTTCAAATAATTGAATATCCATTTTTTTCATTGCACCACGTTGTGTTGCGATCAGCAATGAACTTTCTGGATAGATGATTTCCGTTGTTATGACAACATCATTATCTTTAAGATTGATTGATTTAACACCTGCAGCTTTAAGTCCTGTATCATTAAGTTCCGTTAATGAATAATGCAGACTCATGCCTTGCTTCGTAACGACAAGAATATGTTCACTGCCCGTTACTACATGAATAGTATTCACAACATCATTATCTTTTAGCTTCATATTAATGAGCGGTCTAGAATATCTTGTAACTTCAAAGTCCTTCAACGAAGATAATTTTATCATACCATTTCTTGTAGCGGCTAAAATTTTCGCGTCTGAATTGAAGTCCGTGACCGTAATCATATGAATCACGCGCTCATCGCCATCTATTGGTACAATTTGAGAAATATGCGTTCCAAGATCTTTCCATCTTATTTCAGGCAACTGATGATTTGGAATATACATATATCGTCCTTTATCTGTAAATACTAACGTTATATGCTGAAGATTGCTTTCACGATAAGCTAGTAATTGATCGTCTTCTTTCATACCAAGCTCGGTTACACCACTAGCACTAAAACTACGTGGAGATGTGCGTTTTATGTAACCTTCCCTTGTAATACTGATCACTGTTTCTTCATTGGGAACAAGGATTTCCTTAGAAATCTTAATTTCTGCAATTTTTTCTTCAATATTGCTCAGGCGCACTTCTTTAAATTCCTTTTGGATTGCTTTTAATTCCTTTTTGATCACTTTTTTCAGATGCGTCTCATCATTCAATATAAGTGATAACTGCTTGAGTCTATCTTTTAATGCTTCATGCTCTGCTTCTAATGCCACAATATCTGTATTGGTTAATCGATAGAGTTGAAGCATAACGATTGCTTCAGCCTGTGCTTCAGTAAAATCAAACTTATGTACCAGGTTGTGTTTTGCATCAGCTTTATTTGACGAATTACGGATGACTTCAATTACCTGATCTAATATAGAAAGTGCTTTGATCAATCCTTCAACAATATGCATACGCTTCTCTGCGTGATCATAGTCATATTGACTGCGTCTTGTAACAACTTCTTTTTGATGACTGATAAAACTGTTAAGCATATCACGAACCCCTAGCAGTTTCGGGCGACGATCGCTAATTGCTACCATATTAAAGTTATATGCAACCTGTAGGTCTGTATTTTTATAAAGGAAATTAAGAATGCCTTCACTATATGCATCTTTCTTCAACTCGATAGCAATCCTTAATCCGTTTCGATCCGTTTCATCACGCACCTCGATAATTCCGTCGACCTTCTTATCTGCACGGAGTTCATCAATACGCTTAACAAGATTACTCTTATTCACTTCAAATGGAATTTCTGAGATAATAATCTCTTCTCTCCCACCACGTAGTTTTTCAATATCTACTTTTCCGCGAACCTGTATCTTACCTTTTCCTGTCTCGTATGCCTGTTTAATACCTGATTTACCCATTATTATGCCGCCTGTCGGGAAATCGGGTCCTGGTAGTACCTGCATTATTTCATCAGTAGATATATTCGGTTTATCTATGACTTTTAACGTCGCATTAATCACTTCATCCAGATTGTGCGGGGGTATATCCGTAGCATATCCAGCTGAAATACCAGTCGACCCATTAACGAGTAGATTCGGGTAGTTCGCCGGTAATACCATCGGCTCCATCGTAGTATCATCAAAGTTCTGTACAAAATCAACGGTCTCTTTATTAATATCTTCAAGCAAGATGTTAGCAAGCTTAGATAACTTAGCTTCAGTATAACGCATTGCTGCAGGCGGATCGTTATCGATACTTCCGTTATTACCATGCATCTCAACAAGGACATGTCTCAGTTTCCAGTCCTGACTCATACGGACCATTGCATCATACACGGATGAATCCCCGTGCGGATGATAGTTTCCGATGACGTTACCAACCGTTTTTGCGCTTTTTCTGTAGTTCTTGTCGTATGTATTTCCTTCTGCGTACATCGCAAATAAAATACGGCGTTGAACGGGCTTAAGCCCGTCACGTACATCCGGAATCGCTCGATCCTGTATAATATATTTACTATAGCGACCAAAACGGTCACCGATTACATCTTCAAGCGGAAGACTTTGTATATTCTCATTCATTATCCTCACCCTTTTCATCATCCTGAATTGTTTCGATATCCTCTACTTCTGTTAAGCGTTCGACTTCATCGTTTTCCAGGATGCTTACATCTTCCTGCATACCGAACTCAACATGGCGTTCAATCCAGTCACGTCGTGGTTCAACCTTGTCTCCCATTAATGTTGAGACACGTTTAGCACTTCTAAGTTCATCATCGATTTCAACACGAATTAAAGTTCTCGTCTCAGGATTCATCGTCGTATCCCATAGTTGATCTGCATTCATTTCTCCAAGCCCTTTATATCGCTGTAGAATAAAGCCCTTACCTACCTTCTTTTGAACCCCTTTAAGTTCATCATCTGTCCAGGCATATTCAATGACTTCGTTCTTCCCTTTACCTTTAGAAACTTTATATAACGGTGGTAACGCAATATAAACTTTGCCAGCATCAATCAAAGGTTTCATATATTTAAAGAAGAATGTCAGAAGCAGCACTTGAATATGTGCACCATCTGTGTCCGCATCTGTCATTATAATGACTTTGTCATAGTTTGCATCTTTAATTTCAAAATCATTTCCGACACCTGCACCAATCGTATGAATAATGGTGCTGATTTCTTCGTTTTTTAGAATATCTTCGAGCTTTGCTTTTTCTGTATTGATAACTTTACCACGTAACGGAAGAATCGCCTGAAACTTACGATCCCGCCCAAGTTTAGCAGAACCACCTGCTGAATCTCCTTCGACTAGGTAAAGTTCGTTACGGCTCGTATCCTTACTTTGTGCAGGTGTGAGTTTACCTGACAATAATGTTTCTTTACGTTTATTCTTCTTACCATTTCGCGCTTCTTCACGTGCTTTACGTGCAGCATCTCTTGCCTGAGCTGCTTTTACCGCTTTCTTCACTAATTTCTGACTTAATACTCCGTTTTCCTCAAAATAGAATGGAAGTTGTTCACTTAATACACTATCCACTGCACTACGCGCTTCACTCGTTCCAAGCTTCGACTTCGTCTGTCCTTCAAACTGCAGTAGATTCTCGGGAATCTTAACCGAAATGATTGCAGTCATCCCTTCACGAATATCATTACCATCGAGATTCTTATCCTTAGCTTTCAACTCTCCGATTTTTCTGGCATATTCATTGAATACTCGTGTGATAGCAGTCTTCATCCCAACCTCATGTGTACCACCATCTTTCGTTCTCACATTATTAACAAATGAAAGAACGGTCTCTGAGTACTGATCGTTAAACTGAAATGCGACTTCAATTTCGATATCATGTGACTTACCGCTAAACTTCGCCACTTCGTGTAACGTTTCTTTACCTTCGTTGACAAAGTTGACAAAATCTTTTAATCCATCCTCGTAATAGAACACTTCCTGACGTTCCTCATTATTTCTAAGATCAGTGATCGTGATTTTAAGGTTGTTGAGTAGAAATGCAGATTCACGTAACCTTTCACTTAACGTATCAAAATTAAATTTAACTGTCTGTTTAAAGATAGATGGGTCAGGTTTAAATGTCACAGTCGTCCCTGTCTTTTTTGATTTCCCGATTTCTTCTAACGTTGTAGCGGGTACTCCACCATCTTGAAAGCGCTGCTTGAATATCTTTCCATTATTATATATTGTCACCTCGAGCCAGCTGCTTAAAGCATTAACAACAGAAGCTCCAACTCCGTGCAGTCCTCCAGTTGTCTTATAGCCCCCTTGACCAAATTTCCCTCCTGCATGCAGCACAGTAAATATTACCTCTGGCGTTGGCTTTCCGGTCTTATGCAGCCCTGTTGGCATACCACGACCATTATCTGTTACTGTTACAGAGTCATCTGCATTGAGAACAACGTTAATTTCATTACCGTGACCATTCAATGCTTCGTCAATTGAATTATCAAGAATTTCATATACAAGATGATGTAATCCTCTTGAATCCGTAGATCCTATATACATCCCTGGTCTTTTTCTAACTGCTTCAAGACCCTCTAAGACTTGAATGGATTCATCATTATACTGATTATTTGCCAAGTGCTTACCTCCTACAAACATACGTTCGAAAATTTATATACATTCATTATTTTAAATGAAACCCTTAAAAATGCAAGCTTTTACAAATCGTTATTATTTAAGTTTACATAATAATATTATTTATTTTTTATAATATTTTTCTACACAACTATTTTTGTATGCGTTATAATAGATATAGTTATGAATTACTATTAGTACCTACCCATAAAGGAGAAAAATTATGCAGATTGCATTATTACTAGCAATTGCCTATCTACTTGGTGCAATTCCAACAGGTTTGATTGTAGGCAAACTATTATTTAACAAAGATATTCGTAAGTTTGGCAGTGGAAATTTAGGTGCAACCAACACTTTTCGAGTATTAGGTAAGAATGCCGGTATATTTGTCACGATATTCGATGTTGCGAAAGGGGTTCTTCCTGCAATATTTCCAATTATATTTGACCTTGATATTCATGGTATATGGTTTGGACTTGCAGCAATAATTGGTCATGTTTACCCTATTTACTTGAAATTTAGAGGCGGAAAGGCAGTAGCAACAAGTGCCGGTGTGATTCTTGGAGTAAATCCATTGATCTTCCTTATCATCGCTGTAATATTCTTTGCCTTACTGTTTACAACACGAATGGTATCGTTAACAAGTATTTTGACGAGCATCGGAAACTTTATTACTACATTATTTTTCGATGATATCATTTTGAAGATCATCTCATTTCTGATTATGTTGATTATTATTATTCGTCACAGCAGCAATATCAGGAGAATTATTTCAGGAACAGAGCCTAAGATACAGTTTAAAAAATAATATATCCCTTTTATAGCAGAATTAAAAATCCGAACACTGAAGTCAAACGATAGACTCCCCACAGTGTCCGGATTTTTATATTCCAACTTTTCTTAATTAAGCTGTATAATCAATTGATATTATCGTTATCATCAGATGAAAGTTCAATATATTTCTCATGCCATTCAGGATAGTAACGATCAAGTCGGATAGGGATTTCACTACCTCTTTTTATAACGACATGCGTTGTTCTACCAGTCGCTGCGATGGCTCCATCTTCTTTAACAATCTCGTATGCATAAATGGTCTTAAGCTTACTATATCGTTCAATCCATGTTCTTACAGTAATTGTCTCTGGATAAGTAATCGATTTCCTATATTGTACCGATACATCCACCACCGGAGAGATTAATCCTTCATCTTCCATCGCTTGATAGCTAAATCCTGCTTTCTTTATAAAATCCGTTCTTGCAACTTCAAACCAGATTAAATAGTTCGCATGATAGACGACACCCATCTTATCCGTTTCAGCGTATCGAACCTCAATATCTTTTTCTGTTATATACATTCATCTGACTCCTTATTTATACTATTGTATCTATCATACACCAGTTTCAATAAAAAAACAGGGACAAAAAAGTCCCTGTCAACCTATCACTCAGCTAATTTGCCTCGTAGCACCATTTGAAGGATACCACCGTGACGGTAGTAATCGAGCTCCACTTCTGAATCAAAACGAGCTAAAGCATTAAATTCTACTTGAGTACCATCTGTTTTAACTGCTGTTACCTTAACTTCATCACGAGGTTTAATACCTTCATGAATATCTACAGAGAACTTCTCACTGCCATCCAGACCTAATTTTTCTGCTGAATCCCCTTTTAAGAACTGTAAAGGTAGTACACCCATCATGACTAAGTTAGAACGGTGAATACGCTCGTAACTTTGCGCGATTACAGTTTTCACACCTAAAAGATTAGTACCTTTTGCAGCCCAGTCACGACTAGAACCCATTCCATAATCATTACCTGCTAATACAACCAGTCCTGTGCCATCTACCTGATATTTCATACAAGCATCAAAGATAGGCATAACTTCACCTGTTGGCCAGTAAGTAGTATATCCACCTTCCGTACCAGGTGCAATCTGGTTTTTAATACGAATATTTGCAAATGTACCACGCATCATTACTTCATGGTTACCACGACGAGAACCATATGAGTTGAAGTCACGGATTTCTACGCCATTCTCACGCAGGTACTTTCCTGCTGGCGTATCTTTACCGATAGCACCTGCTGGAGAGATGTGGTCAGTTGTTACTGAGTCACCAAATTTACCCATAACGGCGAGATTTTCTAATGGTGCAATGCTTCCTGGTTCTTTTGATAAACCCTGGAAGAATGTTGGATTTTGAATATATGTTGAAGTTGGATCAAAATCATATAATGGTTGATCAGTAGACTCAATCTGGTTCCACATTGCATTTGAATTAAATACATTCTCATATTCTTTGCGGAATAATTCTGGTGTTACTACTGAATTTACTTCATTTTTAACTTCATCAATTGTCGGCCAGATATCTCTTAAGAATACATCTTTACCGTCATGTCCTTTACCGATTGGATCGTTTTGAAGATCGATATTAACAGTACCCGCTAAAGCATAAGCGACAACGAGCTGCGGTGAAGCTAAGTAGTTCGCTTTAACTAAAGGATGGATACGGCCTTCAAAGTTACGGTTACCTGATAATACAGATGTCACTAATAAATCTTCATTAGAAATTGTCTCTTCAATTTCAGGCAATAACGGACCTGAGTTACCAATACATGTTGTACATCCGTAACCTACAGTATTAAATCCTAATTGATCCAAGTACGTTTGAAGTCCTGAATCTTCTAGATATCCTGTTACAACCTTAGAACCCGGTGCAAGTGATGTTTTTACGTAGGCAGGGACTTGTAATCCTTTTTCTACTGCTTTTTTTGCAACAAGGCCAGCACCTAACATAACGTAAGGGTTTGAAGTATTTGTACATGATGTAATTGCTGCAATTGCAATATCACCCGTTGTCATTGTGATAGACTTTCCGTCAGCTAAAGTTGTTGTGGCAGTTTTGTCAAATTCAGCTTTATCTAAGCCGTGACCTTGGTTACCAGCTTTAGCAGTAACAGATTTAACGAATTCTTTTTTCATATTGCTTAATTTAATCAAATCTTGTGGACGTTTAGGTCCTGATAATGATGCTTCAACCGTAGATAAATCAAGAGTTAATGTATCAGTATATGTTGGATCTTCTTTATCTGTTGTAAAGAACATATCATTCTTCACTAAATATTCTTTAACGAGCTCGATATGTGCTTCATCGCGACCAGTCAAACGCATATAATTTAGCGCTTCTTCATCAACAGGGAAGAAACCACAAGTCGCACCATATTCTGGTGCCATATTGGCAATTGTCGCGCGGTCTGCAAGTGGTAAATTCACTACGCCCGGACCAAAGAATTCAACAAATTTTCCTACTACACCTTTTTTACGTAATTCCTGCGTTACACGTAATGCTAAGTCAGTTGCAGTTGTACCTTCAGGAAGCTCTCCAGTAAGTTTAACTCCAATTACTTCTGGTACTGGGAAGTATGAAGGTTGACCAAGCATACCCGCTTCAGCCTCAATACCACCAACACCCCAACCAAGCACACCGATACCATTAATCATCGTTGTATGAGAGTCAGTTCCTACTAAAGTATCAGGAAATGCAACTTGTTCACCATCTACATCACGCACATGAACAACGTTTGCTAAATATTCTAAGTTAACTTGATGCACAATACCTGTTGCTGGTGGTACTGCACGGTAGTTATCAAATGCTTTTGTCGCCCAGTTCAAAAATTGATAACGTTCTTTATTACGTGCAAATTCAAGCTCCATATTTCTTTGTAACGCTGTTTCGTTACCATATGCATCCACTTGCACAGAATGGTCAATTACAAGGTCCACCGGTACTTCTGGATTAATCTTTGTTACATCTCCACCTACATCATCCATCGCTTTACGAAGTGATGCTAAATCAACGACAGCAGGTACTCCTGTGAAGTCCTGCAAAATAACACGTGATGGCTTAAATGGAACCTCTGCGTTAGGATCGTTCTTCTTCCCCCACTTAACAAGATGTTTAATATGTTCTTCGTTAATCACTCGCCCATCGTATTGACGAAGAACAGACTCAAGTAACACACGGATAGAATAAGGAAGCTTCTTAACTTGTCCAAGCCCTAGTGATTCTAGTGACTTTAAACTGTAAAACGTAAAAGTCTTACCGTTTAACTCAAATGTCTGTTTTGCAGTTTGCTGTAAATTTGAATTCATATGTGTTCCCCCTATTTATTGATAAAGCCTTTACATATTCATTCTAATCAATATTTTATAAGAAGTAAATATTATCACATTCCAAATTAGCTATACTTAGCTATAAGTTTTACTTATAAAAAATACCTGTCGACAATTCACAATTGATTTGTCGACAGGTATTTTAAAATTTATTATTTTTGGTTATTTTGATTTTCTTGATATGATTTTCTGAATTTCTTATCAGGTTTTAACGTGAGGCCTATTCTCATACGTTCTGCATTGCCATCTTTATATAATGATAACAGCATCAGTATAAGTACAAACGAAAATGGAAAAGCTACGATGATCGCTGCACTTTGCAAGGCACTCAGTCCCCCAGCATATAAAAGTACCGCAGCAATAATTGACTGTGCCAGTCCCCATATCACCTTGATGTTGTTTGCGGGCTCAAGCGATCCATTTGTAGATTGCATACCCAGTACAAATGTCGCTGAATCAGCTGATGTAATAAAGAAAGTACAAATTAGTAGTAATGCTATTAATGATAATCCCATCGCCATCGGCATATGCTCGAATATTGCGAACAGCTGTGTTTCAACAGCAAGATCACCAATTTCAGGGAATTTCTTAAATATCTGTATCCCACTTACACCGAAGACACTAAACCACAGCATACTGATAATCGTAGGAACGAGTAATACACCAATTAAAAACTCTCGAATTGTTCGTCCTTTAGAAACTCGCGCAATGAATATACCAACAAATGGACTCCAGCTCATCCACCAACCCCAATAGTAGATTGTCCAGCCGTTCATCCACTCACGTTTCGACTGGTCTAAAGGTGCAGCATCAAAACTCATAGACAAGAAGTTCTGCAGCAA
This sequence comes from Macrococcus psychrotolerans, assembly GCF_038095555.1. Classification (NCBI taxonomy): domain Bacteria; kingdom Bacillati; phylum Bacillota; class Bacilli; order Caryophanales; family Staphylococcaceae; genus Macrococcus; species Macrococcus psychrotolerans. Next base: position 1,029,173 of record NZ_CP124591.1, on the reverse strand, counting down.
GTTCCCTAACGATGTTGAAAATATATTCATAATTAACACTGTTGGACCTAAAAAGAGAACTGCAACAAGTAATAATGTTGCTATCCCTATATTAAAATTACTTAAAATCTGTATCCCTTTTGATAGACCACTCCAAGCACTCATTAAGAATAATATAGTAACAACGACAATGATTATTAACTTTACGTTAATCGTATTTGGTACATTGAACAAGAAATGCAAACCACCATTGATCTGCTGAGCACCCATTCCTAATGAAACTGCAACCCCAACTACAGTTGCAAATACTGCAAGTACATCAATGATTGTTCCTAAAATACCATCTACTCTATCGCCAAGCAATGGTCTTAATGTCTTTGATAATAATCCCGCTTCACCTTTCCTGAATTGAGCATATGCAAGGCCTAAAGCGACTATTCCATATGTAGCCCATGCGTGAAATCCCCAATGAAAGAACGTATAGCGAAATGCATCCATCATCGCTTCATCTGACTGAGCATCAGCTGTTGGTGATTTTATAAAGTGGCTTAATGGTTCTGCAGCACCATAGAATACGAGTCCGATACCCATCCCTGCGCTAAATAACATCGCAAACCAAGATATTGTACTAAATTCTGGTTTATCTGATGGCTTACCTAATTTTAGTTTACCGATAGGGCTAAGAATCAGAAACAAACAGGCAAATACAAATATCGACGTAATCATTACATAATACCAACCGAAATATTTTGTAATGAATGCATTAATCTGGCTCGTAACCTCACCAAATCCCGACGGACTTATTACACCTAACAAAACAGTAATGATTACAAGTGATAACGCAATAAAAAATACAGGTGTCAATTTTTTTCCTGATGTCATAAAATACTCCTTCCAAATTAAAATTTTAAAAAACAGTTCTAAGTATAACAAACTATAATTAATTACACAAATAGAAACGTTTTTTCAAATCCTAATTTTTAAAGTAGGCAACTATAAATAATTTATGAAAATGAATTGATTTTTAAAATGTTACAATGTAAACTAAATATAGTAGGAGGTGACTATACATGTCTATATTAAAAGAATTCAAAGAGTTTGCTGTAAAAGGAAATGTACTTGATTTAGCTGTCGCAGTTGTTATTGGGGGTGCATTTGGTAAAATTGTTTCTTCATTAGTGGCTGATGTAATTATGCCGGTCATTGGTCTTATTTTTGGAAATACAGATTTTGCATCAAGCTGGGCTTATAAAGGAATCAAATACGGTGTCTTCATTCAATCAATCATCGATTTCTTAATCGTTGCAGGTGCAATCTTCTTGTTTATTAAACTTATCAATAAGATTACGCGTAAAAGCGACGTTGAAGAAGTTGAAGAAGCAGTCGAAGAGAATACAGTGTTATTAACTGAAATCAGAGACTTATTACGCTCCAAATAAAAAACTTCACCATCATGGTGAAGTTTTTTTATTTTTTATACGGTCCTTCTTCGATCATCGTTTTAACGTCTTCCACAATTTCTGACTTCGGAAATTTTTTATCTCCAGTATCTTTTCCCGCATAATCTTTTATTATCATCCCATTCTGATCAACAAGATAAAACGATGTACCATGTGTAGCCTGTGAGTTATTGGCTGTAGGTGGAACGACGATAGTTTTGAAGTTCTCTTCTGCAAACTGTCTGATAAACTTCTCATCATACTGTGTCACAGCTTTCCAAATCCCTTTTGGAGGATTATGCTGATTGATATAGTCACTAAGTTTCTTTGGCGTATCTTTCTTAGGATCGACACTAAAGCTGATGATGCCATAATCATCATGACTGACGCCATCCTTCTCAAGCTGATCGACAACCTGACTCATATTATAAGTCATGGGTGGACAGACTGTTTCACAGTTAGTAAAGATAAAATCCACTAGCCAGACCTTTCCTTTAAGATCTTTATTTGAAATTGACTTACCGGTTTCATCCGTTCCACTGAACTCAGTCATTGTATTGCCATATAAAGACTTTGGTTCTAATCTTGAATTACTGCACGCTGATATTATTAATGCTAAAAATAATATTAAGAAAATATTTAACTGCTTCATAGTGACCTCCTTATGTATTCATATAATACTATAGCAAACTGACTATCAATTAAAAGTCCATACTTCATATAAATTTGACATAGTTGTTACAATTACTTCAACTGAAATTCTGTATCACTATTAAAACCGTCAGTTCTAACCTTTAATATCGCAGGCATATTTTCCTGGAGCGATTGTACATGACTAATTATACCGATCAGTTTTCCGGTCTGCTGGAGTTCGATCAGAACTTCAATCGCTGTCTCAAGCGTATCACTATCTAAACTTCCGAAACCTTCATCAATGAACACCGACTCCAGATTGATTCCACCTGAAATCTGCATGACGTAATCACTTAAGCCTAGCGCTAATGATAAAGAGGCGATAAATGTTTCACCTCCAGAAAGCGTTGTAATATCCCTCACATTATTTGTGTGATAATCGAAGACTTCAATTTCAAGCCCACTTTTTTTTCTGGAGTGAACCTCCTTTTTCCTTACGAGCTTGTATCGGTTATGGGTCATCTGAAGTAACCTTTCATTAGCTAACAGAAGTATTTGTTCCAGATAGTATACGAGCACATAATTTTCGATTGATAGTTTTAAAGTATTCTTTCCGTTCAGTACTTCGAAAAGTCTGATCTCAGAACCTATATCCTCCATCTGCTTGACATAACTTTTATGTACTACTTCCAGCTGCATTATGATATTGTTCATCAGCTTTAACTGACTACGCTCATCATTGATTGCTTGTTCAAACGCTTTCGCTTTAGACGATAGCTCAGCATATTCATTTGACAGCTTTTCAATATCAGGGGCTTTTTTTCCGCCAATCAAATCCTCTAAGGTCTTTATCGTATTTTCATGAAAATGAATATCTTTATAATAACTTTCAACAGCACTCTGCAACGTTTCTAGTTCTTGCTCTATATCTTTGTCCATATATTCATCCACTATTTTATCCGATATATGAAATGAGTTTTTTGTTGATTCTAATTGGCTTAATAATTTTTCGTTATAGATAAGATGGGTATTATATTTATCCACGATATTCTCTTTTGATCGGATGAGTTCTGAACAAGAGGCAATCGTTTCGTTTAGATGATTCAGATGCTTATCATAATTTTCATAGAGATCCCTTTTCTCATCAAACTGAGCCTTGAAATCATCATAATTCTTAAACCCTGTGAATGATACAAATGTATGATATCGCTCTTTTTTACCATTGCGTTCATTGATCTTTTTCTCATTTGCATCGATAACGTCTTTTAAGGAGATAATGGAGGCTTTGTTATTTTTAAGTTCATTACTCAGGTCCTCGTACTCGTGATCGATATGATTTAAATGGTCATTGAGCGTTTCAAGTTTCTGCGTTAACATCTCTTGTTCATGAATAAGCAGTTCACCAGTATTTTGCATATCTTCATGTTTATAAGTAACTTTAAACTGCTCATATGCAAGTAACTTATCGGTGACTGCCTTCATCAACGCTTCAATCCACTCTATCTTAGTTGCATTGGCCTCTTGTTCACGTGACAACGTCATCCTTCTTTGTACAAGGTTATGGTATTCATGATGAACACCATCCGTTTTCTCGGTGACGATATGATTACACACCGGACAATTTTGACCTATTTTCAATTGTGCACGAATAGAGTCCACTGCATCAATATCCAGCAGATCATCTCCGAAATTAAAACGTTCGATAAGTGATTCACATGACAATAGTTCTTCTGTTAGCATGTCCTGATTTTCTTTAATCGCTTGCAATGCTTTATAATGTGAATCATATTCGTTGATCAATGAGATAATCGTTTCATTATCACGAATATGATTCTGAAGCTTCACCTTTTCTTCATATAATTTTGTCTTTTCTTGAATCAACGCTTCTAGGGAACTTTGAATGGTCTCATTTGCTTGATGTGTACTTGATAGCTTATCGCTCAATGCTGTCGTTTCATTTTTCAGTTCATTTAGCGTATTGACATCTTCTTCTAGACCATGGTATTTTTCATCGACAAATCTTTCCTGTTCTATTAATTGATGATTGAGCCGCTTCATTTCTTCATCATCTTGCATAACTTCGTTTAATGCACTTTTCAGTTGCTGAAGCTTATCCTTATTTTCACTAATCTGTTGTTCTTCATCCTTTTTTTGCACGCTTAAATGCGCATCATCTTTCTTCAATTTCTCCAGCTGACTGATACAGGAAAGGTAGGATTCGAACTGCACGAGTTGCTGAACCGTTTTTTGTGTATTCTCTATTTCTTCACGCTGTTCATATAACATTGCTAGCTGATGTTTATGCTGCTTGACAGATTGTATATTATTATTTAATATCTCCGCCGCTTTCAAGGCGTCTCCTTTAAGCTTCAGTTCATTTGATTTATCATTTAATTCTGATATGTTCTGTGAAAAGACCTTTTGTAACGCTTCGTAATACAAGTTAGCTGTACGGATCTGTTCGTCGTAAGTAACCATATATGGCGGAAACCCGACACCGAGCTGCTGTATATGGAATTCAATCTCTTTTTCCTTCATTCTTATAGCATCGATTTTATCATCAACATTCTCCTTTAATCGCTTGACCATCAGCTCAAGATGCTTCGTATCGAACAGTGTTCTTAATATCTCATTCTTACTTTCGCTATCTGATACAAGAAAATTTTTAAATTCCCCTTGCGGCAGTATAAGGATTTGTCTAAACTGATCTGCCTGCAGCTTGACGATATCTACAATCAGCTGGTTTGTCTCGGTCTTTTTATTGGTACTGATTAAGCGCTTCTCATTGTCATGGATTTCATAAACTTCTAATTTAGATGTGATCGGCGTCTTATTCCCTGCCTTTATGTGTGGTAAATTGCGAATAATTAAATATTGTTTATCCTTGATGGAAAATTGAAATTTAATCATCGTCTCTTCTTCATCGTATGCGTGTTTATTTCTCATCGCCTTATGATTTCTGGAAGAAGTGGACGCCGTGCCATAAAGGGCATACATCATCGCATCAAAAATGGTAGTCTTTCCTGAACCTGTCTTACCACTAATAAGAAAAAGTGTATGGTTATTCAGCTGCTTAAAGTCAATCGTTTCATTTTTAAATGGTCCAAAATGCTGAATCTCTAACTTAATCGGTCTCATCCATTAACCTACTTTCATTAATAAGCTGTTCTATTAATAACGTCTGCGTTTCATCCATCTCACTATCCGTCATATCTAAATAAAACTGTTTGACAAGTTCCAGATGTGAGAGCTGCTGTACTTCTCTTTGTTTATAATGAATATCCCTATTGTTTATCATTGGCTTTAATTCTAATAGATACGGATATACTTGCTTAAGCTTGAACATCGGATCATTGATATGCTCCATGTCACTTAACTCAAGCTTTAAATATGAATTCCTATCTACAGCTAACTTCATTTTAATTGCATCTCCAAACGTTCCAGTAGCATATTCCAGATCTCTCGGGGGTGACAATGTAATAAAACTAACCTGCTGCTTTTTAAGATCAAAAATTCTGTAACCCTTTCTTTGATGCACTTCATCGAACGAATATTTCATGATACTTCCACTATAGAACACTTTTTCATCACGTATTGCGTCAGGTGTATGAAGATGTCCGAGCATTACATAATCGAATGCATCAAAAAGCTTGAGCGAGACATTCTCTATTGTACCTACGATGATTTCTCTTTCGGACTCAGTTGTCATACCTCCTGTAACAAATAGATGGCTTACTAAAATGTTTATTCTGCCTTTATCGATACGCTGTTCAATTTGTTCAATGATTCTCTTATATGTATCATGATGCGTGCGAATACTATCGTCTTCAAAGTAGTGTCGTGCAACAACCGGTTCTACGTAAGGGACAAGATAAAAGTCAACTCCATCGATCGAAACCGGATTCAAAGCATCATCAATTGTAGTGCCGATATGCATCTCATGCCCTTTATACCAAGCCTTACCATAGCCAAGACGTTCTGCGCTATCATGATTACCACTGATCAGCAGTACAGGAATTTTCTGCACCTGGTTCACTTCATAGATAAAGGTTTCAAACACCTTCATTGCCTCCCTGGAAGGGATTGAACGATCATAGATATCTCCAGCAATCACTAATACATCAATTGACGCTTCCCTGATATCTTGAACCAGCCTATTCAATAATATCGATTGCTCCTCTAATAAATTTTGCTGATTAATTGTCTTGCCAATATGCAAGTCCCCTAAATGCATGATTTTCATGTGCTCACCTCATACATCATTATACTAAAAAACACATCTCATTGCTGAGATGTGCTGATAATGACAGGGAGATCATTATTATTTATTTTCAAATAAAATCTGTTCCGTACGATCAATTAGTTTTGCAGATTTAACCGCTTTTAATGCACCTGAATTTGTCGTGATATAATTTTGACTGATCAAAGATTCCATTACTTGTAATACCTCTTCAGATGTCACCCCTTCTTTAGGTCTTATGATTGACATCGTATAATTCTTTCCGATTTCTGTAACAAAATTAAGCTGAAGTGTTTTCATCTTATCTCTCCTTTCTTAAATTTTTATATTTCTTTCTTTTCAATCTTATTCACAGATACATAAACCTCACCAGTAAGTCTTGAAACTAATAGCGCAAAAGCACGCGCTTCTTCATCTGTGATGTTCAGAACGACCTGATTGAATCTACGTGTTTTCATAATAGATTTACCTTCTTCTGTAACTTCTTTAACAAAAGCAAGCTCGAGAATAACATCCTTTATCATTGTTTCACCTCCTTTACGCTATATATATCGTCATATCTTTATTAGATAGACATTACATTTTCAGTTCTATATAATATGTGATGAGGTGATGACGTGAATGAATGGTTTATTATTTTAATTTTTTTATGGACAATACTCTTTATGGGGTTGCTTACTATCGGTGGGTTCTTTATGTTCAGAAAGTTTCTAAAGAGGCTGCCGAAAGACGATGGTAAAAGTGAACTGGACTGGCAGGAATACTATATCAATAAAGCCCTTCCGTTATGGAATGACGATGCACGCAACCTTCTGAATGAACTTGTCAGCCCTGTACCAGATTTGTTCAGACAAGTTGCTAAGGAAAGAATCGCCGGACGAATTTCGAAGATTGCACTTGATGAAGGTGCAGAAGATATTGAACTTGATCATATTTTAAGGGGATATATCATTGCGACTCCAAAACGCGATCATCCTTTTATGAAGAAAAAACTCAATCAATTGAATATTGACTATACGCCATATGAGCATTATTTTAAATATGCTGATGACGAAAAGCAGAAGTTCTCAATCTTCGAGCATTCTGAAATCGCAAAAAAATAACAGCAGTGAGCTAATGCTCACTGCTGTTATTTATTGTACGCGCAATTTTCATATACTTTCTATACATCGCAATACGCCACGGGACTATCATACTGAAGGCTAGCAGGAAGAACATTCCTGCTAGTTGACCCGGATGTATTGAACTGCTCAGGAAAAATTTCATTGCTGAGCGGATGACAAGAAGAGATATGAGAATCAAAGGAAATAATCTAGATCGTTTCATATATATCTGCTGGTCTTTCACTTCAAAATTTGATGTAAAAATTAAAAATATGGAAAAAAACATCCCTACAACTACAGCTTCTATTATCTCCATAGTTGTCAATCTAAAATAGGGAAATATGTACATAAGTGCACCTGTAGACATAAAAAATGGCGGTAAAATAATCTTCTTAACATTCGTCGGATAATTCTGTGCTTTCATCCTGACAACAATAACAGCCATACCCATAAATAATGCAACAAGCATAGAAACGATAAAATACATGATTTAACCTACTTTCAACTAAAGTACTGATTGATAACCGTCAGCTTATCAAAGAATAGCAATAAGCCCATGATTATCATTATAACCCCTCCAACTTTAGTTAACAACTGACTATATTTCTTTAGTACATTAATTTTAGTGATAAAGAATGTCAGCAGGAAAAAAGGAATACAAAATCCTAATACATACATAATCATATATATAAGCGCGAGTGATTGATTTACAGCTGCCATAGAAAAAATTACACCAATAATCGGACCCATACAAGGCGTCCAGCCAGCAGCAAATGCAATACCTACTAAAAACGACCCTAAAAATCCTGCTGGTTTATTTTTAAATTCGAATTTATGGTCTTTCATCAATAGTTTAGGATTAAAGATACCTAAAATGATCAATCCGAATATAATGCAGAGCAATCCACCGAGCATACGTATTGTATTGTCATATGACAGTAAAAAGTCCGAAAATATCCCGATACCGACACCTAGAGAAATATAGACGACTGAAAAACCTAGTAAAAAGAATATCGTATGTAACAGTGCATTTCGATTCAACTTCGAATCTTGCAGATCATTATAACCAACACCGGTGATATAGGATAAGAATGCTGGATATATCGGTAATACACATGGAGACACAAAGCTTAATAAACCTGCACCAAATGCAACCGCTATCGTAATATCATTCATCAAAAAAAACCTCCATTCCATTCTATTTTAGCAAATATTCACTTCAAATTAAGATGATTTTTATGAATTAAATGTGACAAAAAGTTGATAAAAAATAAATAATAATTGAATAAAATATGATATATTTAAATAAATAACGAGGAGGAAGTTCAATGAAAAAACCGATAGTGTCAATTAGCATTATGCTGGGTCTGATTAGTCTTACAGCCTGTAATAGAGAGAGTCCACCAGAGATTACTACTTCAGTTAGTGATGAACCTTCTAATGAAATAATACAGCACCATAAAATAAAGCCTGATAATAAATTAACTGAAAAAGCAGAGAAAAAAATTACAGCTGTCAAAGAACGCGTAAAATCTACTGAAACAGCGGTTGATTCCGAAACCGTTACTACAGAAGTACCTACAACTGAAGCACCAGCGACTGAAAGCCCATCAACAGAAGCACCAGCAATCGAATCTTCTGAAGAAGCGGCTACAGAAGCACCGGTTATTGAAGCACCAATACAAGAAGCACCTGTAGAACCACTTCCTGAACAGACATATCCTGCTGAACAGCAGCCAGTTACTCAGGAACCACCAACAGAACAAGCAACTGATATTCCTGTTACTGAAGAAATAGCTGAAACTGAGACAACAGATTCTGCTGAAACTCTTCCTGCTGAATCTACATAACCAGTCCAATAAATGATTTTAAAAATTAAAACATTAAGACCCGTGAGTGATTCATACAATCATTCACGGGTCTTGGCGTCTCATTAAAGACCTTTATTTATTTAAGATTTTGATTCATATTTCTATTCATCATCTGCATCATTTGATTAATTTTCTTTTGAGATGGTTTCTGACCCATTTGCATCATCATCATACGAAGCATTTCTTCATTGATCGGTGGATTTTTCTTCAAGTAATCCATCATATATTTTCTTGCCAGGAAGAATCCTAAAGCAGCACCTGCTGCTAATGCAAGTAGTACAATCAATATCCAAATCCAAGTAGCCATTTGTTCACCCACTTTCTTATACCATTAAAATTTTACTAAAAACAAACTTTTTTTTCAATATGTTTTCTATAAATAATAAAAGGCTGATATACAGCCTTTTATTTACTTCATATTCAAAATGTTATTTACAACATTTTCTACAGTAAATCCATATTTCTCCATAACTAATTCTCCAGGTGCACTTGCACCAAATTTATCAATACCAATTACAAGTCCATCCAGACCAACGTATTTGTACCAACTATCAGAAGCAGCCATTTCAATTGCAACACGCTGCTTAATTGAAGATGGTAATACTTCTTCTTTGTATGATTTATCTTGTGCATCAAATTTTTGAGTGTTCGGCATTGATACCACTTGAACGCCTTTACCTTGTTTTTCTAACACTTTTGCTGCATCAATCGCTAAATTCACTTCCGAACCAGTTGCGACTATTAATATCTCCGGATGCTCAGACTGATATACAACATAACCACCACGTGCAACTCCCGCTTCTAGTTTGTCCTGTTCAATATCAATCGCAGTTAAGTTCTGACGCGTAAGGACAAGTGCAGTCGGTGCATCAGTTGATTCAAGCGCAATTTTCCAGGCGGCACGGCTTTCATTACCATCGGCCGGACGAATCACATTTAAGTTAGGAATCGCTCGTAAACCAGCCAGCTGCTCGATTGGTTCATGTGTCGGCCCATCTTCACCAACTGCTATTGAGTCATGTGTAAATACATATGTGACTGGTAAGCCCATTAACGCTGATAATCTTACTGCCGGCTTCAAATAGTCACTAAACACAAAGAATGTCGCACCGTATACTTTAAGCCCACCGTGAGCAGCCATACCATTTAAAGCAGCACCCATTGCAAACTCTCTGACACCAAACCAGATATTCTTTCCTTCAGGCGTTTCAGCCGAAAAGTCTTCTGTATCTTTAACATTTGATTTATTAGAAGATGCTAAATCTGCAGATCCCCCAAAGAATGAAGGAACTGTTTTTGCGATTGCCTGGATCATATCACCACTCGTTGCACGGGTAGCAGCTGATGTACCAGCCTCATATACCGGTAAAGCCTCCGCATAGTCAGAATTTAATTCACCAGCTATCGCTTGTCTAAGCTGTTGTGCTAGTTCAGCATTTTCTTTTTCTAATTGCGCAAATTTCTCATTCCATAACTGCTCTTTTTCATTTGCACGTTTTAGCATCGTCTGCTGGAATATTTCATAAACGGCTGGATCTACATGGAATTTCTTATCTGCCTCTAAACCGTATGCTTCAAATACAAGCTTACGCTCATCTCCTCCTAATGGAGCCCCGTGGATGCCATTCGTTCCTTGCTTATTCGGAGAACCATAACCAATAATTGTCTTAACTTCAATGATCGTAGGTCTATCACTTGATTTCGCTACTGAAATAGCTTTATCAATGGCTTCCATATCATTACCATCGGACACTAAAATATGTTCCCAGCCATAGCTTTCGAAACGCCCTTTAACATCTTCAGAGAACGCTTTATTCAGCTCTCCATCTAAAGAGATATCATTCGAATCATATAAAGCAATTAATTTATTAAGTTTTAAGTGACCTGCAAGACTTGCAGCTTCGTGTGATATACCTTCCATCAAGTCTCCATCTGAAACTAATACATACGTATAATGATCAATAATATCTGACTGCTGATTGAAAGTTGCAGCAAGATGTTTTTCTGCCATCGCCATACCGACACTCATCGCAAATCCTTGCCCTAGTGGCCCTGTTGTGATTTCTACACCTTTAGTATGACGGTATTCTGGATGTCCCGGAGTTTTAGAGTCCCATTGTCTAAACTGCTTAAGTTCCTCTATTTCTAGTCCACCAGAAACATGCAGCAATGAGTATAACAAAGCTGAACCGTGTCCTGCTGATAGTACAAATCGATCTCTATCGAAGAAATGATGTGATGACGGATTGAAATTAAGATGACGTGTCCATAAAGTGTAAGCCATAGGTGCCGCACCCATAGGTAACCCCGGATGGCCCGAATTCGCTTCCTCAATCTGATCGATACTTAAAGCTCTAATACTATCTACTGCCAATTGATCTTTTTCATTAAACATATAAATGCTCCCATCTACAAAATTTATTTTCTGATATTATTTAATCTTTGAATGTCTTTCACCTTGTCAGGTGTTACATCATTACCTTCAGGGTCTATGACGGTCGTGTTCTCAATCGTTTTCTTGAAAGACTGTCTGAAGGACTGTAAATATTCTTTACGTAATAAAGTCTGTTCTTTACCTTCTTCCTCCGTAAGACCTGCTGTCTTTTTCTTCTGAGCTAGTTCATTAATTCTCTTCATCTTATTTTCATCTAGCATAACTCTCATTCCTTTCATTATAAAGATACCAAAAAAAACGAGTGAAACCAACTGGCTACACTCATAATACATTAAATATTTTAATTAATTTACAACACCAAGTACCTCACCATTGGAAACAGGATCATGATAAGAATCGGAATGCGGTAATCTGCCATTGTCTTGTTCTCCTATCTGTTCGGTAAATCTAGGTGCTTCATTATAATAAATAGCTTGCGATTGTTCTATATAAAGTACCGAAAAAAGCGTAATCATTAAAAACAAGATACAATATAGTATAAATTCCTTAGAAATTCTAACGGTCATATCAAATTCCTCCTAGAACATTTGTTTGTATTCACACTTTATCAGAACGTGTGTTCTATGTCAATAAAAATACGAACAAATGTTTGTTACATGCGAACGTGTATGCTATAATACGTGTAACACCACATATAAGGAGTGTTTAAAATGAGAGAACTCACTAAAAGACAAGAAGAAATATATGATTATTTAAAACATATTGTATCAACTAAAGGATATCCACCGAGTGTAAGAGAGATTGGAGAAGCTGTTGGACTTGCCTCAAGTTCGACTGTGCACGGCCACCTTTCTCGTCTCGAGGAAAAAGGCTATATTAAACGAGATCCAACGAAGCCCCGTGCCATTGAGATTATACACGGTGAAAATTCACAAGATTATTCTGAGGCTACAATTCATGTACCGGTTATCGGAAAGGTTACTGCAGGGGTCCCGATTACTGCAATCGAAAATGTTGAAGAATACTTTCCATTACCTGCACACTTCACTTCTAGCCATAACAGTGACATATTTATTTTAGAAGTCGTTGGGGAAAGTATGATTGAAGCGGGCATTCTTGATAGAGATAAAGTAATTGTAAGAAGACAGTCCATCGCAGAAAATGGAGATATTATCGTTGCGATGACAGATGAAGATGAAGCGACAGTTAAACGCTTTTTCAAAGAAAATAATCGTTACCGTCTACAACCCGAGAATCTGACAATGGAACCGCTTTACCTTGATTCAGTCACTGTTCTTGGTAAAGTTGTAGGTCTATTCAGAGAATTTTAATATTAGGCCATACGTTTTGCTACATGTATATAATTTTTAATACCAATATCACAACACCCGAGCCAGTTAGAATAAAACTTTTCTAACTGGCTCGGGTGTTGTAATATTATTTATCAATTGGATCCTACTTGCCTAATATCGTTTTAACTTGTTCAAGTATATCTTTTTCATTTTTCTTCTCTGTTGTTTCCATGTTACTATCCCCTTAAATAATCTATCTTTACTATACCCATAATACTATATGTTAAACATTTTAGTATATCATTGGAATAATCTACATCTATTTGCTATATTTAAAAAAAGGAGTGATAGATAATGAAAAAACGTCTTACAAGGTCAACAACTGATCGCTATGTTGCTGGAGTTCTTGGTGGTATTAGTGAATATTTTAATATTGATTCTAAAGTAGTTCGAATCACATTCATTTTAGTCTCATTTTTTACAGCGAATATACCTACATTTACAATCTATATCCTACTCGCCTTATTTATGCCAAAAGATACAGATGTTCTGGATAACTACTAAATAGAGCTGGAAGCCTTCACCCTGCTCTATTTTTTTCTGTTTGAAAATCCGAATAATGCTAATCCACCAATCAGTAGCAGAAGCGTTACTTGATCATTCAATATTTGGAATCCATATCTTAAGACAAATAATAGCAGTACATAGCTAAAAATCAAAGTTAGTTTCATATAGACAAATTCCTCTTTCAATATATTTAAATTCATTCTACCATAAATTTACCATTGACGAATCATGTGGGTTGAAGTAATATTTAAATCGTAATAATTACGATTGGAGAATACATATGAAAACACAATTGATTATCGGTACAACTGTCTCACTTGCTATATTGCTCACTGGATGTAGTGACACCACTGAAGATAAAGCAGCTGTAAAAAAAGAACAGAAGATTGAACATCATAAAGACAAACAGGTACATAGTCACAAACATGAACATCATCTGACAGATTCAGACAAAAAAATCTACGAAGGGTATTTTGAAGATGACGCTGTAAAAGACAGGCGGTTAACAGACTGGGAAGGTGACTGGCAGTCTGTGTATCCCTTCTTAAAAGATGGATCTCTTGATAAAGTATTCGAACATAAAGCGGAAGATCAGAATAAGTCGAAGAAAGAAGTAAAGGAATACTATAATAAAGGATACGAGACTGATGTCGCCCATATCAAAATTGGTGAAAAAGACATCATCTTTACAAAACAAAATAAAAAACATCGTGCTAAGTATGAATATGATGGCAAAGAGATTCTGACTTATGAAAAAGGAAATCGCGGCGTTAGATACATATTCAAAAAAGTATATGGAGATAATGAGGCACCCAACTATGTGCAGTTCAGCGATCATATCATCGCTCCTGAACGTGCACTTCATTTCCATATCTATATGGGGGATGATCGTAAAGCACTCCTAAAAGAACTTGAAAACTGGCCAACATACTATCCTGATGACCTATCTGCTAGAGAAATACAAGAAGAAATGCTGGCACATTAAAAAGAAGAGAGGATGACGAGAAATTAATATTCCCTGTCATCTTCTCTTCTTTTTAATCGTATTTAACCGTTATCAAAGTCTATTATATCCATATATTAAAGGTATGCATAAACAATATTATTGCCGTCAACAATACAAATAATCCAGTATAGAGCATTCGCATCTTTATATGTCCAATCAGCATACTCATGTATAAACCAAGAAGTGTAAGAACATAAAGCAGCAGGCGGACATAGAGATTAATCTGTCCCCTTCCGTGTATCGAAGGAAGAAAATATAACAGCAGAATACTTGCGGTAAAAATTAATATTACAATTTTCTTATACATAAATTACCTCACATTACCATCACATTGAAATAATGACCATCAAGATCCGTGAATATAAACCCATAATAACCATTTTTTACCGTAGGCTTACTTACTGCATTTCCGCCCGACTGAACAATACGTTCATATAACTCATCGACATTGTGTTTTTCAGGCAGATCAAAGGAAATGATAATCTCAGGGTGATCAGCGTAACCTTTTAATGGTGTCTGCATAAACTGCTCAAGTATATCCTGCTTAAATATACATATCGTATTATCACCAATTTTAAAGGCACCTAATGTTTCATTGTTACTTCGTTCATCAATGATTTCAAATCCGATATTACGATAAAAGTTTAGAGCACGTTCAACATCAGTAACAGCAAAATTTAACCAGTAACTTTTCATAATATCTCCTAATGTAGATTGATTAAGGGCACACTTGATTTTATCACTTGATTGGATATAATCAGCTGTTTTAATTCATCAGCGATATCAAGCTGATCGAGGTAATCAAAATCAAGCCACGCATATGGATGTCTTACTTTAAATTCAGATTGATTGCGTGTATTGAAAACAAAAGCAGTATCATTAACCATCGTCTCAAAAATCAATCCTTTAAACGGCTTTTTCTCCTCAACAACAAACAAGATACCTCCTACTTTGATTTCTTTATTTAACTTACGCGCAAATTGCTCAGCAGTCTGTTTAATTGTATATTGACCTTTTTTTACGACACCTGGTAATTTCATTCGCTTGTTGCCATTGTCTTGAATCAATATTTTATCTTCAGTCGTGATTAAAAGTGATGCAGTTATTTTTTCTTTCATGATTTACTCCTAGATCATAATTTCATTTTATTATATCAAACATATGACATAATAAAAATTATAACATAAAAATAAGGCTAAGACTTTTTATGGCCTTAACCTTTCTAATTAAGCATGTACTACCAGCTCGATTTTTTTATACCAGGTAGCTGTCCTTTATGCGCAAGTTCTCTTAGTGCGATACGAGAAAGTCCGAATTTACGATAAACGCCTCGCGGTCTTCCTGTAATATGACATCTGTTCGTAAGTCTTGAAGGTGATGAATCTCTTGGTAACTTGCTTAAACCGACGTAATCTCCAGCAGCTTTCAACGCTGCTCTTTGTTCTCTATATTGTTCTACCAGCTGCTGCCTTTTTAGTTCTTTTGCTATTTTTGATTTTTTAGCCAAAATATCGCTCCTCCTATTTATTTAAAGCTTCATCAATAGCTTTGACATTATCTTCCATTAATTGCTGATACGTAATATTCCCTTTATCGTCTTTTGTTAATACAGCCATATTGTGAAACCTTACCGTTTTTGCATTCGTTTTATTCTTAATAATATCTGTCGTTTTGGATGGTATATTCTGCTCATATAAAATCACCGATGCTTTAGACTTTTCAATATTATTAATCATATTGATAATATCACTTTGGGAAGGTTCTTCATTGTTCATACCAGATACACCTTCTTGCATAAATCCATAGCGGTGTGCAAGATAACCTAATGAATCATGAGAGATATATACCGTATCATGTTTTTTATTCTTCGCAATATCTTTCATCTTGTTATCAATGGCATCAAGATCTTTGATCAGCTTGTTATAGTTCTCTTCATAGGCCTTCTTATGCTTTTTATCTTTAGCAACGAGCTCATCTTTTATCGTCTTTGCAAAAGATTTATTAAACACTGGGTCTAGCCATATATGCGGGTCATGTACGCCATGATTATGATCTTCATGTTCATCACCATGTTCATGTTCATCACCATGTTCATGTGATTCACTGGCAAGCAAATCAGATTCTTTGATTTCATGTACTAATGACACGACTTTAGTTTTATCTTTTGCAATATTAGCAATCTTAGCACCAACCAGGTCCAAGTCTTTACCTGAATAGATAAAGATATCAGATTTCGCTACACGTAAAGAATCTTTTTGTGTAGGCTCAAAAGTATGGATATCGATTCCTTTCGGATAAATTGATTGCACCTCAACGTGCGATCCACCAATTTGCTCAATAATACTCTTATATGCAAATACTGTCGTATAGACCTTTAGTTTACCCTCCTTTTGAACTGTATCTGCTGAACCACAAGCTGATAACAGCATCACTACCATTACCACTAATAGTGAAAAATACTTCTTCATTTCATCATCTCCTATTTCGTAATCGTTACGTTTTAATATTCTATACTTCTTTATTTACAAATGCAATAGATAGAAGCAAGATTATCTGAAGAATTATCTTTTTGATTTTTTACTTTACAAATGGTCATAAAAGCGATAACATATTAAAACGTAATGATTACGAATTGGAGGTTATACATTTGAAAGTCCCTATTACGGTATTAAGCGGATTTCTAGGAAGCGGGAAAACAACATTGCTTAATCATATATTGATGAATAACGAAGACAAACGTGTTGGTGTCATCGTAAATGACATGTGCGAGATTAATGTTGATGCTGACCTAGTAAATATGTCACGTACCGATGAAAAGATGATACAGTTACAAAATGGTTGTATATGTTGCACGTTACGAGAAGATTTGCTGGTTGAAATTAATAAGCTCATTACAACTTCAGAATTAGATTATATTGTTATTGAATCTACTGGCATCTCTGAACCTTTACCAGTAGCTCAAACGTTAACATTAAACGATGAAGTGCTAGGTATAAACTTAAGTGACAATACAGTGTTAGATACGATGGTTACAGTTGTTGATGCGAACAGATTCTGGGATGATTATGCATCAGGTGAATCGCTGCTTGAACGCCAGATGGCAAATGATGAGCATGATACACGTGAAGTCATTGACTTATTAATTGATCAAATTGAATTTGCAAATGTTATTCTATTAAATAAAACGGATTTAGTGCATGAGGAAGATGTTAAGGAACTACGTGCATTAATCCATCAGTTAAACCCGGATGCACTAATTTATGAGACAGATCACTCAAAAATCCACATGGATAAAATTTTAAACACGAAGTTATTTGACTTTGAAAAAGCATCTCAAAGTGCCGGATGGTTAAAAGAATTAAACGATGAGCATACACCGGAAACTGAAGCGTATGGTATCGGCTCATTTGTATATAGAAGAAAGCGCCCTTTCCATCCTGAACGTTTTATGCATTTCCTAGAAAACTTTTCATTAGATGTTATACGTTCAAAAGGATTCTTCTGGTTGGCATCCCGTAATGATATGTGTGGATTAATCAGCCAGGCAGGTAACTCGATGCAGATTCAAGGTGCTGGTGAATGGATTGCAACGTTAAGTACGGATGAGATAGCTCTGGAAATGATAGAAGATCCTACACTTAAGGAGAGATGGGATGCATTCGGTGATCGCCAGACTGAAATCGTTTTTATCGGAATCGAAATGAATCAACAGCAAATTGTATCTGACCTTGATCACTGTTTATTAACAGACGAAGAAATGAAGATGGACTGGACAATATTTAATGATCCTCTGCCTCAGTTTACGGTAGCAGAAACAAATCCTGATATCATATTAGACTAAAACAAATGAATTTATAGGAGTGAACAAAATGAGAGTAAATATTACTTTAGCTTGTACGGAATGTGGCGATAGAAACTATATCACGAAGAAAAATAAAAGGAATAATCCTGAGCGTCTTGAATTGATGAAATACTGTCCAAGATTAAAAAAATACACCTTACACCGTGAGACAAAATAATAATTATTAACAATTTTTCTGGACTGCGAAGAGTCAACACTTATTTTCATAGTCCAGTTTTTACTCGCATTTACACTTTAACGTTTAAAAGCATAAACGCATTAAAACTTTTTCTTGATAAATTTTCTTAATTATCTTACAATAGGGATTATATTTTTAGGAAGATAGGTGATTATATGGAACATAAGAAGATGGATAGAGATTTAAAGACTCGCCATATTTCAATGATAGCAATCGGAGGTTCGATTGGTACAGGATTATTCATGGCAAGTGGTGCAGTTGTTGCACAAGCTGGACCAGGTGGTGCATTAGTCGCATATGCTGTTATCGGTATTATGATTTACTTTTTAATGACAGCACTTGGAGAACTCGCAACATTTTATCCCGTGTCTGGTGCATTTAATGCTTATGCAACCCGTTTTATTGATCCAGCTGCAGGGTTTACAGTTGGTTGGTTTTACTGGATTATTTGGAGCTTAGTAACAAGTGTCGATATATTATCTGCTGCTAAAGTCCTAAGTTACTGGGAGATGTTCGGTGGCATTCATCCTTTTATATGGAGTCTTATTTTTCTAGCATTGATTTTCATGTTGAATGCATTTTCTGTTAAATCTTTCGGAGAAGCTGAATACTGGTTCAGTATTATTAAAGTAGCAACCATCTTCTTATTTTTGATCATGGGGTTATTACTTATTTTTGGAATTATTGGTGGTGAGCCTATTGGATTTAAAAACTTTACGGTTGGTGATGCCCCTTTCCATAATGGTATATTCGGATTACTGGGAGTATTAATTGTCGCTGGATTCTCATTTGGTGGAACTGAAGTCGTGGCTGTTACAGCGGGCGAGTCTGAGAATCCAAGTGAATCTATGCCAAAAGCAATTAAGCAAGTCTTCTGGAGAATTTTATTGTTCTATATCGGTTCTATATTTATTATTGCTTGTATTATCCCATATACAGATCCTCAGCTCATTAATGAGAATAGCGATGTGTCTATGAGCCCATTTACTATCGTATTCGATAAAGTAGGTATCCTGTTTGCTGCTTCTGTAATGAATGCAGTGATATTAACTGCGGTGCTTAGTGCAGGTAACTCTGGATTGTACGCAACAAGCAGACTATTATTATCATTAAGTCAGGATAATAAAGCACCGAGGTTTGTTGGAAAACTAAATAAAAATAATATGCCATTTAATGCATTAATAGTAACAACAGGTTTCGTTATACTCACATTAATCTATGCAAACATCAATGCAGGAGGTTATTTCAAACTATTAAACATGGTGGGATCGCTTGTTCTAATCGTATGGCTTATCAGTATAATAAGTCATATGCGTCTAAGAAATGCAATTATAAAACAAAATAAAGATATCGACGCTTTACTTGCATATAAAGCACCCTTATTCCCATTAGGACCGATTATCGTAATTTGTACCATTATTTTCTTGTTAGTTGGTCAGTCATTTGGCGATATTAAGGCGATGAATTATGTTAAGGTCGTTGAATCATATATTCCTATTATCGTTGCAATCATAACTTATTTTAGCTATAAATTAGTTAAACGTACAAAAGTCATTAAACTTGAAGATATCAATCTTGAAAAGCATACGTTATAAGACAACAACCCTATACATTGTGTAGGGTTTCTTTGTATAATATGTATAAAGGAGTGGTGATAATGAGTAATGGACAAATTAACCTATTTGATGACGTACTAAAAACTGATGAAAAATTTGTAATTGTAGTGCAGGGTGTCTATGAAAAACATAACCAGATTATTAAAAAGATTTTACGTGAATATCCAGGACTAGATCGCACAGCAATGATCCGATTATTCGACCATCTAAAGGATACGTACCTTTATGAGCCGTTTGAAGACGATATGGTATTCTACGATATTACTGTCTATACAAATGAAGATTATGCTGCTGATAATATATTTGCACATACAAAAAGACATCGCAATGCTTCAGAATGGACACATACAGCAAAATAATTGTTGCTGCTTGTCAAAAAAGAGGCCAGAAAATTCTGACCCCTAGATTTATCAAGATTATAACATCATTGCTTCGTACTCCATAGATTACATAATTTTCAAGATGCTTCATTATCATCAACATATCAATGAAGCATCATTTTTTATATAGATATGTTTCTATTATTTGTGCGATTCCATCCTCATCATGACTGAGTGTGATGACATCTGCAGCTTCTTTAATCGTATTATTCGCATTCCCCATCGCCACGCCCAGTCCTGCAAATTCAAGCATATCTTTGTCATTATTGCTGTCACCAAATGCAATAATTTCTGACTGCTGAATTCCAAGCTGCTCCGCCAGACGTTGTAACACCTTTCCTTTTGAAACATCACGATGCATAAATTCAAGGAAGAATGGCTTTGAGGTCGTAGCGTGGATGTCAGAACCAAAACTTCCTTCCAGCTGCTTGTTTAAAACCTCAATATGTTCAATATCTCCGACGCCCATCACTTTAGGCACATCTTCTGTAATGACAGTTTGCAGATTGTCTACTTTAATCATTTCTAAACCTGTAAGTTCACCTTCTACTTGTTCGTAGGCTGACTGACCTTCATAATAAATTGTGTTGTCCTTATATGTCAGTGCCATTACATTTTCCTTTCTTAAAAATCGTAAAATTTCACTAAAATGCGCTTGCTGAACATATGTTGCATCTACAACTGTGCGATCATTCATCCTTGTTACAACAGCCCCGTTATAGCTGATAATATAGGATTGATGTGTGTCCAGCTGTAGTATTTCTGCTGCATCTATCATGCCACCTGTCGGCCTGCCGGATGCCAGCACAACCATAGCACCATTATTCTGTGCCTCTATCAATGCCTTGATCGTTGAAGGCAATATTTCGTTCTTAGATGATAGTAATGTATCATCCATATCGAGCACTATCAGTTTATAGTTCATTTTCTCACTCCTAAAAATTGATAGTATTAGTTTACCATACGACCTTCTTTTTCAAAGGTAATTACGCCTTCCTGATCGGGTTCTATGCTTTTTACGTCACAGTCGGGTAACTTTAGTAGATTGAAACGATTTTCATCATACTGCTTAGGATGAGATACAATAAAGATCGATGGCCCTGCCCCACTTAAAAATGCAAAGCAGTCCTCAGTGATAACATCCTTCACCATCTGATAATGCGGCACAAGGTGTGCACGATACTGTTCGTGATAAAGATCACTTGTCATCATCTTCCCCATTGTCCTATAATCTTCAGAGTAAAGTGCTGCTATAAGCATATTACCTATTGCACCTGCACGAACTGCATTTTCAAACGATATGTGGTCGGGAAGGACATTTCTTGATGCTTCAGTTTTCAGTTCATAATTAGGAACTACAACCATGATCGGCCACTTAATCACAGGAACATCTAATGTCACCGTTTCATCGGTTACATTATTATAATATCCTGCAACAATACCACCTTTAATACTCGGTGCAACATTATCTGGATGTCCTTCAATTCGAGAGAGTATACGAATACGTTCTTCTCTTGTTAAATTTAATTGATAGAAATGATTGATAATTTCAAGGCTTGCAATGAGTGCTGAACCACTACTTCCCAGGCCACGCGCTAATGGGATATCAGAATACATTATAACTTTAAACTTTTTTTCTTCTAGATTAAACTGCTGCATAAACAGTCGACACATCTTCCTGATGTAATGATCATCATTATCATCCAGTTCAGATAGTACATCACCGAGATGCTGAATTTCCCAGTTTTCACTTTCTTCTACTTCAAGTTCAAGATAGATGTTTACAGCCATACCGATCGAATCAAATCCTGGTCCTAAATTGGATGTTGACGCTGGGACTTTTATATATAGCATTATACTCGCTCCTCAATGTATCTAATAATCGCTGATTCATCGTTCTTTAGCACAGCAGGCTGTATTTCAATTGAATCAATCGCAGTCTGCGGGTCTTTAAGCCCATTTCCCGTTAATACTGCAACAATCGTCTGCCCCTTTGACAGACGACCTTCACGTTTTAACTTTAACAGACCAGCAATACTTGCATTGCTGCCCGGTTCAGCAAAGATACCTTCTTTCTTTGCAATTAAGTCATATGCTTCTAGTATCTCATCATCTGTTACAGCATCTATCATTCCTTCCGATTCATCACGTGCTGCATCTGCGAGCTTCCAGCTTGCAGGATTCCCGATACGAATCGCAGTAGCAATCGTTTCTGGCTGCTCGATAATACGACCTTTTACAATCGGTGCA
The DNA here is from genome assembly GCF_038095555.1 of Macrococcus psychrotolerans. Classification (NCBI taxonomy): domain Bacteria; kingdom Bacillati; phylum Bacillota; class Bacilli; order Caryophanales; family Staphylococcaceae; genus Macrococcus; species Macrococcus psychrotolerans. The sequence goes on along the minus strand of NZ_CP124591.1, from coordinate 1,006,362 downwards.
GCACCTTCTGCCTGGAAACCATACATTTTTGGTAAACCAACGTTATGATTTGCATCATATTCTTTAAACCCCTTCCAGTATGCCGAAATATTACCAGCATTTCCAACAGGAATCGCTAACACGTCTGGAACTTGTCCAAGCTGTTCAATTACTTCAAAAGCAGCTGTCTTCTGACCTTCTAGTCGATATGGATTAACGGAGTTTACTAGTGCGATATCATCACGTTTTTCTGCAACATGTCTTACAATCTTCAATGCTTCATCAAAGTTACCTTCGATAGAAACGATATCAGCTCCATAAACGATTGCCTGAGCCAATTTACCCATAGCAATCTTCCCTTCCGGAATTACTACAATCGTTTTCATTCCGGCTCTTGCAGCATAGGCAGCTGCTGAAGCTGAAGTGTTTCCCGTAGAAGCGCAAATGACAATTTCTTTCCCCTCTTCTTTAGCTTTTGCTACAGCCATCACCATACCGCGGTCTTTAAATGAACCTGTAGGATTCGCACCTTCATATTTCACATATACTTCATTTTCAAGAACCTCTGAAAGATGAGCACAATGTATCAATGGCGTACCACCTTCATTTAATGTGAGTTTCGGTGTTGCCTCACTTACGGGTAAAAAATGCTTATATTCTACGATTAACCCTGACCATCTGTTCATTCTATACACCTTCAATTCTATAAGTTTTATAGTTTAATTGCTGTTCTTCTAGATATTCATAATTTACTTCTCGGTCTGTTTCAATTGCAAGCATGCCATCCCTTACAATATGTCTTTCAACTGAAATTTCATTCAGTATTTCTTCAATATTACTATCTGCATACAAATCGATAATCAAAAGTAAACAAGAAGGCTGTTCACGCGTCTCCTGCTTAATTTCAAGATGCAGCGGCAAGTTGTGAAGATCTGTCCCTATGAGTTCTATTACGTTCAGGATATCACTGACAACAGCACTTCCAGTTGCAAGACTACCGGCTCCTTTACCGTAATACATTGTATCTCCAACAGCATTTCCATCAATGTAAATTGCATTATATTCGTATTCGACATGCGATAACTGATGATCAGATGGAATGCACATCGGCTCTACATATAGAGATACATCATCACCATTCATGACACCACTACCAATCAATTTAATGCGATATCCAAAAGCTTTGGCAATATCGATATGCGATAACTTCACTTCTCTGATCCCTGTATATCGACAATCCTCAAGTTTTCTGAATTGATTAAAAGCAAGATAGCTCATAATGGTTACTTTTCTGGCAGCATCTATACCATCTACATCTGCTGTAGGATCTGCTTCAGCAAAACCTAATTCTGTAGCAATTCGTAATGCTTCTTCATAAGATTGTCTTTCATGTGTCATCTTACTCAATATAAAATTAGACGTTCCATTGAATATTCCCATAAACTTGCCGATACCGTTCGCGTTTAAGCCATAATTCAAAGCATTTACTACAGGAATACCTCCAGCGATGCTGGCTTCATATTTTAAAGAGACACCGTTATTATGGGCCGCTTGCTCCATCTCTTCTAGATGCTCTGCAAGCAGATCTTTATTTGCAGTAATTACATGCTTCTTCTGATTCAATGCATAGAGTAATATCTCTTTCGTATTTTCTATTACACCCATTACTTCGACATACATATCTATCGTATCATCATTTTTGATATCTTCTATATTATCAGTGAGTTGATAATGTGCGGTCTCGATACTTCTTGGCTTTGTTACATCAGAAACAAGTATCCATGTAATTCGAATATCCGTATTCAGCTTCTCTTTTATCTGTTCATGGTTCTCCTTAAGGATCTGAACGACACCCGTACCCACCGTTCCTAGACCTAATAACGCAATATTAATTTGTTTCATTATCTCACTCCCGATTATGTTTTTACCAAGAATACAAATGTATTCTTGAAAAGGATTCATAAATATAGTATAACTAAAACATCATCAATGTAAAGATTTATAGAATAATTTATGAAAATGATCATATACTCTATATTCTATTACACTTTAAAGATAAAATAACAATAACATTAAGCGAAATGAGTGATTTTATGAAAGTTTGTAAATTTGGTGGTTCAAGTGTGGCCGATGCTAAACAGATTAAAAAGATACTGAATATTATTAATAATGATGCAACGAGGAAATACATTGTCGTATCTGCACCCGGAAAACGTCATAATAAGGATGTTAAAGTTACAGATTTGCTTATTGCTCTGGTAGAAGCTGTTACATATAAAAAAGATTATCAGGAGCTCATCTCACAAATACTTGAACGATTTCTACAAATAGAACGAGAGCTGAATATACGTCACTCATTAATCGAGACTTTCCGTACTCAGCTCAATGACTATATTATGCGCTATCAAGATCAGCCCGAGCGACTGACAGATGCTTTGAAGAGCTGCGGAGAAGATTTCAATGCGCAGCTTATAGCAAGCTACAACAACGAACAAGGAATAATGACAACTTATTTATCTCCAGGAGATATTGGGCTTATCGTCAGCGATGAACCCTCTAATGCCATTGTATTAGAAGAAAGCTATGAAAAAATAAAAAATAATCTCGCTCATGCTGAAGGCAAAGTAATCATTCCTGGATTTTTTGGTGTTAATAAGAACGGAGATATCAACACCTTCTCTCGTGGAGGCAGTGATATTACAGGAGCAATTATCGCCAGCAGTTTAAGCAGTGATGTCTATGAGAATTTTACAGATGTATCAGGTATTTTCTCAGCAAATCCCAACATCGTTGATCATCCTGCTTCAATTATACAATTGACATATGAAGAAATGCGAGAACTCTCCTATGCTGGTTTCAGTGTGTTTCATGATGAGGCATTACTTCCTGTCTATCGCTCTCAAATACCTGTAAACATCAAGAATACGAACGACCCAGATCACCCAGGAACACTCATTACGAATACACGACAATCTACAGGTGTCGTTGGTGTAAGTTGTGATACAGGGTTTGCCAGTATTAATATGAAGAAATATTTGATGAACAGAGAAATTGGATTTACACGTCGTCTCTTATCAATTCTAGAAGATATGAATATTTCATATGAACACATGCCTTCTGGAATCGATGATATTAGTATTATATTACGCGCCCACCAGCTTGAAGGAAAGGAAGCAAAGTTACTAGAAAAAATAGAACACGAATTAAAAGTAGACGCTCTTTCAATAGAAAAGAATATCGCAATACTGATGGTTGTAGGTCTAGGTATGAAAACACTTGTAGGTACCGCTAATAAAGCAACAGAGGCATTTAAGGCTCGCAATATCAATTTAAAGATGATCAATCAAGGCTCATCAGAAATAAGTATGATGTTTGGCATCGAGGATAAAGATGCAGACCAAGCGGTAATTGCCGCATATGAGGCATATTTTACGCATTAACAAAGCTCATATATAGAGGAACCGATTCCAATTAAGTATAGACGATTCACATATTTCTATTAACTCAAGTGGTAAAATATCTTCTTTCTACCCTAATTAAAAATGGAGGGCTATGTTTTGAGAGTTACAAGCTTTGCTTATAATATACATTTGAATGACTTAGAATATAATTACAAAAATAACCAATTAACATCTGAAGGGCGAAGACTTTCTCTTATTCCAATCGGTGCAGATTTTAAAAAAGTTGAATTGTTTAGTAATGAAGATAATGAAGGATATTTTGAAGGTAGTATTTGTATTGAAGACAGTGGAAATATAATTGTAGACAAACATGTTCAGACTGGTGACTTATATATGCTATGGTATGATTTATATCAAGCAACTATTATGAATGAGTATATAATTTCATATTTAGATGTAGATTTTGAAATTTATACATTTAAAAAAGAAAATAATATTGTTCTTACAATTTTAGAAGAAAAAGATAAACGTACAACATATTCATTACCTTTAAATGAATTCAATCATGCTGTAAAAGAAGGATTAATTGAATTTTATAATCACTTGAATCATGATTATATGCGTAATGACTTTGATAGTCCATACTACTTTAAACTTAAAGATATTTATACTGATATTTGTTAGTTATATCTTATTTACTAGTAACCCCAAGAGAAACAGACATATTCGTTAATGAATATGTCTGTTTCTTTATTAGTTATGCAACCTTACGACACGTAGATTGTTTAAAGACTTTTGAAATCAAGCGTTCATTAAGTACTCAAGGTTGACCTTATGATAATGCAGTTGCAGAAGCAACGATGAAAGCACTGAAAACCGAATTTGCAAAACAGATGAAATTTGAAAGCTTAGAACAGTTAGAAACAGAATTATTTGATTATGTGAATTGGTACAACAATTTTAGACCACATTCTTCATTACAGTATTTAACACCAATGGCGTTTAAAGTTCTACACATGAAAAGTGTCTAAGAAACTGTTGACATTCCATTGGTTTGATTTTTAACCAACACTTTTTATGGATCAAGTAAGCGTTAGCGCGCTAGGAAAATAAAAAAACTGCGAAGCAGAGTCGTACGCACTCTACTTACACAGTTTATTTTACATTCCTGCATAACCAGTTAATTAACTTCTTTTATGTGGATTATTATCAAAATTATAGTTTATATTTTTAAACTGTTCTATAACTTTTCTTTTTTCTAACTTTCCATCTTTAATATCTATAGGGCTGTATACTGTAGGATCAAACACCTTACATCCACTTTTAATCCATTCTTCTCTCGATAATTGGTGTGCCTTTTCTACAGCTTCTTTATCATTTAAAGTCTCATAGTTTATGCCTGGATTATCATAATCATCGACACCATATTCAAAACCACAACAAGCACATATGACATTGCTACCCGCAAAGTCTTCGTAATATGGAGTTTCATCTAAATCTAGGTAACCACAAACACAACAAGTAAATATATTCATATTATTCTCCTACTGTTTATTAAAATATAAAATACCCCTACTATTTTTTAAGTAAACAAATGCAAGATATTAATGAAGTTTTATATGTTCTATGCTTCTTTTCACATACTACTCCAAGTCCACAATACATTTGTTACAAATATTACTTTTTCTTCGTCTTTTCTTATGTAATAAAGTATATCTAACTTATCATTTTCACCTAAATTAATATAATCTACAAAGTTCATTTCCGTTATAGAGACCATGCGCTTGAACTTCAAATCAAATTTACTTTCTATTTGTTTGAGATAATTAGGAATTTTTTCTAAAGATTCCTGCCTGAGGTTTAAATTAAAATCATTACTATCGTCACTTATAATTATATGACTATTCAAAATATTTAGTTCATCTATCACATACATAAAATTTGCATCCTTTGGAATAGAATGTTTAGTATTTTCAATTAGAACATTGATAATTTGATATTCTTTCCCATTGATATCTTCATTCATAAAACCTATTTGCGGAACATATAATTCTATATATCCATTATATTTAATAAAATTTTCATGATAATTATCCAAGGTTGATTTAAATATTCTCTTAAGTCCTCTATGTTTTTTCATATACTCTCACCTTTTATAATTTTATTCTACCTTTTATAATATTTCTACATGACAACAAACCTATTTTATACTATTTTTAGTAAATTGTGTTAAACTACATTATAATTATATAAAATTAATAGGAGTTTTATTTAGTCAAATACACAGGTAGAAACACAGGTGCTAAAATTCTATAAAATAAAGCGACAGGTACAATATTAGTAGTAAAAAATAATCATGTCGTAACTTCATATATACAAAAAAAGAATGTATAAAAGGACACAAAAATATGGAAAAAAAGTTCGTACTTAAAGATAGAGACTATAAAGAAAATAATATAGCTCTTATATTAGTAAAAAAGGAAGAAAGAGATGTATGTACTGTATATAACTTGATAATAAGTTATGACAATAGGAATGTTTCAAAAGAAATCGCGTTATTCGAAGAAGATATACTTTTAATGAATACATATAAGCTTGAAAATACTCTCAACTTTCTATATTTTACAGAACCAGACTTATCTTTCACAATAATTGATTTAGAGGACGGTATTCTTGTTTACATTAATTTGGACTCCGGAATTGAATACTCAAATATAGCTACAGATTCAGGATTATCAATAAGACTTAATATCACTTATGATTCTTTTACAAGATTCTTATCATCCATTACACTTTAATTAAACCTTTATTATAGGACATTTATCCTATAACATTAGAACTTACACAAGCTTTGAAATATTGATTCCATTTAAAAAGGGAGAGAATACTAGATTCTCTCCCTTTTTAGATATTTGATTTTGATTATATATTCATTTTGTTTAATACCTGGCATTTACTAGATAAATTCTATTTGTCTTTGATTTAATAAGCAATATGCAGCCTACTTCTATTAATACTGCTTCATATATTGGTCACGTTCCCACTCAGACACCTGCATACGGTACATGTCCCATTCAATAGTTTTTGAGTGGATGAATGCACGATAGATGTGGTCACCCAGTGCTTCTTTTAAAATATCGTCTTCTTTCATCGCTTTAATCGCTGTGTAAAGTGTTGATGGTAAGTCTTCTACACCAACTGCTTCACGTTCTTCACGATTCATTTCATAAATATTCTGATCAACTGGTGCTGGACAAGCTAATTTATTCTTGATGCCATCTAATCCTGCTTGAAGAATCGTTGCTAATGCCATATATGGGTTAGCAGATGGATCAACTGAACGTACTTCTACACGTGTAGATAGTCCACGTGATGAAGGAATACGAATTAATGGCGAACGGTTTTGGCCACTCCATGCGATATAAACTGGTGCTTCATAACCAGGTACTAAACGTTTGTAAGAGTTTACTAATGGGTTACACACTGCAGTAAATCCTCTTGCATGTTTAAGAACTCCTGCGATAAAGTGACGCGCATCTTCAGATAATTCCATTTCTCCGTTCGGATCATAGAACGCATTTTCTTTCGGCCCTTTGAATAACGAAACGTTAAAGTGCATACCTGAACCACTTACACCATATAATGGTTTAGGCATAAATGTTGCATGAAGATTATGTTTACGCGCAATTGTCTTAACAACTAATTTGAATGTTTGAATGTTATCACATGCAGTAACTGCATCTGCATATTTAAAGTCGATTTCGTGCTGACCCGGCGCTACTTCGTGGTGACTCGCTTCTATATCAAAGCCCATGTCTTCAAGTTCTAAAACGATGTCTCGACGACAGTTCTCACCTAAATCTGTAGGCGCTAAATCGAAGTATCCACCATTATCATTTAATTCAAGTGTTGGTTCCCCTTTTTCATCTAATTTGAATAAGAAGAATTCTGGTTCTGGTCCTAAGTTGAATTCAGTGAATCCTAACGCTTCCATTTCTTTTAAGACACGTTTTAAGTTACTACGTGGATCTCCTGAGAATGGTGTACCATCTGGCTTATATACGTCACAGATCAAACGCGCAACTTTCCCTTTATCAGAAGTCCATGGGAAAATAACCCAAGTATCTAAGTCTGGATATAATTTCATATCTGATTCTTCGATACGAACAAACCCTTCAATTGATGAACCATCGAACATCATTTCATTATCTAGTACTTTCTCTAACTGGCTGATAGGCACCTCTACGTTTTTAATTGTACCTAGAATATCAGAAAATTGTAGTCTTAAATAACGTACGTTTGATTCCTCTGCTAACTTGATGATGTCTTCTCTTGTAAATTTCGCCATAATATCCTCCAGTTGTTTATTTAAAAAATCTTGACAAATCCCCACGGTTAATAGGGACTTTACTACGGTCGAGCTTTGAAACTTCGTAATCAAGAGATTCTTTAATCTCAAATGTGGGTTGTTGTGACTTCTCCTCATTGATAATCGATTTAATACGCTTCATATTAAACCCTTTTTCTAAAAGCAGTTTAATATCAAGTAATAAATCCAGATCGTTCATTGAAAATAGTCTTTGGTTCCCACTTGTTCGTTTAGGTGTAATCAACGACTGTGATTCATAGTATCTAATTTGCCTTGCAGAAAGCTCTGTTAGTTTCATAACGACACTCATTGGAAACACCGGCATATTTCTTCTTATTGCATCACGCATCTTCAACACCCTTTCGAACATAGTTGTAATTTATCATATTTTTTTATAAAAAACAAATCCATGTAAGGAAACCTTACATGGATTTGTTATAACGTTATAATTTCTTTTTCAATCAGTATTTCAATCGCTTTTATTATTGCGAGTTTAACGTGTTCATAAGTTAATCCGCCTTGAACATAAACCTCGTACGGTGAACGTATCGGACCGTCTGCTGTAAGTTCAAGTGATGCGCCTTGTATAAATGTGCCTGCTGCCATAATAACATCATCCGTATAGCCAGGCATATATGCCGGCATCGGTAAATACTGTGAATTTATAGGAGATGCCATCTGAATAGCCTGTGTAAATGCAATCATCTTTTCTTTATCATTGAAGATGACTGATTGAATGAGGTCTGTTCGCTCATCATTCCAAAGTGGCGTTGTATTCAGATTCAAAGACCCAAGCATCGCACTAGTAAATACTGCGCCTTTTAGTGCCTGACTCACAACATGCGGGCTCAGGAAAAATCCTTGATACATTTCATGCAGACTGTAAAGTGAGGCACCTGCTTCTTTGCCGATACCTGGTGCTGTGAGACGATATCCAACACGCTCAATCAAATCTTCACGTCCTGCAATATAACCACCAATTTTACACAGTCCACCTCCTGGATTCTTAATGAGCGAGCCCGCAATTAAATCTGCACCCACTTCTGACGGTTCCTGAATTTCTGTGAATTCACCATAACAATTATCGACAAATACAATAACATCAGGATGTTTATCTTTTATCGCTGATATTGCCTCACCTATCTGTTTAATTGTCAATGATTTACGTGAGCTGTACCCTTTAGAGCGCTGAATACCTATCATCTTCGTTTTTGATGTTATAGCTTCTAAGACATTTTCGATATCGATTTCATTGTTGACCAAATCGATATCCTTATAGGCAACACCATTTTCAATCAATGAACCGATACCGTTACCTGTAATACCGATAACTTCCAAAAGCGTGTCATAGGGTTGACCCGTTATGTAGAGTAATTCGTCCCCGAATTGTAAGTTAGCGCTTAATGCAAGCGTTATTGCATGTGTCCCGCTGATGACTTGTGGACGAACGATGGCATCCTCTGTCTTAAAAACATGTGCATACACCGCTTCTAAGTTATCTCGCCCGCTATCATCATAGCCATAGCCATTCGTACCGCCGAGATCAGCGTCTGTAATTTTTATATCATTAAATGCATCTATTACTTTTTTTTGATTATAAAGGGCGATAGATTCTATCCTTTTAAATATCGGCGTGATTTTAATTTCATTGTCATCGATTAATTGCTGGAGCTGTTCATACTTCGTAATTTTCATAGTATTATAACCTCTTTATCTGTTCATTACTTAATAGCTTATTTAATATACCTTCACGACGATGTTCATAGCCACATATTTCATATTTATCTTTGTCTTCATTAAAATTTATTGCTGAAACTAGTGTATGTTCCTTCAGGAAAGCGATTATCTGTCCGGCATCCTTCTCAACTTCAATTGTGTATTTTGACATATTACGCTGCATCATATCAATGAGTTTGCTTTGTATATGTGTCTTATCTTGTTGATCAAACACTGATACAAGCAATTCATCTTTCCCTGCAGCTGTGACGAAGGATTCGAGCTTATCTTTTTTATTCAAAAGCGTAAGTACCGGAATTGTATCCATATCTAGCTCCTTTAACAGAGCAACGACCGTATCGATATGATTCATATAGTTTGGATGACTTCTGTCAACGACGTGAATAAGAATATCTGCATACTTCGCCTCTTCTAATGTCGAACTGAATGCTTCGATTAAATGAGTCGGCAACTGCTGGATAAAACCAACAGTATCACTTAATAGTACTGGATAACCTTCATGCAGCTTCATCATCTTACTCTTCGGATCAAGCGTCGCAAACAGTAGATCTTCCATATATGTGTCACTGTCTGAAAGTGCATTGAACCATGTCGATTTGCCTGCATTCGTATAACCAACAAGCGCAACCTGGAATATATTTCTCTTTTTTCGGTTTTCTCTATAACGCTGCCGATGTTGTTTAATCGTTTCGAGTTGTAGCTTGATATCATGAATTCTGCTTCTGATATGTCGCCTATTCATCTCTAGTTTCGTTTCACCAGGTCCACGTGTCCCGATACCACCACCAAGTCTTGATAAACTTAGTCCGTGTCCAGATAATCTTGGCAATAAATATTCGAGCTGGGCAAGCTCCACTTGTAATTTACCTTCTCGACTTTTTGCACGTTGTGCAAAGATATCCAGTATAAGCTGAGTACGGTCTATTATTTTACAGTCAAGCACTTCATTTAAATGTTTCGATTGACTTGTTGTGAGTTCATTATTAACAACAACCATATCGAATGCTATATCTTCTCGTTCCTTTAACTCTAATATTTCTTCTAACTTTCCTTTACCTATATAATAACTATTATCAGCTCTATCTTTATTCTGAATAACAACTTCGGTAACTTCAATGCCAGCTGTATGGCATAATGATTTAATTTCCTCTAACGATTCACCGAAGTTAAAATCATCGTCCTTTTTTAGATGAACTGCTATAATAAGAGCACGTTCAGTCGCTTTTTGTGTATCTTTCAAAGTTTCACCTCAATTATTTGATACTTCATTTTAACATATTTAGAAAGGATGCGTTTATATGTCTATATACGAATATACGGTTACTAAAGCAAATCACGAATCATATTCACTTGCAGAATACAAAGATCAAGTTGTTCTGATCGTTAATACTGCGAGCGAATGTGGATTTACAAAACAGTTTGATGGACTTGAAAAACTCTCCCAGGAATACAAAGGACAAGGGTTTACTATATTGGGATTCCCTTGTAATCAATTTGGAGGCCAGGAACCCGGAAGTGGGGCTGAAGCTGAACAGAATTGTCGTTTGAACTATGGCGTTACTTTCCCGATTCATGAAAAAATAGATGTGAATGGAGATAACGCACACCCGCTGTTTAAATATATAAAAGAAGAGACAAAAGGGATCATGGGCAGTAAGATCAAATGGAATTTCACAAAATTTTTAGTTGATAGACAAGGTAATGTTGTTGCGCGTTTTGCACCTACAACTACACCCGAGCAGTTGAAAAAGCATATAGAAAAATATCTATAAAAATAGAACAATTCCTTTCAGAGGAATTGTTCTTTATTACTTACAACATATTTACACTGCAAAAGTACAGATGGTATGCTTGTAAATGAGATTGTGTTTATCTCCTGCTTTAAGCTGGATGACATTTATCATAGTTGAGTACCACACCTTCTATATGAAAGCCTTTTGTTAAAAATACTGTTAATTCTTGCTGATTTCTTTGGAATTATCTAAAAATGTGTCCTGCAGTTTAGCTGAATTCATCATTATCATCCCTCTGTATGTTTGTAGTAATTTGTTCGACGATTGATTCTATCGTCAATTCAGACGTATCAAACCATTCAATCGTCATCTGATTATTGAACCATGTCAATTGACGTTTTGCAAAATTCCTGGAGTTTTGCTGCAAATGTTCTATCGCCTGATTCAACGAAACTTCTCCATCTATATAAGGAATCATCTCTTTATATCCTATTGCAGTCATGCTTTGGCTCTGTCTATAGCCCTTACTTATCAATGTCTTCACTTCCTGAACAAGTCCTTGTTCGACCATAAGCAATACACGGCGGTTGATTCTGTCATATAGTGTAGGACGCGGCATATTAAGCCCTATAATATATGTATCGTATTTAGAACTTAATGTATGAAGCTTCTTCTGGTCAGTGATAGATTTATGGTGCATTTCATAATATGTCAGAGCACGTAACACTCGCTGTCTATTATTAATATGAATTTGAGACGCAGCCTTCATATCCTTCTCAGTTAACAGACGATAAAGCGTCTCCTTATCCAGACTTTCATAGTGATCCATCAGTTCTTTCTTCAGCGCTTGATCCTCTTCTACAAATTCATATTCATATAGTACGCTTTGTATATATAATCCCGTTCCGCCGACGATCATCGGTGTTTTTCCCCTGCTATATATGTCTTCAATTAGCTTTTCAGCATGGACTTTAAACTGTGCTGCTGAATATGCCTCATCTGGGTTTAAAATATCAATCAGATGATGCGGGATGCCTTCCATCTCTTCCTGTGTAATCTTTGCACTACCGATATCCATACCTCGGTAGACTTGAATCGCATCCCCACTAATAATTTCACCATTAACAGCTTTCGCTACTTCAATACTTAATGCTGTTTTACCTACAGCTGTAGGTCCCACAATAACGATTAACGGAATTTTATTCATTCTTCAACCACTTTCTAATATTTTGTAATACTTCATTTTGATTCTTTTCAAATAATACCTCATGTCTTGAATTTTCATAGAGCTGGATAAAGACATGTTTAATTCCACATTTTTTATATAATCGACCTGTCTTTTCCACCCCTTTCCCGAAATTAGAAAACGGATCGTCCTGACCAGCAATAAGCAGAATCTTTAACGATTTGTTCATGCGTTTAACATTCTTCTTACTGCTAGTAAACTTTAATGATTCATTAATTGAATTTAAAGCACCTATCGACATATTAAATCCTGCATCAGGATCTGAGACAAAAGCATCGACATTATCCTCATTCAAACTGATCCAGTCACTCTCTGTTCGTAAAGGTCTGAACTTACGATTAAAATCGTTCAGAGTCAATTTATTGACGAAATCTAGCTTTTTATAGGGTGGATGTATCTTTAATAGTGGTTTAAGCAATAGCGCAGCTGCCTCATATTTCTTACTATAGAAACTAGTACCTGACAATATGAGTCTATCGAATAAACCAGGGTAACGGATAACATATTTTCTAGCGACGATACTTCCCATAGAATGTCCGAACAAAATAAATTCTCCTTTAAAATCAAATGTTTCAAATATTTCATATGCATCCTCTACCAAAGTATCAATCGATGGGAAATGTCCTTGTTCTGAACTTCCAATATCCTTGCCATGCCCTCTGTGATCATGTATCAGCACATCATACCCCATATCACAGAAATATCTGCACACTGCATCATAACGTTCTTTGTGTTCGGCCATACCATGAAGCATCTGAATGACACCCTTGCTTTCCTCTTGTCTATAAAGTTTAAATGCAATACGTGTGTTATCCTTCAATGTAATAAACTTATTTGTAATTTCCATCATTCTTCACCTCATCTTTATTATAGCGAAACAATTTATTTTCGTCATAGCCTTATCATCATCTGAAAATATAGGAAAACCATCCAAATATTATTTGGATGGTTTGAATCACAATTGCTATTCTCCGTAATTTATTCTACCGAAACTTGAACAGATGGTGATTTTGCTTCATTAATCTTTTGTTCAAGCTCACGTGTATATTCTGTGCGTTGCGCATTATCATAGTTAAGCAAATTAGCCATCGTATCAATAACCGCTTCCTTATATTGTTCAACTTTTTTAATATCGAAATATAGATCACCTGTTCTACGTGTCAAGAAATCAGTAGGTTTAATCACCATTTCTTCCTGGATTGAATATACAAGTTGTGCGTAATAAGCTAAAGGCAGGCCATTGACTTCAGCAGTATGTTTCGTATGTGCAATGTTAAATAATTTCTCTACATTTGAACCATACTTTTTAATCAGAAATCTTTGTTCATCTTCCGGCAGATAACTATAGAGTTCAGGTTTCAATGACTTTTCAATAAAGTGCTCAAAATTAGTACTGCCTCCTACATCTCCACCAGAAATTGTTGCATGTTTCGTGTTGCTTTCTTTAAAGCTAAGCTTATATTCTTCTTTTAAACGTTTTGCAACTAAATCAACGATCTCCTGTGCCATATGGCGATACCCTGTTAATTTACCACCAGCAATCGTCAGAAGACCTGATTTACCTTCCCAAATTTCATCCTTACGCGAAATTTCAGATGGGTCTTTCCCTTTTTCTAAGATTAGAGGACGAATACCAGCCCAAGTTGATTCAATATCTTCGTCTTTAACTTTTACAGTCGGGAACATATAGTTGATTGCATCAATGATATAATCACGATCTTCCTGTGTTACTTTAGGACTTGTCTTATCATTATTATAGAATGTATCTGTAGTACCGACATACGTTTTACCATCACGAGGAATGGCAAAAATCATACGTTTGTCACTTTCAGTATCAAAGTAAACTGCCTGTTTGAGCGGAAAAACACTTTCGTCAAAGACAAGGTGGATTCCTTTTGTCAGACGGAGTTGTTTATTATTTTTCGAATAATCTTTTCCACGCACTTCATCAACCCATGGTCCAGATGCATTGACAACTTTGCGCCCTTGAATTTTAAACTTCGTATTTGAGATTGTATCAATTGCTTCAATACCACTCACTTTGTTTTTCTTGTTATAAGTAAAACCGGTTGCTTTTGTGTAGTTTAAAATATCAGCACCAAATTCTGCCGCACGTTTCATCACTTCAATCGTCATACGCGCATCATCTGTTTTATATTCAACATAATAGCCCCCACCCTTAAGGCCATTTTCTTTTACGAGAGGCTCTTTCGCTAATGTTTCTTTTGCAGATAGCATTGTTCTTCTTTCCGATTTCTTTACACCTGCTAAGAAGTCATAAACTTTTAATGCAAGAGACGTTGTTGCTGGTCCAAACGTACCCCCTTTATGCATCGGTAAGAGCATCCATTCTGGTGTCGTTACATGAGGTCCATTTTCATAAACAATCGCTCTTTCTTTCCCAGTCTCACTTACAACGCCAATTTGCAGCTGTTTTAAGTAACGTAATCCACCATGAACAAGCTTTGTTGAACGTGAAGAAGTTCCGCTTGCAAAGTCCTGCATTTCAACGAGTGCGACTTTCATACCGCGCTGCGCTGCATCAAATGCGATACCTGCACCAGTGATACCACCACCAACCACTACGATATCATAATATTCTTCCTTCATTTTGTTCAATGTTTGATTTCTATTCAGACTTGAAAGTTGCATTATTATTCCTCCATTAAATCTTATTTTTTAAATACTTGTGTAGCTTTAACCGCTGTCTGCCAGCCTTTATATAAATCATCTCTCTTTGTTTCATCCATTTTAGGATCAAACTGCTTTTCAAGGTTCCAGCGATCACGAATTTCATCTTTTGATTTCCAGTAACCCACTGCAAGTCCAGCCAGGTATGCTGCACCTAAGGCAGTTGTCTCGTTAATTTCCGGTCGCTCTACTGGTACATCTAAAATATCAGACTGGAACTGCATCAAGAAATCATTCTTGACAGCACCACCATCAACTCTTAATGTTTTAACTTCAATCTTCGAATCTTTTTCCATCGCATCAAGAACATCACGGGTCTGATATGCAAGTGACTCAAGTGTTGCACGAATAAAATGTTCTTTTTGTGTACCACGCGTTAGACCGAAAACTGCACCGCGTGCTTCAGAATCCCAGTAAGGTGTACCTAGTCCGACAAATGCAGGCACGACATACACACCATCAGCATCTGTAACATTTGTAGCATACTCTTCACTTTGCGGAGCACTTTGAATCATACGCATACCATCACGTAACCATTGAATTGCACTTCCCGCAACAAAGATGGATCCTTCAAGCGCATAGTTGACTTTGCCATCAATACCATAAGCTAAAGTCGTTAATAAGCCATTTTCACTCTTAACTGCTTTTTCGCCTGTGTTCATTAACATAAAGCAACCTGTACCGTATGTGTTCTTAGCTTCTCCTGACTCAAAGCATGCTTGTCCAAATAGCGCTGCCTGCTGGTCTCCAGCAATACCTGCAATCGGAATCTGATGACCAAAGAAATGATGATTTGCTGTTTTACCGTATACTTCACTTGATGGGCGTACTTCAGGTAGCATTGAAGCAGGTACAGTTAAATATTCAAGGAGCTCTTCATCCCATTTCAATTCATGAATGTTATACATCAATGTACGACTTGCATTTGAGTAGTCAGTTACATGTACTTTACATCCAGAAAGTTTCCATACAAGCCACGAATCAATCGTACCGAATAATAGATCACCATTCTCAGCTTTTTCTCTAGCACCTTCTACATTATCAAGAATCCATTTGACTTTCGTACCAGAAAAATAAGGATCGAGTAGAAGGCCTGTCTTTTCTCTAAATTCATCTTCCAGTCCTTTATCTTTAAGTTCATTACAGATTTCCTGCGTCTGACGAGACTGCCATACGATTGCATTATAAATTGGACGCTCTGTATTTTTATCCCATACGACTGCTGTTTCACGTTGATTTGTGATACCAATACCCTCAATCTGTTCAGGTCTTATATTCGATTCTGTAAGGACGGATGCAAAACATGATAATACAGTTGACCAGATTTCATTGGCATCATGTTCAACCCAACCTGCTTTTGGGAAATGCTGCGTAAATTCTCTTTGAGATACCCCTTTAATCTCTCCATCTTTATTAAAAACAATTACACGTGTACTTGTTGTCCCTTGATCAATTGATAAAATGTATTTTTCCATAATCATCACCCTTTGTTTTATATTAAGTCTGTTTTTTCATTTTTTAATACTGCTTTATTCAAGAATACACCAAGCACTAATGTAGCGACAATTAATACGATTGATAGACCAAATAACATATATTGATCTTCTTTGAATAAAACATGGAATAATGTAGCGCCGAAGACACCACCTACCATCGGACCTACCATTGGAACCACTGCATATTTCCAGTTGGAAGACCCTTTACCTGGTATCGGCAGAATCGTATGAGCGATACGCGGACCCCAGTCACGTGCCGGATTGATTGCATACCCAGTTGTTCCACCTAAACTTACTCCGATGGCTATAATCAATAACCCTACTACAAGAGGGTTCAAACCTTCAGAAAATTTATTTCCGCCAATGAATAACAGTGCCATAACTAAGATTGATGTCCCTATGATTTCTGATACAAAATTAGAAACATAGTTAGGATAAGCTGGTCCTGTAGCAAATACGCCAAGTTTAGTACCTGCATCATCTTCTTCTTTAAAATGCGGCATAAACTGGAACCATACTAATGCTGCTCCCAGTACCCCTCCAATCATCTGCCCCGCAAAATACGGAAGGACTTGATTCCACGGAAGGCTGCCATCAACTGCCATTCCTATTGTAACTGCTGGATTTAAATGCGCACCAGTAATTGATCCGACTGCATACACACCCATAACCACAGCAAGACCCCAACCTACTGCGATAACAATCCAGTCACTGCCTTTTGCGTACGTCCCCTTTAAATTAACGTTCGCATTTACACCACAACCAAATAAGATTAAGATTGCAGTCCCGATTAATTCTCCCACAAAAGCATTCATAGACCCACTCCTCATTGTTTAGTTAAGTTAAAAAAAGACAAAGAGACCCCTAATACTTCAAATTAGAGGTCTCTTCTACACGTCCCAAATATTAACTTAACACAATCATATCTAATAATGTAAACGTTGTCAATTATTTTATTTCACAATGTTTCCAAAGGTCCTTATTACTTGTCGTCACATACGTAGCACCTGCTGATAATGCCATCTCCACTTCCTCTGGATATTCAATAAGGCCCCCTGCAATAATTTTTTTGCCGGTTACTTTGTGAATATTTTCAATTGCCTTATAAAGCAGACCAGGCAGTACTTCGACAAAATCAGGATCAGCACTTTGTATAAGCTCATAACTTTTTTTCAGTGCACTTGAGTCTATGATAAACGTTCTGAGAATCGTTTTAACACCGAGCTGGTTCGCCCTCTTTATAATCTTTGGTTTTGTGGATACGATACCATCAACTTTATACTTCTGTATAACATACTCTGTCGCATATTCATCAGATGACATCCCTTTAATTAAGTCGATATGTATAAATGCTGACTTCTGGTGCTGATTTAAAAATTGAATATAGTTACTGATATGGCCAATATGCATATCTAATATGACACAGGTGGAATACTGAGTCGTCACAAACTTCTCAAGATCTTTCATAGAACGGATTGCCGGTAAAATCATTACATCACCCTCTTAAATAGTTTCTCAAGTTCATAAGTTGTAAATTGAATGATGATAGGTCTGCCATGCGGACATGTGTATGGTTCTACAGTATGTGCAAGTTCTTCTAGTAAATAGTTCATATCTGTAATCCTTAAATAATGATTCGCTTTTATCGATTTTTTACAGCTCATCATAATCGCAGTCTCTTCACGGAATTTATTCAAATCTATCTGTCGATGTTGCAGAGCATAATCTATCAATTCCTGTACCGTTTCTTCATAGTTGTCCGGGAACCATACAGGGATATCATTTACTATATAATCATTGCCTCCAAAATGTTCAAGATGAATCCCAATACCTTTAAGCAGCATATTGATTTTATTTAAGTTTATTGCTTCATCTTTACTTAAAGTTACTGTAATCGGAATGAGTAACGACTGCATTTCCAATCCTACATTACCAATTTGTTTTTTGAAGTACTCATATTTAATTCTTTCTTGTGCTGCATGCTGATCAATCATAAACATACCATCCTCATTTTGAGCAATGATGTAAGTCCCATGAACTTGACCGACAATTTCCATGTAAGGGATCTTTCTTTTAGCATGGGATGTATTAGTACTTGTATTTTCAATTACGTCAGATGATTCATTTGTTTCTGGTAAGACTTCTGCAGTTGTATTTAATTCTGCTTCTGAATCACTAATAAATCCTGATGTTTCTTTAGTGCCTTCACCGTCCTGAATTCTTTGTTTATCCAGTCGTGCTGCTTTATGCTGTTCTTTAAAGTTTTCATCGATTTGATTCACTGGTGTATGTTCACTATGGTCGGATTGTTTTATCTTATCATGATGTTCTCTTAATAGATCATATTCAAACTTTTGCTGCTGAAATGTTTCAATCACCTTTTTCTTTTCTACTTTTGGAATTAAATTCTGTTTCCAGATCTTTTCCTTTATCAATCGCTCGATAAGCTCCATCAACTGAGATTCTTTAGATAATCTTACTTCTTGCTTTGTCGGGTGAATATTCACATCTACTAATGCAGGATCCATAACGATATTAATTGCAAGAATAGGATACCTTCCAACAGGTAATAACGTATGATAGCCTGATAATATTGCTTTTGTGAGCATAAAGTTCTTGATATAACGCCCGTTGATAAAAAGAGACATATAATGCCTGTTGCTTCTTGTATGTTCCGGCTTGGCAATAAAACCATGCACTTCATAATCACCTGTTCGGCCGTTGACCTCAACTAGGTCCTGTGCGATTTTCATCCCGTAGACCACAGCCATCGCTTCCTGCATCTTACCATTGCCATTTGAGGCTATAAGTACTCTGCCATCTGCTACTAAAGTAAATTTAATATGGGGGAAGCTGATAACAAATCGATTGATGATATCTGTAATTTTCCCGAGCTCTGTATGAAGACTTTTTACATATTTTAATCGAGCAGGCGTATTATAGAAAAGACCTTCGACAGTTGTTTCTGTTCCTTGACGTGCCTGTGCCAAAGTTCTATCTACTATTTCTCCGTCAATTACATCAATTTGACGGCCTATCGTCCCGTCATGACATGTAGTGACGCGCACTTTGCTAACAGAAGCAATAGATGCTAATGCTTCTCCTCTAAATCCTAGTGAACGAATATGAAATAGATCGTGCTCATTTTCTATTTTGCTTGTTGCATGTCTTCTGAACATTAATTCAAGATCTTCTTCTAAAATTCCAGATCCGTTATCCGTTACTTTGATTTTTGATAAACCCGCTTCTTCAACTTCAATCGTGATACTTGTACTCTTTGCATCAATGGCGTTTTCAACGAGTTCTTTAACGACAGATTGCGGGCGTTCTATCACTTCACCTGCTGCGATTTTATTGCTTATCGTACTATCTAAAGCTTTAATGATTCCCAAGTGATCCACCTACTTTATTCGGGATTTGATTTCCTGTAATTTCAATAACGCATCAATCGGCGTTAATTCGTCAATCGATATATCTTTAATTTGCTGAATAATTAATTCATGCTCATGATTCGAATTATTATTATTAATATCCTCGTTTTCTATTTCAAACAAATTAAATGATGGTTGAATTATCTTATTTGAATCTCCTTTTCTAACCTTTTCATTGTGTTCAAATTCATCTAATAATTCACTGGAACGTGCAATGATCTCAGCTGGTAACTGTGCAAGTTTAGCAACATGAATACCATAACTATGTGCGACAGCACCCGGCATCACTTTGTGCAGAAATATTAGTTCGCCATTATATTCTTTTGCTGCAACATGGATATTGTTCAGACCATCAAGTGTTTGTTCAAGGTCGACAAGTTCATGATAATGGGTTGAAAACAATGTTTTTGCACCAATCTTATTGTGAACGTATTCAATCATCGATTGCGCTAATGACAGACCATCATATGTACTTGTGCCTCTTCCAATTTCATCAAATATAATCAGACTATTTTCTGTCGCATTCTGTAATGCATTTTTTGCTTCTAACATTTCTACCATAAAGGTACTTTGTCCTGATACAAGATCATCTGCTGCGCCAATTCTCGTAAAAATCTGATCAAAAATCGGAACTTCAGCATAAGAAGCTGGTACAAATGCTCCCATCTGCGCCATGATACTAATTAATGCGACTTGTCGCATATATGTACTTTTTCCGCTCATGTTAGGGCCTGTAATTAAATAAATAAACGTATGGTCATCTAATTTGCAGTCATTTGCAACATACTGATCACGTTCCATCACTGTTTCAACAACTGGATGTCTTGCATTTTTTAAGTTCAATACCTTAGTGCTAGATATAATCGGTTTGGTATATTGATGTTTTGTAGCAATTTCACTGAAATTTTGAAGACAATCAAGCACTGCGATATTTTTTGCCTGCTGCTTTAAATTTAATATAAATGTTTTCACAAAATCACGTAGTTGAATAAACAGTTCATATTCAAGATTCATCAGCTTCTCTTCTGCACCGAGAATTAAAGATTCTTTTTCTTTAAGTTCCTCTGTTATAAAGCGTTCTGCATTACTTAACGTCTGCTTTCTCGTGTATCCGAACGCATCAACATCTAAATTAACAAGATTCGCTTTAGATATTTCAATATAATAACCAAAAACTTTGTTATAACCAATCTTTAGTGACTTCACACCTGTGCGTTCACGTTCTTTTGCCTGAAGTTCATTTAGCCACTGCTTACCATTTTTAGAGGCATATCTGAGTTCGTCAACATCATCATTAAATCCATCTTTGAAGATACTACCTTCTTTAATAGAAGTCGGTGCTTCGTCCAATAAACTTGCTTCTAACATATCGTATAATGGTTGTAATGCATCGATATTATCTAATGTACGAATCACTTCATCGTGTTCTTTTAGAAGTGATTGTATCATAGGCAATTGTTCTAATGAGTATTTTAACTGCACAAGATCTTTAGCCGAGACATTACCAAACTGTACACGTCCTGCTAAACGCTCAATATCATATACATGCGTTAGCGCCTCTCTCAGTTGATGTCTTAAAATGAAATGCTCATTAAATAATTCGACACCATTATGTCTCTCTTCAATCTCCTGATGGTTCAGTAATGGTCGTTCGATCCATTCTTTAACAAGGCGATTCCCCATCGGTGTTTTACATTGATTAAATATAGACAGTAAGGTGCCCTTCTTATTTTTATGACGTATACTTTCAGTAAGTTCTAGATTACGTTTCGCATACATATCAAGACGCATATAATGCACTGGTTCATAGTATACAGCTTCGTCGATATGGGCAAGCGCACGCATTTGTGTATACTGGATATAAGATAATAATAAATTAACTGCTGGTTGCAGCGATTGATCAACACTGTCAGCCTGTTTAAATGTATCATTTACTTCAAATCTTGAAATGACATCCGTAATCATTTTTATTTTATTGATTAGTACTTCGTTCAAATCGATATTTGTAATGATTTCTTTCGGATTTACGGATGATAACTCATTTAACATTTCATCCTCATTTAATCGGGTCACTTTTAGCTCACCTGTAGATACATCACTATAAGCAAGTGTAAACACCTCTTCATAATGAATACTTGCAATGTAGTTGCTTTCGTTTTCACTGATCATATCATCCATAACCGTTCCAGGCGTTATGATTTTAACAACTTCTCGTTTTACCATTCCTTTAACTTGTTTTGGATCTTCCATCTGTTCAGCAATGGCAACTTTATAACCTTTTTCAATTAAACGTTCGATATAAACTTTTGCTGAATGATGCGGTACCCCACACATTGGAATATTGTTTTTTTTATCACGGCGCGTCAATGTAATCTCTAGTTCTTTCGCTGTTAATTCGGCATCTTCATAGAACATTTCATAGAAATCACCCAGCCTGAAGAACAAGATACAATCTTTATATTGCGCTTTCATCTGTAAATATTGTGTCATCATCGGTGTAGGTTTAGACATATTCTCAATCCTTTATTCATAATTTCCATTTAGGGATTCGTTTAAAAAAGAGGTTCAGACAAGAATCGTCTCAACCCCTTTAATTGTTATTAATTTCCACATCCAGGTGCTGCATTTTTCTTTTCTGCACCCGTTTCACCTGTTAATAAGTCGCCACCTGTTGAAACGATAATCTCATCCGTTACGGTCTGGCTGATTGCATGAGAAACCATCTGTAATATGCTATTCACTTCAAATTGCGCTTCTTTGAACTGATCAACAATTGGCATTTCATCAAGTTCAGCTTCAACTTTTGCAATTTTTTCTTCGACCATCTGTAATGCTTTTTCTTTGCCGTATTGTTCGAAGTTGACGGCTTGCTTTTGTAATGATTTTAAAGACGCCATTTTCTCTCTGACAACCTGCGTTTCATGAATCTGTGCCTCTGCACGTTTAAAGAACTCAACTGCTTCTGTTTCTGCCATCATCTTACCTAATTCTTTTGCTTTTTCCAAAATTTCATCATTTGTATACATCTCTACACCTCAACTGGTTTAATAATTTCTATTAGTTCGCCGTTCATTGAATATTGTTTTGTTTCTGTAATTCTTACTTTAACAAGCTGTCCAATTGCTTCTTTCGGTCCTTTAAAGTTCACTAATTTATTCTTTTCAGTGTATCCTGCGAGAATTTCATCATTTTTCTTAGAAGGTCCTTCACATAGTACGATTACTTCCTGATCAAGATAATGGGACAATGCACGTTCAGTATAGTCACCAACAAGTTTATTTAATCGTTGCAGACGATCCTTTTTCTCACGCATTGGTACATTATCTTTCATCTTTGCAGCCGGCGTGCCTTCACGCGGAGAATACAAGTAAGTATAAGCATGGTCAAAAGCAACTTCCTCATAGAGAGATAATGTTTCCTGGAACTGTTCTTCTGTTTCATTCGGATAACCTACGATAATATCTGTCGTCAGTGCAACTTCTGGCATCGCTGCTTTAATTTTACCAATCAGCTCCAAATAACTTTCACGTGAATACTTACGCCCCATAATCTTCAGCACTTCATTGTTACCGCTTTGAACAGGAAGATGGATATGCGGTACAATGTTACCTCCTGCAGCAATCACTTCAATAAGGCGGTCATCAAAGTCCCATGGATGACTTGTAGTGAAACGTACACGTGGAATATCAATCTTCTGAATATCTGCAAGTAAATCGCCTAATCCGTAGTTCAGTCCATCGATATCTTTACCATAAGCATTTACGTTTTGTCCAAGTAAACAAATTTCTTTGTACCCACGTCGCGCAAGATCACGTACTTCAGCAATAATCTCCTCTGGCATACGACTACGTTCTTTACCACGCGTGAATGGCACAATACAATATGTACAGAATTTATCACAGCCGTACATAATGTTGACCCATGCTTTCGTATCACCGAGTCGTGACTTTGGTAAGTTTTCAATAACATCGCCTTCTTTAGACCAGACTTCTACAACCATCGCTTTAGACATATAGGCTTCATCTAATATTGCTGGCAGTCGATGTATATTATGGGTACCGAAGATCATATCCACATTTTGATAAGATTTTAAGATCTTATTCACTACAGATTCTTCTTGTGACATACATCCACATACACCGATGAGTACATCTGGTTTCGCTTGTTTGATATGTTTTAGATTCCCAATTTCACCGAAAACTTTATTCTCTGCATTTTCACGAATGGCACACGTATTGAGTAAAATAACATCTGCATCATTGACATCACTTGTCGCTTCATATTCTAGAGCCTCAAAGATCCCTGCCATTACTTCTGTATCATGTTCATTCATCTGGCAACCATAAGTTCTAATATAAAATTTACGACCGCGACCTAACCCACGATACTGTTCATCAATTTTAAAATCGCTATGGTAATTCACATCTTCTTTGCCACGACGCTTCGCTTCTTTTAGATTTGGTCCTTGGTAAACATGCTCAAAATATTTGCTATAATCTTTCTCAGGTACTGCTTTGCCTTTTGCACCTGAAGATTGTATTCTACCTTCTTCGTTCATTTAAATAACCCCATTTTATTCATAATATCATTACTATAGTATAGCTTTTATATCAAATATTTTCAAAGTATTTTTACTGTAGATACATCTCACATAAAAACATAAATTTAATCCGTCATTTATATAATAATGACGGATTAAATTTATTCTAATAATGCTTCATCTCCACTTTTTAACATTTCCGCATAAATACCATCTCTTGTAATTAAATCTTTTTGATAGCCTTGTTCTAATATTTCACCTTTTTCAAGTACAACAATTTTATCAGCTTTTTTAACCGTATTTAAGCGATGCGCAATGATGATGCTCGTTCTATTTTTCATTAGACGTTCAATCGCCTGCTGAAGTTTCATTTCTGTAACGGTATCAATGTTACTCGTCGCTTCATCCAGCAACAAAATCTTTGGATCTAATATCAGCGCACGCGCGATATTGACTAACTGTTTTTCACCTTGGGAAAGATGTGTTGATTCAAAACTAATTTCTGTGTCGAAACCATTTTCTAATCTCATAATAAAATCATAAGCATTTGCATCTTTTGCTGCCTGAATCATGACTTCATCAGAGACGTGCTGATTTCTGTACTTTATATTTTCTCGAATCGTACCGTCAAAGATAAATGGATCCTGCAGCACATAAGCCATCTGATTGCGTAACGTTTGTTTTGGAATATCTTTTATATCGATACCATCAATCATTATTTTACCTGCGTTAATTTCATAAAACCTTGCCAATAGCTGTACAAGTGTCGTTTTACCTGCTCCTGTCGCACCAACTAAGGCGAGAGATTCCCCTTGATTTAAATGTATCGTCACATCATTAATGGTTGGTTTTAATTGTTCTTCGTTATATTTGAAAGTCACTTGTTCAAATGAAATTTCCCCACGTATCGTTAAATTTCTATTACTGTTATCGATATCTACTTCAGGTTCAGTATCGATGATTTCAAAGACACGCTCTGCACCACTTAATGCAGATAATACAGTGTTGAACTGATTGGCCAGATCATTCAAAGGACGTGTAAATTGTCTTGCATATTCTGCAAATATAACAATTGTTCCGACAGTAATACCATTTCCGTTTAGTGCTAATACCCCTCCGATACCTGCTACAATTGCAAATGATAAATTGTTAAAGAAGTTCATCACTTTCGGAATAAGACCAGAATAAGATACCGACCAGTAGCTGATATCTCTTACTTTTGCGTTCTTCTCAGTAAATCCTTCGGTCACACGGGCTTCTCTTGTAAATAACTTTACAACTTCCTGACCTGAAATAATCTCTTCAATATAACCATTCATTTCACCGATTGCTCTTTGTCTTCTTTTATACAGAATACTCGTACGATTTGTTATCCAGCGCATCGCAATTAACATTAAAGGGATGAT
The DNA here is from genome assembly GCF_038095555.1 of Macrococcus psychrotolerans. Taxonomy (NCBI): domain Bacteria; kingdom Bacillati; phylum Bacillota; class Bacilli; order Caryophanales; family Staphylococcaceae; genus Macrococcus; species Macrococcus psychrotolerans. The sequence goes on along the minus strand of NZ_CP124591.1, from coordinate 980,333 downwards.
CATCATCGTTAATAACGTTAACAGTGGACTAAGCAGCAACATCACAATAATTGTACCAATAATCGTTATAATACTTGATGTAAACTGTATAAATGACGAATTCAGCACTTGAGATATTGTATCGATATCATTTGTCATACGGCTCATCAGTTCACCATGCTGGCGTTTATCAAAAAATGGTATCGGTAACTTCTGAAGTCGACTAAATAGCAGCATTCGTAATTTATACACCGTTTCCTGAGCGATCGTTACCATAATTATTGCAGCAACATATGAAAATAATGATAAACCTATAAATATAAAGAACAGAATCAGAAGATCATTTTCAATGCCTTCAAAATTTTTCTTCAGTATTTTATTATCAATCATCTGTCCAATCATATATGGTCCTACGAGTCCTAATAAAGATGAAATAATCACCGACACTATAACAACTGTAAGCTTTAACCTATTGCCTTCCATCAAGGACCAGATGCCACCGATAGCGTATTTCCAATTGCGTGATTTCGGTATTGGATTGCCTCTTTGATCTGTTTTAATACTTTTGCTCTCTTTTATATCTTTACGCGTTAAAATTACTGGATGACCCAATATCGATTTAATCATGGAGATCACCTCTTTCCTGCGAGTGATAGATTGCTTGATACAGTTCTGATGTTTCTATCAATGACTGATGATCCCCGAAACCAACGATTTCTCCTTTATCTAATAACAGGATATGGTCAGCTGTCATTGCTGTCTGGATCTTCTGTGTCACAATAATACGCGTCATACTTAGCTTAGATAATTCTTCAAATAAATTATTCTCTGTATGGATATCAAGCGCAGATGTACTGTCATCTAAAATCAGGATGTTCGGCGACTTTATGACCGCCCTGGCAATCGCGAGTCGTTGTTTCTGTCCACCCGATAAATTCACACCTTGCTGTCCGACTTTGGTGTCGTACTGTGCATCGAAATCCAGAATATTCGTATGGACTTGTGCGATCTTCGTTGCTTCTGTTACATCCTCAGATTCAGCATGTGCATTTCCAAATAGGATATTATCAAACACGCTACCTGTAAACAGTATGTTTCTCTGAGGTACATATCCAATCATATCCCTAAGATCTGTAATCTCCATTTCTTTAATATCAATGCCATTGATCATAATCTTACCTTGTGTCACTTCATACATTCTAGGGAGCAGACTAAGTAAAGCGCTTTTACCAGATCCTGTCGCACCCATAATAACGAATTTCTCCCCCGCTTCAATATTGAAAGAAATGTCTTTAAGCACCATTTGATGGCTTAACGGATATTTAAACGATACATTATCAAATACAATTGATGCGCCACCACTCACTTCAATATCCGTGCCTCCGTGATATGTATCTACATCAGTAGTTAATATTTCAGACATACGTTCTGCACTTGCTTTTGCTCTTGAATACGCAATGATGATAAATGCAAACATTGAAAACCCACCTTGCATTCTGAGGGCATAGTTAATGACTGCTACGAGTGCACCTACATTCAGTGCGTTATTAGTGACATCTATCGCTCCAATATAAATTACGAACAATAATGCGATATTCATTACGATCAAAAGAAATGGAAGTATACGTTCCATCAACTTTAGTGCACGTGTTGTATCTTCTTTAAGATCTAAGGCGGTATGTTCGAATTTTTCAGATTCATAGTCTGCACTCATATTCGCACGTATCATACGCACAGAAGATAAATTCTGCTGGATATTACGATTCAGTCCATCAAGTTTTTTCTGAACACGTGTAAACAGATTCATACCTGCCTTAGAAGTATAATACAGAAACACAAATATTATCGGAGCACCAATTAAAAGATAGAGTGCTAAGTGCGGCGCAACAATAAAGCTCATGATGATACTACCCAACACTAGAAGTGGTGCACGCAACATAATACGTAAACTCATAAAAAGTACCATTTCACACGCAATCACATCATTTGTCAATCGTGTAATGATACTGGATGTCTTAAAGCTTTCTATGTGTTTAAGTGAAAACTGCTGCACCTTCTTGAACAAGGCGTTTCTCAAGTCAAAGGAGAAACCATGACAGACATGACTCGAAATAAATGAATTGATCACACCACAGATAAACGCAGCAACACTTATGATCAGCAGTATGATTAAATATTGAAGCGTAATATCCATATTCTGCTTGATTAATCCCTCATTAATAATGAGCGATAATATAATCGGTAAACTGAGTTCAACCGCTAGTTCTAATAGCATTAGTATGAGCGCTATAACAATCCATAAGCGATATGGTATTGTAAACTTTAATATCTCTTTCAATAGAACCCCTCCCATTTTGTTTATTTTATACTATTATACATATCGGTTTCCGAAATGTATAATTTATGCTCTATTCCATCGCAACTTTTTTTAAAATAAAGTATAATTAATAATTATTTGGAGAAACGAGGTTTAACCATGTCATTTATCAGTCAACTTATGGATTTTATTTTACATATTGACGAACATCTAGTGAATATCGTTAAAGAATATGGAACATTGACTTATGCAATCTTATTTTCAATCGTCTTCGTAGAAACAGGACTTGTGATCATGCCATTCTTACCTGGAGACTCAATGCTTTTTGCAGCTGGTGCACTCGCCCCTCAAGGCGCATTAAATATCTGGATATTATTTATCGTGTTGTTTGCTGCAGCTGTAATCGGTGACACGGTTAATTATCACATCGGTAAATTTCTTGGACTTGGTGTCTATAATCATCCTAAACTCGGTAAATTCATTAAGAAGGAACACCTTGATAAAGCAGAGGATTTCTTTAATACTCATGGCGGTAAAACAATTGCAATTGCCCGCTTTATGCCCTTTATCAGAACTTTTATACCGTTTGTAGCTGGTGCCAGTAAGATGAAGTATGGTTACTTTATTACGTATAATATTATCGGTGCAATTCTGTGGGTTGGTATATGCCTACTTGCAGGTTACTTCTTCGGGAATATAAAGATCGTTAAAGACAACTTTGAAATCGTATTAATATTAATTATATTAGTATCAGTGCTTCCTGCCGTCTTTAGCTTCTTACAATCCTATTCCGTCAGAAGAAAGATGAAAAGAAATGAAGACAGAAAAAAATATTAATGCATCACCATTAATATTAATAACCGAATGTGAGTCAATCTCACATTCGGTTATTTTAATAATTGAATAATTTGTGCTTTTAATTCTGCGATTTGCGAAACAGATAAATCCTGGTTCACATCTATCGATCTGACTATCGTAGCAGGTTTCTGATTTAAAACGAGTATACGGTTACTCATCTTAATTGCTTCATCAATACTATGTGTAATCATCAGCACCGTTTTATCACTCTCCAATAATAAAGACCTCAACCAGATCTGCATATCATTACGTGTTATTTCATCCAATGCTGAAAATGGTTCATCCAGTAACAGTAATTGATGTTCTGTATTTAATGCACGTAGGAATGAAACACGCTGCTTCATTCCCCCAGAAAGCTCATTGGGGTATCTATCTTTAATGGAAGTGAAGCCTGCTCTTTCTAACAATTGTTCTGATTTATTCACGCTATCATTCGCACTGATCTCTGTTGCGAGGTTAATGTTTTGTATCACTGTACGCCATGGCATCAGTGAGTGTGTCTGAGGCATAAAGGACACATGTCCTGTTTTCCCATTGATACGTTCCCCTTGCAATAAGCACTCGCCACTTGAAGGGATGAGTAATCCGCCGATAATATTTAATATCGTACTCTTACCGCTGCCACTCGGGCCGATCAATGCAACAATCTCACCTTTATTCAGTTCTAGGTTAATATTATTAATTACAATATCTTTATCGTAACGATGCATAATATCGTTAAGTTGAATAATAGGAATCATCGTTGCCACCTCAATACAATACGCTGAATAATATATATAACAAGATAAATGACCATAGCAAAGATAATGATCCAGACAATTGCTACAAACACCTGATCTACTTGAAATGCACGCTGAGCTATAAGCATAAATTTACCTAAACCTTTATCACTGCCAAGCCATTCAGAAATGATTGCACCCATTACTGAGTATGTGCCAGCAATCTTTAATCCATTAAAGAAATAAGGCATACTATTTGGCCATTCAAGCTTTTTGAAACGTTCAAGACGCGTTGCCCCCATCATCTTCATATATTTCTCTAATTCTTTATCTGTCTCATTAAATCCTTCAAGTAAGCTCACAGTTATCGGAAAGAAACACACAAGTGTTATCACGATAAGTTTCGGCAATATTCCAAATCCGAACCAAATGACTAGTAGTGGTGCAATGACGATAACGGGTACATTCTGACTCATTATGAGCAATGGATAGACATACTCATGCAGCCCAGGGATTAAACGTAATAGTACGGCTACAGTAATACCGCATAATACCGAGCAAATAATGCCTAATATAACGAGTAATATAGTCGGATATAAATGCACATGATATGTGTTAAAGTCATTAAAGAAGCTGATAAATATTACGCTTGGCGCAGGTAACGTATATGCATCAACTTGTAGTAACCGAACGAGCAGTTCCCAAAAATAAAGTAGTACTATAAAAAATAGAAAAAACTTAACATATTTCATCATCTATACTTCTGTACAAGCACATCCATCGATACTTCTTCGGCATGATAAAACTTTACTTGTGAAATAATAGATGGACACCCCATTTCACGCATCTCTTTATTCATTAATTCGATTAACTTAAGCAACTCATTCATGTTCCCCTCAATTGATGTTTCAAGCGGATTCACGATGTACTTTAAGTTTGATGCTTCAATCACTTCAATTGCGCGATCAACATATGGAATTACATCTTCACCATTTGGCGTCTTCGGAATAATTTGTATGCTCATTATTGTATCTGCCATTATTTACCCTCCACATATTCATTTGTAAATGCATCTTTAGCAATGAAGTCTTTAGTAATCACTTTGTTATCTTTCATAAACTGTCCAAAATTCTTCCAGATACGTTCTTCCTGATAGCCCCAGTATTTCGCATCATCCTGATATTTAGGTGACAAATATTTTTGTGATGCATATACGAGCTTTTCTTGTTTTTTAAGTTCTGGAACAGACTTCATCAAAATATCTGCACTCTCTTTGTCATGTTTAATTGAATACTCATAACCTTCTTTAAGTGCGGTCATAAATTTCTTAGCTGTCTCACCATTTGATTTTAAATACTTTTCATTTGCAATAACGACAGGTGTGTAATAATCCAGATTTTTATCGTAATCAATTAAATACTGCATATTTACATCGATATTACGTGTTTCTGCTTCGATTCCAGTCCATCCATAATAAACCCATGCGAAATCGATATTCTTCTTAGATGCAGTAAAGAAATCAGTATTTCCCATATTGATAATTTTAGTGTCTTTCACTGATGCTCCGTCTTTTTTCATAACTGCATCAATCATTGGCTGTTCAATCGGTGCACCCCATCCACCGTATGTTTTCCCTGCATAATCTTTCGGTGATTTAATATTCTTATCTTTCAAGCTCATAAATCCACTCGTATTATGCTGGATAATTGCTCCAATCGATTTCACTGGAATGCCTTCAGAACGTGATTGCGTCACTGTTTCCTGTGCACTAATTCCGAACTGAACATCTTTTTTGTTTGCTGCGATAAGCTGATCGGCATTCACTTCACCAGGTGTCTTAATTTCAACATCTAAACCCTGTTTGTCAAAGTAACCTTTCTCTTGTGCTACATATAGTCCTGTATGATTTGTATTCGGCGTCCAGTCCAGCATAATCGTCACTTTTTCTTTCTTATCTTCCTTACCTTTATCGGCTGACTGATCTCCACAGCCTGCTAGTAAAATGACACAACTCGCACTTAACAATAACTTTTTATTCATATTAGCCTCCAAAAAAACACAACCTGATTGCAGGTTGTGTCAGTTGACACTTCCCTACGCTGGTATAATCCAGATCAGGTATATAAGGGTTTAGGACGAATCCAATCTCAGAATAACTCCCCTAGTGTTTAAAAATTTATATTATTTTGTACTGTTTTAGTATAACAGCTTTATTATAAATAAGGTACAGATACTTAGTTTTTATTTGAACTGAGCCATTAAAGCATCAAATTCCTCTTGTTTAATATTTAGATCTGCTTTTGTTAAGTTCTCACTGTAGCCATCAATTTGTGATTCGTACGTCGGTGCATCGGTATCCTGATACACGATACCTGTAACAAGCCCATCTTGTTCGTGTACTGTATTGATCGCCAGCTGTTTATTGGTATGATCATAATCTTCAATATCAGCAAGTTTCGTCAAATTTTCTTTAAACCAGTCATACGTATTTACTTTGTTGTATGTGACACACGGAGAAAATACATTGACGAATGAGAATCCTTTATGATTAACTGCCGCTTCAATAATTGATGTTAAATCTTTTATATCACTAGAAAAGCTTTGTGCGACAAAAGTTGCGCCACTTGCAAGTGCAAGTTCAAGCGGAGAAACATGCTTCTCAATCGAGCCTTTTGGCGTTGTCTTAGTGACAAATCCATGTGCTGAACTTGGTGATGTCTGTCCTTTAGTCAGTCCATAAATTTGATTATCCATTACAATATACGTGATATCAATATTTCTACGTAGCGCATGAATCGTATGCCCCATACCAATCGCAAAACCATCACCATCTCCACCGGAAGCGATAACTGTAAGCTCCTGGTTTGCCATCTTCACACCTTGTGCCATCGGTAATGCTCGACCATGGATCGAATGCACACCATATGAATTTACGTATCCAGACAGACGTCCAGAACAGCCGATACCTGTTATTAACGCGAGCTGTTCTGGTTCTAAGCCGATGTTCGCACATGCTTTTTGTATCGCCGCTTGTACTGAGAAGTCCCCACAGCCAGGACACCAGTTCGGTTTCACATTATTTCTGAAATCTTTAAATGTTGCCATCTATATTAACTCCTTTAATATTGCGTTGATTTTCTCTTCAATTTCGTGAGGTAAGTAAGGTGTACCATCATACTTACTCATCTGAATCATCTTACCTTGATGATTCGTATTCATCTTGATAATCTGTCCAAGTTGTCCGTTAAAGTTATGTTCAACAACAATCACTTTCTTCACTTTATCTATCGCTTGCTGAACCTCTTCTGTCGGAAACGGATGAAGTTGTTTCATATGCAGATGGTTTACCTTTCCTTCTACACGATGGATTGCTTCATCAATCGCTCCATACGTTGAAATATAACCAATCACTAACACATCTGCATCTTCATGATACGTATTGTATACAACAGGTTCAGTAATCTTCAGCTGTTCTAATTTACGCATACGTTTTTCCATCTGCTTTGCACGGTTTACGGGAGATTCGCTCGGCTTTCCTTCTTCGTTATGTTCAACACCTGTAACATGATGGATACCGTTTTTCACACCAGGAATCGTACGTGGTGAAATGCCATTATCTGTTACCGCATAGCGTTTGAAGTATGCTTTATCCTCCGTTGGTTCAACTTCAGTAACAAGTGAACCACGATCAATATTAATCTTATTATAATCAAGTACAGGAACAGTCTGTTTCCCTAAAGAAAGCTGTAAATCACTTAAAATAATAACCGGACATTGATATACTTCCGCTAGATTAAATGCCTCGTTCGTTAAGTAGAAGGCATCTTCAGCAGTTGTTGGTGCAAGGACAATCTTTGGAATCTCGCCATGCGTTCCGTAGATCATCTGCATTAAGTCTGACTGCTCCTGTTTCGTTGGCAATCCTGTAGATGGACCTCCGCGCATCGTATTTACGATGACTAACGGCTGTTCAGTCATACCACTCAGTCCAATCGCTTCCATCATTAACGATAGTCCTGGACCACTTGATGCAGTAAATGCACGTACGCCCGCATAGTTTACGCCTATTGCCATAACTGCTGCAGCTATCTCATCTTCTGTCTGAATTACAGTCCCACCAAAGCGTGGTAATTTATCAATCATATATTCCATAATTTCACTCGCTGGTGTAATTGGGTATGCAGCCATAAAACGTGCTCCACCTGCTAATGCGCCAAGTGAAATTGCTTCATTACCAATCATAAATAAATGTCCTTCTTCGGTTGAAGGTTCTAATTTATAATCCACAGTAAGTTCTGAATGACTTTCAATTTCTGCATAACCTTTGTGTAGCGCTTCTTTATTTAATGTACAGATCTTTTCACCTTTTTTAGCAAACAGGTCATCCACTAAAACTTCGAAGTGCTTTAGGTCAGCGCCTATAAGATTCGCTGTAGCACCGACCGCCACCATATTCTTCATCAATGCCGTACCAAGTTCTTTTGCAATTTCAGTGAATCCCATACTAATAAATGCGCCATTGTAATCCTCTGGTGCAACAGGATCAAACTTACTATCTGCTAGCATTATACCTTCAGCCGTCAGTTCATGATAGTTTAAATCAATCGTCTCCTGATCAAATGCCACAAGTATATCCAGATCATCACTGATAGCATAGACAGGTGTTGTTGATACACGAATCTTATTGTTCGTATGTCCACCTTTAATACGTGATGAGAAATGACGATAACCATATAAATAATAGCCCAGACGATTCAGCGCAGTTGAGAATATCTCTCCAGTACTTTCAATTCCTTCACCTTGCTGACCGCCGACTTTCCAAGAAATTTGTGTCTTCAAAACAATTCCTCCCTAAATTAACTATCTCTAATATAACAGAAAAACCTATGTCTATATAACAGACATAGGTAAATTATATAAAAATCAGTCGAATGGCCGATACGTTATCGACTGAGCGGTTGATCCTCATTGATAAGTATTCTTTCAATTTTCTTTGCTTGACCATTGGATTTAAGTTCTACAAATACACCGCTTAACACACCACGTCCCGTATCTGGAACAACATGTTTAACTGGCATTCCTGTTAAGAAGCGGTGAATGACCTCATCCTTATTAATACCAAGTATCCCATCATAGTAACCTGTCATACCGACATCTGTAATAAAAGCCGTACCCCTAGGTAAAATACGGTTGTCACTCGTCTGAATATGTGTATGTGTCCCAACAACGACGCTCGCTCGGCCATCTGCATAATATGCAAATGCACCTTTTTCACTTGTTGTTTCAGCATGAAAGTCTACAAAGATATAATCCGTCTCCTGTTTAGCGATTTCATATAGCGCATCGAACTTCTTAAACGGACAGTCACTCTGCATCATAAATGCTCGCCCTTGTAGATTGATCACAGCAATCTTCTTATCATTAAATTTAATGATTTCCATTCCTTTACCTGGCGCTTCATCAGGAAAGTTTGCTGGACGAATAATCTTATGATCGCTATTTAGCAACTCATAACTATCACGCACGCCATATGTATGGTTACCCATCGTGACACAATCAACTCCGAGCGTCATCATTTCTTTAAATATCTTTTCTGTAATCCCTCTTCCATGCGCAGCATTCTCACCATTGACTATCGTAATATTCGGTCCATACTTCTTTTTAAGCTGTGGTAAGTACTCATCTAACATATTACGCCCAACCGCACCTACAACATCACCGATAAATAATATTCTCATAATTCACTACCTCTACTCTATTTGTCTTTATTATATAGAAAATCATAAATGAATTAAATGATTTTTATTGATACAATCAAAAATGAGGTGATAAAATGCATTTTATCGGAACAGCAGTCACATTGTTCATCGTATTTTTTATTACATATATGATATGTGATCGCATAACGAATTATTTTAGAACAGTAAAACAGCCCCCTAAGTATAAATCAGCACTAGTTGGGGGCATCATTTTCTCGATTGGATTATCTATCATGCAATACTGGTCCACAATGTAAAAAAGATGACTAGAAATATAACATTTCTAGTCATCTTTTTTGATTCTACTCATGTCTGACCGCTCGTGTCACGACCTATTTTGCATATTCAACTGCGCGCATTTCTCGCACAACAGTTACTTTTATATGTCCAGGATATTGAAGCTCTTCTTCAATCTGGTTTTTAATATCTCTTGCGATACGATGTGCTTTTAAATCATCGACTTCTTCAGGCGTCACAATGATTCTAATTTCTCTACCTGCCTGAATCGCAAATGATTTCTCTACACCATCATAGCTTTCAGAAATTTCTTCCAGACGTTCTAAGCGGCGTACATAATTCTCAAGTGTTTCACGTCTGGCACCTGGGCGTGCTGCACTTAATGCATCTGCTGCTGCCACAAGAATAGAAATAATATTGTCTGGTTCCACATCTCCATGATGTGAATGAATTGCGTTAATTACGGTTGGATGTTCACGATATTTCTTCGCAAGATCTACTCCGATTTCAACGTGCGATCCCTCAACTTCATGATCAATCGCTTTTCCAATATCATGTAAAAGTCCCGCACGCTTAGCGAGCGCAACGTCTTGTCCTAGTTCTGCAGCTAACATACCAGAAAGGTGTGCAACTTCTACGGAATGTTTCAGTACATTCTGTCCATAACTCGTACGATATTTCATTCGTCCAAGTATCTTCACGATATCAGGATGCAGATTATGTATACCAAGTTCAAACGTTGCAGCTTCTCCTGCTTCTCGTATGATTTCATCCACAGATTTTCTTGCCTTTTCAACCATTTCTTCAATACGACCTGGATGAATTCTTCCATCAGACACTAAAGATTCAAGCGCTGTTTTCGCAATTTCTCTTCTAATTGGATCAAATCCGGATAAGATGACCGCTTCTGGTGTGTCATCGATGATAAGATCTACACCTGTTAGCGTTTCCAATGTACGAATATTACGACCTTCTCGGCCAATTATTCTACCTTTCATCTCATCATTTGGAAGGTTAATTACAGAAACTGTAGATTCAGAAGTATGTTCAGCAGCCAATCGCTGTACAGTCGTAGCTAGAAGCATTTTCGCTTTTTTATCAATATTCTGCTTTGCTTCCTGCTCTTTCTCTTTTACCATGACTGCAATATCATGCGTCAATTCTTCTTCAACCTGATCAATAATTTCTTGCTTCGCTTCTTCTTGTGTCAGTCCGGAGATGCGTGTTAATTCTTGTTCATGTTGTGCTATGATTCCTTGAACACTTTGCTCTAACGCATCTACATGCTGTTGCTTTTCTTCAATTTTAGATTCTTTTTGTTCTAAAAGATCATCCTTTTTATCTAAAAGGTCACTTTTACGATCTAAGTTTTCTTCTTTTTGAAGGAGTCTTGCTTCTTGTCTCGCTAAGTCTGAACGTCTTTCCTTATAATCTTCTTCCAGACGATCATTACGTCTTTGATATTCTTCCTTCGCTTCAAGAAGCTTCTCTTTCTTAAGACTTTCGGCTTCTTTGTTAGCCTCAGTAACGATAAAATCTGCAGTTGTTCTTGCCTGAATCTGCTGATTTGTTAATACGTTCTTCGCAACAAAATAACCGATTGCAACACCGATTATGATACTAAGCAAAATGAATAAGAGGATAGTTAAGCTCACATAAACACCTCCTTATTTGCTTTTATATATCAATAAAACATTATATGAAGTATATCCATATAAATTAATTGTACGTTTATGAGTTATACTCGTCAAGCTGTCATCCTCATTAAATATATAAATTTACATCATTTTACTCAAATTGTTGTATGAAATTTTAATTTGTTACAAATTTACCATAATATAAATCTGATATTCACTCTCGCATGTAAACTAAGTTCATAATGACGAAAATTTATCTATAAAAAACGAACGATGTTAAAAATAAATAACATCATCCGCTATAAAATCGGGAGAGGCACTACGCTCCTCCCTTAGGCTGTTAACTATTCTAACTCATCGTCGAATAACTTATCTTCTACTGGCACTTCTTCTTTCTGTGCTGACGCCTCTTCTAACGAAGCACCGACACCCATCGCCTTACGAATCTTCTGATCGATTTCGTCACGTACTTCTGGGTTTTCTTTCAGATAAGTCTTAATATTTTCTCGCCCTTGACCAATACGTTCTCCATCATAAGAGTACCATGCCCCTGACTTTTGCAGCACTTCATATTCTGCACCTAAATCAACGATTTCTCCTTCACGAGAAATACCTTTACCGTACATAATATCAACTTCTGCTACTTTAAAAGGAGGTGCAACTTTGTTTTTAACGACCTTAATCTTTGTTCTATTCCCTACAATTTCCTGACCTTGTTTCAATTGTTCTGCACGTCGTACTTCGAGACGCACTGAAGAATAGAATTTAAGCGCACGACCACCTGGAGTCGTTTCTGGATTACCGAACATTACACCAATCTTCTCACGTACTTGGTTGATGAATATTGCAATCGTATTAGACTTAGATATAGAACCTGATAACTTACGTAACGCTTGAGACATAAGACGCGCTTGAAGTCCCATATGCGAGTCTCCCATCTCTCCTTCAATTTCCGCTTTAGGTGTTAAGGCTGCAACTGAATCGACCACAATAATATCTACCGCACCACTTCTGACAAATGCTTCTGCAATTTCCAGTCCTTGTTCACCATGATCGGGTTGAGATAAGTAAAGATTTTCGATATCTACTCCAAGATTCTTAGCATATACCGGATCAAGTGCATGCTCAGCATCAATAAATGCGGCAACTCCACCTTGGCGCTGTACCTCTGCGATAGCATGTAGTGCCACCGTTGTCTTACCTGAACTTTCAGGACCATAAATTTCTATAATACGACCTTTCGGGTAACCACCGACACCAAGTGCACTATCTAATGTAATAGAGCCGCTTGATACTGTAGAGACATTACGGTCAGTACGGTCTCCTAACTTCATTACTGCACCTTTCCCAAATGATTTTTCCATATTTTTAATAACTGTGTCTAATGCTTTTTGTCTTTCACTCATATATATCCTCCTGAAGATCAATTAATGATTGTATATTGAACTATTAAATATTCTTTAGCTGTTATTTACTACATTTAATACTATACGCATTAATGTTAAAAATAGCAAGTAAAATGCGAACGTCTGTTTGTATTTTTTGTGTAATAATTAAAAAATAAGAACGTGTAAGCGTTTTTATTCCAGTGATACTTGAGAAAATTGAAAAATGACATGTTTAAAATTTAATTATTGTAATAAAAAACATTTAGTATTTTTAGTATACTAAATGTCTTTTATGCTACTTTGAATTTTTAAATACATCGCGTCCGTGATAAAAATATTCAATTCCAGATAATACAGTGAAGAATACTGCGACATACATGAGAAGATAGCCACTGTTAAAACCTGTCCACTCTGAAAATGGTTCATTAAGTAACAGTAGTGTCATCGCAAGCATGGTTACTGCGGTTTTAATCTTTCCTAATTGTCCTGCAGCAGAAACGAACCCTTGCTCAATCTGTAAAAGACGCAGTCCAGTAACTGCAAATTCACGTGCAATAATAACGATTGCCACCCATGAAGGTATCGCATCAAGCTCGACTAATGCTATTAGACCGCTTGAAACAAGTAATTTATCTGCTAATGGATCTAGAAATTTTCCCATATTCGTTACGAGCTGCCATTTACGCGCCAAATAGCCATCTATCCAGTCCGTCAGCGAAGCAAAAATAAAAATTAATGCTGCAATAAACTGTTCGATGCGCATTACTTCAGACCCAAGCACAGAAATATCACCCATATTGAAATCTACGAGTAAGAATACTATGAATATCGGTATTAAAAGTACTCTAGCCACTGTAATTTGATTTGGTATATTCATTTTATTCATCCTAACTCTATTTTTTTGAAACTTTAAAGAAATAAGTTCGCGTGATAAGATTCTCTGCTTCCTTTGGAACCGAAACTTTCTGGTTATTTATATAGATATCTGCTGAAGTAGAATTACCTGAAATAATTGTTACTTCCTTGGCATCCTTATCAATGTTGAAACTCTGTTCTTTAATTTCATTGTATACATAGTTCTTGTTCTTATCATCAAATACCTGTACCCATGTCGGCACCTTAGAAACGATCTTCACGGTCAGGGGTTGCTGTGACTTAACTTCATAGGTTAAATTACTACCATCAAAGTTTTTATATGTCAGACTTGTTTCAGGTTTCACCTGCGTTTTAACAGCTGGTTCGTCAGCCTTTGATATAGTTTCTTGTTTCTTCTCAACAGGGATGTTACGTGAAGGATTGAGAGATGCGGGTTTAAACGTCTCATCTTTATTTGTAAAGAGCAGTTGACTGAGTATCCATATGATGAAAAGAATACCTAAGCTCGCTATAATGATATAAAACAATTTACGCGTTGAATGATCATTCTCTGTAATATGCGTCGCCTTTAAAGTGCCTATTGCTTCTCTAGCCGATTTTTTTTCGACTGGAAGTTCTGATTCATGCTGTTTAATCAATTCTTTCCCATTAAGATTTACACAACGTGCATATTTTTCAATGAAACCTCGTGTATAATCTGGATTTGGCAGGTGTTCGAAATTATTCTTCTCAATCATTTCAATATATTTTTTTTGGATTTTAATTTTCTTTTCAAGGTCGATTAATGTCATACCAAGAGATTCACGTTTAGATCTTAAAATTTGTCCAATTTGTTTCATTAAAGTGCTCCTTTATTAAAAAAATCCAAATTCATCGTTATCAAACAAATTATTTTTAGATAATTGTTCATAAGTAATTTCTTGAGTTTCAGTTTCACGAATCTCAATAATATAATCAAAATCTTCTAATGTATAATCGGTTTTCTGTACAAATAAATCAGGATGTTCAATCACTTTCGTTGCAGGCAGTGCCATTACTTCACGAATTAGATCCAGATGCTCTGGCTTTTGTCTGATTGATAGCGCGCCATCTATAATGTAAATATGACTGTCATCATATTCTCCTTTAAATAAAGAATTACGCACTGTCTGCTTAATCATTGTCGAAGAAATAAATAACCATTTCTTATGTGCACATACACTTGCTGCGACAATAGATTCCGTCTTCCCTACACGCGGCATCCCTCTAATTCCAATCAATCGATGCCCATCCTCTTTAAAGAGCTCTGCCATTAAATCGACCAGTATTCCCAGTTCTTTACGAACAAAGCGAAAAGTATTTTTCTCATGGGTATCTTTCTGTATATACTGCCCATGGCGCACTGCGAGACGATCTGTCAATCTCGGTTCGCGCAGCTTAACGATTTCAATATCATCAAGTTGACTGATAATATGCTCGAATCGTTTCACCTTCTCAACATCATCTGTCTTAATGAGCAGTCCACGCTTTCCCTGGTCAACACCATTAATCGTAATGATGCTGATTCCAAGTGCACCTAGTAAACTTGATACATCTCCTAGAAGACCCGCACGATTAATCACTATCTCATATTCAAGGTACCATTCCTTTTTTAAAGTTTGTTCCATTCGCTTCCTCCTATATATACCAGCCACCATTGATCCGTATTACAGTGCCTGTTGTCGTATGGGCATACTGGTGTAGCAGAGTGCGTACACAATGGCTGATTTCTACCGGCTGTACACATTTTCTTTGAGGAATCTGTTCAATGATGTCCTGCACATCATCTCCAAGTGCATCCGTCATCTTTCCGGCAACGAGGCCCGGTGCAATAATGTTTGCGGTAATGTTTGTTTGTGCATATTCTTTAGCGATAGATTTTATAAAGCCGATTTGTGCCGATTTGAAACCACTATAGATACTTTCCATGCTACTACCTGTTTCACCCCATATAGAACTAATTACAATAATTCTACCATTATTTCCTTGTAATAAGCCACTAGAAGTATATTGAACGCACTTCACAAGGTTAAAGAAATGAATCGCGTACTGTTCATGAATTTTATCATCTGTGACATCACGAAGTTCTGAAAAATAGGACTTACCAGCAACATAGATTAAACCATCAAGATGTGCTGTCATCCATGTTTCAAAAGGATTCTTTTGTAAAGGAACCGATAAGTCAAGCTGTAAAAAAGAAATTGCCTGTCCAATAAACTGTTCTTTCAACTGCGTAATATCTGCACTAAAGTACTGAGCGATGACTTCATGTCCATCCAATAGCAAATCTCGTGTAATCTGACTGCCGATATCTCCGCTCGCTCCAATAACCATATATTTACCCATTCGGTAGCATCCTGCTATCTGTAATTGAGGCAGATGCTATCGCTGTTTTATACGTTGATATACAGTCCTCGAGTTGTAACTGATTGAGTATCGGTAATAAATCAAAGAGAATGTCTCCATTGAAGAAATAGCGTGTAAACTGATTAGCAATATATTCAGGACTATTCATACTGGAAACATATTCACCTATTGTCTGTTTTATCAGACGTCTAAAGGACGCCTCATCATTCAGCATTTCAAAATGATTCAGCTGTAATAAAATACGTTTCTTCAGTTCTTCAATATTATCAGTTGAACCGGCGATCAATATATGAGAAAAAGTAGGTTCAATAATAAAACTATACCCAAACGTGTCATCGATGAGGTGTTCATCTAGTAGCGATTGATAAAAATCAGTCTGCTCTCCAAATAAAAGATCTAATGCAAAAAGCATTTCCATTTCAATTTTCATATGAGATTCATGTCGATGATGAACATTCGTCTTAATACCAAGCATCAACTTATCCTTTTGTATACTTCCCTTTGATTGGATCATCGGTACATACACATCCGTCGGTTCATCAATCTTCATAAGTTCGGCTGGAACGTATTTATCTCTTTTTGTACCTAAACCATTAACATATTGGTACATTTCCTCGGGTGCTACATCTCCTACGATAAACATAACCATGTTCTCCGGATGATAAAAGGTCTCATAGCATTGATATAAAGTAGTGTCAGTAATTTCAGAGATACTTTCTATCGTACCCGCGATATCATATTTTACGGGATGATGATGATACATCGCATTTAAAGTCTGATAATAGAGCTTATAGTTGGGCTGGTCTTGATACATCTTAATTTCTTCAGCAATGATACCCACTTCTTTGTGCACACTTTCTGGCGTAAAATATGGGGTATCAAGCATATGCATTAGTAGCTTGATATTTTCTTTGAGACTTTCGACAGTCGTAAACAAATAGCTCGTTCGGTCATACGATGTAAATGCATTAGCAGAACTGCCATGCTCAGAAAATTCATTGAACATGTCTCCGTCCTCTTTTTCAAACATCTTATGTTCAAGAAAATGTGCAATCCCTTTTGGCATATGTATCAACTGGTCATCGAGATAAAAATCATTATGTATAGAACCATATTTAGCAGTTAAAGTAACATAGGACTTTTTAAACCCTTTTTTAGGTATGATAAATAAATCAAGACCATTATCAAGCTGATATTCATAAAGTGATTCATCTATAGAACGATAGTATGTTTTCTTCATTATTGCACCTCACTCACTAGACAATATATTGTGTGAAAACATCCAGTTTTCGCTAAATCTATGATGTCAGCCTTTGTCACAGCTTGAATGCCTTCAATCCATTCTTCCTGTGATATTTCAGACCCAAATGTATTAGAAAAACTTGTTTCCACAAATCCTTTCGGACGATCCGTTGACTCAAGTCGGCTGTTGATAATCAGTCTTTTTGACAAATCTACCATCTTTTCTTCAATCTCACCACTTTTTATCATTTCAAATTGGTTTTGAATCGTTTCGATTGCACGTGCTTTATTTTGCTGATTTACACCTGCAAGTACATACAGCAATCCACTGCGCGCATCAATCTGGCTATGTATTTGATAAGCTAGACTCAATTTTTCTCTAACGTTCATAAAGAGCATACTGGACGCATCTCCACCAAAGAGATGATTCAATACGATAAAGCTGAAGTACGATCTGTCTGGATGATGCACTTCAAACTTCATACCTATATTAAGCCGCGCTTGTGTGGTATCGATTGTTTCCTCAACATAATTTGTCTCTTTATTCGATGCAGGTCTGCTGTCATTTAAAGTTACCGTTGAAGAATTGAGCTGTATATATTTTTCATAAAGTGATTCAATTTCTTCTGAGTCGATTTCACCTACTGCATAGAAATAAATTTCATCTTCTTGTTTCATCTTCTGAAAGGTTTGATACAACGCTCTGCCATCAATATTGTCCAGTTGATGCTCATCGCCAAAGCTTGGTAGTCGGTTCGGGTCCTCCGGAAACATTGTGTGCAGCAACTGATAAAATCCATATTGCCCAATATTTTCTTTTATCGCCAAAAATTTATTCTTTAATAAGCGTTTTTCTTGATTCACAAGCCGTGTATTAAAAGCCTGATTCTGCACATTCGGGAAGTATAGTACTTCGTGTAATAATTTAAAAGCTTCTTCAAGTAAGTTTGTATCTGTTAAATATTTATCGTTAACAATATCTATACCTAAAGTGATGACATGTGCATTGTTCTGTTTTAAAACAGAGCTGTATAAATTTGCCCCATACAGTTCTGATAGATGATTCATCATCTCTATTTCTGTAGGATACTTCTGTGAAGTTTTCTGCATTAACTTTGATAACACACTTCTTGCAGTCATTGTAGATTCATCAAGCGGTGCTTTAAATTTAATTACGAGCGATATCGTCTTAAATTGAGAAGTATTTAAATAATTAATGTGATGTGACATGTGATTCACCTAATCTTTCTTTGTACGTCTTATTTTAAACTTGACTTGACTCGATTTAAAATAATTCATCGAATAAAGTACAGGATCATGATTATCGTTATAATGAATCTGTTTGAAAAGGAGTAAACTATCATCAGGCGCACAATCCAGCGCATTAGAAATATACGGCTCATAGCCGATTGATTCTATCTCAGTCGTAGCATAGCTGATGGCTAACCCTGCATCCATAAGTGCATCAAATAATGACCGTGAATTGATGCCGCTATCCATTTCAAAGTTCATCATATCAATTTTATCCAGACAATAAACAACCGGGGTTTCATCGGCAGTACGAATACGCTCGATAACTGTCACTTTTCGATCATCATCTATACGCAGCACACTTTTATCATCTAGCGACGGTTGTTCAATGTCTTGGCTGATAATGAGGGTGCCGGCTACGTAACCTGCTTCTTCAATCATAGAAGTAATACTCTTTAGTTCATCAACCGGATAGTTGAATGGGGGCTTCTCTTTGACAAAATAACCTTCCTGAAAGTGTTCAGTTATAATTTGCTCAGTTATAAGTTCATGAAATGCGAGTTCAATAGCATCACGTGATATATTTAACTGTCTTGAAATCTCATATTGAGAGGGTATCGGTTTATGACTATTGAAATCTCCAGAATATATCTTTGATAGAATCCAGTCCTTCGTATAGACAACTTCATGATTTACAGACAATATTACCGCTCCTATTCTTCATTTTGTTCTATTAAAACATTTCTTGGTTTACTTCCCGTAGCGGGACCAATTACTCCGTTTGCTTCCAGTTCATCAATTAAACGTGCCGCTCTATTGTATCCAATTCTAAACTGTCTCTGCAGTAAACTGGCTGAAGCTTTCTGTTTTTCGATTACAAATGCATATACTTCCTGATAAAGTTCATCTTCTGAATTAGCTTCGCTTTCTTTTACGTCTGTAGGCGTCATCTCTTCAACGTAATTTGCAGACTGCTGTCTTGTAACAAACTGAACGATAGCTTCTACTTCAGCATCAGATAAGAAAGCCCCTTGTATACGCGTCGGTTTAGATTGCCCATAAGGTAAATATAACATATCTCCTTTACCGAGCAGTTTCTCTGCACCTTGACTGTCCAGAATCGTCCTTGAATCAACAGCACTACTTACACTAAACGCAATTCGCGAAGGAATATTTGCTTTAATTAAACCTGTGATTACATCTACAGATGGGCGCTGAGTAGCGATGATCAGATGAATCCCCGCCGCACGTGCCATCTGTGCTAGTCGCATAATGGCTGCTTCTACATCTTTACTTGCCACCATCATCAAATCAGCTAGTTCGTCAACAATGACTACTATATATGGAAGCTTCGCATTCTTTTCGTTCATCTCCTGATTCTGTCTTTCAAGATACGCATTATATCCTTTTATATTTCGTGTACCAGTATGGCTGAATAAATCGTAACGACGTTCCATCTCACCAACAATCTTCTGCAGCGCCTGAGCAGCTTTCTGAGGATTCGTGACCACTGGCGTCAGTAGATGCGGTATACCATTATAGACGTTTAATTCGACCATCTTAGGATCGATCATCATCAGCTTCACTTCGTGAGGCTTCGCATTCATAAGTATACTTGTAATTATACCATTAATACACACCGACTTACCGCTTCCGGTTGCACCAGCCACAAGTAAATGCGGCATCTTGTCAAGTTCTGCAGTGATCGCTTCTCCTGAGATATCTCTTCCAAGCACAACCTTCAGCTTATTATCGTTTACAGGAGATGCTTCCAGCACTTCTCGTAACGTGACCATAGAGACCGACTGATTCGGGACTTCTATACCAACTGCCGATTTGCCAGGTATCGGCGCTTCTATACGGATATCTTTTGCAGCAAGTGCGAGCGCGATATCGTTATGTAAATTGACGATGCGACTGACTTTAACTCCCATAGCAGGCTGTACTTCATATTGGGTAACAGCGGGTCCAATCCTAATTTGACTCACCTTTGCATTGACCCCAAAATTCTTTAAAGTCGTTTCTAAAAGTTGTCCACGTTTTTTTACGTTCTGCATATTGTTCTTTGCTTTTTCAGCAGCAGGATGTAATAAAGTAATCGGTGGGAGCTTATAATTCGGATTCTCATCTTCTGTTGTTGCACTTGTATGTTCCACTGTTTCAAGATCCATATTACCCATCTTAGATGGTACATCTTTACTTGTACTTATAAACGCTTCAGCTTCCACAAGATCTTCATTGTTATCAAATTGCTCTACACTGTCATAAATTGGGATATCCTCAGCATCTTGAGTAAGTACAGGAAGGTCAGACACATCGATGACCTCATTTTGTTGTGTGTTCCTGTCCTTTTTTGCATAGTCTGTAACTTTAGCCATTAACAGGCGTAGATATTTCATGAGCCACAGGAATGTTTTTTCGGCAGCAAGACGAATAGATCTTCCAAGAATCAGCAATGTACTGATGGTTATCATCAGTAGCGATAATAAAAGTGAGCCAAATGTACTGATTAATGTACTGAACACCATATCATACAGATAACCTATGATACCGCCACCAAAAAAATGAATACCTGAATGAGATTGAAGCTCATAAATTGAATTAAATAACGGCACAATGGGCTTACCATTTAACATATGCTCTATAACCTGTAAAAATGAAGGTAGCGCTACAAGCATCAATAACCAGCCATTAACGCGACGATTCAGTGGTATCATCTTTTGATTGACGGTGTAGTATATCGTCACTAAAAGAATCAGTATGTACGCATAAAACCGTGCACTACCCGTAAAGTATGTAAATAGACTGTCAATGCCTACGCCAATGATTCCAAATTGAAATATGGCGGCAAAGATAAGTCCAATAATCAAAAGAGCAATCAAATAACGATAGGGTATATTATCCTTCTTCTTTGTATTACGTTTTTTCTTACGTGTTTTCTTTTTAATAGCCATACTGACACCTACCTTACTAAATAAATAAACAAGCTATTAATAGCTTGTTTATTTATAATTTAAATTTCTGAAATTACAGGAATGATCATCGGACGGCGTTTCGTATGTTCATAGAGCAGCTTGCTCAGCTTATCACGCATTTCCTGCTTAATTTCAGCCCATTCAATTTTATTTTTAGTCAAACCATCCTCTACAATAGCTCTAACCTTTTCTTCAGCTTCTTTGAGAAGATCCTCACTCTCACGTACATAAACAAATCCTCTTGACTGAATTTGAGGTCCTGCAGCGATGGTACGATTTTTTGGATCGATCGTTACGACAGCAATAAATATACCATCTTCACTCAGAAGGCGTCGGTCTCTTAATACGATATTGCCGACATCTCCAACACCAATACCATCAATCAAGACATTACCTGCTGTTACCTTTTCGTTCGCAAGCATATACTCACCGTCAAAGTTCAGACAGTCCCCCTTTTCTAATAAGAAGATATGTTCAGGCAGTACACCTGCTTCAGCAGCAAGCTTCGCATGAGCAATCTGCATCTTAAATTCACCTTGAACTGGAACAAAGTAAGTAGGTTTCATTAAGTTGAGCATCAGTTTAAGCTCTTCCATACATCCATGTCCAGAAGCATGAATCTTCTTATTAGTTGGTATGACTTTCGCACCTGCTTTAACAAGATGATTAATTGTAGAGCCTAATATGACTTCCATATTAGATGAAGGTGTCGTCGTAATAAATACTGTATCTCCTTCTTCTATATTCAGTATATTATGTCTATTGAGCGCCATCTGTGCAAGTGCCTCTATCGGTTCACCTTGAGTACCAGTCGAAATAATGATGACTTCATTCTTAGGATACTTCTCCACATCTTTGATTGGTATCAGCAATTGTTCTTTTATATCAAAGTATCCCAGCTTACGTGCCGTATTAAACGAACTTTCTAATGATTTACCTAGAAATGATACTTTTCGGTTATTTCTAGCTGCACTGTTTAATACTTGCTGTATTCTAATGAAGTTCGATGCGTAGCAGGAAACAATGATACGTCCATTTGCTTTTGCAAATTCGTCATTGATATGACTTTCAATGACATTTTCAGGTGTATTGTAACCCGGTTTCTCAGCTTCTGTGGAATCACTGATCAGCATAAGTACACCGTTATCACCAATTTGACCCATCTTTGTAATATCTGGTCTATAACTTCCGGATAAACTTTGATCAAACTTAAATTCACCAGTATAAACAATTGCACCATGTGATGTATGAATCACGATACCAATGCTATCTGGAATACTGTGTGACGTACTGAAAAATGATACGTTCACATTTTTAAAACGCATAATCGAGTCATTATTTACAGTATAGTACTTAATCTTCTTATTTATATTTGCTTCTTTCATTCGGTCTTTAACAAGTGCAATCGTCAGACGTGATCCATAGATAGGTGCATCAATCTGATTCATAATGTACTTTAAAGCTCCAATTGCATCAACATGTCCATGCGAAAGGAATATTCCTTTTAATTTCGCCTTATTTTCAATGACATAGTTGATATCTGGTATAACTACGTCTATTCCAAGCATCTCATCTTCAGGAAACATAAGTCCTGCATCAAGCATAAACATTTCATCGTCTACTTCAACGATGTACATGTTCTTTGCTATTTCACCTACACCACCAAGGGGTGTCATCTTTATATGTTCATTATCTTTTTTTACTAGATTCAAAATAGTTCCTCCTAAATTCTACCCGTTCAATTCATACTTCTTATATTATAAGCTAAATATAGACAATTTAACAATAAAAAATGCGTAAGCCTCTATAATAAGGCTTACGCACATCTGCTATTATTTTTCTAATTCCATCTTAAATTCGCCACCAGCTACTGTATAGTGCTTTAATGTTAGCCCTTCAGATGCATAGCGATCTGTATCCCCTTTATAAAGTACAAGCTGCACAGGTGCATTTGTTGTCTCAACTTGTTTGAACGCTAATCCCACATCTTCGCTTGTCGTTGACACATGTACAGTTTCATCTTCAATTCTAAAACGTCCTTCTGCTTCAATTTCTGAACCATTCACCTGAATTTTATCAAATACCATAGTTACATCTCCTTGTTATATAGTCATTCATATTATACATTTTTAGCAAGGATTAATCTATAGAAACCTAGTATATTCGGTAACTTGCATACGCTTTCTTAAAAACCTGCAGCGCTTCATTTACCTCTTCTAATGTAACAGCCATTATTTTTTCTTCCAGTTCATGTATATCATATATCTTATTGTAAAGCAGTATGCTCTTACCCATATGCTCCATAATGGACCCATCATAATCTAGATTCATATATAAATTTGTTACAAGATAATGTTTCGTTTTTAAAAGCAACGATTCTTCAATACCTGCTGCAAGCTGCTTGTGTATAAGATGAATCTCTGCCATACATCGTTCTATGTTTTTTGCGTCAGTAGCGAAGTATGTATAAAGAATCCCACCTTCTTCATAAGCATCGACCGATGAATATAATGCATAGCATAACCCTAGTGCTTCCCTTAACCTTCTGAATAGCAAACTCGTCATACTGCCACCATAGATATTATTTATAATCTCATAGCATGTACTTTTTTCATCCAGATAGCTGATCCCTCTATGCGCCAGTATAACATGTGCTTGTTCCATACTTTCTTTATGATGCATAAGATGAATCGTGTTCATTTTAAATCTTTTCAGTGGGCGTATCACTTTGTGAACAGAGTTAAATTGCTCAAAGTAATCCTTAATAAAATGATAATCAGTTCCAACGTACGACAAGATCATATTATCTGGCTGATAAAATTTATGATAAAACGCTTGAAGCATTGTCTGAGTAATATTATTAACACTGTCAGCCGTACCAAGAATCGGTGTGTTAAATGCAGTGCCTTCAAGTAACGCGCTTTCGAACTGCTCAAATGCACGTTCTTCATCATCATCTTCGATCATCTTTATCTCTTCTAGAATGACCTGACGTTCTTTTTCAAGTTCATCATTCGGGAATGTAGCACAGAACACCATTTCTTTCAGCAATTCAATGGCAACACGTTCAAATCGCTTTAACGTCTTAATCGAATAACATGTATATGTCTTAGTCGTATAGGCATTGACTTCTCCACCAATTGCATCAATTTTATCTGATAATGCTTGAAATGGAAACTGCTCCGTTCCTTTAAACACCATATGTTCAATAAAATGTGCGATACCTGCTGGATACCCTGCCTCATCCGATGTGCCCACTTTAATGTAAAGTCCAATATGAACGACCTCTAATTTTGTTTCGTGATATGCAAATGTCATATCATTCTTAAGTTTAATATGCTCCAAATAATCTCCTCACTGACAAATCAAATAAAAAGGTGAGACATATCGCCTCACCTTAATAATCTACTTTTCTTCTGATGCTTTCTTCTCTTCTTCTAACAGCACTTTACGTGATGCATTTACGCGACCTTGTTTATCAATCTCAGTGACTTTCACCAAGAACTGATCACCAAGCTTCACAACATCTTCTACTTTGTTTATACGTTCTAAAGCAATTTGCGAGATATGTACGAGCGCATCTTTACCTGGGAAGATTTCAACAAATGCACCGAACTTCTCGATACGTTTTACTGTTGCCATATAAATTTGGCCAACCTCAGCTTCACGTACAATATTTTCGATCAACTTCTTCGCCTCTTCTATCATTGATGCATCACTTGAACCGATGAAGACTGTACCATCTTGTTCAATATCAAGTTTAACTCCTGTTGCATCGATAATTTCGTTAATTTTCTTACCACCTGGTCCGATAACATCACGAATCTTATCAGGATTAATATGAATAATTTCAATTTTAGGTGCGTATTGGCTAAGTTCTGCTCTTGGTTCAGAAATTGTAGATAACATATGTTCCATAATATGCAGACGACCTACTCGCGCCTGCTCTAATGCTTCACGTAAGATATCTTCTGTTAACCCGTTAATCTTAATGTCCATCTGTATTGCTGTGATACCTTCTTTTGTCCCTGCAACTTTAAAGTCCATATCACCAAGTGCGTCTTCCATACCTTGAATATCAGATAGAATCGTATAATTATCATCTTTTGTTACAAGACCCATTGCAATACCCGCAACTGGTGCTTTAATTGGTACACCAGCATCCATCAAGGCGAGCGTAGAACCACAGATTGATGCTTGTGAACTCGAACCATTTGATTCTAAAACTTCAGATACAACACGAATTGTATATGGGAATTCTTTTTCATCTGGAATGACTTGCAATAGCGCACGTTCACCTAGTGCACCATGACCAATTTCACGACGACCTGGTGCACGAATTGGTCCTGTCTCACCTACAGAGAAATTCGGGAAGTTATAGTGATGCATGTAACGTTTCTCTTCTTCTACACCAAGACCATCGATAATCTGATGTTCACCTAATGCACCTAATGTTGCTACAGATAGGGCTTGAGTCTGTCCACGTGTAAATAGACCAGATCCATGTACACGAGGTAAAATGCCGACTTCTGAATCAAGCGGGCGAATTTCGTCTGGGCGACGTCCATCCGGACGCACTTTTTCTTCTGTGATAAGACGACGCACTTCTTCTTTGATCAGTGCATCGAACTTCTTGTTCACTGCAGTGATAACAGCTTCACCTTCACCTTCAAAAGCTTCGATGACCTTTAATTTGATTGCTGTAATATTTTCTTCACGTGCAAGCTTCTCCTGAGTTTGAATCGCCTGAGATAGTCCAAAGCTTTCTGATAATTGCTCTACCTTCGATTCTAAGGCTGTATCCGTTTCAACAGGTACAAACCTAGACTTTACAGGTTGTATCTCATCAATGATCGATTGCTGGAATTCAACAAGTTTCTTAATTTCAGCATGACCGAACATGATTGCTTCAAGCATCTTATCTTCCGCTACTTCTTTCGCACCCGCTTCAACCATGTTGACCGCATCAAAATGACCTGCAACTTGTAAGTCCAGAACAGAAACTTCACGCTGCTGAACATTAGGATTTATGATGAGTTCTCCATCAACTAAACCTACGTTCACACCTGCGATTGGTCCTTCAAATGGAATATCTGAAACCGAAAGTGCCATAGATGAACCGATCATCGCTGCCATTTCAGGTGAATTATCTGGATCTACACTCATAACCATAGAAATGACCTGAATATCATGACGGTAACCTTTCGGGAATAACGGACGAATCGGGCGGTCAATCAATCGTGAGGTCAAAGTAGCATCCTCACCTGGACGGCCTTCACGTTTGTTGAATCCTCCAGGTATCTTACCTGCCGCATATAATTTCTCTTCATAATTGACCATTAATGGGAAGAAGTCCACATCTCTAGGTTCTTTACTTGCTGTCGCCGTTGATAATACTACCGTATCCCCGTAGCGTACGAGTACTGCACCATTTGCTTGCTTTGCTAACTGGCCAGTTTCAATAATTAATGGACGACCTGCCCATTCTGTTTTAAAAACTTTCTTTTCTTGAGACATGTATGTATCTCCTCTCTCACATATATCCTTAATCATAACATGACAATTCATATTATGTCATAAATCGCATAAAAAAAACGAAAGAAACATAGGTTTCTTTCGATAAAATTAGAATTAACGACGTAATCCTAATGATTTAATTAATTCACGGTAACGTTGAACATCGTTCTCACGTAAGTAAGTTAATAAGTTTTTACGACGACCTACCATTTTTAATAAACCACGACGTGAATGGTGGTCTTTTTTGTGTGTACGTAAATGCTCGTTTAACGCATTGATTTCTGCTGTTAAAACTGCGATTTGTACTTCTGGGGATCCTGTGTCAGTTTCATGTACACGGTATTGTGCAATGATTTCATTTTTGCGTTCTTGTGAAATTGCCATTGTTAATAGCCTCCTATAAATTTAATTGACACCGTAACCTGAGCATAAAGTCGGAGTGATCTATAAGCCAAGGAAAGGTTCCTCGTTATTATATCATGAATCAATAATTAATCAAGATGAATGTCATTCAATATTTCAATTGCCTGTGCTTTATCTGCATTTATTTGTGTAATCAGACTATCAATACCATCAAACTTCTTTTCAGCACGTAAAAATTCATACCATTCAATTTCAACACGTTCTCCATATATTGAGTCTTTGAAATCAAAGATATTCACTTCTATCGAAACTTGCTGTTTTTCAGGGTCATGGAAGGTTGGTTTTACCCCCACATTACAGACGCCTTTATATATTTTACCAGTCTGATCGAGCTTCAGCGTAACGGCATACACACCTAAACGTGGCAATACAAAGTTTTCATTCGGCTCAACATTTGCCGTCGGAAATCCAATTGTACGTCCACGCTTTTCACCTTGAACAACAAGACCAGTAATTTTATAAGGTCTTCCAAGTTGTGCATTCACTGATTCAATATCGCCATGAATCAGATCTTTACGAATTAAAGTAGTAGAAACTTTCTCGTCAGCTAGCGCATGTCTTTCTACAGTCGTTACATTGAAACCATCTTTATCCGCTTCAAGTTTAAGCATATTTCCTTTTCCATATTTACCATAAGTAAAATCAAAACCAGCTACAACTTCTTTTACATGATTTTTAGTGAAATAATTCGAGATAAAGTCATGCTCCTCCATTTGAGCGAGCGAAGAAGTAAACGGCACGATAAATAAATAATCAATACCCATCGCTTCTAATATATGCTTCTTCTCCTGCATCGGCGTCAAATAATCTGTGCGTTGTTTTTCAGGATTTAAGACGACAGAAGGGTGAGGGTCAAACGTCATCACCGCTTTTTTCAGTCCTTTATTCTCAGCAATACATATCATGGTTTCAATGACCTTCTGATGTCCAGTATGAATCCCATCAAAGAAACCAATTGCAAGGGCACATGGTTCGTGATCATAACATTGCTCTATTGGATGTATCATTTCAATTGTTTTCATAGCTATCCCCTAATTAAATACTTTTTTAGCTTTGATCAAACCTGGATGCTTCTCATCCGGTATGAAAATTGCTATTACCTTATCATTGTACGTCATCACCGTCTCATCTTCAATCGGCGGGCTCATCTGACGTAACTTTTGGCCATACATAATCTTGACGGATGTCGGCTCATCGACAGCGACATGCCGCATATGGGCAAGACCCGCCTCTATCGGTTTGAGAAGCTCAGCTATCGCATCATAGGGTACTTCACGTAATTCATCTATTGTAATACAGTCTTCAAGCTTAAATCCACCACTCTCCGTTCGTGTCAAATCTGACATATGACCAATAGTACCTAGACTATCTGCTACTTGAGTGGCAAGCGTTCTAATATATGTCCCTTTACCACATGCGACTTCAATATTGAATATACATTTACCATCAATAAAACGAACAGCACTTGTACGTATTAATTCATAAATCTCCACTGTACGTTCTGGACGCTCAACCTCAATTCCTTCACGTGCATATTCATACAATTTACGTCCTTTTACCTTAACCGCGGAATACATCGGAGGAACTTGTCTAATTGAACCCGTTAGTTGAAGTAACACCTCATCGACCTGCGCCTCTGTATACATTCCCTCTTCAATCGATGCCGTATTCACAACCTCACCATGAGCATCTTCAGTCGCCGTCTGAACGCCGAGGGTCACCTCTGCAATATAACGTTTACCACTCTGCATCACATAATCACTGATACGCGTCGCCTTACCGACACAAATCGGCAATACGCCATCCACTTCAGGATCAAGTGTCCCCGTGTGACCGACTTTCTTCGTCCTTAAAATTTTACGTAGCTTAAACACCACATCATGACTCGTCATCCCCCGCGCCTTATTAATACCGATAATGCCATCCATAAAAAAACACTCCTTCAGTAAACTCTAAAATAGTTTACATGAAAAAGTGTGATTGGTCTATTTATCTCTATTTAATTCCGCAATCATACGCTCGATTTTATTACCATAGTCAATGGACTCATCATATTTAAATTTTAAGTCAGGTACAATACGTAAATCCATACGATGTGCGATTTCTGATTTAATGAATCCTTTAGATTTCTCCAGACCTTCTAAAGATTTCTTACGCTCCTTCTCTTCTCCAAGCACCGTTACATAAACCGATGCTAGACTTAAATCACCCGTAACCTCAACTTCTGTCACTGTTACAAAGCCGACATTCGGATTCTTTAGCTTCTGATTGATAATTTCACTGATTTCTTTCTTCAGCTGTTCACCAACTCGTTCACTTCTTAAACTCATATACTTCACCTCTATACTTTCGATTACTTTTATTATAAGGATTCAAACTGCTGATTGTCAATTTTTGCGTTTTTGTATTTTGCTTAATTTTTAGAAAATTTTAAATATTGTGTTGACATCTATGTCATTTTACTTTAAATTTGTAACATACAAAAAAACAGGAAGGACAGATGATGATGAATAACAGACATTTACAACTTAACAACATTATTATTATTATCGGTCCGGACTGGAACTGTAGGTAGATTACACTACTTATAAGTTTAAGTCCTATTTCACATGAATAGGACTGGGAACGATGTCCTATTCAGGGCATCGTTTTTTTTGTTTGTAAAATTAAGGGAGGATTTATATGAGAAGTAATATGATCAAAAAAGGACCTGAACAAGCACCGGCCCGCAGCCTACTGCACGCAACGGGACAAATTAAGTCACCAGAAGATATGAATAAACCATTTATTGCAATCTGCAACTCATATATCGATATCGTCCCTGGACATGTTCATCTAAGAGAACTTGCAGACATCGCAAAAGAAGCGATTAGAGAAGCAGGTGGCATACCGTTTGAATTTAATACGATCGGTGTTGATGACGGAATCGCTATGGGTCATATCGGCATGAGGTATTCTCTGCCGAGCCGTGAAATCATAGCTGACGCAGCAGAGACAGTTATCAATGCCCACTGGTTTGATGGTGTCTTCTATATTCCGAACTGCGATAAGATAACACCTGGCATGCTGCTCGCTGCTGTAAGAACGAACGTTCCTGCTATCTTCTGCTCAGGAGGTCCGATGAAGGCAGGATTATCCGCTACCGGCAAGGCACTGACATTATCTAGCATGTTTGAAGCGGTCGGTGCGTTCAAGGAAGGTACACTCACAAAAGAGGACTTTCTTGATATGGAACAAAATGCATGTCCGACATGTGGTTCTTGTGCTGGTATGTTTACTGCAAACTCCATGAACTGTCTGATGGAAGTGCTCGGACTTGCACTCCCCTTCAATGGTACTGCACTTGCCGTCAGTAAAGAACGTAGAGCACTGATCAGAGAGAGTGCGTTTAAGCTGATGGATCTTGTCAAACGTGATATCAAACCGAAGGATATCGTAACAAAAGAGGCAATCGACGATGCATTTGCGCTGGATATGGCGATGGGTGGTTCCACAAATACTGTTCTTCACACACTCGCACTTGCAAACGAAGCGGGTATCGACTATGACTTAGAGCGTATCAACGAAATAGCTGAAAAAACACCCTACTTATCGAAGATTGCACCAAGTTCTTCTTACTCCATGCATGATGTACATAACGCAGGGGGTGTACCTGCAATCATCAATGAACTGATGAAGCGTGAAGGAATTCTTCATCCTGACCGCATGACAGTTACTGGTGCTACTCTACGCGACAATAATGCTGCTCACACAATACAAAATGAGGAAGTCATCCATACACTGGATAGCCCTTACAGTGAACACGGCGGTCTTTCGATGCTTCATGGTAATATCGCTCCACTTGGAGGGGTTATCAAAGTAGGCGGTGTCGATCCTTCTATACAGACGTTCACCGGTGCAGCCATTTGTTTTGATAGCCATGACGAAGCGGTCGCGGCAATCGATAACCATACAGTACGTCCGGGCCATGTCGTCGTTATAAGATACGAAGGTCCAAAAGGTGGTCCAGGGATGCCTGAGATGCTTGCCCCTACTTCATCCATCGTCGGACGTGGCCTCGGTAAGGAGGTCGCCTTGATCACTGATGGAAGGTTCTCAGGTGCAACCCGTGGTATTGCAGTCGGACATATCTCACCTGAAGCAGCGGCTTTGGGACCTATCGCACTCATTGAAGATGGAGATATGGTCACCATCGACCTTGTGCATCGTACGCTGAACGTCGATGTAACAGATGATGAACTAAAGCAACGTAAGGCACACCTACAACCTTTTAAGGCAAAAGTTAGATCTGGATACCTCGCACGTTATACAGCACTTGTCACAAGTGCTAATACAGGCGGTGTCATGCAGATACCAGAACATCTATTATAAGGAGGAATACCATGAACCATGAACAAACAGGCGCACAACTGCTTGTGCAATCTTTCGTTGACAACGATGTAGAATACGTCTTTGGATATCCAGGAGGTGCGGTACTTCCACTTTATGATGCATTCTACGATGCACCTTTCAAACATATCCTGACACGTCATGAACAAGGTGCGATACACGCCGCAGAAGGCTACGCACGTTCAAGTGGCAAAGCTGGGGTTGTCGTGCTGACAAGTGGTCCTGGAGCGACGAATGCAGTAACCGGTATAACAGATGCTTACTGTGACTCATTGCCCCTTGTCGTCATCACAGGACAAGTGCATCAGCAAGGTATCGGACTAGATGCATTCCAGGAAGCAGATCTGATTTCGCTGACAGCACCAATCACGAAACATAACTATCAGATTCGCTCAGTCGAAGAGATACCTCGAGTTATCAACGAAGCCTTTCACGTAGCCAGTACAGGACGTAAAGGACCAGTAGTTATAGATTTTCCTAAAGATATCGGTATCAGTAAGGCTAGAGGCCCGCTACAGACTGAGATGAACCTGCCGGGTTACACACTTGCACCAAATGTTGACATTGAAACAGTCCACGAGCTGGCAAATTTACTTGCTCAAGCACAGCGTCCGCTTCTATTGGCAGGGGCAGGTATCAATCATTCTCAGTCAAACGATATGCTGACACGTTTTGCAGAAAAATACCATCTCCCAGTAGTGACAACATTGCTCGGACTTGGCGCAGTTCCATACGATAATCCCCTCTTTTTAGGTATGGGGGGCATGCATGGGAGCTATGCTGCGAACATGGCACTTTCTGAAAGTGACTGCGTGATCAACTTCGGGAGTCGGTTCGATGACAGGCTCATCGGAGATGTTGCAGCCTTTCAGCAGAACAAACAGATCGTTCATATCGATATAGATCAAAGTGAACTTAATAAGGTTATACAAGCTGACCTCGCAATCCACGGAGATGTCAGGTCGGTTCTTACACAGCTGCTGGATCTACCTTGCTCTGTCGACAGCAGCTGGACAGAGATATGTATCGAAAGACATCAGCAGTACCCCTTCAAGTATAGACAGGCCGAAACTTTCATCAGACCACAACATGTGGTTGAACTTATCGGTAGGTTTACAGATGAAGCCGTTGTTGCAACGGATGTAGGTCAGCATCAGATGTGGACCGCCCAATACTATCCATTCAAGAAGGCACAGCTGATCACAAGTGGTGGTCTCGGCACGATGGGCTACGGTATTCCTGCTGCAATCGGTGCACAGCTTGGCGCACCTAATCAGATGGTAGTTGCTATTGTCGGTGATGGCGGCTTTCAGATGACCAACCAGGAAATGGCGATATTAAACGAATATCAGCTCCCGGTCAAAATCATCATGCTGAACAATGGTACGCTCGGCATGGTGAAACAATGGCAGCATAAATTCCATGGTCAGCGTTATAGCGAGTCAGTCTTCAGTGGACAGCCTGACTTTCAGATGCTGAGCAACGCATATGGCGTCAAACCCTACCTTATCACGCAGCAACAGGCTCTGGAAGCGACACTTTATGAAGCACTTGCTTATCAAGGTCCTGCGTTCATCGAGATCAGAATCTCCCCTGATGAGATGGTGGTTCCAATGGTTCCATCTGGGAAACCTAATCATGAAGTGGAGGGATACGAATGAACTACTCGCTTAGCATCTGCATGACAGACCGTCCCGAAGTGCTGAATCGTATTACAAGCATCTGTTTCCGACGAGACATTAGAGTTATAGCACTGCATGGACAATCAGAAGGCGGACAATTTAATCTGACATTGGAAGTAGCATTAAGAAACGGCCAGAACATTCATACTGTCATCAAACAACTAGAAAAACCAATAACTGTATTATCAGTAGTAAACAACACAACTCAGGAGGTTTTATAATGGCTAAAGTATATTATGATAACGATGTAAATAAGGAATACTTAAAAAATAAGAAAATCGCAGTACTAGGTTACGGCTCTCAAGGACACGCACATGCATTGAACCTTAAGGACAGTGGCTATGACGTGGTCATCGGAGTACGTGAAGGACAGTCCAGAACACAGGCTGAAGAAGATGGATTTCAAGCATATGACGTCAGTAAAGCTGTAGAACATGCAGATGTTACCGTCGTCCTTATGCCGGATGAAGTACAGCAGCGTGTATTCAACGAGGAAATCGCACCTCATCTCAAACCACAATCGGCTTTAGTTTTCGCTCATGGATTTAATGTACATTTTGGTGCAATCAAAGCACCTGACGATGTTGATGTCTTCTTAGTCGCACCAAAAGGACCAGGACATCTTGTTCGACGTGAATATGTTAAAGGCAGTGCTGTTCCTGCGTTATTTGCAGTCGATCAAGATGTAACTGGTGACGCAAAGGCCCTTGCACTGAACTATGCACACGGCATCGGTGCTACACGCGCGGGCGTCATCGAAACGACCTTCAAAGAAGAAACAGAGACAGACCTCTTTGGTGAGCAAGCGGTACTCTGCGGCGGTATCACAAAGCTCATCCACTATGGTTTTGAAACACTGACGGAAGCAGGTTATCAGCCAGAACTCGCCTATTTTGAAGTACTGCATGAAATGAAACTGATTGTAGACCTTATGTACGAAGGCGGTATGGAGAAGATGAGACATTCCATCTCTAATACCGCTGAGTTTGGAGATTATGTCTCTGGTGCACGCGTTATTACACCTGAAGTTAAGGAGAATATGAAACAGGTATTAGCTGATATCCAGTCTGGCGCATTCAGCAGGCAGTTTATCGAAGACAATAATAATGGATTTGAGTCTTTTAAATCTATGAGAAGTACCCAGGCGGGACATCCTATAGAGAAAGTCGGTGCAGACCTTAGAACGATGATGCCGTTTATCAATAACAACTAGAGGAGGAATAGTATGAACCATACGCATACAAAGATGCCTGTTACAAAAGATGATATAGAAGCGGCATATGAAGTACTGAAACATGTAGTCAAGCATACACCACTTGAAAAGGATCTATATCTATCTCAAAAATATCAGTGCAATGTTTACCTGAAACGCGAAGATCTGCAATGGGTACGCTCGTTCAAGCTAAGAGGGGCCTATTATGCCGTCAGCCAGCTGACGCCCGCGGTTCGACAGCAAGGTATCAGCTGTGCCAGTGCCGGCAACCATGCACAAGGTGTCGCCTACACTGCAAATAAACTCGACCTGCACGCAGTCATCTTTATGCCGGTAACTACACCGAACCAGAAGATAGAACAGGTCAAGTTCTTTGGGCAAGATAACGTGGAGATTAAACTGTATGGAGATACATTTGATGAGTGTCTTGCTGCCGCGCTACAATATACAGAAGATCATAACCTTAGTTTTATCGATCCTTTCGATAACAATCATACAGTGGCTGGCCAAGGAACTGTCGCAAAGGAAATCTTTATGGATCAGCCTGTAATCGACTACTGTTTTCAGGCGGTCGGTGGTGGCGGATTAATATCAGGTGTTGGTACATATCTTAAGGATGTCAGCAAAGAAACGCAGATCATTGCAGTAGAACCTCGTGGTGCAAGCAGCATGAAACAATCTCTTGAAAAAGGGACGAGACTCACATTAGATGCTATCGATAAATTCGTAGACGGTGCTGCTGTAGCAACTGTGGGCGCACTGACATTTGATATCGCACGACAGGTGATCGATGATTGTATCGCTATCGATGAAGGACAGGTCTGCAGCACAATCATCGACATGTATACAAAACAAGCGATTGTCGCTGAACCTGCAGGTGCACTGAGTGTAAGTGCTCTGGAACATTTTAAGGATCATATCATCGGCAAGAATGTTGTATGTATCATCAGCGGTAGCAATAATGATATCAATCGTATGAATGAAATTGAAGAACGTGCACTCCTGTATGAATCTTTAAAACATTACTTTATCGTTAACTTTCCACAGCGACCAGGTGCACTGAAAACATTTGTTAACGATGTACTGGGTCCTGAAGATGATATCACAAAGTTTGAATACCTCAAGAAAACTGCAAGAAGTAAAGGTGCTGTCATCATTGGCGTACAACTGAAAGATAAGAGCGATAAAAATAGTCTCTACCAACGTGTGCAGCAGTTCGATCCTAAGTATATCGCCGTTAACAATAATGAAATGCTCTATTCCCTATTAATCTAAAAAAACACTTCACGAATTTTCGTGAAGTGTTTTAATATTGTAGTTTAGTCTTCTCTTCTTTCAACTCTCAGAAATAGCTTTATTAGACGCGTTTAATCTCTTCCATGACAAAGGCCTCAAAGATGTCGCCTTCTTTGATGTCATTGAAGTTTTCAATCGTGATACCGCACTCATATCCTTGTGCCACTTCACGTACATCGTCTTTAAAACGTTTTAATGCATCAACCTGACCTTCGTAAACGACGATACCATCACGAATGATACGTACTTGTGAATCACGCGTAATCTTACCGTCAGTCACATAACTTCCGGCTACTGTACCGACTTTAGAAATACTGATTGTTTGACGAACTTCCGCCTGACCGATCACTTTTTCTTCAAACTCAGGGTCTAACATCCCTTTCATCGCGCTTTCGATTTCTTCGATTACTTTATAGATGATGCGGTGTAAACGCATGTCTACACCTTCAGCTTCTGCCGCACGTTTCGCATTAACATCAGGGCGGACGTTGAAACCAATGATAATACCGTTAGATGCAGACGCTAAAGTAACATCAGATTCATTAATTGCACCCACTGCTGTATGGATAATACGTACGTTAACACCTTCAACATCAATTTTCATAAGTGATGCTGCCAGCGCTTCAACTGAACCTTGTACATCACCTTTGATGATAACGTTTAAGTCTTTCATCTCACCTTGTTTCATCTGTTCAAATAAGTTATCAAGAGAAACTTTTTGAGATTCCTGACGCTGCGCTAAAATATTCTGCTGCTGACGTGCTTCACCAATACGACGCGCTTTCTTCTCATCTTTAAATACAACAAAACGATCTCCAGCTAAAGGTACATCTTGAAGTCCAGTAATTTCTACTGGTAAAGATGGTCCAGCTGTCTTGATACGTTTGCCAAGATCGTTGACCATTGCACGGACACGACCGAACGTATTACCAACAACAATAGAGTCTCCGATTTCAAGCGTACCATCTTGAACAAGTAAAGATGCAGCTGGTCCACGAGATTTGTCTAATTCCGCTTCAATTACAGTTCCGATCGCTGTACGTTTCGGATTTGCCTTTAATTCTTCAACTTCAGTTACAAGCTGAATCATTTCTAGTAAATCATCGATTCCGTCACCTTTAATTGCGGAGATTTGAACGAAGATAGTATCGCCGCCCCAATCTTCAGGATATAATCCGTGCTCACCAAGTTCCTGCATTACACGGTCTGGATTAGCAGTTGGCTTATCAATTTTGTTTACAGCAACGATGATTGGTACTTCTGCTGCTTTCGCATGGTTAATGGCTTCAACCGTTTGTGGCATTACGCCATCATCAGCTGCTACTACTAATATTGTGATATCTGTTACTTGCGCCCCACGTGCACGCATTGTCGTAAACGCAGCATGTCCTGGTGTATCAAGGAATGTAATAGGCTTATCATTATATTCAATTTGATATGCACCGATATGCTGTGTGATTCCTCCTGCTTCTCCTGCAGTAACACGTGTATTACGGATGGAATCAAGTAATGTTGTTTTACCATGGTCAACGTGTCCCATAATTGTAACAACAGGCGGACGTTCCATAATATCCTCTTCATTAGCATCTACATCTTCAAAATATGTTTCTAGGTCTGTTGCATCGACAACAACTTCTAGTTCAGCTTCTACGCCATACTCATCACAAATAAGCTCGATTGCTTCTTGATTTAAAGATTGATTGATATTAGCCATAATACCGACCATAAATAAATTTTTAACGATTTCAGAAGCATCTTTACCTAGTTTTTCAGCTAGCTCTCCTACTGTAATGCCTTCTTCATACGTAATTTTAGATGGTGTTTCTTTTACAACAGGTACTTCTTGTTTTGGTTCAGGTTTTTGTTTACCTTTGCCTTTACCTTTTTTGTTTTTAGATGGACCGCCCGTACCTGGTTTATTATGACTTCCAGGACGATGGTTTGGATTACGTTTTTGATTATTATTTTGAGGCTTCTTCTGATCGCTTTGCTTTTTCTGTTCTTCTTTTTTAGGCTGTTCTTTTTTAGGTTCTTCTTTTTTTGATTCAGCTTTTTGCTCAGGTTTCACTTCTGCTTTAGCATCAGATTTCTTGAAGATTTTATCTAATGCACTGATTTCTTTTGCTTCGATTACCTGCATATGACTCGATGCTTCAATATTCATTTTCTTTAATGCATCGATAATATCTTTACTTTTTAAGTTGACTTCTTTTGCGTATTCATATATTCTCTTTTTACTCATAGCTTCTCTCCTCATTGATGTCTCGAATCAAAGCTTTCATTGACTTCGCAAATCCAGCATCCAGAACGCCAATTGTTACACGTTCATCTTTACCAAGTGCATACCCTAGTTCATACCTTGTACATACTTGTTCTAGAGCGACTTGATAGGACTGGCATTTGTTCGAAACATTTTTCATAGTATTGTTTGATGCGTCTGTAGAAATGATGACGAGCTTAGCACGTTTACTTCGTACATCATTTAATACAAGTTCTTCTCCAGTAGATAATTTTCTTGCACGCATCGCAAGACCTAGCAGGTTTAATAACTTATCTTTAGATGTCATCGTTTTGGAATCATCTCTCTATAGATGAGTCGAATAATTTCATCATATACTGGATTCATCACCGTTTCATCGGTCTCGAAATAATGTTCTAATTTCTTTTTTTCACGTGCTTTATTTACGATATCTAAATCCATCGAAACATATGCACCACGCCCATTTTGCTTACCGGTCGCATCTGCAAATATTTCGCCTTCTTTATTTTTGACGACACGAATCAGTTCTTTCTTAGGTTTCATTTCATTAGAAAGAATACATTTTCTCATGGGTATTTTACGCTGCTTCATTAAACCCCCCCTATTCTGCCGGGTAAATGCCCGCTTCTTTAGCATCTGTCTCAGATTTAATATCAATCTTCCAACCCGTTAGCTTGGCAGCAAGACGTGCATTCTGACCTTTCTTACCAATAGCGAGCGACAACTGATAATCCGGAACAATTACTGTTGTTGACTGATTCGCTTCATCTACCAATACATCGACAACTTGAGATGGACTTAATGCGTTCTTAACGAAAGTCTTTGTATCTGCACTCCATTCAACAATGTCAATTTTTTCTCCACCGAGTTCTTCCACAACCGCTTCAACACGAGCACCTTTCGCACCGACACATGCTCCCACAGCATCGATATCAGGATTATCGGAATAGACGCTGATCTTTGAGCGATCTCCTGCTTCACGGGCTACAGATTTCACCACTACCGTGCCATCAAAAATTTCAGGAACTTCTTGTTCGAATAAACGTTTTAATAATCCTGGATGACTACGTGACACAAAGATTTGAGGTCCTTTAGTCGTCTGCTCAACTTTGTTGACATAGACTTTAATACGTTCTGTCGGACGATAAACTTCATTCGGACTTCTTTCTGCTTCAGATAAAACAGCCTCTGTCTTACCTAAAGTCACATAGACATAACGGTGATCCACACGGTCGATGATACCAGTCATAATATCATCTTCCTTATCGATAAACTCATTATATAATATACCACGTTCTGCATCTCTTAATCTTTGTAGTACAGCTTGCTTTGCAGCTTGTGCTGAAACACGTCCAAAATCTTTTGGTGTAACATCTTCTTCATATATATCGCCGATTTCATATGCGGGGTTCGACAAT
Source organism: Macrococcus psychrotolerans (assembly GCF_038095555.1). Taxonomy (NCBI): domain Bacteria; kingdom Bacillati; phylum Bacillota; class Bacilli; order Caryophanales; family Staphylococcaceae; genus Macrococcus; species Macrococcus psychrotolerans. The sequence continues at coordinate 940,512 of NZ_CP124591.1, read as the reverse complement.
AATGCTGTTTCAAGACTTACTTCATCTCTTGGATTCATTACTTCTTCAACTACGTCTTTACGTGAATATACTCGGTATGCTCCATTGTCCATATTCAGTTCAACGCGTACATTGTTGGCCGAATTATAGTTTTTCTTATAAGCAGTGATCAAAGCTGCTTCAATCGTTTCTATTAATACGTCTCTTGGAATCGATTTTTCTTTCTCAAGAAAATCAATCGCATTTAATAATTCATTGTTTTTCATAACTGCCTCCTATAGAATGACTGCAAGACGAATCTTAGCAATACGCTTACGGTCAATTTCAATCACTTTTGTTCTCGTTTTAATCTTTGCTGACAATGTTATCGTATCTTTTGAGACTTCTTTTAATTCACCGATCCATTCTTTATCCCCTTCAACAGGTTCATAAAGTTTTACATAGACATGCTTACCAATTGCGTTCTCGTAATCCTTTTCCTTTTTGAGCGGACGTTCTGCACCTGGAGATGAAACATCTAGGAAATAAGCTTCTGTAATCGGGTCTTCTTTATCCATCACTTCACTGATTTTTTCACTTGCCAGTGCACAGTCACTAATATCGATACCACCTAGTTTGTCTATGGCGATACGTAGATAGTAATCCGGACCTTCTTTCACATATTCCACATCTACAAGTTCAAACCCTAAAGATTCAACTACCGGCTGACATATCGCTTCAACGCGTTCTGTAACTTTACTCATATAATCCTCCTAACATAAACGTAAGAAAAGAGCGGGGATTCCCACTCTTTTCGCTAGTAGAGTATTTTCTTTAACAATTAAATCATAACATAAAGTTGTGCATTCATCAAACAATTACAAGTCAAAAATTGAGAGCTGTGCCTTATCAGGCATACCAGAAAGACTTCCGAGTTCATCTAGATAATCAATGATCTTTTGAGAAACGCCTGCTTTTTTATTCAGCTCTTCTTTTGACAAGAATGGTCCTTCGTCTCTCGCTGCTACAATGCGTTTCGCAACGTTCTCACCTAGACCCGGAACAGAGATAAAGGGCGGAATTAATGTGTCATCTTCAATGATGAATTCAAAGGCTGTACTTTTTTCCAGTGAAATCGGCTGAACCTTAAAGCCACGCTGCGCCATTTCATTAGTAATTTCAAGCACTGTGAGTACATCTTTCTCTTTCTTACCGAGGTCATGAAAACGACTATAGTAATCTTTCACTGTTGCTTTAATCGTATGCTTGTCTTTCGTCATCGTCAATAAATCAAAGTCACTCGCACGAACAGTAAAGTAACTTGCATAATAATATAACGGATGATGCACTTTAAAGTATGCGATACGTACTGCCATGAGTACATATGCCGCTGCATGGGCTTTCGGGAACATATATTTAATCTTTTTGCATGAATCTAAATACCATTCAGGCACCTTATTCTCGCGCATTGCAGCTTCAAATTCTTCAGATAGTCCCTTACCCTTACGCACAGATTCCATAATCTTAAATGCAAGTGATGGTTCTAAGTCGGCATACATTAAATACACCATAATATCATCACGACATCCGATAACAGAACTTAAATCACATGTCCCGCTCTTTATAAGTTCTTGAGCATTGCCAAGCCATACATCTGTCCCATGAGATAATCCAGAAATCTGCACGAGCTCACTGAATGATGAAGGCTTTGTATCTTCAAGCATTTGACGCACGAAGCCAGTACCAAACTCTGGCACACCTAGGGTTCCAGTCTTACATAATATATCCTCTTCAGTGACACCTAAGGATTCAGGGCTCGAGAATATTTTCATCGTTTCTTTATCATCGACAGGAATTGTCTTAGGATCCATACCTGATAAATCCTGTAGCATACGAATCATCGTAGGATCATCGTGTCCGAGTATATCTAACTTCAATAAATTATCATGTATAGAATGGAAATCAAAATGAGTCGTTTTCCATGCACTGGACTGATCATCTGCAGGATATTGAATCGGTGTAAAATCATAGATGTCCATATAGTCTGGCACAACGATAATACCGCCAGGATGCTGTCCTGTCGTACGTTTGACACCCGTACATGACTTTACAAGCCTATCAATTTCAGCACCACGTTTATGCGCACCTGAATCATTCATATAGCCTTTCACATAACCAAATGCCGTCTTCTCTGCAACCGTACCAATCGTACCTGCCCGGAACACTTTATCTTCTCCAAATAGTACTTTTGTATAGTTATGCGCAATTGGCTGATATTCTCCGCTAAAGTTTAAGTCAATATCTGGAACTTTATCGCCTTTAAATCCTAAGAACGTTTCAAATGGAATATCCTGCCCTTCTTTAATGTATGGCACATTACATGATGGACATGATTTATCGGGTAAGTCAAAACCACTCGCAACGCTTCCATCTTCAAAGAAGTGACTTGATTTACATTTCGGACAAATATAATGCGGAGGTAATGGATTGACTTCAGTGATTTCAGTCATTGTCGCTACAAAACTTGATCCAACCGAACCACGACTCCCTACCAGGTAGCCATCGTCCAGACTTTTCTTCACGAGCTTCTGAGAAATTAAATATATAACGGCAAATCCATTACCTATTATACTATCCAGTTCCTTCTCTAATCTGGCAACAACAATTTCAGGAAGTTCTTCCCCGTATATACTACGTGCACGTGCATAGCTCATCTCTCGAATTTCTTCATTTGCACCGTCGATATTCGGTGTAAACAGTTTATCCTGAATAGGAATAACCGTCTCTATACGATCAGCAAGTTCATTTGTGTTTTTAATGACGATTTCATAAGCTTTCTCTTCTCCTAGGAAATGGAAGGCATCTAACATTTCATCGGTCGTTCTAAAATGTGCATCTGGTAATGTCTGCCTATTCAACGGATTACCCGGATTTGATGCAATCAAGATTTCACGTGCAATCTTATCGTGTTCATTTAAGTAGTGGACATTACCTGTGGCTAGAACTGGAATATCTAGTTTTTCACCAACATCGAGGATACGCTTATAGATTTCTTCCATCGTTTCATTATCACGGATTAAGTCTTTATCTAAAAGATGCTGATATAGTGCTTTTGGCTGTACTTCAAGATAATCATAGTAGCGCGCAATTTTCTCAACTTCTTCTTGATCCTTCTGCATCACCGCCGTAAACACTTCACCGTTATCACACGCACTTCCGACCAGTATACCTTCACGATATTTATTTAAAAGTGAGCGCGGGATTCTTGGTGTTCTATAGAAGTATTCCACCATAGAATCACTTACGATTTTGAAAAGATTCTTTAATCCTTTTTGATTCTGGACGATTAATGTTACGTGCATCGGTCGCGCACGTTTATAAGCATCCTTATTTGAGAGCTTCAGGTCAATCTCCTTGTGATTCGTAACACCGAGCGCTTCCATCTGTTTTAACATCTTCACAAAGATATGCGCAGTCGTTTCAGCATCATAGATGGCTCTATGGTGCTGTGTTAATTCTACACCATACTTCTTGGCAAGAAAGTTAAGGCCATGTTTGCCCATTTCAGTATTGATCGTTCTTGAAAGTTCTAACGTATCGATGACACCATTTTCCGTTGTTCCATATCCTAGACGGTCGAAACCAGTATCGATAAATCCCATATCAAAGCTTGCATTATGCGCCACGTAGATTGCATCCCCTACAAAATCTTTAAAATCCTTCAATACAGATTCGATTGGCGGTGCATCTATAAGCATATCATCAGTAATTCCAGTCAAGTTCTTAATCGTTTCATTCAGACGTTCTCCGGGATTGCTAAAGCGCTCAAACTTATCGATGATTTCTCCGTCTTTCACTTTAACTGCCGCAAGTTCAATAATTTTATCATATTGTGAGCTTAAACCTGTTGTCTCTACGTCAAAGACAACGTAGGTCGCATCTTTCAGTGGTATATCTTGTGGTTTGTAACTGATGTTCACACCCTCATCGACAAGCATCCCTTCTATACCATAGATCATCTTAATGCCCGCTGCACTTGCTGCAGCATGTGCATCCGGAAATGCCTGACAGCCGTTATGATCAGTTACCGCGATTGCTTTGTGGCCCCATTTTGCAGCTTGAGCAACATATTTTCCGATATGCGTAATACCATCCATCTGGCTCATCGCACTATGCAGATGGAATTCAACACGTTTGTCCTGTGCTTTATCTTGCTTTTCAGGTTTTTTGATGGCCTCGATATCATCCATCATCATGACCAAATCTCGTACAAAGGTGTCCATTTCAATACGACCTTGTACACGCACCCAGTCACCAATTTTCAATGACTCAAAATGCTCTAAGTCGTTTTTACCTTTGCGTGTGAACATCTTAACGATTAAAGAATCTGTGTAATCTGTTATTTTAAGCTGCACGATATGTCGTCCGCTTTTTAGTGCTTTAATATCGATATCGAAGACTACACCTTCAAGTGCAACTTTATATTCTTCTTCGATAATGGATTCGATACGTTTAACATTTTCAATTTGTATCGGCTTCCCAATCTGACAACGTGTCACTTCAGGGCCATCATCTTCTTTACGCTGTTTTTCTCGTTCGATCATCTTTTCTCTTAATATTTTACTATGATTTTCTTCTTCTTCCTGTATATACGCTTCTAAAGATGCCAGCTCTTCTTGTTCAGCATTGTCTGACACTTCAAATACACAACGTGAGACATTAAAACCTACGTCTTTAAAGGCTTTAAGAAGCGCGCCATTACAGTTCTTTTCAAAGTGAACTTTCTCGATATCATTCGTCACATTGAATTTTAATATATCACCGCTGAATGTAAACGCTTTACTATTTAACTGATGCTTTAAACTTGGACTCATATTCGTCTGGCTAATCGCATAAGGAATATATGCGCAGAGTTTCTCTGTATCAAGAGCATCCAATACTGCTATTTCAAATGTCACTGTTGCAATATGTTCAAAATGTTCTTTAATCTTAGATTTAAGCAGAGCAAATAATTCATATGGCAGGTGCGTTTGAAATTTAAAGTACATATGCCATCTAAGGTCATTCTTATAAACATCAATCTTAGTGAGTTCTGCTTCATCGAGATCAGGTATTGTAAATAAATCTTCAATCTGCAGCTGCTTTAACAATACTTTAAATTTTTCGTTATTATTTATTGTCACGTTTTTTACCACCTTCAAAATGAAAAAGTAACACGCAGGTGCGTATTACTTTTATTATTCATTATATCAAATTATGATTCAAAAGATGCATAAATTGATTGAATCGTTTCTTGTAAGTCATCTATATGGACTTCAACAGCGTCCCCAGTACGACGGTTCTTAACCTCGACAATACCGTCGGCTGCTTGTTTCCCAACCACCACACGAACCGGTATTCCGATTAAATCTGCATCATTAAATTTCACACCCGCACGTTCTGCTCGGTCATCATACAGTACTTCATACTGCGTGCGATATGCAGCATAGAGCTGGTCTGCAAGGTTTTTTTGGGCTTCCTGCTTAGGATTCACACTGATGATATGCACTTCATATGGGGTAATAGCAGTTGGCCATATAATACCTTTGTCATCATTATGCTGCTCGATTACTGCTGATAATGTACGTGAAACGCCTATTCCGTAACATCCCATTATCATAGGCTCTGCTCGGCCTTGATCGTTTAAGAAAGTCGCATTCATGCTCTCACTATATTTTGTACCGAGTTTAAATACTTGTCCGATTTCAATACCTTCAGCAAATTTAACTGGACCACTACCATCTGCAGCTGGTTCACCTTCTAAAATAAATCGGAAATCACCATATGCTTTCACGTTAAAGTCACGATCGGCATTCGCATTCACATAATGATAGTCATCTTCATTTGCACCGACTGCTAAATTATTTAGATCCTGTACACTGTTATCTGCATAGATATCAATCTTATTAACTCCTACTGGGCCTAATGAACCTGGACTCGCATTTAAGATTGAACGAATATCATCATCTGTTGCCATCTCTACATGTTCAGTTCCAAAGAATGATTTTACCTTAATATCATTTAATTCATGATGTCCACGAATTAAGAACATTACAAACTGGTCATCGACTTTAACAATCATTGATTTCACAATTTCATCTAAGTCACGCTTTAAGAAATCTGCTAACTGCTGCGCTGTTTTTACACCAGGCGTATGTACTTTTTCTAATGCTTTCTCTTCTGTATGTTTCTTATTTGGATGGTATACGACTTCTGCTTTTTCGATATTTGCTGCATAATCACTGCCATCTGTATAACAAATCGTATCTTCACCAATTTCCGCTAACGCCATAAATTCATGCGTGTGGCTGCCACCAATTGCACCACTATCTGCGATAACTGGACGGAACTGCAGATTAAGTCGTGTAAAGATCTTGGAATATGCATCATACATGTCTTGATATGTCTCATCAAGTGATGCTTCTGTCGCATGGAAGCTATATGCATCCTTCATAATAAATTCACGGCCACGTAACAATCCGAATCTAGGACGCTTTTCATCACGGAACTTGTTTTGAATCTGGAATAACGTTACCGGTAACTTCTTATAAGACTTTAATTCATCACGCACTAGTGATGTAATAATTTCTTCATGCGTCGGTCCAAGCGCAAATTCACGACCATGACGGTCTGTCATACGCATAAGCTCTGCGCCGTAACTTTGCCAGCGACCAGATTCGCTCCAAAGCTCTGAAGGCTGTAAGGCAGGCATTAGTATTTCGACACCATCAATCGCTTCCATCTCTTCACGTACGATAGCCTCAATCTTGTTCAATACACGTTTCGCAATCGGTAAGTAGCTGTATACACCACTTGCGACTTGTTTGATCATCCCTGCTTTAAGCAGTAGCTGGTGACTTTTGCTATCTGCATCGCTTGGAACTTCTCTTAATGTTGGAATAAACATCTTACTCTGTTTCATAGCTGCCTCCTAAAATCTATAATACATATATCATATAATAAAATAATCATTAATCAAACAAAAAATAAACAGCACAGTGCTGTTTATTTTAAGAAATATCTTGAAATATCGTTCCACGTCACCATTATCATCACAAAGAACATAAATATTACCCCTGCTCCGACGATAATCATCTCTACACGTTTATTCACAGGACGTCTGAATATAGCCTCATACAGAACAAACAATATACGTCCGCCGTCTAAAGCAGGAACAGGTATCAAATTCATAATCCCGATGTTTATAGAAAGCATTGCTGCTAAATTAAGCAGTGGGATAAGTCCTTGCTGCGCAACAGTATCTGTAAATTTATAGATACCTACAGGTCCATTTAACATATTAAATGAAAAACTCCCTGTAAATATAGAAGTAAACAGTTCGATAAGTAATGTAAAAATCAGCGTTGCATAGCGCATCGTTTCATTAAAGCCATTTATAAATGGGTCTGTGAATGAAAACTGTCTTTCTGGTAAGAAACCGATCTGATAAGTCGTTTCTTTCTTTGTTTTAGAAATCTGAGTGACAATCTTTTTAGGTTTCAGTTCTATCTTTTCAGCACGGTCTCCACGTTCAACGGTTACGCTTAACGGATTACCCTCATTATTCGCAAGGTAAGATTTTATTTCGCCAAATGTACTTACCTTCTCATCATTGAGCTGTACTATTCTATCACCAGCCTTCAGTCCTGCACTCATTGCAGGAGAATCTTCAGCTACTTCTTTCACAGCATTTGTAGGAGAACCTATCATAAATGCAATGATAATACATAGTACAAGTGTCAACAGAAAATTAAAGAATGGTCCTGCAAATAATGTTAAGAACTTTGGCAATGGTTTCTTCGTTCTGAACTGTCTGCTAGGAGGAGCAATCTGAATCAAGTCTCCTTCACGGACAAAATATGACTGTTCTGCAATACGAAGATGCTCTTGCTGCTGCGTATATTGATTGATACCTTCAATAAACATTGCATCATCCATATCACTATCAACGACTTCAATTTGTTCGATTTGCTGGAATTGATGCTGTTCATCAAGCAGAATATGCGTCACTTCGCCATTAGGATTCCTCTTAATATTAACATTCATCCCTGCTTTTAGCGGATTTTCTTCCATGCCGCTTCCAGCCATCATCACATACCCACCAACTGGCAGCATACGAATCGTGTACAGCGTTTCATTCTTCTTGTAAGAGAAGAGCTTCGGTCCCATACCGATTGCAAACTCCGGACACATAATACCTGCACGTTTTGCGAAGATTAAATGTCCAAGTTCATGCACGGTAACGATTAATCCGAAGACTAATATAAAGGCTAATAATCCTAACATCGCTACACCTCATACTTTCTTGACTTATACTGCGCATCAATTTCAAGAATGGTTTCAAGATCTGGACTTTGTATCACATCATGTGCATTCATTTCACGTTCAATAATTGTCTCAATATCTAAAAAGTCAATCTCTTCATCTAAAAACTGCTGCACGACAACTTCGTTGACTGCATTCATTACGACTGGCATCGTGCCACCAATCCTGATTGCATCATATGCAAGTTTCAGACATCGATATCTATCAAAATCCATCGCCTTAAAGTCCAGCTGACCAACTTCAGCAAGATTTAGTCGTTCTGCTTTACGTGCGAGACGATCCGGATAACTAAATGCATAAAGAATCGGCATACGCATATCCGGTGTCCCAAGCTGGGCAATCACACTTGTATCATTGAACTCTACCATTGAATGTATGATACTTTGCTTATGTAACAGAGTTTCAATTTTATCGATTGGCATATCAAACAGCCATCTTGCTTCAATGACTTCAAGTCCTTTATTCATCATTGTCGCAGAATCAATTGTAATCTTCTGACCCATCGACCAGTTCGGGTGTTTCAGTGCATCCTGTACAGTAACATCTTTCAGTGCCGCGCGAGATAAATCTCTAAATGAACCTCCACTCGCTGTAATAATCAGTTTCTCAATATGTTTATGATCTTCACCATTTAAACACTGAAAGATTGCAGAATGCTCTGAGTCTACAGGTATTATATTCACATTATTTTCACGGGCGAGCTGCATAATAATTTCACCTGCAACAACAAGCGTCTCTTTATTGGCAAGCGCAATATCGATTCCGTGTTTAATCGCATGAACAGTAGGCTTTAATCCGACACTCCCCATAATTGAATTTAAGAGCATATCATTTTTGTGATATGCAGCTATTTCCATCAATCCGTCATTACCATATACGACTTTAATAGCCGTTGATCTAATCTTATCTACATCTTCTTTATTTTGTACACAGCAGATGTCCGGTCTAAATTCTTCAATAATTTCATTTGCCAGATCAATATTTTTACCAACCGAAAAACTCACAAGCTTGTAAGCATGCGGATATTGTCTAATTATATCTAATCCTTGTGTACCAACTGATCCGCTGGCACCTAATATTCCTATGTTTTTCATTGTTTCACCTTTTTTACGTTTAATAGCTTTATTCTATCATAAATCTTGCAATCATAATAAGCATTCAAATACATTTATCACATGAAAAAATAACCCTGTTCACGATTTAGCAAAACATGAACTGGGTTATTATGTATAAAATAATGCTGTGATTGTTTATTTGAAACTAATCAATAATATATTCATCAAAGGCAGTACAAAGATAAAAGAATCAAAGCGATCGAGTATTCCGCCATGTCCAGGCAACAGATTACCTGAATCTTTAACATCAAAGTGACGTTTTAGCGCACTTTCCACTAAATCACCGAGCTGCCCGAACATACTGAATAACCAAGTTAAAAGAATCAGTGGCAGGATCGATAGCGGCATATCATAATTGATACTGAATATAATTGCTATTATAGTAGAACTTAGAATACCTCCTACAAAGCCTTCTATCGTTTTATTGGGACTGATTTCTGGCCACAGCTTATTCTTGCCAAATAAACGTCCAAATATGTATGCACCTGTATCTGTTACCCATACGATAAGTAAAGCGAATAAAATATAAATCAGACCGTTGTTACGCGTTTCATAGAAATACATAAACCCAATCCCAATATATGCAACTGCAAGCATACAAAATGCAGCATCCACGAAATTGAATCTATTCTTACTCATCACTGTATAGCTCAGCATAATTAAACTCATTAATATTAAAAAAGGAACCTGATAATCGAGCGCAACAAGCTTACTTTTTTCTGGTAACATAATTAAACATATTGCGACTACACTAATAATACCGGGTAATGAATAAAGCTTAATATTCTTCATATTCAACACTTCTTTTAGCGCTACAATCGCAAGTAAGTATGCCATAATTAATAGTGGCAGCTTACCATATACAACCACGGGCAAAAAGATTGCCATTGCGATTATCGCAGTAATCGTTCTTGTTTTCATGATTTACTCCTTATAATCCACCAAATCGTCTATGTCGATTCTGGTATATTGAAATACATTTATCTAAACTTTGTTCTGTGAAGTCCGGCCAGTATTCATCTACAAACACAAACTCACTATATGAACATTGCCAGATTAGAAAGTTACTTAAGCGCTCTTCACCAGATGTACGGATGAGAAGTTCTGGATCCGGCATATTTTTAGTAAATAAAAATTCATTAAACTGAGACTCATTGATTTCATCTAATGAAAGCTCTCCAGATTTATATTGTTCTGCAATTAACTGTACCGCAGAGATGATTTCTTTTCTGCCACCATAATTTAATGCAAATACTAACTTTAACCCTGTATTATCCTTTGTTCTTTCTTTCGCCTCTAGTACAGCCTTCTTTGTGTGTTCTGGCAGATCATCAATAAATCCAATCGTTTCCACCTTTACGTTCTTTGCAATCAATTCCGGAAGAAAGGTATTTAAGAAATCTCCTGGTAACTTCATTAAATAATTTACTTCATCTTTAGGTCGTGACCAGTTTTCGGTAGAAAATGCATACAATGTTAAATATTCTACTCCGAGATCACTTGCATGTCCTGTTATCTTCTTTACTGTCTGCATGCCTTCGTAGTGCCCTTTAATGCGCGGCATCTTCTTAGCTTTCGCCCATCTCCCATTACCATCCATTATAATAGCAATGTGTTTCGGAATATGCGCTTTACTCATTTGAATATTTTCTGTCACTTTCCTTTTCTTAAATGGGAACATAGCCGCCTCCGTAATTCAACTTATTCATATATTTTAACATAAGATATATGTATATTCATGAAAATCACAAAAAAAGGTCGAGCCAAAAATGATTTGGCTCGCCATTTATTCAAACTATAATTTATTTTATTACAGGTACCCTATACTTCTAAAATATCTTTTTCTTTAGACGCAGTTAATTCGTCAATCTTTTTAATAAATTTATCAGTTTCAGCTTGAACATCATCAGAAAATGATTTTAAATCATCTTCAGTAATGTCTCCAGCTTTTTCAGCTTTTTTAAGTGCATCGTTCGCATCACGACGGATGTTACGAATCGCAATTTTTGAATTCTCTGCTTCTTTCTTAGCTTCTTTAACGAGTTCTTTACGGCGTTCTTCTGTTAAAGCTGGTATTGTAATACGGATTACATTCCCGTCTGAAGTCGGGTTAACACCAAGGTTTGCCATATTAATTGCCTTTAAAATATCATCAATTGATGTTTTATCATATGGCGTAACTAAAAGCATTCTTGCTTCAGGAACTGATATACTTGCTAATTGCTGAACTGGCGTTTCAGCACCGTAATAAACTACAGATACACGATCTAACAGATTAGCATTTGCATGGCCCGCACGAATCGCAGCAAAGTCACGCTGTAAGCTCTCGATACTCTTTTCCATCTTTGATTTTAATTCATTCATAATTTCAGTTGTCATTCTTTTTCTCCTTTGATTCTATATTTTATTTTGTGATGATAGTCCCTATCTCTTCACCCATAATTGCACGTTTAATATTACCATCTTCCATAATTGAGAATACCATGAGTGGAATATCGTTGTCCATACAGAATGAGCTTGCTGTTGAATCCATTACTTGTAGACCTTCTTGTAACATTTCGATATATGTTAAGGTTTCATATTTCTTCGCATTTGGATCTAGTTTCGGATCAGCTGAATATACACCGTCTACGTTATTCTTACCCATCAGAATGACATCTGCTTCCATCTCGGCAGCACGTAATGCAGCTGTTGTATCTGTTGAGAAATAAGGATTCCCAATACCAGCAGCGAAGATGACAACACGACCTTTCTCAAGATGGCGTATCGCTCGACGTCGAATGTAAGGTTCTGCAACTTGCTTCATTTCAATAGAAGTTAGCACACGCGTGTCACAATCCAATTGTTCTAAAGAGTCCTGTAATGCTAATGAATTCATTACCGTAGCAAGCATCCCCATGTAGTCAGCAGTACCGCGGTCCATACCTAGGTCACTTCCTGTTTTACCGCGCCATATGTTACCACCGCCTACGATTACAGCAATCTCACAATCCATCTTCGCTACTTCTGCCACTTGTTTCGCAACACTTTTAATCACAAACGGATTAATGCCAAAGCCTGTTTCTCCAGCAAGCGCTTCTCCACTCAACTTTAATACGACACGTTTATATTTAGAAGTTTCAATCATTATTACCCGTCCTCTCAAAATATGTGTACTGTACACAAAACTATAGCCATTATATCAATAATCTTCTGTTAAATAAATCATTATATGTAGTTTTTCTAACCTTTTATGTATAAAAAAAGACACCGAAGTGTCTTTATCAGAACATTATTTACCCATTTGCCCCATTACTTCATCAGCAAAGTTATCTTGACGTTTCTCGATACCTTCTCCAACTTCATAACGTACGAATGATTTTAATGAACCACCTTTTGATTTTAAGAATTCAGCAACAGTTTGATCTGGATTTTTAACGAATGGCTGATCAACCACACAAATTTCTTCTAAATATTTACGTAGACGACCTTCTACCATTTTTTCAACGATATTTTCTGGTTTACCTTCATTTAATGCTTGTTGTTTCAAAATTTCTTTTTCGTGTTCTAATTCTTCAGCAGAAACTTGTTCACGAGAAACGAACTTCGGATTTAATGCAGCGATGTGCATTGCAACGTCTTTTGCAGCTTCAGCATCAGTTGAATTTTCAACTACTGCTAATACTCCAATACGTCCACCCATGTGTAAGTATTCACCAAATGCATCTGCATCTGTTTTTTCAGCTAATACGAAACGACGTAAAGTTAATTTCTCACCGATTGTAGAAATTGCTTCGTTCAATTTAGTTTCAACATTTTTACCTGCTTCGATTTCAGACGCCATTAATGCATCAAGATCAGCTGGTTTAGTTGCTAGAATATGATCTGCCATTTCTTTAACTAATGCTTGGAAACCTTCATTACGTGCAACGAAGTCTGTTTCAGAGTTTAACTCTAATAAAACTGCAGTGTTGCCACTAGAAGCAACATAAGTTGTACCTTCAGCAGCGATACGGTCAGCTTTTTTAGCAGCTTTCGCAATTCCTTTTTCACGTAAGTAGTCAACTGCTGCGTCGATATCTCCGTTTGTTTCAGTTAATGCTTTTTTGCAGTCCATCATACCTGCGCCTGTTCTTTCACGTAATTGTTTAACTAATTGTGCTGTAATAGCCATGTATAATACCTCCAGAGATTTATGTTTACGGTTTTATTTTACTAAAATTTTAATTAAAACTAAAGCAAATGCTTTAGCTTTTAAAAAAAGTGATAAATGTTATACACTTATCACTTTTATTTCAATTAAGCTTCAGTTGTTTCTTCTGCTTTAACTTCTGCTTCTTCAGATAAATCAATATTTTGTTCAGCTGCAACTTCTTCGTTAGATACGCCTTGACGACCTTCTAAGATTGCATCAGCCATTTTACCAGTTAATAATTTAACGGCACGAATCGCATCATCGTTTGCAGGGATTACGTAATCGATTTCATCTGGATCACAGTTTGTATCTACGATACCAACGATTGGAATGTGTAATTTCTTAGCTTCTGCAATCGCGTTACGCTCTTTACGAGGGTCTACTACGAATAATGCTGAAGGCATAGATTTCATTTCACGAATTCCACCTAAGAATTTGATTAAACGATCATATTCTTTTTTAAGTTCAACTACTTCTTTTTTAGGAAGTACGTCAAAAGTACCGTCTTCTTCCATTTTTTCAATTTCTGAAATACGTTTTACACGTTTAGAAATTGTTTTGTAGTTTGTTAATGTTCCACCTAACCAACGTTCGTTGATGAAGAATTGACCTGCACGTTCCGCTTCTTCTTTGATTGCTTCTTGTGCTTGTTTTTTAGTACCTACGAATAATACAGTACCGCCTTCTTCAGAAATAGATTTTACGAAGTTGTATGCTTCTTCAACTTTCTTAACTGTTTTTTGAAGGTCGATGATATAAATACCATTTCTTTCAGTGAAGATATATTTCTTCATTTTTGGGTTCCAGCGACGTGTTTGGTGACCGAAGTGAACACCAGCTTCTAGCAATTGTTTCATTGAGATTACTGCCATTTTAATTTCCTCCTAATTGGTTTTATTCCGCCATTACAGGCAATTTCAGAAACAACAGATGTTGCACCGTCCGAAATACTTATCTGTAATGTGTGAATTTGGCTTTTTAGCCATAGATTAATATAACATAAATCAATATTACATTCAATAATAAAAATTAAAAGAAACATAAATTATCTCTTATAAGTTTGTATATTTATCACATTGATTAATGTGACGCAGATAGTTCCTCTAAGAAATGTTCTTTTTTAATTTTGATAAATGTACCCTTCATACCAAGCGATCGCGATTCAATAACTCCTGCGCTTTCAAGCTTACGGAGTGCATTAACGATAACCGAACGCGTGATTCCGACTCTATCTGCTACTTTAGAAGCAACAAGTAATCCTTCTGATGCCCCTAATTCTTCAAAGATATGTTCAATCGCTTCTTTCTCTGAATACGATAGTGAATTAATAGCCATATTGATTGCTGCTTTATCTCTCGCAAGCTTTTCAACATCAGCGTGCTTTTCACGCAGAATTTCCATACCTACTACAGTAGCTGCATATTCTCCTAGTACGAGATCCTCATCATCAAACGCTCTATCTACACGGCCTAATACAAGCGTTCCAAGGCGTGTACCGCCCCCTTTTATCGGGATAATAACCGTATTAGACTGAGCGAATAAGTCTGCATTTTCAGATGGGAACACAGAAAGGTCATTTTCTATTTGAATATTGCTCTTTGTCTCATCAATATTTAAAAGTAGCTCAACATATGTTTCTGGAAACTGACGTTCCTCAAGCATCTTGATAATGCGTTCGTTCTTAAGTAGTTCATTAACACCAAAACCTAATAACTTTCCGCGACGTGATAAGATGAACACATTAGATTGCATCGTTGAACCAAGATAATCTGCCATTTCTTTAAAATCAACTGCAATCCCTTTATGCTCCTGTAAAAGTTTGTTAATCTTTCTCGTTTTTTGTAATAATCCCATATTAAAAGGCACTCCTTTAAAGTATAAATTCACTTAAATTTTTATTTTTTGTAATGTTTCCTAGTTTAGCATCGACATATTGCGCAGTAATATCTACATGTGCGTTCGGCATTTCCGAAGCCTCAAATAGCAGATCCTCAAGCATCTTTTCTAAAATTGTATGTAGGCGTCTTGCACCAATGTTATCTGTCTCCTGATTCACTTCATAGGACATTTCCGCGAGTCTGTCAATCGCTTCATCCGTAAACTGGATAGTAACATCTTCTGTCGCCAGCAAACTTTCATACTGTTTTAACAGCGATAGTTTCGGTTCTTTTAGTATTCTTTTGAAATCATCTACCGAAAGCTTATCAAGCTCCACCCGAATCGGGAACCTCCCTTGTAACTCTGGAATCAGGTCGCTTGGTTTGGACACATGGAAAGCCCCAGCACCTATGAATAGGATGTGTTCAGTGTTAACCGCTCCATACTTCGTCTGAACTACACTACCTTCAACAATCGGTAATATATCACGCTGAACACCTTGTCTTGAAACATCCGGCCCTTGATTACCTCCGGCTATCTTATCTATTTCATCGATAAATACAATTCCTAACTGCTCAGTTAAGACTACAGCTTCACTATGCATTGATTCTTCATCGATCAGCTTTGTTGCTTCTTCATCAATCAGAACGTCCCTTGCATCTGAAACCTTTAACGTACGTTCAACCTTCTTCTTCGGCATCATCTGACTGAACATATCCTGCATTTGATTGTTCTGCATATCCATACCGAACATATTCAATCCTTTAAATTCTTGGTCTACTTTAATCTTGACAGTTTCATCTTCTAACTTTCCTGCTTTCAGCTGAACTTGAATATCTTTACGTTTTAATTTTACATGCTCATCTGGTGCATCTTCTTCTTCTTGGATAGTTTGATTGAACAGCATTTCAAATGGATTTCCAGCTTTATTTTCTTTTTTCTTCATCGCTGGAACGAGCAACTTAACAAGGCGTTCTTCTGCATTTCGTTTAGCTTCTTCTAGAACTTCCTGTTTTTTCTTCTCTTTAATTAACCTGACACCATTTTCTGTAAGATCCCTTATCATACTTTCAACATCGCGACCTACATAACCGACTTCTGTATATTTGGTTGCTTCTACTTTTACAAAAGGCGCGCCAACCAGCTTTGCCATTCGTCTCGCTATCTCTGTTTTACCGACACCCGTTGGCCCAATCATCAATATGTTCTTAGGAATGACTTCCTTTTGAATCTCATCATCTAGTGCCATACGACGGTAACGATTTCTCAAGCTTACCGCCACTTTCCTCTTTGCATCCTGCTGACCGATAATATGTTCATCAAGATGACTAACGATTTGTCTTGGCGTTAAGTTCGCTGACTTCATGATTTGCCTCCTAAATTTCTTCAATAATAATATTATGATTTGTGAATACACATATATCAGCTGCTGTTTCTAAAGAAGCCTGTGCGATATCGCGGGCGCTCAATGTGCTGGCATGACGCTTTAATGCACGCCCCGCACTTAGCGCATAATTCCCACCTGAACCAATCGCAATAATATCATCATCAGGCTGGATCACTTCGCCTGTACCACTCACGACAAGCAGTTCATCTTTGTTCATAACAATCAGCATCGCTTCAAGTTGACGTAACATTTTGTCGCCACGCCATTCTTTGGCAAGCTCAACTGCTGCACGTGATAAATTACCATTATATCCATGAAGTTTTGCTTCAAACATTTCAAATAACGTAAATGCATCTGCAACACTGCCGGCAAATCCCGCCACGACCTCATCATTAAAAAGTCTTCTCACTTTTCTTGCAGTCTGTTTCATAATGACCTGTTGGCCGAGTGTCACTTGACCATCACCACTCATTGCCGCTCGACCATTATGTCTGATTGCAAAAATTGTCGTAGCATGTAATTGATTATTCATTCTTTCACTCCTTATGCTCTTGGATGTGCGTTTAAATATGAATTTCTTAAGTGCGCTTTCGTTATATGCGTATATTTGCTCGTTGTCGATAAATTGACATGGCCAAGCAATTCCTGAACAGTACGCAAATCTGCTCCATTATTCAATAAGTGTGTTGCGAATGTATGTCTTAATTTATGGGGATGGATATGTCCATCCGCACTACTCCTCTTAATCAGCATATCAAGAATATATGTCAGTCCCCTAGCAGTGAGAGGACCACCCCGCTGATTGATCAGTAAATAGTCATGCGTTATCATCTTGCCGTTTCTAAAATCCAGATAATCCAGTAATGACTGATGTGCATAGGCGCCATAAGGAATAATTCTTTCTTTACGCCCTTTCCCCATCACCTTTACTGTCATAAGTCCTAGATCGAATGCATCACTCTTCAGCTCAATAAACTCTGAAACACGCATACCTGTAGCATACAGCATCTCAAGTATGAATTTATCTCTTACTGCGAACGGTTTTGACATGTCGATACTATTAAACAATAAAGTCATCTCTTTTTCATAGAAGAATTCAGGCAGATACTTCTTTTGTTTCGGATGAACAAGTTGTACAAAGGGATTGCTTTCGTCTCCATCATATAAAAACCCATAAAAAGAGCGTAACGCAGAAATTCTTCTCGACACCGTCGTACGTTCAAGCCCTTTATTATATTGACTCACGAGGTAATTTCTCGCATCACGATATTCAAAAGTTCTAAACTCTAACTGTTCGTGTTCTAAAAACGCAATAAACTGCAGTACATCATTTTTATAGGCGGTAACAGTATGGTCTGAAAAATTACGCTCATTCTTCAAGTAAGTTAAGAATCTTTGCAAATCATTAGTATCCATACAGTCCTCCTATTTATCTGAATTCTATCACAATTTAAAATTGACACACAACTAAAACACTATAAAGTAACTTTAAAATGCTCTAAAGAAGCTAATGCGCGTGCTGCGAGCGCTTCATATCGTTCTTTTTTATCTTTAATACGTTTATCTAAACTTGGCAAGAGTCCGAAATTGGCGTTCATCGGTTGAAAGTTCTTGCTGCTTGTATGCGTGATGTAATATGCCATTGAACCGATCACTGTATTTTCAGGGAATGTAATCACAGGCTTATTGTCAACATACTTCGCCATATTGATTCCTGCAACTAATCCACTTGCTGCACTTTCCACATAACCTTCTACACCTGTCATCTGTCCAGCCAGAAACAGACTGTCATTGCCTTTAAATTGATACGTCTGCTGTAGATTTGTCGGCGAATTGATAAACGTGTTGCGGTGCATAACACCATATCTGACAACTTCCACATTTTCAAGACCAGGAATCAGCTTTAATATTTCTTTTTGTGCGCCCCACTTCAAATGTGTCTGAAAACCTACAATATTATAAAGTGTTCCTGCTACATCATCCTGACGTAACTGGACAACTGCATATGGACGTTCCCCAGTCTTAGGATCTTCTAGACCAACAGGCTTCATTGGTCCAAACAATAGTGTTTTACGCCCTCGCTTCGCCATCTCTTCAAACGGCATACAGCCCTCAAAGTAGATTTCTTTTTCGAATTCCTTTAATGGCAC
Source organism: Macrococcus psychrotolerans (assembly GCF_038095555.1). NCBI lineage: Bacteria > Bacillati > Bacillota > Bacilli > Caryophanales > Staphylococcaceae > Macrococcus > Macrococcus psychrotolerans. The sequence continues at coordinate 921,486 of NZ_CP124591.1, read as the reverse complement.
TACTTCTGCTTCAAGTAAAGCATCATAGAATGTATTGAACTCTTCTTCTGTCATCGGACAGTTCAAATATGCAGCCTCACCTTTATCATAACGCGACTTCAAATACACTTTATCCATATCGATTGAATCCTTTTCAATGATAGGTGCAGCCGCATCATAGAAGTAGAGATGATCTTGTCCTGTTAGCGTCTGAATTTGTTTTGATAAGCTTTCAGTAGTTAATGGGCCAGTCGCAATTATCGTCGGTCCATCTGGTATCTCCGTAATTTCTTCATTGATAACTTCAATATTTGCATGTTGCTTTAATGTATCTGTCACATATCCACTGAATTCATGTCTATCTACAGCTAGTGCTCCGCCTGCGGGTACGCTTGCGTTATCAGCAGCTTTGATGATTAACGAATCGAGTCTACGCATCTCTTCTTTAAGAACACCGACAGCATTCGTCAACGCATTGCCTCGTAATGAATTCGAGCAGACAAGTTCAGCAAATTTGTCTGTATGATGAGCTGGGGTCTGCTTTACCGGCCTCATTTCATATAGTTTAACTTTAATACCTCGTTTTGCTAATTGGTATGCCGCTTCACTACCCGCAAGCCCAGCGCCAATTATATTTACAATTGTCATAGTATCTCCTCCTGAATATCCTTCATGATTGTATTACAATTTTGTAATGAAATAAACTATTATTATTAAAAACAGATTCATTTTTCACAAAAATCGAAAAAATAATAGAGAACAGATTATATTTCAAATCTGTTCTCAGATTAACATGATTATTTATGGATGTGTTATTGAGGCTTCTCATCATAATCACAATTCGTGCATACAACTTGTGTCTGCTTCCCTTTTTTGCGTTCCACAAGCTGCGTGTCACACTTCGGACAATTTCTTGCAATAGGTTTATCCCAAGAAATATAATCACATTCTGGAAAATTACTGCAGCCATAAAAAATTCTATTTTTCTTAGATTTACGTTCAACAACTTCGCCATCTTTACACTTTGGACATGGTACACCAATAGTTTTGACGATTGCTTTTGTATTTCTGCAGTCAGGGAAATTTGAACAGGCCATAAATTTACCGTAACGTCCCATTTTATATACCATCGGAGAACCGCATTTCTCACAATCTTCTCCTGCTGGCTCGTCTTTAATTTCAATCTTTTCCATTTCTGCTTCTGCACGTTCAACATGCGTTTTAAAATCACCATAAAATGTTGAAACAACTTTCTTCCATTCCATATCTCCACTTGCAATTTTATCCAATAATGTCTCCATATTCACCGTGAAATCAATATCAATAATTTCAGGAAAGTATTCTTTAACAGACTCGTTGACAATGATGCCAAGCTCCGTCGGATAAAATTTCTTCTGGTCAACTTTTACATAATTACGCTTTTGAATCGTATCTATGGTTGGTGCATAAGTTGAAGGTCTGCCAATACCTTTTTCTTCCATCGTTTTAACAAGACGTGCTTCAGTGTAGCGTGGAGGTGGTTGTGTGAAATGCTGATTTTCGTCGATATTAACAGCCTTAACTGTGTTACCCACTTCCAGCACCGGCAATTTATTCTCTCCGTCTTCAGTCTCTTCATCCTGACCTTCGATGTACACGCTCATAAATCCTTTAAACTTAATTGTCTGACCATTTGCTCTAAATTTAATATTATCCTGAACAAGGTCTACACTGACCGTATCAATGACTGCTGCAGCCATTTGACTTGCCATAAAACGCTCCCAGATCAATTTGTATAGGCGTAGCTGATCTCTAGAAAGATACGCTTTCATCTCAGAAGGCGTACGCATCACCGATGTTGGGCGTACTGCTTCATGTGCATCTTGGGCACCTCCACTCTTACTTCTGCGTTTAGACAAGAATTCTTTACCGTAATGTTCTTCAATATAGCTTGCAGCCTCATTCTTTGCAGTATCTGAAATACGAGTAGAATCCGTACGCATATATGTAATCAGCCCGACTGTACCTTGTTTCTTAAGGTCGATCCCTTCATATAATTGTTGTGCAAGCATCATTGTTTTACGTGCTTTGAAGTTAAGCTTACGTGCAGCTTCTTGTTGCAGCGAACTTGTAGTAAAGGGTTGTGCAGGATTTCTGAGTTTTTCTTTTTTTGTGACATCTGTCACTTTAAATGTATCTGATTTCAGTTGTTTGACAATTGCTTTAACGTCGTCTTCCTGCTTTAATTTCTTAGGTTTATTATTCTCATGTAAGAACTTTGCCTTGAACTGTTTTTTATCATATTCAAATAATCCATCAATCGTCCAGTATTCCTCTGGTTTAAACGCATTGATTTCTTCTTCTCGATCAATAATAAGCTTAAGTGCCACAGATTGAACACGGCCAGCCGAAAGTCCTTTTTTAACTTTTTTCCATAATACCGGAGAAATATTATAACCTACGAGACGGTCAAGTATACGTCGTGCTTGCTGAGCATCAACAAGATTTTGTTCAATTTGTCTTGGATGCTTAAAACTCTCTTTGACAGCATCCTTTGTAATTTCATTAAATACAACTCTGGATTCTGCTTTTTCATCTATATTCAGTATATGTGCCAAATGCCAGGCAATCGCTTCACCTTCACGGTCCGGGTCACTCGCAAGATAAACATGTTTCGCACGCTTTGCATGTCTTTTTAAATCTTGTACGATAGGCCCTTTTCCTCTAATCGTTATATATCTTGGTTCAAAATCATTTTCAGTATCAACGCCCATCTGGCTACGCGGTAAATCACGTACATGCCCCATAGATGCGACCACTTTAAATTTCTTCCCTAAATATTTTTCAATGGTTTTAGCTTTTGCAGGCGACTCAACAATGACGAGATTTTCTGCCAATTGTATATCCCCCTCTTACTTAATTTGTTTTCAATGATAAATAATATACGTATAAGTAAGTGATTGTCAAATAAAACTCATAAATATAGTTTTAATTTTTTGAAATATCAGGAAAAAAATAATCTTCTATAATATCCTGTGCACATTGAACAAGCTTTGCACCTTCTTTGATCCTTTTATTACATCCTGCTGAAAGTTCATGAATGATAGGTCCTGGCAGACAATAGATGTTCCTATTCTGTTCTAAACCTTGATCCAGCGTTATTAAACTCCCACTCCTCTCTTTTGCTTCAGTGATCAGGATGCCTTGAGCAAGACCGCTAATAATTCTATTACGTTCTGGAAATCTAAACTTTTGTATTGGTGTAGCCGGTGGATATTCACTTATCACGATGTGATGTTTTTCCATCAGCCTTCTTATTAAAGTAGTCTCTGCAGGATAGATGAAATCATGACCATACGCGAGGACTCCAATCGTATGACCTCCATAAAAGTTACATGCCAGATGCGCATAATTATCTGCGCCTTTTGCCAAGCCACTGACGATGTATATATTATTTTTTATCAGTACCGGTACAATCTGGTCCAGGGCATCTGCTGTATAATTCGTTGCATCTCTGCTCCCTACAATCGCTAAGGCATTCGTATAGTTAAGAAGATTAATATTGCCTTTTGCGAATAAAACAAAAGGATAATCATAAATTTCAAGCAGTAGTTGTGGGTACGCTTCTGAATCAAAATAGATTGGGGTGATCTCCTTGTTTGCAAGCTCTTCTAACAGCGTTTTGATTTTGAGATTCTGAAATTTTGATAACTTATTATCCAGCGTGCGCTCATGGCAGTTAAAAATTTGTCGTAATATAGGCTTGAGCTGAAGAAAATTTAAATCAAATGAATGGTAAACATTATATATCTTGTGTAACTCCTGAGTCGTGAAACCTGCATAAATGAGTTTTAAAAGTTTATGATGTCGTTTCATATCTATCACCTCATTACTATTCTAATAGGTGTTCTTTAATTTCATTTCATTTAAGTATTAATATTTGTAAATATTAATAAAAAAATACCGGACGACCTATAACTCATATATAGGTCGTCCGGATTCTTTTTTATTTAACTGTTAAACATTTTTCGTATAAGCCTGCTTCTTCTTTAATACGTTCGATTAATGTAGAACCAATTTCAGAAGGTGTCGCTGCAGTTTTAATGCCGCAAGCATTCATTGTTTTAATCTTTTCTTCAGCCGTACCTTTACCGCCAGAAATAATCGCACCAGCATGTCCCATACGTTTACCTGGAGGTGCAGTCTGACCACCGATAAAGCCTACAACAGGTTTCGTCATGTTCGCTTTTACCCATTCAGCAGCTTCTTCTTCAGCTGTCCCACCGATTTCACCGATCATCACAACAGCTAAAGTTTCAGGGTCATTGTTAAACGCTTCTAGTGCATCGATGAAGTTCGTACCGTTTACAGGATCTCCACCGATACCTACAGCTGTTGTTTGACCAATACCTGCTTGTGTTAGCTGATGCACTGCTTCATAAGTCAATGTTCCAGAACGGCTTACAACGCCAACGTGACCTTTTTTATGAATGTATCCTGGCATAATCCCGATTTTACACTCATCAGCAGTAATAACACCAGGACAGTTCGGTCCAACTAAGCGTGTTTTCTTACCTTGCATATAACGTTTCACTTTAACCATATCTAATACTGGAATATGTTCTGTAATACAGATTGCTAAATCTAATTCAGCATCTACACATTCAACAATTGCATCTGCAGCAAATGGTGCTGGTACATATATAACAGATACGGTAGCACCTGTTGCTTTTACTGCTTCTTCAACGGTATTAAATACCGGTACGCCTTCAACTTCCATACCACCTTTACCTGGTGTAACACCGGCAACGATCTTTGTACCATATTCAATCATTTGTTTCGTATGAAATAATGCTGTTGATCCTGTAATTCCTTGTACGATTACTTTTGTATCTTTATCAATAAATACTCCCACGATTATCCCCGCTTCCTATTTAGCTTCTTTTACTAATTCAACGATTTTTTGTGCACCTTCAGCCATCGTGCTTGCTGGTGTAATTGCTAATCCTGAATTACCTAGAATTTCTTTACCTTGATCCACATTTGTACCTTCTAAACGTACCACTAATGGGATTGTTAATTCTAATTCTTTAGCCGCTGCAACAACACCTTCTGCGATTACATCACACTTCATGATACCACCGAAGATATTAACGAAAATCCCCTCAACCTTCTCATCACCTAAAATGATTTTGAATGCTTCAGTAACTTTCTCTTTCGTTGCGCCGCCCCCTACATCAAGGAAGTTCGCCGGATTTCCGCCGAAATGATTAATTGTATCCATCGTTGCCATCGCAAGACCGGCACCGTTTACCATACAACCGATATTCCCATCTAAAGCGATATATGATAAATCATATTTAGATGCTTCGATTTCCTTTGGATCCTCTTCATCTAAATCACGTAGTTCCATAACGTCTTTTTGACGGAATAATGCGTTTGCATCAAAGTTAATTTTAGCGTCAAGCGCTAAAACTTCCCCGTCACCTGTTGTTACAAGTGGGTTAATTTCAATGATTGAAGCATCTTTCTTCATAAATACATCATATAGACCTAGCATAATTTTTACTGCTTTATTTACAGATTCTTTCGGAATATTAATGTTAAATGCTAGACGACGTGCTTGATAAGGCATTAATCCAACAACTGGATCGATCACTTCTTTAAAGATTTTTTCAGGTGTCGCTTCAGCTACCTCTTCAATTTCAGTCCCACCTTCTTCAGAACCCATTAATACTACACTGTCTGTAGCACGGTCTAGTACGAAACCTAAATAATATTCCTTTTTTATATCGCATCCTTCTTCAACTAGAAGACGTTTAACTTCCTTACCTTCAGGACCAGTTTGATGCGTAACTAATACTTTTCCAATTAATTCTTTCGCGTAGCTTTCAACTTCGTCTAAAGATTTTGCAATCTTAACACCGCCAGCTTTACCACGGCCACCAGCGTGAATTTGAGCTTTAACGACGTAGACCCCTTCTTTTAGACCTTTAGCTACTTCAACTGCTTCTTCAGGTGTATAAGCAACAGAACCGTTCGGAACTGCTACACCCATAGAGCGAAAAATCTCTTTCCCTTGATACTCATGGATATTCATTGTCCATCCTCCTATAGTGCACATTAATTTAGCTTACGTTCCAATTATAAAAAATGAAAGCGCTATTGTAAACCGCAAACGCTTAAAAAAAACAGACAATTACGATAGTTACGTAATTGTCTTTGCGTTTTCTTCTGTTTTTATCATTGATTTAATCGGCTCAAATGATTTGCGATGATGCTCTGTTATCCCATACTGCATCAAACCTTCTAAATGTCTTTTAGTGCCATATCCAGCATTTTGATTAAAATCATAGTAAGGAATATCTTTATGAATCTCTTCCATCAGGTGATCGCGATAAACTTTCGCAATAACACTTGCTGCAGCGATAGAAATACTTTTAGCGTCTCCTTTAATGATTGATTCCTCAATTAAACCTGTATTCAGTTTCATCGCATCTATCAGTAGTACGTCAGGCTTTACAGGTAACTTATCTATCGCTCTGTGCATCGCAAGTTTCGTTGCTTCGTATATATTGAATTTATCAATTTCCTCCACACTTGCTTCTCCTATCGCATATGCAACCGACTGTGTTAATGCGTCATAAAGCGATTCCCTCTTATGCTTTGATAACTGCTTCGAATCGTTTAGACCAATATAGTGATGGCCATCGTTTAAGATGACAGCACATGCGATAACTGGGCCCGCTAATGGACCACGCCCGACTTCATCAATACCACAAACGACTTTTCCGTTATAGCGACGTTCATATTCGAGCATTTGTTCATATTCATCTATTGCTTGAGTTTCCTGCGCGACTTGTTTTTCTCTCGCCTGCTTTACTTTTAACGCACCACTTCTCGACTCTTCTTCAAAAAAATCAATAAGTTCTGTTTGATTCATCTCTCTTACTTTTTCTTTAAGTAAAGCGATGGTATAGTCATTACTCTTCATCATCAACCTCTGACATTGAAATATGATCGAATGTATATTTTCCTATTTTTTCGTTACGTATATCTCTTATAATTAATTCTACAACCGATTCATAATCTATTTCATTACCCTTTAACTTTAGGCCACGGCTTCTGCCGATCGCATCAAATACTTCAATATACGGCGTATCTGCTGTGACATCAATATTATAGTGCTTGTTAAATGTGTTCAGGTCTCTTTCCTGCAAAAACGAAATCCCATATATAGCGACTTCATCTAAATGAACAATGCTATCTTTAATTGCACCTGTTAAACTTAATTTTTTGCCGACAGTCTGATCCTCAAACTTCGGCCATAAAATCCCGGGTGTATCTAATAGTTCCAATGTCTTTCCAACCTTAATCCACTGCTGTTTCTTTGTAACCCCTGGCATATTCCCCGTCTTTGCGATTGATTTCTTTGCAAGGCGATTAATTAAAGTTGATTTACCCACATTTGGAATGCCGACAATCATTGCACGAATTGCACGTGGACGTAACCCTTTTTGCTTCATGCGGTCAAACTTTTCTTTAGTAACGATTTCTGCCGCTTTCGTTACTTGGGATAGATTTTTACCATTTTTGCTATCAATGAGCACAGGATAAAAGCCCTGTTCCTCAAAATAGGACATCCACTTTTTTGTTTCATTTAAATTTGCCATATCCATCTTGTTTAATAATACGACGCGCGGTTTATCCTTGATTACTTCATCAATCATAGGGTTTCGTGAAGAGTAAGGGATGCGTGCATCAACAAGCTCAAATACTACATCGACGAGCTTAAGCTGCTCTGTAACTTCTCTCCTTGCCTTTGCCATATGTCCTGGGAACCATTGTATTGCCATAATTTCACTTCTTTCCAGTTATTTAATTTAATCATCATACAAAATACGATTTACTTCATTGTATGTTAAAATATCTTTATGATTTATAATTAATATTTTAACACATTACTTAAGGAGTCTTTATGCTAATTTCACTCATCGCACCAATTTATAATGAAGAGAAGAATATTCAGCTACTTACTGAACAGATTGATGCTGTGATGCATAATAACAACTACAACTATGAACTCATACTCGTCAATGATGGAAGTAAAGACCATTCTTTATCAATCATAAAAGAGCAGGCAACCCTTTTTCCACAAATAAGGTACATTTCCTTTTCTCGCAATTTCGGTAAAGAGTCTGCTATGATCGCCGGACTCAATGCAGCTCGTGGAGACTGTGCTGTTATTTTAGATGCTGATTTCCAGCACCCTCCTGAACGCATACCGGAGATGATTCATTATTATGAAGAAGGATATGACCAAGTGGTCATGCGCAGAGACCGTTCAGGAGAGCATGTCATCAGGAAATTCCCAACTCAGTTATTTTACAAGCTTATCAACAATGCAGTTGATATTCAGCTAACAGATGGTGAAGGTGATTTTCGTCTGATCTCAAGACGTGTGATTGATAGCATCCTTTCCTTAAAAGAATATAACCGATTTTCTAAAGGGATATTTGAATGGGTAGGTTTCAGCAAAAAGACATTAAACTTTAAAAATATTGAACGTTTTGAAGGACAGTCTTCATTCTCTCCAAAAAGACTGATTGACTATGCAATTGACGGTATTATTAGCTATAACAATAAACCATTACGTCTTTGTTTCCATTTTGGCGCACTCACTATGACGTTATGCTTACTCTATATATTGATCACTTTCATACAAATTATGCGCCACGGCGTAGAGTCACCTGGATATTTCACAATCATTGCATCGGTATTGTTTCTCGGTTCCGTTCAACTGTTTGGCCTTGGCATTATCGGCGAATATATCGGTCGGATTTATTATGAGACAAAGGGTCGACCCCACTACATTATTAGCGAAACTAATATTAGTAAAAACGAGCTGCAGGAGAACGTGAGAACACGCATATGATAAAACGTTACAGTCGACTGATCAAGTTTATTGTTGTAGGTTTCATTAATACATTCAATTATTACCTTGTCTATTTGCTATTATTAAAGGTTTTACATTTAGGTTATTTAACGAGTCATCTAACGGGATTTCTCGTGTCATTTATTATTTCTTATTTTTTAAACTGTTATTTTGTGTATAAAGTGAAACCCACCTTTAAAAAATTTATTCAATTTCCACTGACGCAGGTTGTGAATATGGGTGTACAGACGCTGCTACTCTATATATTCGTGGAATTACTGCATATCCATAAAGTTTATGCCCCTTTCCCTGCACTAGTCTTTACGATACCTATTACTTATTTCGTTACAACTTATATCTTAACAAAGGAGTAAATGATGAAAAACAACAGAAAAATATTTATTCCAGTAATTGCCTTGATGCTTGCTATCTTTGGGCATAGTTATTATATTTACCGTTTTTTGCAGGATGGTACAATTTTTACAGGTCCAAATGATGGATTAGAACAAATGCTGCCAATGCAGCTTTACCTTTATAAGAAATTTATTAATGGTGAGTTCTTCTACAGTATGGATTTCGGTCTTGGTGGCGATTATTTTACGGATTTATCATATTACTATTCAACAAATATTATTTACTTTATAAACATCATATGCGTCTGGTTTCTAGATGTATTTTTCAACTTTAAAACAGACAGTATTTCTTTTTGGGCCAAAAACGCTTTTTATGTTTCTATCGTTAAATCTGCTATCGCTATTATTTTCAGTTACTTATACTTTAGAAAGATTCGTTTAGCAGGATCATCAGCAATGCTTGCTGCTTTTTTATTTGTCATGTCCGCTATATATTTCAGATTTACATTGTACTGGTCATTTTTTAGCGATGTCTTTATTTTTTTACCACTTATGTTGCTTGGAATTGAATATTTCATTCAGAATAAGAAACATTCTATATTTATCATTGCAGCAGCACTTATATTTATTAATAATTTCTATTTCGCATATTATCACCTGCTTGCAGGACTTATCTATTTTATTGCAAGAAATATATTCAAATCAAAATATGATGTTGTGCCCCGTAAAACACAGTGGCCTCATTTTGTTATCATGTCGATCATCGGATTACTGATCAGCAGTGTGTTCTTCTTCTATGGTGTTAAGAGCTTTCTACAAAATGAACGTGCACCATATAAAGCGGGTATTTCTTTATTTGATTCTTTTGATCAAAATGCAAATATCTTCTATGACAATTACTTAGTCATTGTATTATTCTTAGCGGTTCAGGCCATCTTTACTTTTAAATTATATGACAATTATTTTTACAGATTCTTTAGTATCATGTCGATTATCTTTATGTGTTTCAGTCTTACACCCTTTATAGATGCTGTATTCAATGGATTCAGTGCTCCACAAAAACGCTGGCATTATTTAATATCTTTCTTCACAAGCGGTCTGATCGGAATGTATATTATGCACTTTAGAACAATCACGGTTAAACACTATCTCATCTCCGTTATTCCCGGGATATCGATGGTCTTTGCGAGTCATCTTGTGATTCATAAAGCGGTGAGTTGGGTATATATTGTTCCGATCATCATTATCGTCGGACTATTAGTATTAATCGTAAAGGATAAAAAACAGCAGCGTGCGCTCTATATTTCTATGATTATCTTAATTCTTATCTTCAACTGGGACGTCATTCGAGTGCATAATAAACTGGATAATTATAATCCGGGTATCAATGATCGTGCGAAGATGAGCTATATTGTATCAAGTGTTTATGATTCACCTTTGCAACAGCATATTATCGATCAGCTAAAACAAAAGACGAAAGCTGACGAACGTATCGACTGGAGGGTGCTTGAACAAGATAACACACCGATGTATCAAGGGTTTAAAGGTGTAAGTCTGTATTCAAGTATATTCGATGGTGCTTTAGTCGATTTCTATTTTAAAGACATGAAGATTAATCTGAAGGAGGAGTCAGTCAGTCGATACTCCACCTTCCAGTCAAGAAGCAACCTTGAGTCATTGTTCAACGTCAAGTATCTCGTTCGTAAAGCATATCAGACTGACGTACCCGAAAACTTTAAACTCGTTCAGAATGACGGAAAATATAAAGTTTATGAGAACACACAGACCATTCCTTTTGTCAGGATTACAAATAAATTTGTCAATACTAGGGATCTCACTGAAATTATCGACCGAGAACATGCGATGATGGAAGGTATCATTTCAGAAGACGAACCTACAAGCTATCCTTTCAAGAAAAATAAAAATTTAATCGATAAGGTACACATCAATACAAGCGGATCAAATTGGCTTACCCAAAATGAGAAGCTTAAAGTCAATCCTCCAAGTGGTGGGTTAATCATCGAAATCCCTCAAAACCTACAACAACAATACAAGGATTTCTATGTCGATATGCACGTTGAAATCATTTCACCTATCACAAATCATCAGATTAATGTAAACAAATATGCCAACAATCGTCTTTTCCAGACAAGTAAGTATCGTACACATTATGATGATTTGCTGTATCGTGTAAAATCACCTCAGAACGGAAAGATTCTAATCGGTCTTACACCTGGTACTTATAAACTGAAAATCAATGGTATTTATGGTGAAGATTATAAGCAGTTGAAGAGCATGAAGAAAGAAATTGACTATAATTTCAAAGATGAAGGTAATAAAATGACCATCAACCTAAAATCTTCTAAAGATGGCACGATGGTTGTTCCTATCGTTTATCGTGATGGCATGAAAGCTTACGTGGATGGAAAGAAAGCAGAGGTAAAGCGCGGCAATTATATTATGACTACGATCCCAGTAACCAAAGACACAAAAGAAGTTGTTCTAAAATACACACCTCCATACTTTTATCTCATGATACTATTGTCATTGATGGGTATCATCCTGGCTGTACTCTACATTAAATTTACGAGGTTAACTAAAGATGAGACAAAGATTTAAGCGTTATCCCAATATATCTCTATTGCTTGTTTCAATACTATGTGCATGTATCGCACATAGTGTTGTCCTTTTTCGTATGTTTGACCGTGGGACATTGTTCACCGGCAAGGGTGATGGTATCGCACAGATGCTGCCATTTCAGATGTATCTTTATAATAAGTTCTCTCATTTTCATTTCTTCTATGATATGGACTTTGGCATCGGTGGAGACTTTCTTAAAAGTCTTTCTTATTATTATTCTACATCGCCAATAACATATTTAAATTTTATCTGTATCTATATTGGAGATATTTTTTTATCCTATGATGTGACTGACCCAGTATTCTGGGCAAAAAATCAAATTTTCATCTCAATCATCAAACTATCACTTATATTTTTTGTGACTTATAAATTTTTAAGATATATGAATATAAACCGCTATGCCGCATTTACCGGCAGCTTTATTTATGGCTGGTCAACAGTGTACTACTTCTTTACATTTACATGGAGCTTCTTTAGTGATGTAATGTTGTGGCTCCCAATGACAATCTTTGGTCTCGAACGACTGTTCAGAGAAAGAAAGCCGCTTCTTTTTATAATTGCAGTTGCGCTGACACTGCATGCTAACTTTTATTTTAGCTACTATGAATTTATTTTCGTATCTGTATATTTTTTATATAGATCGATCTTTAGTAAAGATGATGATCTACTGAACTTAAAGGAAAAGCTGATTACAGGTAGCATAAGCGGCATCCTTGCACTGATGATCAGCAGTGTCGGATTTTTCACTGGTGCTACAAGCTATTTAATGAATGACAGAACACTACCCCCAATTAAGCTCAATCCTATCATTGATATGGTCGGTTTCTATAATTTATTTTATGATGGCTATTATGTCGTTATTTCAGCAGTGGCTGTTATCGCTTTAGCGACGTTTGTATTGTATAAGCATTATGATTATAGACTTTATGCGATACTTTCTATTATCTTTATGATCGGTTCTTTAAGCCCATATTTTGATAGTTTCTTTAACGGATTCTCAATTGATCAGAGGAGATGGGTCTATCTACTTGTATTTACGACTTCCATTCTAGCTGCGATCTATCTTGATAAATTAAGCGAACTTAAAATGAAGTCATTTCTAATTTCTTTAATACCTGCACTATTCATCTATCCTGTTTCTGTAATTGGTCACGAGAAGTTTCTGATCTGGCTGATCTATATTCCGATAATCTGTGTTCTAATCGGATATTATATCTACAATAAAAAAAGATACCTGTATATACTCATACATGCCGTTATTTTTATTATGACCAATTTCTTTGTATATGAATATATGACCGAACAGATTGATACGTTGCATCCTGAAAAGGAGCGAAATATCGAATATATTACAAGTCAAACTTATCAATCGCCGATTCAAAACAGAATTATCGATGAAATCAAGGCGGTGCTAAAGCCTGGTGACCGTATAGACTGGCAGACATCGATCACACATAATACACCGATGTTACTGCAGTTCAATGGGATAAAATTATATTCAAGTATCTTCAACAAAGATATCTATCAGTTTTATGATAAGGATCTAAATATTACGATGGATACGGATAGTAACTCTATTTACTATCGTCTTGGTGAACGCGCAAACTTAAATAGTTTATTTAATGTCAATCAGATTATCAGAATCAATGAATCGATGACTATCCCCTATGGGTATGAGCGTGGTAACCTCTATGCTGAGAATGACTTGTCGCAAAAGTACTATGTCTATAATAATACTCATAGACTTCCATTCGTTCGTGTCACCGATAAAGTATATAATGCAAACGAACTGAAACAGCCTATAGATAGAGAACACGCGATGCTAAATGGTGTTGTACTTGAAGGCAAGGGCGACAGCAAGATTAAACCACAGAAGAACTTAATGCAAGATGCCGAGCCGCAATTGCGTAATGCGACACTTCAGGGCAATAAACTTATTGTGAATCAGGAAAACGGCGGCATCACTTATAAACTCGGTAGCAAGAAAATCAATAAGTATAAGGATCTTTATGTAACTTTGAGCATTGAATCAAAGACAGCTACAGATTATCATTATGTCTGGATCAACGAAATTTATCAGTCAAGAAAACCTTTGAATGATGATTATCGCCGATTTAATCCTGTAATCACGTTAAAAGTCAAAGCAACAGATGTTATCGATCTAAAATTAAAGACAGGTACTTATCACTATAAACTTCTTGGAATATATGGTGAGGATTACCAACAACTAAAAGAAGCATCAAAGAATACAAATACACATTTGTTTAAGAAGAATAAAGACAAGATGGAAATTACACTTGCAAAGCATAAAGCAGGCTATGTGGTTATACCTGTTCCATTTTTAGAAGGTATGAGTGCTAAAGTTGATGGTAAAAAAGCTCAGATTTCTGAAGGGAACTACTTGATGACAGCCGTTAAGGTTGATACTGACGCAAAACATATAACGATTAAATATACACCACCATATTTCCATTTAATGCAGGTAATTTCTGTTATAGGAATGCTTCTTACCTTCTTATATATTCGTTATTTAAAAAACAGAGCTAGAGACATAAGTCTCTAGCTCTGTTTGTCTAATATTAGCGAATTTCTTTAATACGTGCAGCTTTACCACGTAAGCTACGTAAGTAGTACAATTTAGCACGACGTACTTTACCACGACGTAATACTTCAATTTTCTCGATTTTAGGTGTATGTACAGGGAATGTACGCTCAACACCAACACCATATGAAATTTTACGAACTGTGAAAGTTTCAGAAATTCCACCACCACGACGTTTGATTACTACACCTTCGAATACCTGGATACGTTCGCGAGTTCCCTCAACGATACGTACGTGAACTTTTAAAGTGTCACCAGGACGGAATGCAGGAATGTCTGTACGTAATTGTTCTTTTGTTACTGCTTCGATTAATTTGTTATTCATTTTACCTTCTCCTTCTGCCTATGTTCTTAAGTCTTCGCTCAGCGGATCATAGTGATTTATGTGTGATTCACACTTTTAAAATAATATCATACTTCACTGTGTAAAGCAATATATATTGACACCTAATTATCATGTTTAAGGTGTTCTAAATATTCTTTATCTGACTGAGTCAGTGGGTAGTGTTCTAATAAATCTGGTCGGCGTTCAAAAGTACGCTTCAAGCGCATTTCATGGCGCCATGAGTCGATATGCTTATGGTTACCACTAAGCAGTACATCCGGTACTTTCATTCCATTATAGTCAGCTGGTCTCGTATATTGTGGATGTTCAAGTAATCCTGTTGAGAATGAATCATCCCTATGACTCTCTTCTTTTATTGATTCAGGAATCAGTCTCACGATTGCATCTGTCATTGTAATTGCTGCAAGTTCTCCGCCGGTTAATACATAATCACCGATAGAGAGTTCATCAGTTACAAGATGCTCGCGTATACGTTCATCATATCCTTCATAATGACCACAAATAAATACAAGATGTTCTTCTTGTGCTAACGATTCAGCCACTTGCTGCGTGAAAGGTTTTCCTTGCGGACACATAAGGATAACACGTGTCTTGCTCGTTTTATCAATGGCATTCATTGCATTGAATATCGGTTCTGGCTTTAGAACCATGCCTTGCCCCCCACCATATGGATAATCATCCACTTGGTTATGTTTATTACCTGAATAATCTCTGAAATTAACCGTGTTCAGCTCCACAATTCCTTTTTCCTGAGCACGTTTCATAATAGAGTGATTCAGCACGTCAAACATTTCAGGAAATAATGTTAAATAATCAATCTTCATTATAATAACCCTTCAATCGCTTCAATGATGATTGTTTTATTATCAATATCGATTGACTTAACAACATCTTCAATGTATGGAATTAAATATTCTTTATCGCCTTGAACAACCCATACGTCGTTTGCTCCTGTTTCAAAGATATCATTCACAATACCGATTTCGTGTTCGCCATCAAACACAGTGCACCCAATAATATCTGAATAGAAGTATTCATTTTCGTCCAATATAATATCTTCATTCTCAATATCCTGATAGACATCCAGACCCTTATACTTTTCTACATCATTTATATTGTTTAAACCTTCAAATGCTACCATATGGAAGTTTTTATGGGTGCGATACGATTTGATTGTGAGCGTAACTCGCTCATCTTTAAATGGAATCATTAGCACTTTACCCGGCTTAAAACGTTCTGATGCAAAATCAGATGCCGTTAAAATCTTTACTTCGCCTTTCACACCGTGTGTATTGACGATTTTCCCTACATTCATTTCCATTTCACAAAACCTCCATCTCATAAAAAAAGAGTACCAAAAAAGGTACCCTTAATCAATCTCTACAAACACTTTCTTAACAGACGCAAGCGCTGCACCACTCGTAACTGTTCGCATTGCTTTAGCAATACGACCTTGTTTACCGATTACTTTACCTTTATCGTCTTGATTGACTGATAGATGATACGTAATGCTGGATGCATGTTCTTCCTTCGTGATCTTAATATCTTCAGGATGACTCACAAGCGGTGTAACAATGGTTTGTATTAATTTTTCCATAGCGATTACTTCGCGATTTTTTGGTTATGGAATTTCTCCATAATACCTTGCGTTGATAAGATATTACGAACTGTATCAGTTGGTTTTGCGCCATCAGCTAACCATTTTAAAGCTAAAGCTTCATCAACTTTGATTTCTGCTTCAGGTTTAGCAACTGGATTATAAGTTCCAATTGCTTCGATGATACGACCATCACGTGGTGCGCGTGCATCTGCTACTACAATACGGTAGAATGGGTTTCTTTTAGAACCCATACGAGTTAAACGAATTTTTACTGCCATTATAAATCTCTCCATTTCTAATCTTTTCTCAAGTACTAATATTAACAGGAAACTTACTTCCTGTAAAGTGTTTTTTCTTTACAAAAATAAATTTAATATAAAAGACAGAAAAAATCAAGTTTTTTCTGTCTTTTAGTAAATATTAAAACGGTAAATTCATGCCCTGGAATGGATTACGCCCTTTTTTACCTTTTTTCATTCCTGTAAACTGCTTCATCATCTTCTTCATCTCGTCAAACTGCTTAATCAGTTTATTCACTTCAGATAAACTTCTGCCTGACCCTTTTGCGATTCTCTTCTTACGTGATACATTGATAATCGCCGGATTGTTACGTTCTTCTTTCGTCATTGAACGTATAATTGCCTGCACATGATCGATTTGCTTAGCGTTCATATTAACATTATTCAGACCTTTCATCTTGTTCGCACCAGGAATCATCTTAAGCAGTTCATCAAGAGGCCCTAGAGCTTTAACCTGTTCGAGTTGCTCCAGAAAATCATCAAAAGTGAATGATGAGGTCTTCATCTTCTGTTCAAGTTCTTTCGCTTTAGATTCATCTACTTGAGACTGTGCTTTTTCGATTAAACTTAACACATCACCCATACCTAGAATACGAGATGCCATGCGTTCTGGATGAAAAGGTTCTAGTCCATCAAGTTTCTCACTCATACCGACAAACTTAATTGGTTTTTGTGTGACACTTCGAATCGAGAGCGCTGCCCCACCACGAGTATCTCCATCAAGTTTCGTTAAAGTAACACCCGTAACATCCAGCTGATTATCGAAACTCTCAGCGACATTCACTGCATCTTGACCTGTCATAGAATCTACGACAAGCATAATTTCGTCAGGTTGACTGATTTCTTTAACTTCAACAAGCTCATTCATCAATGCTTCATCAATATGCAGGCGTCCTGCTGTATCGATAATCACAAAGTCCAGATGTTCTTCTTTTGCGTGTTGCAGTGCACGTTCTGTAATTTCTTTAGGGGATACTTGATCCCCTAAAGTAAATACCGGTACATCAATCTGCTTCCCTACTGTTTGTAGCTGCTGTATTGCAGCTGGTCTATAGATATCACATGCGACAAGCAGTGGTTTCTTGTTATATTTCTTGCGCATTAAAAGTGCAAGCTTACCTGCAGTCGTCGTTTTACCTGCCCCTTGTAAACCTACCATCATCACAACAGTCGGTGGTTTCTTACTCATATTAATCTGAGTATTCTCAGAACCCATTAAAGTCGTTAGTTCTTCCTGTACAATTTTAATAATCTGCTGTCCAGGCGTTAATGACTGCATCACTTCTGAACCAATCGCACGATCGGATACTGTCTTAACAAATTCTTTTACCACTTTAAAGTTAACATCGGCTTCAAGTAATGCTAAGCGTACTTCGCGCATCATCACTTTTATATCCGCTTCTGTAACTTTACCCTTACCTTTAATCTTCTGCATTGTAGCCTGGAGTCGATCTGATAATCCTTCAAAAGCCATACAATGACCCCCTATTCTATTCTTTGTAATTGTTCTATATATGCTTCTAACTGCTGATTACGTTGTGCATTATTCTGTAATTTAGTTAATTGAAGCATCTCTTCGTATATAGCCTGACGCTGTTCAAATTTATGATATAGACCAAGCTTACTTTCATATTCTTCTAATAAATCACCAGTCCGTCTAATATTATCATAAACTGCTTGTCTTGATACATCAAACGTTTCAGCAATCTCAGACAGTGATTCATCATCCATATAATACTTTTCGAGATAGTTTCTCTGTTTATCTGTTAATAATGACTGATAAAAGTCAAACAGATAGTTCATGCGCATCGTCTTTAGCAGATCATTCATCGTCTGAATTATCCTTCATTACTTCTGCCGCCTTATTCTCTTCTTCAGTAGAAGCTTCAATCATATCAGCAAATAATCCGTATACATAACTTTCTGCATCGAACGGCTGTAAGTCATCTAACTTTTCACCGAGTCCGACAAATTTAACAGGGATGTGCAGTTCGTTTCGAATTGCAAGTACGATACCACCTTTTGCGGTACCATCTAGCTTCGTCAGAACAATTCCCGATACATCTGTCACTTCTTTAAATGCTTTTGCCTGTACGAGCGCATTTTGTCCTGTTGTCGCATCCAATGCAAGCAGCACTTCATGCGGAGCACCTGGTACAGCACGAGATAATACTTTTTTAACTTTCTCTAATTCTGTCATTAAATTTGCTTTATTTTGAAGACGCCCTGCTGTGTCACAGATTAAAATATCCGCGCCACGATTTTTCGCAGCCCCGATTGCATCGTACATAACAGCTGCAGGGTCTGAGCCCTCACTTTGCTTAATTACTTCAACACCGACACGGTCACCCCATACTTGAAGCTGTTCTATGGCGCCAGCACGGAAGGTATCTCCTGCAGCAAGCATCACTTTTTTTCCTTGTCCTTTGTAGCGATGCGCAAGTTTACCTATTGTCGTTGTTTTTCCGACACCGTTAACACCAACCATAAGTATTACAGTCAGTCCATCTTCCTGGATGTTCATTTCCTGTAGTTTATCGTCTTCTTGTTCATAGATCTCTACAATCTTCTCTACGATAACTTCTCTTAAGTCAGCGGTCTCTGTAATATTGCGGCGTTTCGCCTCCATACGAAGAGATTCCACTAAATCCATGACCGTATTAAATCCAACATCTGCTTGTATCAGCATTTCTTCTAAAGCTTCGAAGAAATCTTCATCAACAGTACGGTACATCGCAAGTAAATCGTTAAGTTTATTCTGGAAGTTTTCACGAGATTTCTCTAGACCTTCACGGAATTTCGCACCAATCTGCTGTGCTTCAAGCTCCTCAAACTCTTCGATGGAAATTAAATCATCATCATCAAAGTCGAAGTCCCAGTCAGATTTCTTTTCCGTTTTCTTCGGCTGTTCAATAACTTCAGCGCGACTTACACTTTCGCTTGTCTGCACATCATGAGTTGGATCCTCCTGCTGCGGATCTAGTGTATCGTCTGGTGCTAATGTTTTCAATGGATCCGTTGTTTCTTCGTTATTTCCGACAAATTTATTTTTTAATTTTTTAAAGAAACTCATTTCGTCAACTCCTTAAATTTTTTATCGTCAATTTCTTTAAGATTAACACTTACTAGTTTAGATATCCCTGAGTTCTGCATCGTAACACCATAAAGTCTATCACTTTCTTCCATCGTCCCTTTACGATGAGTAATCACAATAAACTGGGTATCTTCCTTTAAAGTTGTTAAATAGTGCGCAAATCGACTGACATTTGCTTCATCAAGCGCTGCTTCCACTTCATCCAGAATCACAAATGGTGCTTTCTTTCTATTTAAAATTGCAAAGAGCAGAACTATCGCAGTCATCGCACGTTCACCGCCCGATAACAATGACAAGTGCTGTCTTTTCTTTCCTGGTGGCTGAACATAGATATCTATTCCGCTTGTTAAATAATCTTCTTCAGTCAGAATCAATCGTCCTTCTCCACCACCGAATAATTGTTTGAAGATGTGCTCAAAAGCATTTGATATCACTTCAAATGTAGTCTTAAAGCGCTCAGCAACTGTATGATCCATATCTCTTATGATCATTTCTAGATTATCTTTGGCTTCAAGTAGATCTGCTTCCTGTGATATTAAGAATTCATAACGCTCACTCACTGCTGCATATTGTTCAATCGCATTCATATTCACAGGTCCTAGTTCATCGACGGCAATCTTTGTCAGTTTGACACGACTTCTTAATTCGTTTAACTGCTTTGCATCATCGACCGTCAAGCGATGTTCAAATATATAGTCCTCTGCAGCCTCATAGGTCATTTCATAAGTAAAGTTTAGATGTTCGAGATAGTTTTCAAGCTTTACATCTAATCTCGAATGCTGTACTTTGAGTTCACCGATGCCATTTTCAATGCCACTTATTTGACGCACAAGTTCTTTGTTCTGCATTTCAAGTTCGGCTTCTTGTTCGATATATTCCCCGAGAGTCTGCTGTATATTTTCAATTTGTCGATGCAGAAAACTTTTCTTTTCTTTGTCTTCATCAACACTTTTTTCAAGTTGAATGATTTCTTTTTGAAGCTTTTCTCGGTCAATCGCATGCTCAAGTTGACTTAAATGTTTAAGTTCGCCTTCTGTTGTCTCTATTTTGTCTAACAGATCTCGTTTTACCTTTTGATAATAATGAATATCTGCTTCTAGCTTATTTATCGATTTATTAATACTGTGCATTTCATGCTGCATATTTTCAAGTAAAGATTTTTTATTCTGTGCATTATTCTGATATAACTTTATTTTGTCTGTTAGTTCCGATAGTCGTGATTCGATTGTCTGAATGTTGTCATAGATAAGCGCTTTATCTTTCTCCAGCTGATTGATTTCTTGTCGCTCTTTATCATATTGTGTTCTAGTCTCAAGCTTTGACTGCAGACGCTCTAGCTTTATATGAATTTCTTCACGCGTTAACTTTAGCTGATGTAATTCATCACGCAGCTGAATTCCACTCTGTTTATCCTGTTCAAGCTGGAATTCAGCCTCTGAAATTGATTCATTCAACTGACTTACCTTTTCTCTTAGCTGTAAAGTTTGTGATTCATAGTCGTTTAATTGCTGAGACAATTGCTGTAATTCATTTCGAGATGACAAGGCTTGCGTCGGTTTTTGTTTACTTCCACCTGTCATTGAACCTCCTGGATTAACGACTTGTCCATCCAGTGTTACAACTTTATGTCTGTATGATACAAACTTTGCAATCTTGTTGGCTTCAGCAAGTGTCGTTGCGATGATAATATGTCCTGCAATATTATCTATAATATTTTTGTATTTATGATCTGCTGTAATAAGCGTATTTAAAGTGCCGATATACCCTTCGAATTGGGTCAATCCAGTTAAGATATCACTCGTGATGTTTCTAGGTTTGATGACATTTAACGGTAGAAATGTAGCACGTCCTGCTTGCTTTGACTTCAAGAATTCTATCGCTTTACGTGCAGCTTGTGCATCTTCTACGATAATATGCTGTAAGACCCCACCTAAAGCACTATCCAGCGCATCATTATAGCGAGGTTCTACTGCTATGGTATCAAGTACCGTATGATGAATACCATGGAGCTTCTCTTTATTTTTTAGCAGTAACCTGACACCTTGATAATACCCTTGATATTCTTCCTGCATTATTTTTAATCGGTTCACTTTAGATTCTAGTGTGGAGATAAAACGGTCAGCTTGTTTTAAGTTTTCACTTTCCCTAAAGTAAAGCTGCTTTTGCTTAGTGATATGTTGCTGACGCTCTGTATAGGATAGTCGTTTATTATCAACCATCTGTTCCATACTATTAATCTGTTCGTTCAACGACTGCTGCTCTGAGAGCAAATCTTCATACTGTGTCATTGTCGATTCATCAACTTGCGCTTCTTCCTTACGATTAAACTGTTCGATCCTTGAATTCATATGCTGTATATCATTTTCAAGTTTCGTCTTCATCGTAAACTGTTCATAGTATTCACTTCTTGTCTCTTCAATCAATGCTTCGATGTCATCGACTAATGCAGATTGGTCGTGCTCTGTCTGGGATAGTTTTTGTTTTTTTGATAACTTTTCCTGTTTTAAAGTTTGTATTTTCGCTTCTGTTGCTGATAACTCTTTTTTTGTATGTTCCAGCGTCTGGGCAAGTGTTTTTTGCAGCTGATGTTTCTCCTCAAAGTTCGCATCCTGGTGAATGAGACGCTCTTTATTCACATTCAGCAGACCGATATTACGTTCAATACGCTCAGTAATGTGTAACAAATCAGACTTATACGTTTCAAGAAGCTTCTGCTGTTCATTTCTTTCCGATTTATGTGCATCCAGCTTATTAGAAATACGTGCACTCTTATCCTTCCTATATTTAAGCTGTTCGTCAAAACTTTGAATCTCCTGCTGCAGACGTTCATATTCTGCACTACTCTCCTTGATATCATGTACCGTCACTTGAATATCTGCATCCTTCATCTCTTCAGATAATGCGATATATTCTTCAGCAATACTCGCTTCAATTTTAAGGGGCTCTACGCGATCCTTTAGATCAAAAATAATATCGTGCACACGACTGAGGTTATTCATCGTGTCTTCAAGCTTCTGTTCAGTTTCCACTTTACGTTTCTTATACTTCAATACACCGGCCGCTTCTTCAATCAATTGTCGACGTTCGCTCGGCTTAGCATTCAATACCTGATCGACCTTTCCCTGAGAAATAATACTGAAAGCATCACGACCAAGACCACTATCTAGAAATAACTCCGTGATATCTTTAAGTCTTACTTTCTGATGATTCAAGAAATATTCACTTTCACCAGAGCGAAAGAGTTTACGAGTAATCAGTACTTTATCAGAATCAACAGCAAGGCTGCGCTCAATATTATTGATCGTAAGTGTTACTTGTGCAAAGTTAGTTGCATTCCTATCCTGTGCACCTGAGAAGATGATATCTTCCATCTTTGCACCGCGAAGGGATTTTGCTGATTGTTCGCCAAGCACCCACTTGATAGCATCTGTAATATTACTTTTCCCTGAACCGTTTGGTCCAACAATCGCTGTAACACCTTCATCAAACAGCACTGTTGTCTTATCTGCAAACGACTTGAAACCAGTTGCTTCTACCGACTGTAAATAAACCATTATGACTCTCCTGCTGTCAGAAGCAATAGAGCAGTTTGGGCTGCCTGTTGCTCTGATTCTTTCTTCGTTCTTCCTGTGCCTGTACCAATCACTTTATCTTCAACATAAACTTCAGACGTAAACGCTTTGAAATGTGCCGGTCCTTCCTCTTTAACGAGGCGATAGGTAACTTGTAAGTTTTTAGTTTTATGAATATATTCCTGTAAATAAGTCTTATAGTCAATAAGGCCATGCAGCAGATCTTCAGTTATAGCAGGAAAAATATAGCTGTTAAAGAATCTTTTTGTTACATCATGCCCTTGATCAAGATATAACGCCCCAACGAAGGCTTCAAATACATCTGCAATTAAAGATGGACGCGTTCTGCCACCTGTCTTTTCCTCGCCTTTGCCTAGCAAAATCAACTGATCAAACTTCAACATCTTCGCAAATATCACAAGTGAAGGTTCACATACAATTGCAGCGCGCAACTTTGTCAGCCTACCTTCTGGCAGATCACTATGCTGCTGGTATAAATATTGTGAAACCATCAATTCTAACACCGCATCTCCTAGAAATTCCAGGCGTTCATTGTCCTTATTTTTATCAAGCTTGAAATCATTAATGAAACTCGAGTGTGAGAATGCCTGTACATACAGTTCAACATCATTTGGTATAATATCCAGGTGTGTGAGCACCTTGTTTAACTTTACTTTAAATTTATCGATTATTAGCTGTCTTTTATTCATTTCGTCCTCCTTATCTATGTTTTTATTTTACGTTATATACGCTGTAAAAAAAAGTGATTGCTTAATAAACTTTAAAATAATCATCATTAATAACTTAAATCCGAACACAGCTGCAAATGGTGTGTTCGGATTATGTATTTATAGCCTTATATTATTTTTCTAATGATTCGATATATTTCACTGCATCACCAACCGTGTTGATTTTTTCAGCATCTTCATCAGGAATCTCAGTTCCAAACTGATCTTCTAATTCCATAACTAATTCAGCGATATCTAAAGAATCGGCACCTAAATCGTCTTTGAACGAAGCTTCTGCAGTTACTTTATCTGCATCTACACCAAGACGATCTACGATAATATCTTTTACTTTGTCGAAGTTTTCCATAATTTCACCTCCTTAAAATAATTATAGTGATTACTGCATATACATACCACCGTTAACATGAAATGTCTGTCCTGTAATATACTGTGCTTTATCACTCGCCAGAAATGCTACCATATACGCAACATCTTCAGGTTGGCCCATCTCACCTAACGGTATCTGACTTTTCATCGTTTGAACAAGCGTGTCATCCAGCACGTCAGTCATGTCACTTTCAATAAATCCAGGGGCTACTGCGTTAACACGGATACCACGGCTGGCAAATTCTCGAGCAAAGGTTTTCGTCATTCCTTCAACACCTGCTTTAGCTGCAACATAATTGACTTGTCCAGCATTTCCGATACTTGCAACGATACTGCTGACATTGATGACAGTTCCTGCACGTTGGCGTAGTAATTGTCTTGAGGCAGCCTGGATGACATTGAATACGCCAGTTAAATTCGTATCGATGACATCTGCAAATTCTTCTCTCTTCATACGCATCGCTAAATTATCTCTAGTGATCCCTGCATTGTTGACGATACAATCTAACGATCCAAAAGTAGCAATGGACTGATCTATCATCGATTTAACTTCTTCATGATTACTGACATCTGCTTTAATCGCAACAGCTTTTTGACCTTTATCAATAATTGCTTGTACAACCTGCTTTGCTTTTTGTTCATTTCCTGAATAATTGACGATAATATTAAATCCTTCGTCTGCCAGAGCTAAAGCAATACTTCTGCCGATACCTCTGGAACTTCCCGTAACTAAAGCCGCTTTCATATTAAACCTCACTTATTTCATTTGTAGTAGTAATATTTCTAACAGTAATATTACGTTCTATCTTTTTTACGAGTGCAGTGAGCACCTTTTTAGGTCCGATTTCAACAAACTCAGTGACTCCTTGATCAATCAGATAACGAATAGAATCTGTAAATTCCACTGGAGAATATAATTGTTTTACTAAATTCTCCTTGATGCGCTTCGCATCAATTTCTGATGATGCATTTACATTTTGCACAACAGGAATTTGTGCTTCTTGAAAATCAAACTGCTCAAGATACGCCCTGAATTCTTCTTCGATTACTTTCATAAGCTCTGAATGAAATGGACCACTCACATTGAGCGGAATAATTTTCTTTAAGCCGAGTTCATGTTTTCTGTCAATGAGTGCTTCTATACATTGCGTATGACCAGACACAACAATTTGTCCTGGACCATTAATATTTGCAACGTTTAATAGATGACCATCATTGCTAACAGCTTCACAAGCCTCTTCTATAACCCATCGATCTGTTCCAATAACTGCCGCCATCTTTCCCACACCTTGAGGATATGCTTCGCTCATTAACTGACCTCGTTTGTAGACGATTTGAACAGCGTCCTCTTTAGTTAATACACCAGATGCGACTAATGCACTGTATTCTCCTAGACTATGGCCTAGACAATAGTCAAACGGCTGTTGAATTTGCTCTAACAATACAACGCTGTGCATTACAATTGCCGGTTGTGTATACTTCGTGTCATTAACTGCTTCATCATGGTGCATAATATTGACGAGGTCGACATCAAACAGACGATTCAATTGTTTAAGCGTCTCTTGTCCCCGCTCGTTAAAATCGTCGGTCATACCAATAAACTGTGACCCTTGTCCCGGAAACAGTAGCGCCCGCTTACTCATGTGTTACCTCTTGCTTTAACAATGATATAACATCTTCTGTTGCTGATTGTCGTGCTTGTTTAAGCGCATTGAAGAATGCTTTCTTATCACTCGAACCATGCGCTTTAATAACAATTCCATCAACTCCAAATAATACGGCACCTCCATACTCTGAGTAATCCATCTTATTTTTAAGTTGCATCAAATCTTTTTTTATGAGCCCTGCTGCAATTTTTGTTTTTGTTGAAGCTAACAAAGTTTCTTTCAGCATCTTAAAGATATTGTTCGCTGTACCTTCTAAGGTCTTTAGAATCATATTTCCTGTAAATCCATCAGTAACCACGATATCTGCTGCATAGTTTAGCAGTGCTTTAGATTCAACATTACCGATAAAGTTGATTGATGTCTCTTCTTTTAGTAGGTTAAACGTATCACGTGCGAGTTGATTCCCTTTTTTATCTTCTGTGCCAATATTTGCGAGTCCTACAGACGGGTTACTGATACCACGATTTTTCTGCGTATAAATCGATGCCATTTTAGCATATTGGACGAGGTGTTCTGGCTTGGCATCAGCATTTGCACCCATATCCAGTAACATAAATCCTTCATCATTAATTGTTGGTAATGTCAGCGCAAGTGCAGGACGTTCGATTCCCTTTATTCTTCCGATGACAAATAATCCCGCAGCCATCAATGCACCCGTATTACCAGCAGAAACAACAGCATCAGTTTCCTTTAGTTTCACGCTCTCTGCTGCACGCACCATGGAAGCATCCTTCTTTCGTCGAATCGCACGCACAGGTTCATCTTCCATCGTGATGACTTGCGTTGTATGATGCATCTTTAGTCGCGGATGATTAAGTCGATTGTCTTTTTCATCACCGTACAGATGGATCTCTACATCATTAAATTCCTTAAGGAACATTTCAATTCCATCTAGAACAATGTCTGGTGCATTGTCTCCCCCATGCATATCTACTGCTATCTTAATCATATTTAAGCTCCTTTATTATTGTAATACATCTCAAACTCGCCATAGAACACTTGACTTTGATTGACTGTGCTGAAGACTTCGATCTTTGCTCTTTGGTCCTTCTTCTCAATAAGCACTGCCTTTGTTATAACTCGGTCACCAAGCATTACAGGCTTCTGGAAATGTATATTGCTTGAAACAGTCAGTGCAAATTCATCATTGATTAGAGCAACACACAGTGAATTTGCCTGTGCAAATAAATAATGTCCTCTCGCAATGTTATTTCGACTGAACACATGCTCTTTCTTAATATCCAGAATAGATAATGCCATATGATCAAGTTCAATATCGATAACTTCTCCAATAATATCATCCATAGATAACGTTCTAATTTCGTCGTGTGATTTAACCGCTACATTCTTAATACGCTCTCTTAATTCAGGTATATTAAGTTCCAGACGGTCAAGTCGAATGGTCTGTATGCTTACATTAAATTCATGACTTAATGTTTCATCCGTTATGAATGGGTCGTTTTCCAATAATTGCTGTAACTGTTCCTGTCTTAAGTGCTTTGACAACTTTTTCATGCATTCATTTCCCTTATTAGTAGTTGGTCTTAATACTAGTAAATATAACAAAAATATAAACACACTGCAACAAAAAAAGGAAAAGACATTTGTATGCCTTATTCCTTTGACCTTCACAAAACGATTCATTTTTATAAGCGTATCTATTTTACCTTTTGACCTGCTACTTTTGACCATTTCTTTCAATTATCTGCGCTTTGACAATCATTCGCTTCTCAAACATTAAAGTATCTGGGTTATAATCGTTACACGTAATCAAGGTAAGTTCCTGTGGATTTCCAGGCTTTTCATCTAGTACACCGACTTCAGTCGGTTGCACATCATAGATCTTTGTAATCTTATAAATATTCTTGCCGCTTCTCGATAATAATTCAACAGTATCGCCAACTTTTGCACGGTCCAGATAGTTGAAACGAATCCCTGCACCTTCTACACGATGACCCGCAATCGCAACATTCTGTTCTGTTATCTTTTCACCTTTATCTACAAGTACGACACCATTTTTCATTGCTTCTTGGGTTGCCGGTCCTTTATATAATGGCTCGTTTATATCTGCAGCCGGAACTTTTAAGTAGCCGATCATATTGTCTTTAAGCTTTAATTTTTCAGGTTCCGTTTTAGTGATCCATTTTTCAAAACCATTAACATTTACTTTATCATCATTCTTCTCATATGACTGTATAATCTTTTGGTTGACTGAATGCGTGAAATACGCACGAATATCCTGCCAGAAAAACATCGTAATCGCTGCTACGATACATAGAACTCCGATCAATCTTACGATAACTCTCATTTCAATCTCCTCTTAGTCAAGTTGATGTTCAGCAAGGTCTGCATCTAGACGCATCTTTAATGCGTGTAATTCAGGTTGCGCGATTGCACCACTTAGTATTAACTCGCTTGCTTCGTCACGCGCAACTTCCAGCATGCGATAATCCTCAACAATATTTGCTACCTTAAAGTCCGGTAGACCACTTTGCTTAATGCCGAAGAAGTCACCTGGTCCTCTCATTTCCAGATCCTTTTCACTGAGTACAAAGCCATCTGTTGTCTGCGTCATAATCTGCAACCTTTCTATGCCTGTTTCGCTTTCTGGGTTGCCCACCAATATGCAATAACTTTGGTAAGAACTTCGACCGACACGACCTCTTAACTGATGCAAAGTAGATAAACCAAAGCGTTCTGCATCATAGATGACAATCATCGTAGCGTTCGGAACATTCACACCGACTTCAACGACTGTTGTAGATACTATAACATCAAATTCATGGTTTTGGAATTTATTCATCACTTCATCTTTTTCTTCTGTCTTCATCTTACCATGGAGTAGTCCTACTTTATCAGTGCCAAATAGCCTTTGATAAGCTTCATAGATTTCAATTGCGTTTTTTACATCTAAATGTTCTGAAGCTTCAATCAGCGGACATATCACATAGACTTGTCGGCCTGCTCGTATTTCACGTGCAGTCTTATCATGGACAATTTCAATTTCCTCATGTTTCGCCCATTCTGTAATAATGGGTTTACGTCCTTTTGGCATCTGTTTAATCGTTGAAACGTCAAGTTCACCAAATACAGAGATTGCTAATGTACGTGGTATCGGTGTAGCCGTCATAAAGAGTACATTTGCATCATTGCCTTTTTCACGTAATAATTTACGTTGATTTACTCCAAACCTATGCTGCTCATCGGTGATAACTAAACCGAGATCATGAAATTGCACGGGTTCACTGATAAGCGCATGTGTACCTACAATGATATCGATATCGCCACATTCTAACGCTTCTAAAATTAATCTCCGCTTTTTACCTTTGACTGAACTTGTAAGAAGCGCAATGTTTAGTGATTCACCATAGATTTCAGATAAACTTTCTGCATGCTGTTCAGCTAGTATTTCTGTCGGTACCATCAATGCACTTTGTCTACCTGCAGTCATTAATGCATACATGCAAATTGCAGCAACAATAGTCTTCCCTGATCCTACGTCACCTTGGAGCAGCCTATTCATGCGAAATTCATGCTTCATATCCCGAAATATTTCATTGACAACTTGTTTTTGTGCATCTGTCAGTTCGAAGGGCAGCGTATCAATAAACGCCTTAACCTTCGTAATATCATAATCGACCTTGCTATGTGGCGCCCCGCTTTGTTCAAGCTGATTAAGCATACGCATCTTAAGCTGAAAGAGTAATAATTCACAAAAAGCAAAACTTCTACGTGCCTGCTGCAAATGTTTATGGTTTGAAGGAATATGTAACTCATATAGCGATTGATCCAGATCCCAGAGTTTATATTTCACTTTTAAGTGATCCGGCAAAAAGGGATGAATTTTCACGGTCTGAAACGCGCTGTCAATCATTTTTCTAAACTGCGCTCGCTTAATCAAACCTTTCAGACTATATTGCGGGACAAGCTGCACACCTGAATGTTCATCTTCTGATATTTTACTGCCTTGAATCACTTGCTTTGATCTGTTCCATTTGCCGGTGACTTTGACCGTCTTGCCTATCTCTGCAATCCGCTTCACATACATCTGATTAAAGAATTCTATCTTCACCGCGACATTGTCAACCATCATATGGAATGATACTTTAGATTTTCCGCGCCCAAAATGAGCCAAAACAGGCGCAGAGTAAATTTCACCCTGCACCGTTATTTTTGCACCCTCTTCGGCTTCATGTAAATTAATGACGGTTTCATCTTCATATTTATAAGGCAGATATAATATGAGGTCTTCAATAGAATGTATATTGAGTGAATTGAGACTCTCTAAAGATTTCGGGCCGACACCTCTTAACTCCTTCAATGTACTATCTGTTATTAGAAGATGCTGATTTTCCAAAGATTCTTTCCTTCATTTCCTGGCCAGTCTTAGTGCCTGCAAGACCTCCACGACCTGTCTCACGCAGTGCACTTGGCATTGTTAAACCTATCTTATACATCGCTTCAATTACTTCATCTGTCGGAATTCTGCTCTCCACACCTGCAAGCGCCATATCTGCTGATACAATAGCGTTGGATGCACCAGCTGCATTTCTTTTTACACACGGTACTTCTACAAGTCCAGCTACAGGATCACATACAAGACCCAGCATATTCTTAAGACAAATACTGAATGCATGTGCACTCATCTGTGGCGAGCCACCAGCCATCTCTACGATCGCTGCTGCTGCCATAGCTGCTGCGCTGCCTACTTCTGCCTGACACCCCCCTGCAGCACCGGAGATAGAGGCATTATTAGCCACAACAAATCCAAATGCTCCAGTCGTAAACAAGAATTTAATCATCTGTTCACGCGATGGATTCAGTCTTGCTTTCATAGCAAATAATGTTCCTGGTACTACTCCAGCACTGCCAGCAGTCGGTGTTGCACAAATTAATCCCATGGCAGCGTTCACTTCATTTGTCGCAACCGCTTTTGAAACTGCATCCAGCAAGGTCGCGCCACTCAACGTATTGCCCTTTGCAATATAATTTCGTAACTTCACCGCATCCATTCCAGTTAAACCTGTAGGACTTGTAACACCATCCAGACCACGCGCTACAGCTTGTTCCATTACGATTAAATTTCTTTCCATATTCGACATTACTGTTTCGTAATCAAGCTTACTTACAGCCATCTCTTGTGCAATCATAACGTCTGCTATGCTTTTATTTTCTGTCTCACAAATATGTATCAGTTCTTCTACGCTTTTAAACATAACTTCTCCCCTCTATGATTCTGTCATCAACGTTACAGTCTGAATACCCTCACAACGCCTAATCTGCTCTAGTACATCATCTGTTATCTCATCATCTAGTTCACATGTCATTAAAGCAAGGTCGCCTTTTTCCTTACGTGAGACCTGCATCTGACCGACATTAATTTTGTGGTCGCTAAGAATACTTGTAACTTTCGCAATCGTGCCGAACGTATCTTTATGAAATACGAGTAACGCAGGATAATTCCCCGAAATTGCAATCGGAAAACCATTTAATGCAACTATTTCAATCTTACCCCCTCCAATTGAAATGCCTTCGATAGAGAGCTGCTGATCATGACTTCTCATGTTGAGAACGGCAGTATTAGGGTGACTTCTTTCTTCTGTCATCTCAATAAAATTTATCTGTAATCCTGCTTCTTCCGCAAGTTCAACGCTTTTTGGAATACGACTGTCATCCGTATCAAAACCTAACAGACCTGCAACTAATGCCACATCTGTTCCATGTCCTTTATATGTTTCCATAAATGAACCATATAAATAGATATCAACAGCATCCGGCATCCTTCCAAATAAATCTCTGGCAACTAAACCGATTCTGACTGCACCTGCTGTATGTGAAGATGATGGACCCACCATCACCGGGCCGATAATATCAAATACACTTCTATATTTCATAAAGCTCCCCCTTATCCATTAAAAAGAACTACACTTTAAAGTGTAGTTCTAATACATATAGATTAACTTATTCTACAGAAAACATAAAGCTATATATAGGCTGTTTTCCATCTTGTATTTCAATTTCAATATCTTCATAATTTTCACTTAAGAAATTTTCAATGGCAGCAACATTTTCATCTGCAGCATCGATTCCTTTAATGATCGTAACAATTTCTGCATCTTCATCAATCATTGATTTCAATAATTCAATACATACTTTGTTCTGATCTTTATCCGATACCGTAATCTTACTCTCATTAATACCCATAAATGCATCTTTCTCAATATTAACACCATCAATAGTCGTATCTCTGACAGCATATGTAACGGAACCTGACTTCACATGCTGCATCGCTTCTGTCATTGATGCCTTATTGTCATCACTAGATGCTTCCGGATTGTATGCAAGCATCGCACCTAATCCTTGTGGTATTGTCTTAGACGGCACTACTGCTACAGGAATATCCACAACTTGAGCTGCTTGTTCTGCAGCCATAATTATGTTCTTATTATTCGGTAGAACGACCGCTTCTTTACATCCACTTGCTTCAATAATCTTTACAATATCTTCAGTAGATGGATTCATCGTCTGTCCACCGCTAATAACATGCGTTGCACCAATTGACCTGAATAACTCAGTAATACCCTCACCCATAGAAATTGTGATCAACGCTTTTTCTACTTTCTCAATCTCGTTTTTAGTTTCCTTAATACCACGCTTACGTAGCACTTCGCGATGCTGTTCACGCATATTCTCTATCTTAATCTTGATAATCTCTCCATATTGACTACCATATGTTAATGCTTCCCCAGGTGTTTCTGAGTGAACATGCGTTTTAACGATTTCTTCATCAGAAATCACAAGGAGCGAGTCACCAAACTTAGACATATCTTCTCTGAAACCATCTTCATTAAATGGTTTCATTCCATCTTTAAATCGAACCATAAATTCAGTACAGAATCCTGGTACGATGTCTTCAGTTTTAACCACATCACCGAAGTCATGATCATCATTAATAAAGTCGTCATTAATATCTCGCTTAACAGGTGCTGCAATTGTTTCACCCTTTAAAACAGCAAGGAATCCTTCATAGACATACATCAAACCCTGACCGCCGCTATCTACTACCCCAACTTCTTTTAATACTGGAAGTAGGTCTGGTGTACGCTTTAATGATTCGTTCCCAGCTTTAACGAGCGCTTCCATAATTACGATACAGTCATCCGTTGATTCACTAGCCTTCATAGCAGCTTCTCCAGCTTCACGGGCAACTGTAAGAATGGTACCTTCAACGGGTTTCATTACTGCCTTATAAGCTGTTTTTACACCTGCTTGAAATGCTTTAGCAAATTTTTGGGCGTCTATCGCACTCTCCGCTTCGATATACTTAGAAAACCCTCTGAATAGCTGTGATAGAATAACGCCCGAATTCCCACGTGCTCCCATTAATAAACCTTTTGAGAATGCAATTCCAACGTTTCCAATATGTGCTTCAATATTCTCCTCAGTTTCTTTCGCACCTGAACTCATCGAAAGATTCATATTCGTTCCAGTATCACCATCTGGTACCGGAAAGACGTTCAGTGAATCTACATAGTCTGCATTTTGAGATAAGTTATTTGCTCCTGTGATGATCATTTCAGCAAATAGCTTGCCGTCAATTGTTTTCATTATGAAATCCTCCCTATTCTTCATCATCCAGTTTGATGACACGTACACCTTGAATGTATATGTTTACTGAATTAACCGTTAAGTTTAAAGTTTGTTCTAAAGTGTATTTAACTGTCGATTGTACATTACTTGCAATTTCAGAAATTTTTGTGCCATATGCAACAATAATATACATATCAACATCTAAAGTACCGTTATTATTTGTTACGATAACACCTTTAGAATAGTTGTCACGCCCTAAAATATCTGCAATACCATCTCTAACCTGATGTTTACTTGCCATACCGATGATACCATAACATTCAACTGCCGCTCCACCTGCAATCGTTGCGATAACATCGCTAGAGATATCGATTGAACCAAATTCATTTGTTATTTCTAATGTCATTTCATTGCCTCCCTTGTTTATACACTCGTCATATTATTATAATCAATAAATATTCATAATTACAAGAAATCTATTGTTTAAAGGTAAAAATAATATTATATATAATATTATCTTAAGTAACTACTGTAATTTTTACTCTATTGTTACAACTGATAAACAAAAATTTATTGCATTACATATTGAATTATGTTAAATTATTATGGTATGTAAAAGATAAGTGTATCTCTATATTCTATTAAAGGAGGCAAAAACAATGGCTAAAGTATGTCATGTTACAGGTCGTAAAGCCGTAACAGGTAACAATCGTTCTCACGCAATGAACTACAGCAAACGTCGCTTCGGAGCTAACTTACAAAAAGTCCGCATCTTAGTAGATGGTAAGCCTAAACGTGTATGGGTTTCAGCTCGTGCATTAAAATCAGGTAAAGTGACTCGCGTTTAATTGAATATATAGATACAAAAAAGACCTTTGTGTGAAAGGTCTTTTTTTATTGCTCTGTACTTTGTATACAATAAACCATCCCTTGTTCTACCGTAACTTGCGCACGACGCTCAACAAATTCATTTGAAATCGTTCTTGTAATTCCAAGATTCACTTCCAGGCGATCAGCATCATATTTAAATCCTTCAAGTGTCAAAGTTACTCCGTCATTCACCGGAATAAAGGATATATACTTTTTATCAGGTTCATGTTCAATAATGTGTGTGCCTGCAGTAAGTACCTGAATCGTATTATACGCATTAACGATATGAAATTCGCTTGCCGACAATAATATTTCTGGATGCAATAATGTCTGCAGGTTTCCAAGAAAATGATCGAGTCTTCCGCCCGTCGCACCATGAATAAATACTTTGTTGTATTCTAAGTCTTTCGCATACTGCATTGCAACTTCAAGGTCTGTTTCATTCTTTTCAGCAGGAAGAAGGTCGATATCGATAACAGACTCTATACGTAATTTCTCTGTCTCATCAATAGAATCGAAATCTCCAAATGCTGCGATTGGTCGAATGTTATGATCAATCAGCATCAACGCACCATAATCCACACCTATCCAGTCATCACTTCCATACATCTCAAATATCGATTCATCTACTTCCAGCTGCGTACATAATATATGAAGATTCATCCTACTTCTCCTTTCAATATCTTTACTGGTACTTTATAATCATCATGCTTAAAGAAATAAGAACCTGCTACAAGCACATCAGCACCGGCTGCTTTACATAAAAGTGCTGTATCTTCATTGACACCGCCATCAACTTCTATTTCATATGAAAGTCCATGCTTATTTCGATATTCATTTAAGGAACGAATCTTATCAACACCACTCTTGATAAATGACTGACCACCGAAACCTGGATTAACTGTCATAACGAGAACAAGATCAACCATATCAAGAACCGGGATAATCGATTCGACCGGCGTTCCTGGATTAAGTGTAATCCCTGCTTTCTTGCCAGCATTTCGAATCATCTGCAACGCTCTATGAATATGCTTCGTAGATTCTACATGCACAGTGATAATATCACTGCCTGCATCAGCAAATGCTTGAATATACCGTTCCGGATCTTGTATCATCAAATGTGTATCAATCGTCAGATCTGTTATACTTCTAATTTGCTGTAATACTGGAAAAGCAAAAGAAATGTTCGGAACAAATTGGCCATCCATCACATCAAAATGAAGGTAATCTGCACCTGCTGCATGGAGGTCAGCTATTTCCTCTTTCAATTCAAGAAAATTACAGGACAACAAGCTTGGAGCTACTTTCATTAATATCTCACCTTTCTATTCTCAATTTCAGACATCATCTGTAAATAATGATCATACCTTGATTGCAGTATTTCACCTGTTGCCAGCGCTGTCTTTATCGCGCATTTCGGTTCATTAAGATGCAGGCATTCTCTAAACTTACATTGAGGCGAAAGCTTAACAAAATCCGGGAACATATTTTTAAGTTCATACTTATCGATGTTATCAAGTTCAAGAGAACTAAACCCTGGTGTATCTGCAATATAACCATTTTGTAGTGGTATTAGTTCGACATGCCTTGTCGTATGTTTACCACGATTTAAAGCGTTACTGATGACACCGGTATTTAAATTAGCATCAGGAATGAGGCTATTGATAAACGAAGACTTACCCACACCTGATTGGCCTGCCAGCACAGTGATTCCTTGAACGAGTGCGTCATAAGACTGTTCATTCAAATTGGTCACAAAATAAGTTTCATATCCGATAGATTCATACTGGTTTAGTGCACGTTCAATAAATAATGCCTCTTCTTTATTAATCAGGTCTTTCTTTGTCACAAGAATTACAGGTTCAATGCCATAAGATTCGACTTTAACGAGAAACTTGTCCAGTAAATTCAAGCTGAATTCAGGTTCTTTTGCACTTAGAACCACGATTACGCGATCAATGTTTGCTACAGGTGGACGTACCATACTGTTGTTCCTTTCATCAATAGACAAGATATAGCCGTCCGTCTCATTTTCAACTTGAAATTCTACAAAATCACCTACTAACGGAGAAATACCGCGTTTTCTAAAATTACCTCTCGCACGGCACTGATATATTTTCGCCTCACTTTTCACATAATAGAAACCACTTAATGCTTTTATAATCTGACCTTTAATACATATCACCTCTTCTTAATATTCACTTAAATTATAACATTCTCTTAGCTGTGAATATATATAAAACCACTTCTAGAATTCGAAGTGGTCAGTCAACTCTTTTTTGTAAGTATGATTTATATTCCTCTTTAAGCTCAAGGTTATACTTTTGAATGAGCTCTTTTTCAACCTCAGCTTTAATTCGATCGACATAATGCTTACTCGTCTGTCTGTATATTTTGTAAAGCAAATATAAAGTAAATCCTAAAATAACCAGAATAGATCCAAAACCTAATAGAATCATCGTCGTGAGCATATCAATCATATGATGTAACTGTGCTTCTTTATCTGCAATAAATTCCTGCACCCTGTCCAATGGATTCGTAAATAATATTATCTTCATCACCTCTTTTGTTATATTTTTAATTTTAGCCTAAACAGTGTATGATAAACAAAAAAGGAGGAAAATAATATGAAACATATTACAATAGATGCGTTACAGATTGGTACAGAAGCACATATTATTGATGTAAGAACACCAGAAGAATATAATGAAGGGCATATTAAAGGTGCAAAGAATATCCCACTGGATACAATTCCTGCTTCAGTCGATTCATTTAATGATGAAGATGAATACATCATCATCTGTAAGCGTGGAGGACGTGCGCTTCAGGCTGCTGAATATCTCGATAATGAGAATTTAAACATTACAGTAGTCGACCAAGGGATGGATGACTGGCAAGGTGAAATCACAAAATAAAATGACTGAGGCGCACGCCTCAGTCATTTTATTTTGTACGGTCGATATTCACCCTTATATTTTCAATATCCATTCCAGAAGCCACTTTACCAGGGAACTTTGTCGTATCCACTGTAAAGTCTTGAGGTGGTACATCATAAGAGATTTCATTTGCAAAGAATTTCATTGTTTCTTCCATAATGATGATCGTCATCCATTCACCTGCACAGCGGTGATTTGTGTAATAATCTCCTCCGCCTTGAGGGATCAGATCAAATGGGCTTCCGTCCCAGTTCTCAAAGCGGTAAGGATTAAATCTTTCAGGTTCACTGAATAAATCGTCTCGATGTAATGTACCATAGATATCCAGGAGCATCATCGTATCTTTTTTAATCTTGTAACCATCAAATGTAATATTTTCTTTCGCTTTACCTGGCAGGAATGGAACGAACGGATAATATCTTCTTACTTCCTGCACGAATTTATATGCATAATCCTCTTCGTTTAATGCAACACGAACACGTTCTCCAGGAAACTCGTGCAACGCTAGCACACCAAAGCTCACAAACTTATTGATTGCGACAAGCGGACGTATGACATTCATCAAGTCAACCGCGCAAAGTCTTGCGTCCATTGGTTTACCGTTCATATCTTCCCAGTGACTAAATTCATATAAGGCAGTTCCTTTTTCCGGATGAATCTTTCCTTTACGCACAGCTCTAATTTGATCCTCCAGAAATTGCTCGACACGTGCACGTGCTTTTTTCGCTTCACGATAGCCGCCATATAATGAACCAATCGCACTGAATGAATCAATCATCTTATTCATGTCATCTGCCATCTTTTTGATATTATCAGGGTTATCAGCAATACCTGCCCAGCGTAGTCCAACTTTAGTAAGCAGTTCAGTTGCTTCTTCATAGACATTTACTTTTTGTTTATATTGCATATGCTCAATGTTCTGGAACCAGTAAATACGCGCAAGCTTTCTTAAGTAGGCTAAGTTTTCATCGGTCATAAGAGACATAAATAATGCCTTACGATCAATATGCGTCTTACCCGCTGTAGTATGTATTGCACCTTTACCGAACAACGTCTTTACAACACGTTTAGGTAATGTACCTTTACGTTCTGTCTTATCGTTATCATAAAATAATTCAGCTGCGTCTTTACCGCTGATAACAACAGCAGCTTTACCTCCTAAAACATGCGTTTCGAAAATATTCGTATTGAATTTCTTCATACGTGCGGGAACGTATTCATAGCCTTCTTTCATAATCTTGAATGAATTATCAATACCTCTATCTTTAGGAATTCTTTTACTCATTGTTATACCCTCCATATTTATGTAATCAATAGTAAACTCTACCCTTAATTAGATATTTCTAACATGATTCACTGCATATTCTAAAATCTTATCTTGTGCAGCTTCATTATCAATTTCTACATCCGGATATGCTGTTCTTTCACCGGTTATACCATATTCAAAAGTATATGGTCCTAATTCAAGTGTTTCATACACACTTAATGCACCAAAAGTCTCTTCACCTACTTTTAATGCATCACTGTTAGAGGCAAAGGCTTCAGCACTTCCTTCAGTATGTCTGCTGATCAATATGATTTCCGGCTGGATATCATATAGTTGCTGTACCCCCTTTGTGTATCTTAAGTCTAGTATAATTGGAGTATCTTTAATGATAGTTTCTTGAATATTCACAAGTTGATCCGGTGCATAGATAGTAATCTGCTGATATGTATCTCGGATAAGAACTTGAGGTTCAGGTAACGCATAGCTATTTAATGTGAAGTGATAATGCTCACTTCCTCTCCTTATATCTGCATCGTGCTGCTTCATGATTAGGGGTGCCCATTCTTGTTTATGGAACGTATCATGAAAGAGCTGCTTGCGGTAACGGTCACTCAATACATCAACAGCATCACCGCTTAAATGTGTAATAATATCCCCGGTTACAAATCGTGTATCCTCATTCACTTCAATCACTTCAAGTCCCTCGTCTATTCTATTTACTACGAATCCGCTATGACGTTGATGTTGATAAAACTTAAAACTTTTCTGCTGATATTCTGCAAGATATTCTTTCATAATTTCAGCGAAGGTAAAATCGTTACCAGGAGCTAGCTGCTTCACAATCGTCGTATAGAGCTCTTTCGTTGCTTCATCATGTATATGTAATACCTCACTAATTTTTTCTGATACAGCTTTAAAAATATGATGATATTTCATAGACACTCCCCCTTTTATAGTTATTATACATTGAAAAGCAAAAGAAAAAAACTGGATGCACCTGCATCCAGTTAATTACCGAGTTCATTATAATTGATGTGTTCATTCATATACGTCTTACCATCAACTTTTACGAGGATGATTCCCTCTTTATCCTTACCTATTGTGAGATTAAAATTCTTTGTCGTGCTCTCTGTCGTCTTATATGATTCATACACTTTGTCTATATCATTATCTTTATCCTGAATAAAGATTTCAACTTTCTGCTTAGAACCTTCTCCACGGTATGGAATCGTAAATGTTCCAAAATATGATTTGTCATAATTGGAAGCGCTCGTATCGTTCTTTTCTTTTGGTTTTTCTGATGATGCCTTGTCCTCGGAAGAACTTTCCTTACCTTTAGATATAACGAAATTGATGATTGAGCCGTATTGATAATTTATATTACGTATATCCTGAGAAATAATTCTGCCCTTTGGTATCGATACAGAAGTTGTACTTTGCGCCACATTGACAATAAAACCGAGCGCTTCTAGTTCCTTTTTTGCAATATCGTAGGACTGCCCCGTAAAATCAGGAACATATACTTGTTCTGTACCTTTAGAAACTGTCAGAATTATCTCTGTATCCTCAGGAATAACTTTAGTACCAGCAGTTACACTTTGTTTCAGAATCTCTCCGGAGGAAGCCATGTCAAAGGTTTCTTTCAGTTTAATGCGCTTAAGCTGCTGTTTTTCCAGTTCTTTCTTTACATCCTTAATATTTTCCCCGACGTAGTCACCAATAGTGAAAGTTTTAGCCCCTTTTGAGATTTTTAAATCTACTTTCGAATGTGCATCTATCTTATTACCGGCAAGTGGCTTTGTATCAACAACTTGATTTTTTTCGTCTTCATTTGTAAACGTGTAGCTGACCTCGCCTTTTCTCAAATTATTATCGTCTAAAATTTGAGTTGCCTGTGTTAAAGATTTTCCATTTAGTTCAGGGACCGTTACTTTATATACTTTGAATAGAGCCGCATATACAACGGTACTTAAGGTAAACATAAGGATCAATGGAACAAGCCATAAAAGCCACCGCTTTTTATTTGCTGGTTTCTCAACGTATTGCTCCTTATGAATCGAACTTTCCTTAACAGATGGGGTCTCAGTCCTACTGTCTTTAACAATAGGAATCATCTTTGTCTTATCGTCTATCTCTGCTACTTTATCTTCTTTAGTTCTGCTAGCATCAAGCGCAGTTGTTACGTCTTCATACATCTCCTGAGTCGTTCGATACCTTCTGAGCTTATCTTTCATCGTTGCTTTATTGACTACATTTTCAAGGCTTTGGGGTATAGCGCTATTTTCCTCACGAATCGAAGGAATCGTCTCCTGGATATGTTTAATCGCGATACCAACTGCGGACTCCCCTTCAAAGGGGGGATGCCCAGTAAGCATTTCAAATAGCACGATACCTATGGAGTAGATATCGCTTGACTCATCGGTCCTGATTCCTTTTGCTTGTTCTGGAGAGAGATAATGGACGCTCCCCATAATATGATTTGTCTGAGTCATCGCTGTCTCACTCAGTGCACGTGCGATCCCAAAATCGGAAATCTTAAGCTCTTTATTGTCTGTCATCAATATATTTTGCGGTTTAATATCACGATGCACAATACGGTATGAATGAGCATGTTCAATCCCTCTCAAAATCTGTTTAGTAAAAAATACAGATTCTTCAGGTGATAATGGGCCATGCTGCTGTATATATTCATGGAGGGTTGGACCTTCTACGTATTCCATGACTAAATAATAGTGTCGCTCATCTTCATCTACATCAAGCACTTTAACAATATTTGGATGAGACAATGTCGTAGCGTTTTGAACTTCCCTCTGAAATCTTTGAACAGCACGTTCAACATCAACGTGAGGAATATTAATTATCTTAACCGCAACCCTCTGATTCAGGATAATGTCTTGAGCAAGATACACGCTACTCATGCCGCCTCCGCCAATATACTTTAGAAGCTTATAACGTTCACTAACGATCGTACCGAGCATGTTACATGCCCCCTTTTAAAGAAGCGATCACAATCGAAATATTGTCTTTAGCAGCGCTGTTTATAGCAGTCTCAATCAGCTGATTACCGATATCTTCGATTAGATTAATAGATTTAAATATGTCATGTATCTGTGTTTCTTCAACATAATCTGTCAATCCATCAGAAGTTAACATAATATAATTATATCTATTAAAATCATATACAAATACATCAGGATGCAAATGTTTATCACTCCCCATAACTTTTGTAATTACATTACGTTGAGGATGATGTTTCGCCTCTTCCTTCGTCAGACCCCCAGCCAAAAGAAGATGGTTGACAAACGTATGGTCACTGGTCGCTTGTCTAAGCTCTCGTTCATTTATAAGATAGGCTCTTGAATCTCCGACATTCGCGATGACCACATGATTATCGTAAAGCAATGCGCAGACAAGTGTCGTCCCCATACCCTGGTTATCGTCATTCAAATGAGATTGTTTATAGAGCTCACGATTAATTTCAGCGATGTTATTTCTAAGCCAGCTTTCTGCATATTCAAACTCTATGAAATTTTCTTCTTCAAAACGTGATTTAAGCATATCGTTGACCAATGCACTGGCAACATTTCCTGCATTATGTCCGCCCATACCATCGCAAATCACCATTAACATCTGGCCTGTATGATTATAATAAACGCCACCTGCGTCTTCATTTCTTGCTCTTACTGGACCGATATCGGTAAAAAAGCGTGCATGCATATCTCTACCTCGTTTCTTCTTGTCTCTCTTTCGCTCTTAACTGACCACAAGCTGCGTCAATATCAGAGCCATGTTCACGTCTAATTGTAGCATTGATTCCATTGCGTTTTAATTCTTTTTCAAACTTAAAGATATCTTCTTTCGGAGTACGAACATAGTCACGTTCAGGCACATGATTTACAGGGATCAAATTGACATGGCAGTTTAGGTGTTTAATCAGCTGGGCTAATTCTTTAGCGTGATGAACCTGATCGTTCACACCACCGAATAATCCATATTCAAAAGTAATACGGCGTCCTGTTTTATTGACATAGTATTCTATTGACTCCATTAACTTCTCTAGATCATAAGCGCGGTTAATCGGCATTAAGCGACTTCTAATATCGTTATTTGGTCCATGTAAACTAAGTGCAAAGTTGATCTGCAGTTCTTCATCGGCAAAGTCATAGATACGTGGGATGATGCCTGATGTAGATACTGTAATATGTCGCGCACCGATATTAAGACCATCATCATGATTAATAACCTTTAAGAAATCCATCATCTCTTCATAGTTTTCAAATGGTTCACCAATACCCATAATAACGACATGGCTTACTCGTTCCTCTACTTCGTCTAATGCTTTTTGAACATTTAGTACTTGTGCAACAATTTCGCCAGCTTCTAGATTTCGTTTCAAACCACCTAGAGTTGATGCACAGAACGTACAACCGATACGGCAGCCTACTTGCGTTGTCACACACACTGAATTGCCATAATCATGACGCATTAACACTGTTTCAATCGTATATCCATCCTGTAATTCAAATAGAAATTTAATTGTCCCATCTTTACTTTCCTGCTTAACAACAGTTTTTAACGTTGTCATCGTAAAGTTATCCTCTAACACTTTACGCAGTTCTTTCGATAAATTTGACATCTCTTCAAATGAGTTAACACGTTTTACGTATAACCAGTCGTAAATCTGTTTCGCTCTAAAGCTTTGCTGACCATGCGTTGCCAGCCATTCTTTTAATTCTCCGAGTTGTAATGAATAAATTGAGGGTTTATCAAAGTTCGGCATGAACTTTTTATTTTTCTTTTCTAATAATGCCATTATTTACACTTCCTTCTTAGTTTTGCAATGAAGAAGCCGTCAGAATTAAAGTCTTGCGGCAACACCTGCAACAATTTTTTCTTACCGATAACCGGTAGTTCAATCGCTTCTATTTCAAAGTCTTCATTTTGTTTGATAAATGAATACACAACGTTTTCATTTTCCATCTGTTCGATCGTACAAGTGGAATATACGAGAACACCACCAGGTTTCACTGCGTTAGCCACATTTTTCAATATTTCAAGCTGCAGTGGCCAAAGCGTATCGATATCCTTCTGTGTCTTCTCATACTTTATCTCTGGTTTACGTTTCATTACACCAAAGCCCGAGCACGGTGCATCCACTAATACACGATCATACTGTTTATCAAACGGAACTGTTGCATCGTGCACGCTCGGATGAATATTACGCAGTGATAGTCGTGTGATATTATACTGGATTAGATCTATCTTATGTGGATGAACGTCGTGACTATCAATATGTCCTGTTCTGTTCATCTTCTCTGCAATATGACAAGCTTTACCACCTGGTGCGCTACATGCATCAAGTATTGTTTCATCCGGTTGTGGATCCAGCACATTCGCAACAAGCATACTTGAAGCATCCTGAACACTTAAGAAACCATGTTTAAATAATTCATGCTGCACGATAGGCGGTCCATCGATTGTTAAACATTCAGGTAGAATTTCTGATTGTTTAACAGTGTAACCCGCTTCAGTCAGACGTTTTATTGCATCTTCTGGCGTAATCTTCGTCGTGTTCACACGAACTGTCGTATCCGGATAATTTAGAAATTCTTCCGCCATCTCACGCGTTGTGTCAAATCCAAAGTGTGTATTC
This sequence comes from Macrococcus psychrotolerans, assembly GCF_038095555.1. Taxonomy (NCBI): domain Bacteria; kingdom Bacillati; phylum Bacillota; class Bacilli; order Caryophanales; family Staphylococcaceae; genus Macrococcus; species Macrococcus psychrotolerans. Next base: position 876,989 of record NZ_CP124591.1, on the reverse strand, counting down.
CAGTGCTTTATCAGCCAAAGTGGTGTACTTGTTGCAACACTTAAACGCTTTAGGTCATCCTTTATTTCATTTAAATCACGTAACGGATTACGCTGAAAGTTTCTCAAAATTGCATTTACCGTATTCGCACCACCCACTGAGCCTCGGCGCTTCGTTATCTCCACCGCTTCATTGATGATGGCATGATCCGGCACTTTATCTAAATAGACAGACTGATAAATACTCATAAGTATAAGTCTTCTCATCCACCCTTTAATATTCGTCTTAATATACGGCGCCGCATAAAATTCTAACGTCAGTTTACGCTGCAGCGTGCCATATACAAGTTCCGTTAAGAGCGCACGGTCAACAGGTTCAACATAACCTTTCTTTATCGCTTCATTAATCAGTAGATTACTATATGCACCTTCTGTTAAAACTGCATCCAGTATTTCAAGTGCGACACTTCTCACATTATGCTTCATTAAACTTCATCCCAACAAGTTGTGACTTCGCACCTGCAACAAAACTTGCAGCATCCATGCGTTTCTTACCAGCAGGCTGTAATGATGTAATACGCACTGCTCTATCATTCGTCGCAATAACTATACCAGACTTGTCTGCCTGAATAATTTCTCCAGGTACACCACTGCCCTCAGCAATTTCTGAAGCCCACAGCTTCATAACCTTACCATCAAAGTTCGCAAATGCAACAGGCCATGGACTTAGCCCGCGAATATGGTTATGCACTTCAAGTGCACTGCGGTCAAATGTAACAAATTCTTCTTCACGACTGACGTTAGAGGCAAATGTCGCTTCACTGTCATTCTGGGATGTACGACTATTCGTGCCATCCAGTACGCTAGGCATTACTTCAAGTAATAGCTGCGTTCCTGCATCGCTTAACTTGTCGTGAAGTGTTCCGACTGTATCATCAACTTCTATCGGAACTTTCACAGTGTCAATCATATCTCCTGCATCAAGACGTTTCACCATATACATAATCGTCACACCCGAATACTTCTCACCATTAATAATCGCTTTATGAATCGGTGCACCGCCACGATACTTCGGTAACAGCGACGCATGTACATTAATACAACCGAGACGCGGAATCTCAAGAACGCGCTCCGGTAAAATCTGACCGAAAGCAGCAGTAACGATTAAATCTGGACTGAGCGCAAGCACTTTCTCGAATGCTTCATCACTTTTCATCGATTCCGGCTGGTACACTTCAATGCCTAAGCTTTCTGCCATCACCTTAACAGGAGGCGGTGTTAGTACGCGTTTACGCCCGACAGGCTTATCCGGCTGTGTAATAACGAGACTCACCCCATATGATTCGTGTAATGCCTTTAAGATTGGTGCTGAAAAGTCAGGCGTACCCATAAATATAATCTTACTCACCGTACATCTCCTCCAGTTCTTCCTCAGTTAACTGTTTCGTCATCTTTTCTGTGAACAGTTTCCCGTATAAGTGATCTACTTCATGCTGAATAATACGCGCAATATCATCATACGCAGTCATTTCAATCTTATTACCATCTAGATCGTTTGCTTCGATTACAATTTCAATCGAACGATCGACAAGACCGAATACACCAGGAATTGACAGACATCCTTCTACATCACTTTCCGTCTCTTCTGAATAGGAAACAATCTTCGGGTTCACAAGTTGCAATATACCGTCTGATTCCATATCTACTAATGCAACCTTTAAATCCACACCAATCTGAGGTGCAGCAATCCCAACGCCATCATGATGGAATAATGTATCTTCTAAATCTTTGATCAATGCCTTTAGACTCGCATCAAACTGCGTAACATCCTTAACTTCACGATGTAACAATGGGTTTTGTTCTTCTATTAATTGTTTAATCACGTAACTTCTCCTTTATATCTTCAATCATTCTATTTTACATGAAAACGCACTGTATTACCACGTATTGATATAAATGATAAAACTCTCCTTAAACAAAGTTAAAGAGAGCACTTAGTGTTATTTTACTATATTTTAAGAGAGATGACGAATGATTACATCATCATATACGGGTTTATATCTATATGCAGCGAGAACTTATCTTTCACAAACAGTTCATGGTAACGGTCATCCAGATAGTTAAGTGCCTTTAACAGTTCGGGTTCTGATTTAAACTTAATCAATATCTGGAAACGATGCTGATTATTAATTCGTGCAATTGGACTCGGTGCGGGTCCGAGTACATATGCTTTTGGTGATAGGTGCTGCACTAATATATCATGTATATGCTTACTTTCGGTCAGTACGGTCTTTAAATTATGATGCTGCATATTAAGATAGATCATATAGAAGTACGGCGGATACTTGCCGAGTCTTCTGTATTCCATCTCCTCTTTAAAGAATGCTTTATAGTCATAATTTACTGCGTGCTGAATCGCATAATGTTCAGGATTATATGTCTGAATGACGACCTCGCCTGTCTTTTCACTTCGTCCAGCGCGTCCAGCGACTTGTGTTATGAGCTGGAATGTTTTCTCGCTTGCTCTGAAGTCCGGTAAATTGAGCATCGTATCGGCGTTCAGTACGCCAACGAGTGTAATGTTCGGGAAATCCAGTCCTTTTGCAATCATCTGTGTACCGAGTAAAATATTTGCTTCTCCGTTTTTAAACTGTTCAAGCAGTCGTTCATGTGCACCTTTCTTACGCGTCGTATCATTATCCATACGGATGACTTTTGCATTTTGGAACGTCTGATAAATTATCTCTTCAACTTTCTGCGTACCGACACCCATTTCGCGTATATGTTCACTTTCACAGCTCGGACATATATTAACAGGTGGTTCCTTATGTCCACAATAATGACATTTCAGCTCATCCGTATATTTATGATACGTTAAACTAATGTCACAATTCGGGCACATCGGTACGTGTCCGCAGTCACGGCATAGCATAAACTGTGCGTGCCCTCTTCTATTTAAGAAGAGCACGACTTGCTCTCCTTTATCAATCTTCTCCTGAATCTTATCATGCAGTACGCCGGAGAACATCGAACGATTTCCCTGCATTAGTTCATCTCGCATATTCGAGACGATCATCTCAGGCATCGCGGATTTGTTTGCACGTGTTAACATTTCGAGTTTCGTATATACACCTTTTTCTGCACGTGCATAACTTTCAAGTGATGGTGTGGCGCTTCCGAGCACGAGCGGACAATGGTGATACTTGGCACGCCATTCTGCAATTTCGCGGGCATGGTATCGTGGATAGTCTTCCTGCTTATATGTTGTTTCATGCTCTTCATCGATAATGATGATGCCGATATTTTTAAATGGTGCGAATATACTGGACCTTGCACCGACAGATACGCGTGCCTCCCCCATCTTTATCTTGCGCCACTCATCATAGCGTTCACCGTTAGAAAGGCCTGAGTGCAGTACGGCCACTTCATCACCGAAGCGGGACTTGAATCGATCTACCATCTGAGGTGTCAGCGCAATTTCAGGTACCAGTACGATGGCATCCTGTCCTTTGTCCAGCACTTCTTTAATGAGCTGAAGATATACCTCTGTCTTACCGCTTCCAGTAATCCCGTGTAACAGGAATGTTTCTGACTGATTTTTATTAATAGTTGCCATAACAGCGTTATATGCACTTTGCTGTTCATCATGCAGTGCTTTTTCCTTATCTTCAAAGAACACTTTATGCGCATATGGATCACGCGTCGTTTCAATATTAATTTTTTCTAAAAATCTTTTTTGGACTAGGTTATTGACTACAGCGTTTGATATGCCCTCTTCTTTCAGTTCGATCAATGTCAGTTCTCCTGCATCATTTATGAGTTCGATCGCACGTATCTGCGTTTCAGATTTTAGCTGTGAAATGATGTCATCTACATTCGAATGATTAAGCTTCACACCGACGAATGTTTTTTTCTTGTATTTTTGAGAGACTTCGATATCTTCAACGACGTCACCACATTCAATATATGGCTTGAGCAGCGAAACAATTTCAAGCTGCTGCGCGCGTTCCAGTGTTAAGGTTGCATCTTTAAAATATTGCTTGAGTTCTTGCGGCATACGTTCATCATCTATTAAACGGAATATCTTCTTATACTTCCCTTTTACTGCGTTTGGCAGCATCGCATCGAGCACTGCAATACGCTTTGAGACGTGAGAATAGCTCATCCACTCACTTAAATCTATTAATTCAGGCGTAAGTTCCGGTATAAAGTCCTGAATCGCAATGACAGGCTTCAGCTTGTCGTATTCTGCATTATCCGTCACTGTGATAACATAACCCTGTATTTTTCGTGGACCAAACGGCACAACAACTCTCTGGCCAGGTACGATATCGCTTTTTAGATGTTCCGGAATATAATAATCAAACAACTTATCAACACGTTTACTATTAACGTCTACGATAACTTTTGCAATCACTTAAATCCCTTCTCTTTTACATGTGATAATATTTCATGTGCAATGTTAAGCTTAGATTGTTTTGGAATATCGATGTGCGTTCCATCTTTAAAATACATCGTTACAGCGTTGTCATTCGATTTAAATCCGATAGATTTATCACCCACATTATTTGCAACAATAACATCTGCATTTTTCTTGTTCAATTTGCCGCGTGCATACATTTCGACATGCTCTGTCTCAGCTGCAAAGCCAACTACAAATTGTGTCGTCTTATGCTCACCAATATATTTCAGTATATCCTCTGTACGTTTAAATGTAATCGTGAGATCTCCCTCTTGTTTCTTTAATTTCTGGTCATGTGTTTCTACTGGTGTATAGTCTGCTACTGCTGCTGCTTTAATAATAATATCCTGTTCCATATTATCTTTTACTGCATTGAACATATCTTGTGCACTTTCAGTCTTAATATGATGTACACATTTCGGCACAGGTATTCCTACGTCTGTCGATACTAATGTTACATCTGCACCTCGCAGGCTTGCTGCTTCAGCTAAACTATAGCCCATCTTACCCGATGAACGGTTCGTTAAATAGCGCACTGGATCTATCGTTTCAATTGTAGGTCCTGCTGTGACCAATACTTTCTTGCCTTGCAAATCTTTTTCTATATTATCTTCACCAATAAACTTCATGATATCAAGTGGTTCGCTCATGCGTCCTTTTGCTATATAGCCACACGCCAAGAAACCTTCTCCCGGTTCTATGAATTTGAATCCACGCTTCAGTAACGTTTGAATGTTGTCCGTTACTGCCGGGTTATTGTACATATTACTGTTCATGGCAGGTGCTAAATAAATCGTCTTCGTAAACGCAAGTACAGTTGCAGTCAGCATATTGTCACTGATACCATGTGCAATCTTACCGAGCGTTGATGCAGTTAATGGTGCGATGATCATAATATCTGCCCAGTCTCCAAGAGCAATATGCTGAATTTCAGCTGGGTTCTGTTCCACGAAGATATCTGTGTATACAGGATTTCTGCTTAACGCCTGAAATGCAAGTGGCGTTACAAACTGCTCTGCACTCTCCGTCATGATGACACGCACTTCATGACCATTCTGTACGAGCTTACTTGTTAAATCTATCGCTTTATATACCGCAATCCCACCAGTAACGCCTAATACAATCTTCATAAGTCTAAATTCCTCCTATAAAAAAACTGACAAACATTACATTTGTCAGTTTATACTATTCCTCAGGGTGTTCGCTTGTAATATGAATCTTACCTGCAGCAATCTCTTCTAAAGACTGACCAACAGGTTTATACGATAGGTATCGGTCATTCAATTTTACATCTGGATGATCCTGCATTTCACGTGCACGTTTCGCCGCAAGGGTTACGATTAAATATTTAGAATTCACTTTTTCTTTTAATTTATCTAATGGTGGGTTTAACATTATTTTGCCTCCAGTATCATTTTTCTGAATCGTGCTTCTACACGTTCACGTTTTAAATGTTCAGCTTCAACAATCATCTGAACCTTTTCCTTTGCATCCATCACTTCATCATTGATCACTACGTAATCATAGAGATTCATCATCTCCACTTCTTTACGTGCTTCACTTATTCTATGATTGATGACTTCCTGACTTTCAGTGCCACGACCGATAAGTCGTTCCTCTAGATGTTCAAGTGTTGGTGGCGCTAAGAAGATGAATAGTGCTTCAGGAAATTTCTTTCTGACTTGCTTTGCTCCTTCAACTTCAATCTCTAAAAATACATCCTTACCACGTTCCATAGTATCCTTAACATACTGTACAGGGGTCCCGTAGTAGTTCCCGACATATTCAGCATATTCGATAAATGCATCTTGCTCGATCAGTGTTTCAAATTCTTCACGTGACTTAAAGAAATAATCTACACCATCTACTTCGCCTTCCCGTTTGTTTCTAGTCGTCATTGAAATTGAGTATTCGAAATCAGTATCCGGATCCTCAAATATCGCACGACGCACAGTTCCCTTACCAACTCCAGAGGGACCAGATAATACAATTAATAAACCTTTTTCTATATCCATGTCTACGACCTTTCATAAAAATGATATAAATTAAATTTATCATATAAATGAATAAAAATATAGATGAAACATTCGCCTTGTGAAATTGTTATTTCATGTTACACTATAAACATTATAAAAAGAAGGTGAAGACATGGCTTTTGACGGCTTATTTACGCATCAGATGATTAAAGAAATATCATTTTTAGAAACAGCACGAATCAATAAGATTACACAACCCGATCAATTTACGGTCATCTTAACGATAAGAGCGAACCGCAAAAATCAAAAATTAATGCTCTCAATACATCCAAACTTTGCACGTATGCAAATCACAAATAATCAGCTCGATAATCCATTTGAACCTCCGATGTTCTTACGTGTGCTGCGTAAACATATTGAAGGTGGTATCGTCGAACGTATCGAACAGATTGGAAATGACCGTATTGTTCATTTTACTATCAATAATACCGATGAAATTGGTGATCGTATTAAGCGACATCTCTATCTGGAAATAATGGGGAAACATAGTAACATCATCTTAACAGATGATAGCAATAAAATATTAGACAGCTTCAAACACTTAACACCCAACACAAACAGCGCACGTACTTTAATGCCTGGATTCAACTACGAGTTCCCACCGACAGACAAAAAGACAAATCCATTCACAGTAGATACAATCAGTGACAAGCTTGACAACACGCTCGCTATTCATAAAGCAGTACTAAGACTACTTGAAGGATTCAGTCCTCTCGCAGTCAAGGAGATGCTATCGATGGATAATGATATCGATATCGCATTTAATCGATTTATGCAGACGTTACAAACAAATGCTTCAACGTTTTCCATTGATGGCAAAGAAGATTTCTATTTCCGACCAGTAGCGCACGGTACAAGTATCGAAACTTATCATAATTTAAGCGAGATGCTGGATATCTATTATAAAGACCGAGCAGTGCGTGAACGTGTCCGTAATCAGACGAATGATCTTTCACGTCACTTAAATTCATTACTTCAAAAAAATGAAAAGAAGCTCGCAAAACTTGTTGATGAACTAGAACAGACAAAACAGATGGACAAGATGAATCTTTATGGAGAACTTATAACGAGCAACATGTATCAGCTCAAACAAGGCATGGATGAATTCACAACGAAGAACTATTATAATGAAGAAACTGTGACAATTCCACTGAACCCAAGAAAATCACCAGCAGAGAATGCACAGTATTATTACAAACAATATAACCGTCTAAAAACACGTAAAGCACATGCTGCTGAGCAAATAAAGGCGACTCAGGATGAAATAGCATATATAGAGACGATTCAGATGCAGCTGGATCATATTTCTGTAGACGATATCGATGATATCCGTACAGAGCTTGCAGAGCAAAACTTGATCAAGAAAAAACATAAAACAAAACAATCCAAAAAACAGCAGTCCTCTATCGATTATTACTTATCGCGTGACGGCCAAGAAATTGTGGTCGGCCGCAATAACCTTCAAAATGAATACATTACGCATAAATTAGGGCGTAACAACTATCTATGGTTTCATACAAAAGATATTCCAGGCAGTCATGTCGTAATTCTTGATAGCAATCCAACAGATGGCACAGTTGAAGATGCTGCAATGCTTGCCGGCTACTTCTCAAAAGCACAAGGTTCTTCTAAAATTCCAGTTGATTATACAGAAATCAAGCATGTGCATAAACCAAGCGGTGCTAAACCCGGATTCGTAACGTATACCGATCAGAGTACTGTCATGGTTACACCTGAAGAAGACTATGTCGAACATTTAAGAAACAGCTATTTAAATAAGGAAGTACCAAATTAACTGTTAATTTGGTACTTCCTTTTCATTTTTTACAAAAAAAGAGCAGGGACCAGATTACTTAGTAATCTGGTCCCTGCTCATGCTCATCCTAATAATTATTCTTTAACCATTAAACCATCTTCTGTTTCATTCAGGTCGATGGTCACCTGTTTTACATCAATATGATCTAAATAGTAATCTGTAATAGAATCACGTACTTCACTTTCGATCAATCGACGTAATGGTCTTGCACCTAAAGCCTGATCATAGCCATGCTCGACTAACCAGTCTTTCGCACGTTCTGTCACTTCCATATCTATTGATTTACGTGCAACTACCTCCTGCACATCATGTAACAATAGTTCTACAATTTGTTTCAAATCTTCTTTAGCTAAATGCTTAAATTCAACAATCGCATTGAAGCGGTTTAAGAATTCAGGTCTGAAGTATCCTTTTAACTCTTCATAAATGGATGTGCGTTCACGGTCTTCACCAAACGATGCATTACTTGTTGCTATTATTATCGTATTCTTAAAGTTTACCGTATTACCCTGACCATCAGTCAGAGCGCCATCATCTAATACTTGTAGCAGCAATGTGAGAACCTGAGGGTTTGCTTTTTCAATTTCATCTAATAAGATAACTGAATATGGATTACGACGTACTTGTTCAGTTAATGTATTCGAGTTGTCATCATATCCAACGTAACCGGCAGTTGTACCGATCATTTTAGAGACAGCTGTCTGATCCATATATTCACTCATATCCAGACGGATCATCGATTCAGTCGTACCAAATAGTTCTAAAGAGAGTTGTTTAGCAAGCTCTGTCTTACCGACACCTGTTGGACCTACAAACAAGAAGCTGCCGATTGGACGATTACCATCATCAAATCCTGCACGATTACGTCTGATTGCTTTCGCAACAGCTTGAACAGCTTCATCCTGACCGATGACTTTACCTTCAAGTCTGGATTGCATATGTTTTAGACGCTCAATTTCATTATCATCCATCTGAGAAACGGGCACACCTGTCATGCGTTCTACAGTAGCAGACACATCTTCTTTTGTGACATGATTACTTTCCACACCGGCTGATAATTTGTCTTTTAAAGCTTTAATCTTCATCTGCAATTCCTGCGCACGATTAAAGTCTTCCTGCTCGACTGCCTGCATCTTATCAGCTTCGAGCGTTTCAATTTCTTTTTCAGTCTCTACTTTGTCTACAACCGTATTACGGGATGAAATATGCGCTGCTGTAATATCCATCAAATCAATTGCTTTATCCGGTAGCATGCGGCCCGGCATATATTGAATAGATAAATCAACGATTGTTTCTATCACCTCATCATCAATCTTAACATGATGGTGGTTTTCATAATTTTCCTTAATTCCTTTTAAGATTTTAATTGTATCTGCTTTCGACGGTTCATTCACAACGACTTCATTAAAACGACGAGCAAGTGCCGGATCTTTCATTATGTTATTGCGATACTCGTCCTGTGTTGTTGCACCGATAATAGATATCTCACCACGACTAAGCGCTGGTTTTAATATATCGGATAAACCTTTGCTTCCAGAGTCTCCTCCAGTCGACCCACTGCCAATAATCTGATGAATTTCATCGATGAATAATACTACATTCCCTTGCGCTTTTACTTCTTCAAGTAATTTCTGTACATTCTCTTCAAACGCACCACGATACTGAGTCCCCGCTTCAAGCGCTGACACATCGATTGAAATGATTTCCTTATCCTTAATCGAAGCTGGTACATCCCCTTTTACAATTGCCTGGGCAAGACCTTCAACGACTGCAGTCTTACCTACACCTGCTTCACCGACTAGTATCGGATTGTTCTTAATTCGACGACTTAATACTTCAGCAGCTTGACGAACTTCGGATTCTCTACCTATAACGGGATCTAATTGGTTGTTTCTTGCTTCTTCTGTCAAATTTCTTCCTATCTTATTTAAGAAACTATCGCTCGTTTGTTTTGAAGTATGAGGTTGATGTTGATGTTGTTGTTGCTGCATCGCATCACTCGATACTTCCTGTCCGTTAATATAGAACTTGCGTGAGACCTGCCCTTCATTCATTTCATTAAACATTCTATTAAAAATCGCATCAAAATTATTATCAAAAATACCATTATTCATATTAAATCACTCCTATATTCAATTTTAATCGTGCTAACAGAAGTTTCTTATCACTTCTGTAATTACATTATACACCAATAGTCAAAGATAGTCAAATATAATTTTGATTATCTTTGACCAATTGAATTCATATTTTTATTGTGTTAAATAAAAATAATTATATTTTTAATTGTAATTAATTACATATATTAACATGAAGAAAAATGAAAGAAGCTGCTGCGATTTATATAAAAATAAAAATCTTTACTTAAGGTTTATTTTGAAAATTAATTTCCAATTCATATTTAGATTATTAAATTTATATCCCTTTTTATTTGTATTATCGAATTGATTATGTTTTAATATGTGCTGTTACAGACATAGTACATTTCAACAAATATTACGAGAACATTTCAACGTTGTAATGAATTGTTATGTAGCTGTAACGCACAGACATATTAATTGTGTTAGTGTATGTAGTGTCACTTAGCCAAATGAATCTTACTTTGATTCAGAATATTAATTAAACAAATTACTGGAGGATTTTATATAATGAAAAAAGCAATTATGACTTCAACATTAGCATTAGCATTAGGAGTAACTGGTGTTTCAGCTTCTCAAGCAGATGCATCTACGGAAACAGCAGAAGCAAATCAAATCAACAAAGCTGAATTAGCAAACTTAGCATTAAACAACCCATCAGCTTTAAATGAAAACCCTGTACACGAAGGGGCTTATCACTATGAATTCACTAAGGATGGCTATCATTTTACCTTTGATTCAAATGGTGCGCACTGGACTTGGGAATATAACCATACTGGATCAGCAGATTCAGAAGCATTCAGCTCAGTAGCGAATAACAACTTCAAACAGGAGGCACCTGCTGTACAAGCACAGGCTCCTGTAGCAAAGACACCTGCTCAAACGTATGTAGCACCTAAAGCGCAGACACCTGCTCAAACATATGCAGCACCTAAAGCGCAGAACTATCAAGCACAATCAACATATAAAGCGCCAGCTCAAACACGATCAGCAACTTCACCAGTAAGTGTTAACTCACATTTACAAGCAATTGCTCAACGTGAATCTGGCGGAAATATCCGTATAATTAACCCAACTTCTGGCGCAGCAGGTAAATACCAATTCTTACAATCTACTTGGGATTCAGTAGCTCCAGCTGAGTGGAGAGGCGTATCTCCAGCATCAGCACCTGAAGCAGTCCAAGATGCAGCCGCTGTTAAGTTATACAATACAGCTGGTCCATCTCAATGGGTTACAGCTTAATCTTAAGAAATAAAAAATGAATGTGCCGTTTGGCACATTCATTTTTTATTTCTTAAGATATTCAAAAATTCGTTTTGCGTTATCTGTATTATCCATATTACCTCTCCAAGTTTGTGCACCTGGACCATATCCATAGACGTTTACATCTTCTCCTGTATGGCCATTCGTTGTCCATCCTGTGTAGCTACGTTTGTTAACTGTCGCTTCAATTGCATCCTCAATCTTTTCATCATCTTTTTTAGCAACAGCTTCTTTTATGGCTTTCATTTCAGCAGCTTCTAATGCAAATCCAATATTTTCTGTGATTATTTTATCTATATTTGCATCTTTTTTCAGCAACGCTGCGCTCAAATATTCAGGAGTATGCTTCATCTGTTTGATAGGATCAACAAGGAAGTTATATTCTCCACCTTGTCCCATCGACATTCCACCTGTAGAGTGATCGGCAGTTGCAATGACTAACGTATTACAGTCTTTCTTCGCAAAGTTAATCGCTGTCTGGAAAGCTAAGTCAAAATCCTTCATTTCGCTCATCGCACCTGTAATATCATTTGCATGTCCTGCCCAGTCAATCTGAGATCCTTCAACCATCAGGAAGAACCCATCTTTATCACCGCTTAATTTTGTCAAGGCAGTTTCGGTCATATCTTTAAGTGACGGCATACTTTCATTTCGATCTATCATCTTCGGCATCCCACCTTGTGAGAACAGACCTAGAATTTGTTGATTCTTAGATTGCGCTGCTTTTGTCAAAGAAGCTTTATCTGTGACATAGCGATATCCATCTTTTTGGAATGCTTTGACTAAATTTCTATCCTTACGTTCAAAGTATTCTTTACCGCCACCGAGCAGTATATCTACTTTGTGCTGTCCATTTATCATTTCATCATAATAATCATCAGCAATTTGCGGCATATTCTTTCTAGAAATGTCGTGTGCCCCAAATGCTGCAGGAGTCGCATGTGTAATCTCACTTGTCGCAACTAAACCCGTAGCTTTACCTACTTCCTTCGCCTGCTCAAGAATAGTCTTTACTTCTTTCTTCTGTTTATCAACAGCGATTGCATTATTATAAGTTTTAGTACCGGCGCTCATCGCTGTCGCTGCAGATGCTGAATCTGTAATATTCTCATGATCATCATCAGCAATTGTGCGTTGTGCACCTAGTAAATAATGGTCGAAAGCAACTGGATCTAATTCATGTGTCTCTTCCTTATCTTCCATGTATCGATATGCTGAAGTATAAGAAGGACCCATGCCGTCACCTATCATAAAGATAACATTTTTTGGTTTCTGTTTATTGCCACATTGAACGACCTCTGATTTTACACCATTATTTTGTGGCAAAGGTTTTCCTCCCGCAAATGCAGTGGTCGGTGCAATTGCAGATAAAATTGTAGATACAGCTAATGTTCCAGCTGTAATATAACGAAATCTAGTCATTAATATTCCTCCAAATGTAAAAGAAATTTTTATTACTTGTTTAGATTAACAATCAATTATTAAGAGATTATAATACCTTTGTAAATAATTTATTAAGGATTAATAAATATATGTAAATAAAAATGGTTGAGACTAAAATCGTCTCAACCATTTTTATTTATTCACTTTATCAAAGTTGTCTTCGAAAAAATAACGCGTAAACGCATCAAATGGCCATATACGCAGAGCTACTTTACCCACGACATCGCTTTTATCAATAAGTCCTAATTCTCTTCTACTATCAAGGCTGACTTCCCGATTGTCTCCTAATACCAGGTATTTACCTTCAGGAATCTTCTTATTACCGTCCGCATTTACTAACATATCTACAGTAAAATCATCCGTCAGCTTTTCATTCGTCTTGTTCTTGCGATTTTCTTTCAAATAATCTTCCTGAATATACTGTCCATTTATATAGAGTTTATCATTCTTATATTCAACCGTATCGCCAGGCTTACCAATCAATCGCTTTATATAGTCATTTTTAGTATCTGTATGAAAGACAATAATATCTCCACGATCAATGCTACCTGTCTTTGTCGCAATCTTATTGATAATCACGCGCTCTTTATCCTTAAACGTCGGGAACATAGAGTCACCATTGACTGCATACGTTGCAAATAAAAATGTATGTACGATATAGAAAACGACAAGTGCAACAAGTATTGATATGATCCATTCTTTTATCTCTTTTAACATATGTTATCTCCTTATTTCAAAATTCTATGCTATTATACCATTAATAATATATAAAAAGATAATGTCATACTGCCATACTTTAGATGTATAAACCAATTATATAAATTCTGATTTCCTGCGCAGAGGATAAGATTTAAATATACGGCTTCCTACTAGCCCAACAATTAGACAGATTACCGCAATAACGCTACCCCATCCAATAATCTGAAGTGGTTCGTTAAAGCCGAACATCACTAAAAATCCAGCTAGAGGACTCGCTGTTCCAGGTGCATCATTAATCATTCCAGAATGTGCAATAACCATACCCGCAAGTGCACCACCGATAAAGTTACAAGAATAGATCGGTACAGGATTTAAGGATATAATATCTGCCTGTGATAACGGTTCGATGCCAACAGCTAAGATAGAGGCACGATCTCCTAACTTTAATTTATAGAACATCGTTGAATTAATAAACGCTGAACTGAATGATACCATTGCAGCAATCGCCATCGGTAACCCTGTCAGACCAAGTAGTGCTGTTAGAGCCATCGAACTCAGTGGTGCAGTTCCTACAACCGTAATAATACCACCAAGCACAAATCCCATAACCAGCGGACTCGCATCTGTAGATTGCTGTATCACTTCACCAATTTTAATTAGCGTATTATTTACTAATGGTGTAACAAGCATTGCAAGCATACGTGCAAGCGGCGCGATAATAATAATTCCTACAATTAGATCAACACCTTCAGGCACATATTTTTCAGCATATTTCATAACATAACCAACGACATACCCTGCAACGAACCCGGGTAATAAATCAAGGCCCCCACAACTTGCTGCTATAATGAGTGCATAAACGGGAGATACACCAATAGATAAAGCAACTAAACCAGCTGCTGCTACACCACCGAGACTTCCGGCTGTATCTCCTAATTCTTCTAGAAACTTTATTCCGAATATATTTCCACCAACGTATTTCTGAAACGCCTCGACAAGAAATGTTGCAATCGCGGCATTCGCTAATGCCCCCATCGCCTTCATACCAGATGGTGCTTTATACGTAAATAACGTAAACAGCACAAGGACAAGGAGTAAGAAACCTGTTCCAATCAAAATATCCACATCAACAATCCCTTCCTGTTTTTATAATATATATATGTGTTCTTATTATAGTAACAAAAAATAATCGATTGTTGTCGTATACATTTCACACTTTTCGAAATTTTCTTTTTAAATAAATAATAAAGAAGAAGCTAAGCATCCGCTTAGCTTCTGACTTTAACTATTCTAACATTACAACTTACTTCACTGGAATGTCCCAATGTGCTTTAAATTCACACATCTCCCAGAACATATACTCGTAGTAGCTTGTTTTAACAATAATCTCCTCTAAATCTGCAAGTACACGCTCCGGCATACCTTCAGCAAGCTCATCCATCAGTGCAATTGCATCATTCATAAGTTCCGTAAATGCTTCCCCTGAATATGTTTCAATCCAGTCACGATATGGATTATTATCATCTAATGCGCCGTCCTGCTCCGCTAAATGATTCCCGATATAGTTATAACTCCATGCGCACGCAAGCAGACACGCCGTAACATGTTCGGCACCACCACGCTGTGCATGGTTCAGCATATAGCTCGTATACGCTGTATTCACTGATGCCGCTTCAGTTGCTTCTGATTCACTTTCAGAAATGCCAAACTGTTTCGCATAGCTGCGATGTAAATCCATCTCCATAAACAACGTACCATGCAGCAGTTTAGAGAATATGCCCATCACACGCAGGTCAGGTGCCTTCGCACTCCCGATCGCCATTAATTTAGCATAATCAATTAAATAAACATAATCTTGTTTTAACCAGAACTGAAACTTTTCCTTCTCAAGCGAACCATCACCTAGCCCCTTAACGAAAGGATGTTCCAGATAAGAAGCCCAGATCGGTTCGACACGCTTTAATATGCGCTCAGTAAACATGTTATTCCTCCTCAATAAAAAATGCCTATACGCAGGTATAGGCATTAAGCACTTCCCTACGCTGGTATAAACCAAACAGGTTCAAAGGGTCGGATTACTCCTCTCAGCACGAATGCACCCCTAGTGACATTTTTTATTTTTATTTGTAGTATAGTATAATCGTATCATATTAAATATTTATCTCAAGTCATTATAATCATAATCACTATCGGTATTATAGGAAACACAATAATCATAAATGCGATAAACCATGCAGCTGGTCTTGCCATATTGAGTGTCATCCCAAATTCAGATAATTTTGGTACCCACACGTTATCATCTTCTTTATTATAATAAAACAGTCCCCATATGTAATTTTTTTCATTATGATACGGTGCTTTATCATTTAAAGCGGCTGAGGCACGATACTTCTTATCATTGCTAATCTGCTGAATAATACCAAATATCACCACGACAATTGATATAAATATAATACTTTCCATTATATAAGGTGGCATATATTCTTTCCCGAACAGAACAGGTCTTACGAGAATGAAGATAAATAAAATTGTCATAATAAATGATATGACGTGCAGTAACATCTCGTTATTGCGCTTCGTATCTGTCGCATACTTTTTCGAAGCTTCTTTGTTTGCCGGACTCACATTTGACTGGTAAAGTGATAACCCTTTGCTTGAACCCCATAACACAAATATCATAAAGAGTGCTATGCCTGAAGGGAAGAATACAGTTATTATATTTTTATCACTCCAATCATCCGGTACACCATTAAGCCCCCAGTGCGTCGCAATTGTGTCAGGTATTGTATGATAGTTCATTGCAACATATATTACCGCTGCCATGAGCATTACGAATTGTATCATATAGAAGTATGAAGTCGTCGAATTTTCTTCATCCATTAAACTTGTATCTACAGCTTTATACATTTTAATGTCTGCCATCCAGTCTTCTTTTTCTTTTAAAGATCTCATCTGATTAAATGCACTTCTATATATCCAGATCATTGCGATAATCAATAGGAATATAAGTATCGTAAACAGGATAAACTGCAATTCAGATTGTAATATCGTCCTCAACAATAAATGAATAACTGCAAATAATATACTGATAATGAATACATTTCGTTTATACGTTTGCGCAATATTTCTCACCTTACTATCATTACGCTTACTGTCCGGAACATACACACTAAAGAGAATATTTCTTCTGATATATCGTGCATTCAGTAAAAAGAGTAGACCTGTACAAAGTAAGATAATAGTTGTAATAACGGCTTCCATATTATTCACGCTCCTCTAATTTTTTTAATAAGTCTGATATATCGACCTGCTTGCATTTCGCTTCATCGATTATCGGCTTTAATCGTTCCAGCAAATCTTCCTGTTCGGCTTTCGTAGCAGCCTTCAATGCATCCGGATGAATGATCGCACCTGACTTAGGCTGAACGAGTATCAACCCCTTATCTTCCAGGTAATGGTATGCTTTATTCACAGTATGCATGTTAATTTGTAATCCACGAGCTAAACTTCTGCTTGAAGGTAACGCATCATATGGCACTGCATTTTCTGATGCTATATTCGCAATTATCGCATTCGCAAGCTGCAAATATACAGGAGTCGTGCTCCCTTCATTTAATTCAATATATATTGTCAACACCCCTTTTTGTTATACATATTATAGAACAATTTAAAATACAAAATAAAAAGTTTCTGTTATATATTTAGTATAACAGATGATGGCGAAATTTCCATAAAAAAACTGAGACTTTATCGTCTCAGCCCTTAATTAATTCAACTTCCAAATATCAGTCGCATATTGCTGTATCGTTCGGTCACTAGAGAATTGACCCGACTTCATTATATTCGTCAAGCTCATCTGATTCCACTTCCTCTTATCCTGATATGTTGCCATCGCAGTCAAATGAATATCAACATATGAGTTAAAGTCTTTAAGCAGGAAGTACGGATCATTGTTTGTCAGTACATGGTAGTACAGGTCATTAAATGCATAGTTTCTGCCGAACTGTTCATTGATAAGCGCGTCCATCGCATTTTTCACACGTGAATCCGTCTTATAGATGTCCTCTGCTCGGTAGCCACCATTTAACTGATAATTAATGACTTCTTCAGAACTTAAACCAAAGATAAAGATATTCTCTTTACCTACAAGCTCAGCAATTTCAACATTCGCACCGTCCATCGTACCAAGTGTAATCGCACCATTCATCATCATCTTCATATTACCTGTCCCTGATGCTTCCATCGATGCAGTTGAAATCTGTTCTGATATTTCTGCTGCCGGCATAATATCTTCAGCTAATGTCACATTGTAGTTTTCTAGAAATACAACTTTAATTCTATTATCAACATCTGTATCATTATTAACTACATTTGCAACAGCATGAATCAGTTTGATCACTTCTTTAGCAATATGGTATCCCGGTGCTGCTTTGGCACCAAAGATAAATGTTATCGGTTGTATTTTTATAGACGGCTTACGCTTAATTTCATTATAGAGGTAGATAATACGCAGTAAATTCAATAATTGTCGCTTATACTCATGTAATCTTTTCACTTGCACATCAAATACAGAATGTTCATCTACTTCAATGCCTGTCTTATTGTAGATGACCTCTTTAAGTGCTTTTTTATTGTGCAGCTTCACTTCAGCTAATCGATCCAGGAAAGCATCGTCATTATAATAATGCATCAACTGCGTTAATTCCTGAGGATGTTTCACCCAGTTATTTCCGATAGTATCACTGATTAAGTTTGACAGCTCAGGGTTAGAGGTCATCAACCACCTTCTATGCGTTATACCGTTCGTCTTATTATTAAATTTCTCTGGCGTCAGCTTATAGAAATCATTAAATGTATAATCTTTAATAATTTCAGAGTGGAGCGCAGCTACACCGTTCACACTGAAAGAACCGACGATAGCAAGCTTGCTCATATGAACCACATTATTACTGATGACTGCAAGATCACCAATCTTATCACGCATTTCTGGATGTGCTTCATATACACTCTTACAGAAACGTTCATTGATTTCATTGATAATCATAAAGATACGCGGGTTAACATTCTGAACTTGATATACTGGCCATTTCTCTAGCGCTTCCTGCATGATTGTATGATTCGTATAGGCAAATGTGTGCGTAGTAATGTGCCACGCGTCATCCCATCCGAGCCCTTCTTCATCCATCAGAATACGCATCAGTTCTGGAATACCGAATGTAGGATGCGTATCATTGATCTGAATACAATGATACTTATGGAAGTCTGTTACAGGCAGCTGATAGCGTTCTTTGAATTGATTGATCAGCGTCTGAATCGTAGATGAAACTAAGAAATACTGTTGCTTGAGACGTAAGAATCTACCTTCTTCAGTTGAATCATCAGGGTATAAGAAACCTGAAATACGTTCTACACTTTGCATATGCTCAAGTCGATTCTTGTTATCTCCATGATCTATCGTGTCGTGTGGTAGTTCAGCACTCCAAAGACGCAGCTGATTGACATTATCATTATCATATCCTACAACACCTACATCATATGGCACTGCAAGTACTGTCTCCTGGTTACTATAAGTAAATTTAAGATTGCCATCTTCAAGTACTTCTGAAGTGACTTGACCTCCAAAATTTACAGGCACTGCTTCCTCTATTCTTCTTGTTTCCCAAGGGTATACTTCCTGTAACCAGTTATCTGGCAATTCAATTTGTGTACCGTTAACAATACGCTGTTCGAATAACCCATAGCGATAACGTATACCAAAACCGTTTCCCATATATCCTAAAGAGGCGATAGAATCTAAGAAACACGCAGCAAGTCTACCAAGACCACCATTTCCTAATCCAGCATCATTTTCTTCACTATAAATTTTCTTAGGGTCACGACCGAGCTCAGTCAGTACTTCATTACATACATCTAATAGTCCGGCATTCAATAGGTTACTTTCAATTAATCTTCCAATCAGAAATTCCATCGATAGATAGTTAATCTGGCGTCTTTTAGCTTCAATGTTATGATGTCTAGTATCCACTCCTGCCTGATTAATTTCATCTTTTAATATAGAGCATATTGCGTAGAATATATCGTTATCTGTAGACTCTTCCAAGGTTGCAGTACGTTTATTCATCAACTTAGTTTCTAATACTTTACGAAATTCTGATTTTGTATATGTTTTCATTGAAGTCTCCTTAATAGATGTCTAAGTATTGTCGTGCTGAAGCATCCCAGCTATGATTCACTTTTGTGATGTTCTTAATCAGAGCTTTGTATTTATTTTCATCATGATAGATTAATAATGATGCATAAAGCCTATCTAATAATTCATGTGCATTATAGTTGGCAAAGGATAATCCAGTACCTTCCATCGACACTTCATTGAATGGAATGACGGTATCCTTCAGTCCCCCTGTTTCACGAACTATTGGAATTGAGCGATATTGCAGCGCGATCAGTTGACTCAGACCACAAGGTTCAAAAAGTGATGGCATGATAAAGAAATCGCTTGCTGCATAGATTTGTCTTGAAACCTGCTCATCGAACCCTCTATAGAAGCGTACTTTATCTGGATACTTCTCCTGAAGATAATTAAAGTAGTTTTCAAACTCTACTTCGCCATTTCCCATGATAAAGAGCTGTACCTCATTCTGGATAAATTCTTCCATAATACGCATCACAAGATGCAGACCCTTTTGTTCTACCATCCTCGTGATTATTGCGTACATCGGTATATGAGCAGAATTCGGAAGATCGAACGTTTCCTGAAGTATCGTCTTGTTCTCTCGTTTCTTAAGTATCGAACTTTTGAAATTGACGGCGATGTTCTTATCAGTAAGCGCGTTATAATCTTTAACATTTATCCCATTGACAATACCTGTTAAATCACGTGCACGCATATTCAATAAGTCTTCAAGCCCTTCGCCGTAGTATGGTGACTTAATTTCTTCAGCATAGCTCGGAGATACCGTTGTAATCTTATCAGCATGGAAGATACCTGCTTTCATAAGATTCAGCATGCCTCTCCACTCGAAACCCGCGAAATGAACGCGCTCGAGGTTAAAAAGGTTGTCAAACGCATCGTACATCAGCATTCCTTGATATTTGATATTGTGGATTGTGAATACAGTACGCATTCCAGCAACAGGTTGCTTTATATTACAAAAGGCAACTGCCGCCCCCGCTTGCCAGTCATGTCCATGAAGTACGTCCGGTTTATAATCTCCTCTATAGATAAATTCTATTACAGCATTTGAAAAGAAGACAAAACGTTCTCCATCATCATCATAACCGTACAGTGTATCACGACTGAAATACTGCATATTATCAACAAAATAATATATAATACCATTCCATTTTAATGATAGAATGCGTGTATATTGAAAACGCCAGCCTACATGTGTCTGAAAAATCATTTCTTCTTTAAGCTGTTCCTTATATTCAGATTTTAAGTCTTGATAAAGTGGTAAAATCACACGCACTTCACAGTCACCTGTTTCATTTAAATATTGAGGAAGACTGCCGATTACATCAGCGAGTCCTCCAGACTTAAAGAAAGGTGTACATTCTGAAGCTACAAATAATATCTTTTTCATCACTTTTCCAACTTTCTTTAAATTGTTTGTCTTTTCGCAACAACAAACGGCTTATCTTGTGACCCAATCAATTTCTGATGCTCATTCACAATGACGTCTTTGTCTAATATAACATTTTCAATCAAAGCACCCGCTTTTATATGGCAATTGGTCATAATAATTGAATTTTTTATTGTTACACCTGGTTCAACACATACGCCGCGGTAAAGAATACTGTTTTCAACATGTCCTGCAATTTCACACCCATTGGCAACAGTCGAATTTAGAACGGTACAATCACCAATATATTTTGTCGGAGGTTGATTAGAAATCTTTGTTTTAATTCTATTTTCCTTCATAAATATTGCTTTGTAACGTTCAGGCTCTAAAATGCTCAAGTTATTCTTATAGAATGTCTTAAGCGAGTTGATGTACATTGTCACTTCCTGAATATCATGATATGTGACATCCAGCTCATCTATTCTTTCGAATATACCATGGAAGAAGAAATTATCTTTATAATTCTGAATGCAGTAATCCATGATTTCAAATAATTTATCCTTCTTTATAATATATGTTCCAGTAAATACGTGGGCATTGGCACTATCATGGTTAAGATATGTCACTTTCGAACCTTCATTATTTACACGTAATAATGGTTGATGCATTTCTTCAAGCTTATCCACATTCTCTGAAATCAATGTGATATCTGCATCATTTTCTATATGAAATTTAAATGCGTCCTTAAAGTCCGTGTTTGCAATCAGCTGTGATCCAGAAATAATCACATCCGTTGCATTACTTCTAATAAAGAAATCACGGTTGTTATGAAAATGCCTTAAATCTCCTTTAGAAATATCCGATGGATCGTGCCAATCCGGAGGGAGCACAAATAATTTTGATTTTCGGTCATCAAGCCCAAAATCATCACCATTTCCAAGATGGTCCATTAAAGAACGGTACTTCTGGTTGACAAAGATTGCAACTTGATCAGTACCCGAACTTACTATATTAGAAAGGCTGAAATCTATCAGACGATATCTCCCTGCAAATGGAACGCTCGCACCATTTCGAAAATACGTGAGTTCTTCTAAATAATCCTGTTCATTTGATAAATTGATTAATCCCATAAGCGAACGCATTATGCATGACCTCCTGTAAATTTATGAATATTTTTAGGACCAACAACAATCGGTTCCTGCTCATTTGTTCCGTCAATCGTAACACCATCTGGAATGATAAGGTTATCCATGATAATTGCTTTTCTGATTGTACATTCTTTACCGATTACAGTTTTTGGATGGATGATTGCATCCTGAACGATAGCACCTTCGCCTACCGTAACTTCGCTGAACAGCACTGAATGATCGACATGACCAAAGATAAATGACCCTGGACAGACGAGTGAATCATCGATATTTGCTTGAGTACCTACATATTGTGGCGGCAAGTTTTCTTCATGAGAATACGTTGGCCATGACTTGCTGTTTAACAGCTCTTTTAAATCTTCTTCTAGTAAATCCATATTCGCTTCCCAATAGGACTGTATCGTACCTACGTCCTTCCAGTATCCTTCGAATCGATACGCATAAAGAAGTTTGTTAGCATCCAGCATTTTGGGGATGATGTCGTTACCAAAGTCATGTTCAGATTGCGTATCTTGTTCATCTGCGATTAAATACTCACGTAAAACTTTCCAGCTAAAGATATAGATTCCCATCGACGCAAGATTATTCTTTGGATGTTCTGGTTTTTCGTCGAATTCATAAATCTTAAGATCCTCTTCAGTATTTAGTATTCCAAAGCGACTTGCTTCTTCAATCGGCACTTCAATTACAGAAATCGTCGCATCGGCCTGCTTTTCTTTATGGAAATCGAGCATCTGCTGATAATCCATCTGATAAATATGATCTCCTGAAAGAATCAGTAAATATTCCGGGTCATACTGATCGATAAAATGAATGTTCTTTGTAATTGCATCGGCAGTACCTTCAAACCACGAAGCGCCTTCCTGATCAGCAAATGGAGCAAGCACAGTAACGCCACCATCCTGCTTATCAAGCGACCACGGTTTTCCTAATCCAATATGTCGGTTCAGCATTAGTGGTGCGTACTGAACAAGCACTCCTACTGTCGATATATTTGAGTTCGATAAATTACTTAATGTAAAGTCAATGATGCGATACTTTCCTCCAAAAGGCACTGCTGGCTTTGCAATATTTTTTGTCAGCTGACCTAATCTCGTTCCCTTTCCACCTGCAAGTAACATTCCAACAACTTCATTTGACATGATATCCCCTACCTCATTCATATTTTTTTGTAATATCTATGATGTTCTTTTTCGTTCTTTAACTTTTTTATAGATTACAAATCCGAACGGTGGTATTTTCCCTTTTATCGCATGTTTGAAACCGGTTACCTCGATAGTTTCTGAAAAAAGATAGTTACTGACTACTTGATTAGAGCCACCGTATATTTTTTTATCTGAATTAAAATATTCTTTATACTTACCAGGCTGATCTACTGCCACGGTAAAGTCATAATAAACTTCCTTCGAGAAATTAAGCACTATAATCAAAGTGTTACCCTTACGATCTGTACGCATGTAACTCGCAATATTCTGTGTATTATTGTCTGCATCTATCCATTTGAAGCCTTCTGTTTTGTAATCTAATTCAAATAGTGGTCTTTCTTTTAAATACAGCTTATTCATATCCTGAACAAAATCCTGCAGTCCTTGATGAATGGGATAGTCCAGCAAGAACCAGTCCAGCTGCTCTTTATCTTTCCACTCAGCATACATTCCAATCTCGCTACCCATAAAGTTAAGCTTCTTACCCGGCTGGGTCATCTGATAGCCATATAATAAGCGATACTGCGCGAACTTCTGCCATTGATCTCCCGGCATTTTATCCAGCATACTAAGTTTACCGTGGACCACTTCATCATGTGAGAAAGGCAGGATAAAGTTTTCGTCGTAGCGATAGACAAGTGGAAAGTTCAAATAATTGTGGTGATGCTGCCTCATAATAGGATCGAGTTCCATATAATCAAGCGTGTCGTGCATAAATCCAAGATCCCATTTAAAGTTAAACCCAAGTCCGCCAGAAGCAACTGGCGCTGTAACATTCTTCATATCTGATGAGTCCTCTGCAATCATTAATGTATACGGGTAATGTTTGAAAACTTCAGTGTTCAGCTTCCGTAAAAACGCAACCGCTTCTTTATGAATCGTTGTCCCATCCTCATTAAAAATTCTCTCATGTGCTTTATGATTCTCAAAATTAAGATCCGTCATTGAATGTACAGCATCCACACGCAAACCATCGATATGATATTCACTCAACCAAAATAGTGCATTTGACACGAGGAAACTCTGTACTTCTGTTCGTCCAAAATCAAAGGTCAACGTCCCCCAGCCACGTTTTTCTGCACGATACATATCGGGATGTTCAAATAACGGAGTCCCATCAAACATCCTGAGACCGTGCGCATCCTTACAAAAATGAGCCGGTACCCAGTCCAGTATCACTCCAATTTGGTGCTGATGACATTGATCGATAAAATATTTGAAATCCTGTGGTGTACCAAATCGGCTTGTAGGTGCAAAATAACCCGTTACTTGATAACCCCAGGACAAATCGAAAGGATGTTCAGTAATTGGCATCAATTCAATATGAGTATAGCCCATCTTCTTCACATACGGGATTAAGGACTCCGCCATTTCTCTATATGTATAATATGAACGATCTGTAAACGCATCGATGGATTCTCCTTCGTAGCGCTCAACATTATGTTTTTTCCACGTTCCAAGATGAACTTCATAAATATTGATTGGTTGATCATAAGGAGAAGTCTTATTACTCTGCCATGCTTCATCTGACCATTGATAGGAGATATCCGTGACAACCGATGCTGTTGCAGGTCGTTTCTCAGCATAGAATGCATAAGGATCCGCCTTGAATATTTGTTGACCTTGTTTAGTTTCGATTAAATATTTATAGATTGAACCAATACATACATTAAATGTACCTGTAAACAATCCACTATCCGGTACTTTCTCAAGTTCGTATCCAGTACCCGTCCATTGATTCGCATCTAATGCAACACTTACCTTGCGCGCATGTGGTGCCCATACGGTAAATGTTGTCTCACCTTTCTCTTTGTTGAAATGAGCGCCCATAAACTGCTGGGATGCATAATGCGTCCCTTGATGAAATAAAAATCGATCTAATTCAGTTACCATTTCATCCCTCCGTCATATTGCTTATTTTCAGTATAATTGAAAAATGTGAACGATATGTTAATTAAACATTATTTAATTATATTTTCATCTCTATATTATACCCTTTAAATGAATAAAATTTCCTATATTCAAAATATTTTTACTTTTATATTTTCCATGTTACACGTTATAATATTAAACGAGTAGGAGGTTTTACCATTGCAAGCTTATATAGATGATTTTAATCTCATAACCGTTCAATCAAATGTAAAATTAAATGGACATTTTCAAATCGATAATGATGGTATCTTCAAACTAGAATTGATGAAACAATTTAAACTTGAAAATAACTACTATTATAAATTGAAGATGTCACATCCTATACATCTGTCTCAAACATATCATATATTATATGACGGGCAAGAAATTCCATTATTCATAGGAGATATCACGAGAACCTCAAATTTTGAATCAGCATTTAGTGCACTGGATGAAACCCTCGGTGCAACGATTAAAGATGATAAGACGACATTCTCTGTATGGTCACCAGTTGCGCAGTCTATAATCGTCGTAACAGATGACCATACGTATGAAATGACTCGTAAGAACAACGGTACATATACCGTTGTCGTTGATAATAATCTCCATGGTATTTCCTATCAGTACGAAGTCATGATCAACAACAAGAAAATACGAGTGAACGATCCCTACGCTAAAGGATTAACTGTCAATAGTACGAAAAGCGTGGTCATCGATATGAATCAAGTGCAAGACTTTCCTTCTCAATTTCCAGAAATAGAACGTAATGATGTCATTATTTATGAAGTCCACACAAGAGACTTCTCGATGCATCCGAATAGCGGTATACAGCATAAAGGCAAATTATTAGGGTTAATCGAAGAAGGAACCTCAACCCATACGGGGCATACTACTGGCTTTGATTATATAAAATCATTAGGCACCAGTCATATTGAATTATTACCCGTAAACGATTTCGCTCGCGTTGATGATATTGATTTCACGTCCAATTACAACTGGGGATATGATCCGGAATTCTATCAGACGATTGATGGCAGTTATTCTACAGACGCGGTGCATCCTGTGAAACGAATCGAAGAATTAAAGATGGTAGTACAGAAATATCACGAAGCAGATATGGGTGTGATTTTAGATGTCGTCTTTAATCATGTATATAAGATGGAGACTTCTCCATTTGAACAGCTCGTGCCAGGATATTATTTTCGCTATCATAAAGATGGTACATTAAGCAATGGCACTGGGGTTGGAAACGATGTTAAGACAGAACGCGTCATGATGCGTAAATATATATTGGATACATTAGAATATTATATTGATACCTTTAAGATCGACGGCTTCCGTTTTGATTTGATGGGTGTTATTGATATTGAGACGATGCAGCATATCGAAAGATTGATTCAAAGTAAGAATAAATATGGCTTTATCCTAGGTGAAGGCTGGAATCTATATAGTGCAATGCCGGACGCTATAAAGACGATTCATGAGAATATCGATCAAGTCCCTGACGTTCATTTTTTTAACGATTTCTTTAGGGACACATTAAAAGGGAACAATTTCGAACTTAAGGATCGAGGCTATTTCAACGGAAAAGGGCGATACTATGAAAGAATGTTCACACTCTTCACAGGACAGACAGGTATCCCAGCCAAGCAGTCGATTAACTACGCAGAAGTACATGATAACCATACATTATTTGACCGCATCAACTATACGACTCAGACCGATATACAGTTGCAGCATAAGATTCATCAGATGATTACAATCTTCACCATTCTGTCACTAGGGACTCCTTTCATCCATGCTGGACAAGAGTTTTTTAGGACAAAATATGGGCATGGTAACACATACAACTTGAGTGATTTCATCAATAGAATCGACTGGAACAGAAGAATCAAATATGACAAAGAACTTGATGTCATCAAACAAGCCATAAAAATAAGACGTACTTATGAAATATTTAAGGTTCAGACGCTTGAAAATAAGTCAAAACGTATCATACAACTTAACATTGACCAGCCTTTATTCGGGGTATTGCTTTTCGATAGAAGATATGAGTTTATACTTCTTTTTAATCCTACAGCGATCAATTATGACGTATCCTTACCAAGAATGGGTCAATATGAAGTAGTACTGACGAATGAAAGCACTCAACAGAAGCTCGTCCAGTCACAAGTGACATTAAATCCGTACCAATGTCTGCTACTAAAAAAGAATTTTTAAATAAATTGTCAGCATATCAGTGGTCGGCGCATACAATTCATGATTTAATGAAGTTAATCTATATAAGGAGATGGAACATTTGACAAATCAAAGTACATGGGAAGCACATATCGATGATAGTTTAATCAGTATTGAAGCTTATGAAAAGTTATCTGAACAGGATAAGCAAGAGGGTTATGTAGGCAATTTATCTTTTGGTACAGCTGGTATTCGAGGTAAGATTGGACTTGGACCGAACCGTCTGAATAAATACACGGTGCAGAAAGTAGCAACAGGCCTTGCACAGTATCTCATTGAACTTAAAGCAGAACCGAGCGTGGTCATCGCATATGATACGAGACATTTCTCTCCGGAATTCTGTGATGCAATTGCTGAAGTATTAGGTCACCATAATGTTAAGACATATATCTTCGACAGATATCATACGACACCTGAATTGTCTTTTGCTGTGCGTCACCTAAAGACCGATGCAGGCGTAATGATAACTGCAAGCCACAATCCACCTGAATATAACGGGATTAAGATCTATGGTCCAGATGGCGGACAGCTGGCGCTTGAAGCTTCACAAAAGGTAAGTGCTTTTATCGATGATATTGATGATGTATTTGCACTTAACTCTACAAGTAAAGCTGAACTGCTAGCACAAAGTAGGATTGAATATTTAGATGATAGCATAATCAATGCCTATAAATCGGAAGTTATTTCACTCGTCGAAGATATCCCGGCATCTGATCTTAAAGTCGTTTTTACAAGTTTGCATGGTACAAGTGTACCGATCATACCTGAACTATTAGATGCACTTAACTTTACGCAATATGAAGTGGTTAAGGAACAGGCGATTCCAGATGGCGATTTTACATCTGTAAAATCTGCGAATCCAGAAGATCATGACGCATTTGATTTGGCTGTCAATTACGCGAAAGCCTCAAATGCAGATCTAATGATTGCGACAGATCCGGATGCGGATCGTATGGGAATCGTTGCATATGTAGATGGCAAATTTCATTATTTCAATGGGAATCAAATAGGCGCTTTACTCCTCCACTATCGTATTCAGTCTACTAAAACGACTGAAAATCGTGCTGCAGTAAAATCCATAGTAACGAGTGACCTTGGCCGCAAGATTGCTGAAGCAAACAATGTAAAAATGTTTGACGTCTTAACAGGTTTTAAATTTATAGCAGAGAAGATTGCTCAATTTGAATCTTCTTTAGCGTATAACTATATATTTGGCTATGAGGAAAGCTACGGTTATATGGCCGGTCCATTTGTACGTGATAAAGATGCTGTTCAAATCGTCCCGCTCATTATCAAACTGGCAAGTGAGCTCAAGAATGAACAGCGTACAATTGTAGACCAGATGAATGACATTTATTCTAAATATGGTCATTATCAGGAGAAATTATTCTCCCACACCTTTGAAGGCCAAGAAGGCAAAGCACATATCGAAAAGATAATGAGTGAAAGCCGTGCCCAATTCCCTTCTGAAATAGCAGGTCAAAAAGTTATCCGTGTTGATGATTATCTTGCACAGACTTCTTATGCTGATGGTTCTGAAACAAAGATTGAGCTCCCGAAAGCTGATGTGCTAAAGTTTCATTTTGAGAATGGATGGATTGCACTACGTCCATCAGGTACTGAGCCGAAAATCAAGCTATACATATCAATGATTACAGATGATATCGCATCACTTGCAGAAGAAATGAACCAGGCTTTCTTCAATTAATTACTAAATAAGCACTTGAAACCTCAGAGGCTTCAAGTGCTTATTTAGTACTTTATTTACACAGAAGGAACAAACTTAAAGAAGTTCAGCCATGGCATGTCTCTAGTAATATAAATATAGCTCACCATAATGATGATATATAGAATATGCAACGGGAAGACATCAATCTCTATCTTGTTCATCTCTTTATATGTAAAGAAGAGTTTGATCGGCACTGTCATAATAATTAAAAATCTTATCGTATAGATGATCATGACGAATTCTGGGCGTAGATACACACAAAGCAGCTCGATAAGCATAAAGAAATTGTACAGCGTATAGTAGCTGATCGTATCTACAAATACTTTATAGAAGTTATTACTCCGATTTAAAGCAAGCATCTGAATTAAATACGTCATTAGAATAGCGATTAAAGCAAATGTACCCCCACTGACTACATAATTAATGCCTTCCAGATTATTAAACGTACGTAGGTGAAATGCACCAAGCAGATAGAGCATACACAAGAAGATACAGTAGTTACTAACCGCAAAATAAAAATATTTACTACTTTTGCTGTTATCTATTATTTTATTCGGCATGACAAATGAGCGGTAAGCATAGTTCAAGAAAGAATCGATATGGTAATCAAATTCTTTAATCGGTTGCTTTACTTGTGCGATTACCTGTTTTCTTTTGCTGGTCTTTACATGTTGCTGGTCCAATGAATCGTTGACAACGTTCTTTCTATCGTCATCTTCTTTAATAAACTTATTAATGTGGTCCCATTTGCCCATTCTCTCACCTCAAAAAAATAAAAACTGTTTAATGATAGTATACATTAAACAGTTTCTTTTTGCTTATAAGTTATCACGCCAGTTAATTAATCCTTCAATATCACTTTGTTCAATCTCCCCTGTCTCACTTGCAACCTCAACGAGACTATCGAAATCAGAAAGCGTATAGTATGGATATCCTGCTTGTGCTAATCTTTCTTTCCCTTTGCTTAATCCGTATGTAAATATTGCAACGATGCCTAATACATCCGCACCATGCGCTGTTAATGCATCCGCTGCTTCAATCGCTGATCCCCCAGTAGAAATTAAATCTTCTACGACAACAACCTTCTGCCCTTCTAATACACGGCCTTCAATCTGATTCCCTTTACCATGTTTTTTACTGGATGAGCGCACGTAACTCATCGGTAAGTTCATCTTCTGTGCAGTAAATGCTGCATGTGGAATACCTGCAGTCGCTGTTCCTGCTAATACCTCTACATCACTGAAATGTGTTTCAATCAAAGACTTTAAACCTTCAGCAATCTGATCTCGTACCGCAGGATAACTCATTGTTAATCGATTATCACAGTATATCGGACTTTTAATTCCTGAGGACCAGGTAAACATATCATTCGGTTGTAATGATACTGCTTCAATTTCTAGCAATGCTTTTGCGATTTCTTTATTTAACATCTGTTTCCCACGCTTTCTTTATTTGATGATATTTTGCGACTGGATTTGTATCTTGTGTAATTGAACGCCCGACAACGATATGTGTTGCACCATTCAATTTCGCAAATTCAGGCGTTGCAATGCGTACTTGATCGCCTTTTGCATCTTCAGGTGTACGAATACCCGGCGTTACTTTCAAGAATGATGCCCCTAATGCATCTCTAATCATTGCACTTTCATTTGCCGAACATACGACACCATCAAGTCCAGACTTCTGTGCTAACGTTGCATAGTTTAAAATACTGTCATTAATGGAAGACTGAATGTTCTGCTCCTGCTGCATCATGAGTTCGGAAGTACTTGTCAGCTGTGTCACTGCAACGAGTGACGCAGTGCTACCGCTATCACGTAACCCTTCTAAGGCACGCTGCATCATGATGGAGCCGCCAGCAGCATGTACATTCACCATCTGAATATCTAGATTTCCTAATCCTTTCATTGCCTGACCTACTGTATTCGGAATATCATGCAACTTTAAGTCCAGAAAGATCTCATGACCTTGATTACGAATTTCTTTTATGATATCCGGGCCATTCTGTAAATAAAGTTCCATCCCTACTTTAACAAATAATGATTCATTGAACGGCTTTAAAAATATTCTTACGGCTTCCATATCTTTAAAGTCTAAAGCTATAATGGGTTTTGTCATTTCACTGCCTCCTGTGTACGTCCTTTTAATTCATGAATATGATTAGCACCCAATTTATCTAAAAGACCTGGCAATGCATCAATGATATCTTTACAAACTGTTGGATTCTGGAAGTTAGCTGTACCAACAGCGACGGCATCTGCACCAACTGAAATATAATCGATAACGTCTTGTGCTTCTGTAATGCCACCCATAGCGATAATCGGAATATTCGGCAATGCGCGACGCACTTCATAAACCATACGCATCGCAACTGGTTTAACAGCAGGGCCACTTAACCCTCCGATTACGTTAGAAATAATCGGAGCACCCGTTCTTTCATTGATCCTTAACCCTACTAATGTGTTAATCATCGTAATACCATCGGCATATTCAGCAACTGCACTCGCCATCTCTACAATGTTTGTAACATTTGGAGAAAGCTTGACGTATACTGGAACACTTGATACTGCTTTAACTTTACGCGTTAATTCCTTCGCAGTGTCAGGATCAGTCCCGAACTGTATACCGCCTTCCTTAACGTTCGGACATGAAATATTAAGTTCAAGTGCACACACATTCGGAGCCTTTGAAATCTTCTCTGCAACTTCAACGTAATCTTCAACTTTAGAACCTGCAACATTTGCGATGATGGGTGTTTCAAATTGTTCCAGCCACTTCAGTTCATGCTGAATAATATGGTCGACACCTGGATTCTGCAATCCTATCGCATTGATCATACCACTTGATGTTTCTGCAACACGCGGCGTCGGATTACCGAATCTGCGTTCTGGTGTCGCAGCTTTAATCATTATTGCACCGAGTTCATTTAAGTCCATAAACTGTGCATACTCTTTACCGAAAGCAAAGCATCCACTCGCAGGCATGACCGGGTTTTTTAAGTTCAATCCTGGTAGTTCAATATTTAATCTCATAGTGCAAGTGCCCCTTTCTCAAATACTGGGCCGTCCGTACAAATCTTCACGTAGCCATCTTCATTATCCGCTTCACATACACATGCATAACATGCCCCGATACCGCATCCCATACGCTCTTCCAATGAAACAAAACCTGGCGTATGTGGTAACGTCTCCTGTATCGCCTTAATCATGACGATTGGACCACATGTATAGAACGTATCATAGTCGACCGGTATCGCATTTATAACATCTGTTACAAAACCTTTCGTACCATATGTCCCATCAACTGTCGCAACATGCGTCGTACCAAGCGCTTCAAACTGTTTAATATAAAACATATCTTCAGCCGACTGAAAGCCGAGCACGTGGATTGTTTTAATGCCACGTGCATTGAGTTGCTTAGATAATTCATATAATGGTGGTACACCGATACCTCCACCGATGAGTAATGCTGTTTTCTGTGCAGCTTCTACTGGAAAACCATTCCCTAGTGGTGCTAATATATTTACGCTATCACCTGATTTCAGTTGTGATAACTGCGTTGTACCTTTTCCTTCAGCACGATATAAACACGTTAAAGTCTGTGCCTGTTGATCTACTGAGCAGATAGAAATTGGACGTCTCAGCATAAACTCTGAACTGTTGCCAACACGCATATGCACAAATTGTCCCGGCTTTGTCATGTTTTTTGTAATGTCACCTTGTAAAACGATTTCGTATATATTTCTTGCGATACTTGTTTGTTTAACGACTCGCATCTCTTCCTGCATCAATAGACCCCCTACATTTGATTCATATTAAATGTCATGCTTTCAATGACTTCAAGTAATGCTCGTGCTGTATCAAGAGATGTTAGACATGGTACACCGTTATCAACTGAATCACGACGAATCTGGAAGCCATCACGTTCAATTTGCTTCCCTTTCGTCATTGTATTGATGACAATCTGGACATGTCCGTCACGAATAACATCAAGTAAGTTAAATTCGCTACCAATCTTACTCACTTCAACAACCGGAATATCATTTTCTTTAAGCAACTTCGCTGTACCACTCGTTGCCATAATGCGATAACCTACTTCATGGAAACGTTTTGCAAGCCCTAGTGCTTCTGCTTTATCTTTATCAGCAACTGTAATAAGCACAGTTCCGTGATCCTTAACTTGAAGTCCACTTGCAACCAGCCCTTTATATAGTGCTTTTTCTAACGTAATATCTTTACCCATCACTTCACCTGTAGATTTCATCTCAGGTCCGAGTGTAATGTCAACATTTTTAAGTTTAGAGAAGCTGAATACCGGCGCTTTGACATAAACACCTTCTTTGTAAGGAACAAGTCCGTCTTTGTAACCTTTAGAAATTAACGATTCACCTAAAATTGCTTTCATCGCTAAGTTTGCCATCGGTACGTCAGTAATCTTACTTAAGAATGGTACCGTACGGCTCGCGCGTGGGTTTACTTCAAGCACGAATACTTCATCATTACTAATAACATATTGAATGTTCAGTAATCCTTTAATCTCTAAACCATGTGCTAAACGTTTCGTATAGTCTTCCAGCGTCGCAATTTGCTTTTCAGTTAATGTTTGCGGTGGATATACCGCAATCGAGTCACCTGAGTGAACCCCTGCACGTTCGATATGTTCCATAATGCCTGGAATTACGACCGTTTCACCATCACAAATCGCATCAACTTCAATTTCTTTACCTGTTAAATATCTATCGATTAATACAGGATGCTCAGGACTCGCTTTAACAGCTTGCGTCATATAATTGATTAGTTCTTCTTCGTTATAAACAATTTCCATCGCACGTCCACCGAGTACATATGAAGGACGCACAAGGACAGGATAGCCGATAAAGTCTGCATTTGCTACTGCTTCTTCAACAGAAGTTGCAGTTTTACCCAGAGGCTGAGGAATTTCAATTCTCTGCATTAACGCTTCGAATTCTTTACGATCTTCCGCACGGTCTAAATTTTCTAAAGATGTTCCTAATACTTTCACACCATATTTCGTAAGTTTTTCAGCTAAGTTAATTGCTGTCTGTCCACCAAACTGAACTACAACGCCTTCTGGCTGCTCCAGGTTAATGATGTTCATCACATCTTCTTCCGTTAAAGGTTCAAAGTATAGTTTATCTGAAATAGAGAAATCTGTTGACACTGTTTCGGGGTTATTGTTAATGATAATTGCTTCATAACCTGCTTCACGAATTGCCCATACGGCATGCACAGTTGCATAGTCAAACTCTACCCCTTGACCGATACGGATTGGTCCAGATCCAAGCACGACAACTTTCTTCTTATCAGAACGAATAGATTCATTTTCAGTTTCGTATGTGCCATAGAAGTAAGGCGTATTCGATTCAAATTCAGATGCACATGTGTCCACCATTTTGTAAACAGGCAGAATATTGTTTGCATGACGGATATCATAGATTTCTTTTTCTGTCATATTCCAGCGATGGGCTATCACTTTATCACTGAATCCGTATTTCTTAGCCCAGATTAAGTGATCGATATCACCGACATTGTCCTTTAAGTCATGCTCGATATCAATGATATGCTGGAACTTATTTAAGAAGAAATAATCAATTTGTGTCATCTCATGAATCTCTTCTAAAGTCACACCTCGACGGATTGCTTCACCGATGAAGAAGAGACGCTCATCATCTTGTTCACCGATTCGCTGTTTAATGAAATCAAGTTCAAAGTCTTCACCGTTTGGTAATCCAAGGTGATGTACACCATACTCTAACGAACGAATTGCTTTAAGCAATGACTCTTCATATGTTCGTCCGATCGCCATAACTTCACCAGTCGCTTTCATCTGCGTACCTAGCACACGTTCACCTTTTTCAAATTTATCGAATGGGAAACGCGGAATCTTAGATACAACGTAATCAAGCGCTGGTTCAAATGCAGCATAGCTTGTACCTGTTACTGGGTTCATCATCTCATCAAGCGTTAATCCTACAGCAATCTTCGCGGCAAGTTTCGCAATCGGGTAACCTGTAGCTTTAGATGCAAGCGCTGACGAACGTGATACACGTGGGTTTACTTCTATAATGTAGTAATTGAATGAATGGGGATCCAGTGCTAACTGTACGTTACATCCACCCTCTATCCCTAATGCACGGATAATCTTCAGCGATACGTCACGTAACATATGATATTCTTTGTCTGTCAACGTCTGACTCGGTGCGACAACGATCGAATCTCCTGTATGAATTCCAACTGGATCGATATTCTCCATATTACATACTACGATGGCATTATCGTTTGAGTCACGCATCACTTCGTATTCAATCTCTTTATAACCTGCAATGGATTTCTCAATCAAACATTGTGTCACAGGTGAATACTTCAGACCATTTGTCACGATTTCAACGAGTTCTTTTTCATCGTGACAGATACCGCCTCCTGTTCCCCCCATCGTGAATGCTGGACGAACGATTACCGGATAACCGATACTTGTCGCAAAATCAATCGCCTGTTGAACCGTATTAACGATATCACTTTCAGGGACAGGCTCATTCAATTCATTCATTAAGTTACGGAATAAATCTCTGTCTTCCGCTTGTTCTATTGAAGATAATTTCGTTCCAAGCAGCGTAACATTATTTTCTTCCAGAATTCCTGCTTCATGCAGCTGAACCGCCATGTTTAATCCTGTCTGTCCACCAAGTGTCGGCAGTAATGCATCTGGCTGCTCTTTACGAATAATACGTGAGACAAAGTCTAACGTTAAGGGTTCGATATAAACCTTATCTGCAATTTCAGTATCCGTCATTATCGTTGCAGGGTTTGAGTTCACTAATATTACTTTATATCCTTCTTCTTTTAATGCAAGACATGCTTGTGTACCTGCATAGTCAAACTCTGCAGCTTGTCCAATAATAATTGGCCCTGAACCGATTACGAGAATTGTTTTGATATCATTACGTTTAGGCATTTGTGACACGCTCCTTATTTTCTTTCATTAAGTCGATAAACTGATCAAATAAATAGTTTGGATCATGAGGACCTGGTGACGCTTCTGGGTGATACTGCACCGAGAATGCAGGTAATGCCTTATGCTTCAGCCCTTCTACTGTTCCATCGTTTAAAGCTGTATGTGTAATTTCAAGGTCTGTGTTTTTGATCGATTCCGGATCCACCGCGTAACCATGATTCTGAGATGTGATTTCAATCTTACCTGTCGCTAAGTTTTTCACTGGATGGTTAGCACCACGATGTCCAAACTTCATCTTGAATGTCGTTGCACCACTTGCGAGTGCGAACAGCTGATGTCCTAGACATATACCGAAGAATGGAACTTTTCCTAAAATCCCTTTTATCATTTCTATTCCTTCAGTTACAACTTCTGGATTCCCTGGTCCGTTCGACAGCATTACACCGTCCGGTCTCAGCCTGATAATCTCCTCAGCTGTTGTCGTATATGGCATTACTGTTACATCACAGCCACGTGAGTTCAGTTCACGGACAATGTTTTCTTTCTTTCCGAAATCGATAAGCACGACACGCAGATCGTTACCTGTAGACACATATGCACTTTTTGTTGATACTTGCGCAACTTCATCTGTAGGTAGCGTTTCTTCTTTCAAACGTTCAATTGTCACATCAATATTACTTTCATCATTGATGATGGCAGCTTTCAGTACCCCGTGCTGACGGATTATACGTGTTAATTTTCTAGTATCTACACCGTCGATACCTGGAACATCATAGCTTCTTAATGTCTCATCCAGTGTTGCCATATTGCGGAAGTTACTCGGCAAATCACATGCTTCACGCACAACCATACCTTTAAGAGACGGGGTTAGCGTTTCGAAGTCGTCACGGTTAATACCGTAGTTTCCGATTAACGGATAAGTGAATGTAATGATTTGTCCTGTATATGACGGATCTGATAATGTCTCCTGATAACCTGTCATCGCAGTATTAAATACGATTTCTCCTACTACCTCTTTGTCACTTCCAAATCTATATCCTTTAAATGTAGTGCCATCTTCTAATACAAGATATCTTTGTTTACGCATGTTGCCCCTCCTGATAAGCGATTTGTCCTTCGACAAGTGTTAGCTTCACATTGCCGTAGACATGTTCTCCGATAAATGGTGTGTTGTTTGACTTTGATAAGAAGTCTTCAGCTTTAATTTCATATTCCTCGTCGAGATCAATGACTGCGATGTCTGCAATACTACCAACTTCTAAAGATTTGCCGTATGGTAAATCAAACACTTGACCTGGTTTTACTGCTAAATAGTCAATAAGCTGGCCTAATGTCCAATCCTCATTTTTAACGAATTTTGTATATAACAATGGAAATGCTGTTTCACTGCCAACGATACCAAACGGTGCTTTTATCATCGGCTGATCCTTCTCATCTGCAGCATGAGGTGCATGATCTGTTGCGATAAAGTCGATTGTGCCGTCAAGTAATGCCTCTATCAATGTCTGATGGTCCTCTTCACTACGAAGCGGTGGATTCATCTTAAGAATCGCATCATCTTCTGTAATTGCAGTTTCATTCAGTAATAGATGATGGGGCGTCACTTCTGCCGTCACTTTAATGCCTGCACGCTTTGCGTCACGTATGACACGCACACTTTCTTTACTCGATACGTGGCACACATGATAGTGACAATCCGCTGCTTCAGCTAATAGTACATCTCGAGCAATCTGTACAGCTTCACAAATTGAAGGAATACCAGGAATATTAAGGGCTTTTGATACTTTCCCTTCATGCATTGCACCACCATAAATGAGTGAATTATCTTCACAGTGGGCAACAATCGCCATATTAAGTTGTGCAGCCTGCTGCATCGCTTCATACATGATAGATGCTGTCTGTACACCGACACCATCATCTGTAAAAGCAAATGCACCGTGTTCTTTTAGCGCCTTAAAATCCACTAAGTCTTTTCCAAGTTGTCTTTCGGTGATAGATGCATACGGTAACACACGCACCTTCGCATTCTGTTTAATCGATTGATTCAATGCTTCAATATGTTCCACACTATCAGGAACTGGTCGTGTATTCGGCATCGGACAGACTGTTGTAAATCCACCGCGTGCTGCTGCACGTGTGCCTGTCTCAATCGTCTCCTTATGTTCACCACCAGGTTCACGCAGGTGAACATGTACATCAACAAAGCCCTGCGTTACAAACTTACCGTCAAGGTCAATAATCTCTGAATTATAGACGTTTAACTTTTCACCCATCTCGACTATTTTCCCGTCTTCTATTCGAATATCCTTTGAAACAAGTTCATCATTAACTAATACTTTTCCGCCTCTTAATAAAGTTGACATATTCAACACTCCTATCGATTATTTTCAATGACTTGACTTAAAATACTCATACGTGTGTAGACACCGTTTTCCATCTGCTTAAATATACGTGACTTCGGCGCTTCGACAAGTTCACTATCAATCTCGACACCCCGATTCACTGGGGCCGGATGTAATATAATAGCGTCCTCCTTCAATCTATCATACCTTTCTCTTGTTAACCCATACATCCTGTTATAGTTGACTTGAGAAAAGTTTGAAGCATCTTCGTCATGACGTTCATGCTGCACACGTAGCAGCATACAGACATCAACCTCTTCAATCGCATCATCAATCCTGACATATTCAGCATCCAATGAATGATCCTGCCAAATTTCAGGTGCAACAAATTTAACTTGTGCACCTAGACTAGAAAGCGCATGATAATTACTTCTTGCGACACGTGAATTTAAGATATCTCCACAGATGATTATCTTCAATCCTTCAAAATTTCCATATTCTTCATAGATGGTCATCAAATCCAGTAGACACTGTGTCGGATGCTGACCGCTGCCATCTCCTCCGTTGACTACCGGTATGTTAAGGCACTTTAACTGCTCGTAATAATTATTCTCAGGATGTCTGATTACCAGCACATCGCACCCAATACGCTCAAGCGTCTTACAAGTATCATACAGACTTTCACCTTTCGTTACACTTGAAGTACTCGTTTCAAACGGTATGACTTGCAGGCCGAGCTTTCTCTCTGCCATCTCGAATGAGCATTTTGTACGTGTTGAATTTTCAAAGAAGAGATTTGCCGTATAAATATTTTCATAGCGTTTTATTTCACCATTTTTAATCATTATTGCACGTTCAATCGTGTGCATAATTTCATCATTTGAAAGTTCAGTAATCGAATGCAGATGTTTCATTATTCCACCCCTTAATAGTCTTCATGTACTTTTGATTCAGGTAATATCGCATTAAGTAATATTCCAGCCAGTGCTGCGAGCGCCATGCCTTCGATGTTCAAGTTGATTTGACCGACACTAAAGTCAAGATGTGCTTTACCGATACCCAGCACTAATATGACTGAAGCAATCACTAAGTTACGCTTATCCCCAAAATCCACTTTGGATTCGACGAGCATTCTTAAGCCACTTGAAGCAATAATCCCGAATAATAATATTGAGACACCACCCATAACTGGTGTCGGAATACTTGATACGAGGGCTGTAAACTTACCTACAAATCCAAGAATCACGGCAAGTGCTGCGGCCCCTCCGATGACCCATATACTATAGATACGTGTAATCGCAAGCACCCCGATGTTCTCACCATATGTCGTGCTCGGTGGTCCACCGATAATTGAAGCAAGCATCGTTGAGACACCGTCTCCAATTAAGCTGCGATGTAATCCCGGATCTTTGAAGAAGTTACGTCCGACGATCTTATTGATCACAACTTGGTGACCGATGTGTTCACTCACTGTTACGAAGACGATTGGCAGCATAATAAGGACAAGCATCCAGTCAATACTCGGTGTATAGCTTACGAACGGAACATGTACGTCCGGAAGCTGGAACCATTTTGCTTTTTGAATGCCACTTAAATCTACGATCCCAAGACCTAATGCTGTGATATATCCGACAATTATGCCAATGAGTACTGGAATGATTGACAGGAAGCCTCGAACGAGCACCGAGAAGATAATCACTGTAACGAGTGTTGCGAATGCAATAAATAAGTATTTAATGCTATACCCTTCCATCGTCCCACTATTTGTATACATCGCCATGTTTACAGCTACAGGTGCTAGTCCAAGTCCGATGACCATAATAACAGGCCCGACAACAACAGGTGGCAGTAATTTAAGCAGCCAGTTCACACCTACGAACTTGATGACTATTCCGATAATCACATACATCAGACCACTCATAAAAAGCGCCATCAACATTTCACCTAGACTATGTGTTTTTAATCCCACAATAATCGGTGTGATAAATGCAAAGCTTGAGCCAAGATATGCAGGAATCTTTCCTTTAGTAATCAATATATAGAGCAAAGTTCCTAACCCTGAAGCAATAAGCGCTGCTGACACAGGTAGCCCCGTCAGAAAAGGTACAAGTACAGTTGCACCAAACATTGCAAATAAGTGCTGAGAACTTAAGAGTAACCACTCACTTGCTTTCGGTTTCTCATGCACATCTAAAATTGGTTCAACTGTTCGTTCATAAATTTCTTCGTTTGTCATAATATCCCTCCATATAATAAAAAAAGTCTCTTTGCGTACGCAAAGAGACTTAAGTGTCTGTTATCACTTAAACCCTTTGCTGGTCTCTCGTACCAATTTAAAAGGATTACTTAATATATACTTGTGTTTTGTCGTCAACTTCATCCAGCATGACAACAATTTCTTCACTTAATGCTGTTGGAATATTCTTACCGATAAAGTCTGCACGAATCGGAAGTTCACGATGCCCTCTATCTATTAACGTAGCTAAGCTGATACGTTTTGGACGTACATGATCAAGTATCGCATCGAGCGAGGCACGCACTGTTCTCCCTGTATAGAGCACATCATCAACGATGACAACATGTCTATTATTCATATCTGTATCAATCGTATATGCAACGACGTCCTGTGAGACACGATCTGTCACATCATCACGATATTGTGTTACATCTAATACACCTGTAGGCACAGTAATTCCATCAATCTTCTCAATTTTAGACTGAATGCGTTGTGCCAGATAAATACCACGCGTTCTAATACCGAGTAATACAAGGTCATGTGCACCTTTATTGTTCTCTAATATTTCATGTGCGATTCGCGTCAACGTGCGGTCAATTGCCTTGTCATCAAGAATAATACGCTTATCCATAGTGTCCCTCCTAAAAAACCTCACGCCAAATAGACGTGAGGTTTTCTCGACGCCTTATAAGTCTCTCTGGACTTATTTAAAAGCTTAACGTGATTTATTTAGATTAATACTAACACTCTAAAATGTTTTGTCAATCGAAAAAGTAAAATTACACACTATTTTCTTAACTTTGTCAGCAGTTCTTCAAAGTATTCTGGAAGCGGTGCACTGTGTTCAATATATTCTCCAGTAACAGGATGTTCAAAGCCTAATACGCCTGCATGTAACGCCTGTCCACCGATATCCATCGTCTTCTTCGGACCATATTTCGGGTCTCCGACAAGTGGAAAACCGATATGCTTCATATGCACACGAATCTGATGTGTACGACCTGTTTCAAGCACACATTCTACAAGTGTATACTTATCAAATGTTTCAAGCACATTAAAGTGTGTAACTGCGTGTTTACCATTGTCAACAATAGCCATTTCCTGACGGTCTTTCTGATTACGCCCAATCGGCGCATCAATTGTACCAAATTCATGCGGAATCACGCCATGAACTAATGCCGTATATTTACGCGTAACGGATTTATCCACGAGCTGATCGACTAGACCACGATGTGCAATATCATTCTTGGCAATCATCAATAGTCCTGAAGTATCCTTATCGATACGATGAACGATGCCTGGACGAATCTCACCATTGATACCTGATAAGTCTGTGATTGCATGCATCAATCCATTCACTAACGTTCCATCTGGATGTCCTGGTGCAGGATGTACCACCATACCTTTTGGTTTATAGACAATAGCAACGTCCTTATCTTCATAATAAATTTCTAAACCTAAATCTTGTGCTACGAGATCGATCTCTTCTACTGGTTTCTCAGTCACTGAAATTTCATCATTTAAACGCAGTTTATAATTCGATTTAATGACTTTGCCGTTCACTAAAACGAGATCGTTTTTAATCCAGTCCTGAATCTGACTGCGTGACCAGTCTGGATTTGCATCCGCAAGAAATTTGTCAATACGTATGCCTGTTTCTTCTTCGTTTATTTCAAAATTAAATGTTTCCATGTGATTTCTCCTCTTTTTGGTTAAATAAAAGCTCATAAAGTAAAATAAATACGCCGATTGTCAGACAACTATCTGCAACATTAAATATCGGAAAGTCATAGTTAATAATCTTCGTATCGATAAAATCAACGACATTCCCTCTAAATAATCTGTCGATAAAGTTTCCGATTGCACCTGCAAAAATAAGCATTAGTCCACACTGCATCAGTAAATTATCTGCTGCTTCCTTATAATAAAAATAGATAAGTGCAATGAGTACGATGATAGTAATAATATAGAAGAAGATCATCTGATTTTGAAGCATTCCCCATGCCGCTCCGTAATTACGATGAGAAGTTATTTGTAATACATCACCGATTACAGGTATGCTCTCTCCGATATTCATTGTCTTTACAATAATATATTTTGAAATTTGATCCATCAATATCAATATGGCGGTATATAAAGTCATTGGTATAATGCGATATTTACGATTCATGTCCTCACTCCAATCTTTGTTATTTTAACACATAAACGTCGTTTCGTCTTCAAACTTATTAGTTTACATAATATTTTTATTTAATTTTAAAATACTAAAAAAAAAAAAAAAAAACCAGGAGATCCTGGTTTTAATATTATTTAGATTCAAGTACTGATAAACATCTTGGACACACATGTGGGTGTGCGTGGCTTTCTTCTGTAAGTACTGTAGAGTAATTCCAGCAGCGTTCACATTTCTCACCTTCAGCATGCTTTACAAGTACGTTACTCAAGTTATAATCTGTTCCTTGCGGTTCATCAACAACTTCTGCATAAGATGTGATGAAGAGTTGATGCAGATTATCGAATGATTTGAGCAATGCTTGGTCCTCTTCGTTTTTCGCCTGAATATATACAGCCGCTTCAAGTGATTTACCGATTACT
Organism: Macrococcus psychrotolerans; assembly: GCF_038095555.1. Lineage (NCBI taxonomy): Bacteria > Bacillati > Bacillota > Bacilli > Caryophanales > Staphylococcaceae > Macrococcus > Macrococcus psychrotolerans. The sequence continues at coordinate 833,219 of NZ_CP124591.1, read as the reverse complement.
TTATCGTTACGTGTTTCTTCGATTGCTTTTAGTACATCATCGCGAATCTCTAGGAAATGATTCCATTTACCGATCAACGCTGTGTCTACAGTCTGTACTTCTGGCATATCTGCTAAATGTACGCTTTCTTCATCCACATGTGGCGTATGGCTCCAGATTTCATCAGCAGTATGTGGAATAATTGGTGCTAACACTTTCGTTAATGATGTCAATACTTCATAGACAACCGTCTGCATACTACGACGGACATGACTATCCTGTGCTTCGATATAAAGGATATCTTTACCATAATCCAGATAGAAGTTACTTAATTCTACGTTGATAAAGTTCTGTAACTCTTGATACATGAATAAGTAATCGTTATTATCATAATGTTTATGTGCATTATTAACGAATGTATATAATTTATTTAACATAAACTGATCAATCTCTACAAGTTCTGCATAAGGAACGGCATCCGTTGCCGGATTAAAATCATTTACATTTCCTAACAGGAACTTAAATGTGTTACGAATCTTACGATATACTTCAGAGACTTGCTTTAAGATATCATCAGAAATACGAACGTCTGCTAAATAATCTACGGACATTACCCATAGGCGGATAATATCTGCACCCATCTGTTTGACAACTTTCTCTGGTAGTACTGTATTTCCTAATGATTTACTCATCTTACGTCCTTGTCCATCCATTACGAAACCGTGCGATAATAATTTCTTATAAGGGGACTTGCCACGTGTAGCAACTGCTGTTGTGATCGATGAGTTGAACCATCCACGATACTGGTCACTCCCTTCGAAGTATAAATCAGCTGGGAATGATAATTCCGGACGCGCTTCCAATACACCACGGTGAGATGAACCTGAGTCAAACCAAACGTCCATAATATCTGTTTCTTTTGTAAATACTCCGTTCGGACTACCTGGATGTGTAAACCCTTCTGGCAATAAATCTTTCGCTTCTCTTTCGTACCAAACGTTTGTCCCATGCTTTTCAACAAGTGTCGCAACATGTTCAATTACCGCTTTATCCATGATGATGTCACCATTTTCGGCATAGAATACTGGAAGTGGCACGCCCCATACACGCTGACGTGAAATCACCCAGTCACCACGGTCACGAATCATATTGTAAATACGCGTCTTACCCCAGTCCACTTTAAATTCTGTTTCTTCGATTGCATCCAGGATATCTTGACGCACTTTATTAATCGATGCAAACCATTGTGGTGTGGCACGGAAGATAACTGGTTTCTTCGTTCTCCAGTCATGCGGATATGAGTGCTTGAAGAAGTCAAGTTTTAATAGGTGACCTGAAGCTTCTAACTTCTCAGTGATTACTTTATTCGCTTTGTCGTAGTACATCCCTTCAAATTCACCAGCTTCACTTGTGTAAACGCCTTTACCATCCACAGGTGAGATCACATCTAACTCATATTTCTGACCGATGATAAAGTCATCTTCCCCGTGTCCTGGCGCAGTATGTACACATCCTGTACCAGCGTCTGTTGTAACGTGATCCCCTAAGATGATTAAAGACTCACGATTGATAAATGGATGACGTGCTTTAACAAATTCTAAGTCAGCACCCTTGAATGTCTTCTCAATCTGAACACCTTCTTTTTCCCAGCCAACTGCATCACAAACATTATCTAATAAAGCCTGTGCTACGATATATGATGTATCATTTACACGTACTTGTACATAGTCTAAATCTTTGTTTAACGCAATCGCAACGTTAGCGGGTAATGTCCAAGGCGTCGTCGTCCAGATAACAAATTTCACATCATCATCGACTAAACCTTTACCATCTAATACATCAAATGCAACATAGATTGAAGGAGATACTTTATCTTGATATTCAATCTCTGCTTCAGCTAATGAAGATTCGCTTGAAGGCGACCAGTAGACAGGTTTTTTACCTTTATAAATATATCCTTTAGCAGCCATGTCACCGAACAGACGAATCTGCTCAGCTTCAAATTTTTCCTGCAATGTAATGTATGGATTCTCCCAGTCACCATTAACACCTAATCGTTTAAAATCGGACTTTTGTAATTCAATTTGTTCTAAGGCATATGCGCGACATAATTCGCGGAACTCCGCTTCAGACATTGATTTGCGGTCCACTCCTTTTTTCGTCAGTGCCGTTTCAATCGGAAGACCATGCGTATCCCATCCAGGTACATAAGGGGCATAGAATCCATTCATAGCTTTATAACGCATAATCATGTCTTTAATAATTTTATTTAATGCATGTCCCATATGAATCTGTCCATTTGCGTAAGGAGGACCATCATGAAGAACATAAGGCGTTCTACCTTCGTTTTTCTTTAATATTTTTTCATAGAGCTTCTTTTCATCCCACTGCGCCTGAATTTGGGGTTCTTTATTCGGTAAACCTCCACGCATCGGAAAATCTGTCTTCGGCATTAATAATGTGTCTTTATAATCCATAGTTCTTCTCCTTTAAAAAAAGCGAGTCTATAATCATTAATCAGGACGACAATTGCCGCGGTACCACCTGGATTAACTCTTACAGAGCTCGCTTTATGTTTAGTATGATTTTTTTGAGTAGAGTGATCTGATTAAAGGCGTTATGCCAAGGCTCACACTATCCCTCGTTCGCTTTCATAACAGGACTTCAATCCGGTTCTACATGTTTGTTATTTCTAATATTAACATGAAACTTTAAAAAACGTAAGTCCTAGTTTTCAGAAATTTCATTTTTATCTACTGATCCGCCACCTTGATTTACAGCTGGATCTATTTGAGGGGCAGCATCTTCTTGTAATGGACGTGTATCCAGTTCATAGTTAAGCAAATAATCCCAGTCTTCAGTTTTAAGAAGGTCTAGCTGCGCTTCAACTAACAGCTGGAAACGTGATCTGAAAATCTTAGATTGGCGCTTCATATCTTCTGTCTGATAAGCAATTTCACGCGCTTTTTGCATAGCATCATTCACGATGAGATCTGCATGACTTTTTGCATCCTTAATAATGACATCTGCCTGCATGCCTGCAGCTGCCTTAATTTCATCGCCTGCACGTTGTGCGACTAGGATAGCATCAGAAATCGTATTCTCTACATTCTTAAAACGATTGATATTCTCGTCTTTATCAGCAATCAGCTGTTCCAGCATCTTCTTTTCGCGACGTAATGTTTCAAGTTCATTGCTTAATTCTTCCAGATAGTTACGGACTTCATTTTCATTCAGACCTTTATGTACTACGTTGAACTGTTTTAACTTAATTTCTTCTGGACTATATTTCATTGTCTCACCTCGTACTATTGATTAAATAATGTTTTATATGTAATTCGGTTTTTATTCTTTTTCGTTAAATCTCCTATTTCAGTAAGCTGCGCACGACCATAGCCTTTAATTGAGAGTGTATCCCCAGACGCAATAACGAAGCTTACTTTATCTATTATAACATGATTTACCTTAATATGACCTGCTTCGATATGCTTTTGTGCTATCGCTCTTGATTTACGCATCATTTCAGCAACAACCACATCGAGCCTTAAACTAGAAACTGTGGCATGATGTGATTGATATGTTTCAACGGCCTCATTCAATGTATCTGCATCTATCGCAATAAGTTTTACGGTTGATCCTTTAAGTTTTGTCAGATGCTGTACTAGATAATCATTCAAATGAGAGGCAATTACAATCTGTAATTCGTCACCTGTAATTATATCCCCGAGATACTCACGTTTAAATCCAAGTTGCATGAGTGCACCAAGAACGTTGCGATGGGTTAACGTTACAAACTTCTGTGCATATTTCACTTTAAAGGCACTAACCTCGAAATCTTCTTGCTGTACTTCATAGTATTCTGGATAAATGAGTGCACGGACACGTTCTCTTTCGCCACTTCCACCATAAAAAGATACGTTTAAATCCGTTCTGTTGACGAGCGTCGTTAAAATAAACTGCTGTCTTGGATCTAAAAAGTGCGTGAGTATTGGTGCATACTGGCTTTTTGCCTGTGCGACCAGGTCTTCCAATACTTTAACAGTATCAATTTCTTCATATCTGAAATGCTGATAAATACTCATAAATTCCCTTTCCCAAACATAATTTACCGGTCATAATAGTTTATAAGTAACAAAGCTATCATAACCGGTACGACTTATGCCAAACTGTTTAATATGATGGTGAATATCGCTGCGATGCCTTTCATGAAAAAGCGCAAAACAATCAATGCCGCTATTGACGAAACATCAAACATACCTAGTGGCGGAATCACTCTTCTAAAGGGTTCTAGTATCGGCTCATATACCTTACTCATCATGCGACCAATCTTTGATTCTCTTGCTCCTGGCAGCCATGACATAAAGAAGTAGATGATCATGCCCCAGTAAAATATTTCTAAAAATAGCATTAAAAAATTAAATAGATTATAAACAATCATATATGTACTCATTCATTCTCCTCTTCTGGTGCCTCTAGCATTTCTGTTATCGTACCTGCCACTTCAACGTTGTCAGGTGTACACAAAAAGATATCCTGACCGATACGCTGTATATCTCCGCCAATAGCATACACTGTACCACTTAAGAAATCGATAATACGCTTTGCTGATATTTTATCGATTCGCTGCAGATTTACGAGCGTTGCACGTCTATTCTTTAATTCATCTGCAATATCTTGTGTGTCTGAGAATACGCGCGGTTCAAACAAACATACTTTTGAGCTTACATTCATTATATCATCATGCATATTAACAACATTCGCTTTCGTCACTTTTTCTTCATTCACTTTCATCTTAGGTTTCGATTGTTTTTGGAAACTTTCTGTACGTACAACCTTTTTTTCAGGAACATAAGTTTCTTTGACAACCTTTTTTTGCGCAGGTTCTCTTACTTTGTCACTTTGTTCCTCTACATAATCTTCTTCATCTTCATATGCAAAGAATCCTTTAAATACATCTTTAAAAGCCATTATATCCTCCTAACCGACGAGCTTCGTACCGATACGAATAAACGTCGCACCTTCTTCTACTGCAATCTGATAATCATTACTCATGCCCATAGATAATTCTGTACATGGTGCATAAGATAGGTGTGCATCCTGAACCTCCAGCTGCAGCTGCTTCATCGCCTTAAAATATGTTCTTAGTTCTGATTCATCTGCATCTGCTGGCGCCATCGTCATTAAGCCAACCACTTCAATTTGACTATAAGATGCTAAAGCATGAATAAAGTCCATCACTTCATCTCTCTTAATTCCGTGTTTACTCTGTTCATCGCTAACATTTACCTGTACAAAACATTTGATCGTCTTTTCAGCACGTTTGTCAATTTCCTTTGCAAGAGACAATCGGTCAAGTGAATGCAGATAATCCACCTGATTGATGACCTCCTTAACTTTACGTGATTGCAATGTGCCTATAAAGTGCATCGTCGCATCACCTAAAGCTTCACGCTTTTCCAGGAAGCCTTCAATTCTATTCTCGCCAAGATGACAGATACCTGCTTCCATCGCCTCTTTTGCTCGGTCTATTGTAACATATTTTGTCACTGCAATAATAGTCGGAGCTTTGTGATCATCAGATTTCTGAAGTGCACTTTCAATTTCCTGTTTAATTGTGTCAAGATTCTTTCTGACTTCCATTGTCATCCCTCTTTCCGATATAAGCTAACATCCTGCCGGTATTACCTGCTTCTTTTCGATATGAGAAGAAATCCTCATTTCCAGTTGAGGTACAGCGCTGTGAGACATGGATATGCGAAGCGGCAATACCAGCATGCTGCGCGATACGCCTATTGATTTCTTTCAGCTCTATTTCATACATATCACCATTCGGTATAAAGCAATCTTCCAGCTGGAGATTCAGTGACATAAACTTTGCTCTAATCTCATCATTAACGACATATGCCTTGCCACTAATCGAAGGCCCGATCACACAATGCAGATGTGTCTTATCACCTTTATATACATTAATGAGCTTTTCGGTGATCATTCCTACAGTACCACGCCAACCCGCATGTCCGAGCGCGATAAAGTTATCGGTCACACTATAGATATAGATGGGTACACAATCTGCAAAACACATGGTCAATAATACTTCTCTATCATATGTATAGAGGCCATCCACATCGTCCAGAGCAGTGGTCAATTCAGTAATATTTATCCCTCTGTCTTCTAATGAAACTTCTTTAATATGAGTTCCGTGCTTTTGAATTGGAAAGACCCACTTTGAAGTATCAAAATTGATTTCTTGAGCAACACGATGTTGATTGCGAGATACATTTTCTGGTGCATCTTCTATATATCTTGCCATATTCAAAGAAAGCTCTGGATAGTCACTGACACCACCATTGCGACCTGTAATACCAATTATATGTTCATCATCCTTATAGTTAAACGTAACAGCTTTTCTCTTAAATATATCCATAACGACCCCCAATATTGAAAAAGGAGTGGAACATGAGAATGGTCCACTCCTAATATTAAAGCCTTCATTATCTTCTTGATCGACGTGTTCTTGAACCACGATCTCGAATAAAGCTTGGTACATCTAGTCCTTCATCGTTTGATTGACGCTCTCTTGTTTCCTGTACGGGTGTTTCATTGCGCACTTCACGCTCAGGTGCTGGTGCTGAATGACCAAATGAGCTTGCAGGAGATACCGAACGTGTCGGTTTGTCATTAAATCCTGTTGCAATAACTGTTACAACGATTTCATCTTGTAATTCCGGATTAATAACCGTACCGAAAATCATATTTACATCTTCGTCAGCTGCGTCCTGAACGATATCTGCCGCTTCTTGTGCTTCGAATAAAGTCAATGATTCTCCGCCGGTAATATTCATTAGAACCCCTTGAGCACCAACGATTGACGTTTCAAGCAATGGAGAAGAGATTGCCTTTTTAGCTGCTTCGATTGCACGGTTTTCACCGCTTGATACACCAATACCCATCAGTGCTGAACCTTGGTTACTCATGATTGTTTTAACGTCTGCGAAGTCTAGGTTCACTTCCCCAGATACCGCGATTAAATCTGAGATCCCTTGTACCCCTTGACGTAATACGTTATCCGCTTCTTTAAATGCTTCCATCATCGGCGTTGACTTATCAACGATATCTAATAGACGATCATTTGGAATGACGATTAATGTGTCAACTGCCGCTTTCATTGCTTCAACACCGGCAGCAGCCTGTGTCTGACGTTTACGACCTTCAAATGAGAATGGACGTGTCACAACACCAACGGTTAATGCCCCCATCTCTTTGGCAATCTTAGCAACAACAGGTGCAGCACCAGTTCCTGTTCCGCCACCCATCCCAGCAGTAACGAATACCATATCCGCTCCTTGGATTGCATCTTCAATTTGTTCACGTGATTCTTCTGCGGCTTTCTTACCGATTTCAGGGTTTGCACCTGCACCAAGTCCACGTGTTAACTTTTCACCAATTTGAATCTTTGATTCAGCTTTAGATAAGTTTAAAGCCTGGCCATCCGTATTAATCGCAATAAATTCTACGTTGTTCATACCGTGATCGATCATTCGGTTGACGGCATTGTTACCGCCTCCACCAACACCGATAACTTTTAAAGTTGCTAAGTGATTAAAGCCTTGTTCAAATTCTAACATTGTTTTTCCTCCTAATATTTTAAATGGCCATTTTAATCAAATAATGATTTCATTATCCTTTTCATCATACTTGGTTTTTCTTCATCATTGTCAAGCGCATCTTGATGACTTTCTGCTGGTGCAGCCTTCGTTTCTTCTTTAGAAGTATAGACACGCGTTTCAACATTGTCTTTCTTACGTTTGAATAATCCATCTAATGCGCTTTTCTTCGGCTCAGCTTCAACTGGTTGTTCTTCTGTTTCTGAAGGCACATCATGATTATTAATTGTAACATAATCTAATAATTCATCAAATACTATACCGCTGTTGATTGTCGAGATTGCTGAAGTAAATTCAGGCTTTCTAATGCCCATCTGTTGTGGAATATGAATTCTTACCTTCTCGCTTACCATATCTGAAAGTAATTCCTTAATTCCGAGCATATTACTGGTTCCGCCTGTAAGTACAAAGCCACCGTTAATTTTATTTAATCCCATTTCCTGCAGTAATTCAAATACTTCAAGGAAGATTTCTTCCGCTGTACCTTCGATAATATCGCTCAGATCCTTCTGACTGAAACTCACAGGGGATTCGGCGTCAATCTGCGTAACGTTAAATACATCTTGTTCGCTCGCCAGGTCATAGAACGCATGTCCATATTGTTCTTTAACTTTTTCAGCTTCATCAAATGTAATATTCAGTTCTTCAGAGATATCTTCAGTAATATCACTCCCTGCAATCTGAACATGATCTGCATCAAATAATGTACCGCGTTCATAATATGCCACTTGCGTTAACTGGTCACCAATATCGATGACACACGTGCCAAGTTCAATTTCGGTCGGTGACAGGATGTGCTGATAGTTATAAGCATCAGAATAGACATCCAGAACATGCACGCCACTGCTTTCGACGCATTTTAAGATATTGATAAGTACACTGCGTTCAATTGTGATAACGCCTGCGTCTACTGCCAGGCTTTGTGTCGCAACCATTTCTTTTGGATCCGTTACTTCATGCAGATCATCGACTTTAAACATCTTTGGATAGACACCGATAATCTCAATATCTTTTGAAGCATTCTTAGCACGAATGCCATCCAGAACATCTTCAATATGTTCACCTGTTATTTCAGTTGAAGCACCCTCAAATTTAATTTCATGCACTACATCATGAATTTCAGAATAGATAATTGGCATCTTTAAGAAAACATCCTGAATTTCAATTCCTGAGGCAATCTGCGCCTTTTTAATTGTATCTTTAATCGCATGCTGTGCGACATCAAAATCATCAATCATTCCATTTTTAATACCTGTAGTAAAAGTCTGGCCTGTACCTATCACATTAATGCCATTGTGAAACTTTTCTCCTACCACTACTTTTACACTCGATGAACCGATATCAATTGATACGTAATAATGTTCTTCCATCGATAGGCACCTCCTAAACATTTTATTCAGTCATACACTATTCTTATTATAGTCGTTATTTGAAAAACTATAAACTGTTTTATGAATATTAGACTTTTTTTTTTGAAAATTTATACTTTAGCTGTTCTTTTTGACCTGATTTAACTCTTTCTTCAGTTTTTCTACAGATTTTTCAAGCTCAGCTTTATCTTTTTGAGAGCGTTCTTCCATCGCTGCTTCTAATTCAATTCTTCTTTCCTCGGCTTGCTTCGATTCATAGGGGATAAATACTGCTCCGACCTCAAGATCGATAATACCTGGTTTCAGTATTCGACCGTTACTATCTTTTTTGAGTTTACTTGCCATCGCCGGGAAGTAATTCAGTTTGTTGTCGATGGTACGCATATCACCGATAACCTCCAGTCCATTTTTCATATAGAACTGGACGCGGTTAGAAGCTTCTGCTTTCGGTATAAAGTTAATCTCTGAAATTTGATTGATGATTTCATCATCAGAGGCACGTAAAACTTTAACAAGCTGATTCAGCGCCTTACTGCTAAAATTATTTAGAAGGGGTACTTCTGATGGCTCAGCGTAATTATGTTTATGTAGAATCTGTCCATTCTCCAGTGCAGGATGGTAGTGCTCACCATCCTTTACAACACCAAGCACATCATATTCTTCTACATTGATACTGACTACATTCGGAAAATGACGTCTGACAGTAACTGATTTTACCCCATCAAGATATTCAATATTTGACACAATTTGTTTCGTATCCAGACTGTAGATACGCGCTTTAGGCTGAATACCTGATTTCTCTTTGATTGTCTTTGTACTGTTAATCAACGTATCATTAACTGATATTTTCTTTACATAGCTGATACTCGTGAACATATAGATAAGAATCAAAGACACGATTGCAACAATGCTTAAGAAGATAAATAGTTGCAGTCTCTGACGTTTCTTTCTGCGCATTCTTCCTTGTTCATCAAAACGGGGTGTATGAATAATTTTATCCTCCATCATATCACCTCTAAATTAATTTGACCTGACTGATAAAGTGTTCTCCTCTTACTTCGTACGTAGGATATTGGTCCCAGCTGGCACATGCCGGACTGAGCAGCACTACCTCACCTTGTTCAACATATGATGCAGTTTTAATCACTGCATCTGTCACATCTTTGCATATCGTACAAGGGATATGATGCTGCGCTGCAAAAGCTGTAAGTTTTTCAGTTGTTTCTCCAAAAATATACATTCGCTTTACATGATGAATGTGTGTGTCTAATTCTTCAAACCCATTCCCTCTATCCAGTCCCCCTGCAAGCCAATGAATCGGGTGCTGGAATGAATCGAGCGCAAAGCTTGTTGCTAATGTATTCGTGGCCTTAGAATCATTGTAATACTTCACCCCGTCTGTCTCAGTTACAAACTGCAGACGATGTTTAATCCCTTCAAACGTCTTTAATGTATCGCAAATATGAATGTTATCTATGCCTGCAAGTTTTGCAGCCGCAATACTTGCCAGCACATTTTCAAGGTTATGTATGCCTGGCAGAACGATGTCTTCCACATCGATGATAAATTCATCATAGAAATATACTTTGTTTTGATCTATATACGCACCTTCTACTTTTTCGTCAGTAGAAAAATAGACGACCTTGGACTTTATATCATATTTTTGCAACAATGTACGTTGCTTATCATTGAATATAAGGTAATCTTCACTGGTCTGATTTTTAATAATCTGCATCTTAGCATCAGTATAGTTCTGCTGATTACCATGGTAATCCAGATGAGCGGAATAAATATTCGTAATGAGCGCAATATGCGGTCTGAATTCTTGAATTCCCATCAGCTGGAACGATGATAATTCCATAACAAGCGTATCATGAACGCCTGCATTCTGAGCGACTTTCGAAGCTACAAAACCAATGTTCCCACATAGTAACCCTGCATGTTGATGTGATTTAAACATATCTCCAATGAGGGATGTAACAGTCGTCTTACCATTTGTACCCGTAATACCGATAATGGAGCTTTCGGTAATTTCATAAGCTAATTCTACTTCAGTAATGATAGGAATATTCAATGTTTGTGCTTGTTCTATTAACGGTAATGTGTAAGGAATACCTGGATTCTTGACAATGAGCGTCGTATTTTCAAGCAATGAAAGGGGATGATGGCCTCCGATAATAGTAATGCCCATCTCTGTCAGTTCGCGATATTGCTCTGTCTGAGAAACATCTTTACCGTCATTGATCGTAACTTGTGCCCCAAGACGATACAGCAGTTTCGCTGTTTCATAGCCACTTTTTCCAAGTCCGAGAACGAGCACCTTTTTCCCTTGATACTTTTGTATATGTTTCATTTAATTCACTCCTAAATAAATTCCGATGAGTCCAGTTAATATACCGACAATCCAGAACACGGTTACAATCTTCCATTCGCTCCAGCCCACCATCTCAAAGTGATGGTGAAGCGGACTCATCTTGAAGATCCTTTTACCAGTCAGTTTGAATGATGTGACTTGCATCATCACCGACAATGTCTCAACAACAAATACAAAGCCTATAAAAATCAGCGTTAATTCCTGATTCAGCATAATCGATACTGTCGCGATAACCCCACCAAGTGCTAATGAACCTGTATCACCCATAAACAGCTTCGCCTTGTTCTTATTATAGATCAAGAACCCACACAGACTCCCGATTAAGATTGCTGAGAAATAAGCTATTGCTGTAGCACCCTGCACGATTGCAAGATAAAAATAACAGCTGAATGCAATGATTGATAACCCTGTTGCCAGTCCGTCAAGACCATCCGTTAAATTGACTGCATTTGAGAAGCCTACCTGCCAGAAGATGATGAAGATGACATAGAATATAGATAATGGAATCCCGATATCCGTAAATGGAATATTAATTTCGTTGCTGAGTGATAGTAATCCAAGAACATTACTTACGACATAGAAAAGAATTGCAATAATGATCTGGAATAAAAGTTTCTGTTTCGATGTCAAACCTTGATTGTTCTTTTTTACAACGATAATATAATCATCGACAAATCCAATAAGTCCGAACCCTACTGTAACAAGTATCAATAGTATCAACGGTCCATTGTCTTCAACGAAGAAGCAGGCGATCGCACTTAGTAAGATCGTACTGATTAAAAACGTCAATCCTCCCATTGTCGGTGTGCCGCTCTTTACCATATGACTTTTCGGCCCTTCTTCACGAATAGACTGACCAAACTTCATTCTTTTTAATAGAGGGATAAACAAAGGGACAAGTATTGCGGTAAGTATAAATGTAATGACTCCAAAATAAATTTCATGCATAAGTTTCACATATCAGAATTACTGATTTCCTTTCTTTTAATTCGAATTTTTTAGTTTTTTATCTTTTATCTGTTCTTTTAACACTTCTTTTTCCTGCTGCAGCTGTGCTTTAATAACATCGTTGTAGACTGGAGACTGTTTTAGAGGATCTAATGAATCAAGTTCAACTGTCAGCTTATCACCTTGCTTTATAGGATTATTTGCATCAATAGACTGGCTGATGGCATAACCGTTACCTTTAAACTGTATCTCTACTCCGGTCAACGTACTGAACATCAGAAGATCGCGTCTACTCCATCCAGTGATATCCGGCATCACTTTTGTACCTTCAGTCAGAATAAATACTTTATTATCGGCTATTAACTTCGTGTCCTTAGCAGGTAACTGGTTCATCACAGTACTGCCGCTTCCAATCTGAACAGGTTGAAGCGAAGCACTTTCAATCTCAGTAGATGCCTTATCAGGCTTACTTCCAATGACATCCGGCGTATTAAATATAAGCTTTGCATTATCCTTGTTAGGTGATCCTACATTCAAATATTTCAATGTATTTTCCATAAGGGGTGTATACCCTTTTGAAACCCCCTGTGCATATGCTTCAGCATCATTCTTCTGTGCAAGACTCATACCGTAGTAGATGATAACTTTAGGGTCTTTGGCTGGTGCATACCCCATAAAGCTGACCATATATGGATTAGCCCCTTGGACGTAGCCACCTTTTTCCGTATCCGGCACTTGTGCTGTACCGGTCTTACCAGCAACTTTATAATCTTTTAGACCATAGTTAAATGCATGCATCTCCTTACCATTTACAACATCATAGAGCTGCTGCATCGTTTTTTGTGCTGTCGATTTTGAAATCGGCTGTCCAATGATATCTTTCTGACCAGTGTAAATATCATTATTATCTTTACTCGTAATGGACTTCACAAAATAGGGCTTCAGCATCTTACCTTCATTGACGATTGCACTTTCAGCCTGTAACATCTGAGCCGGAGTTACGGTTGTAGACTGCCCGAATGAGCTTACTTTTTGACTCAGTTCATCATTCCACGAAATATGCCCGGTAGCTTCTGAATCGAAAAGGGATTGCGTCGATCTGCCAAAACCAAACTTTTCATAATATGTCTTCATCTTATCGGTGCCTACTTTGTCCTGCAGTTTCATCATCAGCACATTTGAAGACAATTGGAATCCTTTGCTCATAGTGATTGTTCCCCACCCAACGTCATTCCAGTCAGAAATCGTTATGCCATCTATTTCTCGTTCACCTGATTCGTACTTCGCTTTCGGGTCATACTGATCTTCTTCAATTGCTGCTGCAAGACCGTAAGTCTTAAAAGTAGAACCTGGCTCATACGTATTCTGATACAGATCGTTCGCCCATTTTTCTCCGAATCCTTCTCTTGTCTGAGGATTAAACGTTGGTCGCTGACTACTTCCTAATATTTCTCCCGTCTTTGCATCCATTACAACAGCAAAGATGTCTTTCGGGTTATAGCGTTTGACCATCATATCGAGTGAGTCTTCCACAAAAATCTGAATGTTCTTATCAATCGTCAGCTTAACATCATCCCCATCCTGTGCCGGCACGACATTGCCTGACTTAGGCAGTACATAGTTCCATATATCCTGTTTAAAGGTCGTTTTACCTGGTTTTCCCGATAGATAAGAATCGAATATCTTCTCACTACCAAGCATTCCGGTCATCACATTTGTATCTCCATTTTTTTCTGCAAAACCAATTAAATGAGAAGCGAAATTCCCATTTGGATAAAATCTTTTCTTCTCAGAGAAGAATGTGAGTCCAGGCATCTTCAAGTTCTGTATCTTCTGTTTCTGATCAAACGTCAGGTCTTTACCCGCCTTACCAAATTCGACCTGAAATGCTTTTTTATTGCTCAGCACTTTATAGATGTCCTTTTCTTTCATGTCGATGATGTCAGCTAAAGCTTTAGCTGTCTTCTTCTTATTAACGACATGTCGCGGTTGCTTACTTCCTTCTGAAAATCGTTTATCGAGGATTGCGACAAGCTTATAGGATTCAATATCCTCTGCAAGCACCTGTCCATTGCGATCTAGAATCTTACCACGTTCAGGCTGATTGACGATATTCCGAACATATTTCTCGCTCGCACGCATTTCAAGATCCTGGCCGCTGGACTTTCCTGTAAGCATGATCATGCTATATTTAAAAATCAATGAAAAAAAGAGCAGTCCGAATAGCATGATCAAGAGGACTGCTCCTATTTTGTTTTTCTTTAGTTTTAGTTTACTTCGTGACATCTTTTTGCACTACCTTTACGTTATCGTTTTTCAAGCTTAATCCATATGATTTCGCTTTACTATAGACACGTTCGTATGAAGACTGTTTCATCACTTCAGAATTCAGTTCTCCGTTGACACTTTGCTGGTGTACAATCTTTCCTTCGATTGCTGCAATTTGAGTGTTCGTCTGATACGCATCATATTTCAAAGATAGCATATAGATGCTTACAAACGCAATCAATGACACTAATGTTAAATAAATTAATTTTTCAAGCTTTGAAAGGGAAACAACATGTGTTTTTGAAACAGATTTAACTTTAACTTGTTCATTGACCTGATTGTAATAGTTCGGATTGATGTACTCTACTGCCATGTTGTCACCTCTTTATTTTAATATTTCTACGACTCTAAGCTTTGCGCTTCTCGCTCTATTATTATGTTCGAGCTCTTCATTTGAGGATATAATTGGTTTTCTAGTGATTTTCTTTAGTTTCGGCTGGTATTCAGGGGGAACGACCGGTAACCCACGAGGGATGTCTGGCCCTTTACTGTACTCCTGAAAGACTTGCTTACATAATCGATCCTCAAGAGAATGAAATGTAATGACTGAAATTCTTCCACCCGGCTTAACACTATCAATCGCTTGTTCTATAGAAGATTCAAAGGCACCTAATTCGTCATTGACAGCAATTCGTATCGCCTGAAAGACACGCTTAGCTGGATGCCCTCCAGTTCTTCTTGCGGGTGCCGGAATTGCTGCTTTAATAATTTCAACTAGTTCAGTCGTTGTTTCAATTGGCTGTAACTCACGTTCAGCTTCAATCTTTCTTGCAATTTGTTTAGAAAATTTCTCTTCACCATAACGGAAGAATATAGAAACAAGCTTCTCGTATGGCCAGGTATTGACCACTTCATAAGCTGATAGTGCCTGTGTCTGGTCCATACGCATATCAAGCTTAGCTTCTTGATGATAGCTGAAACCACGCTCTCCTACATCAAGCTGCGGGCTTGATACTCCTAGATCATATAAAATCCCGTCAACCTTCTGAATACCAAGCTGTGTGAGGATATCAGAAAGATTGCGAAAATTATCCTTAACAAACGTTACCTTATCGAGATAATCTTTCAGTATGATGTGCGCATTATCAATCGCAGTCTGATCCTGATCAATCGATATGAGGTGCCCTTCCTGCAATTGCTTCACAAGATATAGACTGTGTCCTGCTCCACCTAATGTACAGTCGACGTATATCCCATTTGGATCAATATTCAGCTGATCGACCGTTTCTTCTAATAATACTGTTACATGATGGAACATAGAATCCTCCTAAAAATCAAAATCAATTAATTCTTCTGCAATTGTCTCAAATTCTTCTTCTGTCTCTTCATAGAAATCAGACCATAACTTACGATCCCAAATTTCTATGCGACTAGATACACCGATAACTGTAGCTTCTTTAGATAGACCCGCATATTCCATCAGATGTTTCGGAATATTGATACGTCCTTGCTTATCCATCTCGACTTCCACCGCTCCGGAGAAGAACATACGCATAAATTTTCTAGCGTCTCTTCTTGTGAGTGGTAATGCTTTTAGTTTTTCTTCAATAGCTGCCCACTCGGTTAATGTATAACCAAAGAGACATTTGTCAAGGCCACGTGTAATCACGAAATGTTCAGTTAATTCTTCGCGAAATTTAGCAGGCACAATCATTCGGCCTTTCGCGTCAAGCTGATGCTGAAATTCACCCATAAACATTTCGATTCACCTCGCCTTAAATCTAATTTACCATACCCCCCCACTTTCCTCCACTATTTATGCAATTTTTTTTATAATTAATTGTTTAAAACAGAAAAAGCCTGTTACATTGTTAAGATCAATGTAACAGGCTTCGTCTTATTCATTTGTTTTAATTATTAAATGTTCGAACTGATACGTTTCAAACGTATCGATAACATCAGAGAATACATCCAGGCCATAACGGTTCAATAATTGCGCGGGGTGCATGATACGCTCTTGCAGTCCCCCAGGTGTCAGCTCATTGCGCAGCTTGTTGAAATGCTTCATCTCAGTATTATGTCTGCGTTTAATCTGCTTGCGATATGTCTCTAAAAAATAGTTGAACTGCATATGATGGTGTTGAAGATTCTTTTGTGCCAGTTTTGCTAGCTCTACATCACTATCTAGCTGTTGAATCGCTTTAAAAGATGCATCCAGCTGCTGCTGCATCGCATTAATCTCTTGTTCAACTAGATAGTTTTCTTTTGACTTTAAGAAGTTTTGCTCAAAATACTCTATACCTTCTTGAAACAGTCCATCTATTGATATATCGTAACGTGCCATAATCTTTAAATGTTCCGGAGTAATATACGTAATACGCATACGCGGCACAACAACTGGCATGTTAATATTCGCAAGATTGAATACTTGTGTCAGTTCTCCCCAATACTTAATTTCTGAAGGTCCACCGATAAAAGCGAGCGTATTAAATACAAGTTCCTGCATCAGCGGCCTTGTCACGACATTATTTGAGAATATTTCTGGTGACGCGGCAATCATCTGCAAGATTTCTTCTTTAGTAAATGAGACCTCTGACTTTGGTAACACATACTTCCCCGCTTCATACTTCAGCAACTGACGGATACCATCATACTGCATGAACATATGAACATTCGTATCCGTAACAATCTGACGTTCACCTATAGTTTCAGCAAGTTTGTCCTGCCCCTCACGAAAAGCACGATCGATCTCAAGATGGTGCTCAAACTGCCAAGTTAACAGTTCTCGCTCTAATTCCCTCAATTGACTATAATGACTGTCAATAAACAGAACACCATAAGCCTTAAATAGCTCGTGTACAATCTTATGGAAGTGTTCCGTCCAGTTATCTGGAAGTTGAGAGAGCATTGCAAAAAGCGGTTTCGTATGTTCAGTTTCATCCAGCAATGAAATCAGTTTGTTTAACGCTGCATGGAAGGCTTCTGTTTCCATCTGAACGTGACTGACAGAATCCGTTACCTCTTGTTTTGGATAATACTTCACACGATGAATAATGCTTTCGTTGTCATAAATATTTGCGTGATTCACTTCATCAAAATCATGATCTTCTCCTGCAATCCAGAATACCGGTACGATATGCTTTCCAAGTCGCTTTGATTGTTCCTTCGCCATAACAACAATAGAGATAATCTTATGGATTGTATACATCGGGCTGACAAAGAGTCCTGCCTGCTGTCCACCGATAACGACTTGGTGACCTTCTCTTATTGCTGCAATGTTAGTGCGCTGAGCATGTGAGATGTCATCGCCCATATATTGTGCAATCACATCGCTCAGTTCTCGTTCTCTTCCATTAGGACGTACGTCACTTCTTGCCGCTAGTCCCGCCTCGCTTACTGCATAATGATAGAACGCACTCAATTCCGTATGTATGTATCGATCAATAAATGACCCTGATGACTCTTCTAAAAATTTATAATGTTCCACTATCTACACCTCGCATATAATCACTACTTAGTATAATGATTATCATCTTAAAAAACAATTTAACGGCTTATAAATAAGTAGCCTTAGTCAGCAATGACACAATAAAAGAGACCGGAATTTGTTTCCGGCCTCTTGCAATCACTATTATTTAGATACTACTTCTTTACCATTGTATGACCCACATGATGGACATACGCGGTGAGATAACTTCATTTCTCCGCATGATGGACATTCAACCATACCAGGCACTGATAATTTGAAGTGTGTACGACGTTTTCTTTTCGCTGTTTTAGATGTTCTTCTAAATGGAACTGCCATTGTTTTTGCCTCCTATCACTTATTGTTCAGACATACTGTCTTTTAAAGCTTGAAGTTTCGCTAACCTAGGATCAACCTTAGGTAATTCCTCTTCTAATTGACTTTCATCAATAACTTCCCAACCGTTACCTTTCGTTAATGTCAGATCAACATCATCCTTTACCACACGTGCAGGTTTGTTGAGCACGACTAACTCCTGGATAACAGGTTTAAGGTCAATCACACCATTTTCTAATGGATGTCTGTTATCTTCATAGTCAACTTCAAATTCACTATCATCAAAATACTCAATCGATTGGATATCAAACGGAACAACTACATCTTCAAGCGACCTTGCACACGTCATTACATAATGACCCGTAAGATGTAAGTCAGCGATAACTTCGTTAGACTTCGGTGTCAGCTTACCTTCAACATGTATCAGAGATAAATCGACTAAGTCCAGGCTTTTGATTAATTCATTTAAGTTGATTTCTGAATCAACTGACAAAGCATTATCACGATGCTTTCTTAATTCAGTTAATGACCATTTCATATGGTTTCACCTCTTACAAACACAAAATTTATTTTACACTTTATATATGTACTTTGTCAAGATATTTTCTTAACAGATAAATCTGTTACAATGTCATTATAAACGCTGAAAAGGAGAAATACTAGTGAAGGCAATAGCGATCATCGCAGAATATAACCCATTTCATAACGGACACCTATTTCATATCAACAAAATAAAAGCAGCATTTCCTGAGCATGTTATCATCGCGATTATGAGCGGGCAATTTACGCAGCGCGGTGAGCCTGCATTCGTCAGTAAATTTCAGCGTGCACAGATGGCCATTCATCATTGTGATCTTGTCGTTGAATTACCGCAATTCTATGCGATGAGCTATGCAGATGATTTCGCATATGGCGGCGTATCAGTAGCACACATGTTACAGGCTGATACATTGTCATTCGGGAGCGAAAGCAATGATCTGCAAGCACTCACTCACGAAGCGATGCGACTTGATAATATAAAACCGACACGCAGAGATATCGGATACGCAGAACTTATGTCAAACGGCCTAAAGAGTAACGATATCCTTGCAGTACAATATATAAGACAAGGTGCACATACCGGACTATCGTTCTTTCCCGTACAAAGGGTCAGCAATGCCTATCTTGATGAATCATTGACCGGAGAAATTTCAAGCGCAACAGCAATCCGTAAAGCCTATTATAACGCAGCACGCTTCCAGCATGCGCTGCCTCAGTCTTCATTACAGTATATCGCACATCCGTTAAATAAAGACATGCTCTTTCAGCTGTTAAAATACCGCATCGTTTCGAGCGACTTAAGTACACTGCGCACAATATACACGATGTATGAAGGTCTGGAATATCGCATCAAGAAGTATATTCATGAGGCTCAAAGCTATGATCACCTTATAGAATGCTTAAGTACTAAGCGTTATACGAAAGCACGGATTCGAAGACTACTCACCTATATCCTGCTCAACGTACCGGAATCAAAGCTTCAGATTGAAGCAATCCGTGTACTTGCTATGAATGAACAAGGAAGAAATTATATTAAACAAGTGAAGACTCTCTGTCCTGTTCCAATTATAACGAATATTAACAAACAGAATGTGCATTATTTCTCGCTGGAAGTTAAAGCTACTGATGTATACAACATACTGACGGGTCAATCACAGACAGAATTCAACAACCCAGTAATCTACAGAAGACCTTAAACTAAGGTCTTCTGTTTATTTCTGCATATTTTTGTTTTAAAGCAAGTTCAACATTTGGGGGTACGATACTTGAAACGTCTCCACCGTACTTTGCAACATCTTTCGTCATACTTGATGAAATAAATGAATACTGATTATTCGTCATCATATATAATGTTTCAAGATCATCATTAAGCTTCTTATTCATACTTGTCAGCTGCATCTCATATTCAAAATCACTGACTGCACGTAGACCACGCACAATTTGTTTTGCACCTACTTTGTTGCAGTAGTCCACAAGTAGTCCTTGAAAATACTCAACTTCAACATTCGGAATATCTTTAACCGCTTCACTAATCATTTCGATACGTTCTTCAATCGTAAAGAACCCTTGTTTACTTGCATTGTTCAGCACTGATACATGAACCACATCGAAGAGCCCTGCACTGCGTTTAATGATATCAAGATGCCCTAAAGTAATCGGATCGAAACTGCCAGGTATAACTGCTATATTCTTCATTCTATCCCTCTTAATAAGATTAGTTTTGTAATGCCATAATTCTCATGTTTCAGCACTTCATAATCTAACGTATCGATTGTTTCGTGCTTTTCACATTCTATCATAATTAAGCCGCCTGGTTTAAGTAACTTGTTTGCGCGAATGAACGGCAGTGCATCATCAATAATCCCCTTATCATATGGAGGGTCTAAGAAGATGATATCGAACTGCATCTCTCGCTTAACAAGAGCCTTGAGCGCTCGTTTATAATCGTTCTTATAGACTTCAACCTGTTCATCAAGCTTTGAAACATTCTTCTTGATGACCTGGACCGCCTGGAAGCTGCCATCTACAAATACAACATGCGTTAGTCCCCTACTTATCCCTTCTATTCCAAGAGCACCGCTGCCAGCAAATAGATCAAGCCCGCTTCCTTCCAGTGACCCAATGATATTGAACATCGTCTCTTTTATTTTATCTGTCGTCGGACGACTTGTGACACCTTTTAACGCTTCTAAAGGAAAGCGCTTATATTTACCACCGATAACTCTCATAATACTCCCCCATATTCCATTCCATAAAAAATTTAGTATACTTAATTTATCACCTAAAAAGGAGTCGAACGATGAAACAGACATTTATACCTCTAGGAACAGGATTAAGCGACCTGTTTGAATTCGAACAGCTGATGAAATATAATCACGAACGCGTCCACTGTCTATTATTTCTGCATACGACACTTGAAGCTGAGCCGAAGACGTCCTGTATTCTGATTATGCATCCGGCACAGGATAAGTTTCAGGCAATGTACAGCATATTTGAATGCATCAAATATCCATATCATGGTCAAAGCAAGAAATATGATATGCTCAAGAATTGGGCCGATCAATATAATATCAAAGTGATAGAGCACGAGATAAAAAGCAAGCAGCATTTTTATGAAGATGAACTCTACTATCAATATTTAACAGGTGTCTTACGTCTACAGCGTATTATTCCACCGATGTATTAGAATAATCTTTCTTCAGTAATTTGTATGAAGAACTTACGACGTTTGTAACAAACTTAAGTTTTTCAAGCTGTTCAAGCGTCCATTCTAGTTTATCGTTATTTATGTACATTGATAACCATTTTTCACTACGATTAATATGCACGATATGTCCGAATTTGCGTAGCTGTCTTTCGTGTTTCGGACTCTTTATATAAATTATGAGTTGTGTTCTCTCAACGATGGACATCATCATATTCCTCTCTTTCATTTCTTTAATAGTACCATGTGTTCTGTTAAAATTAAATTATCAAAATTATTCGGAGGTCAAACAGTTGAATAAATATATGAAACTACTTGCCATAGGTGGTGCTTTCTACACCGTTAGTACAGCGCTTATCAGCAGACGAAAAGCGCCAGCAGCCAAAAATGTTAAACCATACTTTAAAGGTCATGCACCTTATATATTTGCACACCGTGGCGGGCTGCAGTTACGTCCTGAACATACAATGCTTGCGTTTAAGCATGCTCAGACACTTGATGTAGATGGCTTTGAGATTGATATTCGCTTAACGCGTGATAATGAGGTCGTTGTGCTGCATGATGCTACGGTTGACCGCGTGAGTAATGGATCAGGACTTGTATATGATCACACGTTAGCAGAGTTACAGATGCTTGACTTTGGCTACCGATTTACAGATATTAATGGTGAGCAGCCATTTCGTGCCCATCCAGATGCAAAGATTGTAACATTATCAGACCTTATCCGCATATTTCCAGATATTCGTATTAATATTGATATTAAAGATGGACCGGATACAGCTGCTGGCAAACGTATCATCGATGCATTATATGCAGTCATTGAAGATGCTCAAGCTTTCAATCAAGTATTAATCACAAGTTTCTATGATGAGCAGATCAGACGCTTCCGTAACCGATGTGATAAAGAGATCGCATATGGTGCCGGAGAAAAAGAAGTCGCACGTACTTTTCTGCTTTATAGTACCAACTATAAAAATATGGCTCATGTACAGGCAGATACGTTTCAGATTCCTACGCATTTTTATGGCATTTCATTGGCACAACCTCAGTTTATACAATTTCTGCAATCTCAAAATGTCGCCCCCGGTTATTGGGTTATCAATAGTATCGATCAGATGAAACAATTGTTAAAGGCTGGTGCCCATACAATCGTCACCGATCGACCAGACATTGCGATGAGACTTAAACGAAATATTAGTCAATAATATGATAATAAGAAACATCGTGCGTACGCACGATGTTTCTTATTTATTTTCTTTTAAGCTCATAAATCAGCATATTTTTATATGCAGTTTCTTGTGCCACCGCTAATATAGTATTTTGTAACAATGGCTCAAGATTCAACTTTGGATGTAAAATACCTTTACGCTGAAACAGGATGATGCGCCCTTTTTTCTTTGTAACACGCTGCAGTTCTTGAATGAGCGCCTCATGTTCATAGAAACTGTCAAAAGGCTGATTGATAATCACTTTATGAAACTTACGCTCTTTAAAGGGAAGATGCTCATCAGAAATATCATAGTTGAAATGCGGATAAAGATGCATGGCATACTGGAGTTGACGTACGGACTGATCGAGTATATATCCTTTGATATTCACCGTTCTATCGATATCACTAACCCACTTTCCACCATGACAACCGATACATAGCACCTTATCATGATAGTTAAAATGAATATATTTAAGTACATAGGCACTCATCCACTGTGTGTAGAGCAAATCTGTACTTCGACTACGATAAAGCATTTCATCCAGCCGATTCAAAAATGCCTTCTTTCTTATCCATTTTTGAATCAACTTATCCTCTTTCATATATCCTCCTAACTACAGCCACACCCCGAACTGCAAACATGATCTACAAAAAATGGATTCCCTCTTTCAACCTTTACTTCATTTGAAATCGCATGTGCAACGATGGTAATAATCTCATCTAGTAACTGCTGCAATTGCGTTTCCTTCTGTTTAAACAGGACTACAAGTGGATGCATATCATATGCCTTCTTACGCTTTCTTGTCTCCATCATAATCTTCGTATAGTCTGGATGATACCTGCCAAATCGTTGAACTTCCTCATATTGTATTTTTATTTTCAGAAAATCACGTTTCAGCTGCTGCACCTCTTTATTTTGTGCAATTTCTATATAGCTATCACGGTATTCATGATAGGCGCTACTGTGCTTTAACATCGTATTGATGTGTTCAGCACTTTCAATACATTCAAATATTTCTTCTGTATATAACAAGACTTCACTTCCTAATCTTCTTTCAATGATAAATCCTCTAAAAATATAAGTGAGTTATAGCTCCCTGAAATGCCTCCACCCATCGCATTGATGTTTTTATTCAATAGATTGTTACGATGTTCCACTGAATTCATCCAGCTATTGATAACACCTGGTACATCTTCAAAGTTATAGGCTATGTTTTGAGACAGATGATGATAATCGATTCCTTCGGCACTGAGTTTAGAGCCGATCTCATCTTCTACCGATGTGACCTGCTGCTTCTCATTGCTGAGCTTAGCTACTTGAAACTGAGCAGTATGATTGATAATTTCATTCGTATCTAGAGGTTCAAGTTCATTCAGTTCACGCATCGTGTTTGTCAGTTCAAACATCGTCAGGACCTCATTACTGTTAATAGCAATTTCTTCTATTCGATGCACTTCATCCTTGAGCTTCTTCTCTATCGTCTTTCCGTTATAACTCATTGCATAGGGCTGCATTTCTACTAATGTATCCGGAGAAAGATATCTCACAGCCATTATTTTACCTGTAAACCTATCGATAAAGGCCTGCATAAAGAGCCCTTCATATTCCACAAGTGCCTGCGTCTTTATATCAGCCTCAGATAACTGGAACTGATAATCTCCATCCTGCGTAGAAATAATAGGTTCTGATACGATATTGCTACCATCGAACATTTTGCCGGAAGGACTTAATATTTCATACGGTGCAACATCTGCATCCTTACCTGTCGCATAGATCATCTTGATGCGGTTGTCTTTCACTCCAACAATATAATAGGCATCCTTCAATTTATAAACAAAATTTCTGTAACTGAAGTTCGAACTATAGATACGATTCGGATAACCAAATTTATCCGTCAGTACATCGATAGGTTTACCGATATACTGACCGATCCCCTCAGTTAAAGCAGGTTGCTTTACTGAATGCGTTATTTTTTTTTCAATTTGTTTATGCGAAACTTTATCCTTTGCTGGATTTTCTAATATATCAAACTTGCTCGACGGCGAATAGAACAGATAAAATAAAAATATCGAGCCAAGTAATATAAATAATAACTTTATCAATATACTTTTCAAAAATACACCTCAATTCCTGACAATCTTCCTTTATTCTATAACTATTTTAACATTATTTAAAATCAAATGAATATTCGATTGCAGAAAGTATGATTTTATCATAAAATTAAAAGTAGAATGACTTAGGGAGGAACTATAATATGGTATTCGCAAATTCAGGCATTGAATCAATCGTTGCTGATCAATCATTAATCCAGCACGTAATGAATAAGCATGGCTTTGTTCTTGGCGGGCATTGGGATTACGAACGTGTAACCTACGACTTAAAATACGAACTTGATGAAGGAATCTACTACCTACGTATTCCTGGTTACGCAGTTGAAGGGGATGTTGGAGCACGTGATGCCAAACTTCAGATGATGGACCCTTATTTAGGTAAACATTATTATCCAACAGGTATTGAATACGGAGAAGATGAATACTTCTCAGATAAGCTTGTGGACCATTGCAAACGAACAATCAATAAAGTATTTAATGATATCGTAGCAATTCAAAAATAATATTAAGTATAGCCGAGTGATGCATAATTTTCTATGTTTCATTCGGTTGTTTATTATATGAGGTGATGCAATGTTCAAACGACTAATAACAAAAAGAAATATCGCATTCTTAGCAGTTGCGGTCATCGCACTGCTCTTCTTCTACTTTATCGTTCCGATATCCATTCCGCTTATTGTCGCACTTATTCTGGCGCTGATGATAGAGCCCTTTGTAAAGTTGCTGGAGCAAAAGGTGAGGAGCCGAAAATGGAGCGTAACGATTGTTTATACTTCTATCCTGTCGTTTATCCTATTATTTATGTATTTATTCTTAACGAAGCTTATCCAGCATATTATTCAGTTTTCAAAAGACCTGCCAGACAAGATGAACAATATATTAGATGCATGGACACAATTCGAAGCACGACTTGCTAAGATGATTCCAGAAAGTGTTTCCAATGCATTATTTGATGAAACTCAGAAATTTCTATTTAATCTGAGAGATGCTATATTAAACTATTTTAACGCTGAACGTATCACTAATTTAGTTGCAAGCTTACCAGAAACTTTTATTTCTGGACTTGTGTTCTTAGTCGCCTTATTTTTATTTATGCTGGAAATACCGAATATGCATGCCTTTATCAGAAAGCATACGTATGACAAAACCTATGAAAAAGCGATGTATATATGGAAAAGAGTATCCTCATCCGTATTTGGTATGCTGCGTGCGGCTTTTATATTATCCGGAATCACCTGGTTCTTCACCTTTATCGGACTGTTATTTATCACACCGAAAAATGCACTCGTATTAAGCTTTATCATTTGCCTCGTCGATTTGCTGCCCATACTCGGTGCTACAGGTGTGACTATTCCATGGGCGCTCTATGCATATATAACAGGGGACTCATCACTTGCTGTCAAACTCGTTCTATTATCGGTCTTCCTGCTCATTCAAAGAAAAGTATTAGAACCGAAAGTGATGGGCAAAGGCGTTGGACTCAGTCCACTCCCTACGCTTATTGCGATGTTTATCGGATTAAAGCTTATGGGCTTTGTCGGTTTCTTCATCGGTCCGATTGTATTGATCATCATACTCATCGTATTAGAGTCAGGTGCCTTTAATTTAAACTTTAAAGTATAATCCTCTGAACCTTTATGCATATAAAAAACGATCAGACATTTGCGCTAACCCCATGATGTGGGAGTAAAATAAAAACACTTTCGTTGAATTCATATTAAAATGAATTTATACGGAGGTGTTTTTTCTATGAAAAGAGTGGCATATTCAGTTGAAATAAAATATAAAGTAGTAGAAATGAAACTTAAAGGATATAGTACAAGAGAAATAATGGATGCTTTAAATATTAAAAATGAATCTCAAGTTAAAGTGTGGTGGAAATGGTATAGAAATGGGGAAACACATAGATTCAATCAACAAGTAGGTAAACAATATTCCTACGGAAAAGGAAATGAAGAATTGAGTACTGTTGAGACGCTAAAAATTGAATTAAAGCGCAAAGAAGTAGAAAATGAAATTTTAAAAAAGTACAAGGAATTGGAAAGGAAGTGGTCCCAGAGGTAGTTGTTGAATTAGTAAATGAATTGAAATCTAAATATACAGTGAAAGTCATTTTAGAAACTTTAGATATTCCAAAATCAAATTATTACAGATGGAAAAACAAAGATTTCAGTATATCTGAGGATGAACGAGAAATTATAGAACTATGTAAGAAACATCGTTTTACATATGGTTATAGAAAAATAACTGCCTTGTTAAATAGAAAAAATAATAAACCAATTAATCACAAAAAAGTACAAAGGATTATGCAAAAACATAATTTAAATTGTAAAGTACGAATGAAAAAATCGAAAAGACCAGGGAATGCATATTATAAAACACATAATCTATTAAATAGAAACTTCAAAGCAGAGAAACCTTTAGAAGTACTTTTAACAGATATCACTTATTTACCCTTCGGGAATACAATGTTGTATCTTTCATCTATCATGGATGCTTACAATGGTGAAATTGTGGCATATAAAATCGGTAATAAACAAAATCAAGAATTAGTAAATGAGACATTAAAACAACTTCAATTGGAACCAGGTACTATATTACATAGTGATCAAGGAAGTGTTTATACTTCTTATGAATACTATGCCCTATGTACAGAAAAAGGCATTACCAGAAGCATGTCCCGTAAGGGAACGCCAGCTGATAATGCCCCAATAGAATGTTTTCATGCCTCTCTAAAGTGTGAAACATTCTACTTAAACAGTGAGCTTAGAAGCTCTAATACCATTGTAATAGATATTGTCGAAAATTACATTGAAAACTATAATAAAGTTAGAATTCAACAAAAACTAGGCTACTTATCCCCTATAGAATATAGGAAATTAGCAGCCTAGAAAATAGTGTTTTTATTGAGCTCCCTTAGTAAGGGTGCAGTGCCAAATTTTCTTATCAGTCCTTTTGTGTTTAAAAATGTTTATCTTTTAGTTAAGATTCTAACTATTTTACTTATCGGTCTTAGAATCTTTTTTCTTTCTTCTAAATGTTAAAATTCCACCAAATAACGCAATAACAGATGCAAATAAAGTTAAGTTTTTATCCTGTTCACCTGTATCTGGCAATTCTTTAGAATCATTCCCATCATTTGATGAATTGTTTCCATTATCTCCTGAGTTGTCGTTTCCACCGTTTGTTGAATCGTCTCCATTATCTCCTGAGTTGTCGTTTCCACCGTTTGTTGAATCGTCTCCATTATCTCCTGAGTTGTCGTTTCCATCGTTTGATGAATCGTCTCCGTTATCTCCTGAGTTGTCGTCATCTTCATCATCGCCTGGATTGTTACCATCATTTGATGAATCATCTTTTACAATTATAACGAATTTTGTCGTTGTTTCATTGCCTTCACTATCTCTAGTTACAACTGTAACAGTGTATTCACCAGGTTTTGTCGGTGTGCCTGAGATTGTATTTGTTTCTGGATTATATGTTACACCTTCTGGTAATCCTGACACTTCATGTGTCACTGGTTGACCGCTATTATCTTTACCATTCAACGTTATATCTTTGATTGGTGTATTTACTTCTGTCGTTTGGTCTTCTACTGGATCTACCGTTGGTGGTAATGTATCTTCAACTGTTATCGTAAATGTTGTTTCTGTTGTATTACCTGATTCATCTGTTGAAACTACTGTTACGTCATAACTTCCTACAGTTGTTGGTGTGCCTGAAATGGTATTTGTTTCTGGGTCATAAGTTACACCTTCTGGTAGCCCTGATACTTCATGAGTCACTGGTTTTCCACTATTATCTTTACCATTCAATGTTACATCTTTAATAGGTGTGTTTACTTCTGTTGTTTGGTCTTCTACTGGATCTACATCAGGTGCTGTTGTGTCTTCAACAGTGATTGTAAATGTTGTTTCTGTTGTATTACCTGATTCATCTGTTGAAACTACTGTTACGTCATAACTTCCTACCATTGTTGGTGTACCTGAAATGGTATTTGTTTCTGGATCATATGTCACACCTTCTGGTAAGCCACTTACTTCATGAGTCACTGGTTGACCGCTATTATCTTTACCATTCAATGTTACATCTTTAATAGGTGTGTTTACTTCTGTTGTTTGGTCTTCAACCGGATCCACATCAGGCGCTGTTGTATCTTCTACTGTTATCGTGAATGACGTTTCTGTCGTATTACCAGACTCATCTGTTGAAACAACTGTTACGTCATAACTTCCTACAGTTGTTGGTGTACCTGAAATGGTATTTGTTTCTGGATCATATGTCACACCTTCTGGTAAGCCACTTACTTCATGAGTCACTGGTTGACCGCTATTATCTTTACCATTCAATGTTACATCTTTAATAGGTGTGTTTACTTCTGTTGTTTGGTCTTCTACTGGATCTACATCAGGTGCTGTTGTGTCTTCAACAGTGATTGTAAATGTCGTTTCTGTTGTATTACCTGATTCATCTGTTGAAACTACTGTTACGTCATAACTTCCTACAGTTGTTGGTGTGCCTGAAATGGTATTTGTTTCTGGGTCATAAGTTACACCTTCTGGTAGCCCTGATACTTCATGAGTCACTGGTTTTCCACTATTATCTTTACCATTCAACGTTACATCTTTAATAGGTGTGTTCACTTCTGTTGTTTGATCTTCAATTGGATCTACCGTTGGTGGTAATGTATCTTCAACTGTTATCGTGAATGTTGTTTCTGTTGTATTACCAGACTCATCTGTTGAAACTACTGTTACGTCGTAACTTCCTACTGTTGTCGGTGTGCCTGAAATGGTATTCGTTTCTGGATCATACGTCACACCTTCTGGTAAGCCATTTACTTCATGTGTCACTGGTTGACCGCTATTATCTTTACCATTCAATGTTACATCTTTAATAGGTGTGTTTACTTCTGTCGTTTGGTCTTCTACTGGATCTACCGTTGGTGGTAATGTATCTTCAACTGTTATCGTAAATGTTGTTTCTGTTGTATTACCTGATTCATCTGTTGAAACTACTGTTACGTCATAACTTCCTACAGTTGTTGGTGTGCCTGAAATGGTATTTGTTTCTGGGTCATAAGTTACACCTTCTGGTAGCCCTGATACTTCATGAGTCACTGGTTTTCCACTATTATCTTTACCATTCAATGTTACATCTTTAATAGGTGTGTTTACTTCTGTTGTTTGGTCTTCTACTGGATCTACATCAGGTGCTGTTGTGTCTTCAACAGTGATTGTAAATGTTGTTTCTGTTGTATTACCTGATTCATCTGTTGAAACTACTGTTACGTCATAACTTCCTACCATTGTTGGTGTACCTGAAATGGTATTTGTTTCTGGATCATATGTCACACCTTCTCGTAAGCCACTTACTTCATGAGTCACTGGTTGACCGCTATTATCTTTACCATTCAATGTTACATCTTTAATAGGTGTGTTTACTTCTGTTGTTTGGTCTTCAACCGGATCCACATCGTGCGCTGTTGTATCTTCTACTGTTATCGTGAATGACGTTTCTGTCGTATTACCAGACTCATCTGTTGAAACAACTGTTACGTCATAACTTCCTACAGTTGTTGGTGTACCTGAAATGGTATTTGTTTCTGGATCATATGTCACACCTTCTGGTAAGCCACTTACTTCATGAGTCACTGGTTGACCGCTATTATCTTTACCATTCAATGTTACATCTTTAATAGGTGTGTTTACTTCTGTTGTTTGGTCTTCTACTGGATCTACATCAGGTGCTGTTGTGTCTTCAACAGTGATTGTAAATGTCGTTTCTGTTGTATTACCTGATTCATCTGTTGAAACTACTGTTACGTCATAACTTCCTACAGTTGTTGGTGTGCCTGAAATGGTATTTGTTTCTGGGTCATAAGTTACACCTTCGGTAGCCCTGATACTTCATGAGTCACTGGTTTTCCACTATTATCTTTACCATTCAACGTTACATCTTTAATAGGTGTGTTCACTTCTGTTGTTTGATCTTCAATTGGATCTACCGTTGGTGGTAATGTATCTTCAACTGTTATCGTGAATGTTGTTTCTGTTGTATTACCAGACTCATCTGTTGAAACTACTGTTACGTCGTAACTTCCTACTGTTGTCGGTGTGCCTGAAATGGTATTCGTTTCTGGATCATACGTCACACCTTCTGGTAAGCCACTTACTTCATGAGTCACTGGTTTTCCACTATTATCTTTACCATTCAATGTTACATCTTTAATAGGTGTGTTTACTTCTGTTGTTTGGTCTTCTACTGGATCTACATCAGGTGCTGTTGTGTCTTCAACAGTGATTGTGAATGACGTTTCTGTTGTATTACCTGATTCATCTGTTGAAACTACTGTTACGTCATAACTTCCTACAGTTGTTGGTGTGCCTGAAATGGTATTTGTTTCTGGGTCATAAGTTACACCTTCTGGTAGCCCTGATACTTCATGAGTCACTGGTTTTCCACTATTATCTTTACCATTCAACGTTATATCTTTGATTGGTGTATTTACTTCTGTCGTTTGGTCTTCTACTGGATCTACCGTTGGTGGTAATGTATCTTCAACTGTTATCGTAAATGTTGTTTCTGTTGTATTACCTGATTCATCTGTTGAAACTACTGTTACGTCATAACTTCCTACAGTTGTTGGTGTGCCTGAAATGGTATTTGTTTCTGGATCATATGTCACACCTTCTGGTAAGCCACTTACTTCATGAGTCACTGGTTGACCGCTATTATCTTTACCATTCAATGTTACATCTTTAATAGGTGTGTTTACTTCTGTTGTTTGGTCTTCAACCGGATCCACATCAGGCGCTGTTGTATCTTCAACTGTTATCGTAAATGTTGTTTCTGTTGTATTACCTGATTCATCTGTTGAAACTACTGTTACGTCATAACTTCCTACAGTTGTTGGTGTGCCTGAAATGGTATTTGTTTCTGGGTCATAAGTTACACCTTCTGGTAGCCCTGATACTTCATGAGTCACTGGTTTTCCACTATTATCTTTACCATTCAATGTTACATCTTTAATAGGTGTGTTTACTTCTGTTGTTTGGTCTTCTACTGGATCTACATCAGGTGCTGTTGTGTCTTCAACAGTGATTGTAAATGTCGTTTCTGTTGTATTACCTGATTCATCTGTTGAAACTACTGTTACGTCATAACTTCCTACAGTTGTTGGTGTGCCTGAAATGGTATTTGTTTCTGGGTCATAAGTTACACCTTCTGGTAGCCCTGATACTTCATGAGTCACTGGTTTTCCACTATTATCTTTACCATTCAACGTTACATCTTTAATAGGTGTGTTCACTTCTGTTGTTTGATCTTCAATTGGATCTACCGTTGGTGGTAATGTATCTTCAACTGTTATCGTGAATGTTGTTTCTGTCGTATTACCAGACTCATCTGTTGAAACTACTGTTACGTCGTAACTTCCTACTGTTGTCGGTGTGCCTGAAATGGTATTCGTTTCTGGATCATACGTCACACCTTCTGGTAAGCCATTTACTTCATGTGTCACTGGTTGACCGCTATTATCTTGACCATTCAATGTTACATCTTTAATAGGTGTGTTTACTTCTGTTGTTTGGTTATCTACTGGATCTATTGTAGGTGCTGTCGTATCTTCTACTGTGATTGTAAATGTTGTTTCTGTTGTATTACCTGATTCATCTGTTGAAACTACTGTTACGTCATAACTTCCTACAGTTGTTGGTGTGCCTGAAATGGTATTTGTTTCTGGGTCATAAGTTACACCTTCTGGTAGCCCTGATACTTCATGAGTCACTGGTTTTCCACTATTATCTTTACCATTCAATGTTACATCTTTAATAGGTGTGTTTACTTCTGTTGTTTGGTCTTCTACTGGATCTACATCAGGTGCTGTTGTGTCTTCAACAGTGATTGTAAATGTCGTTTCTGTTGTATTACCTGATTCATCTGTTGAAACTACTGTTACGTCATAACTTCCTACTGTTGTCGGTGTGCCTGAAATGGTATTCGTTTCTGGATCATACGTCACACCTTCTGGTAGCCCTGATACTTCATGAGTCACTGGTTTTCCACTATTATCTTTACCATTCAACGTTACATCTTTAATAGGTGTGTTCACTTCTGTTGTTTGATCTTCAATTGGATCTACCGTTGGTGGTAATGTATCTTCAACTGTTATCGTGAATGTTGTTTCTGTTGTATTACCTGATTCATCTGTTGAAACTACTGTTACGTCATAACTTCCTACAGTTGTTGGTGTGCCTGAAATGGTATTTGTTTCTGGGTCATAAGTTACACCTTCTGGTAGCC
This sequence comes from Macrococcus psychrotolerans, assembly GCF_038095555.1. Taxonomy (NCBI): domain Bacteria; kingdom Bacillati; phylum Bacillota; class Bacilli; order Caryophanales; family Staphylococcaceae; genus Macrococcus; species Macrococcus psychrotolerans. The sequence continues at coordinate 799,944 of NZ_CP124591.1, read as the reverse complement.
CTGATACTTCATGAGTCACTGGTTTTCCACTATTATCTTTACCATTCAATGTTACATCTTTAATAGGTGTGTTTACTTCTGTTGTTTGGTCTTCTACTGGATCTACATCAGGTGCTGTTGTGTCTTCAACAGTGATTGTAAATGTCGTTTCTGTTGTATTACCTGATTCATCTGTTGAAACTACTGTTACGTCATAACTTCCTACAGTTGTTGGTGTGCCTGAAATGGTATTTGTTTCTGGGTCATAAGTTACACCTTCTGGTAGCCCTGATACTTCATGAGTCACTGGTTTTCCACTATTATCTTTACCATTCAACGTTACATCTTTAATAGGTGTGTTCACTTCTGTTGTTTGATCTTCAATTGGATCTACCGTTGGTGGTAATGTATCTTCAACTGTTATCGTGAATGTTGTTTCTGTCGTATTACCAGACTCATCTGTTGAAACTACTGTTACGTCGTAACTTCCTACTGTTGTCGGTGTGCCTGAAATGGTATTCGTTTCTGGATCATACGTCACACCTTCTGGTAAGCCATTTACTTCATGTGTCACTGGTTGACCGCTATTATCTTGACCATTCAATGTTACATCTTTAATAGGTGTGTTTACTTCTGTTGTTTGGTTATCTACTGGATCTATTGTAGGTGCTGTCGTATCTTCTACTGTGATTGTAAATGTTGTTTCTGTTTCGTTGCCTGCTTCATCACTCGTTATAACAGTCACATTATAGTTTCCAGCTTTTGTTGGTGTACCTGAAATTGTATTTGTTTCTTCATTATAAGTCACACCGTCTGGTAAACCAGTTACATTATGAGTCACTGGATCTCCACTGTTGTCTTTGCCATTTAAAGTAACATCAATAATTGGTGTGTTCACTTCAGTTGTTTGATTTTCAATTGGGTCCACAGTTGGTGCTGTTGTATCTTCTACTGTAATTGTAAATGTCGTTTCTGTTTCGTTATATACTTTATCTGACGAAATAACAGTTACTTCATATGTTCCTGCTTTTGTAGGTGTACCTGAGATTGTATTCGTTTCTGAATTATATGTAACACCATCTGGTAAACCGAATACGTCATTTCGAACTGTTTCACCACTATTATCATTCGCATTGATAACAATCGGATCTATTGCCGAATTTACTTCTGTTGTTTGATTATCAACTTTATCAACAACGGGTGGTGTCGTATCATCAACATTTACACCTGATGAGTTATTACTTGATGGTTTACTTTTTCCTATTTTAGATTGGCTACTTACAGAAGCAATATTGCTTGCACTTAATTGTATTGTACCCTCTATAAAAGTTTCAGGAACAAATGGTTTACTTGTTTCTGAATTCACAACGATTAAATATGTACTATTAGTATTTCCTAAATCTATACTTATAGAACCGTCACTATTAAAGATTATATTATGTGATGATGATACATCTACATAAGCGACATTTTTATCACTTCCACTTTGATTCAATGTATTCCTATCAGTAACTTTCAAAATTTGAACTTTAGTAATATCTTTATTAAATTGGCTAATTACATCAGGATTTTTTTTAGTACCATTATATGGAGTTATTTTAACCTTGGCATTATTTAAAGTCCTAGCTTTACCGTTTACTGTATATGTTGTGTTATATGGATTATGATCATCTACTTTTTCTTGAACACTAGAATCTTGATATAAATCTAAATTTCGTGCATCAGTTGAATATTCTATTTTTCTTGTAGCATTATATTCTGAATCACCAATTTTTAAATTCAAGTTATAGTTATCTGTTTTGGTTGCTTCTTTAAAATTGATTAACCCTAACAAATCAACGTGTGCACTAGTGTTTTTATATTTTTCTATATTATCAGTAAACTTGAATGTAAATGAATTATCGGCACGATTATAAGTACCTTTTGCATAAATACTATTTGCATCATTTCCTAATAGTATGCCATTATCTCTATCTGCAGATGTAGGATTTATTTCTTTAGGTATATGTACAGTAAAATAATCATTTCTTTTTACGTCATTCGGAATAGATATATCGAAACCTATTTTAAAAGCAGCACCTTTATTCCATGTACCCTCTTGAAACTTAACATTACTAGATTTAATCTTGCTATTTACATCATCTCCACCCAATGGACTACCATCGGCTTTTGTTGCTTCTTTTTCCACTTTTGATGAAGATGCACTTAAAGCTTTTAAATTTTTATCAGTCTTACTTTTATTTTTTGATTTTTGGTCTATATCTTCTTTTTCTTTATCTGTTAATGGCTTAGTTGTTTTTAAGTCTGTAGCATCAACATTTGGGTCTATTTTGTTATCATTTTCAGAGTCACCTGTAGACAAACCATTGCCAACATTATCAGATTGATTATTATTATTTAATGGTTCCTCTGTTGATGGTTCTTCTATTGTGTCTTCTTCAGTTGATTTCGGTTTTTCTGTTGTGTCTTTTTTATTTTCATTAGAATCTTCATTCGTTGAATTTTCATCAGTTTTTGCATCTTCTTTTGATGAGTTCTTGTCGTCAGCTTTTGGTTGTTCTTTTATTGAGTCTTTATCACTTTTTTGTTCTTCAGAAGGATTCTTCAATTGATCTGCGTCAGCTTCTTTTGAGTCTTCTGAAGATTTTTTGTCATCTGTTTTTGGTTCTTCTGTTGTATCTTCTTCAGTTGATTTTGGTTCCTCTGTTGTATCACTTTTATCTTCTTTAGGATCTTCACTTTTTGAATTTCCATCTGATTTTTGTTCATCTGATGTTGGCACTTCAGTCGTATCTTCTTCAGTTGATTTCGAGTCATCGTTTGTTTGTGGTTCCTCTGTTGATGGTTTTTCAGCTTCTTCTACATTAATGGTAAAAGTAGACTCTTTTTGAACGCCTGAATCATTTTTAGAAGTAACTGTGATCATATAGTTACCAGGAGTATTAGGGGTGCCTGAAATTGTATCAGTATTTGAATCATATGTAAGGCCATCTGGTAATCCTCGGACTTCATTTGTATTATTCTCAGAACCTTCCACATTAATCCTTATTGGATTAATTGCGTCTTCTGAATTCACAGTTTGATTATCAATTTGTTCAATAGTAAAATCACTTTGTTCTTTTGGTTCTGCTGTCGTATTATCTCCTGAAGCATTTGAATCTGATGTATTTTCTTCTGTTGTTGAATCTTCTGCTGTTTCTGTAGAATCATTTGTTTTCTCTTCAGTTGGCAAATTCTCAGTCGATTCTTCAGTTGGTATTTCAACTGAATTTGGTACTTCAGTTTCATTTGATGTTTCTATATTCTTATTTGAATCTGTATTTGTAGTCGTTTCTGTACTCTGACTTTCTTCTTTTAATGCATTTGATTCTTCTGCATTTACGATATTAGGTGTACTCAAATAAAGCATTGCACCAATGATTACTGACCCAGTTCCAACAGAAAATTTGCGAATAGAATATCTGTTATTTTTAAACATTAAATACTTCCTCTCATATTTTGGATATAATAATAATTATCATAATAGTAACAAAAAAGATAAGATGTGAATATACTTTTTTGTAAATTCGAAATTATTACATAGATAACATTTAAATATTAGCAATTTTAAAAACAAAAAAATTTTATTTATTAAACTTTTCATTAATCAAAATTTTATTCTTAAAATCAAAAAGCCAACGAACCCCTTTTGCGCTAACCCCATGATATGGGAGTAAAATAAAAACACTTTCGTTGAATTCATATTAAAATGAATTGCGCTAACCCCATGATATGGGAGTAAAATAAAAACACTTTCGTTGAATTCATATTAAAATGAATTTATACGGAGGTGTTTTTTCTATGAAAAGAGTGGCATATTCAGTTGAAATAAAATATAAAGTAGTAGAAATGAAACTTAAAGGATATAGTACAAGAGAAATAATGGATGCTTTAAATATTAAAAATGAATCTCAAGTTAAAGTGTGGTGGAAATGGTATAGAAATGGGGAAACACATAGATTCAATCAACAAGTAGGTAAACAATATTCCTACGGAAAAGGAAATGAAGAATTGAGTACTGTTGAGACGCTAAAAATTGAATTAAAGCGCAAAGAAGTAGAAAATGAAATTTTAAAAAAGTACAAGGAATTGGAAAGGAAGTGGTCCCAGAGGTAGTTGTTGAATTAGTAAATGAATTGAAATCTAAATATACAGTGAAAGTCATTTTAGAAACTTTAGATATTCCAAAATCAAATTATTACAGATGGAAAAACAAAGATTTCAGTATATCTGAGGATGAACGAGAAATTATAGAACTATGTAAGAAACATCGTTTTACATATGGTTATAGAAAAATAACTGCCTTGTTAAATAGAAAAAATAATAAACCAATTAATCACAAAAAAGTACAAAGGATTATGCAAAAACATAATTTAAATTGTAAAGTACGAATGAAAAAATCGAAAAGACCAGGGAATGCATATTATAAAACACATAATCTATTAAATAGAAACTTCAAAGCAGAGAAACCTTTAGAAGTACTTTTAACAGATATCACTTATTTACCCTTCGGGAATACAATGTTGTATCTTTCATCTATCATGGATGCTTACAATGGTGAAATTGTGGCATATAAAATCGGTAATAAACAAAATCAAGAATTAGTAAATGAGACATTAAAACAACTTCAATTGGAACCAGGTACTATATTACATAGTGATCAAGGAAGTGTTTATACTTCTTATGAATACTATGCCCTATGTACAGAAAAAGGCATTACCAGAAGCATGTCCCGTAAGGGAACGCCAGCTGATAATGCCCCAATAGAATGTTTTCATGCCTCTCTAAAGTGTGAAACATTCTACTTAAACAGTGAGCTTAGAAGCTCTAATACCATTGTAATAGATATTGTCGAAAATTACATTGAAAACTATAATAAAGTTAGAATTCAACAAAAACTAGGCTACTTATCCCCTATAGAATATAGGAAATTAGCAGCCTAGAAAATAGTTTTTTTATTGAGCTCCCTTAGTAAGGGTGCAGTGCCCATTGTGTCTGATCGTTTTTTTAGCCACCTATAATCGCTTTAATAACCGATGTTGTTTCTCCACCTTTATAGAATACATAAAGCAGTAGATAAACAGCTACACCTGTAATTGCTGTGAAGAACCAGATAATTGAGGCAATCGGTCCTAATCTACGATGAATCTTTAAATTATCTTTAAGACCCGTAATAATATTGATTAATCCAAGTACCCCACCGGTCGTTGCAAGTGTGATATGGAAAATCAGAAAGATCGTGTAGTACGGTTTGATACTATCAGGTCCGCCAAATGCTGTATTTCCAATGAATACTGTTCTAGTAGCATAGATAATAAAGAATGTAAGGGCCGCGGCACCTGCTAGCAGCATCGTCTTCTTATGTCCTTCGATATCTCTTCGTGCGATTTTGAACCATCCGATTGCTACCAGTATGGCACTGATAACGATAAATGTCGTACTGATTGTAGGTAAAATTGGTAAATTCATATTCTTCTCCTATCTGAATTGATTAAAATAAGCATCCTGCTGTAACTTTTCATCCAAACTTCTCTGTGTTATTTCCTCAGAACTCATTCTCTCTTCTCTTGACCATCTAAAGAAAACATGGAACAGCATGAAGCCAAAGAATATTTCCTGTAGCACCTTCATGATTACGCCACCGGTCTGCTGATCTTCTTTTGGTGTCATATTTGTGAAATACTGCGGGCCACTAATACTCGAATTTTGAACGATATCCTGTAATGTCCCTGTAGGCACACAAAGGGTCATGGCACTCATCCATGCCGCTGGATCTGTATATGTCTTATACATGGCATGACTGGCAAAGATAATCAACCCGCATGCCGGTGTCAAAAGTACGCCGATTGCGAAGATATAGCCAATCTTCACAAGACCTGACAGCTGCTTACGCTCAAGAGCTGTCCTGTTAAATATTGGATACCACATAAAGAATGCGGTAATAAACAAAAGAATTGTAAACAATGAGTGTAATGTCGCATTCTGCTTTAAACCATCCAGTATGGCTGGAATATGATAGATTGAGAACAATCCATTAAACGTAATCAGTGCTATAATCGGACGCGTCAGAAAATTAAAGACACGTTCAATAATAGGCAGTTTAATACAATAATCAATTAGATATTCCGGTATCGCAAAGAATAACAGTGGCACAATAAGTAAGTAAAGGATGGCCATCTGTAACATATGGAAGCTAAAGATAATATGACTGAGCAAGTCAACTGGCGCACCTTTCATTGCATACAGTAAAAACATACATATAATAAATATAACTGCTTCTGAACGTTTCAACGGTCGATTGCCAGGAATTTCATGGCGCCATCTCCCTGTTATCATGAAAAACACGATAGTCGTGAAAATAATGGCAACTAAAAAGAAAGGACTCCAGTTCGCTAAAAATCCGAATATCCTGATAGAACTAATACTACCCATAAAATCACTCCAAAAATTTATACTTCATTCATTTCTATTATAGCGTACAATTTGAAGAATAAAGCACAATATTTCAACTAATTTGTGGCAAAAATAAAAACCCGGATTACTCCGGGTTCACTCTTATTTTAATGGGTCACCTAACCAAGTTAAGTAAAGCGCCATAACAATAAAACTACCTGCGATAAACAATCCAGTTAACATAAATAACTGAGCTGTTCCATGCCCTTTATGTTTCATATGCATAAAGTAATAGAATTGAAGAATAACTTGAATGAGTGCGAGTAATAAGATTGCTGGGATAACAAACTCTTTGCTTAGTCCAGCTGCAACCATTGCAAAAGAAACAAATGTTAAGAAGATCATAATTGCAAAAGTTGTTACCTGCATTCTCATTTCTTCTGTTCTTGAACGTTTCTCAAATTCATAGCGTTCTTGATTAAATTTCGTATGATTTAATTCATTTGACATTATCCTAACACCCCTAACAAGTAAACTACTGTAAAGATGAATACCCAGACTACGTCGATAAAGTGCCAGTATAATGCTGCTGTATTAAATTTCGCTGCATTATATACGCTTAAACCACGCTTCATATTACGTACGATTAACAGAATAATCCATGTTAATCCAATAATAACGTGGAATCCGTGTGTTCCTACTAAGAAGTAGAAAGCTGAACCAAAAGCACTTGAACGGAAAGTATGACCTTTATGAACATATTCAACAAACTCATAAATTTCTAGTCCTAAGAATCCCAAACCGAGAAGTACTGTGATAATTAACCAAGTAATCATCTTTTTGAAATCATAGTTCTTCATGTGATACAGTGCATACACACTTGTAAGTGACGAAGTTAAAAGTAACATCGTCATTACAAATGCAAGTGGTAAGTGAAATAAATCTTTCGCTAAAAGATGATCTTCACTAGGAACATGGTCTTTAAGTGCTAAATAAGTTGCAAACAATGATGCGAATAGTGCTGTTTCTCCACCTAGGAAAATCCAGAATCCTAATAATTTGTTCTTACCTTCTAATGAAGCTGTCTCAGGATGACTTGGCCATCTCTCGACTGTCATCTGTTCTTCATGATGTGCCATTATTTAACACCTCTTTCGTACTCGATAAGCTCTTCTTTAGTAATATGATAACCGTGATCATCAACTACAGAACGTGCGATCATTGCTCCTGCTGTAATCGCTAAACCTAAAACTAATACAAATGGAGCCCATGGTTGAACCGGTAAATCTTTAACTGCATCAAGTGCCCATTTTTGTCCATCTGCTAAGTATAAAGCACCAAATGCTGCAACGAATAATCCTAATGACTGAACGAATGGTAAGATTGAGTTATTTGGCATATGAACATCACCTAATGACTCAGCTGGTAAGATTTCACCATTACCTTGTTTCTTCTCAAGATCAAATGCATCTAATCCACGCACAAGTGGTGTCTGTGCAAAGTTATAAAATGGTACTGGGATTGGTAATGACCATTCTAACGTACGGCCATCGCCCCAAGCGTCACGTCCTACTTTAGGACCTTTCACTGTAGTTAAGATAATATTTATCAATAAAATAATGACTGCTACGGCCATCGTTAAAGCACCGATAGTAGAGATTAAGTTAAATGTGTCATAACCTTGACCAGGTAAGTAAGTGAATACACGACGTGGCATACCCATTAATCCTAAGAAATGTTGTAGGAAGAATGTTAGATGGAAACCGATAAAGAATAGTGCGAAGGAAACTTTACCTAATTTCTCACTTAACATCTTACCGAACATTAATGGCCAGTAGAAATGCAACCCTGCAAGTAACGCGAATACTACCCCACCAACGATTACGTAGTGGAAATGCGCTACGATAAAGTATGAATCATGGTACTGATAGTCAGCTGGTGCTGATGCCTGCATTACACCAGTAACACCACCCATTACGAATGTAGGGATGAACGCTAATGCATATAACATCGGCGTCGTAAATTCGATACTACCACCCCAGATAGTAAGCAACCAGTTGAAGATCTTCACACCAGTTGGTACGGCGATTGCCATTGTCGCTACTGCGAAAATAGCGTTCGCTGTTGGACCTAGACCTACAGTGAACATGTGGTGTGCCCAAACCATGAAGCCTAAGAAACCGATTAATACTGTTGCAAATACCATTGCAGAATAACCGAACAAACGTTTTCTAGAGAATGTTGCAAATATTTCAGAGAAAATACCGAATGCTGGTAATACTAAAATGTATACTTCAGGGTGACCGAAAATCCAGAATAAGTGTTCCCAGATAATTGTGTTACCCCCTTGTGATACTACAAAGAATCCTGTTCCAAACATTCTATCGAAAATAAGCAAGAATAATCCGATAGTCAGTGGAGGGAATGCGAATACGATTAAAGCTGAAGCAACTAATGTTGTCCAAGTCATTAATGGCATACGCATAAATGTCATACCAGGAGCACGCATATTAATAATGGTAACAAGGAAGTTAATCCCTGCAATTAAAGTACCAGCACCTGAAATTTGTAAACCTAATGCATAGAAGTCAATCCCATGCCCTTCTGATGCAAGTGACAGTGAAGCATATGAAGTCCACCCTGCATCTGGTGCGCCACCTAAAATCCAAGATAAGTTTAAGAATACACCTCCGAAGAAGAATAACCAGAACCCTAATGCATTTAGGAATGGGAATGCAACGTCACGTGCACCAATTTGTAACGGTACTGTTGCGTTCATATATGCAAACAGTAATGGCATTGCTGCCAAGAAAATCATTGTAGTACCGTGCATCGTAATCATTTCATTGAATAATCCCGCAGAGACGAAATCATTTTCAGGAACTGCAAGCTGAATACGAATGATCATCGCTTCGATACCACCCATGGCGAAGAACAATCCACCCATGATTAAATAAAGAATTGCAATTTTTTTATGGTCTACTGTCGTTAAGTACTCCATTAGTAAACCACGCTTTTTTTGTGTAGCCAAATGTGTAACCTCCCTTTATTTACTACTTTTCAACTTTACGTTCCATTAAGTATTTAGCTAGCGCATCAATTTCACTATCTGAAACTTTGTAAGCACCTGTCATTTTATTACCAGGTTTTACTGATTCAGGATCTTTAATCCATTTTTTAAGGTTTTCTTCATTATGATCCATAACACCAGCAACGCGGTTACGGTCACCAAATGTTGTTAAGTTTGGACCTTTAGCACCTTTACCAGTTGGTGTTACAGCATGACAACCTTGACAAGACTGCTTGAATACTTTTTCGCCCTCTTTAGCATCTGTTGTTGCTACAGGGTTTTTGATAGCTTTCATATCAGATACCCAAGTTTTGAACTGGTCTTTATCCATTGTTTTAACTTTGAAGTCCATCAATGCGTGAGACGGTCCACATAATTCCGCACATTTTCCGTAGAACATGTTTTTCGCGTCTTGCGCTTTCTTATCATCAAACACTAAGTAGAATTTATTGATGTTTTCAACGTTTGTATCCATCTTACCACCCACTGCCGGAATCCAGAATGAGTGTTTTACGTCAGCTGAATGCAGACGGAAGTAAACTTTTGTATCTGTAGGAACAACAAGTTCCTGACTTGTTACGATACCTTCGTTAGGGTACTCAAATTCCCACCAGTACAGATTTGCAGTTACATCAACAATCATTTCTTTATTCTTACCTTTAGCATCAACCTTATCCATTGCTTTCGTATCTGCTAGTTTAAATGTTAACATAACAGTTGGTATCGCTAAGATGATAAGTAAGATGATTGGAATCGTTGTCCAGATCACTTCTAACTTATGGTTCCCATGAACATCTTTCGGTACAAAGTCTTCACCGACTTTGCCACGACGGAATTTAAATACTGCTAAAATAAAGATAGCTACTACTACAATAATAACGAAAACCATAATACCTACCGCAAGCATCATTAAATTAAATTGATCCTTTGCAACTTCCCCTGCAGGACGTAAAGCAGACAGTTCATTTTTACCACAACCCGCTAAGGTCATTAACAATAATGAAAATAAACCGATCAGCTTTACATTTTTTAAATTGTTCTTCATTAAATTCTAACCCCTCTTTCACCATTCATAATCAAATCGTTTGAATTAATGTAACTACTACTATCATAACAAAAAATATCATCAAATAGTTTAAAGAATAAACAAACATTGTCATTGCCCATTTATTTTCTTTAACATTTGATTTAAATCCAGAAATCGCTAATAACAGCCATCCTAGATTTAGTACCGAAGCAAGTACGATAAATACCGTGCCGAGTTCCTGCATAAAAAATGGTGTCGGTAACAAAAGCAGCACCCAAAATAACATGGAAAGCCTTGTACGTTTAAACCCTTTAACTGAAGGTAGCATCGGTATGCTAGCAAGTGCATATTCTTCACTACGTTTAATCGCAAGCGCATAGAAATGTGCAGGCTGCCATATAAACATAATGATGAAAAGCATCCACGCTGTGCTGCTAAGAGATGGTTCAATCGCTGCATAGCCAACAAGCGGCGGAATCGCACCTGGAAAACTTCCTATTACTGTGTTGGACACAAGATGTCGTTTAGACCAGACTGAATATAAGACAACATAGCCAAAGATGCCAAGAAATCCGATGATTCCTGTCTCGATGTTAATCATGAACAAAAGCATTTCTCCGACGACCATAAGCACAAGACTGAGCTGTAGAATCGAAGCTGTAGAAACTTTACCGGTTACAGATGGTCGATTTTGCTTACTTGGCATAATACTGTCAATATCCTGGTCATAAAAGTTATTCAGTGCACAACTTCCTGCCATAATTAGTGTAGTGCCGAAAAGCATCGTTAAAAGTTCAGGTATACTACTTAAAAATGAACGACCGCTTAACATAATTGCAATAAACGCACCTGCAAACGCCGGTATTAAATTGCCTTGTACGAGTCCAAGCTTCACAATCGCTTTTACATCTTTAAAAGTCAGACGCCGTTCAACTGGTTTAACACCTTTTAAAATGTGTTCATTCTGCATTTTCACCCTCCTTTTACAATACTAACGCATATAATAACAATAATATATGAAAACTGTCACATTTTCTATACATTTTCGAAATTAAATTGTGACATTTTTCTTTTTTACAAGTAATTTCAATTGTTCACGAATGTGACACATTTACTTATCCCTATGATTGATATACTATAACTTAAGTATATACTATTTAGAAATGAGATAAAATGACATTATTTATAGATGTTAAGAATATAGATAGAGGTGTTTTTGTTGTTAAAAGAAAAGAATTTAAAATGGTTATCATTGTTTACGACCGTGCTCATGTTATTTGTTCAGATTGGTGGTGCACTCGTAACAAAGACAGGATCTGCAGATGGCTGTGGTAGTAGCTGGCCACTTTGTCACGGAAAGTTTGTACCAACTCATATTCCGAAAGAGACCTTGATTGAGCTTGCTCACCGTGGCGTCTCAGGTCTCGCATTATTATCTGTGACATGGCTTGTAATACTCAGCATAAAATATATTGGACACAAGAAAGAAACAAAGTTCCTTTGCTATATGAGCATCGGATTTATCTTTGCACAGGCTTTGATCGGTGCGGCGGCAGTGATGTGGCAACAGAATGGTTTTGTACTTGCGCTTCACTTCGGAATATCACTGATTAGCTTCAGTGCTGTATTTCTACTTACACTGCTTATCTTTGAAGTCGATCAGAAATTTGATGCAACTAAACTCACATTACAGCCGAAGCTTAGACGTCATACGATCGGGCTCACAAGCTTTATCTATTTTGTTATCTATAGTGGTGCACTCGTACGCCATGAGAAAGCAAGCCTCGCCTGCTCCAGCTGGCCGCTCTGTCGTAAGGGTGCGTTTACACTGCCACAGAACTTCTATGAATGGGTGCAGATGAGCCATAGAACGCTTGCTTTCATTCTATTTATATGGCTGACTTATGTTGCCTTTCATGCTATGCGAAACTACGCGCAGTACCGTGTTATTAAATACGGTTATATGATTGCTTTCATATTAATCTGTTTACAAGTAACAACTGGTGCATTAACGATATTTACAGCAGTTAATCTCTATATCGCGTTACTCCATGCCTTGTTTATAACTTTACTCTTTGGCCTGTTATGTTACTTTATCCTGCTTATTAGCAGAGCAAAATAAATGATTTCACATAAAAACAAGCGTCGGCAATGTAATCATTGCCAACGCTTATTTTATTTTATTCAAACTCGACTAACAAATCGCCTGTCTGGATAGCTGTTCCAGTTGCTACATGGATGTGTTTCACCACCGCATCTACAGGCGCCTGTACACTTGTCTCCATCTTCATCGCTTCAGTAATCATCAACGTTTGACCCGCACGAACGTGCGCTCCTGCTGACACTTTAATTTCTCCAACCGTACCTGGCATCTGCGCTCCAATATGCTTGTTATTCTTAGCATCTGCTTTAAGTAATGTATTGACACTTACTTCAGCCGCATTATCTTTCACACGTACTTGTCTTGGCATCCCGTTAAGTTCAAAATATAACGTACGATATCCATCTTCGTGCACATGTCCGATGCTCAGTAGTTTGACAATCAGCGTTTTGCCGGCATCGATATCTATTTCTACAGTTTCATTTTTGCGCATACCATAGAAGAATGTCGGTGTGTCGAGCAATGAAATATTGCCATATCGCGCTTCTGTCTCTTTATATACTTCAAATACTTTCGGATATAGTGCATAACTGAGGACATCTTCCTCAGCGACATCTTGAAAACGTTCTGTAAGCGTCTGCTGCAGTTCATTGAAATCTACATGTGCTAATGCTTCCCCAGGTCGTACAGTAAGCGGTTCTTTTCCCTTTAATACGACGTTTTGCAATCTTTCAGGAAAGCCATTTGCCGGTTGTCCAATCTCTCCTTTAAAGAAGGATACGACGGAGTCCGGGAAGTCAAGGCTTTCTCCGCGTTCTATAACTGTCTGTTCATCAAGGTTGTTCTGCACCATGTATAATGCCATGTCCCCGACGACTTTGGAAGATGGTGTAACTTTAACAATATCACCGAACATCATATTCACTCTTTTATACATATCTTTAACCGCTTCAAACTGATCGCCAAGACCTAAGCTTTTCGCCTGCTGTTCAATGTTCGAGTATTGTCCTCCTGGCATTTCATGCTGGTATATTTCAGTGTTTGGTGACTGTATATCACTTTCGAAGTTATGATAGAACTTGCGCACCACTGACCAGTAATGTGAAAGTGCTTCAAGTCCTTCTATATCTGCACGTACCTGTCTGTCTTTTCCTTCTAAACTGTAATAGAGACTGTTCAACGAAGGCTGACTTGTCAGTCCACTCATACTGGAAATCGCCGTATCAATAATATCAACACCTGCATCGATTGCTCTATTGTACGTCATAATACCATTACCACTCGTATCGTGTGTATGCAGATGAATTGGTAATGATACTTCTGCTTTTAATGCCTGAATTAATATATAAGCTGCTTCAGGTTTCAACAGGCCAGCCATATCTTTTATCGCTAGGATATGGAATCCTTCTCGTTCCATCGCTTTAGCCATCTTTAAATAATAGTCTAGCGTATAGACATCTGAACGCTTTGGATTTAATATATCGCCGGTATAACAGATGGTCCCTTCAGAAATTTTACCTGCATTCAGTACCGCTTCATTGGCTACTTTCATCTGATCGAGCCAGTTAAGCGAATCAAATATTCTAAAGACATCGATACCATTATCACTTGCCGCTCGGATGAACTGTTGCACAACGTTATCTGGATAGTTCTTATAACCGACAGCATTCGATGCTCTTAAGAGCATTTGAAATAGTATGTTTGGTACAGCCGTTCGTAACTTTCTGAGCCTCTCCCACGGATCTTCTTTCAGAAAGTTATATGCTACATCAAATGTTGCACCACCCCACATTTCTAATGAGAAGCTATCAATTAGGTGATGATTGGTCTGTGATGCGATCGCAAGCATATCTTTAGTACGCACACGCGTTGCCAGCAATGACTGATGCGCATCTCGAAATGTTGTATCAGTAATCAGTACTTCTTGTTGCGCTTTGATCCAGTCGCTGACATAAGATGGCCCATGTTCATCCAGCAGCTGCTTCGTTCCTGATAAACCAGTGGCTTTAAAGGTCTTGGTAAGCGGAAGTTCAAAGTCAGGTTTCTCTGTCTTTTTAATACCCGGAAAACCGTTCACAGTAATATCAGCGATATATGCTAACGTCTTCGTCCCTCTATCTTTAGGGGCTTCTATGTCAAATAATTCAGGATAAAGTTCCAGGAAACGCGTATTGTAATTACCTGCAGTAAACATAGGGTGCTGTACTACATTCAGAAGGAACTGTAAGTTTGTCTTAATACCGCGGATCCTCATTTCTTTTAATGAACGTACCATCTTTTCTTCAGCCTGCTTGAAGGTAAGGGCATGCGTAGACAATTTAACGAGTAGTGAATCATAGTAAGGAGAGATTTCAGCGCCCTGGAAGCCATCACCTGCGTCAAGACGCACACCAAACCCGCCACTTGAGCGATACGCTGTGATACGACCTGTGTCCGGTAAAAAGTTATTAGCAGGATCTTCTGTCGTAATTCGACATTGAATCGCATAGCCGTGTGTCACAATCTCGTGCTGCTGTGGAATCGCGATGCGTTCATCACTTAACTTTGCCCCATCAGCTATCAGTAGCTGTGACTTAACGATATCTATCCCTGTGACCATCTCTGTAATCGTATGTTCTACTTGAACACGCGGGTTTACTTCTATAAAATAAAAATCCTCTCCCTGAACTAAAAATTCTACCGTCCCGGCGTTGACGTATGAAATCTGCTGCATCAGATCAACCGCAGCGTTGCAGATGTTCATTCTTACGGTATCACTTAATCCGACTGATGGCGCAACTTCAACTACTTTCTGGTGTCGACGTTGTACTGAACAATCTCGTTCAAAGAGATGAACAATATTGCCGAACTTATCTCCAATGATCTGAACTTCAATATGCTTCGGCGCATCTATATACTGTTCAATATAAATTTCGCTGCTTCCAAAGGATTTCATTGCCTCTGATTGCGCGCGTGAAATGGCTTCTTCCAGTTCTTCAGCATTGCGCACGATACGCATGCCCTTTCCACCGCCACCAGACAGTGCTTTTATCATAACCGGATACTTATCATGTGCAAACTGCACCGCTTCATCTAAACCTTTAATTGCATCCTTTGTTCCGGGTATCACCGGAAGTCCAGCCTGGATTGCTGTATTACGTGCTTTTATCTTGTCACCAAACATATCGAGATGACGGACTTCCGGACCGATGAAGATGATATTCTCTTGTGCACAGCGCACTGCAAACTGCTGATTTTCACTTAAGAAACCATACCCCGGATGAATTGCATTTGCACCACATGATTTTGCAGTCTCTATAATCGCTTCAATGTCAAGATAGCAATCAGACGGACTTGCGCCTTCAATGAGATAAGCCTCATCTGCCTTATATCGGTGAAGTGCACCTTTGTCTTCTTTAGAATAGATTGCAACAGTCGGAATATGTAGTTCTGTAGCAGCCCTAAAAATACGTATTGCAATTTCACCACGGTTAGCGACAAGTAATTTCTTAATCGTTTTCATATACAGCCTCCACTCAGTTCATTTCATTTCTTATACATTATATTATAATTGTTAAGAACATTCTGCTTTTAGCCATAATTGACACGAACTCGTCATATTGTTATCGCTTTCACATGGTAGTATAAAAAAAGAGAAAGGCATTAATCACCCAGTCTCTAATTTATTTCTATACTTTTCTTCGTTCATTATCTCGCTTAATATCCTTCGATGTCATAAGCAGTAATCCAATTGCAATAGATAAACTCATCAAACTCGATCCACCATAACTTAAAAATGGTAACGGCACTCCAGTTAAAGGAATTAATCCGGAGATTCCACCGAGATTAATAAATGTCTGGATTCCGATATAGCTGGATACGCCGACACAGATCAGCTTATGAAACATTGTACGCGCGCTTGCTGCATAGACAAACCCTTTAAACACAATATAAAAGAGCAGACTGATGATGACAATCACACCGAGCAGCCCCAGTTCTTCCGCAATCACGGCAAAGATGAAATCGGTATGCGGCTCAGGCAGATACCCAAGCTTCATCACCCCGTTACCTAACCCTTTACCGAAGAATCCCCCATTACCGATAGCAAGCAGTGAGTTGGATAGGTGATATCCTGCCCCACTTTCATCTTTGAAGGGATTTGCAAGTACTTCAAAACGCTGTTTCTGATGGGCACCGAGAAAGTTTGTAAGGCCCGTGCCTAGAGAAAATAATGTAACGGTCGCTAGACTCACAGCGACTAATGCCCCCATCTTAAGTACCGTCTTAATAGCAATACCTGAATATAAGAAGATACTGCCAACAATCATCAGGATCAGTGCTGTGGAGCCGAAATCATTCTGCATCAGTACTAAACCAGAACAAAGTCCTACGAGAATAAGTGGTGCGATGATATCCGTACTCAGTTTATCAAGATTACGTTTCTTGTTATAGATATATGCCAGGTAGATGATCACCACGATCTTCAATAGCTCAGAAGTCTGTAGCTGCATAAATCCTAAGTTTAGCCAGCTCTTCGCACCATTGACCTCACGTCCGAAAATTCGGGTGAGAATAAGCAGCGCCATGACACCAAAGATTGCAAACTGCTGTAATCTCTTGTTGTACAACAGATTAATCGACATAAAATAAGTCATTACAAAAACGATACCGAAGCTAAGGATAATTGCAAACAACTGTCTAACATAGAAATAGTTTGCATTGACAGGTATACCACCGGTCAATGTCCCACGTGTCGCCGCAACCATACTCGCACTGTAGATCATCACAAGCCCTGTAAGCGTAAGTACAACATATGTAATCAGCAACGGAAAATCCACATATTTAGTATTGTGCTTAACATAATCAAAAAATTCTTTCAAGTAATTCATCAAATCCGCTCATTTCTAAAAAATAGTCTAAAGCATGCGCTTTAGACTTAAATATTGGTAAACGCATCATGGAGCTTAGATAATTCTTTCTCAAGCGTCACAAGTAATGCTTTCCCTTCATCGGCGTCCACAAGTCCTATCTTCACTGCAAAATCAACTTCACGGCTTAACCCGAACATCTGTGTATCTAAAACTTCCTCATAAAGTGGACATTGAGGCATCGTTAAGTTATCCATCTGGACTTTAATCAGCTGCAGAATCTTGTCTGCATCTTGATTAAGCTGGTCATATGCCTTTTGTTTGTAATCATTATTCCCCTGCATAGCATACTCCCTCATTTCATATTCTATACTTTAAAATTCTATAGCACGAGCCTTTAAAAATCAAGCATTTACTAATCGACCAATGTATATCATAATATGATTGAAAGGGTGATTGTGATGATAATTCAAATTAAGGGAAAAGTAAATTTTAATATTACACTGGATCCTTCAACTTTTATCTTTGATGATCGTAAAGTTGAGATGGATACAATCAAGAAAACGATTAAACTTGATGATGATACCATTTCATTTCAGGATAATTATGAATGGAATCGAGAGATATTAGAAGGCGGTTCAAAGCCTCCGACACTTGTTTCAGAAAAGAAATACAAGAAGCAGCAACTGCTTGAAGGGACATTCTTAATGAACCTCGAACCATTTATTAGGAATGCCGAGCCTCATCAGGATGCTACACGTATAAGGCTGACTAACGAAACTGAAAGTGCTGAGATTCAATTAGATGCGTTACCGAATTTTTATGTTCAGTTTTCTAAAGATGGTAAACGTCTATATGATGACGGGATGGTCGATGCCTATTTACTGGAAGATACACTAAATTTGAAACTTGCCCATGTAACGGGAATTGAAATTATATAGACATAAAAACAGAGATCAGGCTGCTGCCTAATCTCTGTTTTCTATTTTCTGATTACGTTCTTTATGCAGTCGATAGCGATATAATCCTAAAACGATGGCTGCGATGATCAGGCTTTCCCCTACCGGTAGAAATACCGCAAGGAAGTTAAGTATGATGCATCCTAAAAATAGCATGATATAGATCACTACATTCTGCCATAGCTTTAACTTACGTGCAAAGCCTAGATTATAGACGATTGCACTTAGTATAAAGATTGCGATAAGTAAATACCACATGCCAGCTTCTGGATTTTTATCTACTGCAAACAGTTTTGCGAGAAATGACATTCTTTGTTCAGGATCCGTGCTTACGTTCCCTATAAGAAAGTTCATTTAATCACTCCTATTCTTCTTCCTGTAATGCAGCTTTAGCTTTCTTCTGTTCTCTTTCACGTTGCGATTTATCTAATGTTTTCTTTCTTAGACGAATAGATTCTGGTGTAACTTCCACTAACTCATCATCGTTTAAGTATTCTAACGCTTCTTCAAGTGTTAAGATTCTCGGTTTCTTCATCGTTGTTGTCTGTTCTTTTGTCGCAGAACGAATGTTGTTTGCTGCTTTCACTTTCGTAATGTTAACCGTTAAGTCATTATCACGTGAGTTTTCACCAACGATCATGCCTTCATATACTTCAGTTCCTGGTTCCATGAAGTTTACACCACGGTCTTCCAGCGCTAAGATGGCATACGTACTTGCTACCCCTTTATCGATAGACACAAGAACACCGTTACGACGACCACCGATACGTCCTTTAAGTAATGGACGATATTCATCAAAGGTATGGTTTAAAATACCGTAACCACGTGTCATCGACATAAATTCCGTACGGTATCCAATTAGTCCACGTGCAGGCACGTTAAAGATAAGACGTGTATGGCCATTACCACCATTAACCATATCTACCATTTCACCTTTACGTACTCCAAGAGATTCTATAACAGAACCTGTATGTTCTTCCGGTACATCAATTTGTACACGCTCATACGGCTCATATTTCTTACCGTCGATTTCTTTTACGATAACTTCAGGCTTTGATACTTGAAGTTCGAAACCTTCACGACGCATATTCTCGATTAAGATGGATAAATGCAGTTCCCCACGGCCAGATACAGTCCAGCTATCCGGACCTACAGATTCAACGCGTAATGATACGTCTGTTTCAAGCTGTGATTCAAGACGGTCTTGAATATTACGTGCTGTAACGAATTTCCCTTCCTTACCTGCAAATGGTGAGTTATTTACAGAGAATGTCATCTGTAAAGTCGGCTCATCGATGCGCAGAACAGGTAACGCTTCAGGATTGTCAACTGGCGCCACAGTTTCTCCTACGTTAATATCTTCCATACCAGAGACTGCGATTAAGTCTCCTGCATATGCTTTTTCGATTTCAACACGTTTTAATCCGAAGAAACCGAAGATCTTCGTCACACGGAAATTCTTGATTGTACCATCTAATTTAATCAATGATACTTGTTGACCCACTTCCATCGTTCCACGGAATACGCGACCGATACCAATACGACCAACATAGTCATTGTAATCAAGTAATGCAACCTGGAACTGCAGATCCTCATCACGGTTATCAATCGGTGCAGGGACGTAATCGATAATTGTTTCGTATAAGCTCTGCATGTTCTCATCTTGTGTCGCTGCATCTAAACTTGCAGTTCCATTGATTGCTGAAGCATACACTACAGGGAAATCGAGCTGCTCATCATTTGCTTCTAATTCAATAAATAAATCATATACTTCGTCTAAAACTTCTTCAGGTCTTGCTGAAGGTTTATCTATTTTATTTACTACAACAACTGGCTTTAAGTTTTGTTCTAACGCTTTCTTTAATACGAAACGCGTCTGTGGCATTGTTCCTTCGTATGCATCAACAACAAGAATAACACCATCTACCATTTTCATGATACGTTCCACTTCTCCACCAAAATCGGCGTGTCCTGGTGTGTCCAGAATGTTGATACGCGTTCCTTTATAGTCTATCGCTGTATTCTTTGCTAAAATCGTGATACCACGTTCTCTTTCGATATCATTTGAATCCATTGCACGTTCATCAACCTGCTCGTTCTCACGGAATGTTCCCGATTGCTTTAATAATTCATCTACTAAAGTCGTTTTCCCATGGTCGACGTGGGCTATAATTGCAATATTACGTACATCTTCTCTTAATTTAGTCATGTGGTCTTTCCCTTCTTAATCAACTTACAGTTTTTATGTAACTGTGATATTATATCATATAATACGATATTAATATATCATGGAGTTTATAGAAAGTAAAAAGGAGTAAATTTATATGAAGAAAAGTACAATTACACAATTCGCACTTGCTTGTTTCGCAGTACTGATGCTTATCCTCTTTAGTATCGGACTTGCTGAAGGTAACTTATTACTTATAGGTATAGCAGTGATATTATTTATCGCCACTTTTGGCGTAGGCTTCACTTTCAAGAAGAAGTTTCGTGAAAATGGTGAGCTTTAAAAAAATTTTTTATCGATTTACCGCTTTTTAATTTTGAGACACTATTTTTTAATCTTTCATACTATTTTTAATTAATCACACTAAAATTTTTAAATTTTAGTGTGATTTTTTTGTAATTTTTTAAATATAGCAATTTGAATATCTCCAATTGAGTCGCTATATTATAATCATCAATGCAAAGGAGAACTGATATGCACATTAAACCATTAAGCAAACCTCATACATTAACTGCACTGGAATCGCTTGTCCATCGTACATCCAATACGCACTGCGCCGCACAGCTACATGAGCTGAATAAACGTTATCAGCTTGAGCATGCCTTTATGGCGCTTTTAAATCAGATTGACCATACACACTTTGAGTGCATATGGCAGTATCAGACGCATCACAATATCTATATCAACCTGATTATTATCACTGATAATGCAGTACATTTATTTAAGTTCAATGATTATAGCGGTTTACATCATATTGACGGTGACGGTATGCTTATAAATAGCACAACTTATACCACACACGCCGATATTTCCGAACTGCATTGTATGAAGTATTCTGTTATCAATGTGATGCCTGAAACTTCAACGCAACTGCCCGTGTATACAAAATGTGTGATGTTCAATGAGACCTTCATGCTTGATATCCATAGTCACCCGGGCGATATTCTGCTAAAGGATCAGATTTTACCCTATCTTGAGCGCATGAGTATCTGCTCAAAAAAAAAAAACAGCACCATTAGCACTGTCTTAGTCGATACTTCTGTAATACATGAAATCCATCTCCCCGACTACAAAAAGGGTGTCAGCTGTCCTGACTGCTTAGCGCTGAATACACTCAACCGCTTCAAATCTCTGAATTACTGCACACATTGTAATGCAATCATCGATTCAGAAAGCTTGTTCAATCATAATATTTCACAGTTTAAAGCGATATTATCCGAACAAAGACTGACGAGACGTAATTTCGCTGAATTTACAGCGCATTACTTCCCACCTTTTATACTCACGAAACTGCTGAATAAACACTTCCAGAAGTTCGGCACAACTAAAGGTGCCTATTATATTTAACGGCGATGGAACCTCTCTTGATGGATGCTATCAAGAGCAGCTGAATGTGGTTTCAAATACTGTGTATAAATTTCATCGTGGAGCGCTTTGTTTGCCACCATAATTGAATTCGCATGGAGCATATCCAGCGGTTCATTCAGCTGGTTCGTAACGACTGCCCCCACTTCCTCAGCGATGATGGCGCCACCGGCAAAGTCCCATGGATGTAGCCTGAGCGTAATATAAGCGTCCACCTTGCCTGTTGCAACATAGGCGAAATCTAACGCTGCTGAACCATAGCTTCTTGCACTTCTTGCTTTGATGACGATGTCACTATAGATGTCTTTCGTATAATCTTTCGTTAACCAGTTCGGGTTCATCGAGATGATAGATTGATGCAGTTCGCTATCAATAAGTGGTGCTATCGGCTCTTCATTCTTGTATGCCCCGTGTCCTGCACGTGCGCTATACATCGTGTCACGCATGACGTCATAGATGACACCCGCATACTTCTTCCCATCAACAAATACACCGACAGAAATCGCAAAGTTTTCCTGCTGATGTACAAAGTTCAAAGTACCATCAATCGGATCGATAATCCATACCGTACCTTCCATAGAGGTAATATCTGTACCGCTTCCTTCTTCACCGATAATATGGTGCATTGGGTAAGCTTGCATTATTGCATCATACAGCAGCTGTTCGGTTTCTTTATCCATATTCGTGACAAGATCATTTGGATTTGATTTCGTTTCTATTAATAACGGCTGATTAAGTTGAGCTCTAATATTACTGCCAGCCTGATAAACAATCTGTTTCATAAATTCAAATAATTCCATAGCATCTCCTCCTAGGATCATTATACAATATCTTAAACATAAGCAAAATTGTTTCAACTTTATGTATATAATAGTATATATAAAAGAAAAAGGTGAGTGAACTATGGCAAAATATCATTTTACTTCAAAAGATTTCAATGTCTTTAACGTGGAAGGCTTAGAGCCGCGTATGGAAGCATTGATCGAAACAACGCGTCCGAAGCTAGAAGCACTTGGTGAATATTTTAGCAGCTATTTATCTCAGCATACAGATGAAACATTCTATCCACATGTAGCGAAACATCTGCGTCGTAAAACGAATCCACCGAACGATACATGGGTTGCATTTTCAACAAACAAACGCGGTTACAAGATGCTGCCCCACTTCCAGATTGGACTCTTCGATGACCACGTTTTCGTACTCTTTGGTATTATCTATGAATCCCCTGAAAAAGAGCGCATGGCGGCAAAGTGGCAGCAGCAAGTTAATGACATATTAGCACTTGATCGTGATTTTATCATTAAGGGCGATCATATGAAAAAGACATATGAAGCAGTTCATTCACTAGATGAAGATGCGCTGAAACGTTATATCGATCGTCTCATCAATGTAAAAAAAGGAGAACTATTATTCGGCAAAGTATTCTTACCTGATGATGATGCATTGATGTCAGATAAAAAGTTTTTAGCAGCGGTAGAAGATACGTTTTTTAAATTACTTCCTTTATATATTTAATACGTATGAGATGAGGGCAGATGATTACGCATCATTTGTTCTCGTCTCATATTTTTATCTGTTTTATTTCTATTCATTACTGAAATCAATTCAATAATAAAATTGCAATAATACTCAGATAATTTATAATTAGGTTAGGGCATATATTTTTTAAAATAAATATGAAGTGGGGTAATTTTATGAATGATGTAACATCACAAACGGTCAGTATTACGCTGAACGGCAAACCGATGGAAGTTCCGAACAATGTAAGCATTCTCGACTACTTAAGGTTTAAGGGCATTGATGTTCCAGCACTATGCTATCACCCCGATCTTGGTGCAATCGAAACATGTGATGCATGTATCGTTGAAGTCAATGGTGAGCTCGTACGTTCATGTAGTACACAGCTTAAAGACGGGGACATTGTCAAGACAGGATCAAGTGAAGCATTTGAAGCACAGATGATTGCGATGGACAGAATATTACGTAATCATGAACTTTATTGTACAGTATGTGATTTTAACAATGGAAACTGTACAGTACATAATACCGTTAAGAATTTAAAGATAGATCATCAGGCTACTGCCCAGTCTCCTAAAGGTGCACCAAAGAATATCGGTAAGTTCTACCGTTATGATCCAGATCAATGTATACTTTGTGGTCGCTGTGTGCAAGCCTGTCAGAATGTACAGGTCAATGAAACATTGATGATTGACTGGGAATTAGAACGTCCACGTGTCATCTGGGATGGGAATACGGACTTAAATATCGATGATTCCTCTTGTGTCAATTGTGGTCACTGCTCTACCGTATGCCCATGTAATGCAATGATGGAAGTTGGCATGGTTGGTGAAGCTGGTTTCTTAACTGGTATGCTTAAGGACGCATTCCGTCCGGCTGTAGAAGTTACGAAAGCAGTAGAAACAGGGTACACACCGCTTATGGCCATCTCAGACGTTGAGGCAGAGATGCGTAAGGATAGAATCAAGAAGACTAAGACAGTTTGTACGTACTGTGGTGTCGGATGTTCTTTCGAAGTATGGACGAAAGGTCGCGAAGTGCTGAAAGTAGAACCAAGCCCTGAAGCACCGGCGAACCAGATTTCTACATGTGTTAAAGGTAAATTCGGCTGGGATTTCGTAAATTCAGGTGAACGTCTAACGAAGCCATTAATTCGTGAAGCGGATGGCTTTAGAGAAGCGACCTGGGAAGAAGCACTCGACTTAATCTCTTCTAAATTTAAAGAGACGATTGATACGCGTGGTCCTGAAAGATTAGCGTTCATCACTTCTTCTAAGTGTACAAATGAAGAATCGTACTTAATGCAGAAGCTTGCCCGTCAAGTCGTAGGTACGAACAACGTAGATAACTGTTCACGTTACTGTCAGTCTCCTGCAACGATGGGATTATGGCGTACGGTTGGTTACGGAGGAGACTCAGGTTCGATTACAGATATTGCACGTGCAGAACTGATTATTGGACTCGGAACGAACACAGCTGAAGCACATCCTGTTATCGCAACGCGCGTAAAGAGTGCTCAGAAATTACACGGCTCTAAATTACTTGTAGCAGATATCCGTAAACATGAGCTGGCAGAACGTGCTGATATGTTCGTGCGTCCGAATCCAGGTAGTGACTTAGTGTGGTTAAATGCAGTAACGAAATATATTATCGACAATAACTGGCAGGACCAGGCATTCATCGATAAGCATGTGAACAACTACACTGCCCTCGTTGAAGGACTACAGAAATACACAATCGATTATGCTGCAGAACATACTGGCATGTCGAAAGAAGAAATTATCAAGATTGCAGAAATGATCCATGAAGCAAAAACGACAGCCGTTATGTGGGCGATGGGTGTGACTCAGCAACGTGGGGGTAGTGATACTTCTACTGCGATCTCTAACCTATTGCTAGTAACAGGTAACTATATGAAACCAGGTGCAGGATCTTATC
This sequence comes from Macrococcus psychrotolerans, assembly GCF_038095555.1. Taxonomy (NCBI): domain Bacteria; kingdom Bacillati; phylum Bacillota; class Bacilli; order Caryophanales; family Staphylococcaceae; genus Macrococcus; species Macrococcus psychrotolerans. Next base: position 774,481 of record NZ_CP124591.1, on the reverse strand, counting down.
CATTACGTGGTCACAACAATGTTCAAGGGGCTTCAGATATGGGAAGCATGCCAACACATCTTCCTGGTTACCAAAAGATTGCAGACAAAGCGGTGCTTGAAAAATTCAGCAAAGCATGGGGTGTAGCATTAAACCCTAATGTCGGTCAGAATAACCACCAGATGGTAGATGCAATGCATGCGGATGAGCTTGATGTATTATACTTAAAAGGTGAAGATATGGGTATCGTTGATTCGAACATCAACTACGTCCGCGAAGGATTTGAAAAGCTGAAATTCTTCGTTGTACAAGACATCTTCTTCTCAAAAACTGCTGAATATGCAGATGTTATTCTACCTGCAGCACCAAGTTTCGAAAAAGAAGGAACATTCTCGAATACAGAGCGTCGTATTCAGCGTCTCTATCAAGTAATGGAACCTTTAGAAGGTACGAAACCAGACTGGAAGATTATTCAAGAGATTGCAAAGCATATGGGCGCAGACTGGGATTATGCGCATCCAGGTGACGTAATGGATGAAATCGCGTCATTAACACCAATATACTCAGGTGTATCCTATGATCGACTAGAAGGGTTCAATAGCTTACAATGGCCAGTTAAAGAAGACGGCACAGATTCTCCGTTATTATTTACAGAAGGCTTCCCATTTGATGATAAGAAAGCGAACTTCTTCCCTGTTGACTGGACAGAGCCGACTGAATATGAAGCACAATATGATATTCATGTTAACAACGGACGATTGCTTGAGCATTTCCACGAAGGTAATATGACATATCGAGTTAAAGGTCTTGCAATGGAAACACCGGATGCATTCTTAGAAATTTCTCAGGAACTTGCAGACGAACGTGGTATTCAAACAGGTAACCTCGTACGCTTACAGTCACCCTACGGCAAGGTTGATGTACGCGCATTAATTACTGACCGTGTATTCGGCAAAGAAGTTTACTTACCGATGAACGATAATGGCGATGCAGCGATTAACCTGCTCTCAAGCTCTATCGCAGATAAAGACACATCAACACCAGCTTACAAAGAAACAAAGGCAAAGCTTATCATCCTAGATAAAGGCAACAAATCACCATTACCAGAAAACAACTTCCGCTTCGGGAACCGTGTACCACAAATGGGCGTTAACGTTGAAGCGAAATGGAGACGAGATGACTATGTGTATCCAGGCGATATCGTTAAAATGAGAGGTGATAGATAATGGCACAACCAACACGTGTAATTAAACCGACTGAAGTAGATATTGAAGCACTCCGACAAAAGGAATTACGTGAATTAGAAGATCAGCTGATCCAGCATAAAGATACGTTACTTAAATTATTCCGTTTACTCGAACAGCTCGATGAGCATGAAGCATTAAATGCAGCCAATGCTGCGCTCTCTCAAAGCGATCCGATATTAACGCGTGTGTTAAAGGCCATCAATGAAACTGAAAGTGACCAGGCGATTCGTAACGCACTCCTACTCGTCCAAGGATTAGGTAAGTTTAACTTCAATGATATCGAACCGATGATCTTGAAGTTCAATAAAGGTCTGAAATTATCGACTGAATATAATCAAAGCACACCACTTGGGTGGACCGGATTACTTAAAGTATTAACAAATAAAGATTTCGTTGAAGGTTCTATCGTACTGACAAAGTTTGTTAAGGGTTTCGGTACATCCTTCCAGCAGCTGAAACAGGAGCAGGGCATCGTTGACCCTGTACATACAAATACGGGTGATGTAGCGCATGCACATCACACAGAACTTCCGAGTAAATCTAAGCGGGATGAAGTACGCGGCACTTCAAATTCAAAGTACGTTGGCATTGCAGCGCTTGGTGGCGCAGCACTTTCAATCGGCTCATTACTCTTAAAAAAATAAAAGGACAGTAATCCTGTCCTCATAATAAAAACCAGAAACAATCGTTTCTGGTTTTTATATTGGTCTTAAGTTTTACTTATCTTCTATTGTTATAGTTGTCTCGACGTTCGTCGACTGCATCTTTTGTTTTATCAACGTAAGTTACACGGTCTGAATCACTATCGATATTGTTATCGAAATGTGTATCTACTCTGTCTTCACGAACTGTAGAACGTTCTACATCATCTACCACGACATCGTCATGCTTGTCGTCTGCATCATAAGTGAAATCCTTTTCTTCTTCGATACGAGCATCGCGTTCAACATATGATGGTGCAGCGTGCTGTTCACGCTCAACATGTGCAGGGTCTTCATAATAGTCATTATTCTTAATTACTTTATCTTTACGCGCAAATAAAAGTATTGCTGAAATAAAGAAGAATAATGGAATAAATCCTAAGATGAATGTAAAGAAGAATGGTGTTGTAAACAATCCAGCAAGCAATAACATTATTCCTGCAAAGATTCTCTTCTTCATCTTAAGTAATCCGATTAATCCTAAAATAATCGGGATTAAAGAATAAGCTAAGAAATACCAGAAACTCTTAACAAATAATGGTACAGCTTCTTCAACTGTTAACCCCATTTGGTTAAAGGCATCTGCCATTTGGTTATTTTTCTGCATCTCTTCATTCAATCCATCTTTCATTGCCTGAATGAATTCTGGGTTGTTCCCATTCACTAATAATTGATAAAGACCAAATAATGAAAGTGCTAATAGTGGTAACCATGCTAACCACCCAAAGATTTTTTCAGGAACTCGACTTACGGGTTGTACTGTTTGAGTATATTCTCTACGACTCATATATCCATCTCCTTTAAACTTATTTCTTATATAGTACCCTCACAAATAAATTTTATGCATAAATATTGAAATTGGCTGAAATCAACATACGCTTATCTCAAAGACATCTTAAATTTAAGGAAGAGTTCGTTATATCTTTTTATATTTTCATAACCAAGGTCCTCATATACTTCCAGCTTCTCCTGCACTGCTTTATTTGGATAGAATCGTTCATCTTCTCGTGTTTCTTTATCCAGTAATCTTAAAGCCGCATTATTTGGTGTCGCATATCCGACCCACTCCGTATTCTTTTTTGCATTTTGTGCATCAAGCAGAAAGTTAATAAATTCATGTGCCCCTTCAATATTTTGTGCCGTTTTTGGGATGACGATATTATCGAACCATAGATTCGATCCTTCTTTTGGTACAACAAAGTCCAGATTTTCATTTTCTGTCATGATATCAGCACCCATGCCACTCCATACAACCGCAACATCCGCTTCTTTTTGTACCATCATCGTATTAATTTCATCTGCTACAACACCTTTTACATTCGGTGCAAGTTTCTCAAGCTTCTGCTCAGCCTTAAGTAATTTATCAGGGTCAGTCTCATTTAAAGATTCCCCCATACTATTCAGCGCTAATCCAAGTGCTTCACGGGCACCGTCAACAATAAGAACGTCGTCTTTCAGGCGCTTATCCCATAAACTATCCCAGCTCGAAAAATCAATGTCTTTCGTTGTGTCCGGATTGTATAGAATGCCTACAGTACCCCAGAAATATGGGATAGAGTATTCATTTTTCTTATCAAAAGGGAGATCCATAAAATCTTTATTAATATTTTTTAGATTTGGTATTTTATTATGATCGATGGGCAGCAATAACTTTTCATTTTTCATCTTCTGAATCGCATATTCACTAGGGACAGCAATATCATAGCTTGTCCCCCCATTCTTAATCTTTGCGAGCATCGCTTCATTGGAATCAAACGTCTCTAGTACGACACGAATCCCTTTTTCCTTCTCAAACTTTTTAAGCAGATCAGGATCGATATATTCGCCCCAGTTATATACATAGAGGACATTCCCTTTTCCACCTGATGGCGGTGGATTGATAAAGCGGCTTGAGAATAATAATAATACGGCAACTGCAAGTGAGATGAAGATTAGCTGCATCAGTTGTTTCATGATTTTGCACCTGCCTTTAACTTCTTCTTATCTGCATTTGTTGTTACTACGTAGTAAATTGCAATGATTGTCATCACCACTAAGAACATTAATGTGCTGATCGCATTGATTTCCATTGAAATGCCTTTACGTGCCATCGAGTAGATTTCAACAGATAATACGCTAAAGCCATTTCCAGTGACGAAGAAACTGACTGTAAAGTCATCCAGACTATAAGTCAGTGCCATAAAGAATCCAGCAAGTGCACCAGGGAGTATATGCGGGATAATGACATTTTTGATCGTCTGCCATGTGCTCGCACCTAAGTCATAGCTCGCATTAATAAGAGATGTATTTAAATCATATAGTTTTGGTAATACGAGCAGCACCACGATGGGCACACAGAATGCGATATGTGATATAAGTACAGACCAGAATCCAAGCCCAAGCCCTGTAAAGTGACCAATCGCAGTAAATAAGATTAAAAACGAAGAGCCGATCACTACATCAGAACTTACCATTAATATATTGTTTAATGTCAATAGTCCGATTTTAATCTTCTTATTGCGCATATAGTGTATCGCAATAGCGCCACAGATACCAATCACTGTAGAGATGCTTGCTGCAATAAGTGCCACAGCGAGTGTATTCACGATAATAACGAGTAGGCGCTTATTCTCAAACACTGCCTTGTAATGATCTAACGTAAAGGATTCAAAATGATTCATATTGCCAGCAGAATTAAAGGAATAAAACATTAAATAGAAGATCGGGAAATATAAAATGAAAAGTGCGACCGCTAAAAATAATTTACCTCTTAGTTTCATTTTATATCCTCGCTTTCGTTTTTAGATTTCGTGATGATCATCACAAATGCCATCGCTAAAATTAAGAATACGGCAATCGTCGAACCCATTCCGTAGTTCTGTGTCACTAAAAACTGTTCTTCAATTGCTGTCCCTAAGTTGACAACCTTATTCCCTGCAATCAGACGGGTAATCATGAACAAGCTTAAAGCCGGGATAAATGTAACTTGTATCCCTGTTTTCACCCCTTCAAGTGATAAGGGCATGATGATCTTTCGAAAGGTCATCCACTCGGATGCACCGAGATCGCGTGATGCCTGGATTAAATTGTCCGGAATTTCATTCATACTATTAAAGATCGGCAGTATCATAAATGGTATATAGATATAGATAGATACAAAGATAAATGCTGTATCTGTAAACAGTAGATTTGCTGCAGGTAGATGTAAGAAGTGCAGCACATCATTGATAGTGCCTTGTTTACTGAATATACCGATGAACGCATACGTCTTTAATAACAGATTGATCCAAGTCGGTAAGATAATAATCAGCAACCATAGCTGTTTATGTTTCGCCTGCTTTAAGACGAGCGCAATCGGGTATGCAATAATTAAGCAAAATAAGGTAATAATCGATGCATAAATAAAGGAAGATAGGGTCATCTTTAAATATGTCGGAGTCAAAAAAGACTGGTAGTTCTCAAAAGTAAACTGCCCATCGTGATTCGTAAACGACGTATAAAATATCATAACGAGCGGCATTACGATAAACAGAATAATCCAGAGCATGTAAGGGACTAAGAAAAAGTTTTTCGCTCTTTGCATACTACACCTCGTATGATTCAATACGACGATCGAATTCTTCTTCTGTCTCACCAGGCAGCATAATATGTATTGCTTCCTCGGTAAATGTAAGTCCTACACGTTCACCCGGTGTCGCTGGTTTCGTCGACTGAATAATCCATTCATTCCCTGCTTCGTCAATACAGCAGATTTCGTAATGCACACCACGGAACAGTGTAGAGTCTACAAGCGCATGAATTTTACCCATTTCAGGTGCAGTGATTTCGATATCTTCTGGACGTATTACAATGTCCACCTTTGCATCTGGTTTAAATCCTTTATCGACACATGCAAAGCGTTTGCCGTACATCTCAACGACGTAATCTTTGACCATGATACCGTCTACAATGTTTGATTCTCCGATAAAGTCCGCCACATAACGGTTCACAGGTTCATCATAGATATCCAGTGGTGTACCACTTTGTTCAATTTTACCCTTATTCATTACAAAGATATAATCGCTCATTGCAAGCGCCTCTTCCTGGTCATGTGTAACAAAGATAAAGGTTTTACCGAGACGATTTTGAATTTCTCGCAGTTCATACTGCATCTCTGTTCTGAGTTTTAAGTCAAGGGCACTTAACGGTTCATCAAGTAATATCACTTCCGGGTCATTAACGATGGCACGTGCAATCGCGACACGCTGACGTTGTCCACCACTCATATCCTTAATATCACGGTTTTCAAAATCTGCAAGTTTTACAAGCTGTAACGCCTCTCGGACCTTCGTTTTAATGCTGTCTTCATTTTCTTTCTTGATACGTAGACCATACGCTACATTTTCAAACACATTTAAATGTGGAAATAAGGCGTAGTCCTGAAAGACGGTATTCACTTTACGTTTATTCGGCGGTACATCATTGATACGCGCTTCATCAAAGTATATATCGCCACTTGATGCTTTCTCAAAGCCGGCAATCAGACGTAATATCGTCGTCTTCCCACAACCTGATGGTCCAAGCAAGGTATAAAACTTACCCTTTTCAATTTCAAAGCTGATATCATTAAGAATCGTATTGTCTCCATATGCCTTTGTCACATGGTTAAACTGAATAAATTGTTTCATTGTTCACCTCTATAAGTAAGACTCTGTCGCCACAATCAGTACGCGTGCCACTTTGTCTGTTCGATTAAATAATTGATGGGATTCGTTCGCCTTAAAATAGAACGATTCCCCACATTGCGCATGATAATCTCTTCTACCGATATGAATACTCGCTTCACCCTGTAACACATAGATAAAACTATCTGACATGCTTGGTAAAAACTTTTTATACTTCTTACCGGGTTCAATCGTTATAATGACCGGTTCCATATCAAATTCATTAGAATCTGGAACGAGCCAGTTAATCATGTAGCCATCATCATACTCATCATAGATTGTCTGTTCTGACTTTGGATAATGAATACGCTGCTCATATTGCTGTTCACTGAAGAAATCTTTTGGCTTAGAGCCCAGGACCTCCAAAATATTAAAGAATGTTTCCATTGAAGGGGAACATAGATTGCGTTCCAGCTGTGAAATATATCCTTTTGAGAGATCTGTACGTTCGCCAAGCTCTTCTTGTGTCAAATTCTTCTGGCGCCTTAAATCTTTTATCTTTTTTCCGATATCCATACATTCACACCTTAGTTTAATAATTATAAACAAATAGTTTAATAATGTATTAAATGTATCAAAAATCGATGTACATTTCAATATTCATTAAAAATTTACTTCATTGAAAATACTTTTTCGTTATTTTCTTTCGCTTGTTGTGCACGCTTAACAGTATGATAGCCGGAATACGTCGATACTTGTTCAAATGACTTTAAGATACGATTCTCCTCTGACTTCGTCGGTGCCACTTGTTTAAAAGCGCGATAAAGCGTAAGAAAATCTTCAGTATTCACACTACGTTCATACGCATCTTCAATCAAGCTCAAAAAATTAACAACATCTATAATCTCATCTTGTGACCATTCTGTATCGATTGGATAACTATAGTTCATATACATTCCTCCATAAAAAAAGTACTATTCATATAATATGAATAGTACTTTGAAATTGTAAAGTTTATTACATTGTGTGAATTGGGTGACCCATTGCAACTTCTGCTGCTTCCATCGTAATTTCACCTAATGTTGGGTGAGCGTGGATTGTTAATGCAATATCTTCTGCAGTCATGCCCGTTTCAATTGCTAAACCAAGTTCCGCGATGAGGTCAGATGCACCAGCACCGGCAACTTGCGCACCGATTAATAATCCGTCTTCTTTAAGTGTGATGAGTTTTAAGAAACCATCAGTCTCACCGATTGATAATGCACGGCCATTTGCAGCGTAAGGGAATTTAGACGCTTTAAAGTCTAATCCTTCTTCTTTAGCCATTGCTTCAGTGTAACCAACTGTCGCTAATTCAGGTTCAGTGAAACATACAGCAGGAATACCTAAGTAATCTACTTCTGATTTTTCACCTGAAATAGCTTCAGCTGCAACTTTACCTTCATAAGAAGCTTTGTGTGCAAGTGGTGGTCCAGCAACGATGTCACCGATTGCGTAGATGTTCTCAACTGAAGTACGGCTTTGAGCGTCAACTTCAATGATACCACGATCAGTCATTTTAATGCCTAAACCTTCTAGACCTAACTCATCTGTATTTGGACGACGTCCTACAGTTACTAAACAGTAGTCCGCTTCGATTGTATGTGTTTCGCCTTTAGCTTCATAAGTGACTTTAACACCGTTTTCTGATTCTTCAGCTGACTTCGCCATTGCTTCAGTAACGATTTCAACACCTTTAGCTTTAAGACCTTTTTTAACAACTTGTGTCATTTGTTTTTCGAATCCGCCTAAGATATCTTTAGCGCCTTCTAAAATTGTAACTTTTGAACCGAAGTTAGCGTAAGCTGTTCCTAATTCAGAACCAATATATCCGCCACCTACAACAACTAAGTGTTCTGGTACTTCAGGAAGTGCTAATGCACCTGTTGAATCGATAACACGTTTGTTGAATTTGAAGTTTGGAATTTCGATTGGACGTGAACCTGTTGCGATAATCGCATTCTTGAATGTGTAAGTCTGAGAAGCTTTTTCAGTCATCACTTTCAAGTTGTTTTGGTCTACGAAGTAAGCTTCACCTTGAACGATTTCAACTTTGCGGCCTTTAAGTAAAGAACCAACGCCACCAGTTAAACGATTAACAACACTGTTTTTGAATTCTTGAACTTTAGAGAAATCTAAAGTTACGTTTTCAGCTTTAATTCCATATTCTTCAGAATGTTTCGCTGTTTCGTATTTATGAGAAGCTGAAAGCATTGCTTTTGAAGGAATACAACCTACGTTTAAACAAACGCCCCCTAAGTTTCCTTTTTCTACGATTGTTACTTTTTGTCCTAATTGTGCTGCACGAATTGCTGCAACATATCCACCAGGACCTGCTCCAATTACAATAGTATCTGTTTCAATAGGAAAATCTCCAACTACCATCTGTTTACCCCTCCATTAATAATAATTCTGGATTATTTAACAAGCGTTTAATATGGTTCATTGCACTTTGTCCAGTTGCGCCATCGATTTGACGGTGGTCGAAACTTAATGATAATGCAAGAACTGGTGCTGCAACAATTTCTCCATCTTTAACGATTGGTTTTTGCGCGATACGACCAATACCTAAAATTGCAACTTCAGGATGGTTAATAACTGGAGTGAACCATTGTCCACCAGCTGAACCGATATTACTTATTGTACATGAAGCACCCTTCATTTCGCTAGGAGAAAGTTTGCCATCACGTGCTTTAACTGCTAATTCATTGATTTCATCAGAAATCGCGAAGATTGATTTACGATCTGCATTTTTTACAACAGGTACTAATAGACCGCGTTCAGTATCAGCAGCGATACCAATGTTGTAATAATGTTTGTGTACAATTTCTTCAGTCGCATCATCTAATGAAGTGTTTAAAGCAGGATATGCTTTAAGTGCTGAAACTAACGCTTTTACAACGTATGGTAAGAATGTTAATTTCGTACCTTGTTCAGCTGCAACTTCTTTAAATTTCTTACGGTGATCCCATAATGCCTGTACTTCTACTTCATCCATTAATGTTACGTGTGGTGCAGTATGTTTAGAGTTCACCATTGCTTTTGCAATTGCACGACGCATTGCCGGAATTTTCTCGCGTGTTTCTGGGAAGTCACCTTCTGGTGCTGCAACTGGTTGAGGTGCTGCTTGTGCTGGTGCTTCTTGAGCTGGTGCTTCAGGTGTACTTGCAGTTGTTTGTCCACCTTCAGCATACGCTAGAACGTCGTCTTTTAAGACACGACCGTTTTTACCAGTACCTTGAACAGCTTTAATGTTAACCCCTTTATCACGGGCTAATTTACGTACTGAAGGCATTGCGATAACACGGCGGTTTTCATCAACTTCAACGTCTTGTGCAGGTGCTTGTGCTTCTGCTTTAGGCGCTTCTGTAGTTTCAGCTTGTGCTTCCTCTTTTGGTTCTTCTTTTGATTCTGCAGCATCATTTTGTGCGTGTGCGTCATCAGAATCGATTGTTACGATAACCTCACCTAGATTTGCTACAGTTCCTTCCTCAGCCACGATCGTATTGATCTTTCCTGTTACTGGAGATGGAATTTCTACTACAGATTTATCACTTTGTACTTCTAACAAAATATCGTCTTCTTGTACTTCGTCGCCAGACTTAACGAACCACTTTACGATTTCACCTTCAAATATCCCTTCACCAAGGGCAGGTAACTTAAATTCAAATGCCACAATAAATTCCTCCTAAAGAATTAAGAATTAAAATAAATGAATGAAAAGTAACATCATGATGTCACTTTTCATTTTACACGTTTATCTTCTAGATTAGAATTCTAACGTCTTTTTCGCTACTGCGATAATGTCTTCTTTGTTTGGTAACCAAACGTTTTCTGCTTGAGTAAATGGATAAGCAGTATCAGGGGCTGATACACGTCCAATAGGTGCTTCCAGGCTTAAAATCGCACGCTCTGAAATTTCAGATACGACATTCGCACCAACACCCGCTTGTCTTTGCGCTTCTTGAACAACAACAACGCGACCAGTCTTCTCAACTGAAGCAACGATTGTTTCAATATCAAGTGGTTGAACAGTACGTAAGTCGATGACCTCTACTGAATGTCCATCTTTCGCTAACGTTTCTGCTGCTTTCATAGATTCTTGAACCATTGCACCATAAGTAATGATTGATAAATCAGTACCCTCTTGTTTCACTGCTGCTTTACCGATTTCAACCGTATACTCTTCTTCAGGTACTTCTTCACGGAATGAACGGTATAATTTCATATGCTCTAAGTAAACAACAGGATCGTTATCACGAATTGCTGAAATTAATAATCCTTTAGCATCATATGGGTTTGATGGGATAACAACTTTAACACCAGGCGTTTGCGCCATTAGACCTTCTAAGTTATCTGCATGAAGTTCTGGTGTATGTACCCCACCACCAAATGGTGAACGGATAACAACTGGTGCAGTTTTTGTTCCACCTGAACGGAAGTGTTGACGAGATAATTGTGCTGCAATTGAATCGAATACTTCGAATACGAATCCGAAGAACTGAATTTCCATTACTGGACGGAAACCAGTTAATGATAAACCTACCGCTAAACCACCGATACCAGACTCAGCAAGTGGTGTATCGAATACACGATCTTCACCGAATTCTTTTTGAAGTCCTTCAGTCGCACGGAATACCCCACCGTTGACACCAACGTCTTCTCCGAAAACTAATACGTTTTCGTCATTTTTTAGTTCTGTTTGAAGCGCATTTGTAATCGCTTGAATCATTGTCATTTGTGCCATGACTTATTTCGACTCCTTCTCTTTATAAATTTCCAGCTGTTCCTTAATATTTTGAGGAACGTTATCAGAGTACATAATCTCCATTAATTGCGTCACAGTTTGTTTTGGTGTCGCATCCGCTTCTTTAATCGCGTTTTTAATGTCTTCTTTCGCTCTGTCCATTACTTCATTTTCTTTCTCTTCAGACCATAATCCTTTTGCTTCTAAGAATTTACGGAAACGTACTAACGGATCTTTTTTCACCCACTCGTCATCTTCATCTGAAGTTCTGTAACGTGTAGGATCATCACCGGCCATCGTATGTGGACCATAACGGTAAGTGATTGTTTCGATTAATGTTGGACCTTCACCAGCAACTGCACGGTCACGCGCTTCTTTCGTTGCTTGATATACTGCTAAAGCATCCATACCATCAACAACGATACCAGGGATACCGACCGCTACTGCTTTTTGTGCTAATGTTTTCGCAGCTGTTTGTTTGCTACGTGGTGTTGAGATTGCATAGTTATTATTTTGGATAACGAAGATTGCAGGTGCTTTAAATGCTGATGCGAAGTTGATACCTTCATAGAAGTCACCTTGTGAAGAACCACCGTCACCTGTATAAGTAATTGCTACTGCATCTTGACCACGTTTCTTAAGACCAAGTGCTACCCCTGCAGTCTGAACATATTGTGCACCGATGATGATTTGTGGTGCTAAAGCGTTCATTCCTTCAGGCATTTGAGACCCAACAAAGTGTCCACGGGACCATAAGAAAGCTTTTGTAAGTGGTAAACCGTGCCAGATTAATTGTGGTACGTCACGGTAACCCGGTAAAATGTAATCTTGTTTCTCTAAAGCATAATGAGAAGCTAATTGAGAAGCTTCCTGACCCGCAGTCGGCGCATAGAATCCTAAACGTCCTTGGCGGTTAAGAGAGATAGAACGTTGATCTAATACACGCGTCCAGACCATTCTCTCCATTAATTCAACCAATTGTTCATCCGTTAAGTCAGGCATAAAGTCTTTATTAACGACATTGCCATCTAAATCTAATACTTGTACTACTTCAAATTTTGATTCGATCTCTTGTAGAGTCGAAACTGCATCGAATGGAGCTTGCTTTTTCGGAGCCATTCAATTCACCAAACCTTTCTAGTTTTTATACGTTACAAGTTCATAATATCACAAAATTGTATTACTGTTAAAGAAAAAGTTTGTGACAATATAAAGAGCATGAAATAAGGATTATTTCACGCTGTGTTATAGTAAACAATGAACCTGTTATATATCAAAAATGTAACAGCAGCACTTATTTACCGTTCAAGATATCTGTCATTTTCGTCTTCTCTTGTTCGACTGCTCTTAACATGTTGGCATAGGCCGTAGTATCTTTGTTGAACTGTTCATACTTCTTAGTAACATTTTCAATCTTGGCATTGACCACCTTAGATTTTGGCTGTGGCTGTTTCAAATATGTAAATACATCTTTCTCTGTTTTAAGGATGTCTTTATAGCTATTCATAAGCTGCTGGTGCTGCGTGTACTTTTTATCATTCACCTCTATAAATGATGCGACCTGCTTTTTCTGTGTTTCATCTTTGATATCTTTCGTCATCGCTTTTGCATCTTCATAAATTCCTTTTGATTTGTCCATTGCCTTTATTTCTTCTTCAATGGCATCTCTTCTGTCGTCAGTATTTTTAAGCAGCTGGTCAGCGTAGCCTTTAATTTCACCTTGCTTCGCTTTATTGATCTGATTAAAGATTTTCACTTTATCATTCTCTAGTTTCTGTAGTTTTTCACCTGTTGTCTTAACAGGTTCTTCCGCTTTTACAGAAGTGTCGATCTGCGTGGCAAAATTGCCGAGCGCTTCTGTCTTACCTTGACAGGCAGCTAATAACAGAACCATTAACAAAGCAAATATTAATTTACTTATCTTCATATTGAACCTCCTTAATTTATGGCTTTATGTTATATCTTTTCAAAATCATTTTCAAACGATAGCACATATCTTAATAATCTGATATATTTTACTCTGAGGAGTGAAGACAATGCTAACAATGAAAGACATTATTCGGGACGGACATCCTACATTAAGAGCGAAAGCTGAGGAAGTTCCCCTCCCCCTATCAACAGAAGACAGACAGCTGATCGATGATATGCTTGAGTTTCTTAAGATGAGCCAGGATGAAGAACAAAGCAGGAAGTATCAGCTAAGAAGTGGTGTCGGCATCGCCGCTCCACAGCTGAACTATAAGAAACGCATGCTCGTCATCCATTTCTACGACGAAAAAAAGGGCGATTATGTGACGCATCAGCTCATCAATCCCAAGATTATCAGCCATAGTGTCGAGAAATCCTATCTACCGACCGGTGAAGGCTGCCTGAGTGTAGATGAAGCTGTACCGGGCATCGTACATCGCTATGCGCGTATCACCGTCAAGGCGTATACCCCAGATGGCGAAGAAGTGAAGCTTAGATTGAAGGACTTCAGTGCAATCGTCGCTCAGCATGAAATCGATCATCTGAATGGTGTCATGTTCTATGATCATATCGATAAAGCAGATCCAATGAAAGTACAAAAGGATGCCATTGCAGTTGAATAAAAACCGAAGCTTAAGCTTCGGTTTTTTTAAATAAATTCATCGTTTCTAACTTGGTATGCAATCCCTTTTTCACCTAGCACCTGTGTGACTTCATCAAGCTCATCAACATGCAGAAACATCGGATCTTTCGGTCTCGGCGCCAAATGTACATCTTCTGCTTCAAACAGGTCTTCGTACAAGAATGTAGCTACGACATCATTTCCTCTGACATTAAATTCTATCATTTTAAGATGAATCGCTTTATTTTCTGACTCTCTTAACATTTCTTGTGCATGTGTATTCATCGTCATCATCCTTCAATTAAATTTAATGCTTTAACTGCATACATTATACCATCTTCATCAACTGCTTTTGTAACGAAATCTGCATACTGTTTCAATTCATCAACACCGTTGCCCATCACAACGCCAATGCCAGCACCTTGGATCATCTCGATATCATTTAATCCATCACCAAACGCAATCGTCTCTTCAATATTAAATCCAAGCGAGGCTGCAAGGTGCGTTATCCCCCTCATCTTGGAGCCGTTAGCAGGCACGACATCACGACTCAGTTCATGCCATCGTATAAACTTCAGATGTTCAAATTGCCCATCATAGATTCCATCCTCACTTTGTTGATGAAATATCAGCGCCTGATAGATTTTGTGCTGCATATAGAAAGTATCAGCTTTACGTGGATGCGCCATATGCATCGTATCCAGACTTGTCTTGATATACTCGTGGAAATCAATATTCGCTACAAGGTCATCATGTGTTAAGAAGACCACGGGATGATCATGTCCATGTGCAACATGTTCAAGTGCTTTAAGGCTTTCAGTATCGAGCGGGTTTTCATAGATGACATTATCATTCGCATAGACATACTGACCATTAAATGACACATAGTTCTTAATACCTGTCTCTTCCAGAACTGGCTGCACCAAAAATGGCGCACGTCCTGTCGCAATCGCGACAGTATGCCCTTGTGTCTGCAACGCCTTTATCGCAGCCATCGTTGAATTTGGAATGTTTTTGTCGTAATCATAAAGCGTACCGTCAATATCAAATAATATTAATTTATGTTCCATCATTGTCCTCCTACTATATTTATTTATAAACTATCAGTTTTCAGTACATTTTCATATAAATATGATTATTCGCTTCATAAGGCTTTACACTTATATTAAAAATCATGTAATATAGTAGTACTCATACATTTTTAATAATGTCTTGTACGGTTATTTAAGCCCTAGACTTCTAGGGCATTCTTTATGTAAATTATAGGAGGCAATAAACATGGCAATTTTTAAAGTATTATATCAAGAAGACAAAGCAGAAGTAATCATTCGTGAAAACACACAGGTTAAATTTTTCGACGCAGTGAGCGAAGAACAAGTGAGAAGATATTTAATCGATCGTCCTTACAACATCGAATTTGTTCAGAAACTTGAAGGTGCACACCTTGAGTATGAACAAAAAGCTGAAAATTACAGCGTGGAGAAAATTTAATGAAACAATTAAGCAAAAATGAAGTAGGTGTCTTCGCGCTTGGAGGTATGGGCGAAATCGGTAAGAACACCTACGCAATAGAGTATCAGGATGAGATTGTCGTCATTGATGCAGGTATTAAGTTTCCAGAGGACGAGTTACTTGGTATCGATTATGTCATTCCTGACTACACGTATCTCATTGAGAACAAAGAGAGAATTAAAGGCTTATTTATAACCCATGGACACGAAGACCATATTGGCGGCGTGCCTTTCTTACTGAAACAGCTGAATGTTCCAATTTACGGCGGACCATTAGCATTAGGCCTTATTCGTAATAAATTAGAAGAGCATGGCTTGCTTAGGACCGCAAGTTTAAATCCAATAACTGAAGACAGTATCTTTGAATTTAAACACTTGAAGGTGTCCTTCTATTTAACGACACACTCTATACCTGAAGCATACGGTGTCATTGTAGATACACCTGAAGGTAAGATTGTGCATACCGGCGACTTTAAGTTCGACTTTACACCTGTTGGTGAACCTGCCAACATCGCTAAGATGGCACGTCTTGGCGAAGAAGGTGTGCTGTGCCTATTATCAGATTCAACAAACGCTGAAATTCCGAACTTTACGATCAGTGAACGTGAAGTGGGACAGAACGTCGAACAAATTTTCCGTAAGTGTACAGGTCGTATTATCTTTGCGACATTCGCTTCAAACATCTATCGTGTGCAGCAAGCAATTGAGGCAGCCGTGAAGTTCGACCGCAAGATTGTCATATTCGGACGCTCTATGGAGAACAATATTAAGATTGGTACAGAACTCGGCTATATTAAAGTACCCCCTGAAACATTTATCGAAGCGAATAAGATCAATACAGTACCGAAACATAAATTACTGATTCTATGTACCGGCTCTCAAGGGGAACCGATGGCAGCACTGTCACGTATCGCCAATGGCACGCATCGTCAGATTTCTATTATTCCTGAAGATACAGTAATCTTCAGTTCTTCCCCTATTCCAGGGAATACATTAAGCGTAAACCGTACGATCAACGCCCTTTACAAAGCAGGCGCTGATGTTATCCACGGTAAATTATCAAATATCCATACATCTGGACACGGTTCTCAAGAAGAACAGAAATTGATGCTGCGCCTTATGAAACCGAAGTATTTTATGCCGATTCATGGGGAGTATCGTATGCAGAGCCTGCACGGACAGCTCGGTGTCGACTGTGGTGTGAACCCAGATAATGTATTTATTCACGAAAATGGTGACGTACTGGCATTAACACATGACTCAGCACGTCATGCAGGTCGTGTACAAGCTGGTAATGTACTTGTTGATGGTAGTGGTATCGGCGATATCGGCAACGTTGTTATCAAAGACCGTAAGATGCTGTCAGAAGAAGGCTTAGTCATCGTAGTTGTCAGCGTGGATTTCGAAAAGAATCAGCTGCTTAGTGGTCCTGACATCATCTCTCGCGGCTTTGTATATATGCGCGAATCTGGACATATGATCTATGAAGCGAGCAGACTACTTAAAAAACGCGTTATCGAGAAATTAAATTCTGGCGAAGAACTTGAATGGCATCATATTAAGAATGTCATCAGCGAAACGCTTGCACCATACCTTTACGAAAAGACGAAACGTAAACCAATGATCCTTCCAATGATCATGGATGTTAATAAAGATAAGAAAGAATAATATACACCCTCGTCACTGTATATTTAAATAACAATAACCCCGAATGATTCTAGAATCATTCGGGGTTATCTTCTATTCTTTCATAATCTTCTTCTCAAAACGGTTCAGATCATTATCATGACCGATCATTATAAGAATGTCTCCATTCTCAATCGCGACAGCCGGATCAGGTGACACGATAATCTCTCTGCCACGCTTAACCGCGATAATATTGATACCATAATTTGCACGGATATCCAGGTCAAGAATAGTATGTCCCTGCAATGTTTCACCTGCACGGATCTCAACAATCGAGTGCTGATCAGAAAGTTCAAGATAATCCAGTACAGAGGAGCTCGCAACATTGTGCGCAATGCGTCGGCCCATATCTCGTTCTGGATGTACCACTGTGTCTGCACCGATTTTGTTCAGTACTTTCGCATGATAATCATTCTGCGCCTTCGCTGTAACCTTCTTAACACCAAGATCCTTTAAGATTAATGTCGTCAAGATGCTTGCCTGTATATTATCCCCAATCGCGACAATGACATGATCGAAGTTACGGATACCCAGGCTTTTCAGTACATTCTCATCCGTCGTATCTGCAATCACTGCGTGCGTCGCAATATCAGCATACTCATTGACACGCGCTTCATCTGAGTCAATCGCCATAACGTCCATATCAAGGGCACTTAATTCTTTTACGATACTACCACCAAACCGGCCAAGCCCAATGACAACAAATTCTTTTTCCATAATGACTACCCCTTATTATTTCTTTTTCCCTTTGACATAATCTGCATCAAAGATAAACAATCTCATTAATAAATATAATGAAGGGAGCAGTAAAAGTAAACCTAAAATAAATGCGACGACTAAATAAAAGGCCATCGTCTCATTCACGACTGCTTTATCCATATTCACATATGGGTATAGGATATATGGTAATTTACTGATGCCGTAACCATAGAATGCTGTCGCAAACTGCAGCACGACAAAGATAAATGCGATATCAAGTGATTTCTCTAAGTAATACAGCACCAGTGCAATTAAGAAGCATACGATACTGAGTCCGAAGAGCCACCAGTAATCACCTACTGCTGTGTTAAAGTGCAGTGCGTTCTGCTGTCTTAAACTTAAGAATGTGAACTGACAGATGACAAGCATCGGCAATGCCCATATTAAATACCATTTTCTTAAGATTCCATACGCCTTCATATCATTTGCACGCTTTGCATAGACCGTCAAGAATGCTGCAGAGATAAACAGCACGGAAATGATGCATAGAAACACTACGCTCCATGAAAATGGGCTCATCAGGAGTTCAAGCCAGTCGAGTGCGATCCCCTTCTTCGTTTCATGAATAAATCCACCTTCAGAAATCGTCAGAACTGTCGAGAATGATGCCGGAATCAGCAATCCACTGATACCATATAATGCAACCCATGCAAGTTTAGAGTCCTTACCGTATGTCTCAAACGCATAGAACGAACCTCGTATCGTCAGCAACAGGAGTGCAATACTTACAGGTATCAGTAATGTCGTTCCAAAATAGTAGGCAGTGTCCGGGAAGAATCCGACAATTCCTACAAAGAAGAAGACTAAGAAGACATTCGTTACTTCCCATACCGGGTTCAAGTAACGTTTGATGACGTCTCTTAAATCGTTCTCCTGATGTGTCAGCTTGGCATACAGTATAAAGAATCCTGCACCAAAATCAATGGCACCGAGAATAATATAACCGAATAAGAACGTCCACAGTACGAGTATTCCAATATGTTGATAGTCCATTATGCTCTACCCCCATTATACGTTGATTCATATGTTTCAATATCTTGTGCTGCAGACTTATCCTTGAACATTCTGATGAGTACATAACTACAGCTGAATCCGATTATGAGATAAAGTAACCCAAAGCCTACAAGCACTAAGCTGACACCTTCTGCATGCGTCACGCCTTGAGCGACTTTCATATATCCTCTGAGTAACCATGGTTGTCTGCCCATCTCAGCTAAGAACCAGCCGAACTCTATCGCAAGCATACATAACGGACCTGTAAGTGCCATTAAATAAAGCATAAAGTTGCTCGTACTCACCTTTGTACGTACTTTCTTCAAGATGACATAAAGGACACTCACAGCAAATGAGAACATCCCGAAAAATACCATCAGATCAAAGAAATAATGAATAATTAACGGCGGACGTTCATCTGCTTTAAACTCATTCAATCCTTTAACTTCTGTATTAAAGCTGTTATCTGCCAGAAAACTTAAGACACCAGGAATCTTGATCGCACCTTTAACTTCATGTGTCTTTTCATCTAGCACACCGAAGAGTACAAGATCTGCTTGCTTCTCAGATTCGAAATGCCATTCCATCGCTGCAAGCTTCTCAGGCTGTTCATTATGCAGGAACTTCGCAGAAAGGTCACCTGCAAGAATGGTCAATAAACTGAAGATTAGACCGACAATCATCGCCATATTGAGTGCTGACTTATGATACTGTCTATCTTCAGCAAACTTATTCTTCAGTAATTTCACTGCCGCGACACTTGCCACACAGAAAGCAATCGTCATCCCACCTGTTGTCACTACATGGAATGCACGTACGAAGAATGAAGGATTGAGCATCGCTGCAATCGGATCGATATTCACCAGCACCCCGTCTTTCAGATCGAAACCTTGTGGTGTATTCATAAACGAGTTCACACTTGTAATAAATAGTGCACTTAGCGTTGAACCGATGATGATCGGAATATTTAATATCCAATGTATCCATTTATTTTTGAAACGGTCCCACGTATAAAGGTAGATACTTAAAAATATTGCTTCAAAGAAAAACGCAAAAGTTTCCATAAATAATGGTAATGCAATCACCTGGCCCCCAAGCTTCATAAATGACGGCCAAAGTAACGATAATTGTAATCCGATAATTGTACCGGTTACAACGCCG
The DNA here is from genome assembly GCF_038095555.1 of Macrococcus psychrotolerans. Classification (NCBI taxonomy): domain Bacteria; kingdom Bacillati; phylum Bacillota; class Bacilli; order Caryophanales; family Staphylococcaceae; genus Macrococcus; species Macrococcus psychrotolerans. The sequence continues at coordinate 754,446 of NZ_CP124591.1, read as the reverse complement.
ACTGCGACAGTAATTGTAAATGCTTTCGCCATACGACGTGCAAGTGCAATATATTTCATATTCCCTGTCTTAATACCGATACCTTCAGCAATCATGATCATAAGTGGCATACCCACGCCAATCGTTGCGAAGATAATATGAAAACCTAAAGTCATCGCAGTTAAAATTCTACTCATAACGAGTCCATCCATTAATAAAATCCTCCTTTTGTGATAATACTCACATAACATTTATTGTATATTACTCTGTTCCTTTTTTAAAGTAATTGAACCACTTATTTATGACAAATCTGTGTTATAATCATGTCATTATAAAAAAAGGAGCACTGTTATGAATATTGAAATCTATACACAGGACGATTGTCCGCCATGTACATTTATAAAACAATATTTCACTAATAAAGGTTATACATTTACCGAAAAAAATATTTCACATATGCCCTATAAGATTGAAATGATAGACTACGATGCGATGAGCACGCCGCTTATCAAGATTGACGACGCGCTCTTCTATCAGCCGGATATCGACAAGATTGAAGCGTATCTTCATGCTTAAACAATTGATGTATGCCTTTATCGACCATTTCGGTGAACGACTGATTCCGCTGATGCCTAATCCCGTCAATCAATTGAAGCTCAGCCACATCAAACTTAAAGGACTCCATAAGAAGCATGATAGACCTTTACGGATTGTCCATCTTTCAGATATGCATATCGGTTTTCAGTTTGATTATGAAGATCTTATCCATGTAATCAAACAGGTGAATCAGCAGAAACCTGATATCGTCTGTATCACAGGAGATGTATTTGATAATCTGGACCGTTTCAAAGAAAATTCTGACCGCTATATACCGCTCTTTAAGACGATACAGGCGCGTCACAAGTTCTTCGTATATGGCAATCACGATCAGCGCGCACATCGCACACATGACCTGGAACGCGTGATGCAGCATGCAGAAATTGAGATCCTGAACAACTACGGAAAGTATATTACATATGATAATGAATCGATCTATATGTGCGGGACTGACGATATCATCAATAGCGGCGGTAACATCGATCAGATGCTTTACAACAAGACACATGATGCCTATACCATTGCACTCATCCACGAACCTGACTTTGCACGTTTCACGAAACGGTTCGATGTCGATCTGCAGCTCTCCGGACATTCACATGGCGGACAGATCGCCCTGCCAATACTCGGTGCACCAGTGAGACCGATGCTTGGTAGAAAGTATTACCGCGGACTCTATACATTAAAGTACAGGCAGCATAAGATGCAGCTCCATACCTCAACCGGGCTCGGAACGACCCATTTTCCAGTACGCATCGGTGCGCGACCGGAGATCACCCTGATCGAGATTAATAAATAACTATACAAATAACCCGAATAATAGAGAAAATGAATTACATTTTCCCTATTATTCGGGTTTTATTGATTCAACTTAAATTTAATTCAGATTATAGATATGCATCTACGAGCTGCACAACTTCTTCTTGTGTCGCGCAGTTTAAAGCCTGCTCAGCTACTTTCGCCATCTCTGGCTGACTTAAGTTCTTAATCTGGCGACGTGCACCTAAGATACTTGTCGCACTCATACTGAACTCATCAAGACCTAGACCTAGCAATAACGGAATCGCTGTCGTATCTCCTGCCATTTCTCCACACATCCCTGTCCATTTACCTTCTTTATGACTGGCATCAATGACTTGCTTGATCAGTCTTAAGATTGCTGGATTGTAAGGTTGGTAAAGATAAGAGACACGTTCGCTCATACGGTCTGCTGCCATCGTATATTGAATAAGATCATTCGTACCGATACTAAAGAAGTCAACCTCTTTCGCAAAGATATCGGCCATTGCTGCTGTAGAAGGAATCTCTACCATGATTCCAAGCTCGATATCGTCAGCAACTTTAACTTTATCTGCAGTTAAACTCGCTTTCTCTTCTTCTAAGATTGCTTTCGCCTCACGGAATTCGTTAATTGTCGCAATCATCGGGAACATGATGCTCAGTTTACCGTGGATGGATGCACGCAGTAACGCACGAAGCTGCGTTCTAAAGATATCCTGCTGATCCAGACAAAGTCGAATCGCACGGTATCCAAGGAACGGGTTCATCTCTTTCGGTAAGTTTAAGTACGGAAGCTCTTTATCTCCACCGATATCTAATGTACGCACAACAACACGTTTACCATCCATCTCAGATAGCACCTTCTTGTATGCTTCAAACTGTTCGTCTTCAGAAGGCATAGTATCGCGTCCCATATAAAGGAACTCTGTACGATAGAGTCCGATACCTTCTGCACCATTATTCTTAACGCCTTCAAGATCATTCGGTGTACCGATGTTCGCAGCAAGCTCTACGTGCTTACCTTCTTTAGTGACCGTCTTATCGTTAACCAGCTGCTTTAATTCTTCTTTCTCTTGCAAGAAAGCAGATTGTCGTGCTTTATACCCCGTAATCGTCTGCTCATCTGGATTGATGATGACTTCTCCTGAAATACCGTCAACAATTACAAAATCTCCTTGCTGCACAGCACCGGTAATATTTTTAGTACCAACAACCGCTGGAATTTCTAATGAACGGCTCATAATCGCTGAATGGCTTGTACGCCCACCGATATTTGTCGCAAATCCTTGAACAAACTTCTTGTTCAGCTGCGCCGTATCAGAAGGTGTTAAGTCTTCTGCAATGATGACAACAGGCTCATCAATCATCGTTGGATTTGGTAGTGACACACCAAGAATATGCGACAATACGCGTTTAGATACATCTTTAATATCTGCTGCACGTTCTTTCATATATTCATTATCCATCGATTCAAATATTGTGATAAAGTTCGTTGAAACTTCAGAGAGGCTTGTTGCTGCATTCATCTGATTATTTCGAATGTTATCTTCAATCGGATTAATAAGTTCAGGGTCTTCAAGTACAAGCAGATGTGCATCAAAGATTGCTGCCTTATCTGGCCCAAGCGCTACTTCTGCATTGTTACGAATCTGTGTCAACTCTACCTTTGATTGATTGATGGCAGCTTTGAATTTCTCAACTTCTGCATCTACATCTGTTACTTTTTCATTGTTAAAAGACAGATCAGGTTCAACCAGAAGGTATGCTTTGGCAATTGCAATGCCATCTGATGCACCGATACCTTTTAAAGTTGTCATTATTTGCTTAAACCTTCTTTAACTAATACTTCACTGATTGCATCGATTGCTTCTTTCTCATCGCTACCTTCAGCATAGATTGTAATTTCTGCGTCTTTACCCACACCTAGACTCATAACACCCATGATTGATTTTAAGTTTACTTTCTTCGCATTATATTCTAATTGAATATCAGATTCAAATTTACTTGCAGTTTGAACTAACATTGTTGCTGGACGTGCATGGATTCCTGTTTCGTCAATAATTACATAAGATTTTTGTTCCATAATAATAATCTCCTTTTGGCTGCATTATGCATTAATTTAATATATAAACTACTTGTCTATACGCTTTCAATATACCAAATTTTTTGACGAAACTCAATCATTTGGATACAGAGCAACAAGCTGTCAAATATTTCTGTTAAAATGTTCACAAAGCATTTAAACGATAAGGTCACGTGCGACACGTTCGCATTTGTCGATATGCTGCTCACCGAGCTTCTTCATCATATAATAGCTGATTGTACCGCTGACCGCCTGACCGATAACTGGCACCCATTTTGACTGTTTCAGTGCTTCACGACGTAGCATCATCTTGAATACCACAGCAACAAAGCCTTTTGTAACTTTCTTGCCGATGAAGTCACTTCCAGACTTCGCAGCTGAAAAGACGATCTTCTGTTTAATATCATCTGCATAACCGCTAACCTGCTTATGACTTAAGCCATACTCTTTATTGATGTTCTCGATAATATCAGTCATCAGCTTTAAATCTGCTGTCACATCAAGCCCTGGTATTGGCACGACGGCTGCAGCAGACGACATAAGTGATTTATTGTGTAGCATACTTTCTGCGCGTTTACGGCGTTCTATAATATCCTCTTCACTTTGCGGTAAGCTGAGGGTCTTCACTTCTTTATTCTTAAATTGTTTTGCCGTCATATTAATGGCAGTATCTAATAATCCCATAATAGATTCCTCCTAAAATAAATATCTAAAGCTTTATTCCCAGAATAGCTATTGTTTAATCATCCTTTAATCTTTACAAACACGACCTTCAAATATTTAGATGCCTTATACTTGTCTGTCGTCTTGAAGTCTTTTGGTAGACCCATGATCTGCTCAATCTCATAATCGGCACGGTCTGTCAGCGTCTCTTCTATCATTGCTCTGAACTGTTTGAGTGATACATTCGACGCATTTGTCGACAGTACCAGATATCCGCCGTAATTGACGAGCGGCAGCGCCTGTGTAATCAGTTCATGATAGTTATCCTTAACTGTAAATACCTTCTTCTTATGACGTGAGAAGCTCGGCGGGTCGATTACGATGATATCAAATGTCTTTAGGTGACGTGTAAAATAAGCGAGCGCATCAAATGCGTCCATCGTGATAAATGTCTGGTCATCCAGATTCATCTCGTTTAATGCAAAGTTCTGCTGCATCAGTTCAATCGAACGTTTCGCAATATCTACATTGGTTGTCTTGTAGCCATTACTGCCCACTGCTACAGAGAAACCACCTGAGTACGCAAACAGATTGAGCATATCACGATGCTTCGTATCCATATGGAGCAGCTTCTTTCTTACATCGCGCTGATCTAAGAACAGACCGGTCATCGCACCGTCCGTCAGATCGATCATATAATGCAGATTGTTCTCTTTAATTATGATTGGAAATTCCGTACCTTCATCGCTTACCTGATTGGTCGGCACATTCTTATCATAGCGTAGCTTCTCATAGATTGTCTTATACTGAAATACAGCTTTCACCGCTTCAATTATGTCCTGCTTAAAATGATAGATACCCTTTGAATACCACGTGATCAACAGGTGTCCATCGTATGAATCAATCGTAAAGCCCCCAAGTCCGTCGCCTTCACCATTATACAATCTGAAGGCGTTCGTATCTGTACTATTATATAGAGAGGCACGTTCTGCATTCGCGGTTTCAAAGAGGTTAATAAAATATGAAGCATCGATAAACTGTAAATATGCATCACTTACCTTCCATCCAAGACCTTTATGCTGTAACCCTGAATAGAATGTACCAATAAGTTCACCTTGCTCGGTCTTAACGGTGAACAGCTCCCCTTCTTCAATCTGGTCTGTCTGATACACATCATCTGTCTCCAGCAGGACATAACCATGGGTAAATTTCTGCTGCTTACTACGTTTAATCGTTACATTTTTCATACATTTCTCCTTAAAATTTAATACATTAACTATACCATAAAAAATAGACATCTCTATCAGATGTCTATTCCACGTTCATTATTTGATTCACGGAAATTTCTCCCATCCCCATGGTAACGTTTCCATAACGATTATATCGTGAATCCCAGTTTTCCACAATAGAATTTCAGAAAAACATTCAGTTGAAATTATCAGTACCTTTTCTGCAAATGGATTATATACAGCGGTAACTGTATTAACAGCAGTAATATAAGTATCGGAGGGATGAATAGGGATAAGTTGATTCCTTTAAATAGCATCAAGTAGAAACTAACAATCACTTTAATCATTAAAAATGAGATTGTAAATAACTGCCCGAAGTAACCGCGAGATCTAAAATGAATCATCAATGTAAAATAGATGTACATAATTATGATTAAAAGCATTCCGAATAAATTAATCCATTCGTAGAAATACTGCATCTTCACAACATTGAACTTCGTCGCTTCAAACAGCATGTTGCGGTTATTCAGTTCGATTACTGTAATGATAAACAGCAGACTGCTCAGTAGCAGTTCGATATGAAATGCTTTGATCCAGCGCGGATACTTAAACCACGACGGGATATCCTCATCCTGTAGGTTGATGAGCTTTCTTAGAGAGCATCTCTGCATCATAAGGACGACCTTTTCATCTAATTTCAGCGACTCTTCAGATAACCTATTGATCGTCATGTTCGTATTCTCACGGATCATTCGGCTGATCTTAGAATCCCGCTTCTTCTCAGTACGTTTCATGTGATCGGATGCTTTAACGAGCGTACGCTTCAAGAATACATAGTTAACAAGACATAATGTTGCTAAAAGCACAAGCAGGATAAAGAAGAAGTTGAGGGTCATCACATCGAGCGGTGTCACCTTCTCTTCATTCAAATTATCATAGACCGCAAGCTGTGTCATAAAATATGCAAGCGCATAGATGAATATAAGAATATTGATATGCAGCTTTCTAAAATGCGTATTCAGACGCTTTCTGTTCAAAGTATAGTAGACGACGCTGATGAAGAAAAGCAGATATAACAGTGCGTAGAAGCCATACATCTCAAAAATAAGAATCGATGTGATGATATACAGTAATCCACCGAACAAAAGGTAGACTTGAGCAATCACCTTATCATAAAGTGTCGTCTGTCTGAGCTTACGTGATACATAGAAGAATGCCCCTCCTATGACAATAAATAGCACACCAGACAAAAGTGTAAACTGATTAATATAATGACTCAGCAGCTTGATCAGCTCAAACGAATAAATATTGATAAAATCAAAGAAACTATACATATGCATCTTATTGATATCGACATCTTTAAAATGTGAAATCTGTTTGTGATTCACAATGATAAATATTCCAAGAATCATATTCATGGTACCTAATAGATATCCAATCAGAATCTCGAAATGTTTTTTAATCCAGTTCATAATTCCACCTCATTCCATATTATAATGTGTTTTATGAGAAATGTCCTAGCATTTCAATAAAATCATGCTTAAGACTGAGATGTTTAATGATCGAGAAGAGGGGTAAACTAAACTATAACAACTTTTAGGAGGAATTATCATGACAGAAAAATACGAAGAGTTAAAGAATAATGCAGAAGAAGCTAAAGAACAAGAAGAGAAAAAACAAGATAGTAATTCAGAAGGTCAGGAACAGACTAAAGAAGACGTACAAAAAACATTTGAATAAATAGAGGCTGGGACAAAAGTGTTCCGCCGTTTAATACAAGAGAGGCTGGGACAAATGTCCCAGCCTCTCTTGTGCATTTTATTTCAGACCTTTATTTCCAATATCTGTTCTGTAGAATAGACCGTCACTCTTAATTTTCTTAACATTTTCATATGCTGCTTGCTGTGCCTGTTGAAGATTATCACCTTCACCCAATGCAAGCATCACACGTCCTCCACTCGTTACCCACGTGTCATCAACGCGTTTCAACGCACTCACAATATAGTCATCCTGATAATCATAGCCTTCTACGACTGCACCTTTATCGTAACTGCCCGGATAACCATTCGATGCCAGCACGACACCACATATCGCCTTGTTACGCCATACTAAGTCCAGTTCAGTCTTATTATGAGCAGCTTCAATCAACGCTACGAGATCTGTTTCTAAACGTCTTAATAGCACTTGCGCTTCTGGATCCCCGAAACGTGCGTTAAATTCAATAACTTTCGGTCCCTCAGCTGTAAGGATTGCACCGACATAGAGTACGCCGAAGTAGTTCAGCCCTTCTTCATGCATTGCACGCACTGTCGGATAGACGATTGTATCATATGTTGTCTTAAGGACATCTTGAGAGATATGATTTACTGGACAATATGCACCCATACCACCAGTGTTCGGACCTTCATCATTGTCAAAAGCACGTTTATGGTCTTGTGCGATCGTATCAAACGGGATACAGAAATCATCATTGACGATTACCATAAGTGAATATTCTTCCCCTTCAAGATACTCTTCAAAGACCACTTTAGCCCCTGCTTCAGCATAGAAATCATTGATGGCATCAACCGCCATATCACGGTTCATTGCAACGACGACACCTTTACCAGCAGCAAGCCCGTCGTATTTAATGACGATCGGTGTCCCTTTTTCATCTAAGTATTTTAGTGCATCTGCTTTATTATCAATCGTTTCATAGCTTGCTGTCGGGATGTCGTATTTTTTCATCAATGCTTTCGCAAAGTCTTTAGAGCCTTCCACCTGGGCAGCCTTCTTGTTCGGACCAAACACTTTAATGCCTGCTTCACTTAATCGATCGCTTAAGCCATCGATCAATGGTTGCTCTGGGCCGACAACGACAAGTTCAACCGTGTTATCTTGCGCAAACTGTACGATAGCATCATGATCATCTTCAGCGATATCCACAAGCGTTGCCACGCGGGCCATCGCATCATTGCCTTTAATAACGAACACTTCCGTGACACGTGGTGACTGTGCAAGCTTTCTCGCCAGTGCATGCTCACGACCCCCACTACCGATTACTAATATATTCATAGCTGCCTCCTAATGTTTAAAGTGTCTGACATCTGTCATCACCATTGCGATGCCGCATTCATTCGCTTTGTCGATTGAATCCTGATCCTTAATAGAGCCCCCTGGCTGAACGATACATTTAATACCTGCGGCATATGCAGTTTCAACCGTATCAGACATCGGGAAGAAGCCATCACTTGCAAGGATGACATCATCATTCATTTCAATGGCACGTTCGATGGCAATCTTCGCTGCACCGACACGATTCATCTGACCTGCACCGATTCCTACTGTCTGCTTATCGTTTGCAAGGACGATGGCGTTACTCTTCACGCTTTTAACGACTTTCCAGCCAAGCTCAATTGCTTTCCATTGTGCTTCTGTCGGTTCTGTCTCTGTTACGACACGCATATCCTCACGCGTTACGTTCAGCAGATCTTTATCCTGAACGAGATAGCCCCCAGAAACAGATACGAACTCTTCTTCATCTTTATCTGTATCCATATCAATTTCAAGCAGTCGAATGTTTTTCTTCGCCGTCAAGATTTCAAGTGCCTCGTCGCTGAACTTCGGCGCGATGATTACTTCCAGGAAGATGGCGTGCATCTTTTCAGCTGTTGCTTTATCCACTTCACGGTTTAATGCGACGATTCCTCCGAAGATACTCTGGCTGTCAGCATCATATGCATTCTGGAATGCTTCGCTGACGACTTCGCCTGTTCCGACACCACAAGGATTCATATGCTTCACAGCAACTGCAGCAGGCATATCAAACTGCTTCACTAAGAACAGTGTTGCATCTGCATCTTTAATATTGTTAAAGCTCAGCGGCTTGCCGTGCAGAATGCGTGCACCAGCTAACGTGTTCGGTTTTGTATCTGTCTTGATGAAACGCGCCTTCTGATGCGGATTTTCACCGTAACGCAGCGTTGATGTATTATCGCTGAAGAAGTTAACAATGGCTGCATCGTATTTATTGGTGTGTGTGAACACCTTGATCATCAGCTGTTTACGGAATGTCTCGTCTAAAGTATCGGCTTTTAATTTTTCGATGACTTCCTCGTAATCTGCCGGGTCTACAACAGTGATGACATGCTTGAAGTTCTTTGCTGATGAACGTAACATTGTCGGCCCACCGATATCGATATTCTCGATGGCATCTATTTCAGTAACGTCTGGATTTGCAACTGTCGCTTCAAACGGATAGAGATTCACGACCACTAAATCTAACGGCTGAATACCGTGAGTCTCCATTGCTTTTACGTGCTCAGGGTTGCTGCGGTCCGCTAATATCCCACCGTGAATGTTCGGGTGTAATGTCTTCACACGTCCGTCCATAATTTCAGGAAAGTTTGTTAGTTCACTGACTGACTTTACCGCAATATTGCTATCTTCTAATGCTTGTTTCGTACCACCAGTTGAATAAAGTTCAAAGTTAAGTTCTGTTAACTGCTGTGCAAATGGAATGATCCCCGTTTTATCTGACACACTTAGTAATGCTTTTCTCATAAGTAGACTCCTTATCGAATAATTTTCTTGATGACGCGTGGATAGAGTTCGTACTCTAGATTCTGAATACGTAATTGCAATGTTTCCTCTGTATCTTCTTCGTAGATCGGACAGCTCATCTGGTCGATGATCTTACCTGTATCCATACCGCTATCAACGTAATGGACAGTAGCGCCACTGACACGGCAGCCATAATCTAGCGCCTGTCCGACAGCGTTAACACCAGGAAAGCTCGGTAATATCGATGGATGGATGTTGATCATCTTTCCTTCATACGCATCAAGTAACGTACTGCCAACAAGCTTCATATAGCCGGCAAGAATGACCCATTCCACACCATCACGCTTTAGCTGTTCCAGTATCGCTGTCTCATATGCCGCTTTATCGTCGAATGCTCTCAGTTCATAGACATGTACAGGCGTATCAAAACGACGTGCGCGCTCAATTGCGAACGCGCTACGTTTATCTGTATAGAGGCCTGTCACTTCAATATGATCCAGGAATCCTGCCTGAATATGCTCCATAATCTTCTCGTAATTCGAACCATTACCTGAAGCAAAGATCGCGACTTTAGTCATATTCCACACCTTTGATGTCGATTGCTTTATCCCCACGTACGGCGCGTCCGATTTCAAACACTTCTTCGTTAACGGCTGCACGCACTTTTTCAACTGCATCAGCCGGCACGATAAAGATAAATCCGATACCCATATTGAAGATATTGTACATCTCCATCTTGTCGATGCTGCCTTTTTCCTGTAATAAGTCAAAGATCTTCTGACGTGGAATGTTTGTGACATCGATCTCCGGATATAGTCCTTCAGTCACAAAGATACGCGGAACGTTCTCAATAAAGCCACCCCCGGTCACGTGACACATACCGTGTACGTCCGCTGCATCCAATATTGCCTTTGCATGCTTGACATAGAGACGTGTCGGTTCTAACACGACATCCAGTAATGTCTTACCATTATCAAATTCAGCATCTAGATCGAGATTGTTATCTTTAATGATCTTACGGACTAAGCTGTAACCGTTTGAGTGAATACCGCTTGAAGCAAGTCCTAATATCACGTCACCTTCAGCGATACGTTCACCTGTAATATATGCATCCTTCTCAACAGCACCGACAGCAAATCCAGCGATATCATAATCACCTGTATGATACATATCGCCCATCTCTGCAGTTTCTCCGCCGATCAGTGCACATTCACTTTCAGCACAGCCCTCAGCAACACCTTTAACGATCTGTTCGACGATTACAGGGTCTACTTTATTTAATGCTAAGTAATCAAGGAAGTATAACGGCATCGCACCTGTCGTTAAAATATCGTTCACACACATTGCCACTGCATCGATTCCAATTGTGTCATGACGATCACTATCGATTGCAAGACGTAATTTCGTACCTACCCCATCAGTACCTGAAACGAGGACAGGTGCTTTCATGTTCAGCTGTGATAAGTCGAATGCCGCACCGAAACTGCCGAGCCCTCCAAGCACTTCTTTACGCATCGTCTTATTCACATGCTTTTTCATGCGTTCAACCGCTTCATATCCTGCATGGATATCAACGCCTGATTGTTTATAACTTTCAGCCATAATTATACTCCCTTCTTCTTCTTCTCTTTTTCTTCCGGTAATACATGATCCACGATTTCAATCGGGTAGTTCCCTGTAAAGCAGGCATTACATTCACCTTTTGAGTCAAATGAACGGAATACTTCGTGCATACCATCCACCGATAAATACGTAAGTGAGTCTACTTCCAGCTCTGCTTCGATTTCAGCAATGCTCTTATTTGCCGCGATGAGTTCTGCGTGCGTTGATACGTCAATACCGTAATAACACGGATGAATGAGCGGTGGACTAGATATTGCCATATGCACTTCTTTCGCACCTGCCTGCTTCAATGTCTTCACGATAAACTTGCTCGTCGTACCACGTACGATCGAATCATCGATAACGACGACACGTTTACCTTCAATGACGTCACGAATCGGTGAATGTTTCATACGGACCGCACGTTCGCGCATCTTCTGATCCGGCGAGATAAATGTTCTGCCGATGTAGCGGTTCTTGAGCAGACCTTGTTCGTTCGGAATCCCACTTGTAAGAGAGAAACCTTTCGCTGCCTGTAATGAAGAGTCCGGTACACCGATTACAACGTCCGCTGCGATATTCATCTCCTCATAGAGTTTACGCCCTAAAGCTTTACGTATTTCATATAATGAATGCTTACGGAATTCTGAATCCGGACGTGCGAAGTAGACATATTCCATAGAACACATATTGGACTGTGTATTCATCGTATAGGCATCTTCTGCCAGACCCTCATGGGATAGGGTAAGCACTTCACCAGGTTCGATATCACGAATATATTCTGCACCGACCGCTGTAAACGCACACGTTTCACTTGCCACACAGTATGCACCATCAACCTTACCGAGCATCAGCGGTCGTACACCGTGTGCATCACGTGCTACGAAGAGCTTTTCAGGATGTAACACGAGAAATGAGAATGCACCTTTAATCTGATTTAATGATGCTTTCAAGTTATTCAGCTTATTATCTGATTTCGCCTTTAACAGCAGATGTCCTAACACTTCTGAGTCGCTGGACGTCTGGAAGATTGCACCTTCAGATTCTAGTGCAAGCCTAATCTGCTCAGCGTTCGTCAAATTTCCGTTATGTGCAAGACCAATGTCGCCCTTAGAATGCTTGAAGATAAATGGCTGAACGTTAGACAGTTCAGATGCACCCGTCGTTGCATAGCGTACATGACCGATTGCGTGATGAAAGCGGCTTAATGACTCGAGTTTCACCTCACTGATCGCTTCAGGTAATAATCCCATGCCGCGCGCACCATAAATATTCTTCTCGTCAGAACATACGATACCTGCACCTTCCTGACCACGGTGCTGTAATGAATGCAGTGCCATATAAGTGAGTTCCGCGGCATTTGGGTGACCCCAGATACCGAATACACCACACTCTTCGTTTAGACCTCTGATGTCATACATGCGTGAACTGCCCCTTTCCAAGCCTCCGTTATACGATTCACGTCTAATGTAACTTCCCCTTGGTTCGTAGATAATTTAAATGATTCTGTACCGAATGTACCGACTGCTTGCGCACCTTCGATATTAATTTCCATACCTTGTTTCGCAATAACAATGTAGTTCCCCTGTGTTTCAGCAAACAGTTCTGCATCATTCACATCAAGCTGCGCTTCAAGACCTGTATTGAAGTATGCTGCAATTTGTGCAAGTTTCACACCGACCCCACCTTTACCGACCGCTTGAACATGACCAAGCTTACCGTCAATAATATGCTGACGAATCGCTTCACCGCGTGCTACTTCCTGCTCGAGGTCGATCGTTACATCAGTATGTGCGACTTCATTGAATAATAGCTTCTCGATCTGGCTGCCACCGAAGTCTGCCTTAATATCACCAACGAAATAGATTGTATCTCCTTTAGAAGGTTTGAAATCTACTAGGTAATCAACATCTTCAATCAATCCAACCATACCCACTACTGGTGTCGGGAAGATTGCGTCACCTTTCGTTTCATTGTATAGGCTGACGTTACCTGAAACAACAGGTGTATTCAGTGCACCACACGCTTCAGCCATACCACGTGTAGAGTCTGCTAACTGCTGATAGATTTCAGGTTTTTCAGGGTTACCGTAGTTTAAGCAGTCCGTCATCGCAAGAGGTAAACTGCCGACAGCTACTAGGTTACGGTATGCTTCTGCAACGACCATCTTACCGCCTTCGTACGGGTTGTTATATACGTAACGTGCTTCACCGTCTAAGGTTGCAGCGATGGCTTTTTTCGTACCTTCAACACGTGTTACACCTGCTGATAGTCCTGGTTTAATGATTGTGTTTGCACCGACCTGCTGATCGTACTGTGAATATGCCCAGCTCTTAGAAGCCATCGTCGGGTGAGATAACAACTTCATCAATGTATCCTGTGCATCGATATTAGAGTAGTCGTGATGCACATCATCAAACTTTGCTGCACGACCTTCTAGTACGTACACCGGCGCTTCGTCAGATAATGGCTGAACCGGAATATCTGCAAATACTTCACCTTCATATGTCAATACGAAGCGGTCTGTATTTGTTACTTCACCGATCACTGCATTATCCAATTCGTAATGGTCGAATAACTCTAAGAATTTCTGTTCCGTCCCTCTTTCAACAACAAGTAGCATGCGTTCCTGTGTTTCAGATAACATCATCTCATATGGTGAGATACCCGCTTCACGCGTTGGTACTTTCTCGAGTTCAAGATGGATACCGCTGCCACCTTTCGCCGCCATTTCAGAACTTGATGATGTCAGACCTGCCGCACCCATATCCTGGATACCGACTAATTCAGGGAAGGTGATGGCTTTAAGTGTCGCTTCCATCAGCTTCTTACCGACAAACGGGTCGCCGATCTGCACTGATGGACGTTTAGATTCGCTTTCTTCACTTAACTCCTCAGAAGCGAATGTTGCACCGTGAATCCCGTCACGACCCGTCTTAAGTCCCACGTAGATAACAGGATTGCCTTCGCCTTTCGCTGTTCCCTTTTGGATCTTGTCATGGTCGATAATACCGACGCACATCGCATTGACAAGGGGGTTGCCTTCGTACTGACGGTCAAACTCGATTTCACCTGCAACTGTCGGAATACCGATACAGTTACCGTAGCCGCCGATACCTGAAACGACCCCTTTGAATAGACGCTGGTTCTGCTTCTCTGTTAGTTCACCGAAACGTAAGCTGTTAAGTAACTGGATTGGACGTGCACCGATGGATACGATATCACGGACGATACCGCCGACACCTGTCGCTGCACCTTGGTACGGTTCAATGGCAGACGGATGGTTATGGGATTCAACCTTGAATACAACGGCCTGGTTATCACCGATATCCACGACACCTGCGCCTTCACCCGGTCCCATCAATACGCGTTCACCTGTCGTCGGGAACTGCTTTAAGAAAGGTTTAGAATGTTTGTATGAACAGTGTTCACTCCACATTACTGAGAAGATTCCGATTTCAGTATAGTTTGGCATACGTCCTAGAATATCGGCAACTTTGTCATACTCTTTATCTGAAAGCCCCATATCCTGGTATAATTTATTCTCTTTAATTTCATTTGCAGTTGGTTCTAGAAACTTGACCATGATTATTTCCCCCAGCTTTCTAAAATGGATTCGAATAATTTCACACCGTCATCCGTACCAAGCAATGCTTCCATCGCACGTTCCGGGTGAGGCATCATACCACATACGTTGCCTGCTTGATTCACGATTCCTGCGATATCTTCGATCGAGCCGTTCGGATTGTCATGATACGTTAAGATAATCTGATTGTTTGCTTTCAGTTCAGCTAACGTTTCATCTGAGCAGTAGTAATTTCCTTCGCCGTGCGCAATCGGATAGATCACTGTTTCATCTTTATCATACTTATGTGTAAACTTCGTGTCGTTATTGACGATCTTAAGCGGCGCATTCTGACAGATAAACTGATGCTTCGTATTATGCATTAGCGCACCTGGTAATAACCCGATCTCCGTCAGGATCTGGAATCCATTACATACACCAAGCACCGGCTTACCTTCAGCAGCTAAACGCTTTACTTCAGGAACGATTGGCGCAACACGTGCCATCGCACCACAGCGCAGGTAGTCACCAAATGAGAATCCTCCTGGAATTAACACACCATCAAAACCTTCAAGTGACGTCTTACGATAATCTACATATTCCGCTTCAAAGCCAGTATTCAAAGCTGCATTGAACATATCGCGATCACAGTTTGAACCTGGAAATTCAATCACAGCAAATTTCATTATTTCGTCTCCTCATCTTCAACAATTTTGTAGCTGTATTCTTCGATTACAGTATTCGCAAATAATTTCTCACTTAATGTATTGACTATGTTCGCAACGGCCTGTTCGCTCGCTTCGTCAACTGTCATATATAGCACTTTACCTACGCGAATATCGTTGACTTGAGTGTAGCCCAGGTCATGTACCGCACGTGTTAACGTTTGTCCTTGTGTGTCTAATACCTGTGGTTGTAATGTGATGTATAGTTCGATTTTAGTCATTTTATAACGCCTCCAGTTTATTATAGAATTGAGTATAAGTATCAATCAGTGAACCTGTGTCTTCTCTGTATACGTCTTTATCAAAGTTTTCTTTCGTGTCCTTATCCCAGATGCGGCAAGTATCCGGTGAAATTTCGTCTGCAAGCAGGATGTTACCGTCCTGATCCTTACCAAACTCAATCTTGAAATCAATGAGCTGTAAGTTCATCTCATCCATCATCTTAACGAGCATGTCATTGATGATTAACGCCTGACGTTTCAGTTCAGCGATGTCTTGATCATCTGCGATACCCAGTAACTTCACATGGTCATCTGTAATAATCGGATCATTCAGTGCATCTTCCTTATAATAGAACTCAACAAGCGGTGATTTGAACTGCGTGCCTTTATCAAAGCCGAGACGCCTAACAATTGAACCTGCAGCATAGTTTCTGACAACAACTTCAAGCGGAATAATCGTAACTGCTTTAACCAGCTGTTCAGTGTCGCTTAACTTCTTGATAAAGTGAGACTCCAGCCCTTCTTGTGCAAGGCGCTCGAAGAAATAGCTTGTAATCAAGTTGTTCAGCCGACCTTTACCAGCCATACTATCTTTCTTTGCACCGTTCCCCGCTGTTACTTCATCTTTATATTCGATGCGGAACACATGGTCCTCATCCGTACTGTATACACGCTTTGCTTTTCCTTCATAAACTAAAGTCATTTCATCAGCTCCTTATATATAGGATAATAAGTATCCGTATCATCGCCTAACAATAGGGTAATATGTCCCATCTTCCTATTTTCTTTCCTTGCCTCTTTACCATATACATGGACATGCCATTCTGGATGTTCTGGGAAGAGATGTTCCATCAAGTCTAGATCCTGGCCGAGCAGATTATACATCACAGCAGAACTGTGGAGCTTGATTTGCTTCGGTAACCTGTAGCCAAGCACCGACAGAATATGCGTATCAAATTGCGAATAATCACACGCTTCAATAGAGTAATGTCCGGAGTTATGAGGACGCGGTGCGATCTCGTTGACATAGAGCTTACCCTCTTTATCAATAAAGAATTCCACAGTAAACGTACCCACGAAATGAATCTTATGAATGATCTTCTCCACTTCAGCAATCGCAGCTTCTGTATACTCATGCGCATGCTTCACCATCGTACTGAACAGGATCTGGTTACGATGGACATTCTCCTGTACAGGGAAGTAGACGACCTCTCCCTGAAGATTACGTGACGCTGTAATCGATATCTCACGGTCCAGCGCAATACGCTTCTCTGCAACGAGAATAGTACCATCAGCCATGTTATATGCTTCTTCTAGCTGTGCTTTCTCCGCTACAACAAGCTGTCCTTTCCCATCATAACCGCCGAACACAGTCTTCAGTACGAGTGGCAGACCGATTTCACGCACAGCATCATCGACATCCGCTGGACCTTCGATACGCTTATATGGAACAACCGTAGCGCCACTTCTTGCGATGGCTTCCTTCTCACTGAGACGATTCTGCAGTATGTTTACCGTCTCAAAACCTTGAGGTACATGATTTTCTTTCGCAATGACTTCTAGTGCCTCTGCATTAATATTCTCAAATTCATATGTGATGACGTCGCTATAGCGGCTTAACGTTTTCAACCCTGCAATATCATTGTACGGTGCATGCACGAAATGATGTGCCACGAAGCGTGCAGGACAGCGCTCATCAGGATCAAGCACAGCAACTTTAAATCCCATACGCTGTGCAGACTGTGCCATCATCTTACCTAGCTGACCCCCGCCGATGATACCAATCGTGTCACCGAGCGCAAATTTATTTAAGGTCATGCTGCATCGCCTCCACCTTCTTGACTAAAGATGCTTCATAATCATCCAGCTGTGCTACTAAAGCAGTATCTTTCAGACTGAGCATACGTGCAGCAAGTATACCGGCATTCTTAGCACCCGCCTTACCGATAGCAGTCGTGGCTACCGGAATTCCACCAGGCATCTGTACAATTGATAATAAGGAATCCATTCCCTTCAAAGCCTTCGATTCAATCGGTACACCGATCACCGGAAGTGTCGTCATCGAAGCGACCATTCCCGGTAAGTGCGCCGCACCACCAGCACCCGCGATAATAATCTCAATGCCCTTACTACGAGCAGACTTCGCAAAATCAATCATCGCGAGCGGTGTACGATGCGCAGATACAACACTCGCCTCGTAGTCGATGCCGAAAGCTTCAAGCATTGTAACCGCTTCTTTCATCGTCTCCCAGTCAGAAGAAGACCCCATTATTACTGCTACTGTCACAACTATCACCCTTTATAATTATTTGAAAACCGTCTTCATTTATGTGTATATTACTTATATAGCATAACAATGACAGATACAGATTTCAACGTAAAAACGAACAATTATTGTTTTTTTTATTAATTTTTATTTTTTTGTTCGTATTTTTAGATTGTTTACTGCTATAATAATATTAAATGTTCGAATAAATGGAGGGAACTGGAATGTCAGCAAAAGTATTAGACGGAAAGAAAATTGCAGCGGATTATCGTGCGAACCTTGCACAGGAAGTCGAACAGTTAAAGGCACAAGGGGTTACGCCAAATCTAACTGTGATCCTCGTAGGAAATGACGGTGCAAGCCAGAGCTACGTGAACAATAAGAAGAAATCTGCTGAGAAGATCGGTATGAGCTCAAGTATCATCCATCTTGATGAAAGTACGACTGAAGTGGCGTTATTAGAAGAAATCGACAAGTTGAACAAGGATGACGATGTACATGGAATCCTTGTTCAAGTCCCACTACCGAAACAAATCGATGAAACGAAAGTGCTTGAGAAGATTGCACCAGAAAAAGACGTTGACGGCTTCAATCCGATCAACATCGGCCGACTCTATGCAGGGGTTGAAACATATATCCCTTGTACACCACTGGGCATCATGGAAATCTTAAAGCATGCAGATATAGACCTGGAAGGAAAGGATGTTGCGGTCATCGGGAGAAGCCATATCGTAGGACAACCCGTTGCGAAACTGCTAACAGATGCGAATGCAACGGTAACATTACTGCACTCTCGCAGTAAAGATATGGATGCAGTATTAAAACGCTCTGATGTTATCGTATCTGCTGTAGGTAAACCAGGATTAGTGACGAAGGATGTCGTGAAAGAAGGCGCAGTGATTGTAGATGTAGGAAATACAGTCGTTGACGGAAAGTTAACAGGGGACGTTGTATATGATGAAGTTTCTGAAGTTGCAGGCGCAATCACGCCCGTACCAGGTGGCGTAGGACCTTTAACGATTACAATGGTATTAAATAATACATTACTTGCAGCGAAACGTGCGCAGAAATAATAGGTGAGACACTCAACTGAAGTTGGGTGTCTTTTTTGTGCGTGCAGGTACATTATCGGGCCAATATTTAATATGCTATTATTTTGGTACATTTTTGAGTGCCAATATTTCTTAAATAACCTGATTTGGCGCTGAAAATGGCACTCAAATCATTTTTCAGCGCCATTTTCAGTGCCATTTTTACTTCTTTTCATAGTAAATACCTCGATTAATCCCTTTTTTTATATAATGTTTGCTCAAAATTCTCTGTAATGTACGGTTCGGCATTTCTAGATGACGATTCAGATCACATTTACGAATCTTATCCACGCGAAACAGTTCTAACATACGGTACACGATATCGACCGCTTCACGATTACTCACCCTATGCCCGCATCGACATTGATACTTATGACCCTTAACATCTCGAATCATACCAACACGACGACACTTCGGACATCGTATACCTCGCTTTATATCATCCATATCATAATCATCAGTATTATAAAACTTGGACTCATCCCCGTGATGGGCGATCAGCGTCTCACTCAGCCTCATCATATCCTCACAGATGCCGGCGTTTCCCTTTAAATAGTCCACGACACGTCCAATATCATAATAAAACAAAATATATTTATCTGTATCCCCGATTAATTGAAACGATTCGTTCATAAATACAACACGACTTGTCACTTTGTAATGAAAGCCGTACTTCAGTAAAAACTGCTTTAGCCCTGCTTCACTAGCAGTAAGCTGCATCATCAAACGCTTATTCACACGACCATTCGCACTTTTAAACAACCCATCCCTATACGCATAAACCCCACTATAATGCTTAACGTCAAAATGGAACACATACTGTCCAGCTAACACTAAAAAATCAAACTGCGCACTATAGTCCTCCAGATAAATATCCCAGAGGATCACAACACCATCGATTTCACCCATAACATCCAGAAATTTGCGTTCACCTTCAAGTCCAGACAAATAACGCCTCAATAAATCATAATCTGATTTAGATAAATCTAATCGACCATATAACTCGTACAGCAGCAATAATTTATCATTTGTTTCATGAAATTTCGCTATCATATGTCACCTCACAAAAAACATACCCGTAACCACCAAATCTGTCAAAAACCTATTTTTCAAAAACTGCACATCAAAATAACCTTAAATAAAGCAGAAATTAAAAAATTTCAAGAAATCATTAAAAAACTGCTTAAAATTCATGCAGAAATTAAAATATCATAATAAAAAAAGCACAGCTAGCGCTGTGCTTTAATAGCTCTATTAACCAGATACTATACTGTAATACTCATCTTCGGACCAAATGGCTCGAAGTGTACGCGGCTTCTATCGATGCCCATATCACTGAAGATCTCAAGCATGCCTTCCATAAATCCAACGGAACCACACATATAGATTTCTTCGTTACCGTTCATAATTCGTGATAGCTTCTCTTTCGTTAAGCGCCCCGCACTTTCTGAATAGTTAAAGTAGAACGCAACATTGCTGTTATTATGAAGCTTCGTAATCTCATCTTTAAATGGAACAGCATCACGGTTATAAGCTGAATGAATAAATTTAATGCTGCGTTTATCCACCTCATCCTCTAACATACTCATGAGTGGCGTCATACCTACGCCTCCACTTATAAATACGAGGTCCTTATTATCAGTATCAACTAGGAACTCACCCGCCGGCGCAGATAACAGAATCTCATCTCCTACTTTCACATGATCATGTAGATAGTTAGAGACCATCCCTCTCTCTTCACCTGCAACGTCACGCTTAACCGCAAACTTAAGTCCACGAGATGTATTAACAGAACAGATTGAATAATGACGTAATGCATCATTTGTTTCATCTTCAGGATGCACCTTCACCGTAATATACTGACCCGCTTTCACAGGTTTCAATTGAACCGCATCACTCTGCACCGTGAATGACTTAATTTCAGGAGACTCCTCCTTAACCGCTACAACCTTGAACGGTACAAATCCTTGCCAGTCCGCTTCATCATACAGTGCTGCCTCCATCTGAATAAATACATCAGCAATCACTCCATATGTCTCTGTCCAGGCCTCCACAATCTCAGGTGTTGCCGCATCACCTAGTACATGCTGAATCGCCCAGATCAAATTCTCACCCACAATCGGATAATGCTCCGGTTTAATCTCTAGCGCTCTGTGCTTATGCGCGATTTGGTTGACATTCGGAACAATCGCCTCCAGACGATCAATATGCTTCGCCGCAGCGATAACTGTCTGTGCTAATGCTGTCTGCTGACGCCCTAACTTCTGGTTCGTCTTATTGAAGACATTGAGTAACTCAGGATGCGCTTCAAACATATGCTGATAGAATGCTGAAGTAATCTCCGTACCATGCTCCTCTAGTACCGGAATCGTCGCCTTGATAATATTCTTAGTTTCTTCTGTTAACACATTAACTCCCCCTCTTTAAAGATACATTATAAATACATCTTTAATATACACCTCATCCACACAAATTACAATCATTTATATAATATATGAACAAAAAATTCACGTTCTAATGCTATAATATGGATGATAAGGAGAGATGACCATGAAACTAACACTTTACTCAGATTACTCATTACGTGTCCTGATGTATATCGCACGTCAAGAGCACCGTGTTCAAATAGATGAAATTGCAAATTTTTACGGGATTTCTAAGAATCACCTGACGAAGGTTGTGAATAACCTCGCTACGCTCGGTTATATTGAAACGACGCGCGGACGCGGTGGCGGCATACGCATCAAGATGGCACCTGAAGAAATTAATATCGGTGCTTTAATAAGAAAGACCGAGGAACATTTCAACTTAGTCGAATGTTTTGATCGTGAGACAAACACATGCCCGATTGCAGGGATATGTGGGCTGCAAGGTGTACTCGGTGAAGCATTGAATGCATATCTATCAGTACTAGATAAGTATACGCTGCAGGATATATTGTTTAGAAAAATCGCGTTATAAAAGGACTTTGGATAATCCAAAGTCCTTTTATAATACAAAGAATAGTAACAGCATGACGAAGAATGAAATCATCAGCTTCATCAGAAAACGCAAAAAAATCACCCCTGATATATATCGAGGGGTGACACTAAAAATGCTATATGATATTTAACACAGCCAGCTCATCTACAATTCTTTGTGTATTATTATTATCAGTAAATTCATTTATTTTTGTAAATTTCTTCAAGTTTAAAATTATTATTGATAGCATTTTTTATAATATTTCGTTTGTCATAATAAGTTAGACAATTTCTCATCTTCGATTAAACTCATAAATACTTACAATGATGTTTTATAGCCCAGCGATTTTCTGGGACGATAATTAATACGTTGAGCAACACTAATGATATGCCCATCAGGGACTAAAATGAAGTCTAGTTCTTTATCTAATCCACTGCGTCTATGTATACTGTTAAAATGTTCATTCAATCCTCGTTGCGATGGAGTGATCATCTCTGCCAATAATGGTGTCAGGTGTCCAGCCATCGGCTACTTTTTCTCGAATATAAGCTGACTGATTTTCTGGAAGTACTATTCTATGTCTGCCACAATTTGATTTTCTTTGCTTATACTCTTGGTAATATGATTCTATGAACGTGAGTTCATCCGTGTTAAAATGTTTATAGGACATTCTGTACTAACTCCTTATTTTTCTTTTATCGGAAATACATATTGAATTTAGCACAGACGGCTATTTTAGTTGACTAACTTTGTTTTACAATCGACGCCTTTTTAATAAAAAGTTATATAGCTGCTTTGCTCCTATAAATATTGATTGTTAATATAATATTTTTTTACTAAACTTAAAAAATCTAAAATGGAGGATTACAATGAAAGCATTAATTACAGGTGGCGCAGGCTTTATAGGATCTCATATAGCGAGGAAATTAATAGATAATAATATTGATGTTCATATTATAGATAACTTATCAACAGGCAGCTTAGAGAATATTCCGTTTGTTCCGCAAACAAATATATACATTAAAGATATAAGTGATTACGACTATATCGAAAGTATTTTTCAAAAACATGAGTTTACATTTGTAATACATTTAGCTGCTATGGTGAGTGTAGTTGAGACAATAGAAAAACCTCTTCAGTCTAATCGAATTAATATAGATGCTTCAATTAACTTGTTGAATCTTATTAAAGAATATAATTCTAATATTAAAAAATTTGTTTTTGCTTCTTCAGCAGCAGTTTATGGAAAATTAGACGGATTGCCGAAATCTGTTGATTCACAAATTAATACATTATCACCTTATGCCATTCAAAAATATGCCAGTGAGCAATATACAAAAATTTATCATGATTTATATAATATACCTACTGTATCATTAAGATTTTTTAATATATATGGTCCTAGACAGAATCCTAAATCAGATTACTCTGGAGTACTATCCATACTTAATCAAAAATTTTCAGAAAAAGAAAAGTTTACATTTTTCGGAGATGGTGAACAAACTAGAGACTTTGTATATATAGATGACTTAATCCAAGCTTTTTGGTTAGTTTTAAATAGTGATGAAGTCAATGGAGAGATTTTTAATGTAGGTACTGGAAGACAAACTGCATTAAATGAAGTTTTTGATGTATTTCAAGAATATTATAATTATTCAATACCTTATGAATATAAAGATGAAAGAAAAGGAGATATAAAGTATTCTTATGCGGATATAACAAAATTAGAAAAGATAGGGTATTCTCCTAGATATACAATAAATGAAGGTATAAGAGAGTACTTAAGATACAATAAAAAATAATGTGAATGAGGGATAATATTATGATATATACAGTAGCTTCAACATTACCTCCAGTACATGGTGGACGAACTAAATCTTTATTAAATAGGATTAATTTTTTAGATGATGAATTTGATTTTGAACAAACAATATTAACTACA
This sequence comes from Macrococcus psychrotolerans, assembly GCF_038095555.1. Taxonomy (NCBI): domain Bacteria; kingdom Bacillati; phylum Bacillota; class Bacilli; order Caryophanales; family Staphylococcaceae; genus Macrococcus; species Macrococcus psychrotolerans. The sequence continues at coordinate 730,200 of NZ_CP124591.1, read as the reverse complement.
AATTATAATCCGAATTATAACTCTGTTTATAAAATTTTTTATGATAAAAAAATTTTAAAAGAGAATATAAAAATCATTAATCTCTATGACTGGTTATCTGGCTTTCAATTGCTTACAAAACCATCCAAATCATTTCTTTTTATAAACAAAAGTAATAATAAAATACAAAATATAAAAATATCAAATTATATCATAGAAAAAGATTCAGATAATAATTGTGAAAGATATTATGATAAAGATACAGGGAAATATCTGTTGTATAGAAAATTTTATTCCGACTCAAATATAGTTAAATTTGAAGATTATTTTGTCCAAGGAGTAAAACATAAAGTTGAGCGTTGGGAATATAACGAAGAAGGATATTTACATAGAATAACTAATTATTCAAGAAAATTAAATAAAAAATTAGCAGAATTTTTCTATGATTTAAAAGAGCAACCATATTGTAAAAAGTATTACGAAGAAACAAATGACAATAAATTAATTGGTATCTTTATTTATTCTAATGGCACTTTAGTTGAAAGTTTTAATAATGAAAAAGAGTTATTCACATACTTTTTTGATTTTAATTTTTCAGATCAAGATATTATTTTTAACGATGCAAGATTATTAGACAAATCGTTGATAAATTCTACTAAAAAGATAAAACCTATATTAGTTTTCCATAGCTCGCATTTTGAAGGAGAAAAAATCAAAGGATCATATAAACTCGCACTTAATAATCCTGATAAAATAGCTAAATATTATGTGCTTACCAATCATCAAAAAGAAGATATTCAGAATGATTTCAATATACCAGATGAAAAATTCAAAGTAATTCCTCATTTCATAAATGCTCCTAAAGATATTATTAATGACAAAAAAGATCAATTTGTATTTATGGGACGATTTAGCGAAGAAAAACAAATATCTCATATAATAGAAAGCTATAAACTATATAAAGAAAAAGGATATAAAACTAAATTAGTTTTATATGGTGGTGTTAAAGGAGCAGAACGTACAAAAATTGAGAATCTAATAGAGAAATATAATTTAAAAAACGAAGTTACTATTCAAGAATTTACCAATAATCCAGCTCAAGTTTTCCGAGAATCTAAAGCTTCTCTTTTAACTAGTAAATTTGAAGGTTTTCCATTAAGTATCATGGAAAGTATAAATGAAGGTTGTCCTGTAATCGCCTATGATATCAGATATGGACCAAGAGAAATTATAGTGAATGGAGAAAATGGTTACTTAATTGAACCTAACAATATTGAGCAATTTGCAGAAGCAATGATTTCAATAAGCGAAAATCCATTAGAAAATGTCAAAACAAAAGAAGGCATTACTTATCAAGCTGCAATTAATAATTTTGATTCTCTAATAAAAGCTGTTACATCATAACCACTACAGTCTTTTGGGAAAAATCACGAATCTTGAAATGTTAAGATTTGTGATTTTTTTATTGCCTATATCAAATCACCCCTGATATATATCGAGGGGTGACATTATATTAGCTATTTATAAAGGTCTTAATCATATCAATGACACAGTATCTTGAATTGCTTCAGTCATCTTCGTATCTGATGGCAAGCATATTCCATTCTCAAATAAGAATTTCGAAACATCCTGATGCTCATCCTGAATAAATTCTTTACCTTCAAATAACGGCTGTAAGTGCATTGGTTTCCACACTGGACGTGCTTCAGTATTAAATCCGGCTAAACGTTCAATAATTTCAACAGATGTTTTGCCGACTTTCTCACTATCAACAATCATCGTAGATAACCATCTGTTACTAAAGCTATCTTCTAGTTCTTTCATGAAATAAATTCCGTCGATTCCTTTAAGACCCTCAACATAGCGGTCAACAATTTCACGTTTCTTCGCTACACGATCATTAAGCACTTCCATCTGACCACGACCGATATCATTTATTTTTATATAAAAACCAACAAACCATTGTTAATATTTAAAAGAATTCAATTTAGATTCACAAAAAAAGATGACGCATTACACATCATCTTCTTTAATTCTAATCTTAATCCCTTGAATTGTTTCCATCTCATCCATCGGACTTCCCTCTTCACAGTATGCAATTACAGGAACGCCACTTCCCTTATAATCACTTAACTTACTCGGCAAATATGGATTCTCTTCTTTAATCCCCTTCGTGTGTGCATCCATAACAATAAGCGCATCGAATTGCTTCGTCGCATTTAGAAATTCAAAGTATGGCAATGCTTCATGTACATTTACTTGAGTCATTTCATAGAGACTAACCATCTGTCTGACACTGATAGGACTACTTGTAAAGATGTGAAATTCTAATGGTAAGTTTGATGGATTGAGTGCTTCAATAAGTTCTGGATGATCTATCAGTTCCTGAATTTCTTTAAGGCCACGCGTTTCATAGAAATTACCGAAATAACCGATATTGAACGTTGCTTTATCGACTGTGATCAGTGCACGTTGTTTCTCATAGTACTGTGCATCCAGTGTTGGATGTGGAGTGATGACTGATTTCTTGATAATTGCCTGCTGTATGTCTTCTGTAAATCTCTTTATCATCTGTGTTCTCTGTTTATTATTTGTAAATACGATTTCATCTGCAAATATAAAGGGGAGCAGTTCTACGATATTGTACAGGTTATCATCGATGTATGGATGATATTCTTCTGGTGCCTGTCTTTTTATTTTATTGACATAGGTAAATGGCACTTTACTGTGTCGCTCTTTATTCTTAATATCATATAGTACAGGGTCAGAGAACTCAGCAATCCATTTTGTATTATTTGTCTTTAGTTTCCATGCTAATAGATGACTCGCCGGCCAGAGTACTCTGGAATAGATTTCTTTATATGTATTGTTCTTTAGCTTCTTGGTGCCTTGCTGCACGAATACATTCATCAGCTGATAGTTACTGAATGAGGATTTACTGTTAATGCCATAATGTTTCGCGATATATGGGTCTGATAGTTCGTTTAATGTGTAATCTGTTGTTCTCACATCGCTCATATTATTGGAGATCACATCAGCAGGTACTTTGCGTTCGGCGATACGTTTTCCCAGGATAACACCGCTTGTATCATTATACGGTGCAAAGCAATATCCGATGTATAGTGTCTGTGCGAGTCCTTTGTTTACAGTTTGATACGGAAGGTATTCAGCATGTATGCGCTGTAAATCCTGAATCACCTGCTGATAAGCTGTCACATCATGATGCAGATATCTATTGATAAATCCTGCCTGAGCATCCATGCGATTCATAATGAACTGTCTTATTGATGTATCGTCTTCCGCGTCGAGTAACTGTGCGAGTGTCTGTATAACACTGATTCTATCTGTAACGTTAAATGCATAGCTCATCGACTGCCTGCTTACCGAGTGCTCGGTCATATGTCTATAATAGACACATACTGTACTGTCAATGACATTGATGATCGGTCTGAAGCGTGCTAAGATGTGCGTCATCAGTACGACATCTTCTCCTGATGTCAGTGTTTCATCAAACCTTATGGTCTTTAAATAATGTGTCGGAATCAGCTTCGCGCCGTTCATGGATAATATTTTAGTCAGTTTCATATAGTCAGATGTCAGTTGTCCTTTAAGCTGGTTCTTTTCTTTTTCTATGATATTATCCTGTTCAATCTCTTCATTATGAACATTATAGAGATGAAATACAGAAATATTTGAGAAATCGAGATGCTTACTTAGCTCAAATAATGTGTGTGGATGAAGTGTATCATCTGCATCCAGGAAGAGCGTATGAGAATATTGAGCAATTTCAATTCCTTTATTGCGGGCGATTGATGCGCCATGACCTGATTCAATGATGTGATACTTGAATTCTTTTGTAAGTGAATTCAAGGTCTCTTTGTCTTCCTCAACAGAGTCTTCATCTCCATTCAACACAAAGATCACTTCAAACGTCGTTGTTTTGAAGGTGTTAATATTCTCTACTAATTGGTGCAAATACTTTCGGCTCTTATATAAGGGGACGATGACGGATATGCCTTTATGCTTTATCGGCTGCTCAATTGCTTCTACTGCATCTTCAATAGATAGAGGTGCATTTTGTTCAATTCTTGATAGCAGCGCGTCGATCTCCTGAATTCTCTTTCTTATACGCATTTACTTCAGCCCCTTTACATAGCGCATTGCACTGCGTAATACTTTCACAGGTAGGAGATTCATTAGTTTATGCCATCTATGTTCATATAGACTGAGCTTCTTCTTTAGCAGTGCGATTTCCATGTCCTTATATTTAAGCTGGTTCAGTGCATATCTTTCATTATTTAAACTCTCCACAAGTATCTTCTTCTCTTGTTCTGTCATCAGTCCACCTCAAGATCTTGATATAGATTCAGCAGCTTCTGCTTTTCCTTCTCCCAGTTATACTGCTCTTTACTGATCTTCATCTGCGCTTTCATCTGGTCTCTCATTGCTTCATCTTCAAACATCTTACGAATAGCTGCTGTAAGTTCTTCTTCTGAATCATGCTTTATGATAAGCCCTATCCCTTCTTTTTCAACTACATTTTTTATTTCAGGAAGATTTGTGGCAATTACAGGTACATGGGCCATCATATACTCATACAGTTTGTTGCTCGATGCAGAATAATGATTGAAATTCACATTTTCCAGAATCTGAAATCCTGCATATGCAATCTTTGTATACGAACGTAACGACTCATAAGGAACACGACCGGTAAAGGTCACCTTGTCCTGTAAGTTGAGCGAGCGTGTTAATGCTTCAAGCTGAGGACGAATCTTTCCGTCCCCCACCATCAGTAGATTTGCAGGGATATCCGCCTGCCAGAACGCACGAAGCAGTCGTTCTAAACCACGTCCTTCCTGTAGTCCGCCTTGATAAATAAAGGTTTTATCATACTTAAGAGGAAGGTCTATTGCTTCAACTTCGTCTATATCATAGTATTCCGAGTAGTTATAGAGCGACATCGGTCGATATCCATAGAGTAACTCATGATAGGTCGCACGTGTCTCATTCTCTACTATTGTACGATCCGTAAATCGAATCAGAAACTTTTCTATTGTCCCGACTAGACCTGCCTTATAGTTTGTACGGCTAGTATTCACTTCATGAGCATCAAATATTAGTATACGTTTATCTGTTCTCAATTTTGCACAGGCAACTCCTTGAATTAACGTATTCAGATCATGGCTGTGATAAATATCTGCATCTTGCCTGTAGCCTTCCTGGATCATCTTCATCATCAAGAAAGCATTCGGCATGTGCTTTAAAAGTATGGTCTTTAATTTGTTATTATAAATGTGATCCGCTATAAATTTCGGTAGTTCTGTCTTATGTTCGCGTACAGCATTATATCCTTCCTTATAACTTTGTTTAAGCGGGATATGACGTTCATTATTTTCACGTTTAGCGATGACAGCGACATCATAATGTGACTGAAGTGTCTTCGCTTCTCTTGTCACCCTTGCGTCATTAGTAAAGTTGTTCCAGACAAACATGGTCACCTTTTTCACGGTTAAAACATCCCTTTTAACATATTTAGATAATGTGATAGTGGTATGACATTTAATTGAGACAGCATACTGAATATAAATAATGCTGTAACACCGATCAGACCGAATAATGTATTTTTAGATACATTTTCTTTATTTACTTCTATTTCATTGATCGAGCCTATCTGATTTTGAAGCTGTTCTTCTTTATATGCAAGCTGCTGTTCTTTATCAAACTGATTGTATTTTCTAATAAACCTGCCATATAAACCGACTGTCGGAATACAGTCTCCTTGCGCTTCAATTTTGCCGTAATGAATCCATATCGCTTTATTGCACATCTTCTGGATCTGACCGATAGAATGACTGACAAAGAAGATGGTCTTCCCTTCTTCTTGAAACTCTTTCATACGTTCGATGCATTTATTAGAGAATGTGTCATCCCCTACAGACAGTGCCTCATCCACAATGAGTACGTCTGGATCTGTATGGACAGCGATCGCAAAACCAAGGCGTGATTTCATCCCGCTGGAATACGTCTTAATCGGCTTCTTAATGAAGTCTCCGAGTTCAGAGAAGTCGATGATATCATTAAAACGGTCATTAATCTGTTCTTCAGTCAGACCATGCATCAGACATTTCATACGGATATTCTCTTCCCCTGATAATTCATTATTTAATCCTGCAGATATAGCGATCAGTGAGCTTCTGCCGTTTATTTCAATCGTCCCCGCAGTAGGTGAGATGACTTCTCCCAAGAGGTTTGAGAGCGTTGATTTACCGGCACCATTTAATCCAACAAGTCCAACACTGTCCCCAGCATTCACTTCGAAGCTGATATCTTTCAGCGCATAATACACATCGTCATGTGTCTTATGCTGCCAGAACTTAAGGATATCCAGTATTTTCTGACTTTTACTCTGGTTGACCGGATATGCTTTAGATACGTTATTGACCTTTACTTTCACTACCTCCATAAGACACCTCCTCTTTCAATGTTAACGCTTTATTAAGGTGTGTGTTTATTTCACGAACAGTTGCTCCGTATGCAGAAAAATGGTTCATATCTACTTTGTACAGCTTTTCATTCACTTGTTCAGATAATATACTATCTTCTTCGATAAATGCCAGTGTGTAAGCCGAGCTTCCGAGATAATCACTAAGCTTAGATGGCAAATATGGATTAACTTCTTTAATCCCTTTTGTATGCGCATCATAAATCATCAGAATATCCATCTGTTCAGTTAAATTTAAGAACTCAAAGTAATCTAAGTAGGGATTCAATCTAATATAATCTTTAAAATCGCTGTTGTTATAGAATCCATTCGTCTTCGCATTTATATTTGTGAAGACATTAACCTTGAAGTTTGTAATTCCATCTAAAATCAAGTATTTACACATTAACTCGATTTCTCTGAATCCACGTGTATCATAGAAATTACCGAAGTATGCAAAGTTGAGCTGTGCCTCATCATATTCATAGTTCGCCTGCTCCATATGATAGAATGACTGTGGCAACGTCGGATGTGCAGAAATGATTGCACGCTTACGAATCGATTCCTGTATATCACTGTCAAAGCGTTTGATAATGTATTCTAGCTGTAATTTATTCGTGAATATAAGTTCATCTGCATAGGCGAGTGGTAAGATTTCACATACATTAAATACGTTGTCATCGACTAACGCCTGATAGGCTTCAGGTAGCGTCTCTCTTAAATGTTCAATGTATTCATTAGACTTAATCGGTGAAAATCTTTTCTCAGATTTTACATCTGTTAATAATGGATCAGAGAATTCTGCGCGCCAGTATATCTCAGGTTTACTCAGTTTAATCTCATACGCCAGGAAATGGGACGCCGGGAACATTGCACGGCTATATAGTTTATTATATTTATCTTTGAATGTGCTGAATATCTCCATGCCTAGATGCGTAAACGTTTCGATACTTTCATAGCTGCTGAATGCCTGTTTGGCATCAACGATAAACTTTGTATCGATCAGCCCTTTTGCAATGCCTTCCAATGAATAATCCTTCTTACGGATCCTATCCATATTATTTGAGATAATATCTACTTTATTCCCTTCCATATAGATACGCTTTGCCATGACATTGCCAGAAGTATCATTGTATGGCGGGAAGCAGTAGGCGATGACCAGCTCCTCTGCACGCCCTTTATTCAGAATTTCAAGGTTGATCGTTTTAAATGCTTTCAGTTTATCTAGTTCTATCTCAAGCTTTGTTTCACCTTTATCAATCTTATTACCAATTCTGAGTAACAAGATATCCGCCACATGCTGAATAAATGAATTGACACTCGTAGTATTACGATATAGTGCGACTTCGTTAAGATAATTTAAAGAAGGCATCGTCTCTAAGTCTTTAGTGTGTAGAAGGTTGCGCACTTCAGCAACATACTGAATGTCAGCAAGCGGTGTAATCACAAACGCATGATGACATATCATTTCCGTGATAGCTTCGAAACGGTTATCGGTAATTGACACTTTCAAACGATGGGTCTCTAGAAATTGTTTAGGTATGATAATCCCGTAAAACTCATAGAGCTTAGTAAGCAGATGATTCATAGGGTATTCTACAGCACCGTCCTGTAGTTCATAGTCGTTTAGAGCTTCAATATCGACATGAATCTTTACGACATTAGGATGAACTACTTTAGACGTTTGCTTTTCCGTATCGATCTGTGCAGGCGCTATCTCTTCATCTTCTTTTGTCTCTTCATCTTTCAGTACATGGTTCAACTCGCTATTCATAACGCGTTGCGCAATATAGATATGGTTCGACCTGAAATGTACAGGTTCATCAGAACATATAAGATCTTTAATATCTTTTACAAACGTTAGATGTGAAGTTCGTACATATTTCAGAACTTCTTTAATATCAAGTTGTTTCGCAGGTGATAGTACCAATACATTGTCGTATTGATGATTGCGAATAAGTTCATCATATACCGCCTTATCCTGAGGGATAACAATATAGGATAAGTGTGATTGTATGTGACCATAGTCCAGTGCTTCAGTAATGATCGTCAGCCCTTCCATTATCGTACCGATTTTCTTTCGTACACGTATCAGATCATCATATCTTAGCTTTGCATCATGCTGATAGTTCAATCTCTTCACCTATCCTTTTAAATCCCAATATTTAATCTGTAATTTACCGAGTCTTGAATTACGCAGATTATTTAATCGTTTTAAAGTTTCTTTATACTTATTCATTAACTCATTATATTTCGCCGCTTCATCTTCACGAATACCTGCCTGAACCTTTGACTCATAGCGTTCAATCTTAGCATTTGCCCATCCAAGTTGACTTCGGTACTGTTTCATCTCTTTATATATCGTGCGGTTCACCGTTCCCTCTATATACGCTTCCATATTTTCATACTGCTGAATTTGATACCACTTGATCATGTTGCTGCTATTGATAGATGATAACGTTCTATTTTTTAAATTATATGTAATGAACACATGAACAGCATTATTACCTATCTCTGCTAATTCATATTCAATGTTGATACTGTCTTTACATGTATCAAACAAAGAGACTGGAATGCGCAACGTTAACCTCTTAGCATGAGTTGCATGCACTAAATCTCCGAGGTCTCTTGTACCTTCTTCAACAGGAAGACTTTCAGACAGTAATATATCGATATCATCTACTTGCTGAGTGATATGCTTCAATATACTTGCATCAATTCCTGCACTTACTTTGAGTGTTGTCTTTGCTTTAGGATAGCGCGTAATCAGTTCGTAAGTCATAATATCCTCCTTACACAGTAAATGAAATCGTATCGATTTCTTTCTGACCCGTCATGCGATTTTTTACGAAGAGACGTGCAAAGTACTTCCCTTTCGGTAGTTGAAATACGAACGTGTTGCTATATTGATACTTTGTCTTGACCAGCTCTTTCTTTGACCTTTGATGATAGAGATAGCATGCATACATCATCGTATCACCAGAAGCGTCGACAATTAATGAAGAGAACGTCTCATCTTTATCTACGACAATCTTATTGATCTTTAGTTTGACAGGATTATCTACCAGTAACTGTCTCGTATCTTCCATCATAAATTCAATCTGAGACTTTAAATCATTATATGCCGCTTCCCAGTTCACTTCATTTGTCATCGTTCAATCACCTCAAGTTCTTTTTTCGTTATCATTTCTTCTCCAGTCAGTCGCCTTATCGCTTGCGCTGCATTGTGGCTGAGACGCAGAAACACATCAGGATGGTTCACCAGAAAATCGATACGCTCGATCATTCCTGCAACATCATCCCTATCTGCAACAAGCCCTGTTTCCTTGTCTAATATAAATTCCTTAATCGCACCGATATCATTGGAGATAGGCACAAGGCCGCTGCTCATCGCTTCACACAGCGATACACCTTGCGAATCATGTCTAGTAGGTCCAAGGTAGATGCCGTTTCTTGCGTGAATTTCATGAATCTCATGTTGTTGCACAAATGCTTTATTTAATTTGACATTACTGAATTTTTGAAGCGGTTTCGTTATATCATCAAATAAAGGTCCGTCACCATGCAGTTCGAAAGTCAGCTCATCAAAATATTTCTTCTTGCTTAAACCGATAATGACATCTCTTGTAATATCGTTCGCATAGTTCTTAGCTGTATAAGGTCTGATATTGCAAATGTTAAATCTATCTTCCGGTTTTTTCTGACGATACGGAAATAGGGACTCATTAATCGGGTTATGGATAATATGATATTGATCAGGTACCTTCCCGAGATATGGATCGACATATTTTTCTTTATAGCTTTTTGAGACATAGATAAACGTCGCATCATACAGATCCTTATCCATCAATGCAAGAAACATCTCTTTAACTTCTTCGTAATAACTATCTTTTCTTTCCATTACATTTAAAAATGACTGCTTGCTCGATAAGAAGTTGTAATACCTTGAAAACCAAGGTTCGGCTTCAAACCCATGCATCCATATAATTACTGGAGGTACTGTGTGCATCATCTTTAATGCCTGGAACATCTTCAGATTCATAAAATGAATCAGCAGCTTATGGAACGGATGACCATTGACATAATCAGCGAGCTGGAATTCATCGAGAAACTTTACAGTGACCCCGTCATAGACAGCATCAAATCTTACTTTCGTCGTCATAACGACAACTTCAATATCCAGACCTGCCTGCTGGTATGCTTTTACTCTTCTATGGATGAATGCATTCGAATAAATCTTATCTTCACTTGGGTAAGCGTTTGTAATTAACAAATATTTCATTTTGCACCTCAATTTATAAATAATCTACTAAACGATTCTTGAATCGATAATGAATATGTCCGCCTATATACAGCAATAAAAATGTAAACGTCCAGAAATAAAGATGATCTGTGATATTCCCATAGAGCATCCCTTCTCCTTCAATGAATGCATTGCGATATATTCCTATGAGATAAGCAAATGGATTGAGCATCGTAATCACCTTTAGTACAGGTGAAACCGTATTTGCATCCCAGAATATCGGTGTAACAAAGAAACACATACGCAGCACGTTCTGTAGCATCTGCTTCGTATCTCTGATAAGAATGACCAATGTACTCATAATAAGATTAAATGCAAAGATCAGCATATAGGATGCAAATATGAAATACAGAAATTCAAAGTAATGACCAAACGATACAAAGTGATTAAAGTATGAAATTAAAAATATGATCAGTGTCGTAAATAACAAATTAATAAAGTTAATGACATATGAAATAGACAATAGTACAGAAGAAGGGAATTTCATCTTAGTTACTAGACCTAACTGTGCATGTATCGTATTAGAACCTGCGTTAATTGCCTGGGAAATAAAGATCCATGGAAATAATCCTGTAATCAGATGGAGCAAATAATTCATATCTCCGCTATGTGCATTCCCTCTTAACCCCATCCCAAAGACAATGTAATAAATAACGACCTGCATAAGAGGTTGTAATATATTCCAGAATGCCCCAAGATAATGATTCGAATATTCACTTTTAAGATTATAGCGTGATAACTTCCAAATAAGATTTAAGTTGCGTATCTGCTCTTTTAACAATTCGATAATAATTTTCATAATTACAGCCTCTTCAATTTATTTAACTGATAAAATCCATTAGTTTATGAATATTTGTCTCCCATCTAAAAACTTCAGAACGAATTTTCTTTGTGTTCTCTGTATGACGCCTTAGCATGAACGGATCATCTTTGTATGTTAAGATGGCTTCCACCAGTTTTTCAGTTGACGCGGATTCAATATTAATACCCACTTCATAATCCTGTATCAGCGCTTGAGTGAAGCCCCCTAAGTTGGTTACAACGGGCACCTCCATGCATATCGCGTCAATCACCTTGCCGGGAAGTACGTTCATAAATACTTCAGACTGCTTAAGAATGGAGAGTGCCACGTGATGTTCACTCGTAAATGAAAGACATTCAGACTTTGGCAGTGTTTCAAACACGTTAACATATTCGAGTTGCTGTTCATCTACAAATCGTCTGAAATCATTGGCATGTATGCCATAGACAATCGCATTAAATGGAATTTTATTCTTATTAAGTGCTACGGCGATCTCCTCTAGCTGTTTGTTATCCTGTGCAAAGCCTAGATTTCCAGTATATACGACGCTGAATGTTGCTTTTTTCGGTCGAAAGTTAAGTTCTTCATCGTTAATCGCATTCGGCAGGAATAGAAAGTCCTTATTTTTTACATATTTCTGAATATGTGGAATGAACGACATATTATTCACTACAATTTTCTTTGCATTTCTATACATCCGTTTTTCCATCAATCTTAACATCGGCATAAATACGTCGATATTAATCTTATCGAGGGCAGACACACTGTCCGGCCATAAATCTCGAATTTCGAGTATCGTCTTGTTTGTAGTGATGTCACGCTGTAGAAATAATGTCCCCCATGGTGCAAATATATTAGGACTTGTAACATAGATGAGATCGAAATATTTTTCCGTATGCTTTACGAAGTAATGCACTTTCAGCATAAATTCAATATAATAATAAAGCCTTGATGACATACTTTTCTTTTGTTTTTCATGACGCATCGCTAGTCGGATCACCCTATTATCAGGTACGTTATTTAACCGTTCATCATTCCAGTATTTTTCATCTTTATACATCTTCTCGTTCGGGTAAGAGGGCTGCGTCGTTAAGATATAGACATCATACCCATGATCCACGAGATGATTGAATATATTTTTCATACGGTTTGCTGCAGATCCGATTTCAGGATAGAAATTTTGTGAGATGAGCAATATGCTTTTCATAGAAACTCCTTATTAAAAAACAAACAGAATACGAACGTATTCTGTTGTTGTAGTTATAAATTGTATAAATTCCCGAAGTTATAGTATTTAACTTCTTTAAATTCATCCTTAGTCTTAACAACGTTCTTAGTATCAAGAATATATTTATTTCTCATTCCATCAAAATCACCATCAGTGAGCTGCTTAAATTCAGAATGATCACTCAATATCAATACTAAATCGCTGTCTTTAACCGCTGTTCCCATATCTTTTTCAACAAACTCCTGCTTCACATGAGGATCATATGCGACAACTTCATATTGAGATGCAGTTAACATTTCATAAATATCAAATGCAGGGGATTCACGAATATCATCCACATCCCCTTTATACGTCAAGCCAAATACAGTGACTTTGTTGCCGCCGAGCCTAGATAAGATGTCCTTCGTACGGCGCACAACATATTCAGGCATAGACACATTGATGTCACGTGCAAGTTTGATCAACAGCGCTTGCTCAGGGGCCTCTGCGATAATGAAATACGGATCGACCGCTAAACAATGACCACCGACACCAGGACCTGGTTTATGTAAATTAACTCGAGGATGTTTATTTGCCATCTCAATCACATCATTAACATTAATCTCTAGATTGTTACAGATTTTAGCGAGTTCATTCGCTAGCGCGATATTTACATCACGATATGTGTTCTCCATTAATTTGGACATCTCAGCGGTCTTCGCCTGCGTCTCAATCATTTCACCTTTAACGAAGGTCCCATATACATGCTTACCCGCTTCAACACAAGCAGGGGTGATTCCGCCGATAATGCGATTGTTATATACTAATTCATGCATGATCTTGCCCGGCAATACACGTTCCGGACAATGGACAAGATAGATATCTTCACCAATTATAAATCCTTCAGACTCGAGATAAGGCTTCACATGGTCATCCATGGTACGCGGTGCAATCGTCGACTCAATGATTACTATATTCCCCTTCTTAAGTAATGGGACGATACTTTCAACACCAGACATCACGATCGAGATATCACATGATTTATGTTCATCGCTGTTATTTGGTGTCGGTACCGCAATGATATATGCATCTGCCTGCTCTGGTGTCGTCGAAGCTTTGAACTTACCCGAGGCCAGCACTTCCTCCAATGCTTCTTGTAACCCAGGTTCTTCTATATGAATCTGGCCGTTATTTAATTTATCTACAGCTTCTTGTTTAATATCTACCCCAACAACATCAACTCCATGTTTCGCAAACATAATTGATGTTGGTAATCCGATGTACCCTAGACCGATTGTTGTAAGTTTCAAATGAATCCATCCTTTTCTCAAGAAAACTCATATTTAATTAAGTAATATTTTTTATCTACTTCATGGGTAGTATAGCTTAAGAAAATACGGAAAAGTGAGGATTAAACAAATCTTCATTGTATTTTTACGTTGGTTATAAATTATTAATATTGAGTTAATAAACAGCTCATTTATATACTTTTTTAATATAATATGTTGATTGTAAACATAATGTAAAAGAAAAAAATTTAATATCAACGAATTTAATTTTATGTTAATATATTACAAGATATCACCAACATGACAGGAGCGACTTATGAAAAAAAGAATATGGATAATCACACTCATCATCATCTTAATAGGATTACTTGCAACTGCAGCAGTTGCTTATCAAACATTAAACACAAAGGTAGAGAAAACTGCTAAAGTAATCCATACAAACATCAGCCGAGAAAAGTCCGACCTACGCAAGGAACAAGTATCAATCAAAGATCATGATGCTATTTCAATCGCACTGTTCGGAGTTGACTCTAATACAACAAGACTCGCTACAGGAGATGCAGGACGCTCAGATACGATCATCATCATAAGTATCAACCCAACGAAAAATACAAGCGTAATGGTATCGATACCTCGAGATACATACAGTGAAATTGCCGGGCATAATACACACGAAAAAATTAATCGCGCATATAATCATGGCGGTGCTAAAATGGCAGTAGAATCTGTGGAAAAATTAATGAATGTCCCAATTGACTACTACGCCACAATCAATATGGATGGCATAGAAGAAATGATCGATACAGTCGGAGGAATCGACGTCGTAAGTAATGCAACCTTCAGCTATGAAGGTCATGATTTCGTACAAGGCGAACTGACGCATCTTAATGGGAAAGAAGCACTATCTTTCATTAGAAGTAGGAAGCAAGTAGGCGCAGGCGGAGATTTCGGAAGACAAGAACGCCAGCAATTAGTGATTCAGGCGCTGGCAGATAAACTGATTAGTATGAGTTCTGTATCTAAAATTGATTCATTATTAAAAACGATAGAAGGAAACGTCGTAACAGATGTGACATTTGATGACCTGAAAACTTTAATCAGCAATTATTCAGAATCATTAAATACGGTCGAAAGATTTCAATTAACAGGATACGGTCAATTTCTTAACGACAACCTATGGTACTTTATTCCTAATCTAGAGGAAAAGAATCACATACAGAATACGTATCTAGAGAACCTGGGCTTAGAAACGCAACCTTTAGAAAATGACACTTATGAATACCCTACTATTGAAACCCAAACAATTGAAACACAAGCAATTGAAGAGCAAACAATTGAAACACCAACAATTGAAACACAAACAAATGAGTTCGCTTATTAAGGAATATAATAAAAATATATTCATGCGTAAAATAAAAAGAGCAATATTCCTTCACCATATAGTGAAGGAATATTGCTTTTTTTCTACTCAAACTCATCATATTGAGACAGTCCAGTTTCTGAAGGAATAAATGAAAGGCATCTATTCTTTTAAAAATATGTCTATTTAAAGTTAGTATATTTCTTTCACAATGACCGTTTGGTTTCTATTCACCTTTCATAGGCAAAGATATACAGCAAAGACGTTCTCCTTATTTATTCTATAAAGTTTTTTCAGATAAATTTCATTCTTCATTTTTAAGAGTGACTTAGTTATTCCGTTATATAATACAACAATCAATAAATTTATCACTCAATCTGACGATTACTTTACAATATTTTTTTAATTAATTTCTCACTTGCATTGCCATCTTCCCACTGATTAAATCTTTCGTGAAATTTATCTATTTGAGTTGAATATTTCAACGCCAACACATCAATGTCTTTCAATGCCATTGCTAAACTGTACGCGTCTGTATAGATCGGTCCAGGTAAATCTTTGTGGTAATCTAAATAAAATCCTCGTAAATCATCTTTATACTTATCAATATCGTAACTAAAGAATACCGTTGGTCGCTTTAATATACTGTAGTCAAAGAATACTGATGAATAATCTGTTATTAATAAATCACTAATTAAATATAACTCTGAAATATCTGGGTAGCTTGATACATCATAGGCAAAGCCTTCGAATTCCGAGATATCAAGTGCACTTGCTATTAAATAGTGCATTCTCAGTAAAATTACAGAATCTCTTCCTATTGTATTTTGAAGATTTTCTAAATCTATTTTAAGTTCAAATTTATATTTCCCTTTTTTAATAAATTCATCATCTCTCCATGTGGGTGCATACATGATGACATTTTTATCTTCAGGTATACCAATCTTCTGTTTTAGATTATCAATAAATGATTGATCATTTTGTTTGGTTGTCAAGATATCATTTCTTGGATATCCGGTTTCAAGAAGACGTTCTTGGTCCATCCAAAACGCACTTTTAAAGATTTCAGATGAATATTTATTCGGTGAAACTAAATAATCCCATCGGTCAGTCTCTTTCTTGAAATTATATTTATATGCCGGGGTCGTAGTTCCTGGCATTCTAACAACTTTCATATCGTTACCTAGACGCTTTAAAGGCGTTCCGTGCCATGTTTGAAGATAAACTTGACCTGGTTTTTTTATTAAATAAAGTGGGATACGTGCATTTGCGACCCAGTACTTACTTGTTGCATATGCCTCATAAAATTCTTTCGAAAGTCTTTTAACTTTCTTCGCTGGTCCAGGGATGTCAAATTTATCAGGATGATTTAATACCCAGATATAAGTATAATCCGGATAGTTTTTATACATATATTCATAAATATATTTCGGGCTATCTGAATAACTCTTACCTGCAAAGCTTTCAAATACAATCTGTTTATCATTGATTGCTTTCTTATGAAGATTCAGATCATATAATGAACGTGCACGCGACTTTTTATTCAGTAGTAATCTTCTGTATATTCTTGATTGCTTTCTAAATTTATTTAATTCATACGCTTTAGCATACTGTTTCCTTTTTAATAACCTGATTTCTCTTTTCATTAATAATCCTGATTGTTTGTAACTCTTTTTATCCATAACATAGAATATTTTATTTAAAGTTTTAGCATGTTGTTTATATCTTTGTGCGATTTGGCGTAAGTCCGGATTAAAATATCTTTTAATTCTTCCCATCATTTTTTTATCAAGGAAACGTTTCACTCGGATGTCGTCGGCCACCGTACGTGCATAAAAATAGCCTTTGACGTAATAATTGAACATTAAATCAAATTCACTTTTCGAGAGATTAGGTTTGTTAAATGGATCGTACACCTCACCTCTATAATAAAATCCATTATTCTTGATTTTAATGAAGGCATTAACGTGTTTTTGATATTCAACCGAAAAAGCATAATCACTATATAGACGCAGCTTTTCATTAAATTTAATTTGATGTTCATCGATTATAGATTTTTTATATAATATGCCGCAAACTGTGTTTCTTCTAAGAAATGCATTTGGATTCGTTACATTCGACATGGTTTCAGTTTCTAATTCAACTTCACTGATGCGTTCTACTTTTTTTACAGTAAACTTATTCATTGGTGCGATTACGCCATCTAAACCTTCTGTATGCTCATACATATACTTTAAAGTAAAAGAAGAAATTGTATCATCCGCGTCTAAAAAATAGATCCAATCACCTGTAGCATGTTCTAGACCTCGATTTCTACTATAGGCCACGCCCATATTTTTTTCATTGTACAAATGTTTAATATTTAAATTCTTGTCTTTAATCCAGCTTTCAATCAATGTCTCAGACTGGTCATTTGAGTAGTCATTAATCAAGATCACTTCAAAATCTTTATATTCCTGTTGTTCAAGACTCTTTAAAGTATCAACTATATAATCTTCAGAATTATAATAGGGTATTATTACTGATATTTTATTCATACTTTTCTCCTTATTCATTTAGTGCACTATATTTATAAACGTTTACAAAATCTCTATAATATATTAACATAAACTTAACAATTATACATAAAATACTGGAGGCCAATCTATTGAGACGCGTTATTACCTATGGAACATACGACTTATTGCACTATGGTCATATTGAATTACTTCGTCGTGCGAGAGAGATGGGTGACTATCTTATTGTAGCACTTTCAACTGACGAGTTTAATAAGCTTAAAAACAAGAAATCTTATTATGATTATGAACAACGTAAGATGATGTTAGAGTCGATTCGTTATGTTGACTTAGTTATCCCTGAAAATGACTGGGAACAGAAGAAAACAGATGTATCGAAATTTGAGGTTGATACTTTCGTTATGGGGCATGACTGGGAAGGCGAATTTGATTTTCTTAAAGATCAATGTGAAGTTGTGTATGTTAAACGTACTGAAGGTATCTCAACAACTCAAATAAAAAAAGAGTTATATGGCAGAGACGCAAAATAATACCAGGGCTATTGTCCTGGTTTTTTTATGAGGTGACGTATGCGTATACAAATTGTTAAATTAAATCAAGCAGTATCTGGTCGTCAACTGTGTGAATGGATTGGTGAGCGGGATCATGTTGTTGTGGTTGATGCATCTATGCGTGTAAATGACACACAGCTGAATTGTGTAGAGACAAGTGCACTCCATACTTTTGTAGATTATACGGTAGATCAAAAGTATATTAATTTATACGATTGTTTCGGCCTTGATGTTGTGAATGCAAGCGCGATTGTGCAGCCCTATCTTTGTGCTTCTATTGTGTACAATAGTCGTTTATTGAAATCACAGTTAGCTAAAGCAGATATTACTTTTGACAGTGCGATAGATATTATGATTTATGTGCTGCATTTAAGTGATCAAGTTACTATAGATGGACATGTTGTCTTTGACTTTGAATCGAAAAGTTATCCGTCTAAGGCATTGTTAAGTACCATTGCACAGTCTGAGTTGTCATATCCATGGCAGCAGTACCTTCAATTTCATGGTATACGCTCAAAAGGTGAATTTCATTCAATTAATAAGCCCTATACATTGTCCGTAGATCGTTTAAATCAAAATTTCAAGCTTCCACCCTCTTTATTTAAGCGATTTTACAATATACTTTTCCAACGAAAAATTCGTCCTTACCAAAGATCTAATGAGTGAGGCTGTCGGAGATACAAAACCTTATATTGTTTTTATGGGTTTCGACTATCATTTTAGAGGTAACTCACGTTATTTGCTTATGTCTTTATTGGAGGATTCACGCTTTAATGCATTTGATATTTATTTCGTGAGCGATCACCACCGTGATACACTCGAGCAATTGAACGTCCGTGTGATACCTGTCAATGAATCCTCTGCTATTATTCTGAATGCGCGTGTCGTAATTTTAGAATCCTTTGCACCTGATGATTTTCATACAAAGGGTACTGTGATCAATCTATGGCATGGTACGCCAATTAAACAGTTGTTTTTAGATAGTAAAGAGTCTGTACAGAATGCTTCTGTCTTCTTATATCGTCTTAGAAAGTATAATAAGCTCCAACGAACGGACGTATTCATTACAGATACACCGTCAGCAAATCATTTATTTGAAACAGCCTTTAATATCAATCCTTCACGTATAAAGGATGTCGGCTATCCACGAGTGCATTACATGAAACAGCTGATTCGTAATAGAGCAACCTATGAACAGCTGAGAGAAAGTGTGTGTCAAAAGTATGCACTTGATCCAAACAAACAATTACTCCTCTACCTTCCGACATGGAAAACGTATGACTATGAACCGATTGACTTTAATATGCTTACTGATTATGAGGTGATTTCGAAACCACATCCAGAATCAACACAAATTGTTCATGGTATTATCAGTGATTTACCAACTGAAGATCTACTCGTTGTCTGTGATGTTGTCGTGACAGATTATTCATCTGTTGTGTTCGATGCACTTGCACTGAATAAACGTTGTTATATGATTATGGATGATATCGAAAGTTACACTTCTTCTCGAGGTGTGTACAATGACGTTATCGACACGTTATCACCTTTAATTTATTATCACAGGGACGATTTATTCAATGCCATTCTCTCAGAAACTTATTACAATATTGATAAGTATGTCAATACTACTTCAAGTAACGAACCATTACATGACTATATTTTAAAGCAGCTGCATTAATTACGCAGCTGCTTTATTTTGTCCTTTATTCTTGTTTTTAGTATAAACAATTGTCCTTTAACAGGGTGATGTAAAATATAGTTCTTCAATTTAAAGTGATGTGCTTTGATATAGTGTTCGAGCTGTTGTCGCTCTGATTTATTACCATACAGTGTTACAAAGAGCACGATTTGATTTAGGCTCTGATTGTTGTAGGTGCTTGTTCTCATCTCTTCGATATAGCGAATTACATCATCGATAAACTTTTCATCATGCTCAACACGCAAAACGTGTTTGATTAAATAACTGACAATCAATTCGTCCATTCTATAGCTATAGTATTGCATAAGCTCCTGTGAATTTTGTGAGGTTGCCAGTAGATCAAAGACACGTTGACGTGCTTTTATAGCATCTTTAATATATTCAGAGCCGTTTTGATAGCTTTGAGTGATGGATCCGGTGGATATGTGATAATAATAGACAACTTTATCCGTTACAAAGACACGATTCATCAGGCATTTAATATTAAAGGCATGTTCCTCACAGAATGTAATATCCTCATCAAACTGTGATAATATATCTCTACGGTATAACTTTGCTCCTGGTCCGATTGACTGCATCAATTCCGGTGATCGAGATAACGTTGTCGATCCTGACGTGTAGGTGTGGCTTTTAATTGGAATTAATTTGTTTGATTTCATATGCTGTATGTGTCCTACATAAACATCGTGTGCTGGTTGTTTCTGTCTCAGTTGTTTAAAATGCTCAATCACGCCTTCAGCAAGTGAATCATCACTATCTAAAAACATCACGTAGTCTGAGGTCGCTGCGATGATTCCTTTATTTCGTGCTTTAGCCGCGCCTTGATTGTCTTGATGTATATAGATGACTTGTTTGCTATTTTGATGTTGCCATAATTTAATCTGCTCGCGACTTTTATCGGTAGAGCCATCATCCACACAGATAATGTAATCTGCTGCTCTCGCAGAATCAAGCGCACGTGTTATTGTGGCTTCCGCGTTATATACAGGTATAATGACCGTTATCACTGTAATCGCTCCTTTATATACTGAATGATATCTTGTGTTGCATGCTGCGTCTGATAGTTTGTCCATCCATCTGTGTCGATACGTTCAATATGCATCAGCTTCTGCTGTAATGCTTCAACTGTATATGCTTTTATTTCTTGTGGCAATGCATAGTAGTACTGATTTAATCCGCGTGAAGCTTCATATTCCGCTTCATCCGGCACATATAGCATGACACGCTTTCCTTTATACAGTGCTTCTATCGCGAGTGAACTATAATCTGTAATAATAATATCTGCAAGATTCAAGCACGCATCTAATGTTAATTGCGAAATTTCGGTATCCGTCTCATAATTATGGTCTGAAGGGTGTGCACGGATGCGTAGGTTTTTCACGTGTTCTTGCTTAAGTTTATCGCTTTCCTTCAACGTGTAATCTCGGTATGTCGGAACAAATAGTACTGTATCGGCTTCACTTTGTGATGCAGTTGAATATTCAAGTCTTGGTAGTCCGGTTTTAATAAAGTTCTTATCGGATGCATTCAATGATTGTTTAAATACTTCTATCATATGATCACCCGCAACGATATAACTATCAGTAAAGTCATATACATCTTTATACTGCTGGATCATCTTGGTGTTTGATACGTCTACAGAACGATCTTCAAGTCCGAATCGTTTCAATGCACTGGATGCATGCCATATTTGAATGACTTCTTGATCTCTATGCTTTGTAATAGCACCGAACATTAAATAGTACGTATCGATCAGTATAACTTTCGCACGTTTCACCGCCTTGATATGCTGAAATAGATATTTATTATTTAATGGAATCGCATTAATGTTATGATAATTTAATTGTTTCTTTACAACATCGTTATACTTCGGATGATATAATAGAGAAATATCGATTTTTTGTGAAGCGAGTTGCGTTATTATCGGTAATAGATCTTCTGTAAATGTCATTGTTATTACGATATGATTTGGTTTTGGCCTGGTAACAATGAATCGATCTAACAGTTTTAATAGGATTATATAGCTCGCTTTGATTAATGTTCTCATACTACACCTCAGTCAGGAGTTTATCATGCAATCATTTACATTTTTAGTTCACAATATATATTATATCGGCGGAACAACGAGAGCCATCATTAATCTTGCAAATACATTAAGTACACGAGGTCACGATGTAACACTGTTATCTGTATTTAAAAGTAAAACTTCGCCTGCTTATCCGACTCACGAAAATATAAATGTTGAATGTATTATTGATTATAGTAATAAATTAAACATTGTGCCAATGATTATGAACAGAATTCATACATTCACACCATTGCTGAAGCCAAAAGTGATTCAGTCTGATGAACCCGGTTTAAATCAGTTCTCAGCATATATTGAACGTAAGATCATACAGGCTATCCAGCATGTTGATACTGACTTTCTTGTCGGAACACGTGCAACGTATAATATATTAATTGCACAGTATAGCCGTACAACCACTATCGGTATGGAGCATATGCACTTTAATGCACATCCAGAACGTTTACAGTCTTTAATAAAATCTACATATTCTAACTTAGATTACATTACAACGTTAACGGATGAAGATCGTAATATCTATTCATCATTTCATCCGAACGTGTTTACATTGCCAAATATTATCCCAGAAACTACTTATCATCGAGATGAACAACCGATCATCTCAAGTCTTGGGCGTTTAGAACACGAGAAAGGATTCGATCTGTTTATAGAGAGTATCTATCATATCGCGCCTTCATTACGTGAATATGACTTTAAAGTAAATATATACGGTGAGGGCCATGAACAGAGTCAATTACGTGACATGATCACTCATTATCATCTCGACGATATTATCTCCATTCACCCCATGACACAGGATGTTGCATCTATATATCGTAGAAGTATGATTGTAGCAGTGCCCTCTCGTTCTGAAGGATTTGGTATGGTGATTCTTGAGGCCATGCAAGCAGGTTGTAACGTGGTGAGCTTTAATGCACCTATCGGACCGAAAGCATTACTCAATGAAGATAATGCGATGGTAGTAGATTGTTTTAACACGCAGTTATTCGGAGAAGCTATGCTTACCCTTATTCATGATACACAGTTGCGACAACATCTTAAACAAGGTGGCTATGCAACAGTCGTTCAGTTCTCTGAAGATGGGATATATAACATAATAAGACGTCAATTACTTTAAAATAAACTAAAGTTGTAAATGCTCTTCTATGCCTTTATAATTAAATAGTTTATTAATTTGAAAATAGGAAGTGTAACAATGAATAGAATATTTAAATGGATGCTTATACTATTGTCACTCAGCCTGATTGCAGTCCCTGTCGCTTATGGTGCTTATCTATATCATTCAACAAAGACGGCAATCGATACATCCTATAATAAAGCATACGAAAAGTCTCAACTGCGTGATAAGACCGTTAATCCTTCCGTAGATAATTTCTCTATTCTGTTCCTCGGTATCGATGACAGTCCTGAGCGCCGCGACAATGGTCAGAAGATAAGCGAGGCACGTACTGACTCTATGATTCTCGCGACATTTAACCGTGATGACAAACAAGTCCGCCTGATTGGTATACCGCGTGATACACTAAGTTACATTCCATCTGTTAAGATGTATGATAAGATTACGCATGCGCACGCTGAAGGTGGTCCTAAAAGTTCAGCACATGCTGTGGAGCAGAAGTTCAATGTACCAGTAGATTACTATGTAAGAGTGAACATGCAGGCGTTCGTTGACATTGTGGATGAACTTGGCGGTATTACGTTCGATGTGCCGTTTGATATCGACGAACCGACGAAGAATGACAAAGGCAGAATTAAGATAGAGAAAGGTCGCCGGCTTCTAAATGGCAATGAAGCTTTAGCCCTTGCCAGAAGCAGAAGTGTAGACACCGATCTTGGTCGTGGTAAACGTCAGATGGAGATGATTGTTGCACTGGCTAAGAAAGCGAAAGATTCAGGTTCAATCAGCAAGCTGGACGATCTGATAGAGATTCTTGGTAACAATGCAAAGCATAACTTAACGTTTAATGATATCAGTGCGATGGCACAGTATTATGCTTCAAATGATGTAAAGTTTACACAACGTCAGCTTCAAGGCACGGATTATATGTATAACGGTGTTTATTATTATAATCCAGTAATGGAAGACGTCTATGATATTTCTAAACTACTGCATGAAGACCTTGAGCTTAAGATGACTGAAGAAGATGACCTGCTGGACTACCAGGTACGTACGCTTTATAATGATCTCATTCCTTTGATGGAGCTGGACAGAGAAGAAGTTCGAGATGCTTATGAAAATACTAACGACAGCAGCGAATCCCCTTCACCAGAGTTTGATGATACTACAAACAGCAGTGAATCTCCTTCACCGGAGCTTGATGATACTATAGACAGCAGTGAAGCCCCTTCACCAGAGTTTAATGATACTACAGACAGCAGTGAATCTCCTTCACCGGAGCTAGATAACACTACAGAAACTGTAGTGCCAGAAAACAATCTTAATAGTGAAGCAACTATAGAAGAACAGATAGATACGAATATTTATTAAGGGAGGCCCCTATGACACGCAAAACTTATGAGAAGTATCAGCATATTGATAAAGTTTTTGATCGATTAGAAACAATCATGATCGAGAACAAAGACAGAGAGAATTTGCGTAAAGATTTCTTTTACGTGAACGATTATCACCGTCAGAACTATGAAGCATTACTCATCTATTATGGAGATGCCAGCGAAAATCCGCTCATGGATGGCGCCTGCTATATTGTAGGAATTCCTGAAATCTTTGAGCAGCTTAATATATTCGATTATGATGTGCCACTGGATTTCGTATTTGATGACGGACACTTAAGTGAGAACTTTAAATCAATTGATGTGCATTATCAGTATTTAATCGCAGCTGCGCTTGAAGTTTCTGATGTTCAGATCTTCAAACCTTCCGGCTTTGCGATGGGTATGAATCACTGGAATATTAATACGATGAAGCTCTTCTGGCAATACACAGCAATCATCAGATTAGAAGCGCTTTAGACGATTAGGACTTATACACGGTATAAGTCCTTTTTATTATGTACAGCTTTAGTTCTTTACTCGATATATATAGTGATAATGACCAGGGCCGTATCATCAAGATTGGTGTTGCAAATGTTAAGGGATTATTACAAATCATTAAGCTTATATACTAAAATTTTCTGACAGTATATAATTACATTGTTAATAAGTTCATATTAGAAAGGAAACTTACATGGATAATAAATTTTACTACAAAACACCTGCTGCACTGTTAATGATGCTTGCTGGAGGAACAACGGTGGCGCATGCAGCTGAACAAACACAAGTAACACCTGAAAAAACACAGACTGATATCACACCTACAACAGCAACAAAGACTGTACAAGAGACTGCGACATCGCCTGCACAGCAGCCAACACCAGCACAAGCTGTTCCAGTGAAGACTCAGACGGCGACTGTAGATGTAAAATCTCAATACAGCTTGTCTCAAGCAGGTAAAGCTGCGACAACTTCAACATCTAAATCGACTGCGACAACGCCTTCGTCTACAACGGCGCCTAAGACGACTGCCACTCCGTCACCTTCATCTGCAGATAAAGCACCTGCTGTTCAAGCAGATACGACAGCTGAGAAACAAAGAGCGACCGTTGCTAAAGTGAACACTTCAGTTACACCCACGACACCGACTGTAGAGCAGGCAGCACCCGCTCTAAAATCTGTGAACGCTACGACGCAGTCGACTGCACCTCAAACGACTGCTGCAGCCAATAAGAGGGCTATCGCTTTAAAATCTGTGAACGCTACTACGCAATCGACTGCACCTCAAACGGCTGCTACAGCCAATAAGACTGCACCTGCTCTAAAATCTGTGAACACTACTACACAGTCGACAGCGCCTAAGACAGCTGCTTCAACACTTAAGACTTCAGCAACACAAAGTAACATACAGGCGCAAGCACCAAAGTCCATCAAGGCACGTACTTTAAACAATAAATCAAATGTCAGAACGTTAAAGGCTCAAAGTCCTTCAAACATGTCAGTAAATGAATATATCAAATATAATAATTATCAAGTTCCTCAATATGAAACACGTTATTTCAAGGATGCACCACAGATTGCCTATCGTAATGGTGTTGCGAAGCCTGAAGGAATCGTCGCTCATGAAACCGCCAATCCGAATTCAACGATTGAAGGCGAGATTTCATATATGTCGCGTAATATTAATAACGCATTTGTTCACGCTTTCGTTGATGATAATAACATTATCGAGACAGCGAATACAGATTACTTATCATGGGGAGCTGGCGGTGTATCGAATTCTCGTAATATTAATGTTGAGCTCGTGCGTGTATACGGGAAAGATCGTTTCAGTAAGTCTGTTAATAACTTAGCAGATTACTTGGCGACGAATCTCATCTACTATAAGTTACCGGTTGATAATGCACATAACGACGGTAAAGGTACCGTATGGTCACACCAGGCCGTTTCAAACTATCTCGGCGGTACGGATCACTCAGATCCCGTTGGCTGGTTCGCTGAAAACAACTATACCTTCAATGAGTTCTATAGTCTTGTACAGGAGAAATATAACTATAAGTTAAATGGTACGAAACCTACGCCTCCGGTTACAGTGCAACCGACGCCACCAAAGCCTGCTGAGACGGTTAAGGGCACAGTAACAACTTCAAGCGCTCAGATGATGGCGCGCGTCAACAGCACGAAGGCGAAAGTCTATGCTTCTGTTGACAGTGCAACGGGTGTGAGTGCGGGTCAAAAGGCCGGCAACACTTACTATGTGAATAAGAAAGCGACATTAAACGGCAATACGTACTATGCGCTTACAGACGAAACGAAAACGCCACGTGGCTGGGTAAAAGCAAATGATACGACTGCAGTGAATCGCAGTGCTGAAACGGCGGTTACGGGCAACTTTAACGTTAACAACCAAGCAACGAGTCTCTACAAGACGCCTTGGGGTACAGCGAGTCAAATTGTTACAAACTTAAAATCACATGTCGGCAAGAAGTTTACACCTACAAAGAAAGTCACTGTCGGAAAGACGAACTACTACTTCGGTACGGTGAACAATTTAACAGGATGGATTAACTTTAACGAACTGACACTGAACGCCCCTAAACCGGTTGTTAAGCCTGCACCACAGCCGATCAAGGTGTCTGCAGCTCAGATGGTTGCTAAAGTTAAACTTCCAACTTCTAAGATCTACGCCTCAGTTGATCAGAAGTCAGGTGTTAATGCATCAGATAAGGCGAACCGTACGTATTATGTGAATAAGAAAGCAACGTATAACGGAGCAACCTACTATGCATTAACAGATGAGCTAAAGATCCCGCGTGGCTGGGTGAAAGCAAGTGACGCTGTAGTCTCAAGCCGTTCTTCAGAAGTTAAGATGAATGGTAAATATAAAGTAAACAGCAAAGCAACTTCGTTATACAGCATGCCAGATGGTACGATGAGACAAGTTGTAAAGCAGTTGAAACCCTTCATCGGCAAATCATTTACACCTTCTAAGAAAATGACGGTGAATCAGTCTGTCTATGTTTATGGTACATTAAATAATATTAGTGGCTGGCTGAAACAGCATGAAATTTCAGTAGACAGAACCCCTGTCATCACAAAGTCTAAACCGGTGAAACTGATTGGTCGTACAGCACCGAAACAAGTGCTGATCTATAAAGATCTCAAAACAATCAAACCTGTTACAAAGCTTGTGGATACTCAAGTCTATGTAAACGAAACTGCGAAACGCAACAACGAACCGTACTATAAGGTAGCAGATAATAATAAGGTACTTGGATGGATCAGCAGCAAGTTTATCAAGACGGTACCGACCGCTACGGTCAGCTGGACAAAGTCCGCACATACAGTGAAGAAACCGACCAGCTATATCTATAATATTCCAAGTGGTGCGAACAAACAGCGTACCGATAAACTGTCTGCTGTTAAAGGGGGTACACTGCAAGTGATTCGCACGGATAAGGTCGGCCGTACGTTATGGCATAAGGTCATCTATAATAACAACAAGATCGGTTATGTATCATCCAGTGACTTATTCACGCAGAACATTACGAAGCTGAAATCACCGACAACATTATCTGCTGCAGTCAAAAAGCAGATGAACCTTGCTAAAGTTCATGCAGGCAGCGCACCTAAAGTTGTGTTCAGTACGTCTAAGAGCGCATACAATGTACGCAACGCTACAGCTGCTGAAGTTACAAAGGCAATGCGTACGCAAGATAAACTAACAGACCCTGTAATGAAATATCAATTCCTGGACCTTGGTAAATCAGAAGGCATCAACGCAAAGACATTAGACAAGCTGCTTGTCGGTAAAGGTGCACTTGCCGGACAAGGCCGAGCATTCGCTAAAGCAGCACAGCAATTCAACATCAATGAAGTCTACCTGATTGCCCATGCGATATTAGAGACGGGTCATGGTTCAAGCAGGCTAGCAAATGGACTTAGTATCAACAGCACGAATACTGCGACTACTTCAAAAGGCACGAAGTACTTTAATATGTACGGTGCAAAGGCTGATGATAACAACCCAGAAGTCGGCGGCATTAAATATGCTAAAGCACAAGGATGGGATAATCCGTCTAAAGCGATTGTCGGCGGTGCAAAGTATGTCAGAAGTGCTTATATCGATCATGGTCAGCGTACATTACATCAGATGAGGTGGAATCCAGCAAATCCTGCAACCCATCAATATGCAACTGATATTAACTGGGCAGCGAAGAATGCAGCGATTATCGCTAGCATGTACAAGACATTAGGTTTAGATGCAGTGAACTATGTCATCCATGAATACTAATCTTCAAGCTTACAAGCAACAATCCAAGACCCGAATGATACAGTGTTTTCTGTATCATTCGGGTTTTATGCTGTATTCCTTTATCGCACAATAAAAAGAACAGCAAGAATATGCAATTCTTGGTGTTCTGCAATTTAATGATTAAAAGGAATGAATAACGGCTATAGTAGTTATTGGTTAGAAACGAAATGTATAATCTATTCCAATATAAGATATCGTTGCAAACTATATCATTTGAAAGGAGTAAACCATGACAAAACAAAGAGAGTTCTATTTCGATAATGCGCGGCTTTACCTCATCATTCTCGTTGTATTTGGTCATTTATTACGTTCATACATTGATGAGAGTCCGTTCTTATATGCACTTTATATGTTTATCTATAGCTTTCATATGCCTGCATTCGTTCTCATTTCCGGTTACTTTGCTAAAGGTATTCATAAACCTGGCTATATTAAGAAGGTCACAAAGAAACTGCTGGTCCCTTACATCATCTTTCAGACTTTCTATGCTGTTTATTATTATGTCATCGATGATGTGTCGACGATTAAATTAAATCCCTTCGATCCACAATGGGCGATGTGGTTCTTGATGAGCTTATTTTCATGGCAGCTGATATTGTTCTTTATTAAAGACATTAAGCCTCAGATCGTGCTGCCTATAACGTTCTTCATTGGTATCGCAGCAGGTTACTTTGACTTTATCAACAACACGTTAAGCCTGTCCAGAACGCTTGTATTCCTGCCGTTATTTCTTATCGGTTATTATGCTCAGCCTGAACACTTTAAACATGTCAGAGATAAGCGCTATGTGTTATTCTCCATAATTACATTGCTTTTTGTCTTTATCTTCTATATGTGTTTTAAGATTGATTTCAGCTGGCTGTTCGGTAGTAAACCTTATGCATCACTGGAAACACATACACCAGATATATATAGTGGCCTTAAACGCGCAGCAGTGTACTTGATTATATTGATCAGTACGGTAAGTTTCTTGAATATTGTGCCGAACAGAGAGCTCAGATTGACTTATATCGGTTCGAGGACGATGTTCATCTATTTACTGCACGGATTATTCGTCGGTATCTTCCGTGCGAAGAACCTCAACCACTACTTTAATGACCATATTTTCTCTATATTGACGTTTATGGTGCTCACGACGGTCTTTCTCGTCTACTTCTTCAGCCATCGTAAAGTGAAACAGCTCACATCACCAGTAATAGAACTAAAAAAGTAGCTTTAGTTCTATTGCTATTTTTTTATTCTTTTTTATGCGTATAATAAGAGTAAGTGACAGCAACAGAGACGCTCACAATTCTTATTTAAGGAGTTTTTTATGAACACATTATGGCAGACCCCGGAAGCTAGAATTGAATTATTGAAACGACTTGTAAAGAATGACAGTGTGACAAACAGCGAAGGAGAACAGCGTTTCCCATTCTTCTTAAAGCAGCAGCTGGAACAGCTCGACTACTTTAAGCATACGGAATCTCATATTCAGCTTGTAGAAACATCAGATCATAAGAATGCTATTTGTGCGCTATATCGGAGCTATGATACGGATCGCACCATTATTATGATGAGTCATTACGATACAGTGGATGTGCAGGACTACGGGCAGTTAGCGGCATACGCTTTCGACAGTGATGCGTTAATCGAAGCATTCAAAGGGCAGGCGCTATTTGATGAAGATGTTGAAAGAGATGTGCATTCTGACCACTATTTGTTCGGTCGCGGTGTGATGGATATGAAGTCTGGATTGATGATGCAGATGAGTATATTAGAAAAAGCGACATTAGAGGCCTGGCCGGTCAATATCATCCTCGTTTCTGTTCCGGACGAAGAAGTTGGATCATCTGGTATGAAAGCTGCAACTACATTCTTAAATGAATGGGTTCAGTCCTTGCAGCTGGATGTTAAGCTGATTATGAATTCTGAGCCTTCATTCAGCCAGCTTCCTAGCGATGAAACACATTATATCTATACAGGTTCCATTGGCAAGCTGATGCCTGGTGTGATGGTCTACGGTAAGGAGACACATGTAGGTGAACCCCTAAAAGGACTCAGTTCTAACTATATTATCAGTCGCATCAATCAGGAGATTGAATACAATGCGGCATTCACTGAACATTATAAGAAAGAGACGACCCCGCTACCTGTTGCCTTAAAGATGCATGACTTAAAGCAGGATTATAATGTTCAGACACCGTTTATCTCATCTGCTTATTATAATGTGTTTATCTTCAGAAAGACGGCTGAAAGTGTGCTCAGTCAGTTTGAACATATCGTCCGCCGTACTGTAAGTGAAATTAAACGTGACCTGTCCCACATCATGCCTGATATGCCGAACATTAACGTCATCACCTATCACGATTTGCTAAAGCAAGATGATGTCGATATCGAACAATTGATTACTGCTGAGACTGACCAGGAAATTACTGAACAGATTGTTCAAGGTTTACTGTCATCCCATCATCATAATGATTATACTGTCGTCATCTACTTTGCACCACCCTATTATCCGGCAATAAATTCAAGTGAGGATAAGCTCGTTACACAGATATCGAAATACGCGATAAAGCAGATGGATAAATGCTACCATCGTAAGCTTAGAAAGATTCATTATTTCAATGGCATTTCAGATCTAAGCTATGTGAACTATCAGGCAAGCATGAAAGATGCGGATTTCTATATGAATCAGACACCTGGATACGGTCGTAACTATAGCATACCGTTTGCCGATATGCAGGCACTAAGTGCACCTGTCATCAATATTGGTGCCTTCGGTAAGGATCCTCATCAGCTTTCAGAACGCATACATATCAAGAGCGTGAGTGAAGAAATTCCTGATATCATCGAAAAAGTGATACAGAAATTCCTATGGCATCATTAACGACAATCATACAATGATTGTCGTTTTATTATTTTATACTGTGTATCGACAAGACAGATACACTTTTCATATTGTTTCTGAACATGTTTCACCTTCTGTGGCAGACGCAGTTTCGCGCCGTCCAGAAATGTAATATCTGTATATTCATCGCTCCCCTCTATGTATGTTACATATTTCTGATTAATATACGCTTTATAATGCTGCTTATTCTGATGAACCTGAAAAAATGCCCAGTTCAAATGCGCCTCCATCATAATCGGAATATACTTTTTCGTACGCATCAGAACCCTTGCAGATGATTTGCGTGTTCTAAGTGAACTCCCTAAGAGCACAAGGGTTTCATCGAGCAGTTGATCTGCAGGCCTGTCCATGATAATCGTCTGTTCATTAAAACGTCTTAACTCTGTCCGACCTTCAACTTCTCCATATTGATAGAGATACATTGTATGTATAGATATTGGCAGCTCCATAACAGCACTCCTTATTTGTTTTACAACATAATTATACAAAATCTTCTTTTTTTTGGATGATTTTTAAGCATTTTAAACGAAAAATTAACAAAATCTTTAACATTTCAACAGATTTTGTGCGTTTATTAATTACCTATTTATCATTTCTTTTTTTAACATAAAGCTATCCGGAAATCACAACAATATCTAGATGTTGAGAATAGGAATCTTCAATGTCATTTGAACAGCTGCTACAAGATAACGAACGCATCATCCATTATTTGATCCACAAGTATCGCCTGCAATATATGTATGACGATATGTATCAGCTCGCCACAATCCGATTATGGAATATTTATCATACGTACGATCCTACGAAAACGCCTGATATGCAGCAATATATCTTTACGAAGCTGAACTTCTGCTTTATCGATGAAATTCGCAAATTGAAACGAGAACTGGATCGTTATGCACCGATGGAAGCAATAGAATCCTTCACCTATATGGATGAATCTCTAGTAGAATACCAGGCCTTTTTAGAGCAACTTAAACCTAATGAATATACTTGGCTCATGCTGACACTAGAAGGCTATAAACAAAAAGAAATTGCACAGCTGATGAACTTGAGCACCTCTTCACTGAAAGCATATCGCAAATCCTGTCAGAAGAAACTTCAGAAATTGATATAAAAAGATACTCATCAGCATGCTTTTCTAGTATAATGTTCATTAGTACTTTTTTGAGGAGGATGACTATGACTGTTGCTAAAATTGGAGATATCATTGAATTTCATGACGGACTGCAAGGTGTGGTCGAAAAAATCAATGAAAATTCTGTGATCGTTGACTGTACGTACATGGAAAACTTTGAAAAGCTTGAAATACCAGAAAGAACTGTAATCAACCATAAACGCTATAAGATTATTCACGAGGCATAGCCGTGAAAAAAATTGACCACGCGCTTGTTGTACTATTTGCTATTTATGCTTTCATGCATGTGGTACTCTTTTTGTTACGTGATGAAGCACAGGTCTTCTGGCATGTCTATACCGGCCTTTTGCTCTTTTCATCGCTTGGCTATATCTTCTATGAGCGTAATATCACATCGAAACGACTGATGACGTCAATCGGTGCGGGACTGATAACGAGCGTTATTATCGTCTTGATATATCGTATCCTGCTACAGCTGAATTTCGCATTATCATTTACTGCACTACTGCGTGAGCTTGTAGCAATGGGTGTGTACTATAAATGGCAGCTCATCATCACATTGATTGTTGCCGTTCCATTACATGAACTATTCATGCGTGCACTCCTGCAGGATAATATGACACGTTACATGCACCCTATACTTGCCGGTGTCATCAGTAGTCTATTATCCGCCTTGCTGTTTAGCTATGCCGTCGACCTAGAAGTTGTCGTTATACTATTTATCATCCAGCTCATATTATCATTCAGCTATCTTTATACGAAACGACTGATAACGCCTGTTCTCGGTGCAGTAACAGCAATTATTACGCTCATCATCTATGGGCAATAATCGCAATGAAAAAGTCTGACCTTAAGAAATTATACGATTTCTTAAGGTCAGACTTTTTATTGTATTTGTTCACTATATTGTCTATATTCTTTCTCGTCATAATAGACTTTCTCCATCAGATTCGGATCATTTGGGTATAGATCGATACTTACAGGAGCGACATCCTTTTTAATATATTCAAAGGAATTCGTGCGTTCCTTAAATTCCAGATCCACTTGCGTTAAGTGTTCTTGACCTGAAGTATAGATGATCTCTCTCTCTGTGTCCTGTAGTCTTTCATTACTGTTGGTAATAATTAAATCCAGTCCTTCTGTACGCAGATGGCCATCTCTTTCAATCGTCTGAATATCTCCATTATGCAAGCCAATGACGAAATCCGGATTCTCCTCATCATACAGATAACGTATCCATGTGCGTATAGCATTGACTGGATGCTCCACTTCAATATCTTCAATGATATCTGTAACATCTCCTATCTCGCTTATCGCAATGACTGCAATCTTAATGCCTTTAATCGTCTTGATAATATAGGGTTTGTTATAGTAAGGTTCCTTCGTTCGTGAATTGATGATATTCACCGAAATAAAAGGAAAATCGCTTAGACTCTGTGAGCGGTTGAAGTACATTCTGCCGAGCTTAAAGTCATGGATACTGATATTGCTGGCATCATAGTGCATCGCATTCATTATCGTAATCTGCGGATTTCTTCTAAATGATCGATGCGCTGCAAAGTATTCCGCAGCATAAGAACCCGTTAATGTCTGTCCATTATTCAACAGTAACAGATCATCGCCTGTACGACGCATTCTTACAAACGTCGCTGCTTTTATCAATCCAGGATGATTGCTTTCACTGAACATTCTCCCGCATATATCGCTTGTTATGATAATATGTATATTAATGATTCCTTTCTTCATGAAATCCCCTGCCCTTATTAAATAATTACTGTGGAGTGCCTATGAAAAATATAAAAAAGTACGTACTTTATCATTTTATACTATTTATCCTGATGAATATACTCATAACTTATTCGCTTGCAGAATTAGAAAAAGAAAAGCTTAACGATGAACTAAGACGCTCAATCAATATTTATAGTAATCAAGTTGATTCATTCATCAATGAGTCCCTATCTATCAACGATAATCTTACGACGTCATTTCAGTATACAAGCGCTGTCACAAAAAGGATGGACGAGATTAAGCATAATGATCCTCGCATCATCAACATCTATATACTAGATGATAAGAGCACGATTCTTCATGCAACTTCAAAGATGAGAGTCGGGAGTAAATTGAAATCGCGCGCATTCTTTATGGGAAATGTTCAGCCGAATTCGAACCACGCTTCAATTAGCAATGTCACAAAAAATGAATTTAATAAGAAGGTCTTCTACATTTCAAGAAGCGTGAACAAATTAAATCAGCAGTATATCATCACGATGGAAATCGATGTGAATACGATTGGCGCGGTTATCGATTCCCTACAGAAGGATACGACCGTCACTATCAAAGATTTTGATGATCAGATCATCTTCCAGTCCATCAATCCACACAGAAATTCTATTTCTGCAAGCGAAAAGTTCTTTAAAGTACCATGGGAAATCACACTGACGACAAATAGGAATATTTATTATGATGTCTATAGCACTGCGCTTATCTATACGCTTATCGCATCTTTGATCTTCTTAACATTACACCTACTATATATCAGCTACAGAAATAAACGTGCTAACGAAAAGGTACTTAAAGATATCAACACGCAGCGTAAAGAAATTATCGGGTTGCTGGCTGCCAATACTGCACATGAAATCAAGAACCCGCTGACCTCAATAAAGGGCTTCGTTGAGTTACTTGAACTAGAGTACGATCCTAAACATAATAACCAGAAGTTCCATATCGTTAAAAGCGAGCTCGAACGTATCAATCTAATCGTCAGCCAGTTCCTGTTACTTGGTAAACCGACAACAGTCGATACAGAACGTGTGGATGTCCGAGAAATAATACGTGATATCTTAAACTTTCTGGATTACGACCTGGCTATTCATAATATTATGGTCGTCAAACAGTTTACAGATGAACCGACATTCATCAGTGTTTCTAAAGATCAGTTCAAACAAGCGCTCATCAACTTGATCCAGAATGCCAAAGATGCAATGGTACATGCAGACCCCGCAATACTTAAGATTACGGTTGAGAATGCCAATGGATTTACTGTCATCCGCTTTATCGATAATGGTGAAGGCATGGATAAAGACGTGCAGCAAGAACTCTTCAACCCCTTCTTTACGACAAAACTGCACGGCACGGGGCTCGGTCTACCGATAACTAAAAGTATCGTTGATGCCCATCACGGTTTCATTGAAGTGGTATCAAGGAAACAAAAAGGTACGACATTCATTATTTCTTTCCCGACAGTACAATAAAAACCCGAATGATATGAAGAAAGACATTTCTTCTTATCATTCGGGTTTTTATTATTATGTGCTGCTTAACTTAACGATTGATCATCCAATCATGATACGTTCTTTCGGATATCTGAACTTCTCTGGTTCAGCCTTGCCACCGAGCATAATAATGAACGAAATCAATCCGACACGTCCGATAAACATCAAGACCATGATGACCACCTTACTCAAGTTAGACAGATCCGCAGTAATGCCAAGAGAAAGCCCACACGTACCAAATGCACTCATCACCTCGAAGAAGATTTCAAGCAGTCCATATTTACCATTTTCAAATGATAATATAAGCAGCAGTCCGTTGAAACAAATTAACGTCGCAAGCACCATAACGGCAAATGCACGGTTAATATCGATCGGGTCAATCTCTTTGTTGAAGACTTTAATAGAGTTTCTTCCATTGCTATAGTTGATAAGAAATAGTATCAGAATCGCAAATGTCGTCGTTCTGATTCCACCACCTACCGAACTAGGACTCGAACCGATGAACATCAGACCAGACATAAAGAACTGTGTGGCATCTGTCAGCTGTGTCAAGTCGATGGTCGTAAGTCCTGCGCTACGTGTCGTTGCTGACTGGAACATCGCATAAAATAAAGCTTTATGCCACGAAATGGACTTAAAGGCATGATGGTATTCAAACACATAGATGGTCAGTGTCCCAAGGATAAATAACAGCATATATGTGACGATCGTCAGCTTAGCAAAGAGACTGAGGCGAAAGTTCGGTATCTTGTTCGTCAAATAACTCTTAACTTCGATGAGTACAGGAAATCCGATGGCTCCTAGTACAATGAGGAACATCGTTATCGTCTGTACGAAGTAATCATTTGCATAAGAGTTTAAACTGTCTCCAGTAATGTCCAGTCCGCCATTGGTCGTAGCAGATACTGCTGCAAACATCCCGTGGAACAGCGCCTTTGTAATGCTATCCATATCCTTATAGAAATAAAAAGCTAGCATTAATGCACCGCACAGCTCAATTACAAGCATCGTCTTCACAATCTCAAGAATTAATGTTACGACGCCACTCATCTTATACTGATTATGATCGACCATAATGAGCTGACGTTCGCGCATCCCAATCTTCTTACCAAGGATAACCCAAAGAAGCGTTCCCATCGCCATAACCCCGATACCCCCGAGATTCAGTATGAAAATAATTATCATCTGTCCGAATGTCGAATATGTATCCACGATGGATACAGGGGACAACCCTGTCACACTAATACCTGAAACTGCGACAAACAGCGAATCAATATATGAAATTGTAATCCCTTCTTTATGTACGTACGGAATACGCAACAATAAGAATGAAATAAATATTGCAACAAGATAATAGAGTACAATACCTTGCTGTGGTGTAAGCCGCATCAATAGCTTCGTCATCATCATTCTTCCTTACTTTAATTTAAGTTTAATCGTCTTTTTGATACCTTGTCTTTCAAGCTTAACCGTTAACGTTTCGCCTATCTTCTTATCGTTGAACAATACTTTTCTGAAGTGGATCTTATCTTCAATCTTCGTCTGATCAAGATGTGTTATAACGTCACCCTGCATAAGACCTGCCTGCTGTGCGACAGATGCTGCTTCTACTTGCATGATCTGCACACCTTGTTTCAAGTTTCCGGTATATTCAGCTGCCGCTAAATCTTCTACACTGATCCCCAGTTTCGGACGCTTGATTGAACCGCTCTTTTCTAGGGCTTTAATATGTTTCTTGACATCATTTGCAGGTATAGAAAAGGCAATCCCTTCGACACCGTTCATCGTAATCTTAAGTGAATTCAGTCCAACCATCTCACCCTTATCATTAAACAAGGCACCTCCTGAATTACCCGGATTAATCGCAGCGTCAGTCTGAAGGACATCCATTGACCAGTCATACTCGTTATCGCCATCAATATCCACAGGTACCGTTCTATCGAGCCCAGAGATGATTCCGCTTGTTACACTTCCTGCAAATATTTTGCCAAGGGGACTACCTAGCGCCAGCACATGCTCTCCTGCTTCAAGTTTACTGCTATCACCAAAAGTAACGGTAGATTTCAGATTTCCTTTAGGTATTCTGATCACTGCGATATCGGTCCATATGTCCTTGCCGACAAGCGTCGCCTTTTCCTTTAGTTTTCCTTGTGTCACTTCAATTGTGGGTGCTTTTGCCACAACATGATGGTTCGTTACGATATATGCATATTTTTCATCGAGCTTATAGATAACGCCACTGCCGATGCCTGTTTCCTCAGGTGCCTTTTCAGAAGCCTGTGCATCGATAGGTTCATCTGCTGATGCCTTTTGCAGATTTGTAACCGTTACGACCGTATCCTTATGCTTTGCAATCCATTCCGTCTGAGTAAGCGCCGCTTCTTCCTGTGGCTTATCTTTTTGCTGGAACATCTTTGGTAATAACAGTGCAGCTAGCATTATTCCTACAAGAATACCCATAAGTAATGGTAATAACCATCTAAAGCTGCTTCCAGAGACTTCTTCTGCCAATGGTTCGGTAGACACTTCGTGTGCTTTCACTTCTTGTTCAGATGCTTTTTCAGGCATTACAGGCATTTCCGTTTCAACTGTTTCCTCAGCAGGCGTCTCTTTGGTTTCATCCTGTGGTTGTTGTGAGAGGGTTTCCGTGACCGGTGGAATAGCCACACCTTCATCCACTGTATCCTTAGTATCAGGTTCAATGATTAATTTTTCTTCATCTCTCTTATGCAGATACGGAAATATATGGCGTTTACCCTGCCCCTCATAAAATAGGCGTTTCGGTCTTCTATAATCTCTTCTTTTTATCGTAATCTTCTTCATCGCTGCCTCCACTAAAAAAACTTAATGTTTCTATTATAATATAGATACATTAAGTTGAGTATTGTATTATGCTTTTTTCTTGTTGCCGCTGAACCATCCGATTACAAGAATGCCAAGCAGGACTGTCCAGAATATTACTTGCCATAATGTACTATGTGGGAATTCGTGTGGTAATATGCCTACCTTTTCGTGTGCAAGCACCATCACAACAAGCTTGACACCGACCCATCCGACAACCGCAAATGCTGCTGCTTCAAGTGAAGGATTGTCATGCAGCAGTTTAACAAACCATGTTGCCGCAAATCGCATGATGATCACACCAAGCATTCCTCCCGTAAACATTACAAGGAACTGACCGAGATTCATACCACCGAACTGTGGTCCTACTTCCGGTAATGTCAGTGCGATGGCGATTGCTGCAAGCATTGAATCAATGGCAAATGCGATATCTGCGAATTCAACTTTAGCAACAGTCATCCAGAAGCCGCTTCCTTTGCTACTACCATATTTCTCAAGCTCAGCTTCTTCTGACGCACTTGTTGCATCGTCTGTTCTAAAGTAATCTATGAGGTTTTTAGTGGACATATATAACAAGTATGCAGCACCCGCTGCTTGAATCTGCCAGTAGTTGGCAAGGTAACTGATGGCAAAGAGTGCCCCAAATCTAAAGATAAATGCACCGACTAATCCATAGAATAAAGCTTTCTTACGACGTTCTTCCGGTAAATGCTTGACCATTACTGCCATAACGATAGCGTTATCTGCAGCAAGCAGGCCTTCTAATACAACGAGTACGAGTATAACCCACAGATAGGTAATGATAATTGACGGATCCACTATAACTCCTCCTTCTTACAGTAAACTGTAGAGCTTAATTTCTGGGAACTTATCCAGGAACCAGCGCGTCGCAAATTCATTCTCGAACA
Organism: Macrococcus psychrotolerans; assembly: GCF_038095555.1. Lineage (NCBI taxonomy): Bacteria > Bacillati > Bacillota > Bacilli > Caryophanales > Staphylococcaceae > Macrococcus > Macrococcus psychrotolerans. The sequence goes on along the minus strand of NZ_CP124591.1, from coordinate 690,070 downwards.
AGAATACTTTGTTTTCAAATCTATCTTCCACAAGAATCGAACGGCTTGAGTTCATAACATCTCGAATATCCGCTTCGTTCTCAATCCAGCGGGCAATCTTTCTCCCTACAGGTTCCATAATGACGTCTACATTGTATTCGTTATTCATACGATGTTCAAATACTTCAAACTGAAGCTGCCCGACAGCCCCTAAAATAATCTGATTGGTATGCAGTGTACGATAAAGCTGAATTGCACCTTCCTGGACAAGCTGTTCGATTCCTTTATGGAAATGTTTCTGCTTCATTACGTTCTTCGGTGACACTTTCATAAAGATTTCTGGTGTGAACTGCGGTAATTTCTCGAACTCGAATTTCTGATTTCCACCGACAAGCGTATCACCGATCTGGAAGTTCCCAGAGTCATATAGTCCGATAATATCACCACTTACAGCATGGTTTACCGTTTGTGTATCATCTGCCATAAATGATGTTGAACGTGAAATCTTCATCTTCTTATCTGTACGCGTCATCTTAATGTCCATGCCACGTTCAAATGCACCACTGACGATACGCATGAAGGCGATTCTATCTCGATGCTGCGGATTCATATTCGCCTGAATCTTGAAGATAAATCCACTGAAACTTTCATCAAATGGTGATACTTCTTCCCCTGACTCCGTTTTACGCCCAGATGGCATCGGCGCATGATCTACATATGCATTCAGGAAGTTCTGTACACCGAAGTTCGCAAGTGCTGAGCCGAAGAATACGGGTGTTAGATCGCCTGTCATCAGTTTCTCTTTATCAAACGTCTCTCCTGCTTCATCGACAAGCATCAACTCCTCTATCGCCTGTTCATATGCGCTGTCTGAAGTGATCGCATGACTTTCCTGAAGTTCATAATCTTCATTTAAATGCAGCACGTTCTCTTCATCTCTAAACGGCTCTATCGTTTTCGTCTTGCGGTCAATAATACCGAAGAATGATTGCCCCATACCGATTGGCCAGTTCATCGGATATGTCTCAATTTCAAGCGTCTTCTCGATTTCCTCCAGCAACTCAAACGGTTCTTTACCGACACGGTCAAGTTTGTTGATGAATGTGAAAATCGGAATCCCACGCATCTTACAGACCTTAAATAACTTTAACGTCTGTGGTTCTATCCCTTTTGCGCAGTCGATCACCATGACAGCACTATCTACCGCCATTAACGTACGATACGTATCTTCTGAGAAATCTTCGTGTCCAGGTGTGTCCAAAATATTAATTTTAAAGTTATCATAATCAAACTGCATCACAGAACTCGTTACAGAAATCCCACGCTGTTTCTCTACTTCCATCCAGTCACTTGTCGCAAACTTACCCGTCTTCTTACCCTTGACGGTACCTGCTTCACGAATGGCACCACCGAATAATAATAATTTCTCCGTTAATGTGGTCTTACCGGCATCCGGGTGAGAGATGATGGCAAATGTCTTTCTTATTTCTACTTCTTCTCTTAATGTCATAAATTCGCTCCTTAAGTTTCGCTCGTCCATTGCACTATGCGGCGTGCAAGTTCAGATGCATCTTTTTCGTCTAATAAATTAAATAGATGTAAATATAAATGTTCTTCTAAAGCCTCTCCGTATAGATCATAATCGAACTGAATAGAGAAGAAGATATCCGGAATACTTACTAAAAACGTTTCTTCCTTTTTGTTTTCATGAATGTATACTTTACATTGCAGGTTTTCTCCTATGCTGTTTCTAATTTTCATCGTTACTCTCTCCCATATTTATCATATGCCGCTTCCAGACCAATCAAATCATCACGATGCGGTACTTTAATGTAATTTTCCATAATCTGATAAGGCTCACGTCCTTTTGAAGCGAGGACGACCATATCTCCAGGTGCACTTACTTCAATCGCGTGACGAATCCCTTGTGCACGGTCTAAGAAAGACACATAATTTGAATGTGTTGCACCACTTTCCAGTGCATCGGTTAATTTACGCGGGTTATCATTCGCAGGATTATCCGGTGTAAATATCACATAATCTGCGCGACAAGCAATTGCGCCCATTTCAGGTGTCTTCGTTAAATCTCGTTCTCCTGCCATACCGATTAAGAAAATCATCTTACCACGTTTAAAAGGTTCAAGTGCATCGATAAGTTTGTTCATGCCGTCTGGCGTATGTGCATAATCAATCACTAAGTCTATCGGTAAGTTGCGGTCCAGCACTTCTAGACGGCCCTCTACTGGCGGTAAACTTTGCGCTGCTTCAGCAAGTGCACTCAGTGCATGACCTTGCGTCCACAGTGCGGTGAGGGCTGCAAGCATATTATAGATGTTGAATCGACCAATATAAGGACATGTAATCTCAACATTGCCATCTGGTGTTTCAAGTGTAAAAGCAATGCCATCGATAGATTCTTTAATATTTGTTGCTTTAATATCTGTATCCTGTTCAATGCCATATGTAATCACTTCTCTTGGTGAAGCAATAATCAGTTCTTTCGAATAATCATCATCTCCATTTACCACTGCATACTTCTGCTGCTTAAAGTCATTCCCAAGCTGTGCAAAGAGCAGCGCCTTATGAAAACCATAACGTTCCATCGTTCCATGAAAATCCAGATGATCTTGTGTTAAATTCGTGAAGATTGCAACATCGATGTCAACACCATCCGTACGACCAAGCGCTAATCCATGGCTCGACATTTCCATCGCCATCGCCTGTGCGCCTTGTTCTACTGCATGTGCAATATGCTGATTTAAGGTAATCGTTTCAGGGGTTGAATTCGCGCCTTTAGCAACTTCTTCATTATATTGAAAGCCATTCGTACCGAGATATGCACTATTTATGTTCAGTGCGCGGTGCAGATGATGAATCATTGTTGCCACACTCGTCTTACCGTTCGTACCTGTCACACCATAAGTCGTAAGCTGATGTGACGGGAAATCCATTACATGCTGCGTGAATATACGTGCTGCCTGCAAAGTATCACGCACAACAACCTGCCCGATATCCAGTCCTTCGATATAGTGATCGACGATAATCATACGACAGCCCTGCCTAACTACATTCGGTATAAATTTATGGCTGTCTACTGTATACCCATGACTAGCTACAAATACACTCTCGCTGTCTGCTGCCCTTGAATCTACAACCACTTTATTGATATGTTCAGGAAATGTTCCGTAAAGCTTCTTGGCTTTTATTTTAGAAAGTAATTCAGACGTTTTCACTGATAAGCCTCCTTTAGTCAATTCTTAATTATACACCTTTTTTATAGGATTATGAATTGTTGAAGATAGGTTTAAATAAATAATTTGTATAAAATAGAAGGATATTAGCGTATAATTAATAAATAATTTTATGTTGTCTATGTTTTCAGTAGTATTTACCATACTGAATATCATATTATTAAAGAAACACCACAATCATCTCTATCATTGATAAAGAATAGAGATAGCATCAATGGATATTTAACTTATTATAAATATTGTAATTTTTTTGTATTTAAGATGACAAGTTGTATAATTTCATTAATAATGATAATAGAACGTTTAACCTTTAGAATCGGAGTGTGCACTATGTCAAACAATAAGAAGATTCTGATCATCACAGGTTCCTATGGTAATGGTCATATCTCAGTGACAAATGCAATTGTTAATCAGTTGAATCGTATGCAGTTACCTCAGTTAACAGTGATTGAACATGATTTATTTCAGGAGGCACATCCTATCATCAATAGCATTGCCAAGAAATACTATATTAACAGCTATAAGTACTTTAGAAATTCTTATCGCTATTTTTACTATGCAAATCAAGATAAGCCGGAAAGCTGCTTCTATCGTTATTACGGATTAAATCGTCTCATTAATCTCATTTTGAAGGAGAAGCCAGATTTAATTCTTCTGACCTTCCCGACACCGGTGATGTCAATCATCAAAAAAGAGCTCAACATCCATACACCGGTAGCGACTGTAATTACCGATTACACAATGCATAAAAACTGGCTGACGCCAAACAGCAACCGTTACTTTGTTGCTACAGAAGCGCTGAAGTCTGAACTGATAGCGCTCGGTGTAGATGAAGCGATCATCGATATTACAGGGATACCGATTCATGAATGCTTTAATGACCCCGTCGACCGAGACGCCTGGTTATTATCGCATGGTCTGTCTCCTGACAAGAAGACATTGCTGATGGTTGCAGGTGCATTCGGTGTGGTCAGCGGCTTCAACGAAATGCTTAAAGACTTAACTGCAGCGAGCACGCATCAATTTGTCGTTGTTTGCGGCAATAATACGCAGCTATTGCAGCAGCTGCAGTCTGAGTATAAAGACAATCGTAACGTGATCATCATCGGCTATACACAAGAGATGGCGCAGTGGATGTCTTGCTGTGACTTAATGCTAACAAAGCCTGGTGGTATCACAATTTCAGAAAGCTTATGCAAAGGTATTCCACTCGTATTCTTTAACCCGGCACCCGGGCAGGAAGGTGAGAATGCAATCTATTTCACGAAACAAGGGTTCTCGCGTATCACACAGACGTATGAAGAAACAACGTCAACTGTGCTTGAGTTACTCTCAGACGAAGTCTTACTTAATCAATATAAATACAATATGCAGCAACATTATATACCAGATGCCTCACTTAATATTTCACGCACATTGCTCCAGATGTTAGATCACACCTCATCAGATGCAATGATGACTTCTAAAGCAGGACTCTATGCCCGCCTCTTCGCAAGGTAAGTTTAAAGGTAAGAACTTCTGGTTAATGATTGTCATATTGTTTCTGATGGAATTTGCACGCGGGATGTATATACTCAGCTTTCTGCCGGTATTACCTACCCTGTCAAATGTAACCGTCGGTATTATCTCTGCATGTATTACATTGCATTTTGTCAGTGATGCACTGACAAATTTCGGAATCGGTTTTCTGCTTAAACGCTACGGGACGAAGAAAGTGCTGAATGCCGGTTTCTTTATCGCAGTCGCCGGTCTTGCACTCATTATATTTGACCGTCACCCAGTGACGCTTGTGGCAGCAGCAATACTGCTCGGTATTGCGGTCAGTCCAATCTGGGTGATTATGCTGTCATCTGTTGAAGATAATAAGCGTTCCAAACATATGGGATATGTTTATTTTGCATGGCTTGTCGGGATGATGAGCGGGATGATCATCATGAACCTGATCATTAAAGTTCATCCTGTTCAGTATATATTCCTGATGCCATTATTTGTACTCTGTGCATGGGTGCTGTATTTATTCGTGCATGTCGAGGTTTCATTTATCGAAAAGAAATCACTGAAGACTCAGTACAAACATATTAAGCATGTAATGTCACGACATCTCGTGCTGTTTCCTGGCATCCTCTTCCAAGGGATTGCCATCGGGATGCTTGTTCCTATACTGCCATCTTACGCTGTACATAGCCTGAACGTCTCTACGCTTGAGTATACGTATCTGCTCATTGCTGGAGGTGCCGGATGTACTGTATCGATGCTCTTTATTTCTAAATTTATGGATGATGTTTCAAATATTTATGCTCATATCGTCATTCTTGCCGGATTCTTTATCTTTGGAATCAGCATTCTTCTTATGACACAGGTAACCAACTATATGATTGTTCTCGGTGCCGCACTTGTCATTGGTTTATTCTATGGATTGCTTCTGCCAGGATGGAATGCATTTATGGCAAGCCAGGTCGATGTTGCATTAAAGGAAGAATCATGGGGTGTATTTAATAGTCTGCAAGGCATCGGCACCATGCTCGGTCCAATTATTGGTGGTCTGATTACGGAGCTGTTTCATAATACAAATTACACATTGTTCACCTCAGCAACCGTATTTATCGGTCTCGCATTCTTCTATCTGTTCTATTTCTATAGAACAAAGCGCATCCAAAGATAAGCACATGCTTTTATAGTATACATCAGAAGAATGACCGCTACAGCTGTAGCGGTCATTCTTTATTTTCATTTATGTTCTTCTATTAATGCTTCTAGAAATGGAATCAGCGCTTCTTTCATTTCTGAACGTATTGCATACTCCATCGTTGTCATCACAAAGCCAATCTTATCGCCTACGTCATAGCGGTTGCCGACAAAGTCATATGCGTACACTTCATCCGTCTCATTGACACGCGCAATCGCATCCGTCAGCTGGATTTCGCCCCCTGCACCGATATTTTGCTCTTCAAGGTACTTGAAGATATCAGGCGTCAAAATATAACGACCCATAATGGCTAAACGTGAATCCGTTGTTCCGAGCTTCGGTTTTTCTATGAGATTACTGATCTCATAGAGACGATCATGCTGTGCTTTACTTTCGATAATGCCGTAACGCTGTGTATCTTCATAAGGAACAGTCTTAGCACCAATCACCGACTTCCCTTTCTTCTCGTACTGCTCTATCAACTGTTTGATGGCAGGCGTAGGTGAGTCAACGATATCATCTCCAAGCAGTACAGCAAATGGTTCATCCCCAATAAACTGCTTTGCAGTCCATATCGCATGACCTAATCCCTGTGGTGCCTTCTGTCTCACATAGAAGATATTCGCAAGCTGCGTTGAATGCTGAACTTTTTCAAGCAGTTCAAATTTTTCTTGAGCAGCAAGATGATGTTCCAGCTCCATCTGTGCATCAAAGTGATCTTCAATCGCACGTTTATGTTTTCCAGTTACGATAATAATATCTTCGATTCCCGCTGCTACCGCTTCCTCAACGATATACTGAATCGTCGGCTTGTCTAATATCGGTAACATTTCCTTAGGCATCGCCTTTGTCGCCGGAAGAAATCTAGAACCAATCCCCGCTGCAGGAATCACCGCTTTTCTAACCTTTTTCATGTGCGTTCTCCTTTATAGATATTTTATTAATTTTAACATAGATACTAAATATAAAAAAAGCACACAGTGTGAAGTTCATAAAGCGCTTCTAACTGGTGCTTAATATCCTGGATTACCTCATATGTCGTTCTTTAACAATCTTATTCGCTTCAGAAGTAATCTCCTGTCGATGCATATAGAAGTTTCTTACGATTGTCTTTAACACAGCATAAGTTGGTACGGCAACTAAGATGGCTAAGAAACCACCAAGGTTTCCAGCTGCAAGGATGACCGTAATAATGGTTAACGGGTGCATATTCAATGTCTTACCCATAATATTCGGTGTAATGACATTTCCTTCTAGCTGCTGGGCCACAAACATAATAATGATCACGTAAATCGCCATAACAGGGTCTTGGATCAACGCAATAATAATGGCAGGTATTACCGCCATATATGGTCCTAAGAATGGAATTAAGTTCGTTACCATGCCCCACATCGCGAGAATTACTGCATAATCTAATCCAATAACTAAGTAGCCGGCAAGGAGTAGTAACCCCAGAATGATACTGACCGTTACCTGCCCTTGAATATATGAGCGTAACGTCTTATCAATATCTTTAAATAAAGTGACAACGAACACCTTACGCTTCCCTGTGAACGGTGCTGATACAAAGGGTACGAAGCGGTCATGATCTTTCAGCATATAGATCAGGAAGAATGGTACTAAGATTAACAAGAACAGCGTAGAGATGAACTGTGTAATAAAAGAGAACGCATTCGTTACAATCTTCCCTGAATATTCGTTCATCTTCTCTATCCCATTATTAATCCCGTCTTTAACATTCTCAGGTAATTTATCGCGCTGATCTAGTGCCAGACTTACATACGATTGAAATTCCTTTTGAATTGCGGGATAGTTATCTATGAAATTATTCGTCTGCTTTGATACAATAGGTCCTACAAACGAGAATAATAGACCGATAATTAAACACAGTGCAATCATGATTAATGTAACACTTTGCCAGCGTTTTAAATGACGCTTTTCTTCCAGCTTATCCTGGAACGGTACTACAATATAGTACAGGAAACCACCGAGTAATAACGGCAGGATAATAGATTTTACAATGATGATGATCGGGTAGAAGATATGGTTAATCTCTAAGAAATACTTGATGATTAAAAATGTAAGAAGAAGCCCTACACCGAATCTAAACCAAACTTTATTTGTCATAAATTCCTCCAAATTGTCTTTATTTCTCATTATACCCCAGATTCCTCCTGTTTATCACAATTTGAAAAATCCTTTTCATAAAAATTGATGTAAAATTGTATAATATATTTAAACTAAAGGAGTGATTATATGAAACCAGGACTTATTCATCCCCTAGAAATAAACAGCACAGCACTCGAGCGTATCGTTAAGCTTGGCATCTATATACCAGAACATATCGAATCGCCGAAAGTCATCATTGCTTTTGACGGACAAGATCTTGCTCAGATGGCGCAGTTACATAGGCAGTATGAAGCACTGAATATTAATCAGCATATCATTGTCTTCATACATTATCCGAATGTTGCAGTGCGTGCTGAAGAATATCATCCACAAGGTGATAAGCAAACTGCGATGATGACCTTCGTCCATGATGAGCTGCTGAATTATCTGCTAGTCCACTACAATATTAACACGAATGACATTCTGCTTATCGGTGACAGCCTGGCTGCAAGCATTGCACTGATGCTTGCGATTCAGTATCCAGTCTTTAATAAGGCGGTGCTGTTCAGCCCGATGCTGACGCACGACATGATTACAGCTGCTGCCGAGACAGATGCTGATTATTATATCGCAGTTGGTGATGAAGAGTATGAATTCACACTGAAGGACGGTACATCAGCTGACTTTCTGACGCCGATACAAGAACTACACGACACACTTAACCAGAATGGAAAGCCGCATTACTACAAAGAACTATCAGGCTCACATAACTGGAAGACATGGAAACCGGAAATAGAAAACATGTTAAGCTATTACTTCTTATAAACTTTCTGATATAATTGAATTATCAAAAAATTTTAGAGGTGATCAATATGAAACTTGGTATCGTATTATATCCATCAAAGGCTTATCAGGATTACATCAATAACTACCGAAAGCGTTACGACAGTCATTATGGGGTGATTGCACCACATATTACACTCAAGGATGCATTCGAAGTATCAGAAGATGAGGTCGAAGCTGTTACAGAAAAAATTGCTGACGTCGCAAAGTCAAGTGCACCGGTTGAGGTAAACGTTGAGAAAGTATCAAGCTTTGTTCCGACAAAGAATGTCATCTATCTGAAAGTCACACCAAACACAGGATTGAAGAAACTCTATGAAGCATTCAATAATGGTGACTTCTATGGACAGAACGCACACCCTTTCGTTCCACACTTCACAATTGGACAAGGACTATCGTCACAGGAGTTTGAAGACATCTTCGGTCAGCTACAGATGAAAGATGAAAGCCATCAGGAAGTAATCGATAAAGTCTGTCTATGTTACCAATTAGAAAACGGAACATGGAATGTACTGGAAACGTTTAAACTTGGAGAATAACCTAAACGGCTAGGACACATGTCCTAGCCTCTCGTTTTATAGTCCAGTTTTATCCTACAATATGATAACCGCTATCCACATGAATATTTTCTCCGGTGACACCACTTGATAAATCACTTAACAGGTACAGTGCTGTCTTACCAACTTCCAACGTATCTACGTTACGTTTTAACGGTGCTTCATTTTCGATCCGTTTTAATATCGTATTAAAGTCTCCGATGCCTTTTGCGCTTAATGTACGAATCGGTCCTGGTGATACGGCATTCACACGGATACCATCTTGACCGAGGTCTAATGCTAAATATTTGACATTGGCTTCAAGGCTTGCTTTCGCAACGCCCATGACGTTATAGTTCGGAATCGCGAATTCTCCTCCAATATATGTCGTCGTCACGATAGATCCACCTTCAGACATTAACTTACTCGCTTCTCTCGCTACAATCGTTAACGAGTATGAGCTGATATCCTGAGCAAGTAGGAACCCTTCACGGGTCGTATCAATAAAGCGACCTCGCAGATCTTCCATATTGGCAAATGCGATCGAATGGAACACGCCATCGATATGCCCTACTTCAGCTTTAATCTGTTCAAACGCACGTACGACATCCGCGTCTTCTTGCACATCACATTGAATCATCAGTGCATCATGATTATTCTTTAAATTAGGGAGCAGACGTTCCAGTTCTTTCATGCTACGCTCTTTACGATATGTAAATATCAGCTTAGCACCAACTTCATCTAATACTTGTGCCACACCATATCCGATACTGCGTTTATTCGCCACACCCATAATGACATACACTTTATCCTGAAAATTTAACATATAAGTCTCCTTTTATAAAAGTAAGTTCTAGTACCTACTACTAAATATATCAGAAGTTCATTTGAATTTCAGTAAAAAATAATATATTTTTAAGAAATAATAATTGGAGACTTCAATAAAAAATACGCCTTGAAGTTTCCTTCAGGCGTACTGTAAACTTAGAATAATTCGAGTTCCCGCTTAATTTCATCTACATACTCTCTTGACCCTGTTACGATAAGACGGTCTTTAAAGTGTAATTCGGTTTCTCCATGAGGTACGATTGAATCTTTGCCGCGTAATATGCGGACGAAGATAATATCGCCACTGAACGGAAACTCACGTAGACGCATTTCATGATAACGCGTATTCAACATTTCTATCTCATACAGTGATGTCTCTACGTTAGACAATAAATTCAGCATGTTCGGTGACTCGATCAGACCTTTCAGCAATGTCTTCGTACTCTGGAATTCACTGAAGATTTCAATATCTGCCTCCAATAGTTCATCGTCTTCTTTCTTGGACTCTACGCGACAGATAACACGCTCAACACCTTCTTCTTTTGCCATCAATGCCACACTGCGGTTAATCGATTCATCATTTGCTGAACATACGACGATATCAAAATCGAACAATCCGATTGAATTTAATTCATCGTAAGTATATTCATCAATCTCAATGACATCGATATCACTGATTTGACGTGCATCGTTACTCTTCCTGTAGATAATTGTTGGCATATACAGCGCTGATTTAAAGCTTTGTGCTACAGGTATCGAGAGCTGATTATTTCCGATGAATGCAATTCGAATGACTTTCTCTTCGCTTAACTGCACCGGGAAGAGCTTCTTAAAGAAGACGGGCACGATCACGCAAGTAATCACTGCTGCAAGAATCAAAGTTCCTGATGTTGAGCTATCTATCGCACCTAATCTCTCAGCAATCTTGGCACTGGCGATAACGAGTGACAATGTTGAAGTCAGTAGAAAGGTTGATGCAAGCACCGTCTGCTTATCATACCACTTGAGCAATACTGCAAGGGGTATCGCTTTCGTCAAGTAGAATACGATGAATAGGATGGGGATTAACACAAGCTTCGATGGATCCATAAATAATGATGGAATATCGAGGTCCACCCCTACCATAATGAAGAATATCGGAATAAAGAACCCATAGCCGAATGAATCAAGCTTGTCGACCATATCTTTGTCAGGACCGAGTAAACTCACGACACATCCCGCTAAGAATGCACCAAGGATATTCTCTGCACCGACACTTTCAGCAAGTGCAACAAGTAACAGAATAAGAGCAAATACCGCACGTATTCCAATCTGCGTTGTTCCTGCCATTAAATTATGCAGAAACTCTAACTTCTTCAGACGGTTCCCCATCACATAGAAGAGTGCAGTGAATACGACGAGTATCCCGATCAGCCATACCGGAGAATCCCCTTCTGCATGCAATGTTCCATAGAGCGTTAACAGGAGAATTGTCGCTAGGTCTGCGATTACGGCTACAAGTAAGATGATTTGTCCGATACTCGTCTGCATCAGATTCATTTCCTTTAATGTCGGTACAACGACACCAAGCGAAATTGTCGAGATAATAATAACCATCAGCAGGACATCATCAACAAGTCCAGCCCATTTAAAGAGATAGGCAGCGCCAATACTTAACAGCAGTATCCCGAGAAATATAGAGAGCGTTAAAATTAAAGGATTCGGTTCTTTTCCTTTTTTAGTGCCAGGCTTTGATTTAAATGTCTTAAAGTCAATTTCCAGACCACTTAAGAACATAAGGAAAATAAAGCCGAGCGTCGATAAGATATTCAGCATCTCTGTTCTTTCTACCCAATTGAACAATGATTTTCCGACGATAATCCCCATCAATATCTCTGCAACAACAACCGGCAGGAATGTAATACGTAGTCTATTGAGCAGTATCGGCGTTAAAAACGCACATACTACGACTACAACGAGTGAAATTAACTGGTCATGATTTTCCATATAACCCTCCTAAACTAAATAGCTCATAAATGTCGTTGCAAGACTGAAATAGATCAGCATACTGATAATATCATTGATTGTCGAAATAAAAGGACCACTTGCAACTGCAGGATCTATCTTCATTCTGTGCATGAGTAACGGGACCAATGCACCAGACAATGTTGCCACCGTCATCGCAATCGTTAAACTAAAGGAAACGATGAGTGCAAGAATCGGCGTTTGATAAATCAATACAATAATAATAAACAATAATACCGCACAACACAATCCTGAAAGCAATCCAGATCCCGCTTCTCTGAGTGCGAGCTTTACTTTACTCTGCTCATCCACTTCACCCGTAGAAATCCCGCGCACTGCAACCGCCAGACTCTGTGTACCAGAATTCCCGGCCATTCCCCCGATAATTGGGATAAAAGCTGCAAGCAGTGCTACTTTCTCCAGCGTCTCTTCAAAATTGCCAAGGATCGTTGCTGTGATCATTCCAAGTACCGTTAGAATCATCAGCCACGGCAGTCGTTTGCGTGCTGTTGTAAAGACCGTATCTTTCGTCGAGTCAATATCGCTGACACCGGCAAGTCTAGAGTAGTCTTCACTCGCTTCTTCGTCAATAACATCGAGGATATCATCAATCGTAATAATCCCGAGCAGATGATTCTGATAGTCAACGACAGGTACTGCAAGAAAGTCATAATCTCGCATAATCATCGCAACATCTTCCTGATCATCAGCAACATTGACACTGATAACACGTTCATTCATCACTTCTTCTACGTATGCATCATTTTCTGCTACAATTAATTCTCTGAGTGAAATAACACCGACGAGCTTCTTTTTGTCGTTCTGCACAAAGATGACATAGATTGTCTCAGCTTTTGGTGCTTGCTCCTTTACATGAATCATTGCTTCACGCACGGACATCATCTCTGAAATTGAAATATATTCAGTTGTCATCAAACTTCCAGCTGTATCTTCTTCATAATGCAATAACGCTTTAATTTCTTCTGAAGCGTCTTTATCCATCAACAGCAGTAAGCTTGCAACTTTTGTTTTCGGTAAGATCTTCAGTAGATCGACCGCATTATCAAATGACATTTCAGACAGCATATCACTGGCATAACGCGCATCCATCGTATCGAAGATATGATCGTAATCTTCATCTTCCATTTCTGTCGTCTCAAGCAACTCTGCGACTTCTTTCGGAGATAATAAATGATACATCTGATTTCTCAGTTCATCATCTGCTTGAGTAAAGTATGCTCCTTGGTCGTATGTATGAAGTTCCAGGAATTCATCACGAAATGCATCTATTTCATTATTCAATAAGAGTGAATCGAGCAATGCTTTATCATACATTGCTTCGTCAGTCATAAAATCTTGTTCTGCCATGATGTACCTCCATATTTACTAATAATGTTTCAAGATCCTCCGGTAGGGCATCAAGAATATGCAGCTTTTCCCCTGTAATCGGATGGGTCAGGCGTACTTCAGCTGCGTGTAACGCCTGTCTATTCATCAATGAATTGCCCCCATAGAGGCTATCTCCAGCAAGCGGATGTAAAGCTGCACTGAAATGCACTCTAATCTGGTGCGTTCTACCTGTATGTAACTTTGCGTGTACAAGACTTATATCTAACGCTGCATCATAATCTATTAAATGATATTCTGTACGTGCATGCTGTCCGTTAATAGCAACAGTACGTGTAATGATAGAATCAGATGCTCTGTCAATCGGATAGACATAGTTACCATGGTCTTTCACATGACCTGCAGCAATGAGAAGATAGAATTTCTCTATCTTCCCTGTTAACAGATGATGGGTCAGCTGATGTTTGCTGAATACAACAAGTCCACTCGTATCACGATCTAACCTGCTGACTGGATGGAGCACGCTCTTATCACCGTGCGTTTCCAGATAACCATATACTGCTTCTATCAAACTGTCATGCGGATGCTGCTTTGAAGGTATCGTATTCATAAAAGGGGGTTTAGACACAACGATCAGATACTCATCGTTATAGTGTATTCGTATTGGAATATGACTTGCTATAAGTGCTTTACTTCTTGATTCATCCGGGAGCCAGACAGTTAAAGTATCATCCTTATGCATCTCATATCGCACCGTCACCTGACGCCCATTAACAAGTAAAGCACCATTTTGTTTAATGGCGCTTATACTCTTTCTGCTATATTGATGGTTCTGAAGAAATTTCTTAACTGTTATCTGTTCTGTCACTGCATAAGTAAGCTGTTTCATTCGCTTGCGATAAATGAATCGTGCACACGTTTCCAGAAAGGAAAGGGTCTAAATCGTGCAAATCTCACTTTCTCATCCGCAACACGGTACTGTATCGACGAAACACCTTTATGATCCGCAGTGATATGATCAAATGTAAGCTGTAACGTGATTGGATTTGCAGGTTCCACCTGACAATTATGATGTTTAGGGAGTACGAGCGGTGAACCGACTGTACGGAACACACGATTGTTAATCGAAGCAATTTCGGTCACTTGAATTGCATCCAATGAAGGATGTATCAGTGCACCGCCAAGCGCTTTATTATATGCCGTAGAGCCGCTCGGTGTTGAAATACACAATCCATCGCCTCTGAAACGTTCAAATAGCTCACCTCTTAAACTTATATCTGCGACCAGCGTTGCACCATTATGTGTCTTTACAGTAGCTTCGTTCAGTGCGAGATATCGACTCGCCTTACCTTCATCGTATCTGACAACAACTTCAACAAGCGGGTATTCGATGACCTGGAATGAATCATTATTGATTGCAATGATCAGTTTTTCCACTTCATGCGGGAGCCAGTCTGCATAGAAGCCAAGATGTCCCGTATGTATACCAACAAAACTCGTTTCTTCCAGTTGATGACTATATGTATGAAACGCCTGAAGTAATGTCCCGTCTCCCCCAACAGAGATGACAATTTCAGGAGTCGCTGTATCTTCTGTCATATTGAAGTCATTCATATAACTGACCATCTTCTGCTTTAAAGCATTACTCTTAGAGTCACCTTTAGTCAATATTGCATATCTCATCGCTTCACCTCTTAGCGTTTTTCGCTGCGTTGTTCGGTATAATATTTTTGTGCTTCCTGTATTTCTTCACGAATTTCAGACATCTCTTCATCCAGCAGAAATGCAGCTTCAGCCGCACGTTCCAGTCTCGTTCTGATTTCCGGTGGATAGTCCCCACTATACTTATAGCGCAGCGTATGTTCAATCGTTGCCCAGAAATTCATGGCAAGTGTACGAATCTGAATTTCTGCAAGAATAAACTTCTGGCCCGATAACGTTTCTATCGGATACTTGATGATGACATGATACGAGCGATATCCGCTTTCCTTCGTATCTTTGATATAATCACGCTCTTCAACGACTTCAAAGTCACTTCTTGCTTTAAGCATATTAACGACAACATCGATATCATCTACGAACTGACACATCAACCTTAAACCCGCAATATCATACATCTCTTCACTGAGCTTATCAAATGCGATTCCTCTCGTATTCGCTTTCTCGATAATGCTTGGTACCGGCTTTACGCGTCCGGTCACAAATTCAATTGGTGATGATTTACCTTCATTAATAAACTGTTTCCTTATGCCTTTAAGCTTCACTTTAAGTTCATCAACCGCCTGATAATACGGCGACAAGAATAAATCCCATTGATTCATACGCTCACTCCGTCCTACAATTCAAATGCATGCTCAACACTCTCTGTAAATTCTTTCCCATAGTTATAGTTACCTTCTATGTTCTCAAGCAGAAACTGCAGTTCTTCCTTAAAGTTATCTAACTGTAGCGTTCCGTATAGATACCAGTCTTTATCCTGATACTGCTTTAACATCGGCCATGTTTCCTGGACAAATCGTAAGTGATGGAATTCCCCATCATCCAGCAGATAGACAAACTGCATATGATCACTATCTACGACCATTGTTCCTGTTGCTGTAACGTCCAGTTGTGATTCCTCTGTATATATCTTGACTTTGTTATCTTCCAGTTTGATTTCGTTGACATGTAAATTCATAATATCCACTCCTTAACAACAATATTTTAACATAAAACGGCACATAACTTTAACGGATTGATAATTTCTATATAAAATATGTTAATTTCTTTACTTAAAAGTACAGTTTTCGCATAATAAAGTTAACATTTATTATTGGAGGCTCACGATGAATCACCTGGAAATCGAATTCAAGAACATGCTTAACTATGAAAGCTATGCCTTACTTAAATCACTTTACTTTAAAGACGTATCGCCTTTTACGCAGACCAACTTCTATATGGATACGAAAGACTTCAAGCTTAGAGATAAGCACATCGCACTGCGCATAAGAGACGCCGGAAAGCTTAAAGAGATGACATTGAAGATTCCTCAGCAGATTGGCGTCATGGAATATAATATTCCACTTGATGATAGCGATCTAACACAAGATTTCTATGAAGTAGATACGCTACCGGAACCCATTCGCAGTGAACTGATCAGACGGGATATCCACGCACCGCTGAAAGTATTCGGCGCATTATCAACTGAACGCATGGAGACGGAATACGAATCCGGCCTGCTTGTACTTGATGCCAGTGCCTATCTGGATACAGAAGACTTCGAACTTGAATATGAAGTCTCAGATTACGATAGCGGTAAACAAATATTCGATAACTTACTAAAACAGCACAGTATCCCTGTTTCTGTAAGTAAAAATAAAGTACAGCGATTCTATGATCATTTCGTGCAGTTACAAGCAAAAAACTTTTAAAAAGGAATATACATGATATATTTAGTTAAAAAGGAGCTGGCATATTGAACACGCCATTTGAACAAATCGGTCAGGAAACGTTGTATGAGATGATTGATATCTTCTATCGATATGTCGCACATGATACACGTATCAACCATCTGTTTCCTGGCGACTTCGAAGAAACGAGCCGTAAACAGAAACAATTCTTAACACAGTTTCTTGGTGGACCTACACTATACTCAGATGAGCATGGTCATCCAATGCTACGTGGCAGACATATGCCGTTTACTATAGGTTCACAAGAAAAGGACGCATGGCTTGAGAACATGTACAGGGCAGCACATGAAGTGGATATGGATAAGGATGTCAGAACGTATCTATTACAAAGGCTGACATTAACAGCAGAACATATGGTGAATGCTGAATATTAATTGCAGGTGAATACAATGAATCATTTACAGCTTGTACGCGAAAAACAATATGAACCATTGATGCCTAAGAAGAAAATCGAAATCTATTCTTTCTTCGATCCCTTCTGTAAGGACTCATGGCAGATGAAATCGTTACTTCGTAAGCTACAAATAGAATATAATCAGTTTGTCGACATTAAGCAGATTCTTCTGCCGAGCCTGAAAGTCCTGACTAAATGTCAGGCGCAAAGTACGACAATCGATGATAATATCGCACTTGCATTTAAAGCCGCTGAACTGCAAGGTCGCAAAAAGGCTGCACACTTTTTGAACTACATCCAGAATGCTATTATGCCGAAACAGGATATCATCACCAAAGAACTGATACTCCATTCAGCGGACAAAGCAGGGATTGATGTTGAAGTATTCTTAGAGGATATTAAAAGCAGTCATGTGACTACATCACTAAAATGCGATCAGCATATTTCGAACGAAATGGATGTCAACTATACACCGACACTCGTGTTCTTCAATGAAAACTTCGAAGATGAGGGGTTGAAGGTGGAAGGCATTCAGAACTATTCAATCTATACGTATATTATCAGTGAATTGATGGATGTTCCTATAGAAAAAGAACTACCACCAAAACTCATGGACTATATCAACGAACAGGAGCTCGTCAGTGAATCAGAGCTCGAAGTCATCTATGAATGGCCGAAACCTCTGCTCATCAATGAACTACGTAAATTGAAGATGCAGCGATTAATAGAAGATGTCCACTATGACCATGATCTTTTCTGGAGAAAGGTCAGTATATAGAATTTATATTCAAAAATAAATCACCCGAACAATACGTATCCTCAGTATTGTCCGGGTGATTTTATCTACTATATGTTAACTTTAAAAGAAGGCATAAAAAAATACCGTGTCTGTATACACGGTATTAAACAAAGGGGATGGGAGAAATCTTTCACTCAAACAAAGGGGTATGTTTGGTATGTGATCAATTTCATGTATAAAATATAACATGTGTGATTGTTCATTTCAACGTTTTTATCTATCGTTCACAAAATAGACATATTGTAAACGATTTCACAAAGTCTTTGTATCTTTTCGTGATTTTGCGCGTGTCTGTTCGCGAGTGTTACGACCTTGATTTGATTAATGCTTCGAATGCATCCAGACGTTCTTCAAATACTTTACATGCATTTTCAATTGGTGTTTTTTCGTTCATATCGACACCTGCTTTCTTCAGCACTTCGATCGGATAATCAGAACTTCCGGCTTTCAGGAATTCATTGATATACTTTTCAACTGCTGGTTGCCCCTCTTCTAAAATCTTCTTACTTAATGCGTATGCTGCACTATATCCAGTTGCATATTGATACACATAGTAATTGTAATAGAAGTGTGGAATTCTGCTCCATTCATATTGAATATAGTCATCTGTAATTACAGCGTCCCCGTAATACTTCTCGTTTAACTTGCGATACTCTGCGTTTAGTCGCTCTGCTGTCAACGGCTCATTCTGTTCAGCAAGTGTATGAATTAAATATTCAAACTCTGCAAACATCGTCTGTCTGAACACTGTACCGCGGAATCCGTCTAACTGATAGTTCAGTAAATAGAGCTTCTTCTTATCATCATCTAGATGCTTATACATATAATCAGCAAGTAATGCTTCATTACAAGTTGAGGCAACTTCTGCTACGAAGATAGAATAGCCTGACATATTTGACGGCTGATTATTTCTTGAGAAATAACTATGTGCACTATGTCCGAATTCATGCGTCAAGGTGAATGTGTTGTTCACACTATCTGTCCAGTTCATTAAGATGAATGGATTAGTACCGAACGTACCTGAAGAGTATGCTCCGCTTCTCTTGCCCTTATTCTCATAAACATCCACCCAGCGATTCGTTAAACCTTCTTTGATGACATCTGTATACTCAGATCCCATAGGTTCTAAACTTTTCAGCATCCACGCTTTCGCTTCTTCATATGTCACTTCGAATTTCTCATCCTGAATTACTGGCGTGTACATATCATACATATGCATTTCATCTAATCCAAGTAATTCCTTACGCAGCTTCGTATAGCGATGTAATAAGTGCAAGTTATCATTCACTGTCTGCACTAAATTATCATAAACCGATTCTGGAATATCATTGTTAGACAGGGCCTGTGCACGTGCACTTTCGTAGTTTCGAACTTTGCTTGAAAATACACTCGCCTTCACTTTACCTGCTAATGTCTGTGCTAACGTATTGTTGAACTGTCCATACTTTGAATACACTTCTTTATATGCATTCTCTCTTAACACACGGTCATCTGATTCTAGATAGGTAATATAGTTGCCGTGAGATAATGGTAAGCTGTTCCCCTCTTTATCTTTGACGTTATCAAACTTCAAGTCAGCATTGTTAAACATACCGAATGTGTTTGTCGACGCAGATAATGCCTCAGACGCTTCTGCAAGAATCTTCTCTTCACTTTCACTTAACACGTGTGGACGCTTCTTATTGATGCGCTCTAAATCAAACTTAAAGCGCTGTAAGCCATCCAGCTCAGCGACATAAGATTTTAAAGTCGCTTCGTCAATCGACATCAATTCAGGCAGCATAAAGCTCCAGCGTGCACTGAACTGGCTCGCTAAATTTGCAGCGCGCTGTTCTAATGCTGTATACTTCGCATCTGAAGTATCCTGATCGTGCTTTAAGTGTGCATATACATAAACTTTTCCGAGCTGTTCATCGATTTCAGCATCTAATAGCAATGCTTCTAATAAGTTTTCTGCACTATCACCGATTTTCCCTTTTATTTCTTCTTCTCGGCCGAGGTATCCTTCAAGCTTCTTGAATGCACTTTCCCATGCGTCATCACTTTCAAAGATTGTAGTTAAGTCCCATGTATTCTCTAGTTTCTGTTCATCTCTAGTAATCAATTCTGACATAAATAGCCTCCTAAAATAAATTTATCTTAATTTTCTCATTTTTTCGCGGAAATTGCACGTATTTGCTTCGATATCCGATAATATTCTTGTAAAATGTGTGTGCATAAAGAAAGTTCATGACCATAACACTGTGCTGCAGGATGAATATTCAATACCGAACTGAATGCCTCTAATGTAAACGCATCATGATGAACCATGCGTTCCAGTTCCAGCTGCCAATAGATTGGATGCGCATTCAACAGTATCTGCTCAGGCAGAATGATGCGATAGTGTAAAGGTATATTGTCCTTGTGAATATTCAGCTGATAGAGTGCACTTAATGTCGGTTCTAATACAGAGCGTCTCGCAACGCAGTTTCTAATATACTGCTGCACGTCTCTATCGTTCATCACCTTATGTGCCGATTTCAGTAGTGAGTGTATCATATGATGGAAGAGCTCTTCCTTTGATTGCACTGTAAACCGCTGCACTTTATATTTAAAACGTCCCACTACTTGCTGAATCTTCAGTGCATAAAGTGTCTCATCTGCATTGTCCAGTACAAACAAAGTATGTGACGGATAATAGATCAATGACTGCTGAAAATAATTCAATATGAGTATATCTTCCTCTATCTTAAGCGAACGATAATCGGTAATCCAGCACACTTTCATGCCGAGCGACTGATAGCCTGCTGTCCTGCTTGCAACTATTCGCGCAGGAATTACTGATAGCTGAAGTTCTAATGCAACCCCTTCTTTCAGCAGAATATCAGGAATCTGCTCAATCTCACTGATAAAGTATTCAAGAGATGCTTGATGTGCCCCGAACATGCGGTAAAGCATATACTTCCCTTGCAGATGACTGAGCGACTCTTTACGGTAGACGTTACTGAAACAATCATGTGTTGAAATATGCGAGAAATGAGGAATCTTCATCTCTCCTCTTCTCAGCACAACCTTCTGGTGGCATACCGGACAATAATAATGTTGATTACGCGCTGCAAACTGTGCTTGTACTAATTCTCCATTGCTATTCATCGCCTGAATCAAAAAACAGCACCTCCTGATGATATATATCAGAAAGTGCTGTTTTGATTCTATAAGATTTTGTAAAGATTACTGTTTAAAATACTGCTTTACTTGACGCTTTACATTGTGACTCATCACAATCTTACCGTATTCATCCAGCTGTTCGTGAGAGATTTGTGTCTCATCCGCATATTCCAGTATATGTGCAATATAACTATGAATCGCATCTTCTGACATATGGTCATCGAACTCTACATAGTAATAATACTTACCTTCATACATATACAATAAGTCTTCAATGTCTACATCTTCATAATTATGATAACTAAATTGAATCAAATCTTCTAGATCATCAAAGTGTACAATAAAGAACTGTTCTGTCGATTCTTCTGACGCACGCATAAGTAAATCACGTAGTTCAGAATCGCTGTGCATTGAATTATTAATAAAATCATTCACTTTCTCATCTATATTTAAGTCACTGTCATCTTCTGGTAACTGCAGATCATCATTCTTAGATTTTGTTACAACAACCTCAATTCCTTTATCAAAGGCATGGACTTGTATCCATAACGGACCATCGAAAAAGAAATCCTCTTCCTCATTAACCTCTTCCATCACAGACCAGAAGAATTCCTCACCTTTCTTGCGGCTCGTCCACAGATCATCACGCTTGAAACCACGCGCTTCAATATCAGTATATGTCAAATAAAATTTTAAAGTTGATTCATTCACTCGCTCTATTCTCATGAGTCATTCCTCCAATCCTATGTATGAATGGTAATATCATTGTACACGAAGAAAAGATTTCCTACAATAAAACTGTTTATAAAAAGAGGTACCTGCAAAATGCAGGCACCTCTCTTTATATCAATATTATTCTACCATACGTTGTGCTTCTAATAATTGGAATGTACGAACCTTACGTGGCAAGAATCTTCTGATTTCATCTTCGTTGTATCCAACTTGAAGACGTTTCTCATCTAAAATAATCGGACGACGAAGTAATCCAGGATTCTTCTGAATAATATCGTATAAATCTTGTAATGGTAATGAATCGATATCTACATTTAATTTCTGGAATGTCTTAGAACGTGTAGAGATAATTTCATCTGTACCATCTTCTGTCATTCTTAAAATCGCTTTAATCTCATCAATTGATAAGTTTTCTGAAAAAATATTACGCTCCGTATACGGAATGTCATGTTCTTGTAACCATGCTTTCGCTTTACGGCAAGATGTGCAACTTGGTGAAGTAAATAATGTTACCATACATCTCACTCTCCTAATTGTTTAGATTTATCGGTTAGTTCTTTCATACGAGGTGTGTACTCTACCTATATACCCGAATACCGGGACGTTAAACATATGATTTGACAAATCTTTAAACTATTTGTCTTTCCTAACCTGATAATGTCATTATAATACGTAAACATTAAAATTAAATGAGAATTCTCTAATATTTTAAAAAGATTTTATATTACTTTCAGATAATTCACATTTTTGCCTTATTTATATCTTAAGCAAGAACCTAAATAAAACTTTTAATATTTACTCTTACACTATACACCCATCAAACAATAATAACAATACGTTTTCATAAAGTTTCACAATCGTCATATTTCGATAATGTATATTTTATAGTACAATGAATAATAATATAGAAGAAACTTAATCAAAGGAGTTAATCAAATGGAAACATTATTCTCAGGTATACAGCCGAGCGGGGTTCCGACAATTGGTAACTATATCGGCGCATTGAAGCAATTTACAGAGATACAAGATGAGTACGACTGCTATTTCTGCATCGTTGATCAGCATGCTATCACAGTACCACAGGACAAAGCGGCACTACGTAAGAACATCCGCTCACTCGCAGCCCTTTACCTAGCAAGTGGACTCGACCCAGAAAAA
Source organism: Macrococcus psychrotolerans (assembly GCF_038095555.1). Classification (NCBI taxonomy): domain Bacteria; kingdom Bacillati; phylum Bacillota; class Bacilli; order Caryophanales; family Staphylococcaceae; genus Macrococcus; species Macrococcus psychrotolerans. The sequence goes on along the minus strand of NZ_CP124591.1, from coordinate 666,808 downwards.
GTGACACTCTTCATTCAGTCAGAAGTCCCGGCACATGCTCAGGCTGGATGGATGCTGACTACTATCTCATCAATCGGCGAATTAGAACGTATGACACAATACAAAGATAAAGCGAAAGACCGTAAAGAAGGCATACCTGCAGGATTACTCACATATCCACCACTAATGGCGGCAGACATTCTTTTATATGGAACGAACATCGTACCCGTTGGTGAAGATCAGAAGCAACATCTGGAATTAACACGCGACTTAGCAGAACGCTTCAACGCACGTTATAACGACATCTTCACAATCCCTGAGATACGCATGCCTAAAGTCGGTGGCAGAATTATGAGCTTACAGGAACCGACGAAGAAAATGAGTAAATCTGACAGCAACACGAAAGGATTCATCTCATTACTAGACCCGCCAAATACTGTCGCTAAGAAAATTAAATCAGCAGTAACAGACTCTGACGGAATTGTGAAATATGATAAGGAAAATAAGCCAGGTATCTCGAATCTACTCAGCATCTATTCAATATTTACCGGTAAGACAATCGCCGAACTTGAAGCAATGTATGAAGGCAAAGGATATGGCGACTTTAAATCCGATCTTGCTGACGTCATGGTTGAATTTATTACGCCATTCCAGGAGAAATATGAGTATTATATGAACTCTGAGGAATTAGACAGAATATTAGACGAAGGTGCTGAGAAAGCACGTAAGAAATCATTCAAGATGTTAAAGAAAATGGAAAACGCAATGGGACTCGGAAGAAAGAGAAGGTAAGTTAAAGTTCAATTAAGAACGCCTGAACCGGTGATGGTTCAGGCGTTTTCATAGTGTTGTGCCCATATAGGTTAGTGTTTGGGCATTTTGTGCACAAACAGATGAGTATTTGGGCGTTTCCGAGTAGTTGTGATCAAACATACTCTAGTAAATGCAGAATCTTACCATTAAGCACCATCCATCATGCATACGTGCATCTCAATATTGATTGAGTGATCCTTTCTTTCTTGCATAATATGACAAACGATTAAACACTATCACACCAATTACAAAATATACAAACGAATTAATAATGAGCATTATTATCTCACCTATTGAAACAGTTCCATCAAATATAGCATTGATATTAATAATACCCCATGTTATCGGTAAACATTTTGAAAAAATATCTAATACGAACGGTAAATTATTGCCACTAACTAATACACCCGTAAAAAATAAAAATATATAATTCAAAATAACAGTAATCGCAGATATTCTTTTAAAAATAATGGATAGACCAGCTAACAAAAATGAAAACCCATATATTCCTAACATCGTCAATATTAATATAAGTATCATTAATGGATTGAGTAACGGTATAAGATTAAAGTGTCCTTTAACTAAATCAGGTGAGAAGATAAAGATAAACAATAATGTTCCCGATGACAGTATTATGCCTCCAATTGCATCAAAAATAAACGTTGCAATTGCTCGACCAAGCAGCATTAAATTTAAATTTGTCTTGGTCAGAAAAATTTGTTCAAGAGTTCCCAGCTGCATCTCCTCTTGTAATATAAAAGTAAATATTGCGATTGCATTGATACCGATATACCATACAAATATTCCTATCAATAACTGTGCAACAATATTGCTATTCCCACTATCCCTTGTCACTACTGCATAAGTAAGACCAGAAAATAATATCAAATATGAAATAATTTCAGCAATAGAATCCACATAATATCGCTTGAACATTCCTTTAAACTTGATAAATTCTGCATATAGTATATCAATCATCATACTCACCTATCACTTGTACAAATATCGATTTCAAATCTTGTCTCTCGGTCGTGATTTCTTTGATTTGAATATTTTGTTCATTTGCTTTCTGTATAAATTTCGATAATATATTCATATCTATTCGATAGATCATATCTTCGCTTATATATCCTGTTACTTTCTTATCAGTAACGATATTTACATAAGATTCATTTTGAAATGAAGCAAATAATTCCTGTTTAGATATGTCTTTTATAATACGACCATCCTTATATAAGATGATTTGATCAGCGAGCTGTTCGGCAACGTCCATTTGATGTGTCGTTAAGATGATGGTCTTTCCTGCATTCGTTAACTTCAATAAGTATTCCATCAAACTATTTGTAGATTGCACATCTAAGCCAAGTGTAGGTTCATCAAGTATAAGGAGCTCAGGATCGCGAATCATAACTATTGCTAACGCAACTTTTTGTTGCATCCCTCTCGATAATTCTGCTACATAAGTAAATTTCTTATGCGATAAATCTAATACCTCAAGCACTTCATCAATTCGATGATTCAATTGATTACGTCTTAATTTATTTAACTTGCCAAAATAGAACAAATTATCGTACACCGTTAAATAATAATAAACGTTTCGTTCTCCTTCTAGAATACATCCTATCTGAGATAATGGATTATTACCAATATGGTAATGAATCGTTCCCCTATCCGGAATAATCAAATCTACAAGGCATTTAATTAATGTAGACTTCCCAGCACCATTTTCACCGAGCAGACAAGTTATCTTTCCTTTTTGAATACTAAAAGACACATTATCTACCGCATTTACAACATCATTCTTATTTTTAAATACTTTACTTAAATTTTGAACTTCCAGTGCAAGCACTTCGTCACCCCACCTTTAACGTTCTATTTGTAAATCGTTCGACCTCCGGATCATGAGAGATTATAAATACAATTTTGTCATTACAATACTTTAACACTGATTCCAGAATCATCTGCTGTGAGGCTTTATCAATGTTACTTGTCACCTCATCTAAAATGACACAGTCTACCTGTTCATGGAATAGTCGTGAAATCATAATACGCTGCTTTTCTCCACCTGAGAAGTTCGTACCTTTTTCATAGATAACTTCATCTAAATTATGATGTGTTAATACTGACTGTAATACATCCAGACCGCTCATCATATCCCAGTCAATCGCACTTTCATCTTTCCCGAATGCGATATTATGCTTGATTGATATCGGTAATATGGAACTATCCTGAGAAAGATAATAAATATGTTCACGTAAATTTTGATTATTAAGTTCATTGACACTTTGTTCATTAATCATTACGCCTGAACTTGTTCTATACTTTAATAAGCTCTTCATCAATGTACTCTTCCCACTTCCTGACGTGCCTGTAACAAAGACGATATCACCTTTGTTAAATGTCTCGTCCACATGGTATTGAAAGATACGATCGCCAATTTTAACAGTTGCATCTTTAATTGTTATTTTATCAATTCCATCAATGCTTTTATGTCCTTCTTTTTCAACTACAGGCAAAATTTCATCTGTAATAAATTCATTGGACACCTGCATATCACGATATTCTAAGTTGATACTTGTAAATGCTTGTAATGATACAAAGTATATCGGTAATACGATACTCACAATAACAAGCGCACTTACTTCAGTCTGTCCTGTATAGATAAAATAAGCGAGTACAAAATACATCATATTCTGAATAAAGCTGTTTAATAACTTAATCATTAAACTCGTGCTTTGCGCGAATTTATTTACTTCTTTCATCGAATGAAATATACGATGAACAGAAGGTCTGATTAAATTTTCTATACGTTCATATGTCGCTTGTTTAATCATATCAACATTATTAAATACACCAATGATTTCTTTATACCCTGTAGATGTCTGCTGCTGCATAACCTTACTTTTTTCCATCAATTTTTTATTGATCAGTTTATATCCAAAGTAGTTGATAGGAATCAGTATAAACAATATGACTGCAAGCCATAAATTAATTTTCAGTACAATCGCAAGGCATACAAGCAAAATAATAATATTGCTCATTAAACTGGTAATGCTATTTGCGATAAACATATAGAAACTGTTTACAATCATAGCAAATCGGTCAATAAGATATGTCGGTTCTTTTTGAAGTAGATCATCATAGTTCATTTTATGCATCAGTCGATACAATTTATGCGTATGGCTTACATTAAACGAATAGGCAAAATGCTCTCTAATATACACCATGACAATTTGAATGACGTATGTTATGAACATGAAAATGATGACTAACCAAAGCGTGCTTTTATTGATATTATAATTCTCACCAAATACAGTTGTAAGCAGTAATGGTACAGATACTGTCAGCAGTGCAGTTATTAAAGTAAAAATAAAAGTAATGATTAAAAGCTTCTTATTTTCTTTAAAAAGACCGTCCACCTCACTTCACCCTTTCATAGCACTTCCCATCATCTGTTCGTTTCAAATATCCGTAATCTACCATGTACCTTCTGATTATTGCATAATCATCGTAGTATGCTTTGATTATTTCATTGATTTCTTTTTCTGAATACGTTTTAGTATGATTAAACAGAGTGACAAACCAATCGAACAATAATATTTTATCTTTTTCTTTCTTTGGAATTTGTACCAGTTTATTATTTTTGAAAAATCTTAACCTTAAATCTTCCATATAAATCTCCTTATAAAAATAAGCGACTGATTATGTTATCAGTCGCTTATTTTCAAAGTACTTCAACTATTACTTCAAATTTTGCAAACTTGAAATAACTTATGAGCATCTGCTCAAGTTGAGTTTTAAATTCCAATAGAGTGGTCTCTTCAACTTCTCCATCATGATGTAAATCTATTGAAATTCTATCATCTTGTTTTTCATGATTTTGTAATAGTCCTATACCTGTAACTAATGCATTTTTAAGTGCAATTATCTGAATAACAGACGGCACAAGTAATGGATTTGAAATAATGTCATGATTTCCAGTAATATCTACTTTCATATCCTCACTCCTAAATCAACTTACGATCATGTTCAATGATTTCTTCTTCAATTTCGATCTTTCGTTCTGTGATTTCTTCTTCAGACACTTCCTGCTCTGTAATCAGTTCGTCTTCATCATAACGAATTTCTCTGTCATCGTGATGTTCTGTCATATTATCACCTCTATCGATTTGATTTAGGGTTCATTGCATCTTTAATACCTTCACCGATGAAGTTAATACAAAGGATTGTTACTGTAATCGCAATCGCTGGTGGCATCCAGATCCATGGTTTCCCGCGCAGGATATCCCCTTCTTGCGCGTCAGATAACATATTCCCCCATGTCGGTGTAGCTTTATCGATACCGAATCCTAAGAAACTCAATCCTGCTTCTGCTACAATCTGTACTGCGAATAATAATGTTGCCTGTACGATAATAACGCTTAAGATGTTCGGGAATAGGTGTTTGAATAAAATCTTATATGTTGGTGTTCCGATTGATTTTGCGGCTAAAAAATATTCATTTTCTTTCTCCTGCATCACTTTACCACGTACGAGCCTTGCAATTCCGACCCACGACAGCGCGATTAATACTGCTGCTAAGATCATTGCTGAACCGTATGGGTTTTTAATCTTATCGCTGAATGTTGCGTTTAATACGATAGCGAATGGTAGGAACGGGAATAACATTACGAACTCAGTGAAACGCATGAGTATCGTATCTACCCATCCACCGTAGTATCCCGAGATCATTCCAATCAATATACCAATAAGGAGTAACCCTACTGTTGTTACAAGTCCAAAGATTAATGACACGCGTCCTGAGTATAATAATCGGCTTAATATATCACGTCCACCGGCATCTGTTCCTAACCAGTGCTCCGGACTCATATCACCTTTAATAAGTACTAAGTTCTGAAGATTCGGATCATATGGGGCGATAAGGGGCGATAACAATGAAATAATAAAGATTGTCAATAAAGTTATCAATGCGCCCATCGCAAGTTTATTTTTCATAAATTTTGCACGTGCAATTTGCAGAGGTGACTTGGCTACTTTTTTAGGTTTTACGTTTACTGTTTCAGTTTTTACTGTATTCATAGTCATCCTCCTAGTTACTCTTAATCCTTGGGTCAACAATGCTGTATGCGATATCTGAGATTAAGTTCGCAAGTAACCCTAAGAAAGAGAAGAATAGTAATAACGCCATCATCAGAGGATAATCTTTACCACTGATTGAATCTACGAGTAATTTTCCGATACCCGGATAAGAGAAGATTGTTTCAGTGATAACTGCCCCACCAAAGATTGACAATACATCCGCTCCAAAGAAAGTAACGATTGGAATTATCGAGTTTCTTAAGATATGTTTATTATAAATCTTTGACTTAGATAATCCTTTTGCACGTGCTGTTCTTGTATAATCCTTACGTGAATTTTCAATGATATCATTACGTAGAAACTGAACATAGCTTGCTGTAGACAGAATCCCCAATATTGTTCCTGGTAGTATTGCATGGTATAGCTTACTTAAATAATATTGTAATGAACCATCTTCAAGCCCGATTGCTACCGATCCTGAAAATGGGAACCACCCTAATTTGAATGCAAAGATATAAATTGCAAACACACCAGCTACAAATGATGGTACAGCAAGCATGAGATAATTAAAGAATTGAACCGCATAATCTATAAACGTATAAGGCTTACGTCCAGAAATGATACCTAATGGAAATGCTGCAAGATATGTAATAATTAAAGTAACCACACCTAACAGTATTGTATTCGGCATTCTTTCTTTTATTAAATCAATAACTGGTCGCTTATAACGAATAGAATCACCTAAGTCTCCCTTAATTACGTTCTTACCCCATTTCATGTATTGTACATGAATCGGATCATTTAGCCCAAGCTTTTCACGCTGTGCTTCGATGTATTCAGATTTAGCATTTTTAGGATCACCCATCCCAGTAAATGCATCTCCTGGTTGAAGCTTTGAAATTCCAAATATAACAATTGATGTTAAAAATAATAACGGAATCATTAATAGTAGACGCTTAATGATTAACTGAACCATCTATAGCACTCCCTTCCTCTAGTAAGATGCAAGAAGCATAATGTCTTTCACTTAATTGAACACTTCTCGGCTTAATCGTCTTACACTCTGCTTTTGCTACAGGACATCTTGTGTGGAACGGACATCCCGATGGTGGATCAGCAGGTGAAGGGAGATCACCTTTTAATATAATACGCTCTTTACGCTTTTCAGGATCGATCTCCGGTATTGCTGAAATGAGTGCTTTCGTATACGGATGCTGTGGATTATTGTATACTTCATCTGCTGGCCCTTGTTCTACAAGGTGCCCAAGATACATAACACCAATATAATCACTAACGTGTTTCACTACACTTAAGTCATGAGCAATAAATAAATAGCTTAGATTAAACTCTTTCTGTAAATCATCCATAATATTTAATACTTGTGATTGTACGGATACGTCCAAGGCACTAACAGGTTCATCTGCTATGATGAGTTTAGGTTTTAATGCAAGTGCACGTGCAATTCCTATCCTTTGACGCTGTCCACCAGAAAATTCATGAGCATAGCGGTAATAAGCATCTTCATTTAAACCTACACGATTGAGCAGATCCTTAACCTCATCCTCAATTTCATCCATCTTTTTTCCGTAATAATTTCTAATAGGTTCACCAACAATATCTCCAACCATCTGCATAGGATTTAGTGATGCATAGGGATCCTGAAAGACCATCTGAAATCCTTTTCGCGCTTCTCTTAATTCTTTACCTTTGAGCTGTGTAATATCTTGTCCGAGAAAGTCGATTGTCCCATCTGTTGCATCTTGCAACCTTAATATTGTACGACCTGCTGTTGACTTACCACAACCTGACTCACCGACAAGACCCATTGTCTCTCCTTCAAATATCTTGAAAGATATACCATCAACAGCTTTTACGTGACCTACTGTGCGTTTAAAGAAACCGCCTTTGATTGGATAATACTGTTTCAAATTTTTAACTTCTAATATCGTTTTTTTCTCCATTACTTCACAACCTCCTTAGCGTCAGTATATAGATGACAATATGCTACATGTCCTGTTTCAAACTCCGACGCCCTTGGTGTAGTTGTATAACAATGATCCATTGCAAATGGACATCTCTCTGCAAAACGACATCCTTCAGATCTTAATTCCGTGATGGAAGGTACGATGCCCTTAATCGTTTCAAGACGCTCTACTTCTTCATCTAATTTCGGAATCGATTTAAGTAGAAGTTGAGTATATGGATGCTTTGGGTTCTTAAATACTTCAGCAACCGTTGCCTTTTCAATTATACGTCCGGCATACATCACCGCAACAGTATCACATACTTCTGAAATTACGCCTAAATCATGAGAAATAAAGATAATTGACATATCCGTCTTTGTCTGAACATCTTTCAGTAATTCTAGAATTTGAGCTTGAACAGTTACGTCTAAAGCTGTGGTTGGTTCATCAGCAATGAGTAAGCTTGGCATACATGATATAGCAAGCGCAATCATAACACGCTGACGCATGCCACCTGATAGCTGATGGGGGTATTCATCAACAATCTTGTCGGCACGAGGGATTCCAACTTGTCTTAATAATTCTATTGCACGTTCTCGTGCTTGCTGTTTATTTAACTTTAAATGTAATTGAATCATTTCAATCAGCTGATTTCCAATTGTGAAAACTGGATTTAAGGAAGTCATCGGCTCCTGGAAGATCATCGAAATTTCTTTACCACGAAATTTGTTGATTTCTTCTTCGGTTTTCTTTTCAATATGCTCACCCTTATATATAACTTCTCCTCCAGATATTCTAGAAATTTTCTCAGGGAGTAGTTTCATAAGTGACATACTAAGCACAGATTTCCCACATCCTGATTCACCAACGATGCCCATCACTTCGCCACGATCTATACTAAATGATACGCCATCGACCGCATTGTAGAACTTACCTTTGATATCGAATCCAACCTCTAGATCATTAACCTCTATAATTCTTCTATCACTCATATTCTCCCACCTTCATTCTTTCTTTCTTAAAAAAAACCTCGATAAGGATCGAGGTTTTTTTTATTATTTCTTGTCTTCTACAGCCCATTCATAAGATGGATTTGTACCTTTAAGTGATACTTCAAAGTTTTTAACTCGATCATTAACTACCGTAGTATCTACTAATTCCGCCATAGGAATAACTGGTAATTCTTTGTTCATTAATTGTTGCCATTTCACGTATAAGTCTTTACGTTTTTCTTTATCTGTTCCAACTTTGTCAAAGTCTAATGCATCATCTAATAACTTATCAGCTTCTGGATTATTATAACGAGACTCATTCCAAAGTGCATCTGAACGATATAGTCCTGATGGGTCTGGATCAGCGCCTTGAGACCAACTTCTGAAATACACTTCCATGTCTTTATCAGCATTCTCTAAATCTGTACCAAACTTACCAAATTCAACCATTTGAACTTTTGTTTTTAAACCAACTTTTTCCCAGTAACCTTTTAAAGCTGCAGTTCGTGGTTCGAATGTCGGATTAGAACCTGCATAATGTTTCAAGTTAACTTCGAATGGTTTACCTTGAGGATCCTCACGGAAGCCATCTCCATCTTTATCTTTATATCCTGCTTCATCCAGTAATTTTTCTGCTTCTTTTGTATCATATTTATAATCTTCTAACTTATCTTTATCCGCTGCTACCCAGTGATTAGATGGAATTAAACTATTCGTTTTTTCTCCATAACCATATAAGAATGCTTTAATCCATTCATCACGATTAATTGCATGCGCCATCGCTTTACGTAATCTTACATCTTGGTACTTCGGACGTTCTTTTCCGATTTTCATCGTCTTTTTATCATAATCATTTAATACAAATCCAAGAATCATGTAGCTTGTTGAAGGTGATTCTAAAACTTTAAGTTTTTCATCTCCAGATTCTTTAACCTCTTTAGCAATTGGTGCAGTAACAGAAGCCATATCTACTTCTCCACTTTCTAATGCTTGGGTTAATGAAGTCTGTTCAATTACACGTAGGTTAACCTTATCGATTTTTGGTTCACCTTGCCAGTAGTCTTTGAACTTTTCAAATTCAACAGACTCACCGTCAACAATCTTTTTAACTTTGAAAGGTCCAATACCGATTGGATTTTTACGAACTTCTGGTGATTTCCCCATATCCTTTACTGGAATATCTTTAAAGACTTTCTCACTGATTGGAGCGCCTGTCCATAAATTTAATAAATTATTTACTTTCTTCTTATCAAAAGTGACTTCTGCTGTATAGTCATCAATTTTCTTGATACCTGATACAGTATCGGCTTTGCCATCGTGCTTTTCTTTAGCACCTTTAATATCTTCCACACCAGTATAACGAGGACCATCGTAATCTTTATCCGCTAAAGTTTCTAAAGTGAAGATCCAGTCATTGATTGTAAATTCATTACCATCTTGCCATTTAATCCCTTTTTTAACTTTGAATTCATAAGTTTTACCGTCACCTTTATCTTTCCACGAAAGAATTTTAGGCTTCATTTCTAGTTCATCGTTATAATCTACTAATCCATCATTGAAATAACTAATAACTTCTGAATCTCCCGTACTTCCTGCAAAGATAGACTGGAAGTTACCTTCTGGTGGTGCACTCAGCCCTACATTTAAAGTCCCGCCTTTAGCGTCACTTTTTTCTGTTTTACCACTTTTTGCACCTGTCTTACCTGTGTCTTCATTCTTCTTACCGCCACCACATGCAGCAAGTACTAAAACTAATGCAAGCATTAAAATACTGAAAAACTTAAACTTTCTCTTCATGTTATACCCCCCATATTTGAATTAAAGTTGGAATCTATACTTATCGTGTTAGATTTTCCATTATATGAATAAATATTATATTCATATAATGGAAAACCCAATGAATAATGTACGAATTCCGATATAAATTATTAGCTTAAATAAATTATATTGATTTCAGACAATTCTGTCAACGTTATTTTCAGAATTTTTGTTTTTTTATATTATATTGATATTTATGTTTTTATAAAAAATAGCAGCGGAATTTTCCACTGCTAAATCGTCAATTATTTTTTCTTTTCGATATAAACTTCTTTTAATGAAGTGTCAGCTCCAAATTTGTGAATTATAAAGTTTTTAACGTGAGGTTGTACTAATCGAGCAGCTCCACGTTGATAAATAGGGGCAATTACAGCTTCTTCTAATACAATATCTTCTGCTTCAACCATCGTTGTCCATCGTTTATCAATATCATCTAATAATGGACCTTTTGCATCTTGAACCTTTTGATCAAATTCTTTATTTGACCAACCTGTTTGGTTATGGCCTCCATCTGTAACATATAAGTCAACAAACGTCATTGGGTCTGGATAGTCAGGACCCCAACCAGCAAATGATAAATCATATTTCATTTTCGATTCTAATTGAAGTTTCTGTTTAAATGGTTGCTGCTTAATATTTATTTTTAATCCAGGTAAGTTGTTCTCTAATTGTTCTTTGATATACTCACCAGCAGTTTTCGACTCTTCTTGATCATAAGTTAAATATTCAAATGTAAACGAATCTTTACCTAAAGCTTTTTTAGCTTTTTCGAAATGTGCTTTAGCTTCTTCTTTATTATAAGATAATTTATTCTTTAATGAATCAGTAAAATCTTTGCCGTCTTTTTCAACAAATTCTTTAGGTGTATTTGTATCTAAAGGTTTTGAACCATTTTTAAGTAAAGTATCAACATACGCTTGTTTATCAATTGATTTTGCAATCGCTAATCTTAAGTCTTTGTTAGCCAAATCTTTATTCTCTTGATTCATGCGGATAAAAAATGTAGTTGACTGTAATTCTGTCGATAATTTAGGATCATCTTTATATTTATCAACTTGCTCCGCTGGTAATGTTACACGATCTAATTTTCCAGTATTAAATAAGTTTAATGCAGTATTTTGATCTTTAATGATTTTGTAGTTTACTTCTTTAAGTTTTACTTTATCTTTATCCCAATATTTTTTATTAGGTGTTAACTTAAATGATTTTTCAGTTTGCCAATCATTTAAAACGAAAGGACCGTTGAATAAAGTAGTTTCTTTTGTAGTACCATACTTATCACCTTGTTCTTTAACAAACTTCTCATTTTGAGGTAGGAATACTCCAAATGTTAATAATTCTTCAAAATAAGGAACATTGTCATTTAACTGAATTTCTAAAGTATTATCATCTATAGCTTTAACACCTAGTTCCTCTGGTTTCATTTTTCCAGTATTAACTTCTTGTGCATTTTTTAGATCCATCATAATGTATGAATATTCAGATGCTGTTTTAGGATCTAATGTTCTTCTCCAAGCAAAAACAAAGTCTTTTGCTGTTACAGGATCTCCATTTGACCATTTTGCGTCTTTACGTAATTTAATCGTCCATGTTTTTCCATCTTTTGACTTTTCGGGTTTTCCTTCAGCAACTGCAGGAATCGCTTTATCATTTTTATCTAATGTATAAAGTCCTTCCATTACTTGAAAGAATACATTGAATGCAACAGCGTCTGTTGCTAATGAAGAGTCAAGTGTTGGTATATCTGAACCTTCTTGTAAGTTTAATACTTGAGCATTTTTATCATCTGATTTGTTGCCTCCAGAACAAGCTGCTAAAAATCCAGATAATGTAATTATTAGTACAAGTAAATAAGAAAAACTTTTTTTCATTTATATATCCCCCCAACTTTTTTTAAATCATCTGCGCAAATATTCAGAAGATTTGTAATTAATTATATTTTAATAGTTTCAGATAATCAATACCTTTGATTATATATATCTATAATTTTTTGAATATCTCTTTAACTTTGATTATTAAAGAAATATCAAAATCATCTTCCTTATTAATATTTCTCTATAATTTGTAATTTTTCTTATATTTTTCAAGTTCTTCAATAGAACAATAAACATAATGATCGGGGGCGACTTCACGCAATTCAAGCTTATCTTCTGGAGAATATGCATGAACTTCCGGATTGTATGTTCTTCTGACTCTTGTTCTCTCTGACTCGGGATCTGGTAATGGAATTGCCGACAATAACGATTTAGTATATTCATGCATAGGATTATTGTAAAGTGAATCAGCTGGACCTACTTCAACAAGCTTGCCAAAATACATAACACCAATTCGATCTGAAATATATTTAACCATGGATAAATCATGGGCAATAAACAGAAAAGTGATGCCACGTTCTCGTTGTAGTTTCTGCATTAAATTTACAACTTGTGCTTGGATTGAAACATCAAGAGCTGAAATAGGTTCATCTGCGATAATAAATTCAGGTTCTACTGCTAGTGCACGGGCAATGCCTATACGTTGTCTTTGACCACCTGAAAACTCATGTGGATAACGGTTCGCATGTTCTTTGTTTAATCCTACTGTTTCTAATAATTCATACACACGATCAGCACGTTCTTCTTTATTTTTAGCCAATTTATGGATATCTATTCCTTCTGCAATTATATCCATTACTTTTAATCTTGGATTTAAGGATGCATAAGGATCCTGAAATATCATTTGCATACGACGATTAAATTTTAATAAGTCTTTCTTTTTCTTAATTGATTGAATATCAATTCCATCAAAAATTACTTCGCCGCCTGTTGCATTATATAACTTAATTAAAGTACGTCCTGTAGTTGATTTACCACATCCAGACTCTCCTACAAGACCTAAAGTTTCACCTTTATAAATATCAAACGAAATATCATCAATTGCACGTACTTCATTAGGTTTACCAACATTGAAATATTGTTTCAAATTCTTAACTTCAATAAGTTTTTCTTTTCCATCACCATATAATCCTTGTGACGTTATTTGTTTTGGTAAATTTTTTTTGTTCTCATCCATATGTTCTTTAAAGTGTACATTCTCATTTGTTGAATGATTATGAATTATTTTACTCACCATTAAAAGCTAACCCCCTCAACGCGAATAGGTTTATCAAAATCACTTGATATTGGACGCATCATTTGTTTTACCATTTCAGGTGGTTCAACTTTAGGTGCATTCGGATCCATTAACCATGATTTCACAAAATGTGTTTCAGACACTTGATACCATGGTGCCTCTTGTTCAAAGTCAATTTGAAGTGCGTATTCTGAACGTCGAGCAAATGCATCACCAATAGGTGGTTTAATTAAATCAGGTGGTGTACCTGGTATCGCTTTTAGCTCTGTTTCACCATCAGTATCTAAACTCGGCATTGATGACAATAATCCCCATGTATATGGATGTTTTGGATTATAGAAAACTTCATCAACAGTTCCTGTTTCAACAATTTGCCCTCCATACATTACTGCCACACGATCAGCTACGTTAGCGACTACTCCTAAATCATGTGTAATAAATATTATTGATGTATCAATTTTCTTTTGTAAGTCTTTCATTAATTCAAGAATTTGTGCTTGAATTGTAACATCTAAAGCAGTGGTAGGTTCATCTGCAATTAATATTTTAGGATCACATGCTAATGCTGTTGCAATTACTATACGTTGACGTTGCCCACCAGAGAACTGATGTGGATAATTGTTAAATCTACCTTCAGGGTTAGGTAAACCAACAAGTCTTAATATATCTAAAGCTCTTGATTTCGCATCAACTCTAGATAATTTCTGATGTTTAATCAATGGCTCCATCACTTGTTTACCAATCTTCATTGTTGGATTTAAACTTGTCATAGGATCCTGGAAAATCATAGAAATATCTTTTCCGCGCACCTTTTGCATTTCTTTTTCACTCAATTTCGTTAAATCTTTTCCGTCAAATAAAATTTGACCTTCTTTAATACGACTTGGAGGTGTCGGTAATAATCTCATCAATGCTTTTGTAGTAACCGATTTCCCTGAACCCGACTCTCCTACAATTGCAAGTGTTTCCGCTTTATCCAGATAAAAATCAACACCACGTACTGCTTGAACTTCCCCCGCCTTAATATCGAAGGAAACTTTTAAATTCTTAACTTCTAAAATTCTTTCTGCCATTTTCATTTCCTCCTTTATTTACGCATTTTTGGATCAAAAGCATCGCGAACACCATCACCAAATAAGTAAAAACATAAGATTAGTAAACTAAGTATCATTGAAGGTACAAACATTTGATACGGCTCAATTAATAACATTTTTCGTCCATCGTTTACAAGTGATCCCAATGAAGCATTCGGAGCTGGAATACCTAACCCTATGAAACTTAAGAATGCTTCAAAAAATATAGCACTCGGAACAGAGAACATAGCTGTTACAATAATTGGGCCTAAAGTATTAGGTAATATATGTTTAAAAATTAGACTCGAATTTGAAGCACCGAGTGTTCTAGATGCCATAACAAACTCTTGATTTTTAAGCTTCAAAAATTGGCCTCGGACAATTCGACTCATACCTATCCATCCTGTCAGACTCATTGCTAATACAATTGTTAACATACTCGCATCAAAGATAATTACAAATAAAATCATAATAATTAAGTTTGGAATAGATGCAATAATTTCAATAATACGTTGCATAAAAGTATCAGTTGCACCACCAAAAAATCCAGAAACAGACCCGTAAGTAATTCCTATCACTACATCTAACAATGCTGCAATTATACCTATTAATAGAGAGACTTGTGTTCCCTTCCACACTCGAGTAAAAATATCTCTTCCTAACCTATCTGTTCCAAACCAATAACTGTCTTTTATATTATTTTCTTCGTATTTGTTATACCCATCCTTATCTTCACCTGTAAAAGGTAAGAATTTAACATCTTTTAAGATTTCAATTCTGGGCGCAAGATTTTCATGACCTTTATGTTGTTCTCTATATGTATGTCCACTAATCAACGGACCTATAAGTGCCATTAATGTTAACAAAACTAACCCTATCAAACCTAAGACAGCGCCTTTGTTTGCTTTTAGCTGAAGCCATGCATCCTGCCAAAATGTTCTTGATTCTCTTTCAATTTTTTCATCGTTAATTTCATTTTTATCAGCAAGTATAAATGAGCCAGGATGTATTTGTAATGATTGGTTTAAATCGCCATGATTAATATATTTTTCATTATATTCTTGAGTCATTAATCTTTTCCTCCTTGAACTCGAATTCGCGGGTCAATTATTCCATATAGAATATCAACAATGAATAACACTGTAATGAATAAAAAGCTAAACAAAATAGTTAATGCCATAATTACAGGATAATCATTTTGTTGTATAGACCTAACGAACTGATCTCCAATTCCGGGAATTGCAAAAATTGTTTCAATGGTTAATGCACCTGTTAATATACCTACAGTCATTGGTCCGATCAAAGTAATAATTGGAATTAATGCATTTCTCAATGCATGACCAAATAATACTTTGATTGTTGAATTTCCTTTTGCTTTAGCTAAAGTTATATAATCAGAACTTAACACTTCAATCATTTCTGAACGAATATAACGTGCAATCGTTGCAATTACTCCTGCAGAAAGTGCTAAAGAAGGCAATACTGCATATTTTAGACCATCAAATTCTGCAACAGGAAAAATTGGATTTCTTACAGCAAAAAAGTACTGAAGTAAAACTGCTAGTACAAATGAAGGTACAGATATAGCTACTACTGAAAAGAGAGTTGCTAAATAATCAATCCAAGTATTTTGTTTAACTGCTGCAATAATACCTAGTATGATACCTATTGTTACACCAATTAACATAGCATAAGCACCTATTTCCGCTGATGGTCCCAATCTCGGTATTATTAAATCTAATACTTCTTTCCCATCATATTGGAAACTATTTCCAAAATCACCTGTTGCAACATTTTTAATGTAGTTACCATACTGTACTGGTAATGGGTCATTTAACCCGTATTTTTCTTTTACAATTTGCTTTTGTTCAGCAGATAATTTCTCATCGTTAAAAGGTGACCCTGGCATTAACTTCATAAGAAAGAAAGTTGCTGTAGCGACAATAAATAACGTAATTACCATGTAGAATAATCTTTTTAAAGCATACTTAAACATGAAAAAGCCTCCCATTCCTCCATAAAATACTTCTTTCAAACAGTTACAACATATTTTTAATTGTTTTTCTATATTTGTAGTACAATTATTATTTAAATTTTAAAAGTAACTAAATTTTCAGAAGATTAATTATATTATAAAACTTATGTATACAAAATATCAATATCTATTTTAAGATTTTTAATAATTATCTGGCTTTAAACAACATAATATAATGAGATAAACAAATGTTCATCGCGTTATCTCATATTTAAGTATATTTTTTTATAATAATATATAGTTATAATTATTTAGATATATTTATTTTTTTAATATAATAGATTTAATATAGAGGAGGACAATATATGGAAAAGTTTATTTATATAATTTTGACTGAATTATTTTTTATTTTATTATTAACTTTTATATTTCATTTTTCATTTATTAATGCTTTATTCATCATAGGTATGACAGGCTTGTGTGCTGGTTTACTTCTCTTGATTTATTCCGGTGGTGCCTTTAGTATTATCGGCTTTTCATTTCGAAGATTCCATTATATAATGGCCCCTAAAAGTGTGAAATCTACTATGGACGAGAGTAGTGATTCACATAAATCACTTACAATCAGAAGTGAAAAATATCCAATTACATCACCATTAATTATTGTATCTACGTTGTTACTAACGTTAAGCATTCTATTATTAATATTATAAAAGCGTATGCAGCAATTGCTGCATACGCTTTTATTAATATTTCTTCAACACTAGTACTGCATTATGTCCACCGAATCCAAGGCTGTTTGTCATGGCGTATTCGATATCCTTTGTCACTGCTTTCTCCGGAACATAATTTAGATCAAGTTCCGCATCAGGTGTATCTTGATGTATCGTCGGAGGAATCTGCCCTGTCTGTAATGCGAGGGCTGTAATAATCGTCTCAACAGCGCCTGTTGCGCCGAGTAGATGCCCTGTCATCGATTTAGTTGATGACACAAGTAGATCTTTCGCTGATTCACCGAATGTTGCTTTGATGGCCATCGTCTCATATAAATCGCCGATGGGTGTACTCGTACCATGGGCGTTCAAGTATCCCACATCACTCGGTGTTATTCCAGCGTCTTTCAGTGCCATGTTCATCGTACGTGTGCCACCTTCACCGTTTGGCGCGGGTGCTGTAATATGATGGGCATCACCGTTATTCCCGTAGCCCACGACTTCCGCATAAATATGTGCTCCACGTGCTAATGCGTGCTCGAGTTCTTCCAGGACAACGACACCTGCGCCTTCACCCATAATGAAACCATCGCGTCCTTCCTGGAATGGTCTGCATGCTGTATGTGGATCATCGTTCGTACTTAATGCTTTATTCGCACTGAATCCTGCTAAGCTCATACGTGTAATCGGTGCTTCAGCACCTCCTGAAAACATTACATCTGCGTCGCCATACTGTATAATACGCATGGCATCACCGATAGAGTTTGTTCCTGTGGCACATGCTGTCACTGTACAGCCATTCGGCCCTTTAGCACCGAGTGCAATTGATACTTGCCCTGCTGCCATGTCAGGTATCAGCATCGGTACGAAGAATGGACTTACACGTCTAGGTCCCTTTTCTGTCATCGCAGTATGTGCAAGCTCAAATGTCTCCATCCCACCAATTCCAGAACCAATCCAGACACCAACACGATCGCTGTTGTCATCATCAATCTGCAGCTTAGAATCTTTAAGCGCTTCATTTGCTGCGACAACCGCATATTGTGTAAAGCGATCCATTCTACGGGCTTCTTTCTTATCTATATAGTCTTCAACATTGAAGTCTTTCAGTTCTCCAGCCACTTTCACATTCATATCACTCGTATCAATACGCGTAATCGTATCGATACCATTGACACCGTTTAATGCATTGTTAAATGTTGTCTGTACATCGTTACCGATAGGTGTCAAAGCACCCATACCTGTTATTACAACTCTTCTCATCTTTTTTCCTCCTGTCCCCATATCAATGCGATTGCGCCGAATGTCAGTCCACCACCAAATCCGGTTAATATGAGTTGATCTCCATTTTTTATTTTACCGTTTTGACATTCATATGCAATAGATAATGGAATACTTGCCGCTGAAGTATTACCATACTTGTCGAGCGTTGTACTCACTTGTGAAGCGGAGAGTCCGAGGCGTTCTCTCGCTGATTCAATGATTCTCGTGTTCGCCTGATGTGGAATCAGCATATCAATATCCTGTGCATGAAGTCCTGCCTTATCCATAACAAGTTGTGACTGTTCTTCAAGAATACGCACCGCAAACTTAAATACTTCACGCCCATTCATCTTTAGGTACCCGGATGCTTTATCATCATAGAGATGAAATGCACCGCTACCGTCACTTCCCCAGCTATAAGCCTGAATACCATAATTATCACTGACCTGACTGACAATCACTGCACCTGCACCATCACCAAAGAGCACTGCAGTATTACGGTCCTCCATATTGGTAATTTTCGAAAGTTTATCTGCACCTACAACAAGAATATTACGGTAATTTCCTGATAAGATGAACTGCTGTGCCGTTATAAGGGAATAGATAAATCCCGTACATGCTGCAAGCTGATCCATTGCCGGCACTTTGCTCAATTTTAAACGATGCTGCAGCTGACAGGCCACCGACGGAAAGTGATGGTCTCCTGTTGATGTTGCAACAAGAATCAGATCAATGTCTTCCGGTTTAATCGCTGCATTTTCAATCGCCTGCAGCGCAGCATAATATGCCATATCACTGACATCCATGTCTTGATCTGCAAACCTTCTTTCCTTGATGCCTGTACGCGATACAATCCATTCATCTGTTGTTTCGAGATAGTTTTCAAAATAATGATTATCTATAATCGTTTCAGGTACATATGTTCCAATCCCTATAATCCCTGCATTCATTACAGCACCCACTTATATCAAGTTTTAGTATCTGGTACTAATTTATCACATAATAAAAAACACTTCAATATAAAGAAGTGCTTTTTAGCTTGCTTTAATCAGATACGCACTCTCCTGATATGTCGGGGGTAGTTTCTTATTCGGAAGAATGCCTGTCACTTTAAATCTCTGTATATCCGATTTGAGTTTCTTAACATACACTTCATCTACAGATTTCGATATCTCAAGATCAGTGATGTTGTTATTCATTCCGTATTTTTTGGTTCCACCTTTAAGTCTCCGTTCATAGTAATCATCAGCAATATCTGAATATAATTTCGATATATTCTGCGTCGTACTACCGATAACAAAGTCCCCTAAGTAACTTTGATCAGAAATATACCCGATGGCCTTCTTATTACGTGCTTTAACAATCTCCATTACATCTCGATTTGTCCCGTCTGCTGCTGGATAGATCACATCTGCACGCTCCTTATCAATCAACCTTATTGTACATGCTTGTGCATACCCATTATATCCCCATGTCTTTATATACTTTGTTTTAATTTTAACAGATTTTTCTTCATAATGGGCGCCATCTATAAATCCATCTATCTCTGGCTGTCCTTTAAATGCCCCGACAATTCCAAGCACCTTCGTTTTAGACTCATGTGCCGCAAGCATTCCTCCGAAAAATCCCATCGCATATCCTTCTATATTTAATGAAGATACATTTTTGGCACGACTCTCCCCATTCAAAAAGACAAAATGCATCTTCGGATACTTCACTGCAGCCTGATTAAACACTGCTTCAAATTCAGAGCCTTGCCCGTATATAATATTGACATCGCGCTCAGCAAATTGACGAATCGTATCCATTACCGCCTTATCGGTCTTTAGATTCTCCTGAACAAAAAAGTTGGCGTTGTGTGTCTGGATAATATTTAATATACCCTTATATCCTTCTGTGCCCCATGTCTGGTCATGAACTGATTCTTTGGATAGATATGCGATACTTTTAATCTCCTGATGTTTCGGAATAATAGAATAAATACATAGGACAATAAGTACGCAGACCGTTGCTAAGGAGATAACTTTATAATTCATAATATTTCCTTTCTAAAATAAGGTATACTTTTTTATGCTACTCTTTTATAATAAACTATATAGAATAAAATTGGGGGAGAAATATTATGAATTATATTTTCACATTTGTGTGGGCTTTCATTCTTGTTCAAATGATTAATTTCGTTTTAATGAGTCTCGGTGGCGGACAGGATCTTAACTTACCATTTGCATCAATCATGGGCGTCATCTTTGGTATTCTTGCAATTATTATTGCACATATTATTCCGAATGAACCGATACCCCACCACGAAGAGCATTAATATTGACATAAGAAAGTACCAGATGATTCATCATCTGGTACTTTCTTTATATCGCGTTATCTGAATACGACTTCACCATCAACTCTATCTACAGTAATTTCCGTACCTTCAGCGTAATCTTCTTTTATCAGTAATTTAGCAAGTGGCGTCTCAATTTCCTTCTGAACGAAACGTTTCAGTGGTCGTGCACCAAACTGTGGTTCATACGCTGTATCAGCAATCCATGTTTTCACTGCGTCTGTTAAATGGACGCGTACACCGTTACTAATTAATCTCATGTTCAGCTGGTTAACGATTTTATCGACGATAAATGTCATATCGTTTCTGGATAATGGTTTAAACATAATGATATCATCCATACGGTTCAGTATCTCAGGCTTAAAGTACTGATGAAGTGCAGCTGTAACATTGTTTCTGGCATCTTCCGTTATTTCACCATTGTCGATGCCATCTAACAGATATTGAGATCCAATGTTACTTGTCATAATGACGATCGTATTCTTAAAGTCAACATTGCGTCCACGTGAATCTGTTAATCGACCTTCATCAAGTAATTGAAGCAGCACGTTAAATACATCACTATGCGCCTTTTCAATCTCATCGAGTAACAGAACTGTATATGGATTTCTGCGCACTGCTTCAGTCAGCTGACCACCTTCCTCATGCCCTACATAACCAGGAGGTGCACCGATTAATCTGCTCACAGAGTGTTTCTCCATATATTCACTCATATCGATTCTTACCATATGTTTCTCTGAATCAAACAATGTGCTTGCTAATGCTTTCGCAAGTTCAGTCTTACCGACACCGGTTGGTCCTAAGAATAAGAAACTACCAATCGGACGGTTCGGATCTTTTATCCCTGCGCGCGCGCGAATGACCGCATCAGATACTAAGTCAACTGCTTCATCTTGCCCAACGACGCGCTCATGCAGAATATCTGAAAGACGTAATAATTTATCTTTCTCTGATTCTACGAGCTTATTCACCGGTATACCTGTCCATTGTGACACAATATAACCAATTTCTTCTTCTGTCACTACTTCACGAATCAGACGGTCCGTATCTTTCGTTTCCTCGTGCAGCTGTGCTTCTAGTTCAGCAAGTTCTTTCTCTACTGCCGGAATCTTCGCATATTGCAGTTCTGATGCTTTTTCCAGGTTATAGTTGCTCTGTGCTTCTTCCAGCTGCTTACGAAAATCATCCAGTTCTGCCCGTTTAGTCTGCACAACGCTGATCTGTTCTTTTTCTTTCTCAACTTTCGCAGTTAACATCTGCTGACGTTCTTTCTCATCTGCAAGCTCTCTTTGCAGTTCATGCAGTCTTGCTTCTGATTTCGCATCACTTTCATGCTTCAATGCATTCTCTTCAATTTCTAACTGTAACACGCGGCGATTTACCGCATCAAGTTCTGTCGGGTTAGAGCCCATTTCCGTACGTATTGTTGCACAAGCCTGATCGACTAGATCAATCGCCTTATCAGGCAGAAAGCGATCTGTAATGTAACGATCTGATAATTCAGCAGCGGCAACGAGTGCATTATCCTGTATACGTACACCGTGATGTACTTCATAACGTTCCTTTAAACCACGTAGTATTGAAATCGTATCTTCTAAATCCGGCTCTTTAACATTTACTTTCTGGAAACGACGCTCAAGCGCCGAATCTTTCTCGATATACTCACGATACTCATTTAATGTTGTGGCACCGATACAATGCAGTTCACCACGCGCAAGCATCGGTTTTAACATGTTCCCTGCATCCATTGCGCCATCTGTTTTACCAGCCCCAACAAGCATGTGAATCTCATCAATAAACAATAGAATCTTACCGTCAGATTCCTTAACTTCTTTAAGTACTGCTTTTAAACGTTCCTCAAACTCACCACGGAACTTCGCACCTGCAACAAGTGCTGATAAATCAAGCTCAAAGATTGTCTTGTCTAATAGACTGTCTGGAACGTCACGCTTCACGATACGCTGTGCAAGACCTTCAACAATCGCTGTCTTACCGACACCCGGTTCACCGATTAATATCGGATTGTTCTTTGTTTTACGGCTTAATATACGAATCGTATTGCGAATCTCATCATCACGACCAATCACCGGATCCATCTTACCGTTACGCACCTCTTCAACGAGATCGCGTCCATATTTCTTCAATACTTCATACTGAACTTCTGGATTTTGTGTTGTCACATGATTTCCCCCTCTTATATTCATTATGATTTCTTTAATAACATCATTCTTATTCCCTACAAAGTTACGTGTAATTTCATGAACTTCTGTGGCAGCTAGGATAATATGTTCAGCTGACACATACTGATCCTCCATTTCTGTCATCAGTGCCTGAGCCCGACTCATCAACTCGCTCAGATTACTAGCAATATACTGGCCATACTGCACATCCCCTTCTACTCGAGGTTTCTTGTCCAGCGCTTCTTGTAATAAAGCTTTATATCCAGAGATGTCCAGATGCGCACGCTCGAACACTGTAACGAGCATACTATCAGCTGTTTCAGCAAAATGTAATAGCACATGCTCACTTTCAATGGCCTGCAATTTATCTTCTCTTGCCTTGTGCTGTGCTTGCTCTAACGCACTCTGCACATTAAATGTCATCTGTTCTATATTCATGTCATTCACCCCTGTTTGACCTTCTTTGACTATAACACTATTATAAAATGTTTTATAATAGAATACAAATATTACGGTTCGTATATAGAAGTTGAAATTTGTTATGTTATAATAAATACAAATTTGAAAAAGATCCGTAAGAAGGTGAATACAATGGTTCAATCTGCATTTCACGAAGCAACAAGTATCGTCAACTACATTATGGAAGAGGGAAAGATAGAAACATTCGATGCAAATCAATATATCTTTCAGGCAGAAGATCCTATTGATTCAATCTATATCATTAAATCAGGGAATGTTGTGATTCATCGTGTACTTGAAGATGGCAAGGAATTCAATTTAAAACTGCTGGGCAGACGTAACCTGTTCGGTGTGAACACCCTGTTCTGCGGCAATAAGAAACATGCACTCTTTGCTAAGGCGAAAACAAAGACTACTGTCTATAAAATGGATTTAGCCACATTTGAGACTGCGATTCTTAACGATGAAGTACTAAACTATGAATGGCTGCTATTTATTCAAAATGAAAATGAAAAACAAGAGTATAAGTTGCGTGACCTTTATACTCTTGGGAAAAAAGGTGCCATCTACTCTACTTTGATTCGTCTGACAAATACGTATGGCGTTGAAACAGACGCAGGCATTAAACTTAATATTGATCTGACAAACAATGAACTGGCAAACTTCGGTGGCACAACACGAGAAGGCGTTAATCGCATCATCAGCGAACTTAAACAGAATGGTATCATCGAAACAAATAACAAGAAAATTACAATTAAAGATTTAGACTATCTAAAGAATGAAATTAACTGCGAAAATTGTCCACTTAATATATGTCGCATCGAATAAGAAGAAAGGAACGAGGCTGAAAATAAATTTTCAGCCTCGTTCCTTTCTCTTTATTATTAGCTTACACCTAAAGCAATCTTAGCATAACGGCTCATCATATCTTTATTCCATACTGGATTCCATACAACGTTCACTTCTGTCTCTTTAATCTCAGGTAATTCCCCTAATGCAGTTTTCACCTGATCAATAATTTGCGGGCCCATCGGACAGCCCATAGATGTCAATGTCATTTCAACTGTGCACAGACCATCATCATCCATATCTACATTGTAAACTAATCCTAGGTTAATGATATCAATACCTAGCTCAGGGTCAATAACATTTTCGAGCGCTCCCATTATACTGTCTTTCATAGCTTCTTCCATTTGTATCACCTCAAAGTTTATTATACACTTACTATATCAGAAATTAATATACATATAAACGAAATACATTTAAAGGAGTTATTTTATGGAACAGCATTTAATTTGTCTCGATCTAGATGGAACATTACTTAATAGCAAGCAGGAGATTACACCGTTAACGAAGAAGGTCATCCGTCTGCTGCAGGCACAAGGCCATAAATTTATTATTTCGACCGGACGTCCATACCGTGCCAGTCAAATTTATTATAATCAGCTGGACCTGGATACACCGATTGTTAATTTCAATGGCGCATTCGTTCATCACCCAGGTGATACGAATTTTGAGACATTTCATGAAACTTTAGATTTTGAGGTATCAAGAGATATCTTCTCTAAGATTCCTAATCTTAATATTAAGAATATCGTCGCCGAAATTAAAGACAATGTTTTCTTACATTATCATGATGAATATTTATTCGAAGGTTTCAGCATGGGGAACCCTGTCATCAAGATCGGGAATCTACTGGAAAACATTACAGAGCCTCCGACAACCATCCTTATCCAGGCTGAAGAATCCGAGATTCCTAATATCTATAAGCACTTTGATGAAATCTATGCTGACAGATTAGAGCATCGTCGCTGGGGCGCTCCATTTCCAGTCATCGAAATCGTTAAGAAAGGTATCAATAAAGCAGTCGGCGTGAAGCTTTGTCACGAATATTTAAATATTAAACAAGAACATGTTATAGCATTCGGTGATGAGGATAATGACAATGAAATGATTAAATATGCTGGAACAGGCGTAGCAATGGGCAATGCAATCGATGAGCTCAAATCTATCGCAGACGAAATTACTGACACAAATAATGAAGATGGGATAGCGAAGTTTCTTATTCAATACTTTAAGCTGGAGGTATAATAATGAAAATCATTATCGTCGGTGCAGTTGCAGGTGGCGCGACAGTTGCATCTCAAATCAGAAGACTTGATGCAGATGCTGATATCACAATCTACGAAAAAGATCGTGATATGAGCTATGCAAACTGTGGTTTACCTTATTACATCGGAGAAACAGTGGCCTCTCGTGATAACATCGTTATGGCAACACCGGATACATTTAATGATAATCGTAATATTCAAGTCCACACGTATCATGAAGTGACACGTTTATATCCGGATGATAAGAAAATAGAAATTTACAATCATCAAACTAAAGAAACATTCACCGATACATACGATTACTTGATTCTGTCACCAGGCGCAAGCCAAATTGTTCCGGATTTATATAAGCATGATCATGTGTTCCAAGTGCGTAACTTAGAAGATACGGATAAGATCGATCAGTATATTGAACGTACCCATGCACAGCGTGCACTCGTAGTTGGCGGTGGTTATATCAGTCTCGAGATGGCAGAAAACTTAAAGCATCGTGGACTGGATGTAACGCTTGTACATCGCAGCAGTCACTTCCTAAAACAGATGAGTCGAGATATTACAGACACGGTTCCTCAAGTACTTGAAGATAATGGTATTCATCTAAAACTAGAAGATGAGGTTGCGCGTATTAATGAGCACACTGTTACATTCAAGTCAGGTGATACCGATACATTTGATATCATCATCACAGCACTCGGTCTGCAACCGAATACGAAATTTATCGGTGATGCACTAGAACTCAATGACAAAGGATATATCAAGGTCAATCGTTATTTTGAAACGAGCAATCCATCTATATATGCACTGGGTGATGCAATAGAAACATTCTATCGCCATATAGATAAGACAGCAACAATCGCACTTGCCTGGGGTACGCATCGCGCTGCCTCTATCATTGCCCATAACTTATTCCATAAAGATAGAGAAGCATTTAAAGGACTACTTGGCAGTAATATTCTTCGATTATTTGATCATACGTATGCGTCGGTAGGCCTCACTGAAGCGCTCGTACTTGAAATGGATAATATCGCACACGTGTCACACACGCAAAAACATAAAGCCAGCTACATGCCTTACAGTTCGCCGCTAAGCATCACAGTTTACTACGAGCAATCAACCGGCAAAATATTATCAGCGAGCGCCTCTGGAAAAAGTGGTGTCGATAAACGAATCGATGTCCTATCAACGGCTATGATCGGTGGATTAACAATCTATGACTTCAAAGATATCGAAATTGCGTATCATCCTGACTACTCCAGCCCGAAAGACATTATTAATATGCTCGGATATAAAGCGAAGTAGTCATTGATTGTTAATATAGAAAGCAGACGCCCAAGATTTGGGCGTCTTTGCATGGTGTTGCACATTGTATAGGCACCCCCATCTCCCAACAAAAAAGACAATCCGTATTCACTGATTGTCTTTTCGTTATTTCTATTTTCTTAAATTATTGACATGTTTCTTCCTATTTCTTGCTGCACCGATGATAAATACTGTAAAGAGCACGATTGTTAACAGTGATGCGATTACATAACCTAAGTTCAATCCACGTGGTGGAACGAGTGCGTAAAGCTCCGTTTCTTCACGGTTCGTTATCAAATTAAACGTGCCGTCTTTCACATGGATCCTATCTCCAATAAGCAATCCGCTGAGCATCTTATCGCCTGGTATGTCTTTGTCTGTCAGTTTAACGTTCGTAGATTTGCTTGTATCGTTAATATTATAGATGAAGTCTACTTTGTCTGTATCGAAATAGATAAGCTGTTCACCTTTTTCGTTGTAGATTACTTTAGAAGTACCATCGAACATTTCTTTGTACTTATGATAAACTTCGCTCGTCTGTTCTAAGTATTCCACCACTTCTTTATCCGTTCTAAAATCGAGTAGTTGGTGTGTATCAGGAAGTTTTTCACCATTCATCGCAATTTCAGTACCATAAGTCATACTGACCGGTTGCTTTTGTACAAACAGATAGCCCATCATCTGTTTAATACGTGTTCCTGGGAACATATTTTCATGAACCGCATAGCTTGTGAAACGTGGGGTAAAGAAGTTATCAGCTGAAAGTAGCTCCTTCTTATTGTGCTGCTCTGGGATTTGCTCATCAACATTCTTGAATGCTTGTGCAATTTGCTCTGATGTCTTCCCAGTCTGAATGTAATCATAGCCGGTTACTTTAACATCGCTATTGGTAATAGCAATCTTTGTTATATTCTCAGGAAATACTTTTGAAAGATCGACATTATCCTGAAGTACATACATCGATAAGCCATCGACTTTCGTTTTGTTTACGAAGTCTGTCATCAGTTGCTTATAGCGCTTAATATTTGCTTCATTCGTTAAATCAATCATCGGTGTATCTTTGTAATACGATTTCTCTATTGCGTTCATCTTCGTGTCTTCTGTTACTGTGAAATCATCCGTTGCAACAACAGGCATATCGACGATGACTTTCATATTATTTTTATGTGCAAGATATACGAGCTGTTTGAAGTCCTTCTCTCCACCGAATGTTTTAGAAATCTGATTATAATTATTAATCTTATACCCTAGATAATCATTCTTGTCATGGTCAAACACCGGTGAGACATGAATTTCATTAAAGCCCATCTTCTTAATATAGTCTACTTTATTGATGATACCTTTAAAGTCTCCACCGTAAGGCAGATTATTGTCCTTGTCATTATGAATGTCTTTATTATTATTCTCGTCACCATTCATAAATCGATCAGTAAGAATGCTATAGATACGCATTTCGTCCTGACTCGCTGCTTGTGCAGGTAGCGCACTGAATGATAGCAGTAATATCATCAATATGATTGAAATTCTTTTCATTTGAATACCCTCACTTAAGTTATTATATTGATTATACTAAATTACTTATCGTTTATGTAAGAGTTCATAAAATATTCAAATAAAAAAGACAGCGAGAAACAATAAACGTTTCTTGCCGTCTTTTCATGCTTTACTTAAACATCGTTGTAATTGGCCCCATCGGTAAATGAATACCTAAGCCGATTGTTAAGATGATAAATAATATTACGAGATAGAAGAAGGTTCTTGAAGGTTTCTTCTTTTTCTTCTTCGCAATTGTCATCTCCATTAAACCGATAGTAATTAAACCTAATAAGAATTTAATACCATACAATGCTGAATCTACTTTCATATACTGCATAAAAATCATAATTCCGCTGATGATCACAAGTAATGCAAATAATCGCTGAACCATAAGTAATGGTTTGAAATATTTGCTAGGACCTAAGCGATCAGAGAAATTAGAGTATGCTGCAAAGAAAACGATAATTAAAACAACCCAACTTAAAATATGCAGATGAAACATACCAGTTTCCATGTATTTCACTCCTTTATATTCATACTGTTATTAGTTTAACATAGATTCCTATACTTGTACCAAAATAACTGTATGAACAAAAGGATACTATTCTCCGATTGTATTCTGTAAAGTACCGATACCGTCAATCGTCACTTTAATTTCATCCCCACGCTTTAAGTATACAGGTGGATTCATGCCTGCACCTACGCCGCTTGGTGTACCTGTTGCAATAATATCACCTGGATGTAGTGCAACATACTGTGAAATCTCAGCAATCAGATCGTCAATTTTCTTTACCATATCCTCCGTATTGCCATCCTGACGAATTTCACCGTTCACTTTTGTTACGATATTTGCATTTTCTGGAGTCGGCAGTTCATCTTTCGTTACGATATACGGCCCCATCGGGCATGCACCTAATAAGCTCTTAGATAAGAACGCCTGAGCATGCGCCTGCTGCAGGTCACGTGCTGTAATGTCATTAATGATTGTATAACCATAAACATAATCTAATGCTAATGCTTTAGGAATCTTATGACCATACTTACCGATGACTACGCCTAGTTCTCCTTCATAATCTAATGCTTCTGTAACATCGCTATGTGATGGTACAAAAGCACCATCTCCAATTAAACTTGAAGGTGCTTTTGTAAAGACATAGAGCTCATCTACATTATTGTTCATTTCCTTGGCATGATCCGAATAATTTCGCCCGATAGCGATAACATTATTGGTCGGAACAACAGGTGGTAGGAACGTCATATCTGTATATGCAACTTTGTAATCTTCGGCATCCTTCTCTTGTTCTATCTGTGCGATTGTTTTACGTACAAGCTCCTGAAAGTCGAGCGTATTGTTTTGCTGTAATGCTTCTAATAACGTCTTTGGGTAATTCGCTGTATTCGTTGCTTTAAATACACGGACAAGATCCCATGCTGCATCTTCTTTTTTAACCTTTACACCGAAAGATTGTTTACCTTTATACTCAAACGACAAAAATTTCATGAATTCCACTCCTTCTTATACTTTGTTTCATTATACAGAAAATAAGATGACGTTTCATTGTTTTAGAGTTATTTTTCAGATTTTTTTGAATTTATTATTTTTTACATGAAGAATTAACATCAAAACGACGAATACGGCACTTATAATTACAGTCAATATCAAGCTTTCTGTCATCATTACATTTAAGTTCTCTGGTGGAAATGCACGGAACCACCCTGTAAATAGCAGTGTGGCACTGATCTCGACGATGGCAATAAAAGCCACAAAAGTAATGACATCACGTGGAGTGACATGAATATTGCGGTCGAGTAACATAGCGATAGCTAGTCCTTGTAATAATGATCCGGACAACGTAATGATAAACTGTGTCCAGTCAAAAGTGGTGCTAAACAGCTGCAACTTAGCTGCTGTTCCTAATGTTAACAGTATAAGCGCTAGCGGAAGCTTGAACTGCGTGATTCGTGCACGTCCTAAAAGCATAGAAGGTACGATAACACAACATAGCACGATTGTATAATGCCACAGATGCGAGTTGAACAGTTCTCTGTTCAACTGTAAGATTTCTCCGTAATGAGATGCGTTGTACGTGCCAATAAATTCCTGGAATGCATTAACATTAAGAAATGTCTCCTTGTCACCATAGAGTAACAAAGACGGAATTAAAATAGCGATGAACAGCACACTTATCAATAAACAGGCGATGCTGATATAAAGTGTACGTGAATATGCTCCGATGAACTTATAAATCATATTCGTAACAATAAGTCCTAGCATCATCATAAATATGATACTCATTCTTGAATGTACTAATATGAGAAACCCACCAATAATCAAGTAAGCCATCATTCTGCGTGTAAGTTGCACACGTGCCAGAAAATAAGCGATGACCGGAATCATTGTAAACAAAATGATAAATAAGTAAGTTTCTAGCACAGGGAGTTCTTCTTGCGCATAATAATCGAATGGATTAATAAATTCAACAGGCTGTGCACTTAAATATATAAAGTGCAACCCGTAGATCAATAAAACGATTCCCATCATACTGTATTTAAGCAATAATTTTATCATTACACCTCAACCATTCCCGCCTCAAAGAAATATAGATATCCAGTTACAGGTTCATCTAATATAACTTCCAGCGTCTTCTTATAGTAGTTCATCTGAACTTCGTAACGAAGCTTCAATTCTGATAGTGTTTCCTCTGTCGTGCGGCTGAGCCTTGAGATTACTTTATCTGTCTTATAATCGATAAAATAGTAATGTCCGTCAAACTTAAATACACAGTCAATCATCCCCTGGACAAGCTGATCTGGATGACTTTGTGTGATATACTGCTTACCGATAACAAACGGCAGCTCAAAGTAAACCTCGTCTGCATGAACCAATCTGTCATAAAGTACAGTCTTTGTGAACTGATAAATATGTTTTTCGTTGATGAGCGGTCGTTCCTCATCTGAAATAATGCGACGCTCTACTAAATCATCAAGAAAATGCTTGATATCCTCTGATTCCACATTGTTCAGGCGCGGCAGATGCTGCATTACTTTATGCATAAGTGTTCCATATTCAGCTGCCGTCTTCTTCTCTTCAGACATAAACTTTGGACGATCATAAGTCGCTTTACCAAGCCGATATTGATTGATATATGTCCAGGCAGTGGCTTCATCATCTGTTTCCTGTGCTTTCTTTATTTCTGACACACTTTCTTTTGTCGGTAGCAAATTCTCACTTAAATATGGATAGCGGTACTCTTTAAGTTCCTGTAGCCATGTTACACCTTCAGCTTCATTAGATTCAGCTGTTTCTGTAGCTTCATTTTCAGGCGTGTTCAGCGTACGAATAATACGAACGTCAATAGAGGCATCATGTAATGCAATCGGTGCGATAAGCTGCAAAGGACTAAGCGCACTGAGTCTATAGTAATCATCCATCTTTTTATCGACTACTACATTCTGAAACTTCTCTATCACTTTATCGTCTTTGACATTTCCTACAAGCACCAGTTTTTCACGGGCACGCGTAAGCGCAACATACATCAACCTCAACTCTTCAGACACTTGTTCATTACGAATCTTCGTCTTAAACAACTGATTGATTGCTAACGGATAAGTCGTATGCGCCGCCTTATCATAGAAATTAATGGACAGGCCAAGACGTTGATTCAGCAGCAGCTGTTCCTTTGTTTCCATCAAGTTGAACTGGCGGTCAATATTGTTATAGATGACAAAAGGAAACTCTAATCCTTTAGAGGCGTGGACTGTCATCATTCTGACAACGTCCGCTTCATCTGAAACAATATTCATCTCACCAAAGTCTTTACCAGCTTCAAGTATATTGTCTACAAAGCGAAGAAACTGATAGATACCTCGGTAACTACTCTGTTCAAACTGCTCTGCCTTTTGTAGCAGACCTTCCAAATTGGCTTGTCGCTGGTGGCCTCCTGGCAGTAAGGTAAACTTTTCAATGAGCAGCGTGTCATTATATATGTAATCGATTAAGTCCTTCACACTCACCTTTCTACTTTGTTCACGATAATCTGAAATATCAGCGAGCACCTTCTTCACCTTATGCTTAAGCTGTTCATTTTCACCATTGACACTATATGCGAGAAGATTATGGTAAAGATAGACTGAACAGTCGGATCTCAATGCGGTAAGTTCATGAGCATCAAACTGATAGATGATGCTGCGCAAAAGCCCAGCTAAAGGAATATCTTGTAATGGATTATCTACCACTCTTAATAAACTTAAAGTCGTATTAATTTCGTCCGTCTGGAAATACCCTTCTTTACTATTCACATGAAAAGGAATCTTGCGGTCTTTCATCACTTTCATATGCTCTGCCGCATTGCTGAATCCACGCTCTAAGATTGCGATATCTTTATACTGAGCTGCACGGTACTCACCCATCTTAACATCATAAACTTTTTCTTGTGCAATAATCTGTTCAATGACATCGGCAATATGATGAGAAGCATAGTATTCGATATCATTCAGTTCCTCTTTACTCAGAAGATGCAGTTCTGTATGCTGTGACACGTCGTCATACGGTGCACCATAATATAGCATCTGTGCATCATCATAGATGATATCACCAAGTTTCTCATCCATTATTTTAGAGAATATTTCATTTGTATTGTCGATAACAGAACGACGTGAACGGAAGTTTTGAGAAAGATCGATGACTTTACCAGGTCCGCCTGATTTGAAATGACTGTATTTCTCCATAAATAGTTCAGGTTCTGCCTGTCGGAATTTATAGATGGATTGTTTCACATCTCCGACCATAAACATATTATCCTCACGTTTGATCGCCTGAATGATACTTTCCTGTACACGGTTTGTATCCTGGTATTCATCGACGAGAATCTCCTTATATTGCGCCTTTAGCATGTGTGCAATTTCAGTCGGCTCATCATTATGGATTAATATTTGCAGAGCGAAATGCTCATAATCGCTAAAATCTATCAGTTTACGCTCACGTTTAAGCTGGCTGAATCTATCGATGACCATCTGTGTTATACGTGTCAATCGTTCTACTTCAACCGACATGGCACGAATATCATCAGCAAGTTCTGCTATTGGTGCATATAGATAGTTTTCCTGAATATTTGATACCAGCTTCTTACTCTGTGCTAAATATTCTTTTATGCCTTCATTTAATTCTTTATCGTACGGATCATCGCTCTTTTTCATATTCGGTTTGCGACCAAATTGAATACTTTGAATAAATGAGAATTTATCTTCCAGCGCTTCAGGAAACTGTTCCAGCTGCTGACGTATTTTCTGTAGATATTCAAGGTTTGTATCTAATGCCGCGCTGATACATAGATCTTCTGCACGCTTAATTAACTGGATTGCCTGCAGCAGTTCGTCATTAATCTGTTGATTAATCGATAAGAAATAACTGCTGTCTATTGAAATGTCACGATATGAAGCCGCAATCGCGTCTAGCCATCTCGAAGGATGACTATTCGCAATCGCAAAGTCGTACATCTTCACTAATGTCTTTCTCACGTAATCATCTTTACGGTCTGATGAAAGGTGCAGAAGTAACGTCATATCATCCGGATGTGCAGCTTCATAAACTGTTTCTAATACATCATCAATCGCCTGCATGAGTAACAGCGCACGTTCTTCTTCAGAAGCGGTTCTGAACGTCGGATCAAGATCAATTGTATAATAGAAACGCTCGATTAAATTAAGACAGAAGCGATGCAAAGTCGATATATCTGCTTGATGCAATTTGATGAGCTGCGTTTTGAGATGTTCATTATGAGGTGCATCATTCAATGCTTCTTGCAATCGATTAAAAATACGGTGTTTCATTTCTTTCGCGCTTGCATTTGTAAATGTAACGACGAGCAGTTCATCAACATTGACCGAATGATCGATGACCTTTCTAATGATACGTTCTACAAGCACTGCTGTCTTACCACTACCCGCCGCTGCTGCAACGAGTGTATCCTGTCCTGTTGTCACTATCGCTTCTTGCTGACTAGCTGTCCATCGCATCTTTATTCACCGCCTTCATAATTTCATTTAATGGGTCGATTTCTTTATCAAACGTTCTGATATCCTCCTGGTTTAATATCGGATCTATATGGCATACCGATTTAAACGCACAGAACTGACAAGGGTTCAGCTTATCGTATCTTACAGGATTGATACGGCTGTCTCCTTGCAATATATTTTGTGCTGTATGCATAAACTGCTGTTTATTATGCTGAATAAGTGCATGCATTTCTTCTAATGCAAGCGTTCTGGAGCTTCTCTTATTAAACGATCCGTCATTCTTTAACATCGCGGGAACGATTTTCGATTTCTGTCCCGCTTCAAGCGTCGTGTCCATATCTTTTGCAATCTCTATGTCATCAAGGATAAACCCCTGCATACTATATTTATTAAATCGTTCATCGAAGAGTTGCTCTGCACCTTGCTTCACGTTAAATGAAAGTTTTGGATTGTACACATGAAAATAAAGCATCCCTGCTGGTATTACATCACTCTTCAGTCCAAGCCGTGCAGTGTTTGAAAGCACGACGTCCATATAAGTCAGCATCTGCATTTGCAGTCCATAATAGACCTGCTTTAAGTCAAGATCAGTCTCACGTGATTTATAATCGATGATGCGCACATAATCTTTATCTGTTGATGGGAGTATATCGATTCTATCAATCTGTCCGGTAATCTCGATCTGTTTATTCTTTCCGAAACGATAAATTTGCGTATCCAGTGCGCCACCTTTACCAAATTTCGTCTCAAAACGCGCCATCTTAAAGTTGCTGTACTTCGTCTGACGTTGAATCGCAGTGAAAGTCGAGAGTAAAATTGTCCTGATCTGTTTAACGATATATTGATAGTAATGTTTAGAATACAGCACTTCATAATGAACAGAAGGCAGTGACGCTTTCAAATAGTCGTCGATTTCTGAAGCGATGACAGCGGCATCCACTTGCAGCACCTGATCCTTAAACTTCTCACTTAAGTGTCGCAGTGCATCATGAAAGATATTGCCAAGCTGGAATGACTGAAATTGATAAGGCAGACGTTCCTTTAATTTTAGACCATGGTTTGCAAAGTGTTTGAATGCACATTGGTTAAATGTTTCAAACCTTGAGACGCTAGCCTTTATCGTATCGCCATAAAGATTCGACACTTCATGTTCGACGAGCATCTCTGACTGATTTCTGTAATGTCTCAGCTTAAATACATGTTCAAATTGCGGATCTGTCTCATACACTGCAATAACATCTGACCAAGTATCGTCTTCAATATGTGACACTGCATGTTTAATACCTGCCTGATACGTTGTGATACAGTCTTGCGGTTTCATATCATGCGTCATATCCTGAACCTCAAGGTGTAACTGTCTCTCTAGCCGCGCTAAATACCTTGAAGGACGCATCGCTTCCTGGTTCATATTCATTAAACTGTATGATATGTATACCGAATGCTGTGCATGTGTCACAGCATTATAGAATACAAACCATTCATCCTGTATCAGTACATCCGTTGTCGGTGCAAGATGAATATCCCCTATTTCCTGCATCATACGTTTTTCCTGGTCCGTAATCAGCGCATCTTCTTTCATCGGTCGAGGCAGAATATCATCATTGACCCCGCATACGAATACATACTTTTTATTTTCTACCTTTGCAAGATCAAGGTTTAATATCTGTATCTGGTCGAGTCCTTGAGGTGGTGCATTATATTCAAGTGCCAAGAACCCAACATCTATAATATCGCACATCACCTTATAATCTAATGTCACTTCATCCATAATCAATACGAAATCATCCAGTACCTGATTTAGTCCAGTTAGAATCTGATCAAATGTCAGCGCAATATACTGCTCGCCGTTGTCTTTAGCCATATCTTTATGCTGCATCAAATATTCTGGCAGCGAAATTGACAGCATAAAATTATAGATTGCGCTTGCAAATGCACGTCCGGACTGCGCGTTCACTATCCCTTCCTTAAAAGGTTCTATAATCGATAGCATATACTCGATATATTGTAGTAATGCATCCCATTGGTCTTGTTCATAGACATCCTTTTCATCATAAAATAATTTACGTTTATGAATTAAATCATCATAATACATGCCACGCTCAATCATAACGTTTTCCAGCATATCAATAAGAAGCAGATCTTCTTCTCTCTTAAATTCGTGTGCAATTAAACCTGTCTTCAGTGCTCGAAATAGATGTTCAATACGCATATTTGTCTTAAATGCATCCAGTAATGAACGAATCAGTTCAATTGCTTTATGGTGAATCATTAGTTCTTTATAGTCCGTATGATATGGAATCTCATGCTTACGGCACACATCAATCAGCTGCTTGACATAACTTTCATCACGATAGAGTACGGCAATATCCTTAAATCTCTCCCCATTTCTCACGAGGTCCATTATTTGATGTGCGATATGCGCAGCTTCGGCTGGTACAGATGCATGCTGTGATAAATGTATATGCTCCGGGTGACTGATTGATACTTCACGTGAGAAACTGTTTTCAAGCGTGTTCAGTTCGTCATTGAAACGATAAGGAACATGCATATTGTCGACATGATATGTTAATGCGCGCTCATGCAAATAAGTTTTAATATGATCTAACGTTTCTGTCGTCTTTCTAAACAGTACAGGGTCTGTCTGATCGATTGTCAATGCGATTGTCAGTGATTTCGCATGCTGTGCTAACGACTGGATGACCATATATTCTACAGTCGTAAAGTTATAGAAACCATCAATGTATATATCCGCATTACGGATTGTCTCTGATGTTTCTATCATTCTACATAGAGAAACGAGCATATCCTCTGTCTGCATATACCGTCCGCTCATCTTCTCCTCTAATGCTGTATACACTTCATATATGTCATGCAGCTTATCTTTCGTGCGCACATCCATTTCTTTTCCGAGCAGTGTATAAACATCGGGCGGTGTGACATTATATTTTTTTAGTTCTGAGATGACTGCTGCCATCTTCTGACTAAAGCCAAAGTATGCGCTTGTCGACTGAAATCTCTTTAATTCATCTTTATGTTCGTTGAGTATCTGATACGTCAGCATTTCAACGCCACTGTTTGAAATATGCTGCAGCTCCGTGCTTCCTTCTTCGCTTTCAAGTCTCCAGAACAGTCGATCAAAAGAATAGATTGCTGTACGCATACTTCCTTTAATCATCGCATCATGACTTAACGCCTGTTCAATCTGAAAGGTACTTTGTCTTGGTGCAATCATGATAATTGGATCACCAAGCGGTTGTCCTTTCAGCTGTGACTTTATCCTTTCAATAATTTCATAGGTTTTCCCTGTCCCTCTTCTGCCGAGTAATAATTGAACTGTCATCTGTTTCCTCCTAAAAAAACAACTTTACAAACAGGAATATTTTGTAAAGTTGTATCTATATTTATTGTGGATTAAAATTCACATGAAATGTATCTAGCGGCCAATATCTTACCTGTACTTCTCCTACAACTTGCTGCTCTTTGATCAATCCGAAACTTCTGCTATCATTACTCGTCTCTCTGTTGTCTCCAAGAACAAGCAGCTTACCTTCTGGAATGACCGATTTACCACCCGCGCCAGATAGATCACTTACTTTGAAATTTTCTGTAAGCAATATATTTGTCTTAGCAATTCTGTTTTCCTGAAGGTAGGGTTCTTCAGTACGTTCACCATTAATATATAAAACATCATCCCTGTATTCTACTTTATCTCCCGGCTTTCCTATAATACGTTTAACATAATCTTGAGTACTTCCTGTATGAAAGACGATAACATCGCCATTATGCAGTGTACTCATCTTATTAACGATGACCTTATCATCATCAGTGAAAGTCGGATACATTGAATCACCACTTACAGAATAAGAAATAAAGAAGAATGTCTTTACAACAAAATATAATACTGTAGCAATGACAATCGCAATCAGCCATTCAATAAATTCCCGCTTCAAAAGGAGCACCTCAACTTATTTTATATTAATCACTTATCTTTCCAGATGCCGCTCAATTCTTTTACCAATCCACCACAGAATCACGAGCACTATAATAACAATTATACTCTTTTCAGGTGCTTTCACAAAGGAATATATATCGTTACCGATAAAGCTTAAAGTAAACAACATAATCGCTTTTCCGAATAGAACGACCCATAAATATTTCTTTATATCGAGCGTGCTTAGACCTGCCACAATATTGACCAGACTGGAGGGTGTGAATGGAAAGCAGAGTAACAAAAATAATGGCAGCATCCCTCTGTTATCCACTCTTCTTATAAACTTTAATGTCTGCGGATGTTTGCTTAATCGTCTTAAAAGTCGATGCTGACCATAGGTTCTCACTAAAAGCGTAACACAATATGAACCAGCTACTGCACCGCTCCATGTAAGTAAGAATCCAGGTATCAGACCATAAGCATTCACATTAACAACAGCAAAGACCATAATCGGTAATATCGGAATAAATGCTTCAATAAATGGCAGAAGAAAAGCAATAATAATGCCGAGACCTTTAAATCGTTCAAATAATTCCAGTAAGTGCGCTTCTGTAAACAAACCCTCACCTCACTTTTATGTGATTATAATGTAAATATTAAAAAAAACAAACTATGAACAGTTCATAGCTTGTTTTAAGAATAACATGACATATATTATTGAAGCCTTGCTTCTAGTTCTGCCTTCTTGTCTTCAAAGCCCGGTTTCCCAAGCAATGCGAACATATTCTGCTTGTACGCTTCAACCCCTGGCTGGTTAAATGGATTAACACCGAGCAAGTAGCCGCTCATCGCAACACTTAACTCGAAGAAGTAAACAAGGTAACCGAAAGTAAATGCATCTAACTTCGGTACTTCAACGACGAAGTTTGGTACCCCGCCATCGCTATGTGCAAGTAGTGTCCCCTGGAATGCTTTCGTGTTGACGAAGTCCAATGTTTTACCTGCTAAGAAGTTCAGACCATCTAGATCATTCTCATCCGCTTCAATTGTGACATCGCTTCTTGGTGTCGTTACTTTAACGACCGTTTCAAAGATATCACGACGCCCTTCCTGAACGTATTGACCTAATGAGTGAAGGTCCGTTGAGAAGTTCGCGCTTGATGGATAGATACCTTTAAAGTCCTTACCTTCAGACTCACCGAATAGCTGTTTCCACCACTCGTTGAAGTATTGAAGACTCGGTTCGTAATTGATTAACATCTCAATCGTGTACCCTTTGTTGTATAAAATATTACGCAGCGCTGCATACTGATAACTGATGTTCTCTGTAAGTTCTGATGAACTCAGTTCATTACGTGCACTCGCAGCTCCTTCCATCATCGCATCAATATCATGGCCTGCTGCTGCAATCGGTAATAATCCAACAGCTGTTAATACTGAGAAGCGTCCTCCGACATCATCCGGCACGACAAATGTTTCATAGCCTTCAGTTGTGGCAAGTGACTTTAATGCACCTTTAGATTTATCCGTAGTTGCATAAATACGAGATTTCGCGCCTTCTTTGCCGTATTTCTCTTCCAATAGTTTCTTAAATACACGGAATGCAACAGCTGGTTCCGTCGTTGTACCAGATTTAGAAATCACGTTCACTGAGAAATCTTTGTCCTGAACATATTCAATTAAATCGTTCAAATAGCTTGATGATAATTGGTGTCCTGCAAAGATAATCTGTGTCTTATCTGATTTCAGGTGATCAAATGATTTATTCAGCATCTCGATTGCAGCACGTGCACCGAGATAAGACCCTCCAATGCCGATAACAATTAACACGTCGCTATCTGCATTTATCTTCTTCGCACTTTCTTTAATACGTGCGAATTCTTCCTTATCGTAATCTACCGGTAAGTCCAGCCATCCTAGGAAATCGCTACCTGCACCACTACCTTCATGGATTACATGATGAATATTTTTCACTAAATCCTGCATCTGTGTCAATTCATGATCTCCTACGAACGATTTTGCCATGTCGTAGTTAAATTTAATATGCGTCATTTCTATTCCTCCCGTTCATAGTTTCACAATCATTGTACTCGATTCAACTTAAGTTCACAATCCATAACGCTTTATAAAGTGCTTATATCTTAAAAATTGAAATATTTATATTTTTATTCTAAAAAATGAATATTTATACTTGATTTTAGTTATGCATACTGATACATTATTATGTATATTAATTAATAAAATAAATTCAAAAACTAATGGGGGAATTGAAATGAACGAAAAACAAAAAGTGGTATTAGCATATTCTGGAGGATTAGATACTAGCGTCGCAATTCAATGGTTAATCGAGAAAGGGTATGATGTTATCGCATGCTGCCTTGATGTCGGTGAAGGAAAGGATCTCGCACACATTAAAGAAAAAGCACTCAAAGTTGGCGCGATTGAATCAATCATGCTCGATAAGATTAAAGCATATGCAGAGGACTACCTATCATATGCAATCAAAGGGAACAGCCTTTATGAAAATACATATCCGCTTATTTCAGCACTGAGCAGACCGCTGATCGCTGAAGCGCTTGTAGAAGTTGCACA
Source organism: Macrococcus psychrotolerans (assembly GCF_038095555.1). NCBI lineage: Bacteria > Bacillati > Bacillota > Bacilli > Caryophanales > Staphylococcaceae > Macrococcus > Macrococcus psychrotolerans. The sequence continues at coordinate 625,570 of NZ_CP124591.1, read as the reverse complement.
TCAACATGAGGCGAAGTTCATTGCACATGGCTGTACAGGAAAAGGAAATGACCAGGTGCGTTTTGAAGTTGCGATTCATAGTATCGATCCATCTATTACGACACTTGCACCGGTTCGTGACTGGGGATTCAGTCGTGAAGAAGAGATTGAATACGCTAAAGCGCATGATATTCCCGTGCCTATCAACTTAGATTCACCCTACTCAATAGATCAGAATTTATGGGGCAGAAGTAACGAATGCGGCATCTTAGAAGATCCCTATGCCACACCACCTGAAGATGCATATGACTTAACCGTATCACCGAAAGATGCACCAGATGAAGAAGAAATTATTGATATCACTTTTAAAGCAGGACTTCCAGCTGCATTAAACGGACAGTCTTTAAAATTGCACGAAATCATCAAACAGTTGAATGAATTAGGAGGCAAACACGGTGTCGGCAGAATCGACCACGTTGAGAATCGTCTTGTCGGCATTAAATCACGTGAAGTATATGAAGCACCAGGTGCAATGATCATTCTTAAAGCACATAACGACCTTGAAACAATCACTTTAACGAAAGATGTACAGCATTTTAAACCCTATGTTGAGCAGCAGTTTGCTAACCTTATATATAATGGCTTATTCTTCTCTCCACTTGCCGATCATCTGAAACATCTGTTAACAGATATGCAGCAATACGTTAATGGCGAAACAAAGGTCAAACTCTATAAAGGAAATATCACAGTAATCGGCAGAAAAAGTGATAACACTCTGTATAACGAGAAGCTCGCAACTTATACGAAGGAAGATACATTCAATCAGCAGGCAAGTGTCGGATTCATTGAAATCTATGAACTTCCAGTGAAGCAGGCAACGAGAGTGTATAGAGGTGATGCACATGAGTAAAGCGCTATGGGGTGGCAGATTTAAAGAAAGTATGAGTGAACAGGTCGCCGACTTCAATCAATCGATTGAAGTTGATGCGAGACTGTTCTACCAAGATATTAAAGGGAGTATCGCGCATGTTACGATGCTTGAGAAGACGTATATCATCACTTCAGATGAAGCGAATCAAATTATCAATGGACTACAGGACATTATAGAAGACTATGAAGCGGGTAACGTGACTTTCAAAAAAGAACTAGAAGACATCCATCTTAATATCGAGAAACTGCTGATAGAAAAAATCGGCCCTGTTGGAGGAAAGATGCATACCGCTCGTTCAAGAAATGATCAGGTCGCAACAGATATGCACTTGTATGCAAAAGAGATGACAGAGGCCATCATTACATCTATAAAAGCATTACAACACGTCATAATCGATTTAAGCAAGCAGTACCATACAGTAATTATGCCGGGATATACCCACCTTCAGCGTGCACAGCCGATTCTTTTCAGCCATCATATTATGACATATTTCTGGATGCTGGAACGTGATAAAGCAAGATTCAGTGAAGGCTTAAAACGCATCAATATATCACCACTCGGTTCAGGAGCACTCGCAGGAACGACCTTTCCCATTGACCAGCAGTATACAGCTTCACTGCTCGAATTTGATGATGTCTATGCAAACAGCATCGATGCAGTAAGCGACAGAGACTATGTACTCGATATAATGCATAATATTAATCTTCTTATGATGCATCTGTCTCGTTTCTCTGAAGAGATTATTCTTTGGTGCAGCGAAGAATTTAAATTTGTAACTTTAAGTGATGCCTATACTACAGGTTCATCCATTATGCCGCAGAAGAAGAATCCAGATATGGCCGAACTCATACGAGGTAAATCCGGAACAGTGGCAGGTAACTATATGGGACTGCTGATGACGATTAAAGGTTTACCACTTGCATATAATAAAGACTTGCAAGAAGACAAGAAAGGATTCTTCGATAGTATCGATACAGCATTGCAGTCTGTTCAAATATTCACTGGCATGATAGATACGATGGAAGTCAATGCGGCACATCTAACAGATATCACACAAAATGATTTCTCAAATGCGACGGAACTTGCAGACTATCTCGTGACGCTCGGCCTCCCTTTTAGAGACGCACATGAAATAACAGGACAACTCGTACTTTACGCAATTGATAACAATATCCTGCTAAAAGATATTCCATTAGGCCATTATCAAACGGTTAATAAAGATATTACGAATGATATATATACGAAGCTCAACCCCGAACATGCAGTAAATAGAAGAATCAATGACAATGGTACAAGTACAAAAAGCGTGATGAAACAAATTGCAAAAGCAGAAAAATGTATGTAAAAAAGCAGCGGAATCCGCTGCTTTTTATTTGCGTACTGATTTATAACGCTGCTTTATAGATTGCCAGTATATCTTCACGTTGTAACTTATAGAAGTTACCGAATGGGCCATAGATTAAAGTTTTATCTGCAAATGCTTCTAAATCTTCAGCGTTCACTCCGTAATCAGATAACTTCTGCTTCGCTCCTAGACTTGTCCAGAAGTTCTGAAGTTCATCAATCGCATAATTGATCTTGTCTTCATCTGATAAAGATGCCTCTACATTGAATACATCTTCAGCAAACTTCACAAAACGTGCTGGAGACTGCTTACTTACATAACGCATCCATTCAGGGAATAATATCGCAAGACCTGCACCGTGTGCAATATCATAGACGGCACTTACTGCATGTTCTAAGTTATGCGTTGCCCAGTCACCAACGTAACCTAGACGCAGGAAACCGTTTAATGCAACTGTTGATGATAGCATCAATGTCTCACGTGCTTCGTAATTTTTAGGGTCTTTCACTGCAATTGGTCCAGTCTTCATCACAGTCTTCAGTACGCCACTGATCATTTGGTCTTGTACTTCTGTATTATCCGCTTCGTTAAAGTACTGTTCTAATAGGTGACTCATGCTATCAATAATACCATTTACCGTCTGATGTTCTGGTAATGTGTATAGCACTTCTGGATTTAACAGACTGAACTTAGGAAAAACAAGTGGCGAACCCCATCCTAACTTCTCATTCGTCTCCCAGTTTGTAATAACACTGCCTGAGTTCATTTCAGAACCTGTTGCCGATAAAGTTAATACCGTGCCAAATGGTACAGCATCATTTACTTGTGCTTTACGTGTAACGATATCCCATGCATCACCATCATATTTACTTGCAGCTGCAATCAATTTCGTACCGTCGATGACAGATCCACCACCTACTGCTACGATAAAGTCGATATCATGCGCTTTCACAATTTCTACACCTTTGCGTACCGTTTCAACACGTGGATTCGGTTCAATTCCAGCGAGTTCAAATACTTCAAAGTCTGATAGCTTTTCCATTACTTCGTCGTAAAGACCTGTCTTCTTAATGCTTCCGCCACCATAGGTAAGTAGTACTTTATTCCCGTTGCTATAGGCTTTCACCATATCGTTCAGCTGTTCCAGACTTTCTTTTCCAAATACTAGTTTAACTGGATTATAAAATGTAAATTGATTCATTGCTTCCTCCTGAATTAAAAATGACATAATACGCAATTAAGCATATTATGTCATAGCTACTAATAGATATTCAAATATTTGAACTTATATGAAGTCACTGAAACGTTCTCTGAATTTTACATGGAGGATTGAGCCGAGAATAAAGAAAAACAAAACAAATCCAAGATTATATAATGCTAACTTCCAATGTTCTACTAAGTACCATTCATGATATAGTATAGCACTTCTATAGCTTTCCGCTAAGAAGTAAACAGGATTCAATTTCATTATAAATTCTACTATTTGCATCTTTTCAGATGTACCTTCTGGTAGCCATAATATCGGAGAGATGTAAAATAACACTCTTAATAATGCTTGAACAGCCATCTGTACATCTCTGACAAGGACACCAAGTGTTGATGTAAACATTGTTACAGATAGACTGAAAATGTATACGAACGGTATATAGATTAAGAGCTGCAGCATATGTATGGATGGTTTAATTCCTGACAAGAAACAAATACCAATAATTAGCCCTAATAATATAATATGTGTATAAAATTTACTCATTAAAATATAACTTGGAATCGTGGATAAAGGGAAATTCATTTTAGCAACTTGACTATACTTCATCGAAATGGACTTTGTACCTTCCAGAATACCTTGATTCACAAAGAACCACATACTTATACCAACAAGCATCCATAAGATAAATGGCACACCATGAATATCTGCTCGTCCTCCTCTTATACCAATGCCGAAGACAAAGTAATAAACACCGATTTGAATAAGTGGATTAATAAATTCCCACGCAAGGCCTAAATAATTATCATGTGTCGATATTTTAATTTGAAATTGTGCAAGTCTTTGAATTAAATAAAAATTTTTAAACTGTTCTCTTAAAACAACGCTTACAGGATTCATAATATCCTCTTTTCTATTCTTTTTCTTTTAGATGTTTATGTGGATCATATTTTTCGTTAAACATTTGCTTCCTAACTTCAATCATAAATAATGGAATTGTTATCGCTCTTTTAAATCGTTTAAAATCAGTCAATATTCTATATAGCCATTCTAAGTTCATATTAATAAAAACTTCAGGTGCTCGTTTAACATTACCACTCAATACATCAAACGACCCTCCTACCCCCATGAATACAGTATGACGAAAATGATGCTGATTAAAATATATAAAACTTTCTTGTTTTGGAAAGCCCATTGCTACAAATACATAGTCGGGCTCAAAATCTTTTAACTTCTTTAGAGTTTTTTTATCATCTATTTCTTTATATCCATGCTTGGAGTTAAAGATAATATTTGGATATCTCTCTTCTAATTTGTGCTGGCATTGCTTAACCGTCTTTTTTGAACTGCCCAGAAGGAAAACCTTTTTATTTCTCATATTCGCTATTTCTAGCATTCCTTCCATCAATTCAATACCAGGCACACGGGATTTCATAGGTCTGCCAAGGTGCCTAGCTGCTTTAATAATACCGATACCATCAGGTACAATCAAGTCTGCCATAGAAATACGTGTCATATAACTCGTATTTTTTTTAGCCATATATGTAATTTCAGGATTTGCAGTTACTATAAATAAATTATCTGTTGTAGGTATAGTATCAAATTTTTCAATTATTTCTAAAGTTTCTTCTTTTGTTATATCATTGAAAGGAACATCTAATACATCACATATTGCTGTATGGATATTATATCGTTTTAAAAGTTCATATGTCATTGGTCAAGATGTACAAGACATCCATCACCTCTTTGCAATTTTCTAGTATAATGTATATTATAATATACAGTATTTAAACATTCTTTACAATCTCTTAATATTTACATTTTTTTACATAAGGATGAGTATAATGAAAACAACTGTTAAATTTGAAAATGTCACAAAGGAATACAAACTCTTCAATAATAATAAAGATCGATTATTAGATATCATTTTACCCAAGAAAACTAAAAGGTTTTATGCTTTAAAAGATATAAATTTTGAAGCATATGAAGGGGATATTGTCGGCTTAGTAGGAATCAATGGATCAGGAAAATCAACAATCAGTAATATTATCGGTGGGAGCGTAGCTATTACTGATGGAAAAGTCGTTCGAAATGGTCAGGTGAGCGTTATCGCAATCGCAGCTGGCTTAAACGCGCAATTATCCGGCTACGATAATATAGAGTTTAAACTGTTGCTCATGGGATATTCTAAATCCAAAATCAAAGAACTTACACCTAAAATTATTGAGTTCTCTGAATTAGGTGACTTCATTTATCAGCCCGTAAAAAAATATTCTAGTGGTATGAAATCGAAACTAGGATTTGCAATCAGTATCAATGTTGATCCTGATATCCTGGTTATTGATGAAGCATTATCTGTAGGCGATCAGACATTCACTCAAAAGAGTTTAAATAAAATCCACGAGTTTAAAGATGCTGGTAAAACCATTTTCTTTGTAAGCCATAATTTAAAACAAGTAAGAGAATTTTGTACTAAAATAATGTGGATTGAAGCCGGAGAAGTTAAAGCTTTCGGAGAAACAAATGAGATTATGGACCAATACGAAAATTTTCTTAAAGATTATAAAAAGAAAAGCAGTAAGGAGCAAAAAGCATTTCGTAACAAATTAAATGAAAAAAGACTTTTCTATAAATAGAATAATAAAACCGAGCATAATAACAAATATGCTCGGTTTTATATATTTATTAATCTTAAGCCCATCCACGGTAACGTGCGGCTTCTGCTGTTCGTTTAATACCGATAATGTATGCTGCTAGACGCATATCAATATTTCTGTTTTGTGATAATGTATATACATTATCAAATGCAGTTACAAGCTTATCTCTTAACTTCTCATTAACTTCTTCTTCTGTCCAGTAATAGCCTTGATTATTCTGTACCCATTCAAAGTACGATACTGTAACTCCACCTGCACTTGCAAGTACATCTGGCACAAGTAGAATGCCGCGTTCAGTTAAAATTTTAGTTGCTTCAGGTGTTGTTGGACCATTTGCAGCTTCAACTACGATATCTGCTTTAATATCATGTGCATTATCACCAGTAATCTGGTTAGAAATTGCAGCTGGTACTAGAATGTCACAATCTAATTCGAATAATTCCTTATTAGTAATTGTATCTTCAAAAAGATTCGTTACTGTACCGAAGCTATCACGACGATCTAATAGATAATCGATGTCTAAACCATTCGGATCATGTAAAGCACCATATGCATCTGAAATTCCGACAACCTTAGCCCCAGCATCATATAAGAACTTCGCTAAGAAACTTCCTGCATTACCGAAACCTTGTATAACTACTCGAGCATCTTTAATCTGCTTACCACGACGTTTTGCTGCTTCTTCAATCGCAATTACTACTCCTAATGCAGTTGAACGGTCACGTCCTTGTGATCCTCCAAGTACAATCGGTTTTCCTGTAATAAATCCTGGAGAGTTGAATGCATCCATCATGCTGTATTCATCCATCATCCAAGCCATAATCTGACTGTTTGTAAATACGTCCGGTGCTGGAATATCTTTCGTTGGACCTACGATTTGAGAAATCGCACGAACATAACCACGAGATAAACGTTCAACTTCATGAATACTCATCTGACGTGGATCACACACGATACCCCCTTTACCCCCACCGTATGGTAGATCAACGATACCGCATTTTAATGTCATCCACATTGATAAAGCTTTCACTTCATCTTCATCAACATCCGGATGGAAACGTACCCCACCTTTAGTAGGACCTACAGCATCATTATGCTGAGCACGGTAACCCGTGAAAGTTTTAACCGAACCATCATCCATTCGTACTGGAATACGTACTGTTAATAGACGTAATGGTTCTTTCACTAAATCATACATACCTTCATCAAACCCTAATTTTTCTAAAGCTTCATGAATAATTTCCTGTGTAGATGACACTAAGTTAGTAGTTTCTGACATTTTATTCGCCTCTTTTTATATTCTATAATTCTACATTGTTAATTGTAACATATTAAAAAACTTTTAAAAGTCTAAAATTGAAAACGCTACCAACTATTTTGAAAATACTTGTTGTACTTTGTCGATCGCCCAGTCTAAATCTTCTTGAGAGATGATCAAAGGGGGTGCAAAGCGGATGACCGTGTCATGTGTTTCTTTACATAGTAACCCTAGTTCTTTAAGTTGTTCACAGTATGGACGTGCTGCTTCATTTAATTCAACACCAATAAATAATCCTTTACCACGAACTTCTTTGATTACTGGGTTGTCAATTTCTTTTAATTTGGACTGGAAGTATTCTCCTAATTCTAAGGAACGTTCTGCTAACTTCTCATCCACTAATACATCTAATGCTGCATTTGAAACTGCACACGCTAACGGATTACCACCAAATGTTGAACCATGACTACCTGCATTGAACACTTCTAAGATTTCTTTATCAGCTAATACACATGAGATTGGGAATACTCCCCCACCTAATGCTTTACCTAGAATATACATATCAGGGACTACATTATCCCAATCTGTAGCAAACATCTTACCGGAGCGTCCAAGGCCTGCCTGGATCTCATCGGCGATAAATAATACATTGTTTTCAGTACATACATCGCGCACTTGTCTTAAAAATCCATCTTCAGGAATATTGATACCTGCTTCGCCTTGAATTGGCTCAAGTAATACCGCAGCAGTGTTCGGTGTTATAGCCGCCTTAATCTGTTCGATATCATCAAACTCAACAAGTTTAAAGCCACCCAATAACGGACCATAGCCACGTTGGTATTCTGCTTCGCTTGATAATGATACGGCGGCCATCGTACGACCATGGAAGTTTCCTTTCATCGCAATGATTTCAGCTTGATCTTTCGCTACACCTTTAACATCATAAGCCCAGCGTCGTGCTGCTTTAATTGCAGTTTCAACTGCTTCTGCACCTGTATTCATTGGTAATACCATTTCTTTACCTGCAAGTTTACAGATCTTTTCATACCAGGGACCTAATTGGTCACTGTGGAAAGCACGTGAAGTTAATGTCACACGGTCAGCCTGATCTTTCAATGCTTGAATAATCTTTGGATGACGGTGTCCTTGGTTTACCGCTGAGTACGCTGATAACATATCCATATATTTGTTGCCTTCCGGGTCACTTACCCATACCCCTTCAGCTTCTGAGATCACGATTGGTAGCGGATGATAGTTTGGCGCTCCGTAATGATTTGTAATTTCGATAATATCTTGAGATTTAGTCATTATTATTCCCCTTTTTTAAAAACAGTAGTGCGGCGCACTACTGTTTAGATTTTATATAGATTAAAGCATTTCGGAAGTTGTACGACCTTGCATGTGCAGTACTAAGTAGTCCGGTCCGCCTGCTTTAGAATCTGTACCTGACATCTTAAATCCACCAAATGGCTGGTATCCAACGATTGCACCTGTACATCCACGGTTGAAGTATAAGTTACCTACCATGAAGTCACGACGTGCCTGTTCTAGATGTTCACGATTATTTGTAATAACCGCACCTGTTAAACCGTAGTCTGTATCATTTGCAAATTCGATTGCTTGCGTGAAGTCTTTCGCTTTAGTAATTCCGACAACAGGACCAAAGATTTCTTCCTGCATTAAGCGATCATCATGTTTTAGATCAACGAAAACTGTTGGATTTACAAAGTTTCCAACTGACTCCTCAGTTGTTCCACCTACAAGTAAACGTCCTTCAGATTTACCGATTTCAATGTATTCTTTAATTTTATTTAATGATTTCTCATCGATGACAGGTCCCATGAAATGTTCATTCGTCTCTGGGTTCCCTGCAGATAACTTTTCAGTTTTCTCTTTAACTAATGCAACAACTTCATCGTATACATCTTCAACGATGACTGCGCGAGAACATGCAGAACATTTCTGACCTGAGAAACCAAACGCTGATTTCACGATTGATTCTGCTGCTAATTCAATGTCTGCTTCAGAGTCAACAACGATTGTATCTTTACCACCCATTTCAGCGATGACACGTTTTAAGTTTAATTGACCTTCATGAACCTTCGCTGCACGCTCATAAATATGAACGCCAACGTCGCGGCTCCCAGTAAATGAGACAAAGCGTGTATCTACGTGATCTACGATGAAGTCCCCAATATCACGGCTTGAACCTGGAATATAGTTTACTACACCTTTAGGCATACCCGCTTCTTCTAATACTTCCATAAACTTATATGCAACAACCGAAGTATTACTTGAAGGTTTAAGTAGTACAGTGTTACCCGTAACTAGAGGTGCAACTGTTGTTCCTGCCATGATTGCTAATGGGAAGTTCCAAGGTGAAATAACAACACCCACACCTAGAGCGATATAGTCATAACGGTTATATTCACCTGGACGGCTCTCAACTTTTACGCCATCTTTAAGACGTAACATTTCACGTCCATAGAACTCAAGGAAGTCGATTGCTTCAGCTGTATCTGCATCCGCTTCGTTCCAAGGTTTACCAGCTTCTTTAATCATGATCGCTGAGAATTCATGTTTACGGCGACGAATGATTGCAGCCGCTCGGAATAAGATGTCTGCACGCATTTTAGGGTCTGTATTTCTCCATGTTCTGAATGTTTCTTTAGCAACTTTCATTGCTTGTTCAGCATGTTCTTGTGTTGCTTGTGATACATTACCGACTGTTTCTTCACGATTCGCCGGATTATATGAACGTACTTTATTATCCGTAAAGATACGCTCACCCCCGATAATGAGCGGATAGTCTTCTCCTAAATATCCTTTTACTGTTTCGATACCTTTTAGCATCGCCTGTTTATTCTCTTCTACAGTGAAATCTGTAAAAGGTTCATGTCTGTACGAAATCATTTAATATTTTCCCCCTTAGTATTATGGTTAGAAAACCCTTACATACATATAATGAACAATTTCTTTCAATAGTTCAACCCTAAATGCTCAAAATTTTACAAAAATTATTTATACATGTTCGCGAATAAAAATTATAGCTTTAATCCGCGTTCTATCCACCCGGGTAAACGTTCTTGAAGTGTCTCAAAACCAATAGATTCAGGCTCATTGAGCTGCTCCAGTACCGAACGCTTCGTTTTCTTTCTTTCTTGTTTCTTAAAGTATTCATTTTCTTTCAAACTTAAGTTGAGTTTCCCATCTCTTGAAACATTCAATACTTTAACCTTCACAATCTGTCCTACTGATAGCAACAAATTTAAATTGTGGACATAATCGTTCATTACTTCTGAGATATGGATCAGACCTTCAGTATGATCCTCAGTTTCAACGAATGCACCATATGGCTGAATGCCTGTAACCTTTACTTTTATAAACTGTCCCTTTTTATATGTCTTCTTCATCTTCATCCCTCATTTTCTTAAGCTTATTTTATCATAATTAAATCATTAAAAAAAATCATGTGAAGTCTACACTTCACATGATTGATCTAATGCATATATTTGTACCAGAACATCTGCTATTTCTGTTTCAGAAAGAGATGCGTCAAAACTGAATAGGAAGACATCTTGAATCTTTTCAATTGTGATTTTGTAAGGCAGTTTCTGATGAATGATATCCATGATTTCGTAATACTCCATATCGCCCTCGTTTGCATCTTCAAGCTGCATCGGATTCCATTGGTTTAAAATTTGATACATCTTAATATTAAATTCTGGATTCATGGTCTTTATCCTCTTTTAATCTTTGCATAACTTCTGCTTCAAATGCTTTTAACTTTTTCTCTTCCGCTTCTGAATTCTTCTTAAAGAAACGATATGTGATATAAGCAAGGACCATAAAAAAGATCAGCGAAATGACTGCAGGTATATACTCCCACTTATTTTCAGGGAAATATAGAAATTCCATCATAATAACTTCACACTCCTAATTTTATTATTATAACATGATGGATATAAAAAAAAATCATAAGTCATGACGATTTCATGACTTATGAATGATTAATTATTGTATTTCAATACGTTCGATAATCACATCTTCAAGAGGTTTATCTTGCCCGCCTACTTTTACTGCTGCAATAGTTTCTAACGTATCTGCACCTTCAACCAACTGACCAAATACCGTATGTTTCTGGTCTAACCATGGTGTGCCTCCATGTTCAGCATATGCATCAACAATTTCTTCTGGCCAGCCACCCTGCTTTAACTGTGATAACATTTGTGCCGGCACTTGTTTCATCTGTACGATAAAGAATTGTGAACCATTTGTATCCGGCCCTGCATTTGCCATCGATAATGCACCGTATAGATTGAAAGCTTCCATAGAAAATTCATCTTCGAATTTGTCACCATAAATACTTTCTCCACCCATGCCAGTACCAGTTGGGTCTCCACCTTGAATCATAAAGTCATTGATCACACGGTGGAACGTAATGCCTTCATAGTATCCTTTTTGTGATAACTGAATAAAGTTCTCTACAGTCTTTGGTGCAATTTCAGGAAATAACTTAAACTTCATTACACCTTTATTTGTATGCATTGTTACGAGTTTTTCATTTTCAGAAATTTCTGTACTTAATTGAGGAAAATTAGTCATTTTTCTCTCTCCTTCATGATATGATGTTTACAATAAACCATTTTAACATAAAGGATGATGAATATGTATTTTAGACTAATGCATAAAACAGGAATTTATATTGTAGAACATCTGGAATCAAGACCAAACGGCGAACTTGTCCAGGTTATAAACGTTATCACCCACCCCACTCAAGGTGATCTACATAACCGTAACGAAGTGGAAAATGTCTTTTTTCATGAACGCCGTGCACTAAGCTTCAAAGAAAAACGCATTGTTGATAAAAATTTATTGAAACCTTATGAAGCAGCTCCTCTGTCCTATGAAGAATCACTCCGTAATGCTATCAGTAAGATGGAAGAAAAACTTAATAAAGAGGATAGTGCATTTAATCAGCAGTCATTGGCAATGCTTCGAAATTTAAAGGGAGAATATGAAAGACAATATAAAGTTAAATTTTAAAGTTATATTGTTACAATTTCGTGAACTTTTGAATTTGGAAATATGTTTTCTTCTTATTTAAAGAAATATGAATTTTATATGTACAATGATATTTTATTCCAAGCAGTGTCGTTAATAAACTCACATTTTTCTGTATAATAGAGAATATGAAATTTAAAGGAGGTTCAATCGGTGTCTATATTATTAATCGTATTACTTCCAATCTTCGCTAGTCTTTTACCTGGCATTTTGGCAAAGTATATAAAAGGCATACATACAGGCTATTTTGTGTTACTTGTACCTGTTATCGCGTCACTCTACTTTTTATCGTTAATTCAAACAGTGATGCACGCACCCATCAACAAACACTTCACCTGGATGCCAAGTATCGGTCTCAACTTTGATATCCGTCTTGATGGCTTGGCATTGCTATTTACATTACTCATCTCAATCATTGGAACGCTTGTTGTATTTTATTCGATTCATTACCTGCATAAAGAGGAAGCGCTCGGTCGTTTCTATACATACTTATTATTGTTTATGGGGGCAATGTTAGGTGTTGTAACAAGCAACAATGTCTTATCGCTCTATTTATTCTGGGAGCTTACAAGTATCTCAAGCTTCCTGCTTATATCATTCTGGTACCACAAAGAGAAATCAACCGACGGGGCATTGAAGTCAATGCTAATCACAGTGTTTGGCGGATTGATGATGCTTGGTGGGTTGAGCATCCTAATCAGTATTACAGGCACACCTGTTATTTCTGATATGTTTATCCAAGCAACAAAAGTGCAGTCACACTCATTGTTCACGTTAGCAGCTATCCTTATTCTACTTGCAGCATTTACAAAATCTGCGCAGTTTCCGTTCCACATCTGGTTACCAGATGCGATGGAGGCACCGACACCTGTCAGTGCTTACCTGCATTCTGCAACGATGGTTAAAGCCGGCATTTATTTAGTTGCAAGATTTACACCATTATTTGCAGTGAGTAATACATGGACATATGCAATCGTTATCGTTGGATTATTCACAATGTGCTTTGCTTCTATTAAAGCAGTCAATCAAATTGATTTGAAAGGTATTTTAGCTTTCAGTACAGTCAGTCAGCTCGGACTTATCATGAGCTTACTCGGTATTGGGTCAATCAGTTTAAAAGCAGGACATGAAACAGCATATTATATTGCAGTTACTGCTGCTGTATTCCATATATTGAACCATGCAACATTTAAAGGTGCACTGTTTATGCTCGTCGGTATTATCGATCATGAAACAGGGACACGTAATATTCATAAGCTCAACGGCTTAATGTTTATCATGCCAATAACATTTACACTTACAACGTTAGGTGTACTCAGCATGGCTGGTGTGCCCCCGTTTAATGGATTTATCAGTAAGGAAATGTTTTTAGAATCTGTATTATTATCAGCAGAACATGGGTTATTTAATACATTACTAAGTGGGTTCCTACTACTATTGATGTTTGTCGGCAGTATATTTACATTTATCTACTCTTTAAAACTGATTAAAGATGTGTTCCTACCTAACAAAACCCAAAACAAAACTGAAAAGAAGCCACACGAAGCACCGATATTCTTTTTATTATCACCGATTATACTTATTTCAGTGATGTTGATAATATCAGTATTACCGGATATGTTCCGCCCGTTATTGCAATCAGCAACAAGTGCAATTGTGAACGATACTGTTACGTTAAAACAGATCCATCATTTCCATGGTATTAATACGCCTCTTTTAATTACGCTGGCAATCATTATTATTGGTAGTGTCCTGCTCTACTTTATTACAAAGTGGCAGAAGGTTTACCAGTTATGGCCTGCGCAATTAAAGTTGAATAACGTATATAATATTATATTAGATCAATCACAAAAGCTCAGCTACGAAGTGAATAGAAGACTTGTCTATCACTCTATTCGTTTCAGCATTTTAAGTATTTTCTCAACATTATTATTGATGTCTGTGTATGTGTTTTTAAAAACTGATCTCTCAATATACTTTGAATCCATTGCCAGTATTCGACTGTATGAACTTGTGCTTATATTAATCATCGTTATTGCAACGATAATGATATTAAAGGCTCAGTCGCGATTATTCAGTATTATAATGCTGAGTGCGATAGGCTATTCAATCGCTTTACTCTTCGTATTCTTTAAAGCGCCGGACCTTGCACTCACACAGTTGTCAATCGAAACCATTTCAACCGCTTTATTTCTGATGTGTTTCTATCACATGCCTAAGGAATACCGTCACGTTGAGGAAAAGAAATTTAAAGTTACAAATGTTATCATTGCCATTGCTACAGGTATAATCGTGTCACTCATTGCATTAGTATCTTATAGCAATAAACACTTTACATCTATTTCTGAATACTACATCAAAAATGTATATGATCTTGCAGCAGGAAAAAACATGGTCAATGTTATCCTCGTGGATTTCCGTGGTTTTGATACATTATTTGAATCAAGTGTGCTCGCCATTGCAGGAATCGGTATCTATACACTAGTCAGATTAAGAAAGACGAGAGGTGAACATAATGAAGAAACAAGATAATGATGTGATATTACAATTCTGTACGCTTGTCGTCTTCTTCATCATTGTAATGTTTGCATTCTCTATATTTATGAACGGACATTATTTGCCAGGTGGTGGTTTCGTTGGTGGATTATTAATTTCTGCTGCGTTACTGATCATATTAATCGCTTATGATATTAAGACTTTATATCGCATCCTGCCAATTGACTTCAAAAAAGTAATCGGTATCGGACTTATATTTTGCTATGCGACACCGCTTATCAGTTTATTGCAGGGCAAACCATTTTTTACGCATTCTTTTGGCGAACTACATGTACCTGTACTTGGCGCAATACATTATCATACAGCATTATTCTTCGATATCGGGGTAATGCTCGTCGTTATCGGAACGACACTGACAATCATCTTAACGATTGGAGAGAATGAATAATGGAAATATTAATAATTATTTTAAGCGGCATATTAGTTGCTGCTGGTGTCTATTTAATTCTTTCTAAAAGTTTAATTAGAATTATCATTGGTTCTTCAATTATTTCGCACGCAGTCAATTTGCTGCTTCTTACTAGCGGCACTTTAAAAAATGCTGCTTCTCCGATTTATTCCGGAAAGCATAAAATATATGTTGATCCTATTCCACAGGCACTGATCTTAACAGCTATCGTTATCAGCTTTGCCGTAACTGCATTTTTCCTTGTACTCGCTTTTCGTAGCTATAAAGAACTCGGAACTGATAACGTAGCTGATTTTAAGGGGGTGCCGGATGATGAGTAACTTAGTTATAATGCCGATCATTCTGCCCGCAATTACCGCAATTATATTAATCCTGATTGGTAAACGTCCAATCATCAAGCGTATGGTGGCTTTTTTCGGCACATTAATCACACTTATTGCAACTGTGATACAGTTCTTTCATGTATACAAGAATGGAACGACATATCTAGAGCTCGGGAACTGGAAAGTACCTTATAGTATCGTCCTTGTTTCTGATATGTTTGCTTCAATTCTTGTAGTAACTTCTACATTTATTACATTGCTCATGATCTTCTACTCTTTCCAGACAATCGGAAAAGATCGTGAAACTTATTATTACTATACTTCTGTAATGTTTATGCTTGCGGGACTTAACGGTGCATTTACAACAGGAGATATCTTTAACTTGTTCGTATTCTTCGAAGTTTTCTTAATTGCTTCCTATGTTCTGATGATCATCGGAGGAACGAAGATACAGCTACAGGAAAGTATTAAATATATTTTGGTCAATGTCACATCTTCTGCCTTTTTCGTGCTGGCAATTGGGATGCTTTATTCTGTAGTCGGCTCGCTGAACATGGCAGATATCAGCAGTAGAATATCAACGATTCAGGATCAGGATATTATTATCGTTGTATCTATTCTATTTATCTTCATATTTGCAACGAAAGCGGGAATGTTCCCACTTTATTTCTGGCTACCGGGCGCTTATTATGCACCGCCGATACCAATCCTAGGATTGTTTGGGGCATTACTTACGAAAGTCGGTGTCTATGCAATCTATAGAACATATAGCTTGTTCTTCAGTTATTCAGGACCTGTAGTAACAAATATATTACTTGTCCTTGCATTGCTCACAATAATATTCGGCTGTATCGGTGCGATTGCATATTTCGATATGAAGAAGATTATTATTTATAACATTATGATTGCAGTCGGTGTAATTATTATGGGTATCGTCATATTTACAAAAGAGTCTACAATCGGTGGCATATACTATTTAATTCACGATATGCTCATTAAAGCAAGTCTCTTTATGCTAGTCGGTGTGATCATTAAGATCACAGGAGAAACAGATATTAGAAATATCAGCGGCTTAATTAAACGCTATCCTGTGCTCGGGTGGACATTCTTTATTGCAGCTTTATGCTTAGCTGGTATTCCACCACTCAGTGGATTCTTCGGTAAATTTTTTATCGTAAAAGCGGCCTTTATAGAAGGTTATACTGCAAGTGCACTTATCATTTTGATCAGTAGCTTGATCGTACTGCTCTCTGTTATAAAAATCTTTATCATGGTATTTTTCGGTGATGATAAGGGAATTGTATATGAAACCAAACCTTATCATAAAATGCTGATTGCTTCTGTTATCATGACAACAGTGGCTGTATTATTTGGATTATGCAGTGAACAACTTTATCCGTATATAGCGACTGCAGCTGAGCATATTTATAATCCAGCGTCTTACGTTAAAGCTCTGGGGGTGAAATAATATGGCAATACAACTTATTATTCATATCGGACTAATGATCATGTGGGTGATCATGACCAGCTCAGCTTCACTTGGCAATTTAATATTAGGATATCTGTTTGGATTGTTTGCACTGTATATTATGCGTCCATTCCTGCCAGGTGGATTTTATCTCATTCCGTTTCTTAAAGTATTACGATTATTTGCAATTTTTATTATTGAACTCTTTAAAGCAAATATCGGTGTCTTAAAGATTGTTATGTCACCAAAAATCGATATAAAACCTGCATTTTTCACATATGAGACATCTCTAAGAAAAGACTGGGAGATTAGCCTATTATCTCTGCTCATCACGCTTACACCTGGTACAGTCGTTGTTGCTGTGAGTGATGATAAATCTAAACTTTATATTCATTCGATTGATTTTAGTGATATCGAATCTGAATGTGAAGGGATCAAACAGTCTTTTGAAAAAGCGATAAAGGAGATTGGTATCCAATGATCAATATGGATTTAATAATTATTATCGCACTGATTCTCGTTTCTTTTGCGATGCTCGGAATACTTTACCGTGTAATAAAAGGTCCTACGCTAGCAGACCGCGTGGTCGGTCTGGATGCATTAGGCATTTCACTGATGGCAATGATCGCCTTATTTTCAGTATTATTAAATACAAAGTATTTCATTAGTATTATCATGTTACTCGCAGTTCTCGCTTTCTTAGGCACAACAGCGTTTGCGAAATTTATGCAAAAAGGAGAGATCGTTGAATATGATCGTAACAATCGTACAGATCATTAGCATTATCTTTATTATGATTGGTGCACTGCTGTCATGTGTCAGTGCAATCGGGCTTATTCGTCTTCCTGATGTGTATACAAGAGCGCATGCTGCAGGTAAATCATCAACGCTAGGTGTCATGTCTATGATGTTCGGTGTTTTCTTACACTTCCTGGCACGAGATCATCACTTTGAACCGACATTACTTCTTGCAATTTTATTTATCTTTACGACAGGACCTATTGGATCTCATCTTATTATGCGCAGTGCCTATTACAGTGGTACGAAGTATACGGATAGTACAGTTAGAGATGATTTAAAGGACGTTAAATAAATCAGAATATAGAACAAACGCATCCGTAACTTTAACGGATGCGTTTGTTTTATTTCTTCTTCTTGATTGCAATGGTCGCTCTGCTAATACTGATCAGTGTTTCGCCTTGAACTACTTCCATCTGCCAAACATGTGCAGACTGACCTTTGTGGACGATGCTCGCACGTACTTCTACTATCCCGCTATTCACACTTCTGATGTGATTGGCATTGATTTCTAATCCTAGCGGAATTTCATCGTCTGAAGCGAGAAGTTTTGACCCGAGTGAAGCGGCTGTTTCACATAAGGCGACAGTCGCACCTCCATGGAGATATCCAAAAGGCTGCGTCACTTCTTCAATGACTGGCATCGTAAGTACTATCGTCTGACCATCGAAAGAGTGAAACTTCATATTTAAGTGGTTCAATAAATTGTTCTGTTCAAATAATTGATGAATCGCTTCCATATAGACTCCTATCGTTTTTAACTATAATATCATTGCAGCGATAAACCCACAAATAATTAACGGAATATTAAATAATAGGAATGTCGGTACACATGTATCCCAAATATGATGGTGCTGACCATCCATATTCAATCCAGCGGTTGGACCTAACGTAGAATCACTAGCAGGACTACCTGCATCTCCTAAAGCAGCGGCCGTACCGATAACTGCGATTATTGCCGCAGTTGATAAACCGATAGATTCACCAAGTGGAATAAATAATGCTGCAATAATCGGAATGGTTGCAAATGATGATCCAATACCAAGTGTTACAATCAGTCCGACGATTAACATAAATATAATCGTCAATACTTTTGAGCCACTTGTAAAGTCTACCATACCCGCAACTAAACGTTCAACATCACCTGTTGCTGACATTACACTGGCGAATCCATTCGCTGTGAGCATGACGACACCGATATATGCCATAATCTTGATGCCTGAGACAAGTTCGTCATCAAGTGTCTTCCAGTCAAATGCAAATGACAGAAAGAATACTAGAATCCCAGCCAGTGCACCGAAAATCATGGATTCTGTCGTAAGCTGTACTAGAAAGGTTGCAGCAATTGCTACTATAGAAACCATGACAACGTATGGTTTCAATGCTTTTCTCGGAGCCTCTTCTTTAAATTGAACCCTCTTATATTCGCGTGGTTTCCTGAATATTATAAACGCTAGTATTAACCCGATAACAAATCCTAACGATGGAATAATCATCGCAGGGAAAATCTGGTTCATTTCTATAGGATGGGCTGCTTTATCAAAACCTTTTTTGATAATGCCATGGAAGATATAACCGAAACCATATGGCATCAGCACATACGGAAAGTTTAATCCGAACGTAAGGATTACCGCAATTAATCGTCTATCGATTTTGAGTTCATTGAATAAACTTAAAAGTGGCGGAATAATAATTGGAATAAAGGCAATATGTACCGGTAAAATGTTCTGAGACATACATGCAATACTAATCAGTGACACAAGTATCGTCACTTTCGTAACTGTTCTTGTCTTTACTGTGTTATCCCTTTTAAGCATATTGATAATTTTTTCAACGAAATAATCTGTAATACCACTATAAGATAATATCGCTGCAAACCCTCCGAGCAATGCATAGCTCAGTGCAACTTCACTACCGTCGACAATTCCTCCTGTAAAGGTAACGATCGTCTTATCTATCCCGAGTCCAGAAACAAGCCCTCCTGCTAGTGCACCGATAAATAATGACAGCACGACATTCAGTCGACATAAACTTAATATAACCATTACAAGTACTGCGATTAAAACTGCATTCATCTTCTCAACCTCACTTTAGTTCTCTAATATATTAGCATACTAAAGTAATTTTTACTTTTCGTCAACCGATTTAACTAATTTATTTAAAATATACTGATAATAGCTTGTCAAATTCCAATATTGTCCGAGATCAATCCAGTGAAACCATTTACTTTCATCAAACAGCAACTTTCCTGCTGTAGCCTCTGTCAGTACAGACTCCGCTGCTGCCATATCATAACGAAAGCGAATAGGAAGTGATAAACCAATCAAAGTATCGATATATGTGCTTGATGTTCCACTGATTGTTATACATGCTTCGTCGTTAAGGTGCGTCAGAATTACGGGCTTTTTTCTATATTGCTTTGCATAACTGAGTGCATCATAGATGATAGCATATGGTACGGGTGCATCGATTTCAAGCAGACGGTTATTATATGCAATTCTCGTCGCTAATTGTGTATCAGACTGATAAACTATCTTTATCATATCTTCATGCTTCAGTTCAACATGATAGAGCGCACTTTCCGGTTGACTAATAATAATATAGAGTCGTTCATTATCTCCGATCACTTCTTCTACATGCTCTATTTTGTCATAAGAGAGCGGAAAATAACGTTCGATTTCAAATGCTTTATGATGATATACCGCTGCATCATAAAGCATCGTTTCAGCTTTTATTACCTCTTTCTTTTGCTTCTTCTGTATCAGTTCTGAAATCATGCTGACCAATTCATTGTCAAGATAATGCGAGAGCAATGTGAAATCAACGCTCACTTCTACATGTATTGAGTGAAGCGTATTAATCTTGTGCATCAGCTTTCTTACATCACTGAATTGGTAGTGTTTTAAATTACCACATGGAATCAAAGTATAATGCTTACCATTAATTTCTCTGATGATAATTTCGTTACTATGCAACGGATATACCGTCTTAATATCATTAAATATGTCGTTATCAATATAAGGTTTCAACTGGCTTATTTGTGATGGTAAAAAACACATATAGCTTGCTATATGTGCCTTAATTTCATTATTCATCTGTTCACCTCTAAAACATACTGTAACCGTTACGACGTAAATTGCGAATCACAAACCCTGCAGTAATTGCACCGATGAGTCCACCGGATAACATTAGAATATCGGCAGGCATCAAATGTGTGATTCCACGTATAAGCTGGTTGAATGCAAATTTTGGTTTCAGTATATAATCTGCTGTAGAAATCTTATCCACAATCGCAAATACGACAAAAGGATAAAGCGCTGTCATAATCCACGTAGATTTTAACAGCATATTGAGAATAAACGCTATTCCGAAAAACAATACAAAAAACAAGATAGTAGATATAATTAATTGTAATAATGCTGTCACTTGAATCCTCCTATAAAAATAAATGATAATGTGTATAGTTAAACTGTGGGCCCGGTGAAGTCGTACTCTTTAAACGCAAAGGTTCCTGCATTTCATCAATCAGCGCTCTAACCATGGGGCTACAGTGATCATCTTGATATAAATCATCAGTGCTACGGAACTGTACATCTTTAATCTCTTCGTCAGGAATGTCTTGACGAATCGTTGTATGTGCAGGACGTACTAAAAAGATGATCATATTATCTGAAATGATATCTTTAATTACCCCTGTACGTAATCCAATTACACCTTCAACAGAACCTTCAATACCCGTCTCTTCATATATTTCTCTTAATACTGCCTGGTCTGCAGTCTCTCCATTATCGACAAAACCTGCAGGAAAGCTCCACATTCCTTTCATACCCCCATATTGCTTCGTAACGACAAGCCATTCACCTTGCTCATTTATTACAAGGCCACTAACGCCAAGCCATACTTTATCTCTTTTCATCTCTTCACCACTTTATATAAATAAAAAGGATGGGACATTGCATCCCATCCCTACAAACTTAGATTCTTAGTACAAATTCTATAGCAATTATAGAAATTTACCTTTTTTGAACGCTACACCTGTACCACCAATTTTGAATACAGCACGTGTATCGATTAATTTCTTCATAAATGCTGCTTTCTTACCAGTAATTTCTTTACCGAATACAACACCTACACCATCATGTGAACCTAAAGAACATACTGTTCCTTTATCATCATATTCGAAAGTAGCTAATTTCTCATTGTTTAATAAACGTTTAACTGCATCTGCAGTAAATTCACCTTGTTGCATTGCAAGTTGAGCTGTCGTTGGCAATGGACGTTTGTTGTCACCTTCGCCAGCCATCACTGCTGAACAGTCACCGATAACGAAGATATCATCGTAACCGTCGATACGTAAATCTTCACGCACTATGATACGACCACGTTTAACGCCGTCAAATGATTCTTCCATCAATTTAGAACCACGTACACCCGCAGCCCAAATTACTGTGTTTGCATAAAGTTGTTCTTCTTTTTCGTCAACTTTAACAACGAAACCATTTTCGTTTGCTGCAACGATAGGTGTTGCAATCTTGAATTCAACACCACGTGCTTCAAGATAATCTACAACATATTTCACTAATGTTTCAGAGAACATCGGTAACATCTTTGGTGCTGCTTCTACACATGTCACTTTAACTTTAGACTGATCGATATTGTATTCTTTACACAGTTCAGGAATACGTTCAGCAAGTTCACCTAATAATTCGATACCAGTGAATCCTGCACCACCAACTAAGATTGCTAAGTCCTTATCATCTTTGTCTGCGCTGTTTGCATAATGCGCAAAACGCTCTTCAATATGTGTAGCAATACGACGTGCAGTATTGATATTCTCGATTTGGAAGGCATGTTCTTTCATACCAGTGATACCGAATGTTTCAGATTCGAAACCTAATGCTACGACTAAAATATCAAAATTGAACGTACCTTTAGACGTTTCAACTGTCTTTTCATCTTTGTTAATCTTTGTAACTTCAGCAGTAACAAAGTCAACTTTAGACTGATTTAAAACACTCGCAATCGGATATAGACAATCTTGATATGCACGTGTACCTGCAGATGCTTCATGTAACCAAGTTGATTCATAGTGATATTCATTCTTATTAATAAGCGTAATATCACAATCTTGTGAACTTACTAATTTTTGAAGTTTAGTAGCTGTTTGTAATCCAGCGTAACCTCCACCTAAAATCACAACTCTCTTTCTCTCAAAACCCATCGATTTCACCCATTCTTATATAATTTTATTCCAATAATCTTGTGATATATGTCACAAATATAATTTTAAGTGTTCCATCTTTTATAATAATCCTTTTACACTTTGAATTCAAGCATATACAAGCAAAATAAAAACTGCTTAACAGTTCTCAGGCGTACCAGCGACGTCTTTCGTTCTGAACGAGCTGCCACAACCACATGAAGCAATTGCATTCGGATTCTCGATTGCAAAGCCGCCCCCCATTAATGATTGTTTAAAATCTACAGTTGTTCCTTTCAATATCGGTGCATCGGCTTTATCTACAAGTACCTTTACATCATAGAAATCATATACTTCATCATTATCCGATGGTGATTCCTCTGCACTCATACCGTATGATAATCCGGTACAGCCCCCACCTTTGACTGAAATTCTTAAGTAACCTTCTGGCATACCGTTTTGTTGCATCATCGATTTTACTTCATATGCTGCTGCTTCTGTTAATATTACTGTTGACATTGCATTACCTCCTAAAAAATCCATGTTTCTTCTATGTGCTGATAAATATTCTTCTTTAACGCTTCAGGCGTCTCACCAGTAACGATATCACCATTAACCAGTGCATATAGACTCTCGTTACATTGCCCGCAATAAGTCAGACAGCCATATTCAAGTACGTCCAGATGCTCATCCTGAGACAACTCATCAAAAACGACCTGGCCACCTTTAGCTAAATTAGAAATACAAAATTCTACGATTGGATTCATCTGATCATCCTTTTTTCATGATAACTATTACTTATCAAGAATCATTAAGTTTTTTTATAGCGAGAAACTTACAATGGCTATAAATTAAAGTCAAACTATATTATAATTTAAATTGTACAAAAACTATAGAACTTTGACTTATAAATGGGGAGAATACAATGAAAAATTTAGTGTTACTTGGTGGGGGATACGGTAATATGCGTATTATGCAACGTCTTTTGCCTAATACGTTACCGGATGAGTACAATATTACTTTGATTGATAAGATACCATTTCACGGACTTAAGACGGAGTTCTATGCACTTGCAGCTGGAACGGAATCGGATAAAGATGTACGTGTAGAATTCCCAAAGGACAAACGTCTGAATATTGTCTTCGGGGAAGTAACACATATTGACTTGGATAAACAGATTATTTCACTCGGTGAAAATCATGTAGATTACGATGAACTCGTTATTGGACTCGGCTGTGAAGATAAGTATCACAACGTACCAGGCGCTGAAGAATATACCTACAGTATTCAGACGATGACGAAAGCACGCAAAACATATCAGGCGATCGCTGACTTACCAAATGGCAGCTGCGTTGGAATTGTAGGCGCCGGTTTAAGTGGGATAGAACTCGCAAGTGAGCTACGAGAATCAAGAAAGGATCTTAAGATTCGATTATTTGATCGTGGTGAACGCATACTTCCTGCATTCCCAGAGAAGTTGAGTACATATGTAAAGAAATGGTTCGATAAGAATGACGTTGAAGTGATACCGAACTCCAATGTTGTTAAGGTGGAGCCAGGGAAACTTTATAATAATGACATCACCTATGATGTAGACATTTGCGTTTGGACTGCAGGCATCCAACCTGTAGAATTAGTTCGTACACTACCTGTCGAACTTGCTGAAGGTAATCGTGTAAAAGTGAATCAGTATCACCAAATACCTGAGCATCGCAATGTCTTCGTAGTAGGCGACTGTGCTGCACTACCACATGCACCAAGTGCACAACTTGCGGAACTTCAAGCAGAACAGATTGTTGATGTCATGAAACATATATGGCAGAATAAATCGCTACCTGAAACAATGCCAGAACTTAAAATTCAGGGGTTCATGGGCTCATTAGGAGATAAAGAAGGCTTTGCATTCTTGATGGAAAAAACCGTTACAGGAAGACTTGCACGACTTATGAAGTCAGGTGTACTCTGGTTATATAAATATCATAATGGATAATATAAGAACCCATCAAATGATGGGTTCTTATACTATCCGTTAATACTTTAACGGTAATGTTGCGCTACAAAATTTGTTACTTGCGGCAATTGAATGTAACCATCTGCAACAATCTCATCATCCATCGTAATCAGTGGATAGAATAATTCATCATTGTTAATCTGTTCAATGATATTTTCATCATGATCCGTTAAATTAGAACTATTATTAATATCAATATAATTAAAATTAAATGCGAGCTCTGGAAATTTCCGTTTTAAATTTGGCTGAATCCAGTCATAAATATCCTTTGACGTCGGTGCATTGACACAGCTTGCACATACAACATCGGCACCATAGATGATAACATTTATCATTTATAAGCCATCCCCCTTAATTTTTTCATTAAAATATGCTATATTGATTATACTAAAGAAATGAGTAATTACATAGTAATACTCTTGGAAAGGAGTTATTATGACAACTGAACAGCAAACAATGTTTGACCAAGTCAATGAAGTGCTTGAAAAGTTACGTCCATTTCTTTTAAGAGATGGCGGCGACTGCGAATTAGTTGATGTCGAAGATGGTATCGTAAAATTACGTTTACTTGGCGCATGTGGTACATGTCCTTCTTCTACAATCACATTAAAGGCAGGTATCGAACGCGCATTACTTGAAGAAGTGCCTGGCGTTGTTGAGGTTGAACAAGTATTTTAATAAAATCCCAAATCAACACTGTTGATTTGGGATTTTATTTTACTTATGGGGTTGTTATTGGACGATGATGAATGTGATTATCCATCTGTTCATCTATATACGCCCATCCCTTCCAGCCGATATGTACTGCGTCACTTAATACATATGGTTCGTACTCCTTATCACTTAAATCATAGAGTTTAAATCCAGCTGAAGTGATTTTCTTGTTGATTTTATCATATACTGGCTGTCTTTGAGATTGTGGAATATTGATATGATCATACCATTTTCCATTAGCAGGAATAGAGATAAATATCGGGTCTGATTTGCTCTCCTTTAAAATATCAAGCAATAATTGTAAGTCGTTAAATTCTTGAGAGTTGATATAAAACTCACCATTTCTATATAATTTTTTTTGATGTTTTTGTATCATATCAAAATATTCATTTCTCATAAAATATGGATTGTTAGTTGCATGCCTACTTCCAAATTTCACTGCTAAATCTCTGATTTCTTCCCAAGATTTGTGTTCTAGATTGAGATGCTTTCTCTTTTTAAATCGATTTCCAGGAATCATGAACTTTGATTTAACAATATCATTTTTCTCCATAAGATTTTCATAGATGCCCCTTGAAACTTCGCTATTATCCGCTTCACTATTTGCATACACATTAACTTGTTCATCATCCTTAGTCGCAGAAAAATGCATTAATCTCTTACTCATCCTATGCTTTAAGTCTGGAGATAGATTTGGATTGCTCAATAGTTTATCTAATTGTAATTGAGAATATCGTGCAGAAAAATTATTATCTTCCAGTCCTTTTTTTGTAAACCATTGTGGTGAAATGATAATTGCAAACTTTTTGTTTTCGATATGCCCAGCATGACTTCCAATATTAATGGCGTGAATTAAGTCGGTAGATCCACCTGTCCCAATAAGAAAAGGGATCTTACCGAATTTCTTTTCTTTGAATATATGCGTCGGATGAAAGGGATCACGTTTCTCAAGTTCACTTGAACCAAATATCGGGTAGAACTTCTTATCTTCGAACATCTCTGTCTGAATCGCACTTCCCTTAAATGTTATTTCATTTAAATTGACACCATCACCGGTTACTGTCTTAAAAGGAACATATCTTTTTAGATAGTCAGATGGCATTGCTAAAAAAACTACAAATAGACTAATGGCAATGATTGCCGGTAAGAACTTTTTAATCATCTTAATGCTTCTAATACATCTGCTATCATGTTTGGTGTTGCCCATTCATCACGATCAAAGTCGGTGATTGTGAGATCCATATCTAATCGATCATTTAATGCAAGTAATAATCCGACTGTTGCAAACGAATCAAGAATATTCTCATCAAATATTCTTACGTCCGGATTTTCTTTTACAATATTGTTTTCTGCTACATCTGCGATTACATCTAATACTTCTTGTTTAAATTCCATTATTCTTCACTCCTAAAATAGTTTTCCTGAAAAAATTAAAAATCCAAATGCCACGACGTGGAAAGTAATCAGAATTCCTATGAAATCAACTACTTTTACTGGTAACTTATAAGGATGTTTCTTTCGGTATTGTTCATAATAACCATATAGTACAAATAAGATACCGTGGTATATTCCGTATGCTATATAAAACCATTCAATGCCATGCCAGATACCCATGATAAGAAAGTTCAGCATAAAACCTATATTGCTTGTCGTAAAGTTATTCTTAATATATTTATTCTTTGAAATAAAGAATACAAAACGCATATACACCATGTCTCTAAACCAAAAAGACAGTGACATGTGCCATCTATTCCAGAAATCTTTGATGTTCTTTGCTTTAAAAGGCTGATTAAAGTTCGGTGGTGTTTCAACACCCATAATATAACTAAATGCAAGGGCAAATAAACTGTAACCCGCAAAATCAAAGAAGAGATAGAAACTATAAGCATACATATAGATAATCTTCATCCATAAATCTGAATTCTCAAAAGTTATATTCAATATTACTTTCTGGTTAATAAAATACGCAATGATATATTTATATAAAAATCCAATAAAAATATAATAAATTGCTTTTTGTAAAAGATCAGAATATTTTTCCTGAGTTATCTCTCTCGCAATATCTTTATTAAATCGTTTATATCGGTCAATAGGACCGGAAGAGATCGTCGGAAAAAAGGTTAAGAACTTCAGTACTTCAAATAAATTAAGTGTTTTGATGCGTCTATCTCTTATTTCCATAATTATTTGAATACATTTAAACATGATATAGGATATTCCTAAGAATCCAATCAATGATTTAATAGAAAATCCACCTAGATGACCTGTAAAACCAAATAGTGAACTTTGAATCACTTTTACAGCTGCCAGCGGGGCAATAGATAACACTAAAAAGATAATAAACAAAGATAAGGTATTTTTGTGCTTTACTAATTTTAAGTAACTACTAATTATAATAAGTTGATAGATGATATATATAATAAAGCTAATCATCTCAAACGACAGTATCGATATGCCAAAAAGGTTCTTGTTAGGATCTTTAAAGATTAAAACCAGCATGATAACTGTAACAAACCAATTATAATAATGGTTCCTTCTTCCACAGAAACCGAGTACTATGACAGGTACCAATAGTGCTAATGCTATAAAGAAAAACTGAAAATCTCCATAAGGTATCATTATCGATCACCTAATAGCGCTTTGCGATCTACTTTCCCGTTTGCAGTCATAGGAATTTGATCAATCACATTAAACTTTCTTGGAATCATATATTCAGGCAATTCATTTTTTAGCTTTTCTTTAACAGTAGCTTCTTGAAGATTAATTGCAACAACATGGGCAATTAGGTATTGTACTCTTCCTTGTTTCTCAACAGGTGTTACAATACACGCCTTAATGCCTTCCTGCTCAGTAATCACATGTTCTATCTCTTCAAGCTCCATACGGTAACCATTCAGTTTAATCTGAAAGTCAATACGCCCGTCAATAAACAATAGTCCATCTTCAAGTCTAGCTTTATCTCCCGTACGGTAGCTACGTTCTTTATCTTGGTAGAATTGCGCTGCAGTCTTATCCGGCGCATTGACATAACCTGTACTTACCGCATTACCATGAACGTGCAGCTCATCATCGGTAATAGATAATGTAACACCTGGTCGTGCATATCCAACAGGTAAAGGGTTATATTTGTGCAGTACATCTTCAGTTATTTCTAATCCTGTCACTGCAACAGTTGCTTCAGTAGGACCGTAAGTATTGTAAATATGACTATCGTTAAACTTGGACTTTAAGCTTTCAGCTGTCTTATGCTTGAGTGCCTCACCACAGAAGTAGAAATACTTTAAATTACTATGATGCACTGCGTCAAATTCCGGTAGCATTAAACACATTTCCATGAATGAAGGCGTAGATACCCACGCCGATATCGGATATCGTTTTAAAGTTTCATAAATGCCGATCGGTTTTTTGATCATATCCTTGTCAATCATCACTAATGTGCTTCCCGTCGCTAGTGAAGGGTATACGGCCATTACCGAAAGATCAAAAGATAAAGGCGCCTGATTTAACCAGTAATTTTCTTCTTGTGTTTCGTATAAAGATGTCATCCACTCTGTAAATTCATTTAATGATTCACTCAGTATTGTTACCCCTTTTGGCATCCCTGTCGATCCACTTGTGAATATTGTATAGGCTACATCATCCGCTTTAAGACCTGGTAAATTATAGTATTCTTCTTTAACGTCACTTGGGGTTATCGTTTGTATGGGTGTTGCTAATTCTTCTGTCGCAAAGATAAATTCCGGTTGGATTGTATCGATTATTTTATCTATACGTTCACTTGGTATCGACACATCTATCGGTACATAACCAATTCCAGCTTTAAGTGATGCGATCATACCTACTAGCATCCATTTTGACATATGTCCGTATACGATGAGTGGTTTTTTCGAATGTAATAACTTCTGCCCCAAATCATCACTTAATAAATCAAGTGCACGATACGTCATCGTTTCCTCTCTATGAATAAAAGCAATTTTTTCTGGCTGCTGATTTACAACTTGTTCAAACGTTTTTAGAAAATCCATTTTCCACCTCTTACATTAAAATTCATTGTATATAAAGTTATTCTCAACGCTTCCACCAGCGTATATCCAGAACAACATGAACAGTATTGAAATATAAAGTAAAGTTAGGAGTACTAATCTAGTATTCTCGTTTATTGTATCTTTCATGGCTTCACCTCTTTATTCTCACCTAATTATATTACAACTATATTTCAAACATTAAAATTATATTAATAATTTATTTACAATAACTGATATTACTATTTTTTAACTTTAAAATCAATAAATTTCCTGTTCATAATTTGGACACAAAAAAAATACTATGATTTCTCATAGTATTTTTATACTTCTGTTTTCTTCTTTTGATGATTAACACACGTATATTATTCACCAGTTTCGTATATGCGAATAACATCTAATAAGTTTTTAACACTATGCGTTGGCGGAACTTGCTCTGCCATCACCTGTTCATAAGTGCTGACTCCTGTTTGAACATGTAATGTATCTATCCCTGCATTGATACCACTCATAATGTCTGTCATATATAAATCACCGATCATTACGAGTTCTTCTTTCGGTAATTGCATCATATCTACTGCTTTATTCATAATTGTTTCCATTGGTTTACCGATAAACTTAGGTTCTATACCCGTTGATACAGAGACCACACTCGTTAAAGCTCCATTCCCTGGTAAAAATCCACGTTCTGTCGGAATAGACGTATCTGGATTTGTCGAAATAAATCGAGCTCCATTACGCACAGCAAGACATGCTTTAGATAATTTTTCATAGTTGATGTCTACATCTAGGCCAATAACGACATAATCCACATGAATATCATCTGTAATAACAAGCTGTTCATCTTGTAATGCTTGTCTGATTCCAGTACCACCAATAACATAGACACTTGCACCTGGATGTTCTTCTGCGATATAACTTGCTGTTGCCATTGCACTTGTGACAACATTATCAGGCGTTGCGATAAATCCCATATCCGTTAATTTCTCAGCAACCTCATCCGGACGTTTCGATGCGTTATTTGTAACAAAGAGATAGGGTAGATTATTATTCGACAAATATTCGATAAATTCCTTTGCACCTTCTATAACGCGTGTGCCAGCGTACATCGTTCCATCTAAATCTAACAGATAACCTTTATACTTCTTCAACTTTTCCACCCTTTCCAAATGCTGATACTGGTCCTAATTCATTTTCGATAAATGTATCCACATTTGCTTTAAACTGTTTATAGCTTGCAATATTCTCCATAAATACACGCTTCACTTCATTGTGATCAATATTAATATAATCACGTACAAACCATTGTCTTAAATACAATGTATCGCGCATCATCTGCGCATCTTGTGCAGGAATTACTTGTTCCATTTCAAGGATATCCAATACATCTTTATAACTTCCTGGATCTCGCATAATAAATCCATCGATAATCATATTTCCTACATCTACAACACTCTCAATCAACATATGCGCAATACGCTCGAGTGCGTATCCTTCACTCTCTTCTAACACTTGTGATAATTGATTGATATACGCTAACTTTAATGTGAGTTCTTCTCTATCTACGAAATACATACCATCGCCTCCACTTCTCAGTTTATCAAATTTTGTATTCCGCTGCACTTCAATGTATACTATTCTTAAATGAGGTGAAGAAAATGATAGATATGTTCTTATATGATGATGAAGAACAAGCCAAAGTCAGATTCGTCAGCTTTGTTGGCGATAGCCGACATGATTTGACTTTAATTCAAACTGACCGACATTACGGTAAGACCATTGTATTAAATACACAATCAAACAAATTCGGTATTATTGGTCGAGATGATCTGGATGAACCTGGCTATATTGAACACGTACTTGGTGTCAATGAAAGTGATGCAGAAGAAATAAAGAGCTTTTTATATGAGGTCATTCTATAAAAAGCGATAATGATTATTATAATAATCATTATCGCTTTTTTATTTTAGCAGACTATAAATCTGTTGTGCCAATTTTTCATTTAAATACTTACTCTTCTAATCAAATTTTTTAGTCTCATCAGCATCTTTAAATCCATAAGACTGATCTACTTGTATCTTTAATACATCATTTTGACTGCGTTTGTTTGAACACCTGTATTTTGTTTACCTCTTACTTCATGTCCTTCATTATTTTTTCCTGTTAATTCATAAATTAATGCTGCCCATAATCCAATGATTAGCAACATTCATTTGAATTGAGTATATTTAATAGTATTGTTTCTGCTTGATATACATTGCTTTCCCTATTGGATGCCACACAAATAAACGATTTTTCATTAAAATAAACAACAACATCATGTGCATATAAAGAGCCTCTTAATCTTAAATAATTATCTCTTAAAGAAATCCCACTTCTGTACTTTTGATTTTTATATCGATGAGGTGCTAGTATGAACTCTGTTTTTGGTTTATTGAAGATAAGATGGTTAGCGAATAGATGACTAAGTATATCAATATCCTTCAGTGACATATACATATTTCCTGCTCCATAGTACTTATCAAGATCATTATGCCAATCTTCAATAAGTACACTACCAAATTGGTGAAGGCCCGTCGTTGCATCGGTAACTTCATCATAAAAGCAACTATGCGCAAGCTGATATTTGTCGATAATTCTGTCATAAACTACCGTTCTATACGTCTGATTTTCGACAATTTCGATTAGTTTTGCGAGTAATATATAGTTTGCATCGTTATAATCAAATTTATGAAATGGTAGTTTAGCACCCGATGCTCGAATCATATTTACGGATTGATCAAGTCCATAAAAATTGTGATGTACCTTATACGGACTAAGTCCACTAATATGAAGTAATAAGTCTTCAATCGTAATAAAATCAGGTAAACCGTTAATATATTTAACAATCTTATCCATTCTACGGATTTTACCTTCATCTATCAGTTGTTCAATGATAATACCCGTAATAAATTTTTGTATAGATGCTGTTAAAAATTGTGTATCGTATGTTATCGGATCCTGGTTTAAGTTTTTATATCCATAGCTTTGATGTAAGATACCCTGCCCTTCATGACTTATTCGAATTTGTCCATTAAAGTTTAGACCATGTAAATATTTATCTATTGCAGTGTAAGATATATTACGGTTACGATTAAATAAAAATTCAAAGGCTATTTTCATTACGCTCTCCTAAAAAAACCGAAAAGCATATGCTTTTCGGTCTAGTATAATAAATTCAATTTATTTCTGAAAATATTTGAAGGTCTTATCTTTATGCTCAGTTGGCTCTTCTTGCTCATTCTGCTGTTGTTTTTCAACTTGTGTCTGTTTCTCTAGTTGAACAGGTACCTCTGACTCAGCACGCTTTGTGTCATCTTGTTGTGATGTATTCGCTGCAATCACAACCTCAGCACCGAAATGCTTTACAACTTCTTGTTCATTCAGTCTTCTCAGAACAAAATATGCACATCCAAAGTTGCAGTACTCAAGTAAATAATCCTGGATTGTAGAGAACCTTTTATTTACTTCCGAGCCCTTTTTATTATCTTCGAAGAAACCACGTAGCCTGAGCTGTTCGAATCCTATATCGCCAACAATATAAGGATAGCGATCTAATATTTCTGAATATCGATGGTCAAACATTTCCTGATTGAATGCTTCTCGATAATTCTCAATGACTTCAAAATAATGTTGTCCAGTCTGTATGATCATAGCGCACCTACTTACTAGAAAGCTCACCTAAACGATGTTTTTCTTTCGCAGCTTCATTTACTTGTTCATCTGCATGATATGAACTTCTCACCATTGGTCCTGCCTGGCAATGTTTGAATCCTTTTTCCATCGCTACTTTACGTAACTTACCGAATTCAAGCGGTGTATAATATTTTTGGACCTTAAGGTGTTTACGGCTTGGCTGAAGGTACTGACCGATTGTCATAATATCTACGTCATTTGCACGCAAATCATCCATCACTTCGTAGATTTCTTCTGTTGTTTCTCCAAGTCCAACCATTAAACTCGATTTTGTCGGGATATCTGGATATAGTTCTTTAGAACGTCGTAATACTTCAAGAGAACGGTCATACGTTGCACGCGCACGAACTCTTGGCGTAAGGCGTCTTACCGTTTCAATATTATGGTTTAAGATATCTGGTTTTGCTGCCATCAACGTTTCCCAGTTCTCAATGCTGCCACCCATATCAGATGGTAATACTTCAATTGTTGTATATGGATTGACTTCACGTACTTGACGAATTGTTTCCGCATAAACATGTGCACCACCGTCTTTTAGGTCATCACGAGCAACTGCTGTGATAACGACGTGCTTTAGATTCATTAGACGAACAGATTCTGCAACACGTTCTGGTTCGTTTAAGTCAAGTTCATTCGGCAATCCTGTCTTAACTGCACAGAAACGACATGCACGTGTACAGATTGCACCTAATATCATGATTGTCGCAGTCTTTCTTTCACCCCAGCATTCATGGATATTCGGACATTTTGCTTCTTCACATACTGTATTTAAATTGTGCTCGCGCATCATTTTTTTTAGACCAGTGTAACTTTTATTAGTATTTAATTTTATCTTTAGCCATTCGGGTTTTCTTAGTATTTCTTCATTTTTTGTAGCCAAACTAATCCCTCCAAAATTCTGATGATTTCATTATAACATATATGTAAGATGCCATTATTGTCAAATTTATAAACTCAGCATGTGTATTATATTTTTTTCACTGCTGTTTCCATAATATCACGTAAAAATTCTGGCATATAATAGCGCTTTTCATTTTGCGTAAACTGGGGAAAGAATCTTCCGAAAGTATACATATCGAGTGTCGCTAAATAATATTTCTTATGATTATCTATTTCCTCTGTACCAATGAAATAGCGTTGCTGTGACTGTATATAACCAATATTCTTCCATACATACATTCCAAAGATATCCCCTCTGAATCCGAAACCTTTGACAATGTCATCGCGGTAATCATGCAGCATACTCATATTGATAATTTCTTTTAGTTCACGTCCTGAGAGCGTAATCTTAACTGGGTTAATCGGGTGTGGCAGCATCGTATGTAAATCGAAATATGAAAAACCTCTACCTTCAAATCCTTTTACAATAAGACCAGAATTAATCAGAGCACAGTCCCCACCTGTGAAATCCATCAAAGCTTGTGAGAGCAGATCTGTTGTATAGGATGCACTGTAAAGGCGTCTCGGCAAATCCAGCTGCTTGTCTGAAACTTTTTGGCTGAGCAGCGCTGCACCTGCTTCAAAGAAGTCTTCTCCTGTTGGTCTGAGGTCGTTCGTATCAATCAACCTTGCACTTTTACGGATAAGCTTTCGCCCTTCAAATATTAAAGTCATCTCTCCGATGTACTCACCATATCTACCAGCAGCACCGATAAGTACATCATTTACAACTTCTCCTTGCTGGAAGAAATGATGTGTATGTGCACCTAGTATAATATCAATTTGCGGACAAGCTTCAGCAAGCTGTCGATCAAAGAACTTTCCGAGATGGCTCAGAATAATCACGACATCTACATGTTCATGAATGCGATGTACTTCACGAATAATGGCAGACATCGGATCCGTAACCTCCCAGCCTAGCGCTTTATAAAAAGGTGTAAATTCAGCTGTAGCACCGATGATACCATAAGTGATTCCTTGTCTTTCCATAATAACGGATGTGCGAATGTTTTCTGGAAGATTGCCTTGTTCATCAAATAGATTACAGCATGTAATTTCGAACCGTGCATCTTGATAAAGTTGATTGAACGCATCATGATCGAGCGTGATTCCCTCATTATTTCCGATCGTCACTACATCTACTTGTGCATCATTCAGTAATTCTATATTCGCCTTTCCTAATGTTGCCTCAGTCAGCGGATGACTTCTGTCCACATGATCCCCCAGGTCAAAATAAATCATATCTGTGTGTTCTTCACGTCTATCATTGAGATAACGACTAATTTTATGATAGTTGGATAAATAGCTATGTATATCGTTCGTATGAAATAATTTCACTTCCATGTCGCTTCACCTCTCTTAGCTTATCGTACTCTTAATTATTAAATATATTCCTAACAGCATCAAGATTACTCTGAGCATCATAACGACCGTTGAGGATTTCATTGATTTATTGATACGTACACCGATACGTGCACCAACATAGCTGGCAGCAATCAAGATGAGTGCATAGGGCCATATAATATTACCTTGAGCGATATGACTCACTGCTCCTGTCACACTAGACACAAAAATCATAATCATACTTGTACCTACTGCAATATGAGGTGGAAATCTAAAGATAATGATCATCAAAGGGGTCATCAGGGCACCACCACCAATGCCGAATAACCCTGTCAGACAACCTACGAAGAAAGTCGCAATTACAGCCGGAACAGGTGCAATGCTATAATGATATGTCACACCTTCCTTGTCCGTAAATGTCTTCTCATGTGCTTTATTCTGAAAAAGTTTTATCGGTTTTATCTTATCTCTCACCAAAAGAACAATACTCATGATAATGAGAAATATTCCAAAGTATAGATTGAAGCTATGTAATGTTAAATACTTACTTAAATGTGCACCAATTAATGCACCAGGAATGATACCAATCATAAAGATGACTGCATTCTTCAGATCTGCCTGTTTATTCTTCATATATCCAATTGCAGCGGTCAGTCCAGTAGAGATTAAAATCACTGTAGAAGTCCCGATTGCTTTTTGTGGTGTAATACCATCAATAATCCCAGCATCCATCCCAAGATATATGAGTGCAGGAACAATGATTATACCGCCACCAATTCCAACGATAGCGCCGATAATACTTGAGAATAAACCGAGAATAATTAATATAATAATTGCTTGAATTGTCATCATGTCACTTCCTAAAATAATTTCAGCTGTTTATGATTCAGCCCTGTATATTCAATACCTAATAACTCACATGTCTGTTTAGCATTTTTAGCTGCATGACCCCCGGAATTATTGTTGAATAGACAATAGACGTCTTTTGCTTTATGATCTAGTATCTTTAGCGATTGTGCAATGTGCTTGAGTTCCGTCTCATTATAATCGTATAAATATCTGACATCTCGCCATTCATCATCTGTTAAGTCTTTCTTTGTCCATCCAGCAATATTTCTTCCGTGAAGTCGCATCAACGCTGTATTTGAAGTAACTCTATTGACGAAAGGGATAGAACCATGCCCTGCCTGGGGTTCATCACACACAGAATGAATCAGTTCATGTTCATAAAGAAACTGTAACGTATGCGCTTTCATATCATCTGTAAACCAGCTATCATTTCTAAACTCTATACAGAGTGGAAATGGTTTAAGGTGTTGTTTTAAATAGATGATATAGTTAATATTAATAGTAGAACATTCATACCAAGGTGGAAACTGAATTAATATACAACCGAGCTTTCCCGCTGCAAAGAGTGGCTGAATCATCTGTTTGTACTGGCGGATCAGTTCTTCTTTATTGGCAGCAAACTTGCTGATATCATTATGTCCTGTTAATGCCTGATGAATCTTCACAATAAACTTAAAGTTGTCCGGCGTCTCACTGATCCACTTACGAATATTACGTTCCGGCTGCAGTGAATAGTACGTCGCATCTAATTCAACGATAGGAAAATGTGCAGCATAGTTAAAAAGCTTCTCTGATTTATTCGTTAAATCTTCATATAATAAATCGTGGTCGCCCCATCCTGTTAATCCAATATATATCATATCATCACCCATTTACAATCTTATCATAAAGTAAGGAAAACGATGAGAAAACTGAACTAAGAAGGAGCACTTATGACTGATATCAAATTAGAACATATCAACTTTTCTGTTGATAATAAACAAATCTTAAAAGACATTACGACAACCTTTCATTCAGGTAAGATTACAGCACTTATCGGTCCCTCTGGAGCGGGCAAAACGACATTGCTGAAACTGATCAATGGTCTGAGGAGTCCGGATTCCGGTAATATCTATATCGGTGAAAAAGAGATTCAATCATTCGACCTTATCAAGCTGAAGCAGCAGATTGGAATGGCACTTCAAAGCGCACCGATGATTCAAGGGACAGTATATGACAACCTTAATCTACCGCGCTCGATTTTCGGGGAC
Source organism: Macrococcus psychrotolerans (assembly GCF_038095555.1). NCBI lineage: Bacteria > Bacillati > Bacillota > Bacilli > Caryophanales > Staphylococcaceae > Macrococcus > Macrococcus psychrotolerans. The sequence goes on along the minus strand of NZ_CP124591.1, from coordinate 587,514 downwards.
ACGCTTGATAGTCATAAAGCAATGGAACTGCTAGATCAGGTAAATCTGGAGACAACGGAGCTAACGACTGATGTTAAATCATTATCTGGCGGACAAAGGCAACGTCTATCGATTGCCAGAACGCTTGTTAATCAACCGGAAGTATTATTACTGGATGAGATTACGTCTAGTCTGGATCCAAGAAGCGTCAAGGAAGTAGAAGCCCTCATACGCAAAATCTGTGATCAGTTCGGTGTGACCATTATCTGGATTACGCATGATGTAGAACAGGCAAAACGCATCACAGATGATTACTGTATGTTAAAGGATGGACAATTTATCATATCAGGCCATTCTTCAGAACTAGAAACGACAGAACATCCTGTATTAAAAGCATTCTTGAAAGGAGAGATCGAATGACACTTTTTCAAATTTCACTCGCATTTATATTTGTAATTATACCGTTAGTGATGAGCGCTGTGCTCAAGCTAGGTCTTGAGAAAGATGTTATCATCGCTGCAGTACGAAGTACAATCCAGCTGATGATTGTAGGATATATATTGACCTTTGTCTTTGATGGCAATCATCCTATCTATATGTTTTTAATGATCTTACTCATGATCGTAGCAGCAACTCAGAACATCATCAAAAAAGGACAAGGGATCAGAGGAATCACCTGGAAAATCGTCCTTACGCTTATCGTTGTGGAAGTATTGACAATCGGTATTCTGACGGGATTTCGTATTATTCCATTTGAACCAAGATATGTTATACCGATCAGTGGAATGATGATTGGTAATGCGATGGTACTTTCACTTTTATTCTTGAATCGTTTCTTAAGTGAATTGGACCAGAATGACGAACAGATTGAATTAATCCTGTCACTTGGGGGTACTCCAAAACAAGCAATTCACAGAGTATTGATGACAAGCATTAAAAATTCGATGATACCAACAATCGAAAGCACAAAGACGATGGGGCTCGTTCAGCTTCCTGGTATGATGAGTGGTCAGATTATCGGGGGAGCTGATCCTCTAGTTGCGGCACAGCTACAGCTTATAATAATCTTCCTGTTAATGACTGCAGCAACGTTATCAAGTGTCCTTGTCGGATTCTTAAGCTATCCAACCTTATTTAATGAACGTGAGCAATACATAGGTAAATATTCAAAATCGTAATCTATATTGCCTATGCAGAATTTATAAAAGGTCGAGACATAGAGTCTCGACCTTTTATTTAAACATTTTACTTTTATAGAGTGTGATAAACGTTACAAGCATTAACGTTAATGCCGCAGCAATTGTTCCATACCACGTTAGTTTCGGTAAATCTACATTCATTCCGAAGAAGCTGAACACAAGTGTCGGAAGCGTCAAAAATACTGTAAACAGTGTTAATATCCGCATAATATTATTCATTTCATTCGCAATTAATGATGAATAAGATCCTGTAATACTTTCTAATATGCGTGTATAAAGCTCTGTCGTATTTAAGGCCTGTGTATTCTCAATCATTAAATCTTCTAGCAATTCTTTATCTTCTTCGTAAAGTTTAAGTGAACGTGATCTGAATATTTTTTTTATCGTATCTCCATTTGCAGTAAGTGACGTCAAGAAATAGACTAAACTCTTCTCAATCTCCATTAATTCATACAGCTGCTTATTCGTTAAGGAGTGTCTTAAGTTTGCTTCAATCTTAATACGCTCACGATTTATTTTCTTCAATGTGTTATTATATTTCGTTGCAACTGTAAGCATCACTTCCAGCAAGAATCGAGATTTCATCCGAAGATCAAAGGTCAGATTTACAATCTTATTGAATAGATCGTTTTCTCTTGAACAAATCGTTATAATATAACCTTTGCTTAATATGATACCGATAGGCACTGTAATATACGATTCTGTCTGCCTTATATTCTTATCCAGTACCGGAAAATCCGTTATCACTAATGTACTGTTAGAATCTTCATCATATTCAATACGTGCCCCTTCCTCTGGATCAAGTGGATCCTCGAGAAACTCTATAGGAACTTCAAATGCTTCTGCAACTTCTTCCATTTCTTCACGGGAAGGCATGACAAGGTTAACCCAGTTATTCGTCTGATACTTCTCTGTTTTAATAATTGTGCCTTCTTCTGAATTAATATATGTAGTAATCATTTGCCCACCTCCGTGATATCAACATTAAAATCTTATAATAACTTCCATTTAAAATCTATAGATAATTAGAAAAAATAAAAAAGATTGGGTTACCCCAATCTTTTTATATGTGAAGATTATCCAATCGAGCCTTCCATTTCGAATTTAATTAAACGGTTCATCTCAACCGCATATTCCATCGGTAATTCTTTCGTGAATGGCTCAATGAAGCCCATTACGATCATCTCAGTCGCTTCTTCTTCAGAGATACCACGGCTCATTAAATAGAATAGTTGTTCTTCAGATACTTTTGAAACTTTCGCTTCATGCTCTAATGAAATGTTATCGTTTAACATTTCGTTATATGGAATTGTATCTGATGTTGACTCGTTATCCATAATTAATGTATCACATTCGATGTTTGAACGTGCACCCGTCGCTTTACGTCCGAAGTGAACGATACCACGGTATACTACTTTACCACCTTGTTTTGAAATTGATTTCGAAACAATTGTAGAAGAAGTATTCGGTGCCATATGCATCATCTTCGCTCCAAAGATCCTGAACTTGTCCTTTACCTGCTAAGGCAATAGATAATGTCATACCACGTGCACCTTCACCTAGAAGGTAACATGCTGGATATTTCATCGTAAGTTTAGAACCGATGTTCCCATCAATCCATTCCATCGTTCCATTCTCATAGACGAAAGTACGTTTCGTAACTAAGTTGAATACGTTGTTCGCCCAGTTTTGAATTGTTGTATAACGGCAGTAAGCATCTTTTTTAACGATAATTTCAACGACTGCTGAGTGCAATGAATTCGTCGTATAAACGGGTGCTGTACAACCTTCAACGTAATGCACGCTTGCCCCTTCATCAACGATGATTAATGTACGTTCAAATTGTCCCATATTTTCAGAGTTAATACGGAAGTAAGCTTGTAGCGGCGTTTCAAGTTTAACGTTTTTAGGTACATAGATAAACGATCCACCAGACCATACTGCTGAGTTTAATGCAGAGAACTTATTATCTGCAGGTGGAATTACTGACGCAAAGTGTTCTTTAAAGATATCTTCGTTTTCACGTAATGCTGAATCTGTATCTTTAAAGATAATCCCTTGGTCTTCAAGGTCTTCTTGCATATTGTGATATACAACTTCTGATTCATATTGTGCTGATACCCCTGCAAGATACTTCTGTTCAGCTTCTGGAATACCTAATTTATCAAATGTCTGTTTAATTTCTTCAGGTACTTCATCCCATGAACGCTCTGTATGTTCAGATGGTTTTACGTAATACGTAATTTCATCGAAGTTAAGTTCTGATAGATCTCCACCCCATGTAGGCATCGGCATCTTATAGAACTGCTTTAATGATTTTAAGCGGAAGTCTAGCATCCACTGTGGTTCTTCTTTCATCTTTGAAATTTCACGTACAATATCCTCTGTTAATCCTCTTTCTGAACGGAAAATCGATACGTCTTTATCGTGGAAACCATATTTGTAATCTCCAACTTCAGGTGCTTTTTTAGCCAATTGACGTCACTCCTTTTATTTTATTCATCTATTTCTTCACTGACATGTGTATCATTGTTTTCTTTCGTGCCACGTTCCAATGCTTTCCAGGCAAGTGTTGCACATTTAATACGTGCAGGGAACTTCGCCACACCAGAAAGCGCTTCGATGTCTCCAGCACTTTCATCAAATGTATAGTCTTCTCCAAGCATCATCTTAGAGAATTCTTCTCCCATTCCAAGTGCTTCACTTACTGATTTCCCTTTAATGGCTTCTGTCATCATCGATGCACTTGACATTGAGATAGAACACCCTTCACCTTCAAACTTCACATCTTTAACGATATCATCGACTACATCTAAAGTTAAACGAATTCTATCCCCACAAGTCGGGTTATTCATATCGATCGTTAATGTACCATCTTCAATAATTCCTTTGTTACGAGGATTCTTATAATGGTCCATAATAACTGAACGATATAGCTGATCCAAATTATTAAAACTCATAACTGAAAAACTCCTTCGTTTCTTTTAAGCTTGTTACTAGCTGATCGATTTCTTCTTTTGTGTTATAGATGTAGAAACTTGCACGTGCAGTTGATGACTGACCTAACCATTTCATAAGAGGTTGAGCACAGTGATGTCCCGCACGGATCGCGATACCATGACTATCTAAAGCGGTTGCTAAGTCATGTGGATGCACGCCTTCAAGATTAAAAGTAATAAGACCTGCACGTTTATCAGCGGTCGGGCCATAAATTTCAAGTCCTTCGATTGTTGACATCTGTTCGTAAGCATAAGCTGTTAACTCATGTTCATATTCTAGAATGTTATCTAAACCAATAGATTCTAAATATTTAATGGCTTCCGCTAAGCCAACTGCTTCTGCAATAAGCGGTGTCCCTGCTTCGAACTTCGTCGGTAGTTCTGTCCATGTTGAGTCTTGTAATCCAACAAAATCAATCATGTCTCCACCAAATTCTATCGGTTCCATCTTATCAAGTAATGCTTTCTTACCATATAACACACCGATTCCTGTCGGGCCACACATCTTGTGTCCACTAAAAGCAAAGAAATCACATCCAAGCGCCTGGACATCAACTTTCATATGGGGAACAGACTGTGCACCATCAACGACCATATAGGCACCCTGTGCATGTACAAGTTCTGTGATGGCCTGTATATCATTAATTGTTCCTAATACATTAGAAACATGGGCTATCGATACAATCTTCGTTTTATCTGTCAATGCGTCTTTAACGGAATCTAGAGAAATCGTACCGTCTTCGTTTAGTGGAATATACTTCAGTACTGCATCTTTACGCTTTGCAAGCTGTTGCCAAGGTACTAGGTTTGCATGGTGTTCCATCTCAGTAATGAGAATTTCATCACCAGCTTCGATTACGCGATCGCCAAAACTCTGAGCAACAAGATTGAGCGCTGTCGTTGTCCCACGTGTAAAAATAATTTCTTCGAAGTACTTTGCATTGATGAAGTTACGAACGGTCTCACGTGCCCCTTCGTAACCATCCGTTGCACGAGTCCCAAGTGTATGCACACCACGGTGAACGTTTGCGTTCATATGCGTATAATATTCTACTGTTTTATCGATGACGCTCTTTGGTTTCTGACTCGTTGCAGAAGAATCAAGATAAACGAGTGGTCTATCATTGACCACTTCTGAAAGAATCGGAAAATCTTTACGAATTGCTTGTATATTTAAATTGGTCACACTATCAAGACCTTTCAAACGTATTTATTTACCAGTAACTTTAGACTCAATTACTTCTGTTAATTGTTTCTTAACTGCTTCAATCGGTAATGCATTAACAACAGGCGCTAAGAATCCATGAATTACGAGACGCTCTGCTTCTTGTTTAGAAATACCTCGACTCATCAAGTAGAAGAGTTGCAGCGGATCAACACGACCAACAGATGCCGCGTGTCCTGCTGTTACATCATCTTCATCAATTAATAGAATTGGATTTGCATCTCCACGGGCTTTCTCAGAGAGCATTAATACACGTGATTCTTGTTGTGCATCCGCTTTCGTTCCACCGTGTTTAATGTGTCCGATACCGTTAAAGATAGATGATGCGCTGTCTTTCATTACACCATGTTTTAAAATATGACCCTCAGAACGTTTGCCGTACTGAATAATTTGTGATGTAAAGTTTAATTTTTGTGAACCGCGACCAACAACTACAATTTTAAGGTGGCTCTTAGAGTCATCTCCCATTAAGTAAGTCGTATTATCATGAATCGTATCACCATCATTCATCAATCCTAGTGCCCAGTCAATAACTGCGTCACGACTTGCAATACCACGACGAATGACATGTCCAACTAAATCTTTATTCAAGAAGTCTACTGCACCGTAGTTTACTTTCGCATTATCTTTAGCGATAACTTCTGAAATGATGTTAAGGTGACCTTTAGCTGATGTAACACCAGATAAGTAATTTTCAACGTATGTTACTTCTGAACTTTCTTCAGCTACGATTATAACGTGGTTGAACAGGTTCGCATCTTCATTATCGTGTAGCACGATGTATTGAACAGGATGTTCAATAACGACGTTACGTGGCACATAGATAAATAATCCACCATTCATCATAGCGGCATGAAGAGCCGTTAAACGATGCTCATCAACTTTAACAGCATCTGTCATATAATATTGCTCTACAAGTTCACCGTGTTCTGTAAGCGCTGTTTGTATATCGGTAATGATAACACCTTGAGATTGAAGTTTCTCCTCAATTTCAATGAATGCAGGTGTGTTGTTGTGTTGAACAATTAAGTTATGCGTGTTCTCTAAATCGATTAGTGCTTTAACAGATTCAGGTAACGCTTCTTTAGACGTAAAAGTTTCGCTTTCTACTACTTTATGATGCACATCGAAATTCCATTTATCCAGTTTCGTTTTATCTGGCTTTGGCATTTCGATTGTATTTAATTTATTAAGTGCATCTTGACGTAAATTTTGCATCCATGATGGTTCTTTACGTGCTGCTGAAAGATCCGTTAATATTTCTTGTGTAAAATCTATCGTATTGCTCATGAATATATCCTCCTATATGTTTAATCAGGTTTATGCGTCTACAGTTTCATCTTGAATATCTAACTCTTGTTTGATCCAGTCGTATCCTTCTTTTTCAAGACGTTGTGCAAGTTCTTCTCCACCTGATTTTACAACGCGACCTTGCATCATTACGTGAACGTGGTCTGGAGTAATATAGTTTAATAGACGTTGGTAATGCGTGATAATTAAGCAGCCGAAGTTTTCTCCGCGCATCTCGTTGATTCCTTTTGATACAACTTTAAGCGCATCGATATCTAAACCTGAGTCAATTTCATCTAAAATCGCAAATTTAGGTTCTAACATCATTAACTGAAGAATTTCGTTACGTTTCTTTTCCCCACCAGAGAATCCTTCGTTTAAATAACGTTGTGCCATATCAAGATCCATTTCTAAGAACTCCATGTTTTTATCTAATTTCTTGATAAATTGCATTAAGTTGATTTCCTTACCTTCCTCACGTTTCGCATTAATTGCTGAACGTAAGAAGTCCGCGTTTGTCACACCTGAAATTTCTGATGGATACTGCATTGCTAAGAAAAGACCTGCTTGCGCACGTTCGTCAACTTCCATCTCTAATACGTTCTCACCATCAAGTAATACTTCACCTTGAGTCACTGTATATTTCGGATGACCCATGATTGCAGCAGATAAAGTTGATTTACCTGTACCGTTAGGACCCATGATTGCATGTATTTCATTTTGCTTAATTGTCAGGTTCACACCTTTTAAAATTTCCTTACCTTCTATCTCAACGTGTAAATCTTTAATTTCTAATACTGATACCATATTGATGTCCTCCATTTATATAAAATTTTCATCTCATCTAGTTTATAATAATTTTAATCTAAGGTCAAAGGCCTATGACATAAATCACAGTTTTAATTATAACGTAATTGAGAACGAATATGAATTAAATGAGATTAAATAATAAAAAAAGATGAATATTCCTATAGGAACATTCATCTTTTCTAATATTATTTCGCCGGGATTACAGCACCATTATATTTTTTATTGATAAAATCTTGTGTTTCTTTAGATTGTAATGCTTTCACTAAAGCTTTAATTTTAGCATCACCTTTGTGTCCTTCTTGTACCGCGATCAAGTTTGCGTAAGGTGAATCACTCTTTTCAATCGCAATTGAATCTTTTAATGGATTCAGTTTATTTTCAAGTGCAAAGTTAGAGTTAATGATCACTGCATCACCTTCACCATTGTTATATGATTTCGGTAAGAATTCAGCACTTTGCTTGTTGTTGAATTTAATGTTCTTCTTATTTTCTTTAATATCTTTAAACGTAGCTTTTACTGGATCTACGCCATCGTTCAATGTGATTAATCCAGCTTCAGTAAAGAATGATAAGAAACGCCCTTCTTCAGCTGGGTTATTTGATACAAATACTTCAGCGTTTTCTGGAAGCTCTTTTAATGATTTATATTTCTTTGAGTAGATAGCCATCGGTTCGATATGGATGTTACCTGCTGATTCAATTTTATATCCTTTTGCTTTCTTCTCAGTGTCTAAGTATGGTGTATGCTGGAAGAAGTTTGCATCAAGCTCACCTGCATCTAAGAAACGGTTCGGAGTTGTGTAGTCATTGATTGTCTTAATCTTTAAAGTATAGCCTTCTTTTTCTAATACTGGTTTAACTTGTTCAAGTAATTCCGCATGCGGTGCTGGTGAAGCGCCGACAGTAATCGTCTTATCGTCTTCTTTAGAAGCTTTCTTTTCGTTGCCTCCACAAGCTGCAAGTACAAGTACTAATGTAGCTACAAATAATAATGATATAAACTTTTTCATTTAATTCACTCTCTTTCCGTTATTTAATTTATAGTCAAATTCCATTGGAACTGATTATCGTTTATCAATACGTTTTGTGATTATATCACCGATAAATTGTATCGCAAATACAAGCAGTAATATTAACACTGTCGAAACTAAGATGACATCATTCTGTGCTCTAGTGAACCCTACTAAATAAGCTAGGTTCCCTAATCCACCTGCACCGATAACCCCGGCAATGGCAGTAGACCCTACTAAAGCGATTGCTGTTACTGTAATACCAGACACAAGTGCCGGTAAACTTTCAGGAATCAATACTTTACGAACTAATGTAAAGGTATTCGCACCCATTGACTGCACCGCTTCAATAACACCCTTATCAATTTCTTTCATCGCAATTTCAACGAGTCGCGCATAAAATGGTGAAGCTCCGATGATGAGTGCCGGCAATGCGCCTTTTACACCACTAATTGTCTGCATAATTAAGTTAGTAAACGGGAACAGGAGCAAGATTAAAATGATAAATGGTATCGCTCTGAATAAATTCACTAAAAATGCAGTGATGGAATAAAAGATGCGCACTCCTTTATTGTTACTGCGTGATGTGAGGAATAAGATAATCCCGATAATCAACCCGAAGAAAAATGTAAAGAAGGTTGCAATCAATGTCATTTGCAACGTTTCTACCGTTGCTGTCCATACATCTGCCCAAATTACATTTTTGAAGCTCAGCATCTCTTTAAGCGTATCTAAAAAACTAGTTTGCATCTTGTTCTACCTCCACTTCTACACCGTGACGCTTAAGTTCATCCGCAATTTTCGTAAGATCACCATTCACCGACGTTAAATGGACGATTAAATGTCCAAATGAGCCTGCTTGTGTATGCTTTACGTTACCTGCCAGAATATTCATATCCAGACCATACTTCTGTATCACCTGACTGACAATCGGCTGTCCTGTAGCAGAACCGATGAACTTAAGTCGAAGCAGTGTCCCTACAGGATACTCTGCTTTAATCTCCTTGATAGAAGCTTCCAGTTCTTCGTCAGAGATATCATCTTTTACGAAGCGCTTCGTAATGTTCGTCTGTGGATTGTTGAATACACTTAATACTGAACCTTCTTCAACGACCTTACCGTGTTCCATCACTGCGACACGATGGCAGATTTTACGGATAACTTCCATCTCGTGTGTAATCAGCACGATTGTTAAGTTCAGTTTCTTGTTGATATCAACGAGCAGTTCAAGAATTTCATCTGTCGTCTGAGGGTCAAGTGCACTTGTTGCTTCGTCACATAACAGTACTTTCGGATCGTTACTCAGTGCACGCGCGATACCTACACGCTGTTTTTGACCCCCAGACAGTTCGGAAGGATATGCATTTTCTCGACCATTGAGTCCAACAAGATTGATTAATGACTTCACCTTACCATCGATATCTAATTTCTTAACACCTGCAATTTCCAGTGGCAGCGCAATATTGTCATACACTGTACGCGACCACAATAAGTTAAAGTGCTGGAAGATCATCGAGATCTTCTGGCGTTTCATATTCAATGTTTTCTGATCAAGTTGATTGATAATATCATTATCAACCACCACTTCACCAGACGTCGGTTTTTCTAAACCGTTAAACATACGGATTAACGTACTTTTACCCGCACCACTAAAGCCGATGATTCCATAGATTTCACCTTGCGTAATATCCAGTGAAACACGATCTACAGCAGTGATGTCACCTTTTTTCGTTGTAAAAGTCTTTACAACATTATTTAACTTAATCACGTGCATCCTCCTAAAATAAAAAGTCGTCTTCCTTAAATACATAAGAAAGACGACATAGTGATATATTCGACTCTCTCATCTTCTAAAGTTTACACTTTATGTGAATTGGCACCATTTCTTTTCAGACGGTTGCCGGGCTTCAAAGGGCACATCCCTCCACCTCTCTTGATAAGAGCAACTATTAAATTGTTTTGTTAATGATTTTTATAATAAAGCAGATTGAATTATTCGTCAATAGATTTCGATAATATTTCGTATATTGAAGTAACAGACTCAAATCGAAATATCGTGTCAACGACTTCATTGTCTTTGACGATGAGCAATACAGGTACACTTGAAATCTTATACTGTGTACTGAGGGATTCATAATAATTCAAATCCAGCTTTAATATATCCAGCTTCAGTGACATGTTAACGATATCCAGCATCTTTTCTGCGAGTTTACATGTGCCACAAAAAGGGGTGTAGCCAAAAATAATATAATTGTCTTGTATTCTTTCTAGATCTTTAGATTGCAAATGCGTTCTGATACTCATAAGGTTGCGACTTACCTTTCCATTCAAACTGTTCTTTAATTTCAAAGTCATGACGACTGACAACTTTCGCTAAGTAATCAAGCGGACAATTACTCACCTCACCATACTTTGAATCGATATAAATATGATGTCCTTCGCTTAAATGACGCTTAAACCACGCTCTGATCTTGCGCCCTGCTTTATCACTGTCGGTCATGATATACACTTTATGATGATACAAGTCTTCAATCATGGCATCTAACTTCTCGATACCCATTGTGCCATTCGTGCAAATAATATGTACAGGTTCCGTTAATACTTCTTGTAATCTTTTCTTGTCTCGCTTACCCTCTACCACGATGACCTTCTGAATTACAGACATTTTCCATCACCTTTTTCGTCATATTAAAAAATCCTTGATAAATTTATTATCAAGGAAAGTATATCATTTATGCATTAATCATTTCATCATATTGCGCTTGATCCATTAATTCATCAAGTTCGCTGTCATCTGCTTCAACTTTGATCATCCATGCTTGATCCATAGCAGATTCATTTACTAATTCAGGAGAATCTTCTAATCCAGAGTTAACTTCAACAACTTTGCCTGAGATTGGAGCATATAATTCAGAAACAGTTTTAACCGACTCAACGCTACCAAATGGTGAACCAGTAGTAATTTCATCGCCTACTTCAGGAAGTTCAACGAATACGATATCCCCTAGTTCTGATTGTGCAAAGTCTGTAATTCCGATTACTTTTACGTTATCTTCTAATTTAACCCACTCATGATCTTTTGAAAATTTTAAGTTCGACATTATAAGCCCTCCATATAAATAAAATACTTAACACTTTTATAATGACATAATGTAAGCGTATCTTCAATCTTTTTTATAACCAAGTTTGTTTATAGTCCGCTTCTTTGAATCCTAAAGTGATTCTATCCTTATTTACAGCTAAAGGACGTTTTACAAGCATTCCATCTGAGGCAAGAAGCTCTAATTTCTCTTCATACGATTTATCCGGCAATGTTTCCTTTAAATCAAGCTCCTTATACTTTGTGCCTAGCCTGTTGAATAATAAATCCACATCAACACCAGTATTCTTAATAATTGTATCAAACTCTTTTGCAGTGGGTGTATGTTCCACAATGTGAATCGGCTCGAAACTCACACCATTATCCGCAAGGTATTTTGCTGCTTTTCTACAGGTTGTACAGCTGGGTAACTGATAAAATTTAATCATATGTAACCTCCTGAATGTGATACCTCAATCATAACAACTTTGTAAGATTACGACAACTAAGCGTTTTCTTTTCTTTACTTCTTAAAAAGAAGTATAATATAAGAAAAGTATATAAGGAGTAATAAAAGTGAGAACAATTAGTCAATACGAAGAGTTTAAAGAAATTATTGCAAGTGAGGAACCTGTTGTTATCAAGTTCTTCGCAGATTGGTGCCCAGACTGTACGCGTATGGACTTTTGGATCGATCCAATTGTTGACGAATATCACAACTATAACTGGTATAAGATTAATCGTGACCAAGTGCCTGAAGCAGCAGATGAAAACGACGTTATGGGTATTCCAAGCATCTTAATTTTTAAGAATAGTGAAAAGCTAGCACACTTGCATTCAGCGAACGCCAAAACACCTGAATCAGTGAAAGCATTTCTAGCAGAACATTTAACAAAATAACAAAAAACTGCGCGTCCGGTTAACTGGATGCGCAGTTTTTATTTTAAAATAGCGTAATCAAGTTTTCTTTCTTTCTCTCCTTGTGCGGTGCTTCAGTTTGTGCTGTTAAATAAATTACACCATAGATTATTTCATCATCTTGAACATTTAATGCATCGTTCATTTTTGGATTTAGATAGGGGGGCTGTGTTTTTATGCAGCTACCAACACCGTTTTCAAATAGAGCGAGTGATAGTGTCTGCATAAACCCGCCAACTGCAAGTAAATCTTCGAAGTTTTCTTTCTGACGACGATCGCGTTTTCCAACTATGACGAGTACTCCAGCTAACTTTTTAACTGTTTCAATATGCGTCTGATACTTCTCTTCATTGTTTTTAAATGCGATATCAGCAAACAATTGTCCAAAATCAGCTAAGCGTTCTTTCTTCACCCATACTACACGCCACGGTTCACGCATACCATGGTTTGGTGTATATGTCGCGAGTTCGATAGAATCCTTAACCACGCTGTCGTCAACTGTCGTATCTTCATATTGCTTAATACTTCTTCTCTCTTTAATTGCCTGTTTTAATTCCATAAAAAACATCCTCTCACACTAATTGATAACTATTATCAATTATAGTAAAAGGATGTTCATTTGTAAACTTAATACAGTGCAAGCCGATGATGCAGATCACGTACATGAATCTGTCCTGGTGCTACAGGTTCACCTACATAGCCAAACGTCATTGACGAACCAAATACACCACATGCAAGTCGTGTTATCTTACCGATTTCACCCATCGCTATACCAATAACATTCGTATCATAAGCTTGCTTCGTTTCATACACTGCATCCATTAGATTCAGCACATCTTTACCATCATGAGGCATTACTGCAAGCTTACAGTAATCTGCATCTAGTGTAATCATCTTCTTGTACATCGCAAGCATATCTTTTATACGAGGTGTGTACTGAAATTCATGATGACTGATCAGTACTTCAATTTGATGCTGACGCGCGAGCTGTAATAAATCTGTCATGTATTGTTCATAAATCATTAAATCAATATCAATAATATCACAGAGGTCATTTGAAATTATAAACTTAATAATCTCATAATAATCTGCAGCTTCTATCGTTGCTCGGTCTCTATCATCGAACATACGATATGTAAACAACATCTTCTTATTTGGAAAACGGCTTCTAATATATAGAAGTTCATCTTTATAATCCGCTATTGTCATCACCTTTAAATCTGCACGGTACTCAATAATATCAAAGAAAGCACTGTTTTCCTCAGCCTCTTTTACATGAATATTATCCTTATTTTGCACATCTGATAATGTAACGATAATCTTTGGAATCGCTAAACCTTTATCACTCAATTTAAATCCTCCTCAAATGAAAGCCCGAAACTGTGGTAAAATGTATATATGTGTTTGAAACGAGCTGTTTTCTCCATTCTACAACATCTTTGTTCTTTATTATATGAAAATAACCTCATTTTAAATTTGTATCTCAATTTAAATGGCGGAACACAAATTTAACTTAAAGGTGATACTATGAAAAATACATTCAATCTTAAATATTTACCAGGCTGGTCATTAACGAATAATACTAAAATTCCGATTCGATTAGTAGAAAATAAATCTTATATCGCAGTAACGAAACCTATTTACAAAAGTCATAGTATTCTTGATATCATTGAATTTAATAATGGAGAACCTGTTGCTTTCACCAATCCGAACAACAGTAACCAGATTGCTATAGCAATTAATCATGACACGAAAGAAATAACCGTTAACCCGCGTGATTAACGGTTATTAATTTATGCATTCGGTTGATGATGTGATGTCTCGAGGTGGCTCGTAAATTTATACACGCGCCACTTTGCTTATACTCACCTATTTATCAGATCGTTTCACTTCTTGTGATAATGTTAATATCGATAACAATACTGCCAATCCTAAGAAATAATACTTATAATCATCGATTGACGGTATAACAAATGACAGTAAAAATGCAATAAACAATATAACCGCTAGACCATTCATAAAATTATTCATAACATCCTCCTTTGTTCGTCTATAACCAATATAGCACAAAATAAATAGCCTATAACACTTGGTGTTATAGGCTAATGTATGGAGACGGCGGGAGTCGAACCCGCGTCCAAGGATCCTGCAGCTGATACTTCTACGTGTGTAGTCCTGTTATTAAGTTTCGCTATTAACCTGAAAACGGACATCCTGGTTAATAGCTAGCTCGATTAATCTCTTCTGTACAGACCGCAAGCGGAGGTGTACAGCGTATCCTACTTAAGTTGAACCTCTACATCAGGCACATAGGCGATGCTTGAGAGAGGTGCAGAGTGCGATTAGGCAGCTACTGCGAAATTGTTTGTTTTGCCAGTTATTATAAACTGTTGTGTTGATGACGAAGACAACCCTCCGACACGCTATACCAGCCCAAGTGACCCCTGTCGAATCCGTAACGCCCCCGTGGTTAGTATTTTCTAACTAGCATTTTCTAATATAACAAAATTATAAGTGAGTATCAAGAAAAATGATTGCATTGAAGATGGCCCATGTTTTTTATTTATGGGCCATCTTCAGCAGTATACCCTCATCTCGGCATTCATCTTGGCCCATGTTTTTTATTTAGGAGCCATAATCAGCACCATACCCTGCTCTCGGCATTCATCTTGGCTCATGTTTTTTATTTATGGGCCATTTTCAGCAGTATACCCTGTTCTTGGTATTCATCTTGGCCCATGTTTTTTATTTATGGGCCATCTTCAGCAGTATACCCTGCTCTTGGCATTCATCTTGGCCCATGTTTTTTATTTATGAGCCATCCTCAGCACTATACCCTGTTCTTGGTATTCATCTTGGCCCATGTTTTTAATTCATGGGCCATCCTCAGCACCATACCCTGCTCTCGGCATTCATCTTGGCCCATGTTTTTTATTTATGGGCCATCTTCAGCAGTATACCCTCATCTTGGCTCATGTTTTTTATTTATGAGCCATCTTCAGCAGCAATCGCTACTTCATCTTAATCTCACACATCAAAATACGACCTGCCACATAAGCAGGTCGTACTTATTCTAATATCTTTCTTTCATTGCACGGTCCATTTCACGTTTCGCTTCTTTTGCTTTTAGGGCATGACGCTTGTCGTAGTCTTTCTTACCTTTCGCTACACCGATCAGCATCTTGCAGTAGCCGTTTTTAATATATAGCTTCAGTGGTACAAGCGTGTAGCCTTGTTCACGAGTCTGTCCAAACAGTTTATCGATCTGTTTTCTTTTCAATAGTAACTTGCGTGTTCTAAGTGGATCATGGTTAAATCGATTACCCTCTTCATAAGGTGCAACGTGCATATTGTAGACATACATTTCACCATTATACACGCGTGCATAGGAATCACGTAAGTTTGCGCTTCCACGTCGAATGGACTTAATTTCTGTTCCTTTAAGTTCGATTCCCGCTTCTATCGTTTCTTCAATCGTATAATCGTGACTCGCTTTTCTATTTTGTGCTAATACTTTTCCGGTTCCTTTAGGCATAACGTCACCTCTACTTCTTCTTTCTACGTCCTGAATTTTTCACCGCTTTCGCTTTATAGAACGGTTTCTTATTTTTATGCTTCTTACTCATTTCTGTGCCACGCGCTTTACCGCGTCCTTTTTTTTGCGGTTTTTCATCAGATGATTTTGTGTTCCTTTTCGCTTTAATTTTCACTTCGCGAATCTTATCTTCAATCTTCTTCATATCCATACCAACAATCGCAAAGTCAATCATGCGTTCATCAACGTTGACATTCACAACTTTTACGCGCACTTTCTGACCGATTCTGTATACTTTACCGTGACGTTCACCAATCATCGCCATATGACGTTCATCAAAGTTATAGTAATCGTCTGTCATGTTTGAATTATGAACCATACCTTCGATTGTATTCTCAAGTTCAACGAACATACCGAAGTTTGCAACACTGCTGATAATCCCGTCAAATTCTTCACCGATATGCTGCACCATGTATTCTGCCTTCTTCAGATCATCTGTATCACGTTCGGCATCGATGGCACGGCGTTCTCGTTTAGAAGTATGTTCACTAATCTCGATCAATGCTTCTGCCCAGAAATCCTGTGCTTTATCGTCCATAGATTTCTCGAACAAATATTTACGAATCAGTCTGTGCACGATTAAATCTGGATAACGTCGTATCGGGGATGTGAAGTGCGTATAATATTCAGCTGATAATCCAAAATGACCTAAGTTTTCTTCTGAATACTTCGCCTGTTGCATCGAGCGCAGCATAAGTGTCGAGATAACGAGTTCTTCAGGTTTACCATGAATTTCGTTACCGATATTCTGCAACGTTTTCGGATGAATATTCTCTGTGCCACCCTTAACTAATATACCGAAGTTTGTAATAAACTCAAAGAAACGTTTCAGGCGATCCGCTTTCGGTTCTTCATGTACGCGATAGATGAACGGTACTTTCATCTTTGCAAAGTGTTCTGCAACTGTTTCATTTGCTGCAAGCATAAAGGATTCAATCAAGCGCTCACCGAGCCCTCTATCTCTTATCACTACTTCTCTAGGAACGCCGTCTTCATCTACTAATATCTTTGCTTCTTTTAAATCGAAATCAATCTCTCCACGTGCTTCGCGCATACGTTTAAGAATCGCTGCTAAATCTTTGGCGTGTAATAGTAGTTCATGAATATGTGCATATTTATTGATTAAAGCTTCATCCTTATCCTCTAATATTGCATTCACGTCATCATAAGTCATACGTTCGTCCGAATGTATCACACTTTCATAGATTTTATGATTTACAGTATGTCCATTTGGTGTGATTTCCATCTCACAGCTTAATGTTAAACGGTCTGCGTGTGGATTAAGTGAACAAATACCATTGCTGAGTCGATGTGGTATCATCGGAATTACGCGGTCCACTAGATACACACTTGTGCCACGTTCATATGCATCTGCATCAAGACTAGATCCTTCTGTTACATAGTGGCTGACATCAGCAATAGAGACGATTAAACGGTAGTTCCCATTATCCAGCTTATCAACGCTGATTGCATCATCTAAGTCTTTTGCATCGGCTCCATCAATTGTAATCGTCAGAACGTCACGTAAATCCGTTCTTCCTGTGATTTCTGAGGGACTGATTTCATCTGGTACATTATTAGCTTCTTCAATCGTCGCTGGATTGAATTCAATATTAATCCCGTGTTGATAAATTATCGATAATATATCAACGCCTGGATCATTTTTATGACCAAGAATGGCTTTTACCATACCTTCAGGATTATTCGTACCATCAGCATACTGCGTAAGTTCTACGAGTACTTTATGACCTTCAACTGCCCCTAAATTTTTACCTTTTGGAATAAAGATATCTTGTGTAATTCTTGAGTCGTCGGGTAATACAAAACCGAAATGTTTCGCTTCAGTATAAGTACCGACAACTTGAGTAATTGCACGCTTTTCAATTGCCTTTACTTCACCTTCATTACGACCATCTCGCGCCTTTGATACGCTCACGAGTACCGTATCTCCATCCATAGCACGATTAATCTTATTCGGTGGAATAAATACATCATCTACTGTTTCGTCCTCTGCTCTTACGAATGCAAAACCTTTCTTATGCTGACTCAGTGTTCCTTTTACGAGTGCTTTACTACCATCAAATGCAATGTAGTACTTATCGTTTTTCGTGCGACTCAATTTTCCTGTTTGTTCTAAATGTACAAGCGTTTTAACTAAATCTTTAAATGCATCTGCACTCTCAAGATTTAGATGCGCTTCTATTGCTTCTATCGTAACTGCACTACCCTTTAATGATTTTAAATATGCAATTACTTCATGTTCATACAGATGCATATAATTCCTCCTTTAATTTGACCAGTCTAATTGTTCTAAAAACTGATGATAATCTTCAAATAACTGTTCTTTTTCTTTATCTATTGTTATAACGTGACCACTTTGTTCATACCAATGCATTTCTTTGTCATCGCTTCCTGCTTCATTGTAGATGATGTTCGCTGAATCTGGATTAATCATCGTATCTAGTCTACCTTGAGCTACAAACAGTGGTGCGTATACATTATCTACTGTATCTCGGACATCTTGAATCGTCATTTGTAAATCTACAAGCATATCTGTCGGATGGAAATTTTCCATTTCCTGATTAATCTGAGTTTCAGGTTTACCTTCACGCTTCTTAAATTCACGTGCATATGCCAGGACACCTTCATACATATTGCCAGTTGTCTTAATATACATCGGACTGCACATTGTAGCTACACTTAACACATCACGATATTGCGCCAGTTTCAAAGCGAAGACACCACCAAGCGATAGTCCTGCTACTGCAATTTCATTATACCCTTTTTCAACTAAGAAATCATAAGCTTCTAGGACTTGGCTCCACCATACGTGGGGACTAGATGCAAGCAGTTCTTCCGGGGGTACCCCGTGACCTTCATAGTGCGGTGCATAACTTGTATAACCTTTTTTCTGCAGGAATCTTCCAAGTTGTCTCACATCTGATGAATTTCCTGTAAACCCATGTAATAATAGGACTGCTCTTTTTCCCTCTTCAAAAAAGAACGGTTCTGGTAATCTCATTTTCATAATACATTCTCCTTTTAATAACCTCATCTACTATTGTAAGTTTTTTCGAACAGATTTAAAATAAAAAAGCCCGAACGCGATTGTCCGGACCTGTTTTAAATATTAAAGTAACCAATAGCAATAGTAATTAAGAATAATAATACCGATGCAACAATTGTGATTCTATTTAATATTAATTCTACACCACGTTGTTTTTGTTTACCGAAAAGTGTCTCAGCACCGCCGCTGATCGCACCTGATAAACCACTGCTCTTACCTTCTTGTAAAAGTACAACTGTGATTAATACGAAACAATCTATAATTAATAAAACGGTTAATAGCGTATTCATGAGTGGTCCTCCTATATGATAACTTTTAACATTTTACCATATATACATAAAAAAAGGAAGAGACGTCGTCACGCCTCTCCTTTATAAATATAATTACTTATTTAAGTTGTAGAATGCATTTAAACCTTTAAATTTTGCAGTTTCAAATAATTCATCTTCAATACGTAACAATTGATTGTATTTCGCAATACGGTCAGTACGTGATAATGAACCTGTTTTAATTTGTCCAGCGTTTGTTGCAACTGCGATATCCGCAATTGTAGTATCTTCAGTTTCACCAGAACGGTGTGAAACAACTGCAGTGTACCCAGCTTTTTGAGCCATTTCGATTGCTTCGAATGTTTCAGTTAAAGTACCGATTTGGTTCACTTTAATTAAGATTGAGTTACCAACGCCTTCGTTAATACCACGTTCTAAAATCTTAGTGTTCGTAACGAATAAATCATCACCAACAAGTTGTACCTTATTGCCTAAACGATCTGTTAATGCTTTCCAGCCTTCCCAGTCATTTTCATCCATACCATCTTCAATTGTGATGATTGGATATTTGTTTACTAATTCTTCTAAATAATCTACTTGTTCAGCAGAAGTACGTTTTTTACCGTTTTCACCTTCAAATTTAGCGTAGTCATATACACCGTTTTCGAAGAACTCAGAAGCAGCACAGTCAAATCCTAAGAATACATCTTTACCTGGCTCAAGTCCTGCAGCTTTAATCGCTTCTAAAATTGTTTCAACAGCATCTTCAGTACCTTCAAATGTCGGTGCGAATCCACCTTCATCACCTACAGCAGTAGATAAATTACGGCCTTTTAAGATTTTCGCTAAGTTGTGGAAAATTTCAGCGCCCCAGCGTAATGCTTCTTTGAAGTTTGGTGCCCCTACTGGTAATACCATGAACTCCTGGAATGCGATCGGTGCATCTGAGTGAGAACCACCGTTAACGATGTTCATCATCGGAACTGGTAATTCAGTACCGTTAAATCCACCTAGATATTTGTATAAAGGCATACCTAAGTAGTCAGCAGCAGCACGAGCTACAGCGATAGAGACACCTAAAATTGCATTGGCACCTAATTTACCTTTATTATCTGTACCATCTAATGCGATCATCATTTTGTCGATTGATACTTGATCAAGTACCGAGAAGTCACCTTCAATAATCTCAGGTGCGATAATTTCATTTACGTTTTCTACAGCTTTTAAAACACCTTTACCCATATAACGGTCTTTATCACCATCACGTAGTTCTACTGCTTCGTGTTCACCTGTTGAAGCTCCTGATGGTACTAATGCACGCCCTAGTGCGCCACTTTCAGTAAATACTTCTACCTCAATTGTAGGGTTACCTCTTGAATCTAATACTTCGCGTGCATAAACATCTGTAATAATTGGCATTTATAAAAACTCCTCTCAATTTGTGTTCTTATTTATTATTATTGATTTAATTGAAATAATCAATTATTTGTATTTCATTTTCTGTATCACATTAACCTTTTTGAATCAACGACTCACCAGTCATATCTTCAGGTTGTTCAACACCCAATAAATCGACTAATGTCGGTGCTAGATCAGCTAGACGGCCGCCGTCACGCAACGTAATACCTTCACGCGTCACAATCACAGGTACTGGATTTGTTGTATGTGCTGTCATCGGACTACCATCAAGCTTTACCACTTCATCCGAATTACCGTGATCAGCTGTAATAATCGCTGTCCCTTGCATTTCCAAGATCTTGTCTACTACTGCACCTAGACATTCATCCACCGCTTCAATCGCTTTAATCGTTGGTTCCAGCATGCCAGAATGTCCAACCATATCAGGATTAGCAAAGTTTAAAATAATTAAATCTAAATCGCCTTTATCAAGTTCAGCAAGCAATGCATCGCGTACTTCATATGCACTCATTTCAGGCTGTAAGTCGTAGGTTGCAACTTTCGGTGAATTTATCAACACACGACGTTCGCCTGGAAACTCATCATTACGTCCACCACTCATAAAGTAAGTGACGTGCGGATACTTTTCTGTTTCAGCGATACGCAGTTGTGTCAAGTTGTTACTTGCTGCGACTTCACCGATTGTGTTCACTAAATCTACCTTTTCAAACACAACATCTGCTTTCACTTGATCGTTGTACTTAGTAAATGTTACGAACTTAATCCCGATTAGACGCTTATCCATCTTGAAGCCGTCAAATTCTTCATTCGTATATACTTCTGAAAGCTGTGCTGCACGGTCAGGTCTGAAGTTGAAGAAAATCATCGCATCTCCGTCGTTTACACCCGTGTTCTCTTCTCCTTTTTCGTGGTCTTTAACCACAAACGGAACAACGAACTCATCATTTACACCTTCTGCATAACTTGCTTCTACACCTGCAGCGGCTGAACTATATTCTACACCTTTTCCGTATGTCATAGCATCATATGCTAATTGCTCACGATCCCAGCGTTTGTCTCTATCCATCGCATAGTAACGACCAGAAACAGAAGCAAATTGACCGATACCAATCTCTTCAAACTGCTTTTCAGTTGTCTCGATATACTTAAGCGCTGTCTGCTGACCGACATCGCGACCATCTAAAAACGCATGCACATAAACCTTGTCCACCCCTTGCTCTTTCGCAAGTTTAAGTAACGCAAATAAATGTTCATAGTGACTATGCACGCCACCATCAGAGAGTAATCCCATTAAGTGCAGCACTGTATGATTCTCTTTCACATGCTGCATTGCGTCTAGCAGCACCTGATTCTTAAAGAAGTCACCATCTTCAATCGATTTATTGATACGTGTCAAAGACTGATAGACAACACGGCCTGCTCCAATGTTTAAATGGCCCACTTCAGAATTCCCCATCTGTCCTTCAGGCAATCCTACATCCAATCCACATGCTTTCAGTTCGCTATGTGGATATTGATTGTAGTAACGGTCAAAATTTGGTTTATGTGCTTGAGCGACTGCATTCCCAAATGTTTCTTTACGGTTTGCAAAACCATCTAAAATGATTAAAGCTGTCGGGCTTTTCATTACTTAGCACCTTCTAACAATTGAACAAAAGAATCCACTTCTAACGATGCGCCACCTACTAATGCACCATCGATGTTTTCGTTTGCCATATATTCCTTAATATTACCTGGTTTAACAGATCCGCCGTATTGGATACGCACAGCTGCAGCTGCATCTTTACCGAAGTCTTTTTCCACAACTGAACGCACGAACTTACAGCTTGCTTCAGCATCTTCACTTGTTGCAGATTTACCTGTTCCGATTGCCCAGATAGGTTCATAGGCAATAACAAGCTGCTTCACTTGTTCAGCGTCAAAACCTTTAAGCGCGTTGCTTACTTGAGCACCTACTTTAGCTTCAAACTGACCTGATTCACGTTCTTCGTCTGTTTCACCACAACAAATGATTGGTGTCATCCCATGTTTAAATACAGCCAATGCTTTCTTATTAATATCTTCGTCTGTTTCACTAAAATATTCACGACGTTCAGAATGTCCTAAAACTACATACTGTACACCTAGATCCTTTAATGCTGCTGGAGATGTTTCGCCAGTGAATGCACCGCTATCTTCAAAATAACAATTTTGAGCACCAACTTGTAAGTTTTTAACATCAGCAGAAATAATTGCATCTAATTGAATATGTGGTGCACAGATTACTGCATCAACACCTTCTGCCGGTAACTCTGGTAAGCTTGAAACAAATGCTTTCGCTTCTTTTACCGTTTTGTTCATTTTCCAGTTTCCTGCGATAATTGGTTTTCTCATTTATAAAAACTCCTTTTTATTTGTCAGAAATTGATTTAATACCTGGTAGTTCTTTACCTTCTAAGTACTCTAACGAAGCGCCGCCGCCTGTTGAGATATGCGTGAACTTATCTGCGAATCCAAGGTCCATTGCTGCTGCTGCTGAATCTCCACCGCCGATAATTGTAGTCGCGTCTTTCAATTCAGCAATTGCTTTACATACTCCTACGGTACCTTTCGCAAAATTACTCATTTCGAATACACCCATCGGTCCGTTCCATACGACAGTTTTAGCGCCTTCAAGTTCTTTGCCAAATAATTCAACTGTTTTAGGACCGATATCTAAAGCTTGTAAATCAGCTGGAATGTGATCGATTGCTACTGCTTCTATTTCTCCATCATTTGAGAACTCTTTTGTCACTTTCGCATCAACAGGTAAAACAAGTTTATCTTTACCACGTTCCATTAAACCTTTCGCTAAGTCAATTTTATCTTCCTCTAATAATGAATGACCGATTTCTTTGCCTTGCGCTTTTAAGAAAGTGTACGCCATGCCGCCACCGATCAATACTTTATCAGCTACTTCTAATAAGTTCTCGATAACACCGATTTTATCTGATACTTTCGCACCACCTAAAATGGCAACGAAAGGACGTTCTGGTTTTTCAACGACACCACCGATAAACTTAATTTCTTTTTCCATCAAGAATCCTGCAGCAGTATCTATATGTGTCGCAACACCAACGTTCGATGCATGCTCACGGTGGGCAGTACCGAACGCATCATTCACAAATACATCTCCAAGTGATGCCCAATACTTCCCAAGTTGCGCATCGTTCTTACTTTCTTTCTTACCATCAACATCTTCGAAACGTGTGTTTTCGAATAATAATACTTCACCTGATTGTAATGCATTAATTGCTGATTCTAACTTTTCTCCACGTGTTTCAGCTACAAACTGAACATCTTTTTCGAGTAGTTCTGATAAACGATTTGCTACAGGTTGAAGTGATAAATTCGCCTTATCTTCTTCGGTTTTCACTTTACCAAGGTGAGAGAATAATATCACTTTCCCGCCTTGTTCGATAATATATTTAATAGTAGGTAATGCTTCAACGATACGATTATCGTTCGTAATGTTCCCATCTTTCATCGGTACATTGAAATCAGCACGCACGAGTACTTTTTTATCTTTTAACTCTAAATCTGAAACAACCTTTTTAACCATGTTATGGCCTCCTAATAATATATTCTTACAATATAATTATACCAAATAACTTATTAAAAAAAGCAGGAGAAGCGAAATCTTCCCCCGCTTACGCGTGAATAAACTATTATTTAGCTTGTGCTTGTTCAGCTAAGAATTCTAATGTACGAACTAATTGTGCAGTGTAGCTCATTTCGTTATCGTACCAAGCAACTGTCTTAACCATTTGGTGTTCACCAACAGTCATTACACGTGTTTGTGTTGCATCGAATAATGAACCGTAAGTAATACCGATGATGTCTGATGATACGATTTCGTCTTCAGTGTAACCGAATGATTCGTTAGAAGCAGCTTTCATTGCAGCATTTACTTCTTCAACTGAAACTTCTTTTTCTAAGATTGTAGTTAACTCAGTTACTGAACCTGTTGGAACTGGAACACGTTGCGCTGATCCATCTAATTTACCTTTTAATTCAGGGATAACTAAACCGATTGCTTTTGCAGCACCTGTTGAGTTAGGTACGATGTTGTTCGCTGCTGCACGTGCACGACGGAAGTCACCTTTTGCGTGTGGTGCATCTAATGTGTTTTGATCACCAGTAAATGCGTGAACTGTCATCATTAAACCTTCGATAATTCCGAATTCGTCGTTTAATACTTTAGCCATTGGTGCTAAACAGTTTGTAGTACATGAAGCTCCTGAAACGATCTCTTCTGAACCATCTAATACGTCATGGTTAACGTTATATACTACAGTTTTTAAGTCACCTTTTGCTGGCGCTGAAATTAATACTTTTTTAGCGCCTGCTTCGATATGCGCTTGAGCTTTTTCTTTATCTGTGAAGAAACCAGTACATTCTAAAACTACGTCGATTCCAAGTTCGCCCCATGGTAATTCAGCAGGGTTAGGATTTTCGAATGATTTAACTTCGCGACCGTTGACACGGAATCCACCTTCAATAACTTCAACTTCTTCTTTGAAACGCCCTTGTGTTGTATCATATTTTAATAAATGCGCTAACATTTTATCGTCTGTTAAATCGTTAACCGCTACTACTTCAATACCTTCTACCTCTTGTAATCTTCTGAATGCTAAACGTCCGATTCTACCAAACCCGTTAATTGCTACTTTTACTGCCATAATGTATGGCCTCCTTTAAATGTCTATTTTTAAGGGGTATACCCTTTACTACCAACTTCATCATACATCCTTATTATAATCAAAATACACAGAAAAATAAAAATATTACACTTCTGATATTAAGATTTCCTTTGAAACTACTGATTCATCAGCCAGTTACCTACAACTGAATCTGTAATCAATACTGTATGCTTCGGAGCTATCTTCAGATAGGAAGCTATCGCTTCTTTCTTACTATTTCCTCCTGCTACAGCAATGATTCTTTTATCTTCAGTAAGATCATCAAGATGTATACCAATTGTTCTTACACGATAAACGATGTTGCCATCCTCATCAAAATAATAACCGAAAGCTTCGGCAACAGCATTGCCATCCATCAGTTTCTTCATAACTTGTGGTGACGAGTGTCTTCGTTCCGCCATCTTCTGAGCTGAACCAATGCCATGCAGTACAATATCTGCCTGTTGAATATGATGTAATACACGTCTAACAGACTGTTCTTCAAGAAGTGCATTATAACCTGCTTCACTTACTTGGTCCGGGACATAAAGAACTTCGAACGTCCCACCCGTCTGTTCAGCCATCAAATGCGTTATCGCATTAGCTTGAAAAGAAACTTCTTCACCTAATCCGCCACGCGCAGGAATAAAATTGATAGATTTATCTGTAGGACGCATTGAACGCGCAATGTGTGCCATTGTGGATCCTCCAGTTACAGTTACTCTAGTCCCATCTTCAAAACAGCTTTCTAGATACTCGCTTGTCGCCTGACCCATCCTAAGCTTCACTTCATCATCGATGTCTGCATCACCACTTACAACGATCACCTTTTGAATAGCAAAACGACTTTCAATTGCATGTGCAATATGTTCTAGCCTAGTCAAACTATCCATAGAAGCTTTCATCTTGTAAAGCACATCTTCGCCACTTTCAGTTACTGACATTCCTTTAGACGTAATGATAATCAAACCCTGTGTTTTTAATATATCCGTCTCAGTTCTAAGGATGCGTTCACTGAGGTGAACCGTTTCACTAAGTGCCCGTCTGCCAATCGGCTGTTGCAGCTCAATTGCAGAGAGTATTTGAAATCTTCGGTACATCTTGTCAACTAAATCAGGGACAAGCTTCTTTTGAACCTCAAATAAAGCATTCAAATACATCCCTCCTCAATTAGTTATGGACAAAATTTGTCCCGCTCGGGTCAAAAAGTAACTTGCGTTACACATACATAATAGCAAGTCCATCTATAGTAAGCAAGTAAAAGCTCCTAAAAAAATAATGAATACGCTTTCTTCAGTTATCGCTTAAATATTCCAGAATGGTCACAAAATCAATCTGGCCTTCCTGTATCACAACATCATTATGTAATAGTACTGGAATCGACATGAAATATTGCACTTCTAATGCTGGATCGCTCGTAATATTGATTTCGTTCACAGTGAAATCAATATCTTCTTGTGCTAGGGCAATTTGAATCTTTGCATCATTACAAAGTCCACATTGATTTCCTACTAATAAAGTAAGTTCTTTCATAAATACACTCCTTTTAATGTGATTTCGACCTAAATAATACTATAATATTAGCAGTAACGTTAAAAATATGAATGATATGAGCGCTTTTTTTGACTATCTTTGACTTTATAGTGTATATTAAATTTAACGAACTTTAAACGAATCTTAAGGAGGATTTACTAATGAACTTAATACCTACAGTAATTGAATCAACAAATCGCGGAGAACGCGCATATGATATTTATTCACGTCTGTTAAAGGACCGTATCATTATGTTAGGATCGGCTATCGATGACAACGTGGCAAACTCTATCGTATCTCAATTATTATTCCTACAAGCACAAGATGCTGAGAAAGATATCTACCTATACATCAACTCACCAGGTGGTAGCGTGACTGCTGGTATGGCTATCTATGATACAATGCAGCACATCAAACCTGATGTACAGACAATCTGTATCGGTATGGCAGCATCGATGGGATCATTCCTACTCGCAGCGGGTACAAAAGGAAAAAGATTCGCTCTACCGAATGCTGAAGTTATGATTCATCAGCCATTAGGTGGCGCACAAGGGCAAGCAACCGAAATTGAAATTGCTGCACGACACATTTTAAAAACTCGCGAAAAATTAAATCGCATCTTAGCTGAACGTACAGGTCAACCTATCGAAAAGATTGAAAAAGACACAGATCGTGATAATTTCTTAACAGCTGATGAAGCGAAAGCTTATGGCTTGATCGACGAAGTTATGCATCCAGCAGAATAAAGATATAAAAATAGCGTGTACTAAGTAAAAGCTCTTAGTACACGCTATTTTTTTGTAGTTAAAATGGAAAATAACTAATATTTTATTTCTTCAATTCAATATGTTCCCCATTTCTTAATTTCTCAGCAATCTCATCTATCTTTCTTAATCGATGATTCACTCCCGACTTCGATATCACACCGGTAGAAACCATCTCGCCAAGTTCTTTCAAGGAGATATCCTGATGTTGCACACGCAGTCTCGCAATCTCTCTTAATCGTTCTGGAAGTTCATCGATACCAACTTCTTCATCAATCAATCGAATATTCTCTACTTGGCGCATCGCAGCACCAATCGTCTTATTTAAGTTGGCCGTTTCACAATTGACAAGACGATTCACGGAATTTCGCATATCTCTGACAATCCTCACATCTTCAAACTTAAGTAATGCCTGATATCCACCTATAATACTCAGAAAGTCTGAGATTTTTTCCGCTTCTTTTAAGTACGAAATATATCCTTTCTTACGTTCCAAAGTCTTCGCATTCAGTCCATAACCATTCATCATTTCTGTTAATCCTTCAGAATGACTTTCATATAACGAGAATATTTCAAGATGATACGAAGATGTCTCTGGGTTATTCACAGATCCTCCTGCTAAAAATGCCCCTCTTAAATAGCTGCGTTTACAACATTCCTCTTTGATCAGTGATTGATCGATATGCTGCACAAACTGGCCATCTTGCAATATGCTTAGTTCATCAAGAATTTCTTTTGTCTTCATCTTGATGCGGCAAATATAGACATTATTTTTCTTTAATTTCATTTTCTTACGTACGAGTAATTCAATATCAACACCGAATATTTTCTTTGTCAAACTATATACACGTCGTGCAATGGCTGCGTTTTCTGATTGTACATTAATCACCCACTGCATATTCTGTATATTTAAATTTCCGTTCATCCGAATGAGCGCGGCAAGTTCTGCTTTACTACAGCAGAGATCTGTCTCTATCCGCGTCAATTCATTCTTCATCTCTGAAGCAAATGACAATTTATTCTCCCTCTTTCTGAGTGAATTCAATTGTACTGATTTCACTTAATGCTAATTCATAAATCATTTCAGCGAGCACTTCATTATTATGACGTACCGCACCTTCCTCGTTGATTTCAACGAGATTATCATCTGTGATAAGCGTGATTCCCAAACGTTTAATATTCTCAGAGTCACACGTTACAAATTTTGAATTACGCTTTTCATAATTCTCATTAATCTTATTTTGAAGTACAAGTTCATTGGCAATGACAAACTGAATAAATGGGAAGGCAACATGTTTATGAATCGCTTCTATATGGTCTGATACCGAGTAATCTGTCGTTTCACCTGGTTGTGTCATAATATTAGAAACGTAGAGCTTCTTCGCTTTACTTTCAATAACAGCGTCCCCTAGTTCACGGATGACTAAGTTTGGAATGATACTTGTATAAAGACTGCCTGGTCCCAATACAATGAGATCCGCCTCCAGAACTGCATCTATAGCTTCTTGCATCGGTTTGATATATCCAGGTGTCAAGAAGACACTATCTATTCTTTTGAACTTTAAAGGAATAAGAGATTCCCCGACAACAATTTCACCGTCTTCCATTACGGCATTCAATATCGGACTTGTATTTGTCGAAGGAATCACCGTCCCTTTAACGTTCAATATTTTACTTAGTTCTTTGACAGCATGACCGAAATCATCCGTGACGTCTGTCATTGCTGCAATCATTAAGTTGCCTACAGGATGCCCTCCGAGTGTATCCGAATTAAAGCGATACTGAAATAATTTCTCAAGCATGGGTTCTACGTCACTTAAGGCTGCAAGTACATTCCTAATATCTCCAGGTGCAGGGATATCCATGACATCTCTTATCTTACCTGTACTTCCTCCATCATCTGCAACAGTTACAATGGCGGTGATATCAACAGGATATTCTTTAAGCCCTCTCGCCATAACTGAAAGACCTGTACCCCCACCGATAAGACAGACTTTAAGCCTTTTCATTGATCGTTCCCTCAATAAGTGCATCTCTGTGGCGAGTATGAAGCTCAAAGTCAAAGAAGTCCTTTAATTCATTACTGATACGTTCACTTAATGCAACTGAACGGTGCTGTCCACCTGTACATCCGATAGCGATGACAACTTGACTTTTACCTTCGCGCATATAACCAGGAATGACGAACTTCAGCAGATCGATTAATTTCTGGTAGAACATTTCAGTCTCTTTCCATTTCATGACATAGTCATATACAAGGGGATCGAGACCTGTTAATTTTCTCATTTCTTCTATGTAATATGGATTCGGTAAAAACCTCACATCGAATACGATATCAGCATCGATGGGCAATCCATGCTTGAAGCCGAAACTCATCACATTAATCGTGAATATATTATCTTTGCCAGATCCAAAGATTTCAATCACTTTAGAGCGCAATGCTTTTGGCTTATACTCAGAGGTATCAATAATGTGTGTTGCAACCCCTCTTAAATCAGCAAGCAGCATTCTCTCCTCCTGAATCGCATCAATCAATGAAATGTTATCCTGAAGCGGATGTGTACGTCTTGTTTCTTTATAACGAGAAACTAATATTTGATCGCTTGCTTCGACGAATAAAACTTGTACGAGTACTTCATTTAGATTGATAATATTTTGAATTTCTTCTTGTAAACTATTAAAGAAATCTTTCCCACGCAAGTCAATCCCGATAGCTACGCGTGACAGAGATTCTGTATTATTATTCATCAGTTCGATAAACTTCGGCAGCAATATAGGGGGCAGGTTATCAACACAGAAATAACCTAAGTCTTCAAGACATTGAATTGCTACACTTTTCCCCGCACCGCTCATTCCAGTGACAACAACCAGTCGTTTATATGTATCTTCGTTCGACATATACATTCCTCCTCATCTTAATTTCATTCTACATGAATTCATAAAAATAGACACGCACAAAATGCGTATCTATTTTTATGAATATATTAATCATTCAAGCTTTCAATATAATGCTGAGCATTCTGTGCAGCAATACTGCCGTCACCTGTCGCTGTTACGATTTGACGAAGCTTCTTCTGTCTAACGTCACCAGCAGCGAATATTCCAGGAATATTCGTCTCCATCTCTTCATTCGTCATAATATAGCCAATTTCGTCAGTTATACCAAGATGCTGGAATGGTTTTGTCAGTGGCTGCATACCGATATAGATGAATACTCCATCTGTTTCAACATCTGTCTCTTTACCTTCATTATCGATCAATGTTACAGATCCGACTTTTCCTTCTTTTTCGTTGATTGATTTTAACGTACTATTCCAGATAAAATCAATCTTATCATTTTTAAATGCACGTTCCTGAAGAATTTTCTGAGCTCTTAATGTATCTCTTCTATGCACGATTGTTACTTTGTCTGCATATTTCGTTAAATATACACCCTCTTCAACTGCAGAATCTCCCCCACCAATTACTACTAAGTTCTTCTGCTTGAAGAATGCACCATCACACACAGCACAGTAAGATACACCACGTCCACCAAGCTCTGATTCTCCTGGCACACCAATTTTCTTATATTCTGCACCTGTCGCAATAATAACAGCTTTTGCTTTTAACTGCTTGTCACCTAAATCCACAATCTTGTCATCGCCTTCAACAGTAATATTTTTAATATCACCATAAGTATATTCTGCACCGAATTTCTGTGCATGAGAGAACATCTTCGTTGAAAGGTCAGGTCCTGTGATCAAATCAAATCCAGGAAAATTTTCGACATCTGCAGTATTGGCCATCTGTCCACCAGGCATACCACGTTCAATCATAATCGTAGATAGGTTTGCTCTAGACGCATAGACTGCTGCTGTCATCCCGGCTGGACCAGCACCAACAATGATTACGTCATATTCTTTAATTTCACTCATAATTATACCTCCATGTTTGTTCAGTACTTATAATATACATGAATTCCAGATTTTTAAATATTATTTTGCTTGAACTGTTCATACACCTTCATAAAATGGTAGCGCGTCGTGTTAAATTTTTCTATCACCGCACGTTTTGATAATTTTTCATTTCGTGCTCTTTCAAATAAGAAGTAGCAAACCGCTGTATATGCATTGATCTGCTTAAGATTTAATTTTTTGTCTATGATGGCCTCTGCCATATCAATCCATCGCTCCATCAGCTCCAGCCTGCCATCCTGATCATAGATTAATTCAAGACCTCTATGAATGAAGTCTAGTTTAACAAGCTGAATATTATGAAAGATATAAGAGAGATATAACTTTTCGTAATCTCCCATCTCTTCAAGCTGATTCCATACTTTCTGATTGATCATCAACGTCTTATCCTTGAGACGCGATAACAGAAAGATGCCAATAATACGACGGTGCTGATCTTCACTATTTAAAAGCGGCATAACATCATCCATAATATAGGCTTCACCTTCAGCCATCTTACGTGGACTTACACCAGGGTGGCTTACAATCTCACCGAGCTGCTGAAAGAACATATCAGACTGCGATACATAACCAAGTGCATAGCTTGAATAACTTAACGCATGCAGCATCTGTGAACTGTGAAACTTTCCTTTTTGATATAGTGGAAACAGCAGTTGATAGGATTCTGTATATTCCTTCAGGAAACTAAGTACGATACCCAGTTTAAATTTTTCGTCATCGTTAATCGGGATAATCGTTCTAAGTTTCTTCAAATAGGATTCATAAGTTTTCGTCTGATGTGTATTGTATAGCAGTAAAGTATAGTGACAGAGCGCATTAATATCAGCAGGATTTTCCTCAAGTAATTGCTTTAATATCTTTGCCGCTTCATGGTACTTGCTATTAAATAGTAAAGTCATGGCCTTCAAATTGCGCACTTCAGTACGCATCTGAATATTATAAGGCTGAAAATCAATCCATTCTAAGGCAAGATCATAATTCATATGCTCAAAAAAATACTGAAAGATGTAATGGACAACAAAGTTTTCACTTTCTATCTCTACTTTAGTGACGTCATTATAAACGACTTCAAACATTTTTTTCAGCTCGTCAAGATATACATGGTCATCTGTGAGCAGACAATAATACATACCGAATAAAAAGGCTTTATTAGGATCACGTTGTCTAATAAAGAGCTGGCTCAGATCATAGAAGACATCTTCTTCATTAAAATCATCTTTAAAATAATCTATTAGATAATGCTGTGCTTTATCGAAATTACCAAGTTCCGAAAAACAAAAAGCAATGTGCTGTACTGTATCGTATCTGAGATTTAAATCCAGTGATTTTATGAAGAATGAGATGGCCTCTTCGTAATGATGTTCACTCTGCTTCTTTACTCCAATTTGATAATATTCATCTTCAGTTGCTGGAAAACGGATAACATTACTCATCCATCTCACCTCCGTTCGTTATTATTTTATGTGCATCGGATTACCGTATACAAAGGCATTCGCAGGAATATCTTTCGATACAACTGTCATTGCGCCAACCTTCGCACCATCACCTATTGTGACCCCCGGCAAGACTGTAACATTTGCACCAATTAATACATTTCTACCAATCGTAATCTTTCCAGTGCGATACTCGTCCGTCAAATATTCATGTGCAAGTAACGTTGCATTATACCCAATGATTGAGTTATCACCTATTTTTATCAGTTCAGGAAACATCAGATCAGGCATCGCCTTATAAGCAAATGACACATGATGTCCGAGCTGCATCTTCAGACATTTACTGAACAGGTAATGTTTCCATTTCACTGATGGCAGAATGCGACACAATTCAATAACAACAAAGTTACGGCTAACCTTAAAGAATGAGACCGTCTTATACATCTGCCATAACGGGTTAGGCCCCTCTAATCTATAGCGATTTAACTGACGCATAAGCGGAGCTCCTTATAGGTTCATTTACTTCACCATAACGCGGCAGTCGATATTTATAATTACGATAGAGCCATATTAAAGTCGCTGCAATCATAATCACGATCGAAATCACTTGGGCAATACGCAGATTTGATGTGAGCATCAAACTATCTGTTCTTAATCCTTCCACAAACACACGCCCAATCGAATACCATATCGTATATAAAAGAAATGTCTGACCAATCTTCAGTCGTTTACGTATCAATAATAATATAACAAATCCTGTGAAGCTCCATAACGATTCATAGAGGAAGGTCGGATGATAATATGCTCCACCAATATTCATCTGATCGATTATAAATTTTGGTAAATGCAATGACTCCAGAAAACTTCTTGAAACCATACCACCATGAGCTTCCTGATTCATAAAGTTTCCCCACCTACCAATTGCCTGTCCGAGAATGATACTCGGTGCCGCAATATCTCCAAGCTGAAAAAACGATATTCCTTTCTTTTTACATAAGAAATATGCCATACCAATTGCACCGATCAAACCACCGTGTATTGCTATGCCACCGTTCATAATCAACGGAATTTCAGAAAAATGATCCTGATAATAATCCCATTTAAATAATACATAATAGATACGAGCACAAATTATCCCCGAAATGATAGACCACATAACAATATCGATCAACGTATCTTCTTTAAAATGCTTTTTTTCTGTCTCTTTTTGAGCGATAAGATATCCGACTAAAATACCAAATGCAATAATAATACCGTACCATCTTACAGGATAGCCAAAGAGCTCGAATGCAACTGGATTAAATGGTGTCATGTTAAATCTCCTTTATCGACTGCTTTCTAATTTGTTCATTCAGGCGTTCATTAAAATCTTTTGCGGTGTTTGTTCCCATCTTATTGAGACGATAGTTCATCGCAGCAACTTCTATGATTACTGCTAAGTTACGCCCTGGTCTGATAGGGATCGTCTTCTTCGTAATTTGAGAATCAAGGATCGATAATTTTTCTTCGATTAATCCTATGCGGTCGTAAACTTTATCTTTATCCCATGTTTCTAGATTCATATTGAGCATTAGACGTTTCTCTGGAAGGACACTCCCTGCGCCAAATAAGGTCATTACATTGATGATTCCTAGTCCTCTAATTTCAAGAAGATGTTCTATCAGCTTTGGTGCTTTGCCCATCAGTACATTACGTGAAACTTCCTTTATCTCCACATTGTCATCTGCAACGAGTCGATGTCCACGCTTGACAAGTTCCAGTGCTGTCTCACTCTTACCTACTCCAGAATCACCGGTAATCAATACACCTACCCCATATACATCGACCAGAACTCCGTGCATCGTCGTTTCAGGCGCAAGCTCACTCTCAAGATAAGATGTAATCTTGCTGATTAAACTTGTCGTCGCTTCTTTGCTCTGCAGGAGTGGTGTCCCTTTACGATTACATGCATCGATTAGTTCCTGCGGGGCCGGAATGTTTCTTGTTAAGATAATACACGGTGTTTCCTTACGACAAAGCTTTACCATTCGTTCTGCACGTTCTTCCTTCGACAACGTTTCAAAGAAAGACATCTCAGTCGTCCCCAGTATTTGTATGCGATCGGAAGAATAGTGAGAGAAGAAGCCTGCCATCTCAAGGCCCGGTCGCGAAATATCTGCATTAGCCACCGGGATTTCTATTGCGACATTGCCCGCTAAAAACTTAAGGTCAAATTTATCAATTAGTTCTATACTTGTTATCATAATTATCCTCACTTTCTCTTATCATTTATATTAAATAACTTTATATCAATTTACAATTCATAATCACCAACAAAACCCGAGCGCTGCAGAAAATTATTAACAATTTCTACAGCGCCCGGGTTTAGCTAGAGATGATTTGACAATGATCTCAACAGTTATTTCTCTATATGATGTTTTAAATATTGACCTGTGTATGACTCACGCACTTGCATAATCTGTTCTGGAGTGCCGCTTGCGATAATCTGTCCACCGTTATCTCCACCTTCTGGACCGAGGTCAACAATGTAATCGGCCATCTTGATGACGTCCAGATTATGCTCGATGATCAGAACCGTATCCCCATTGTCAACAAGTTGCTGCAAAACTTTCAGTAGCCTTGCAATATCATCAACGTGTAATCCAGTCGTCGGTTCATCTAGAATATATAACGTTTTACCTGTACTGCGTTTATGCAGTTCCGAAGCTAATTTGACACGTTGTGCCTCACCCCCTGAAAGTGTTGTAGCAGGTTGTCCAAGCTGAATATATCCTAGTCCGACGTCCATGATGGTCTTAAGTTTACGCTTAATCTTAGGAATGTTCTCAAAGAAATGATACGCATCTTCTATCGTCATCTCGAGTACATCTGCAATATTCTTATCTTTATATTTCACTTCCAGCGTTTCACGATTATAGCGTTTGCCATGGCAGACTTCGCATGGCACATAGACGTCAGGAAGAAAGTGCATCTCTATCTTGATAATGCCGTCTCCGTGACAAGCCTCACAGCGTCCGCCTTTAACGTTAAAGCTGAATCGACCTTTTTGATAGCCTCTTAACTTCGCTTCATTCGTCTGCGCAAAGACATCACGTATATCATCAAAGAGACTCGTATACGTCGCAGGATTTGAACGTGGTGTTCTACCTATAGGAGATTGATCAATATCGATTATCTTATCAATATGCTCTATCCCCTTTACCGCTTTATGAGGTCCCGGTTTTTCTTTCGATTTATATAGCTTCTGAGCAAGTGCCTTATACAGCACATCGTTAACAAGCGTACTCTTTCCGGAACCGGAGACTCCGGTTACCACCGTCATCATACCCAGTGGAATCTGAACGTCCACGTCCTTCAAGTTATTACT
This sequence comes from Macrococcus psychrotolerans, assembly GCF_038095555.1. Taxonomy (NCBI): domain Bacteria; kingdom Bacillati; phylum Bacillota; class Bacilli; order Caryophanales; family Staphylococcaceae; genus Macrococcus; species Macrococcus psychrotolerans. The sequence goes on along the minus strand of NZ_CP124591.1, from coordinate 550,905 downwards.
TATTGCACCTTCTACCGATAAGAATCTTCCATCCGGTGTACGTCTTTTTTCAGGAAGCTCTATTTTTTTTGCACCGCTCAAATACTGACCTGTCAGCGATTTCTTGTTCTTCATCACTTGCTTAGGTGTACCTTGTGCGACAATCTCTCCTCCGTGCACGCCGGCTCCTGGACCAATGTCAATCAAATAATCAGCGGCAAGCATCGTATCTTCATCATGTTCAACGACAATAAGGGTATTCCCAATATCTCTCATCGATTTCAATGTATCAATGAGACGGTCGTTATCTCTCTGATGCAGACCTATGGACGGTTCATCCAGAACATACATTACACCTGTTAATCTTGAACCAATCTGCGTTGCAAGTCGGATACGTTGGGCTTCTCCACCAGAAAGCGTTCCTGCTGTTCTATTTAAAGTGAGGTATTCCAGCCCTACATTATATAAGAACGCCAACCTTTCAGTGATTTCTTTCAGCACGAGTTCAGCAATTTGCTGTTCTTTCTTTGAAAGTTCAAGCTTACTGAAATATTGTAATGCCTCTCTGATAGATAACGTTACAACTTCTCCTATATGCTGATTATTAATCTTAACACTCATCGCTTCTTCAGAAAGACGATAGCCATGACACGTATCACAGACCTCATCCACCATATATTTCTTCATCTGTTCACGTGTATATTCTGAAGGACTTTCCTTGTATCTACGTTCGATATTATTCACAATACCTTCAAACTTCATTACACGTTTACGTGATACACCATTATCCTGTCTGAATGTAAAGGAAATATCGTCTGAATGTCCATACAGGATGATGTCCTGATCTTTCTTAGATAAATCTCTAAAAGGTGCTTTCATAGAAATTCCAAAATGTTTACATGCCTGCTTGAGTAATGTCGGATAATAGTTCGAACTGATGGGCTCCCATGGCACTAATGCACCATTTGTTAATGATTTGCTATCATCAGGAATGACAAGATTTAAATCAACTGTTAATTTTGTACCTAGTCCATCACAATCGGGACATGCACCAAACGGGCTATTAAACGAGAACATTCGAGGTTCTAGCTTATCTATTGAAAATCCACAAATTGGACAGGCATGATGCTCTGAAAACTTCAATTCATCTCCGTCGATCAAATCAATGACAACGTTACCTTCTGCAAGTTTCAATGCATTTTCGAGAGAATCTGCCAGGCGGGTCTCAATGCCTGGTTTCACAACAAGTCGGTCTACGATAACATGGATATCATGATTTGTATTTTTATTGAGATCGATTGTTTCAGAAGCATCATAAACTTCACCATCTACCATGATACGTGCATATCCTTTTTTTGAGATCTCTTCTATGAGTTTCTTGTGCGTTCCCTTTCGGCCCTGCACTATTGGAGCCATAACTTGTATCTTTGTTCTTTCCTCTAATGCCATAACTTGATCCACCATCTGCTGTACCGTCTGTGACTCGATAGGGATACCATGATTCGGACAATAAGGTGTGCCGATTCTAGCATATAGCAGTCTTAAATAATCATAAATTTCTGTAACAGTTGCAACTGTACTTCTCGGGTTCTTACTTGTTGTCTTCTGGTCAATCGAAATTGCAGGGGATAAACCTTCTATCGTATCCACATCCGGTTTATCCATCTGTCCTAAGAATTGTCTGGCATATGCACTCAATGATTCCACATATCTACGCTGACCTTCAGCATAGATGGTATCGAATGCAAGACTAGATTTACCTGAACCTGATAATCCTGTCATAACAATGAGTTTATCTCTCGGAATTTCAATATCAACATTCTTTAAATTATGCGCTCTTGCGCCTTTGACGATAATAGATTTATTCTTCATCCGCTCACCCTTCTGCTTTTAACTCAAACAGTGCATCTCTGAGTTCTGTAGCACGTTCAAAATCTAAAGCTTTTGCCGCTTCTTTCATTTCATGTTCAAGCTGCTCTATTGTACGTGATCTTTCCTTCTTCGTTAATTTCTTCTTCTGTACGGGTTTTTGTTCCTCATCTGTTTCTAATGTGGCACTGATGACATCACGAATCTTCTTATTGATGGTTGTCGGAGTTATTCCATGTTCTTCATTATATGCTTCTTGTATCGAACGACGACGTGATGTTTCATCAATCGCAAACTGCATAGACTCTGTTATCTTATCTGCATACATAATGACGCGCCCCTGTTCATTTCGGGCAGCACGTCCAATCGTCTGAATCAATGAACGCTGACTGCGCAAAAATCCTTCTTTGTCCGCATCTAATATCGCGACGAGCGACACTTCGGGAATATCCAGACCTTCTCTAAGCAGGTTGATGCCGACCAATACATCAAATACTCCTAGTCTTAGATCACGGATAATCTCTATACGCTCTAACGTCTTAATCTCTGAATGCAGGTAATTAACTTTTATTCCAGCTTCTTTTAAGTAAATTGTTAAGTCTTCACTCATTTTCTTAGTAAGTGTCGTAATAAGTACACGCTCATTCTTTTCGATACGCACACGAATCTCTTCCATCAAATCATCTATCTGATGTTGTGATGGTCGCACTTCTATAATAGGATCCAGCAATCCTGTCGGTCGGATAATTTGTTCCACCATCTCGTCTGTATGCTCAATCTCATAAGGACCAGGTGTAGCAGAAACATAGAGAAACTGATGTCCTTTTTGTTCAAACTCTTCAAACTTCAGCGGACGATTATCCAGCGCGCTCGGCAATCTGAAACCATGCTCTACGAGAACATTCTTTCTCGCCTGATCCCCATTATACATACCACGAACTTGTGGCACCGTAACATGAGACTCATCCATCATGATCAGCCAGTCGTCACCGAAATAATCCAGCAACGTATATGGCGTCGACCCTCTAGGTCTTAAAGTCAGATGTAAAGAATAGTTTTCTATTCCTGAGCAAAAGCCCATTTCTCGCATCATTTCAAGATCGTAATTCGTACGTTGTTCAAGTCTCTGTGCCTCAAGCAGCTTCCCCTCGTCACGAAACTTCTTCAGTTGTTCCTCTAGTTCCTTCTCTATTCTTTCAATCGCAAGCTTCATCTTCTCTTCACGTGTGACGAAGTGACTTGCCGGGAATATCGCAAAGTGCTCTCGTTCTTTCAGCACTTCACCTGTTAAATAATTGATTTCACGTATGCGTTCTATCTCATCACCGAAGAACTCGATACGTATACACTGCTCATCACGAGATGCAGGAAAGATTTCCACAACATCTCCTCGAACACGAAATGTACCACGACGAAAATCTATATCATTACGCGTATACTGCACATCTACAAGCTTGCGTAATAATTGGTTGCGTTCCATCTCCATACCTACACGTACGCTGACAACAAGATCCCGATACTCTTCTGGGTTCCCTAAACCATATATACAGCTGACGGAAGAAATAATAATCACATCATCACGCTCAAATAAGGCACTTGTCGCTGAGTGACGTAACTTATCAATTTCATCGTTAATCGATGCGTCTTTCTCTATAAATGTATCTGTAGAAGGTACATAAGCTTCGGGCTGATAATAATCATAGTAACTTACAAAATATTCAACTCTGTTCTCTGGGAAAAACTCTTTAAACTCACTATAGAGCTGACCTGCTAATGTTTTATTATGCGCCATGATCAGCGTAGGTTTACCGATACGTTCAATGACATTACTCATCGTAAACGTCTTCCCTGTACCAGTAGCACCCAATAACGTCTGATAGCGTTTACCTTCTTTGATTCCTTGTACGATTTTCTCTATCGCATCAGGCTGATCTCCTGCTGGCTGATAGTCTGAATGTATCTTAAAGTCATGATGTTCCATACGTCCCCTCCTCATCGATTTACATTTTACCAAAATATACGCTTAAGGTACAAACATTTGTTCGTAAATCTTCATTCGTTTAACGTGCATCATATGACAAAACCCGATAAACGTATAGACACTATTAAATGTCTTGCATTTACCGGATTCTATTTTGAAAAGTCGCCTTTAGTATTCAACTTCCTATGTTTGATTATCTTTATCCAGGTTGTACATCTCTACGAACAAATAGCCGACTATCAGGCTCAGCGTATCTAAAAACACAATCATCTGTGAATGAAAGAATCCTTTGTAAACAGATACGCCGATAACAATAACCGACAACAGTAATCCTGTATATTTATTACGTACAATCATACTGAAACAAATCACCAGAAATGCAGGTAATGTACATGCTAATATATACCATATTGTCATTATATATTGTCCTTTTGCTGCAAGATTGCCATCGTTATTTCACGCAGTTCAGATCTTGGAATAAATTTCTCCTGAAGCATATCCGGAAGAATATTATCCAGAAAATCCTGCACACAATAAAGGTGCTTGAATTTTATAATCGTTCTTAAACTTTTGTCATAAATTTCAAAGTATAATGGTTCTGGGTTCCGCTTTTGAATCTCTCCAAAAGATTCATATAACAAATCAATCTTATCTGCTACAGACAGAATCTGACCTTCAAGTGTATCGTCTTTACCTTCTTTTAAGCGTTCTCGATATATTTCTCTATAAGCTTCCGGAAACTCACTGTCAATAAACTTACCGATCATTTCTTCTTCAACTTCACTGAATAAGCGTTTCAATTCTTTCGACGCATATTTAACAGGCGTCTTTATATCTCCGGTGAAGATTTCAGGGTAATCATGGTTTAATGCTTTCTCATATACATTTTTCCAGTTAATCTCTGCGCCATGATACTCCTCGACAGTTGCTAAGTATTGTGCAATCTTAGTGACCTTAAATGAATGTGCGGCAACATTATGTTCCTGGTATTTAAATTTGCCGGGACATCGTATTAACTTTTCCAGATCCGACAAACTTTTGAAATATTGATGGACACCCATTGAATCCCTCCTATTGAATCTGCATGATAATTTCTTCTATTTTCTGTTGATTAAGTTCGCCTACATATGTCTTCAATACTTTACCTTGTTTATCGACGAATACCGTCGTAGGAATATTGTAGATTTTATATCGTTTCATCGACGCTTCATCTAACGTGTACATCGGATATGTCGGTTTATAGTTATCGATAAACGCGTCTCTTTTTTCTATTTTATCCTGCACGTTGAATCCAATAAGACCGACATGATTAGGTTTCTCTTTTCCATACGTCACAAGCTCAGGCATCTCTTTCTTACACGGCTCGCACCACGATGCCCAAACATTGATTATCGTAATATCATGTTTTAAAAGTGATGCAATTTCTTTTTTCTGACCATTCATATCTGTAACAGCTATATCACCAATCTGCTTATTATTAAGCGGGTGATTATGTGTCACAATATTACCCGGCTTCTCATTGCCTTTATTAAATTGTATTACAGTATAAATTGAATAAGTTGCTAGTGCAACAAATATAGCAGCTAACAGAATTGTTATCAATCTTCTCATAGGACACCTCATGACATATTATAACAAAAAAACCTTACAACACGAACGGTGTGTAAGATTTAATCATTTTAATATTATTTTATTAGTAAATATATTCAAACTGAGAGCGCTGTGCTTTTGAAATTGTTCTATAAGTCTTCACGCCACTACGTGGATAGTTCATTTCAGAGACGAGTATACTTCCATTGCGATTGATACGTTCTACAACTGCTGCATGCCCATGATAACCTTTTTGAGAAATCATGACTGCACCATATACAGGCGTACGACTCACTTTATAACCCATTCGTCGTGCATTCGATGGCCAGTATTTTGCACTGTTCCAATTGTTACTTACAGGACGTTTAAGTTGTGCACGTCTATTAAACGCATAATATACACAGCTCCCTTTATAATAATAATTGTATCCAGCTTTCTTTACAGGATTATTATAAGCATGTGCCTGTTGACTATTTGGATAAATTGCTTCAGTTGTAGTCCCCAGCATGATTATTGCAATTATTGAAAGTATAACTTTTTTCATGTAATATCCTCCGGTTGTTTTATTAGCTAAATAGATATTACCATATAGAAAAAGCGAAAAATTCAATGTAACTTACATGTAATATATGGTTAATACAACTAACATATAATAATTTGATTATTACATAATGATTGCAGCTCCAAGTTAATTGTTAAAATTAAAAAAATCATGGGACAGGTTGTCCCATGACTTATTAGAATCTGTAATATCCTGCTACTGAACCATTTACGTAACTTACTGGACGTTGTCCAATACCTTCAGATGGATTTAAAGCATCGATCATTTGACCGTTACCAATGTATACCCCAACGTGGCTTCCACCATTGAAATATACTAAATCTCCTGCTTGAGGTGTTGAAACACGTGTTCCTGCAGCCATTTGTGCATATGTTGTACGTGGAATTGATTTCCCTTGAGCAGCGAGTACTTGTTGAGCAAATGCTGAACAATCTACTGCACTAGCAGAGTTCGCACCGTAAACATAAGATTTTCCTGCCGCTATACCATTTGCGACTTGCGCTACATTACCATTTACAGGTGCTTTATAGCTCTTCGCTGGTGCTTGGTATGACTGTTGCGCAGGCGCTTGGTATGACTGTTGTGCTGGCGCTTGGTATGACTGTTGCGCTGGTGCTTGGTATGACTGTTGTGCTGGCGCTTGGTATGACTGTTGCGCTGGTGCTGCCGTTTGCTGTGCTGGTGCTTGGTATGATTGTTGTACTGGCGCTTGGTATGACTGTTGCGCTGGTGCTTCAGCTTGTTGTACTGCTGCCGTTTGTACTGGTGCTTCAGCTTGTTGTCCTACTGGTGCGTTCGCTTGTGTAACAGGTTGAACTGTTTCTGATTGAACTTTAGCAATAGGTGCTGTCAAGTTTAACTTTGTACCTACTTCAATCGTATCTGAAGTTAAGTTGTTCCATGACATAATATCATTCACTGTTAAATCAAATTGAGATGCGATTGTGTGTAATGTATCGCCTTTTTTAACTGTATAAGTATCAGTATTCTCTACCTTTAATGTTTGTCCCACTAAGATAAGATCGCTATTTAAATTATTTAATGTTTTAAGTGCATCTACGCTTGTACCATTCTCTTGTGCAATCGCCCATAATGTGTCACCTGCTTGAACATGATGTTCACTTGCGTATGCTTGTGAAGCTACTCCTGTAACTGCTGTGATTCCCGCAATCGTAACTAATGCTTTTTTCATTATATGTGTTGCCTCCTGAGTTTTAGTGTTCTTAGTAAATTTCTACAAGACATAATATACCATATCCTTACACAATATCTACCAATGTAATATTTTTGTAATGTAATCGTTATGTTTCTATCATAGAACGTAATTTTCAGAAATATCATTTCATAACGAAAAAAGTAGATGAAATATTAATCATTTCACCTACTTTATATTATTATTTCTGTTTTGCTAAATATGCTGCAACTTTTTTTGCATCTTCGCCATCGACTACTTTTGCTGGCATATTCCCTTTACCTTTAATGATGATATCATGAATTTGCTGCTCAGAGTATTTGCTGCCTACCTTTTGTAGATTCGGCCCGCTTGCACCTTCAAGGTTACGTCCATGACACCCTACACAGGAATTATTTGCATAAATTTCTTGTCCCGGATCAGATGAAGTAGTCTTCTTCTCCGCTTCATCTGATCCGCATGCTGCAAGACCTAATAACGATAAAGTAATGATACCTGCATATAATTTTTTCATCGGTCAGCCCCCTAATTTATGATTACTTTAATTATAGCTTATAATTCATAAAAAAGGAAAATTTATAAAATAATCTTACAGCTGACTCTTTAAGTATGCATCGATAAATAAGTCTATATCGCCATCCATTACCGCATTTGTATTTCCGGTTTCAGCGTTTGTTCTATGGTCTTTTACCATAGCATACGGGTGGAATACGTATGAACGGATCTGGCTTCCCCAGCCAATCTCTTTTTGTTCACCACGGATGGCTGCAAGCTCTGCTTCTTGTTCTTCTATTTTCTTTTGATAAAGTTTCGCTTTAAGCATCTTCATTGCTTGCTCTCTATTCTTTATTTGAGAACGTTCATTCTGACAGGTTACTACAATACCTGTCGGCTGATGGGTAATACGCACGGCTGAATCCGTTGTATTAACGTGCTGCCCTCCAGCGCCACTTGCACGATACGTATCGATCTTAATGTCTTCTGTATTAATTTCAATCTCAATATTGTCATTGTCAAACTCTGGTGTAACATCACATGAAACGAATGAAGTATGACGGCGTCCGGATGAGTCGAAGGGAGAAATCCTTACGAGACGATGAACACCTTTTTCAGCCTTTAAATAGCCATAAGCATTATGTCCTTTAATCAGTAAGGTCACACTTTTAATCCCCGCTTCATCTCCCGGTAAGTAATCTACAGTTTCAACTTTGAAACCCTTTTTATCCGCAAATCGTTGATACATCCTTAACAGCATTTCTCCCCAGTCCTGTGATTCTGTACCACCAGCACCTGGATGCAATTCTAATATTGCATTATTCGCATCAAATTCTCCACTCAATAACATCTTAAGTTCAAAGTCATTCGCAATTTGCTGGAGTGTATTGAGCTGCTCGATGAGTTCCTGATGTGTATCCTCATCTGTTTCTTCTTTATACATCTCAAACAGCACTTCACTGTTTTCCAGTCCTTCTTCGAGTGTACTAAACTCCTGAACAACTGATTTAAGTGCATTATTCTTATTGATGATATCTTGAGCCTTATCTCCATCATTCCAGAAATCCGGGTCAGACATCATTTCTTCGTATTCCTTAATACTCGTCTCTTTTTCTTCTAAGTCAAAGAGACCCCCTGAAACTATCAATCTTTTCAGTCAAAGTTTCAAGTGTATTTTTTATTTCAAATTGTTCCAAATCAATTTACCCTCTTCCGTGACAATTTTTATATTTCTTTCCACTACCACAAGGACAAGATTCATTACGACCGATATCTGGTTCTGATTTAACTTTTGGCTGTTGCTTCACTTTTTCTTTGCCATCATTTGCAACCATCGCTTCACCTTTACCGACTTGTTCTCGTTCTACTTGTTCTCCTCTATCAACGATTGATTTCAGAATGTATTTCGAAACATCATCTTCAATAGATTCAAGCATTGTATCAAACAAAGTTAATCCTTCGTTCTGATATTCACGAAGTGGGTTAATCTGACCATAACTACGCAGGTGAATTCCTGTACGTAACTGATCCATCGTATCGATATGATCTGTCCATTTCATATCAATCGTACGTAACATGATCATGCGTTCAAACTCATGGAACTGCTCCTGCAATTCTACTTTTTGATGTTCATATTGCGCCATAACTTTACTCATTACAATGTCATAGATTTCTTCGTTATCTCGTCGACTAATCTCGTCAACTGATAGTGCGCCTTCTGTCAGATACATATCTTCTGCATAATTTTTAAAAGCTTCATAATCATGTGTACTCTCATCACCGGTAAAGTGGTAGTCCACTGCACGACGCACAGATTGTTCAATCATTGCTTTCACTTGATCTGAACAATCATCTTTCTCAAGGATTTCATTACGTTCCGCATAGATGATCTCACGCTGCTTACGCAATACATCATCATATTCTAACGTACGTTTACGGCTATCATAGTTATTTCCTTCAACACGTTTTTGAGCAGATTCTACAGCGCGCGACACCATCTTAGATTCAATCGGCTGATCATCATTCATGCCGAGCTTTGTCATCATCGTAGACATACGTTCCGAACCAAAACGAACCATCAGTTCATCTTGTAACGACAAATAGAATCTAGAATAACCCGGGTCTCCTTGACGTCCTGCACGACCACGTAACTGATCGTCAATACGGCGAGACTCATGGCGTTCGGTACCGATAACTGCTAAGCCACCGCGTTCTTTAACGCCCTCTCCGAGCTTGATATCCGTACCACGACCTGCCATATTCGTTGCGATGGTCACAGCACCTTTTTGACCTGCATTTTGTACAATTTCAGCTTCTCGTTCATGGTTTTTCGCATTCAATACGTTATGGCGTATCCCTTTTTTCTTTAGCAACTCTGAAATATATTCACTTGTTTCAACTGCCACAGTACCTAATAAGACAGGTTGTCCTTCTTTATGACGACGAATCACTTCATCCACAACAGCATGGAACTTCCCTTTTTCTGAAGCGTAGATCAAATCAGCACCATCAATACGTTGTACGGGTTTGTTAGTAGGGATCTGAGTAACGGCCATATTATAGATATTTAATAATTCTTCTTCTTCGGTTTTTGCAGTCCCGGTCATCCCCGATAGTTTATTATACATACGGAAGAAGTTCTGGAATGTAACAGAAGCCATCGTCTTAGATTCATTTTGAATTTCAACTGCTTCTTTCGCTTCAATCGCCTGGTGTAACCCTTCAGAGAATCGACGACCCGGCATTGTACGGCCTGTAAACTGATCAACGATGACAATCTCGCCATCCTCTACAACATAGTCGATATCCTTTAACATAGCGCGTTGTGCCTTTAAAGCAATGTTAATATGATGCATTAAGTTAACATTCTTTACATCATATAAATTATCAACCTTAAACATACGTTCTGCTTTATCGATACCATTTTCAGTTAACTGAATACCTTTTGTCTTCTCATCATAGTTGTAATCAACTTCATCTTTAAGCATCTTAACAAAGACATTGGCCTGAATGTACATGCTCGTCGATTTCTCCGCTTGACCCGAAATAATTAAAGGCGTACGCGCTTCGTCAATTAAGATTGAGTCAACCTCATCAATAATCGCGAAGTTCAGTGGACGCATAACACGTTCTTCCTTATATGTCACCATGTTATCACGCAAATAATCAAACCCAAGTTCATTATTCGTACTATATGTAATATCACAAGCATAGGCTGCACGTTTTTCTTCCGTAGTTAAACTATTTAAATTAACACCTACCGTTAGTCCTAAAAAATTATATAGGTGAGACATTTCTTCTGCTTGTACACTTGCTAGATACTCATTGACTGTAACAACATGTACACCACGACCTGTAAGCGCATTTAAATAAACCGGCATCGTCGCCGTTAACGTCTTACCTTCACCGGTTCTCATCTCTGCAATGTCACCGCGATGAATTGCCACTCCCCCCATAATTTGTACCGGGAAAGGGAACATTCCTAAAACACGACGTGATGCTTCACGCACTACTGCGTATGCTTCGGGTAAAATCTTATTTAAATAAGCTTCTTGTTGTTTATATTCTTCTATCTTTTGTAATTCTACTTGATATTCTTTCGTTTTATTCTGCAATGCTTCATCTGATAAAGATTTCATCTCTTCTTCGAAAGCCTGCACTTGATCAGCAACTTTTCTCAAGGATTTTACTTCCTTCTTGTTGCCGTCAAACATCTTCTTAATAAATCCCATCGTGTTCTCTCCTTTAGTTACAAAGTACATTTGTATACAACATATAACTATAGCATGTATTTAATTGTAATTGAAATATAAAGGTTATGACAAAAGCGTTATGAGCTATAGCAAAATACAGGATATGCAAAGAAAATGGTTTGTGTTTTCTGCATGGCCTGGATTCTGTCGTAAGCTCAGCTTTTGGAATACCGTCAACAAGGTTATGACAAAAGCGTTATGAGCTATAGCAAAATACAGGACATGCAAAGAAAGAAGCCGGAACTGAGGTTCCGACTTCTTTCTTCACTCACTATCGCTCAACTGATGTCTCGATTAATCCATACTTACCATCTTTACGTTTGTAAACAATATTTGTTTCGTTTGTTTCACCATCATTGAAGATGAAGAAATCATGACCTAACATATTCATCTGCAACACGGCTTCTTCTGCATCCATCGGTTTAAGATCAAATTGCTTAGAACGAATGATTTCGATTTCATCCCCTTTTTCCTCTTCAGGTTCAGTACCAGGCAATACAGGGAAAATATCATTTTCCACACCTTTTTCACGGAATTTACGGTTTACTTTCGTTTTATGTTTACGCATTTGACGTTCTAATTTCTCAACGATTAAGTCGACTGCAGCATACAAATCATTATGACGTTCTTCTGCACGCAATGTCACATTTTTAAGAGGAATCGTAACTTCTACTTTAGATTTACCGTCTTGATAAGTTTTAATCTTCACATGTGCATTCGCTTCCGGCACGTTCGTGAAGTATCTTTCAAGTTTGCTAAGCTTCTCCTCGATATAATTTCTGATTGCATCCGTTACAGTGATGTTGTCACCATGAATTTCAAATCTAAACATAAAGCATCGCTCCTTTTGAAACTATTCTTATGATGTTTCTTCCTAACTCTATTTTACCAAATATTCAGGCTCTTGCAAACGCTAACACCTCTACTCGACAATCTTTATTGGATAATAATACACTCGCTGCCTGATGCACAGTTAAACCTGTCGTATAAATATCATCTATTAGTAATATACGTGCTCCTGGTTTTAGCGGTTGTTTCATATAGAAAGGGTTGGTTTGCTGCAGGCGTTCTTTCTTCGTCATTCTGGACTGCTTATCGCGATAATGCGTTCCTAACACATCATGATGGAGTATTTGTGCTGCGTCTAATATTGCAGCAACTTGATTGAATCCTCTATCGTGCAGTCGCGTTTTTGATATCGGCATCGCGATGATATGGTCATACTTTTTAAAGAAGTGCGCTGAGTAATGGAGTAATAATATTTCCGCAAATGCCTTGCTAAGGATATAGTCACCCAGTCCTTTATACTGTAAGATCATAGATTTTACAAAGGGCGTGTAATCAGCAATAGTATAAATTTTTTCTATTTTTACATTTAATTTTGCAAGAAATAGGCAGTCTCTGCATTCCATTTCATCCTCAGCAAGTTTTTTATGACAGTGTTCACAACGTCTCGTATCCATCTTCGTAAATGATGCGGTACACTGTTCACATAAAAACTTCGGCTTATGGAATAATGTATTAATTGTAAGGGTGAGTGGTATCAGCTCTTCACACTGCAGACATCGATTGACCATGCTTTTTATTCATCCTTTTAATTGTTTGTATCGCTCTCGTCATATGGCCGCTTAGGCCTTCGTGAAAGAAGACGACTTCTCCATTCATACTTGCCCCTTTTCTATCGACCCTGCCTGCAATCTGTACGAGGCTGTCCCACGTGAACCGTTCACTATTGATGACCCAGACCGATAAGTTCTCTTGCGTAAATCCACGCTCCAATATGGTCGTTGTAAATATGAAGCGATATTCTCCACATCGAATGGCTTCTACCTTATCATGGCGTTCATCATCATTTGAGTAAACAATCGTCCCATCCGCTTGTAGAGATTCAGGAAGCGCAGCATAATATTTTTCCATTTGCTTAATATCATTAAAGAAGATGAGCGTCGTATTAACAATATCTTTAAGTTTCTGTTCTAACGATCTGCTATTAATTTTGTAATAGTGAAGTTTCGGTAGCGGCAAGGGACGATTATGATATCGTGACGGTAAATAAATATGAGGGAGCTTCATTAAATGTGCTGGTGGTGTGGCTGACAGATAGATGATTGTTCCTTTTTCATGCATAGCTCGTTTAAGTACTTCTGACAGGCGTGGATCGTAGCTCATCGGGAAGGCATCAATTTCATCCACGATAATTAATTCAAAATGCTCATTGAACTGAATAAGCTGCTGCACAGTTGTAACGACGAGGCGACCTGCTGTTAGCCCCTGATGACCTCCGTACAGCACATCAATCTGTATTCTTGGCATATATTCCTGCATGCGTAGTGCTAATTCTTTTACAACGTCAGTTCTCGGTGCTGCAATCGCAACGTTACATCCTTCCTTTCTAGCTTCAACAACTGCCTGCAACATCATTTCTGTCTTACCTGCACCCGTCACAGCATAGAGCAGACTATCTTGATTCTTATGAAACTGTCCTACAATATAATCACTCGCACGCTTTTGCTGGGCTGTAAGTTCGAACGGGAGATGTAGTGTTACAACTTCTGCCTTCTTCTGACATGGTTCAAGTGCTATAAAGTTTTTCGTTGTCGCATAATGAGAGAGACAGGTGCGACAATATACAATCTCCTTGTCTATTCCTTCGTGATAATAGCTATGAAACAAATATTGTTTATCGTTCAGACAATAGTTACAGTGATATTTATTTCCTTTTTTTATTACAGAAGGAATATCAGCATTATCAGTTATATATTGCAGCATATTTACCTCCATAAAAATAAGCACACTTAAATAAGTGTGCTGAAATAATAATAATATGAAAGACTTTACTGAAAAAATTCAAACTTATGGTGTACATAGCCAATACCAAGTGCTTTTTCTCCAACATGCGTACCGATAACCGGACCGAAATAACTTTTAATGACATCTGCATCCGGAAACTGAGATTTCAAATGTTGCATGATCACTTCTGCTTCTTCCTCTGCGTTGGCATGTATGACTACAAGTGTAGCTGGCGCAGCCACTTCTTGTTTAATTTTATTCTGGACGAACTGCACTGCTTTTTTCTTCGTGCGAACTTTATCATAAGGAACTATGATCTTATCTTCAAAATATAATATCGGTTTTACTTGCAGCATACTTCCTATAATTGCCTGTGCACCATTAAGCCGACCACCTTTTTGAAGATTCTTCAAGTCATCAACCAGAAGATAAGCATTTGAATGTGCTCTTAACAGCTTTAATTCTTCGATAATTTGTTGTGGTGATAATATATCCTTAAGCTCAGCTGCACGAAGTGTATACATACCTGCTACCATACACGCAATTTCACTGTCAAAGGCATGCATATTGATGCCTTCTACCATCTCTCCTGCAGTAATTGCATTCTGATATGTTCCACTGATCCCGCTTGATAAATGTATCGCAATACAATCCGTATAACCATCAGATTTCAGCTGTTCTAGTAATGTAATATATTCGCCTGTTGTTGGCTGACTTGTCGTAGGAAGCTGTCTCTCAGAACGCATACGCTCGTAGAACTGCGTTGCAGCATATTCAGCTTCAACAAAGACTTGATCTTTGAATATTACATTCAGTGAAATTACGCGTATATCATAACGATCGATCATTTCCTGTGAAAGATAGCTCGTTGAATCAGTAATTATTGCCGTTTTCATTTATACCCTCCATTCCAATACATCCCATTTTATATTCTATACAGTTTATAAATAAAAATAAAGGATAAAGATATATGATAGAATTTTAAAATTTTTGTTAAAATAATGATTATAATATAAAGAGGTGACCTACTTGAAAAACTTTATCACAATTAAGCAGAATATTGAACAAGAAACAGTGATTAATAAATCACGATTTATTACATATCTATTTAAAGTCGAAAACGAAGATGAGGCAAAGGCAAAGATTGACGAGATAAAAGCATTACATAAAGATGCTACTCACAATTGCTCAGCTTATACAGTCGGTGACAGCCACCAGATTCAAAAAGCAAATGATGATGGCGAACCTAGTGGTACTGCAGGCGTACCGATGTTAGAATCTTTGAAGAAAAATGACATCCATAACGTTGTGGCCATTGTCACACGTTACTTCGGTGGTATCAAGCTTGGCAGTGGTGGTTTAATCCGCGCTTATCAAGGTAGGGTGTCTGAAGCGATTCAGCTAGCTGGTAAAGTAATCTATAAAAACGGGCTGATGATTCAGGTAACATTACCCTATGAGCTCTCGGGAAAGTTTGAACACGCCATCGACGACAAATTTATCATCATAAATCAAACATATACAGATAAAGTGATATATGACGTACAACTTGTTTCTGAAGATAAAGATGAATTCATTAACTTTGTTACAGAACTCACACAAGGCCTCCCAGTTATCCAAGTGAAATCTGAACTGATGCTCCCATTCGACATCAGAAATAACATCTAGAGTGCTCTAGATGTTATTTCTTTATAATGCTGCGCATGAAGTTGAGTAATGGCTGATGGGTATCATCTATTAATCCAGTAAATTCAACGATTAATTCAATCGTGATAATCAACAGCAGCACGATTAATATCGCACCCCACACTGAGGATAGATATAAGATGACTGAGGCAACGCTAAACAATGCTGCAATTGAATAGATGAGCATCACTGTCTGAGGATGCGTATAACCAAGCTGCAGTAATTTGTGATGCAGATGTGACTTATCTGCCTGCATAATCGGCTTGCCTTGTCTATATCTACGAATCATTGCAAACGACATATCGATAAACGGCACTGCAAGGATAATGACAGGGAAGAACAGAGAAATTAACGTGATATTCTTAAACCCAAGAAGACTAAGGACACCGATAATAAATCCTAGCATTAACGCACCGTTATCTCCAAGAAAGATACGTGCCGGATAAAAGTTATATTTCAAGAAGCCGAGTAATGCTCCGATGAGTACACTACAGAGCATCATGATAAATATATTCTGCTGAATGATGGCGATAAACCCTATCGTCGCTAAGGCAATACCGGAAACTCCTGCTGCAAGACCATCTAGACCATCAACAAGATTGATTGCATTTGTTACAGCTACAATCCATAGTATTGTCATTGGAATACTAAATATTCCAAATTCAATGACGATACCGAATGGTAAAGTAATCAAGTCTAACGTAATTCCGTGATAGACGACGATTGTTGCAACCCCGATTTGTGCAATGAGCTTGATTATAGCCGGAAGATCAATAAAATCATCAATAAGGCCCGTTATTTGTATGAGTATCGCACCGATAATAATTGGATATATTTCTTTTTCAACTGGCTGTCCAATCCATAAACCGAACAAAAATGCACATAGGATTATCACCCCACCCAGCATCGATACTGGTTTAGTATGTACTTTACGGTAATTGGGTTTATCGACAGCACCAATGAAGTATGAAAATCTGATAATTATAGGTGTAAGTACGAAAGAGAATAATGCTGTTATAATGATTAGTTTTAATGTGAGCATGTGTACACCTCTTGAATTCATTCTTCTTAATAATATCACAATTAATGATGTTATCAATTAATTTCTATAATAAGTAATAATTGACTATGCATTTTATTTATTTCATAATAAGACGGTTAAGGTCTAATTATGAAATTATTTACGCAAAGCATCTTGCTTTGCTTATTTTTTAATGGATGGAGAGGATAATATGCAATTGAACAGAACAATAATGGATATTCTCTATACTTTAATCGGGTCGATTATTGTAGGCATAAGCTACAATCTATTTTTGTTACCTGGCAAGATTGCTGCAGGTGGGATTTCAGGTTTAAGTACAATCCTTAATCACCTATTCCATCTAGACCCGTCGATTGTGCAGTTTATCTTCAACTTACCTATTTTTATAATTGGTTGGTTTGCATTAGGCCGTTCGTTTAGCCTGAAGACTTTAATTGCAACGTTCCTCGTGCCACTTACAATTTTTTTAACACAAGATATTGTACAATACGGCACTAAAGATGCATTATTAGCTTCACTCTATGGTGGTATCGTGCTCGGTATCGGGCTTGGACTTGTCTATAGAGGAAACGGTTCTACAGGTGGGACAGCGACCCTTGCTCAGATCGTCAGAAAGTATAGCGGTCTATCAAGTGGATATGCACAGCTCGTTGTCGATGCGTTTGTCGTAATTTTAAGTGCTTTTGTATTTAATTTCGAACTTGCATTATATGCATTAATTTCTATATTTGTTACAAGTAAAGTAATAGATATCGTTCAACTTAGAACTGGTGACAACAAACTTGTTTTTATCATTACTTCAAAGGAAGCACAAGTGATAGATATTATTCACAATAAAATTGAGCGTGGTGTAACCTCTGTCAATGCCTTTGGTGGCTTTGACCGCAATGGTAAAACCATATTGTTTTCTGTCATGGAACAAACAGAAGCAATTTATTTTAAAAATCTGATAACAGAAGAAGAACCAGATTCTTTCGTAATCTTTATTAACACTTCTGAAATAATAGGACGAGGGTTCAGCGCTGCAAAAATATACCGCTCAAAATAGGAAGGAGAACTTATATGATTGAAGCAATTATCTATAATATCGCTGTAACTGTCAGTGGTATTTACTTATTCCATAGAATTCAGTTTTTTGAAGATAGGGAAATCATCTTCAAGAAACCTTATATCGCACTACTCATGACCACTATCGCTATACTGTTATTGACGTATCCGATTGGCTATAAAGAAATTTCGTTCAACCTTGCCTTTGTTCCTCTACTTTTTCTCGGTAGATTTACAAACTTTTTTTATACATTTTTAAGTGCATGCATTATTGTTGTAGTAGATATATATCTATTAGGAACGTCATTTCCTTCTTCACTCTATTTGCTGATCATCGCTACTGTAGTGAGCATGATTGGACCGTTCATCAAATTACAGGACATACAAGCTATTCAAGTGCTGAATTTAATCAGTATCTTAATCATCGCAGTATATACCTGGATTAAACAGATGTTTATCATTAATGAGATGATACTTTTGATTATTTCCAGTTTCATACTATCTTTAAGTTCGAGCGTGATGTTTGTGGATATATGGCGTGTACAGAAAATGCTGAGTCGCTTCAACAAAGAACATGTCGTGGATTATTTAACCGGCTTAGGAAATGTGCGTGCATTTGACAGATATTTAAACGTCATCAGCCGCCAGTCCTCTGAGCAAAAACAGTCACTTTCACTATTACTTATCGATATCGATGACTTTAAAGAGGTCAATGATAAGTTTGGTCATGATGCTGGAGATGCAGTATTAAAACAAATGTCGCAAGTTCTAAACAACTATGTTCCTGATCAATCTAAAATCTTCAGAAATGGCGGCGAAGAATTCTCAGTTATCTTTAATGACAAGTCATTAAATGATACAGTAAAGATTGCAGAAAGCATAAAAAACGGTGTAATAAACTCTACGTTCCACCTGCAAAATAGAGAAACGATTCATCTTACAGTAACAATTGGAGTCGGATATATTCCAAGATCTGAAATTAAGACACATCGTAAAATCTTTAAAGAAGCAGATGAAATGTTGCATGCTGCGAAAAAACAAGGAGCAAATACGATTATGTTCAACCCTATCATTAAGTAAAAAGGAGAAAAAGATGCTTTCAAATCAACTTTACGATGAACAAAAAGTAAAAGATGTTGCAATGCTTGCAGGTAGAATCCTTCTCGAGTCAGGAGCAGAAACCTATCGGGTGGAAGATACGATGACGCGAATCGCAGAATTTTACGGACTTCATAACACGCATAGTTTTGTAACACCTACTGCGATCATCTTCTCTCTTAACGAAAAAAGTTCGACACGCTTATATCGTGTATCAGACCGTACTACCGACCTCGAAAAGATTTCAGAAGTCAATGAAATCTCACGAGCGATTACATCAGGAAAAGTTTCTTTAGAATCCGCAAAGATGGCACTGTCTATATTAGATAAAGAAAACCTTCAATACAAATTCTGGCTTAAAGTTTTGTCTTCAGGTATTGTATCCTTACTGTTTCTATTTATGTTTGACGGTAGCCCGTCAGATGCAATACCTGCATTTATTAGCGGACTCGCTGGATATTATATTTGTGAGCGTATAGGAGCATATTTTAAGATTCGTTTTTTCGCTGAGTTTGCAGGTTCAGTCGTGATTGCTTTAATTGCCATCGCATGTGTGCAGTACTTTTTCAGTGAATCGCTCGATAAAATCATCATATCGGGTGTTATGCCCCTTGTACCAGGGGTCCCAATCACAAATGCAATTCGTGATATGATGGCAGGTCAGCTCATTGCCGGTATTACTAAAGGTGTAGAAGCGGCGCTTACCGCTTTCGCAATTGGTGCAGGTGTCGGCGTGATCTTCATCATCTTTGGAGGTACAATATGATCATTTTTCAAACTTTCATCAGTTTTTTCGCGACTTTATTCTTCTCGATTATCTTTAATGCGCCAAGAAAATTACTTATTGCTTGTGGATTTGTTGGTGCCATTGGCTGGATTGTCTATTACATTGCGAATTCAAATGGATTATCTGATGCTGTGAGTATATTCCTTGGAAGCTTCGCTCTTAGTCTATGTGCACATATTCTTGCACGAATTTATAAACGTCCTGTTATCATCTTTAATGTATCAGGTATCATACCACTCGTTCCCGGTGGTGTCGCTTACGATGCAACAAAGAACCTGATTATCTCTGATTTTAGTGAAGCAATTATTAAAGGGAGTCAGGCGACATTATCTTCTGGCGCAATTGCATTTGGTCTATTGATTGCGGAAATGCTATTTTTAACGACTATGAAAATGTATAAACATTTTAAACATAAGAATAAAAAAACTAGGAACGTTTGATGTTAAATAAACGTTCCTAGTTTTTTAAAATTTTTCTTTCGGATTTCGTAGTTTATTCATGACACATATTCATTTTAAGTATAGAATAATAATAATGAAGACAGGAGGAATACAGATGAAAGAAAAACTAATTGATAGACTTACTTCTTATGTTGTTATCGATACACAGTCCGATGCTTCTAGTACAACAACACCATCAACGGATAAACAGTGGAATCTTCTTAATCAGCTTAAACAGGAAATTGAGCAATTAGGTCTTGAAACGGATATCGATGAATTTGGTTACTTATTTGCAACATTGCCATCCAATACTGATAAAGAAGTTCCTGTTATCGGTCTGTTAGCACATGTAGATACAGCTACAGATTTCACTGGAACAAATGTTAATCCTCAGATTATTCAATCTTATGATGGTGATGCTATCACTTTAAAGAGTGGGCTTAAGATTGAAACTGAAAAGTTCCCAGAACTCTCGCTTTACAAAGGACACACATTAATTACGACAGATGGTACTACATTGCTTGGGGCGGATAACAAAGCAGGTATCGCTGAAATTATGACAGCAATAGAATACTTGATTGCCCACCCTGAGATCAAACACGGCAAGATTCGTTTCGGCTTTACTCCAGATGAAGAAATCGGACGCGGGCCGCATAACTTTGACGTAGAACGTTTTGGTTGTGATTTTGCATATACGATCGACGGAGGCCGTCGTGGAGAACTACAATATGAAAGTTTTAATGCAGCAGGCGTCAATATTACGTTTAACGGGGTAAATGTGCATCCGGGAAGCGCTAAAGATAAAATGGTGAATGCGCTCAACCTTGCAGTACGCTTCCAGTCTTCTTTACCGGCAAACGAAGTACCGGAACATACAGAAGGTTATGAAGGCTTCTTCCATTTGATGGAGTTGAATGGAAATGTTGAACGTGCACAACTTTCATATATTATAAGAGATCATTCTCGTGAGCAGTTTGAAGCACGTAAAGTAACGATGCGTGACATCATAACGTCTATACAGAAAGAATATGGTGAACAAGCTGCGCATATCGAGATTAATGATCAGTATTATAATATGGGCGAGAAAATTACACCACATCCACAGCTTATAGATATCCCACTTGAAGTAATGAAATCATTAAACATAGAACCAATTGTTGAACCGATTCGTGGGGGTACTGATGGCAGTCAGTTATCATATATGGGTTTACCTACACCAAACTTATTTACAGGTGGAGAAAATTATCATGGCCCATATGAATACGTCTCTGTTGATGATATGGAACGTGCTGTTATGAATATCGTTGGTATATTACAGAAGTTTGAAGAGAAAGCTTAAGCTTCAACATCCTCATCACTATAACAAGACCCGAACAACGCAGGCATAATTTATGTCTACACTGTTCGGGTCTTATATTACTTACTTAATTTCATGATACTTTGAATAGCTTGCTGCAACTGTAATCCGATCTGTATATCTTCTGTAAGCTCAGTAACTTCTGGATAGACATTTAGTGGTACGACGCTATCCTTTATATGATGCGCAAGAAATTGTTTGCCTGCAGAAAGATAAATATATTGCTTACTTTCATCGATGCGATTGTTGATTTCACTGACGATCAATGAGCCTGATGTCTCTTCGTTACTTCCTCCACCATAAATAATCACATCTGCTTCTTCTAATAAAGATTCAATATGCGTTCGTTCAAAGATGAGTTGTGCGGAAGTTCTGATATCTGCTTTAAAGTATTGTTCAAAGATTGTTCTAAGCGCTCCACCATCCCCTCCATATGGAGAGTATGTATAATCTAAGCCGTGCTTTTTAAATTGCTGTAGCATATACCATATACTATTATCTACTCGTTGCTTAACGTCAAAAGCATAGTCCTGCGCACTGACTTGACTTTTTTTTCCGTAATTATGATATTTATGGTCAGAAATAATTTTGAAGTTCACATGTTTTAATCTTGAATCCATATCATCAAAATGCATGTAACGTACAAATTTAAGCAGCCCTTGATGCATCACACTATCAATCAACTGGTGATCTCGATCATAGAACTTAGCACCTAATGCCTGTAGCATCCCTGCACCTGCATCGAATACTGCAACATTTCCTAACGAGATAATAAAGGATGTCATTCCCATATCCAAACCATTCATCAGCATCTGACCAAGTCCGTAACTTGACGTTTCTTCAGGCACTTCACTATTTAAGAACTGTCCTGCATCAATTAGCATTGTATCGTGAGCAACACGTGCGACTTGAATATCTGTTTCAACTAAATTGCCATTATATACTTGCTGTGAGAGTTTCGCGCCTTTTTCCCATGTGAGCAGAGCATCAATCATATTTTTATCGCTCTCAAATAATGGTACCATCACTACATTTGCATCTTCTGTCTCTATCCCGTCATATACATACTGATTCGCATGTTGAGAATACAACGTATTAAAGAAAGTATCCATCGCTATTAATATCTTCATCGTTTCCTCCAAAATAAATAACTAATAGAAATTCTATTAGTTATCGATTGTTTTGATAAAGCATCGTACATTCTATTCTTCTGCTTTAGAAAGATTTGCTATTGTAATATTTCTATGACTGTCATGCCATTTCACAGTTTTATCTGAGAAATAAAAAGCTTGAGGAGATTCATGCTTTACTTTAGTTAAATCAGCAATATAGTCTGAAAGTTCTCTAGCCTGCTGAACAATTAAGTAATAACCATTAATATCTCTTTCATACATAAAGTTCTCGAACTGGTCATATGCACTTGCAGAGATCGGACAAGTGTCAGAGTGTTTCAGGAAATATACATTCGTATGTTCTTCTAATAACTTCTCGAACTGCTCGATTGTATTAATTTTAATCATCATCTTATTTTTCCACCTATCTGTGCCTTCAAAGATAAAATATATCACGCTTCTACGTATTTAGCAATCGCATTAATATTTATTATACCCCTATCTTAATATAATACACATGATATAATGAAATAAATATCTTTATTGGAGGTTATAATGAATCAAAAATATCCATTAAAACGCTGGACTTTCGTAGATACTATTAATTTATGTCTGTTTATTTACGTAGTATTGTTTGTCATTGATTTCAAAAATCATAGTGGACTTTCATTCATCATTATTGCTGCATTTATCATCTGGGTGCTTACAGTAATTTCTAAAAACATCATCATATCAAAGAAACAGAAGGAACAACAATATTTAAAAAAATAAATGATACCTTATAATGGTATCATTTATTTTTTTCTTCTAGCTTTCCTAATGCTTCATAATATTCATCATCGATTGACTGGATATATTTTGTGTTTTTCAGAATATCTTGAATCGGCATATTTTGTAACTTGGTTTCAATATTCATCGCAAGCTTACGTTCTCTATAATAATTCATCAGGCTATAATAAATTTCAATTGTTGCTTTACGCATACCCAATACATTTTTTGAAGAGATCTGAGTCTGATTAAGTTTGTCAATATTCGATTTTAGAAATGGGAGTAGTTTACTTTCAATATACTGCTGCTTTTGTTTAACCGTTGCATCAGTTGATAAATATTCAACTTTGTTTTTAAGCTGCTCACTATTGTCATTAATAACATCCGCTAATAGTTCGTATTCCTTTGCGTCTTTCCCATTGGCTGAAACTTGATTTGCATATTGTTCACTTAAAGCCTTATTTTTTTCAAATACTTCCGTATACTGAAGTATCTTTTCATTAGATTGAATCGATTGATTAAACAACTTCATATAGTGTTCCAGATCCAGAATAAACTGTTTTTTCTTGATTAAATTTCTTTTATAAATGTTATGAACTTCCTTTACTTCAGAGGTTTCAGGGTTAATGGCTTTCACTTTTTGTTCATAAACTTTCAACTGAGGTCTTATCTTGTTATGTATCGATTCTTCAATTAACTTCAACTTCTTTTTCTTTTCTTCTGTTACTTCCGATCCGAGCAATTGATCAGCTTTATCTAAACCTAGTTTATCCAATTCATGTACAAGCTTCTTTTCTTCTGATTGTACATCATGCATTTCCGCTTTATAATTTTTAATATCAGATGTCACTTTATCCCCACACGCTGCAAGAATAATTGATATACTCATTATTAAATATATAAATATATTAATTTTATTCATATCGGCTCTCCTTAGATATCAATATTATACCTAAAAATGATTAGAATGAAAACATGATTTATTTTTTCAAACTTGAAAGGAAGATTTAAAATGAAAGTAAAACCTAATAATTTTATCAACTATTCCCCTGATCGCTATGTATCAGAGTACAAAATAATACAGCAAAGTTTATTAAACCTGCTCGATTCACCAGTGATTAAAACATATCATATCGGCTCAACTGCAATTGAAGGAGCAAATACTTCAGGAATTATCGATATTCTTGTAATTGTGAAGCGACTTCATGAAATAACGACATTGGATGAAAAACGTTTAAACTTATCAGGATTTTATAGATTACATCATCCATATAAGAAAAAATGTGTCTTTTCTCAGTTTGATAGTCTTAAAACACTTAATGAACAAGTTCGACTTCATATTGTTGAGAAAGATAGTAAAAAACAAGTTCAATATTTGGAAGGGCAACGCTATTTACTGAATCATATTACGGAATATAATCATTTTAAACAGAAGATTGATGCACATCTCAACTTGAAACAATATGAAGATGAAAAATCGTCATGGTTTCATCAATGTCTTTCTGTCTAATTATGCTATCCTTTGCTATAATGAGGAATGAATTCAATGAAAGGGCGAACATTTATGCAATTACATACTATAGTCGATCAGCTGAAGAAATCTATTCAGTCAGAACATATAAAAATCAATGAACCATTAAAGAAATATACTTATACGAAAACTGGTGGCAATGCTGATATATATGTCATACCGACAAACTATGCAGAGGTACAGGCCGCATTAAATGTAGCTAAACAAAATGATATCCCAGTTACATTTTTAGGAAATGGTTCAAATATTATCATTCGAGATGGTGGCATTAGAGGCATTGTTATCAGTCTACTTAACCTTACCAAAATAAAAGTTAATGGGCAGTGTATAACTGCCAGCAGTGGTGCAGCGATTATCGATGTTAGCAGAACTGCAAGAGACCATCATTTAACCGGTCTTGAATTTGCGTGTGGTATTCCAGGCTCTGTTGGCGGTGCTGTATTTATGAACGCTGGAGCTTATGGCGGTGAAATTAAGGATGTGATTGATCATGCTTTAGTCATTAACCATGAGGGTGAAATCATCTCACTTGATAATCAGGCATTAGAACTTGACTACCGTACTAGTATTATCCAAAAAGAACATTTTGTCGTACTTGAAGCTAGTTTTAAGCTTGCTCCTGGGGATATTCAGTCTATCCAGTCACAAATGGACATACTCACTGAACGTCGAGAATCAAAGCAGCCACTAGAATACCCATCTTGCGGCAGTGTGTTTAGACGTCCACCGGGTCACTTTGCTGGTAAACTTATTCAAGAGGCACAGTTACAAGGTCACATCATCGGCGGCGTGCAAGTGTCTGAAAAACATGCTGGTTTTATCGTAAATGTGAACGAAGGAACTGCGACTGATTACGAAAATATGATTGCCCACATTCAGGAAACTGTCTATAAAAATTCAGGCATTGCGCTAGAAACAGAAGTAAGAATTATCGGAGAACCATTATAATAAAAAGAGTTAATATTAGCCAAAAAGAGCTTGAGATATACAGTATGATATCTCAAGCTCTTTATTATTGACGCGCTTATTTCACTTCAAATTCTGTATCATTATGAACATGAAAGTCAGGTTGCTTTTCTGCATGTGCTGTAACGGTATATTTTCCACTCTCAGCAAATGTATGTTTTGTTTCATATTCTCCGAGTTTACTTTCCTGCAAGTCCACCCACTCAGTCTTTCCAGAAGGTGTCTTCACTTCAAATCTTGCAACAGATGCCTCTGTTAACGGCTTGCCTTCTGCATCCATTACATGCATCATTAATGTTGTTTCTTTATCTTTCTCTGCTTTAATATCCATTATATGTATCATACCGGCATGATGGTGATCTTGATGACTATGCTGTTGTGCAGCATCTCCAATCGTTATTTCTTTATTCGGCATTGTATGCTGGTTAAATGCTGTAACATGGCTAATAATGTTATATGTGCCATCTTCTTTAAAGTTATATGTAAACGTGTAAACACCATCTTTCGCTTCTTTAACTTTTTCTTTAACAGAATTTTTTGTATCGCCATCTTTAATCACTTCAAACATTACTTCATCAGCATCATTCACTTTTTCTTTTCCATGTTTCACGAGTGCTTTAATTTCTACTGTTTTCCCCTTTTCTACATGCTCAGGTACAGTTAGATCTACCGTTAACGGTTGTACTTTTTTATCAGATGTTGTTGCATGATTTTCATGCCTTTCATGCCCTTCTTTCTTTTCTTCTTTGCCACATGCTGCTAAAGCAACTGTGCATAGACCTATCATCAATAATCTTTTAGCGTTCATAATGTTCCTCCTCAATATTTATACGCTTACAATTATGTCTGTTTTATATATTTGTAGCAATGTCCAATTTGTGACAAATACTGTACTTAAAAAGAGCTTGCGACATTTGTCACAAGCTCGTCAAATATTAAGATTCAAATTGGAAGTCTTCGTCTGTTAATGCTTCTACGTTTAATGCAATGACATAACCATCACCTTTAACACTGAAGAAGTCGTGGTTTTTCGTAGAAGTGTTTAAGGCATTCTCAATGATTGGATTGAAGCCTTTCTCTTCAAAATAAGGTTCAAATCCTAAGTTTGCTAATGCTTTGTTACCGTTATACTGTACATAATTTAAGACATCCTCTGTGAGCCCGACACGGTCATACAGCATCTTAGTATAACGCTCTTCATTTGCATAGAGTTCCTTTAATAAATCATACATCTCTTTATCTGCACGCAATTTCTCATCATCTGTTAATTCATTGCGTAAACTTTGTGCATCTAATCCTGTAAATACACCGTGAATAGATTCGTCTAGCAGAATCTTACGAATAATCTCTCCACTCGTCGTCATGCGACCTTGACCAGCTAAGTATAGTGGATAATAAAATCCACTATAGAATAAGAATGTCTCTAAGAATACGCTGGCAACACGTGCCATATACTGATCATAGATTGTTGCTTCTTTGCCCCAAAGTTTATGGTATCTAGAAACGATCTTTTCTGATTTAAACTTTAGATGTGGTTCATTCACAACCCAGTTATCAAGTAAATCGTTCGTTTCAGCAGATGGTAAGAGCGTAGTGAAAATATGAGAATAACTTTTTGCATGGATCTGCTCCATCATCCCCATAAATGAATAAACTGCTTTTTTACGTAAATCTTTCGTATGCAGACCGATGAGTGGCATACCATCGTCCGCTTGATGTGTATCTAATCCTGTGAGACCAGCAAGTGCATGGTTGAATGTATACTTTTCATCTTCAGTCAACTCTTTCCAGCTTGCAATATCTTTTGAAACTTTAAATTCTGATTCTACCCACATCTGTGAGATATTCTGTCTCCAGAACATATTTGTCATGTCTTCTTGTGTATTCCAGTTAACGGCTATCATATTTTCAGTCCTTTTGATTGTTATACATATTTTAAAGGCTGATAATTCAGCCTTTAATGATTTAGATTGCGCAGCTTGTACATTCTTCAACACTTAACAATTTATTTCTTGTGTAATACAGTGATTTTAAACCTTTATGATGTGCATATACGTATAGTCTTGCAAGTTCTCTCGTAGAAATATCACTGTTCACAAATAATATTGTACTGATACCTTGGTCTATATGTTCCTGAATTGTCGCAATTAGATCAATCAACTTCATTTGATCTGTATTAAATGCTGATTTGTAGAACCACATTGTTTCAGGTGATAAAAATGGCATAGGATAGAATGTTTCAGCATTACCATAAGTTCTACGCTCAATCTGATCAACGATCGGCATAACAGAACTTGTTGCATTTTGCACATAAGAGATACTTTGTGTCGGTGCAATAGCAAGACGATATGCATGGAATAGTCCATTTTCCATCACTTTTTCTTTAAGACCTGCCCAATCTTCTGGCGTTGGGATTGCTATCCCTTCAAAAAGTTCAACAACTTTGTCTGTTGTAGGTCTATAGTCTTTCACAATATATTTGTCGAAATAAGTACCAGATGCATAATCTGACTTTTCGAAGTCTGCGAATGTCTCATTTCGTTCAAGGGCAATTTCCATAGAGCGTTCTAATGAATAATAGTTTAACATCATAAAGAACGTCGCTGCGAATTCTTTCGCTTCCTCTGATTCATATCCAATTTTATTCTTTGCTAAGTAGCCATGTAGGTTCATGACACCAAGCCCAACCGAATGCAGTTCGCGATTTGCTTTTGCCACACCAGGAGCATTTTTAATATCCGCTTCATCACTCACAGTTGTAAGTGCATCCATACCAGTATGTACTGAATCTTTAAATTTCTTAGATTCCATTACATTCACAATATTCAATGATCCTAAGTTACATGAAATATCTCGTTTGATTTCATCTTCAGTGCCATAATCATTAATAATGGATGTTTCTTGTAATTGGAAGATTTCTGTACATAAATTGCTCATCTTAATCTGACCGATATTCGAATTTGCATGCACTTTGTTCGCATTGTCTTTAAACATTAAGTATGGATAACCCGATTGAAGTTGCGTTTGAGCAATCAAGTTTAACATTTCACGTGCATCTTTAGATTTCTTCATAATATTTGGATTTTCCACAAGTTCGTCATACATTTCATCAATGTTTAGATCGTCTAGCGTTAAACCATATTCACGTTCCACTGTATGTGGTGCAAACATAAAGAAATCTTTGCCCTCTTTCGCCAAATCAAAGAATTTACTTGGTACGATAAGTCCAGTAGAAATCGTTGATAAACGTAAGTCTTCATCAGCATTTACCTTCTTCGTATCCAAGAACTCAAGCACGTCATAATGGAAGATGTTTAAGTATACAGCACCTGCACCTGGACGTTGTCCTAGCTGGTCCGCATAACTAAATCCGCCTTCGAGCGCTTTAGCTACAGGTAATACACCTTTAGCCACACCTTTAATGCCTTTAATTGCTTCTCCTCGTGCGCGTAACTTTGACAAGTTAATTGCAACACCGCCACCAATTTTAGATAATTGTTTCGCAGTTGAGTCGATATAGTTGATAGAATTTAAACTATCATCTACTTCTAATAAGAAACAAGATACAAGCTCACCGCGTCTTGCACGGCCTGCATTTAAAAATGTAGGTGTCGCCGGTTGATAACGTTGCTCAATCATCGCAGAGATTAATTGTTTCGCCTTATTTACATCACCTTTAGCTAAATATAGGCTTACAATAATAACATGCTCTTTATAATCTTCTAGATATTGCTGTTTATCATTTGTTTTCAATGCATAATCTTTAAAGAATTTACTTGCCGACATATAACTCGCAAAGTTAAATTCAATGTCTTGTGCATACTTAATAATATCGTTCAAATCTGTTTCGTTATATTCATTAAATAAATCATAATAAAAATCTTGTTCAACGAGATACTTAAGACGCGCAATCGGTGTATCAAATGTTATCGTTTTATCTTTTATTTCTTCTAAGTAAACTTTAAGCGCTTCTTGATCTTTATCAATATCAAAGAAGCCATCTTCTCGACGTTTTGTGACCTGGTTATTAAGTTCAATATGATTGTACTGTTTCTCTTGTGCGATATTCACTGATTTCTTCCACCTTTATATTAAATTCTTTCACATCTTTATCATTACCGTGTAGTTCAAACTTCATTAATAATGGCACATGATATGTACTACTTATTAAGTCTCCTGCACGTGCAAAGTTCTGACCCCAGTTTCTGTTACCGCTGGCTGCTACAGCTATTAAATTTGCACTATGACGGTCCAGAAACTGTCTAACTGGATCCGGTATCTCGCCAAACCCTATCGTTCCTGTTACAATGATATACGGTTCATTTATACCTTCCGCTTGATCTAGAGTTAATGTATTTGCATACTTTGTTTTCTGTATAAAACGTTTCACATTTCCAGTGAGCGAATAATAGACGATGAGCATAATATCACTCCTCTCATTTAAAAGCAGTTGTGAACAATAATATTAAAACTATCTTTAAAACTACCCAAAAATTTATGTATTATGTGCTTGACTTTTAGCAATTCGCAAGTATTGTGTTCGCATCAATACCGAACACAAGATATAGTGGTATATTTTCCAACAACCACAAGATATACGAATAATTATAGCATTTATAAAGGGGTTTTCAACGTTTAAACCTTGTAAAAATTTATATTTTTAGGGTTGACTTTTGAAGAAAACGAGCAAACCTTTGCTACTGCTCACTTTGATAAACGTAAGAAATTTTGTATTTAAATTATTGAAAATATATTCATATTACTGAAAAAGGAGGACACATATGAATAATAAAATAAAAGGAATATTATGGTTGGTTGCTGCTTCGGTTGGTTTCAGTTTAATGGGTGCCTTCGTAAAGCTCTCTGGAGATTTGCCAGTCATACAGAAATCATTGTTTCGTAATATTATCGGAATAATCCTTCCTCTGTATTTCGTATACAAGTATAAAGCGCCTCTTTTTGGTCATAGAGAGAACCAGCTAACGCTTATTTTAAGAAGTGTCTTTGGAATGATTGGTGTGCTTCTTAACTATTATGCAATTGACCGCATGGTGTTAAGTGATGCAGATATGCTGAATAAACTCAGTCCATTCTTCACTATTTTATTTTGTGCATGGTTTTTAAAGGAATATATTAAAAAGTATCAATTCATCAGCATGATAATTGCATTTATTGGTGCTCTATTTATCATTAAGCCGAATTTCAGTTCAGATATGTATATTGCCATAATAGGTGTCCTTGGCGCCATGTTTGCAGGACTTGCCTATACAACATTACGTGTACTCGGTTCAAAAGAGAAGTTCTATACGACTGTGTTTTACTTTTCGTTCGTATCAACAATTGTACTTATTCCACTCACATTGCTGACATATCAACCCATGACAAATGCGCAGATCATCTATCTGATTCTATCCGGCCTATTTGCTACGCTCGGACAATTCGGATTAACAATCGCTTATAGCTATGCACCAGCGAAAGATATTTCAATATTCTTTTATACGACTGTGTTATTCAGTGCAATTATAGGATTTATTCTATTTAATGAGACCCCGGACTTACTAAGTTATCTCGGATATATTATAATATTCTTTGCGAGCTACTATATGTTTGTAAAAGCAAAAGTGAAACAACATTAATCAGGAGGCTATTATGTCAGGAAGACAAAAAGAAGAATTACAGGATATTACGTTACTTGGTAATCAGAACAATAAATATTTATATGAATATGACCCGACAATATTAGAGTCATTTGATAACAAACATCAAGGTCGTGACTATTTTGTTAAGTTTAATTGTCCGGAGTTCACAAGTTTATGTCCGATTACAGGACAACCCGACTTCGCTGCAATTTATATCAGCTATATTCCAAATATCAAGATGGTTGAATCAAAGTCATTAAAACTATACTTATTCAGCTTCAGAAACCATGGAGATTTTCATGAAGACTGTATGAATATTATTATGAATGATTTAATTGAACTTATGGACCCACACTACATTGAAGTATGGGGTAAGTTCACACCGCGTGGTGGTATTTCAATTGATCCATATACGAACTACGGGCGCCCAGGAACTAAATATGAAGAAATGGCATCTTATCGTCTGATGAATCATGATTTATATCCTGAAACGATTACAAATAGATAGCACGGTATAACGAAGCTGAGAGATTTCAAAATCTCCGCTTCGTTATTTTTATTATTTACATTCTTTTTAAAATTATTCAAAATTCGAATTGTCTAAATATTCTTTTAGGTGTACAATATTATCTTATTATAGTATTTAAATTTGAAGGGGGAAAATGAATGTCTCAACATACAAGGGAAGAAATTGTAAATAGTATGCCGAGAACTGGATTCTTTGGACATCCTAAAGGTCTGTTTACACTTATGATAACTGAGTTCTGGGAACGTTTCAGTTACTATGGAATGAAAGCAATATTAGTTTATTACTTATATTATTCTGTTAAAGATGGCGGTTTTGGATTACCTGATGCACTTGCATTACAAATCGTATCAATATATGGTGCGATGATCTATATGAGCGGTGTGGTAGGTGCATGGCTTGCTGACCGATTTATCGGAACGCGAAAAGCCATATTATATGGCGCGATTCTCATCATGATCGGTCATATATTACTATCTCTACCGAATAACTTCACCTTGTTACTTGTCGCACTATTATTTATCATTTTAGGTACAGGATTGCTTAAACCGAATATTTCTTCAAATGTCGGAGAAATTTATGAGAAGAACGATCCGAAGGTAGATTCAGCATTCACACTATTTGTAATGTCTATTAACTTAGGTGCATTTATTTCACCATTAATTGTCGGATGGCTACAGAAAAATGCCGGATTCCATTACGGATTTGCTGTTGCAGCTGTCGGAATGTTCTTTGGACTAATTATTTATGTATTACGTGCTAAACCCACTTTAGGGCTATCTGGATTGGACATCCCAAACCCAGTAACACCTGAAGATAAAAAGAAAACACTCACATATGTAACAGTGATTGTTATTGCATTTGTAATTTATTTCTTATTCGCCCAACTTACTGGAAACTTAAACTTACAAACATTTATGTCACTTGTAACAGCACTGGGTATTGGTCTGCCAGTTGTTTACTTTATTATGATGTTCGTATCCAAAAAGACGACATCTGAAGAGAAATCACGTGTAGCAGCATATATTCCATTATTCTTAGCATCTGTTGTATTCTGGTCAATTCAGGAGCAAGGTTCAACAATCCTTGCTGCGTTTGCCGATAAGAATACACAGTTAGATTTAGCTAAAGTGACAAATGGTGCCATTAACTTTGTAATTCCACCAGCTTGGTTCCAGTCACTAAACCCATTATTTATAGTAACACTTGCACCACTATTTGCATGGTTATGGGTAAAACTTGGACGATTTAATCCACCAACAGTAGTTAAGTTCAGTATCGCACTATTTTTAGCAGGTTTCAGCTATGTCGTGATGGTTTATCCATTAACGCATAACGGCGACGCTTTAATGAATCCGGCCTGGTTAGTATTAAGCTACTTGCTAGTAACAATGGCTGAGCTTTGCTTATCACCTACTGGTTTATCAGTAACAACAAAACTTGCACCGAGTGTATTCGCATCTCAAATGATGAGTATATGGTTCTTAGCAAACACAGTCGCGCAGTTATTTAACGGTCAAGTACTCGTTAAATATTATGATACTGTTAATAACGCAACATACTTCGGTAACATCGGAATGGTTACAATCGGATTAGGGATTGTATTACTTATTGTAAGTCCTTTTATGAAACGCTTCATGAAAGGGATTCACTAATAACTTTATAAATTTTAACACCCTTAAAGTATATAGGATGCTTTAAGGGTGTTTTTGAGTTGCTTAATATCGTGAAATTATTATATTAGTAATACATATTATAATTAATATATTATATTAAAATTAAAACATAACACTTTAACTCTTTAAACGAAACTAGCATATCAACTTTTTGAAAATTTCGTCTTTTTAAAAAGTTATTGAATGATATTAATTTAATGGTAAAATTATATTCTGAAATAACATTAATTTTCAGAATATTTTTATTACGGAAGGTGAAATTATGGAAACAACGAAATACTCCCGTGAAGAAATGGTACAAAGTGTACCACAGACTGGGTTTTTCGGACATCCTAGAGGATTAGGGATTCTATTCTTTGTAGAGTTCTGGGAACGCTTCAGTTATTATGGGATGCGCGCAATCTTAATTTATTACATGTATGATACGGTTGCTAACGGTGGGCTGGGTATAGATAAGACAACTGCCGCGAGTATTGGATCGATGTATGGATCATTGATCTTTATGACAGGAATTTTAGGTGGCTGGGTTGCCGATAGATTGATTGGTTCCCGAAAAGCCCTGCTCTACGGGGCAACATTAATTATGCTCGGACATATTGCAATGAGCTTACCGTTTGGAGTTCCTACATTTCTAGCATCTATGTTTTTAATTATTGTGGGATCCGGATTAATGAAACCCAATATTTCTAATGTCGTCGGCGGACTGTATCATAAAAATGATAGTCGTATGGATGGTGGTTTTGTAATTTTTTATATGTCTGTTAATATGGGTGCCTTTCTTTCCCCATTAATTGTTGGTGCACTCCAAAAACAATATAACTATCATATCGGATTTCTAGCAGCAGCCCTTGGCATGGCGCTTGCATTAGTCGTATATATCATCTTCAATCGTAAATCACTCGGTTTAGTCGGAAATGAGCCTACAAACCTATTACAAGGCGAAGAAAAGAAACGTTACTCAAGAAACATTGTTATCGCAGCAATTGCACTTATTAGTATCATTGTAGTTACTTTAATGATGGGAATCCTTACATTTAATACATTTTCATTCGTCGTAACGATTCTCGGCATTGTACTCCCTATCGTCTACTGGTTCACTATGTATCGAAGTGAGGATGTGACATCAACTGAACGTTCAAGATTACTTGCATATATTCCATTGTTCTTAGCGAGTGTAATGTTCTGGGTCATTCAGGAACAAGGCGCAAATACCCTGGCATTATTTGCAGCTGAAAGAACTCAGCTGGACTTGAAACCTTTATTTGGTATTGATTATACGTTGCCAGCTGCATACTTCCAATCATTAAATCCATTATTTATCGTAATATTAGCACCTGTCATTTCGACATTATGGATTAAATTAGGTAAGCGTAATCCAACGACACCATTTAAATTTACTTTAGGGATTTTGTTTGCAGGATTGAGTTTCTTAGTGATGATTCTTCCATTAACACAAAATGAGACACACCTCATCAATCCGTTATGGCTAGTTTTATCTTTCTTACTATGTGTTATCGGAGAATTATGTTTATCCCCGACAGGTTCTTCGGTATCTGTTAAATTGGCACCTGTCGCATTTAATTCACAAATGCTAAGCTTATGGTTCTTATCGAATGCTACAGCTCAAGGATTAAATGCACAGTTTGTAAAACTTATAGAACCACTTGGTTATACGAAATACTTTATTTTTATTGGTACGATTGCCATGATACTGTTTGTTATCATATTGTTAATGAATAAATGGATTTCAAAGAAAATGGATGGTATTCACTAGACACAGCGCCTATGCGCTGTGTTTTTAATTTGGGCAAACGAGGTATATAATATAACATAACAAATAACAATAAGAAGGTGTCAATGTGCATAAATTTAATAACGGCATATTATTTTATCACGATAAAGCAGGACAAGGTGATGTACACGAAATCATCGGAGAGGTTACAAAGCATCTATCACAGATAATTACCCATTTAACAATCTACAGAAGCTTAGAGCAAGGTGAGATCTATGAACTACTTACACAGTCTTCACAGCCATATGATATATTTCTTATTCTTGGTGGTGATGGTACTGTACATGAACTGATTAACGGGATGATTGATGGCGGCTACCATAAACCAATCGGAATCCTCCCAGGTGGCACATTTAATGACTTCACAAAAACGTTAAATCTAAACCCGGACCCTGTACGTGCTGCTACTCAGCTACTCGAGTCAGAAGTTAAATATTATGATGTGCTAAAGACTAATGAACGCTATGCACTTAACTTTGCAGGAATGGGTCTCATGGTTGATAACTCTGAAGGGGTCAATCCACAAGTAAAGAGTAAAATCGGCAAGTTCAGCTACTTCTTCTCTATGATCAAAAATGTCTCTAATCCTACCTTCTTTGAGTATGAAATTGAAGTTGATGGCACCAAATCATATGGTACATCTTCTATGATTATTATCGCAAACGGTCAGTTTATCGGCGGAAATCGCATACCACTATCTGAACTTTCACCAAGTGACGGCATTCTCAATGTATTCATCTTTAAAGATAGCGGCCTTAAATCATTTACAGACATGATCGGTGAGAAATCAGAAGTCAACTGGAATGAAATCAGTCAGAATATTGAACACATCTCCGGAGAACATGTTCATCTGAAAACAAAAGATGAACTGTCAGTAGATGTAGACGGAGAAATTGATCTTGTGACACCGCTTGACGTTACGATTGTTCCAAATAAACTTAAGATCTTAACAGCGCCAGTGAATACATTATTTTAATAGATATAGATACTATCATTATTACGACAACACCCAAACCATATAGATATGGTTTGGGTGTTGTCGTTACATATATAAAGCTTAGTATCTATTTATCCAGGAAATAACGTTCAACATCGTTCCATGAATTTACTCTATCAAATTCAGAAATACTTCGGTTATGTACCGCATCAAAGATAATACCTTTGCCTTTAAATGCGCGCAGCTGTCTCGGATTATCATCTATCAGATAATCTGTTCCAACAATGCTTTTATTACCGCAGAAGATAAAATGCTGTGGATCTAAAAATGGAAAATGCTCTCTCAGCCATTCATATTTTGCATCGAATGATGTCGGCACATCCATCGCAGCTGTAGCAATATAGACATCATAATGATGGTTGAGTCGCTCTACGACACGTACTGCATCAGGAAATACTTCTAAATCTCTAAAGAAACCTCGATCTAGTAACAGCTTGTCTAATTTATCCACGTGTTCTGGGTATTCTGTGCGAAGTTTCCTTTCGTACAAATCTTCTTTTGTTAAGGACATACCTGCACTTTCATTAAACTGAAAGATAACTTTCTTCAATGTATCTGCAAGTACTTCATCCATATCAATTGCAATTGACTGTCTCATCAT
Source organism: Macrococcus psychrotolerans (assembly GCF_038095555.1). Classification (NCBI taxonomy): domain Bacteria; kingdom Bacillati; phylum Bacillota; class Bacilli; order Caryophanales; family Staphylococcaceae; genus Macrococcus; species Macrococcus psychrotolerans. The sequence continues at coordinate 513,630 of NZ_CP124591.1, read as the reverse complement.
AATCATCCTTTATCCTGTATTACTATTATTATAAGCAATCTAGATTGCTAATTGTAGTAATTTGATTAACTGAAGAATGAATTGAGTACTTTATGAACTTTTTCATTATCGTCACGCGTACCAATTGATATTCTTACCCCGTTAGGCATCGGTCTAGCAATTACTCCACCCTTAATCAATGCTTCGAATAACGCTTCAGCCTGATTCGTCTTCACAAATATAAAGTTTGTTACGCTATCTATAAGGTGTTCTTTGTAATCCGCTTCAAAGAATTTATTACGTTCTTTATCATTATGAGCAACATAATCCTTTAAATATTGCTGGTCTTTTAATGCAGCAATTGCTCCGACTAGCGAAAGTGCTGTCACGTTAAACGGCAGCTTTACTTTATTGAACACATCAATATATGCTTTAGATGTTATGGCATATCCTACACGTAGTCCTGCTAACCCATAGGCTTTAGAGAATGTTCTGAGCACAATCAGATTCGGGAAGCGTTTAAGTAACGCTACGCCATCTGGATAATCCTCACGCAGAACAAATTCAAAGTATGCTTCATCCAGTACGACCATTACATCTTCATGTACACTCTCTAAAAATCCAGTTAATTCTGTTTCAGTAACATAAGTACCTGTCGGATTATTCGGGTTACAGATCCAGATGATACTTGTCTCATCATTCATCTTATCTTTAAAACTTTCCAGATCAAACTTCCCTTCCTTCAACGGTACACTGACCACTTCATTATCTTCAATCAGTGCATGTGTCGTATACTGAATAAAAGTACCTTCACTCGTCAGGATGTGGCCTTTGGGATTCAGACGTGCACGCGAAATCATCATGATAATTTCATCTAATCCAGCTCCTATGAGAATTTGGTCACTATCTACCTGATAGAAGTGAGCGAGTGATGCTTTTAAGTGTACCGCTTCTGGATCAGGATAATAGTTGAGTGCATCTTGTGAGCGAATGGCTTTGTATACTTCCGGGGACGGGCCCATTGGATTTTCATTCGATGCCAGTCTGCTGAAGTCTCCCTCAACATTAAACTTGCGCTTTAATGCTTCCTCTGATAATCCCGCCTTGTAGACGCCTAGACTTTCTAGTTGTGGTTTCATATTAGACCCTCCAATTCATTTTATATTATGATAGAGAAAATAAAAAAAGATAGCAAATTTTTGCTATCTTTTTAACAAATTAATTTATTTTATAATCTTTTCTTTTTTTAAATATGCCTTTGCGACACTTTCTGGCGTCTTATTGTTATATGCAACCTCATAGTTCATCTTCTGCATTTCTTCATCCGTAATCTTACCTGCAAGTTCATTTAATGCATCGACAACCTGTGGATGTTCCTCAATTGTACTTTGTTTTAATAAAGGCGCACCCTGATATGGTGGGAATAGGTGTTTATCATCTTTCAGCACGACCATATCATATTTCTTAAGTTCTGCATCCGTTGAATAAGCGTCCATCAGATCTATCTTATTCTGATCAATTGCCTGATAACGAATCTTCGGTTCCATCGTCTTCACGTTATTAAACTTGATATTATATTTCTTCTGGATTCCTTTATAACCATCATTTCTATCATTAAATTCTAAAGTAAACCCTACTCTGATATCATCTTTCACCTTTTCAAGATCAGATATCGTTTTTAAGTTATGTTCTTCAGCATAACTTTTCTTTACTGCGAGTGCATATGTGTTGTTGTATTTCATTGGTTTTAGTAAAGCCATGTCATATTTTTTCTTCAGACTTTCATTAGCCTGCTGATAAACTTCAGCTTCTGTCGTTGCCTCAGGATCTTCTTTAGTGATTTCTCCAAGCACTGTCCCTGTAAACTCCAGGTAGCCATCAATATTATCTGATTTCAAAGCATTGAATAAAAATGTTGTCTTACCCATACCTGGTGAAACCTCAACTGAGGCATCTGTCTTTTCTTCAATGACATATTTGTACATATTTGTAATAATCTCTGGTTCTGTTCCAAGCTTCCCTGCAAATTTCAGCTTCTCTTCTTTACCAAATAATAAAGGTCCCACTGCTACAAGTAAGAATACAATCAGCATCACACCGAGAATATAGATAAGCTTTCTGTAGCTCAATTTCTCCATACGCTTTAACAGGAAATCAAATATTAATGCAAGTAGTGCTGCCGGAATTGCTCCTAACAGGAGAATGCTTGTATTATTACGGTCTATACCAAGAAGAATTAAATCTCCTAAGCCACCCGCACCTATAAATGCTGCAAGTGTCGCAGTACCGATGATCAAGACCATCGCTGTTCTGATACCAGCCATAATGACCGGCATCGCTAAAGGAATTTCAACCTTTGTCAGCTGACGGAATGTATTCATACCGATTCCGCTCGCTGCCTCTTTCAGTGAAGGATCTACTTCTTTGATTCCTGTATATGTATTGCGCAGAATCGGCAGTAAAGCATAGATGACGAGGGCTATGATTGCCGGCACTCGCCCAATACCGAATAGTGGAATCATCAACCCGAGCAATGCAAGAGATGGAATTGTCTGTAATACCGCTGTCACATTAATAATAGGTTCAGCAATCCTCGAATGACGTGTCAAATAGATTCCAATCGGTATCGCAATGAATGTTGCAATTAATAAAGCAATAAATGAAATTTGAATATGTTCGAACAATGCTTGCAATAATTCATACTTACGTTCACTAAACGTCTGCCATAACGTATTCATTACATCGCCTCCTTACTCAGTTGACGTAATACGTCATTGCGTGATATAACACCAATTCTTCTTGTATCTTCCATTACAGCGATATATTCATGCTCAGTGAGTAAGGCATAGACATCATGCAATGAAGTATCCGGTGCTACTTGTGCTGAAGTAGCTACATCGATTGGCCTCATTATATTTCTAGCATATTGCTTAATTTGCACCGCATCACCCATAAATGTCTTAACAAATTCATTATTCGGGGCATTGATGAATGATTCAGGTGTTCCAATCTGTTCTATCTTCCCATTATTCATCAAACATATTCTATCACCAAGCTTCAAAGCTTCAGATAAATCATGTGTAACAAAGATTATCGTCTTCTTAATTTCTGATTGAAGACGAATGAGATCATCCTGCAGCTTTTCACGTGAGATAGGATCTAGTGCACTAAATGGTTCATCCATCAATATTACTGGAGGATCCGCCATTAACGCACGAACAACACCTACACGTTGTTTCTGTCCGCCGGATAATTCATCAGGATAACGATGTAAATATGCTTCGCTTTCAAGTCCAACCATATTCAATAAGTGCACCGCATCTTTATCGATACGTTCTTGAGACCATTTCTTCATAAGAGGTACTTGACTAATATTCTCCTTAATTGTCATATGAGGGAATAATGCAATTTGTTGTAGTACATAGCCGATATCCCAGCGCATCTCATCAAGTTTGTAATCACTGATAGGTCGATCTTTAAAGTAAATGTAACCTTCCGACAACGGAACCAATCTGTTGATCATCTTCAATGTCGTTGTCTTTCCACTACCCGAAGGTCCGATGATAACAAAGAACTCTCCTTCTTCAATTTCAAAGTTGATATCATCCACAACCGTATTTTCACCATAACGTTTCGATACATGTTTAAATTTTATCATGTTGCACCTCTTATAGAATTTAATGTAATATATATAACCTAAACTCTAGAAGTTAAACAACACATTAGCTTACATAATCCTGAATCACTTCAATAAATTTTGGGCAGTAATGTTTTAGCTTATATGATCCGACACCTTCGATTAGTATCATATCTTCTTTAGAAACAGGTTTTTTATCAGCAAAGAGCTCAAGTGTATGATCAGAAAATATAGTAAATGGTGGTATATCCAGCCGTTCACTTAATTCTTTACGTGCGGTCTTAAGTGCCCTTAACAATGTATCATCTACAGCACCTATCGTTGTAATTTTTACTTTCTCATTGTATTGATTCGGTTTATAATATGTCATCACCTGTTCATCATTAAATAAGATAGCTTTTGCTGCTTCATCACAATATAGATAGTGATCATGGATTCTTATATAGCCATTAAAGATTAACGTATCGATAAATGATTGCACAGCGCTCGCCTCACAGTCCTTTAATAACCCAAAAGTAGAGAGCTTGTGCAGTGATTCGTTGTGAATCTGATCATCATTTTCTCCGTGCAGCACTTTAGAAAGCAGATGTTTAGTTACAGGAATCTTTATGCGGATCAGACAACTTAATATTTGTTTCGCTTCTGTCGTCATATTATAGTTCTCATCCTGGCTCAGACAGTTAGAGCACTGACCACAATTTTTCAGTGGTTCATTTGGATTAAAGTAATTAATGATGGTTGACTGCAGACAGCGCTTCGTCTTCGTATATTGAATCATTTTACTCAGTTTGTCTTTCTTTAATTCCTGCACTGGTTCAGGCGCTGTCTCAATAAAGAAATGCTGCAGCTTAATATCCGCTTCTGAATACATTAAAATACACTCACTCTTCAAACCATCACGGCCTGCACGCCCTGCCTCCTGATAATAGCTCTCTAAGTCCTGCGGCATATTATAATGAATGACATATCTGACATTGGATTTATCAATCCCCATTCCAAATGCATTCGTTGCAATCATTACCGGAATATCATCTCGAACGAAAGCACTTTGATTACGTTCTTTTTCTTCCTTCTTAAGTCCGGCATGATAGAATGTATGACGAATCTGATTCACTTCAAACACTTCACTTAACAACTCTACTTGCTTTCTTGTGCTGGCATAGATAATTCCTGATGCATCACTATGACTCTTTATATAGTCAATCACCATCTTTTGTTTCTGATACGTCGGGTCTACGATGAACTTCAAGTTTTCTCTTTTTGTACTTGTTTCAACAACATGCTCCAGTTGAATATGCAGTAAGCTGCATATATCTTTCTTAACATCTACGGTAGCCGTCGCTGTTAATGCCATAAGCGTAAAATGATGAGGTAACGTCATCACCTTTTGTACGACGTCACGGTAGCTGGGTCTAAAGTCATGTCCCCATTTTGATATGCAATGTGCCTCATCGAAAGCGACAAGTCGAATATCAAGGGCGTATAACAGCTGCTGAAAAGAATAATTATCAAATCGTTCAGGCGCAACATACAGAAATTGACACTCACCTGAAATTAATTGCGTTTCAACTGCACGCATTTCCTGTTTCGTTAATGAAGAATTGATATAGCTAGCTTTAATACCACTCGCATTGAGTGCATCCACCTGGTCTTTCATCAATGAGATGAGCGGGCTTATGACGAGCGTCAATCCTCCTTTGTAGATGCCCGGCACTTGATAGCATATAGATTTCCCGCCACCTGTCGGAAGAATGCCAAGTGTCGGAATATTATTTATCGCATAATCTATTAATTGTTGCTGTCCGGGCCTAAAGCTGGAATAACCAAAATACTCTTGTAATATGTGTTTCATAACCTACTCCATTCGTGCAGAAAGTTCATCCCATTCTTCAAAGTACGTTTCATATAGTATTTCTTTCTCCTGACGTTCAATCGTCAATTGATTGAGTTTATCATAATTTGTCGTCTCTTGTGCAATTCTATTATCAATATCTGCAATGTCCTGTTCTAATGATTCAATCGCATCTGTCAAAAATTCAAAGCGGCGTTTGTCTTTATAGGATACACGTTTTGTTCCCTTTTCTTGATTTTTATGTTTCTCACTTTTCTCTGGCGACTGTACGATAATATTGCTCTCTATCTGTGATTTGAAGTCCAGGTAATCTTCAAAATCTCCTAGTATTTTATGAACTGTATTTTCATGTACATACCAATAGGAAGTCACTGCTTTATTCAGAAAATATCTATCATGGCTGACCGTGATGACAGCACCTTTAAATGACTCAAGATACTGTTCTAAGACGGTCAATGTCTCTGTATCCAGATCATTTGTCGGTTCATCCAGTAATAATACGTTAGGTCCTTGAATCAATATACTTAGTAAATAGAGGCGCTTACGTTCTCCACCACTCAGTTTACTAATATAGGTACCGTGAACAGCGGACGGAAATAAGAAGCGTTCCAGTAATTGCGTAACGGAAATCTTTTCACCTGTAGAAGTGAAACCTATTTCAGCTTTCTCTCTTAAAAAGTCGATCATACGCATATCTTTTTCAAGTTCTATCTCTACTTGTCGGTAATATCCGACTCTCACTGTCTGGCCTACTTTGATCGTCCCCGTTTTCGGTGTAAGCTCTCCAGAAAGCAGATTCAATAGCGTGGACTTTCCTGTGCCGTTCTGACCAACAATACCGATACGATCTGTCGTCTGCACAATATCACTGAAGCTTTCAAATAATATTTTATCGTCAAAGTGCATACCAACCGATTCTAGTTCAAATACTTGCTTACCCAGACGCTTATTTTGAAGATTGATTTCCATCGTTTCCGATTTCTTCTGCGCTTTCACTTTATCTTCTATATCACTGAAACGGTCAATTCTCGCCTGCTGTTTCGTTGTTCTCGCTTTCGCACCTTTGCGCATCCAGGCGAGTTCTTGTTTATACAATTGCTTTTCCTTCTGTTCCTGATTGGCAAGGATAAGTTCATCTTCGGCTTTTTGAACGACGTAATCTTCGTAGTTACCACGATACTGATAGAGCTTACCATTTCTTAATTCAACAATACGGTTCGTAATCTCATTCAGGAAGTAACGGTCATGTGTCACTATGAGAACAGCTTTTTTATAATTTTTTATGAACTGAATGAGCCAATATATGGATTCAAAATCAAGGTGGTTGGTCGGTTCGTCAAGTAACAGTAAATCAGGTGCCTTAAGTAAAGATTTTGCAAGCGCAACACGCTTCTTCTGTCCACCGCTGAGTGTAGTAATCGGCGCCTCAAGATTCAATATTCCGAGTTTCGTAAGAATTGCTTCTGCAGAGCTGCGATATGTAAATCCATCCATTTGTTCAATCTGCGTCTGAATTTCGCTAAGTTCATGTGCCAATGTGTCATTATAATCTGATTCCATCTGTTTTAATATGTGATTATATTTCTTAAACAACTGCATCACTGGATGCGCACGATCCAGCACATTATCAGTAATTGAAAGTGATTCATCTAGTACAGGCGATTGTGCTGCGTACTCGATTGTAAATCCATTAGGATGAGTCACTGTTCCATTATGTTCCTCTATTTCAGCAATACATTTTAACAGCGCACTTTTACCTGTTCCATTGATACCAACAAGTGCAATTTTATCGCCGGTTGAAATGCTTAAGCTAAGGTTTTCGAATACCGTTTTTACACCGTACTGCTTTGTCAAATTTTCTATTTTATATGCTTCCATAATATAAACTCCCACTTATTTTCTTTATTTCATATAAGAAACAATATCTCATTAAACACGTATATGATATAGTTATGTATTATAAATATCAATATAATATTATACAGTTTTTTTATAAGGAGGTACATATGTTCGAATGGTTTAGTGAGTTATCACCAATGGTACAGGCTGGAATCGCAGGAATCTTTACATGGCTGATGACAGGACTTGGTGCGTCTATCGTATTTTTCTTCAAGACTGTAAATAATAAAGTGCTGAATACGATGCAAGGCTTTGCCGCGGGCGTTATGATTGCTGCATCCTTCTGGTCTTTGTTATCACCAGCAATCAGTTTTAGTGAAGACAATGGCGTAACACCATGGTTACCAGCTGCAATCGGCTTTTTATTAGGCGGTCTCTTTATCCGCCTGCTCGATGTCGTTATTCCACATATCCATCCAAATGCCTCTAATCCTGGGCATGTTAATGAAGGACCATCAACAAATCTTAAGAAATCTACATTACTTTTTTTAGCAATTACGATGCATAATATTCCTGAAGGATTAGCTTTAGGTGTCGCATTTGGTGGTGTTGTCAGCGGAAATAGTGCTGCACTAATGGGTGCAATAGGGCTTGCAATCGGTATTGGTATTCAAAACATACCTGAAGGTTCAGCATTATCTTTGCCAATACATGGTGATGGTAAGTCTAAGATGAAAGCATTTAATCTCGGACACGGTTCAGCAATCGTCGAACCGATATTTGCAGTAATCGGAGCAGGTGCTGTTTTACTTGTAACGCCACTCTTACCGTACGCACTTGCATTTGCAGCAGGTGCAATGATATTCGTAGTCGTAGAGGAGCTGATACCAGAATCTCAGTCTGGAGATAATACAGACTTAGCTACAATGGGACTCATGGTCGGATTTACAATTATGATGATATTAGACGTCGCACTGGGCTAAGGTTGAAAAAAATGCGATTCTTGGCCCTCAGCAAAATAAAAACGGCGCCAAGAAAATGTTCTTTGTTTTCTGCGTCGTTTGAATTTTGTCGCCAGGGTCAGCATTTTTTTCACCGTCAATAATCATTTATTCATCGCTGAATTTAATAAAAATGCGATTCTTGGCCCTCAGCAAAATAAAAACCGGTCAATATAGAAAACAATTTAAGTTTTCTATATTGACCGGCTTTCTTTATTATTGAGATACGTCACCATTATCATAATGGTATTTTGAAGCGTTAATTTTCTCAAACTCTGGATTGTTATAGAATCTTAACAAGTCACCATTGATAAGCGCATCAGACATTTCTAATTCTTTTTCAGCTTGTCTTTTTATTGTTTCTGCTGCAGCCTCTTGCTTTTTATCTGTTAGAGGCTGGTTTGTTTTGTTACTATAAAAGATACCATTAATCGATTTATATTCTGATGTTATGAAATCACCATTTCTAAAAGTTACAGTATCCTTGTGCTGTTTAGAGAATAAATCCGTCCCAAACATCACATATGGTTTAGCGTCAATTCCAAGTAAATGTAATAACGTCGGTGCTACGTCTACCTGAGCTGCATAAGTATGATCAACCTTACCTTCAACACCTGGCACTTTAAGAAATAGACCTGTACGCTGTAGGTCCATAAATTTTGTTGGCGTAATTTCTTCGCCTAATAATTTTGCCATCGCTTTATTATGGTTTTCAGATATACCATAATGATCACCGTAAATTAATATTACAGAATCATCATAGAGTCCTTCCTTTTTCAAATCTTCTATAAACTGCTGAACTGCTTCATCTAGATATCTTGCAGTTTGTACATACCCGTCGACAGTAGGGTTACCCGTTTCAGGTGAATCTATTGTTGCTTCAGCTTTATCAATCGTAAATGGATAGTGATTTGTTAATGTGATCAGATGAGAGTAGAACGGTTGTTTCTCATTCTTTAAATATGGGATTGACTCTTTAAAGAACTCTTTGTCTTTCAATCCTAAGTTCTCTAAGTTTTTCTCGCTCATATCATAATACGTCGCATCATAGAATTTATCGATACCGAAGTGTTTATACACCTGATCTCTGTTCCAGAATGTTTTATAATCTCCATGCATAACAGAAGTTGAATATCCTTGTTGCTGATTCATAATCGCAGGTAACGACTGATACGTATTATCACCTTTCAATGAATAAGCTGAGCCTTGCTGCAAGCCATAAATTGAGTTATCCATCGTTAATTCTGAATCGCTTGTCTTACCTTGGCCAGTCTGATGGAAGAAATTATCATAATAAATAAAATCTTTATTTCCTGAAGCAAGTGAATTTAAGAATGGTGTTACTTCCTCGCCGTTCACTTTATAGTTAATCAAGAATGTCTGGAAGCTTTCAAGATGAATCTTAATCACATTCTTCTCTTTAGCAATACCGAATGTAGCACCATTTGGTGCAGCATATTTCGTTTTTGTATATGACTGCACTTGCGCTAAGTCATCCGAACTCGCATGTGCTTTTTGCTGGTTATTCTGAATCGTCTGGATACCGTCATATACGGTAAAGTTATACGGCCCAAGATATTTGACTAAATATTTATGGTCAAACGTTCTTGTTAATAATTCGGGACGATCCGTTTCAGCAAAGGCCAGGTTCAGGAAAAATAAAGATACTGAAACACCCATTACAACCGGGATATACTTTTTCTTGAATGAACGTGTAGAAAAGTACTGCTTTTTCATCAATAATAAATATAAGAATACAAAAATATCCAGGAAATATATAAAGTCATACCATTTAAATGAACTCCACAACGCACCTGACATTGATTCTACGTTGCTCACCTGGTTTAATGTACTAAAAGTAATAAAATCTGAGAAAAATCTGAAGTAAACGACATTAGAATAAAGAAGGAATGTTAACAGAAACCCTCCAATATAAATAAACCAATAAGCTTTTCTACCTTTAAAGAATAAAAACACACTTAAAATTAGTGCCACCAAACTATAGGGGTTCATCAGTAATATTAAGTTCTGGATTAATCCTTTAACGCCTAATGATAAATCAATATAATAGGCAAAATATGTCTTTATCGAAACTGTGATAACAGTTAACAGGAAAAACATAAAAACTGTAATCCTTTTATCTTTCATCTTCATACCTCCATTTATTCAGACTATCTATATACTTCAGACAATATTTTTATTTAATGATGTTTATAATACTTACAATTAATTATTCTTTGTAACAGTCTTGTAATATTTATCGTACAATATATTAATTTATACTTATTCGCAACAATTTTCAAGTATTATTACTTAAAAATGATAACAAATGTGTAATTTGTTTCTTTAGAGCATTTATTTACTTAACTCAATATTGTGCTGGAAAGCAATTTGATGCATAACCGTTTTAATCCAGTTTTCATAACTTTCTTTTTGACGCACCATCTCTTCTTGATCCACCCATTTAAATAACAGCTTCGAACCGGGTTTCTTCTGGGAAAGCTTAGCGAGATGATAATCTGCGATATAAGCGAACTGAACATAATCATCATCTTGGGTAATGTGCTTCAAAGATATCGCGATGTCATGCTGATGCGTAATTTGTAGTGTACCGCAGCGCTCAACAGAAACATTATTATTTGAAATCAATTTCACTTTCTGCCCTTCCAGTATAAACCCCGTTCTATCAAAGTGCTGCGTCACTGTATAAGTGTCTTGTGTCAGCTGTTTTCTTGATAAAGTATCGAGTGCTGCTGTACTGATAATATGAAATACATCTGAATAATAAAGTCGCGCGAGCGAATAGGCATCGATTCCCCAAGTAGCGCACTTCTGATGTTCTAGGTTATCAAACATTTTTTTGTGGAGTTCGTTATAATCACGTTCAAGCTCGATTCGTGTTCCCGCCTTTAAGACAATGTTGCCGCTCAGATTGTTTACAAAGTGCATCCCACCTGCAACAGCCATATATACACGTGTCCCTTTTTTGGGCTGACGAAACTTTAGCACGTCACCTTTTTCCATTAAATGCACTTTAAAAGGTGCAATCTCACGCTCGTCTGTATAGGCATAGAATTCTGCGCCGGTTAACGCAATCAGCGTACGTTCTTCAAAACGTATCACTGGTGCAGTGAAGGTCATCTCTAACGTTTCTCTCGTTATATCATTACCAAGTAATGCATTACCTAATATATGCGCCAGACTATCACAGGGTCCAGACAATGAAGTTGCTGCATATGCGACATCATTGATCTGCTGCAGACTCGTAAATACGCCCGTCGTTTCGAATACAATTGACATTTGATTGCTCCTTTATAATTATTATAAATTCATTTACATAACCATACATCAGCCCAAAGACCTAAAAAAACTACCGATAACTATGATCGGTAGAATAAATTTGAAAAATCAATCAGTATATTCTGGAAGCAAAACGTTATTACCGCAACAACTAATAATGCGCCGAACATTGTTATATAAAGATAAATATAAGCTTGTTTTATATTTTGAGCTTTGAACTCGTCGATAATTACCCTGTTCATTATGTAGACGCCAAGCGATAAACCTGTCAGCAACATCAGTATGATGATTATATTTAAAAACATTGCATCACCTAATCTCTCAATAATTTATACTATATTGTAACTTAAATTTTTTATTTGCGCATCAATTACAAAATGATTTTCACTTCAGACCACTCTCTTAAACTATTGATCATATAAACAGTGAGTCGTCCTGATGCGTACATTTCTATAAATTCTTCAATCGTGATATCCTGTTCTGAAACCTTGCCTTCATCTAGTAGCTGCTGTTTCATGCAACCTTCAAGAATATACTGCTGCGCACTCGGTGTATAATAGTTATCATTAATTTTATAGACTAAATTTCCTATATTAAATTCTAAGAGATACCTATCATAATATAGTGCAAGCTCCTGCTCTGGCTGTGTATAGTGGGTACGGACGGAAGTCTTATGCTGATAGAAGCGTTCTTCACCTTGCACAGATGGGAGGAGCTCCGCAGTAAATACTTTCTTATCTGGTAACGGTTCTGTCGTAGCATTTAAATTTCCATTTACACTAAGTGTGACTCTATACCTTCCATTCTTTGGCTTATTATCACGAATAAATGCTTTTACATTGTCTAAATCTACATTAATATTAAATGCTGTAATGCCATGCCATAATCGTTCCAGATGGTACTTTTCTCTTTGGATAATACTATCAGTAACGCGCATCGTCTCAATTAAATTAAAGCGTGGCTGCACGACTTGTGTCTTTGCGATAATTTCTTCATATTCCGCTTGTGGATGTGAGTCAATTGTAATCCCACCGCCTGCGCTATATACTGCTTCATTATGGTGCAAGGAGATTGTACGAATCGGAATATTAAATATCATATAATCATCTGGCTTAATAAAACCAATCGTCCCACAATAAATTCCTCTTGGTGACTCCAGTTCATTAATAATTTTCATCGTCGAAATTTTAGGTGCGCCAGTAATTGAGCCACACGGGAAAAGCGCACGCATAATTTCATACAATGAATGGTTGTTATTCGTTGCCGTAATTGTTGAAGTCATTTGGAATACTGTTTGATAGCGTTCCACTTCAAACAGTTGATCGACCTTCACACTGCCCTTTTTCGCGATACGACTTAAATCATTACGCAATAAATCGACGATCATCACATTCTCTGCTTTATCTTTACTTGAGTTTTTGAGCCGTTCGTAGTTTTTAGCATCTTCTGCTTCGTTACTGCCACGCTCAAGCGTACCTTTCATCGGTTTCGTTAACAGCTGATTATTCAGTACATCATACTGGAAGAAGAGTTCCGGTGAAATGCTGATGATATAATCGTCCCCATCTTCTACATAAGCCGTATAGTTGCCGTTTTGTGCACTCAAGTATTGATAGAGTGCGTATGGATCTTCTGTTAATGTTGCTTTAAGTCGTGTCGTATAATTAACTTGATACGTGACACCTTGTCGAATATATTCCTGGATAGATTCTACAGCTTTCATGATTTCTTCAGCAGATTGTTCAAAAGTAAACTGTGTTTTTAATGGTTCTGCATTTACATATTCAAATGCATCATAATCTTCAAAGTAATAAAACAATGCAAGAGGCCCATCTATATGATGAACTTTCATAAGTGGATTAAACAGTTTCGCCGCTTCATACTTAATCGCAGTGACAACATATAATCCACTCTCTTCTGCTTCTGTTAAAGCATTTAGCATACCGTCTTCTGTATATACTCTATCTACTTTTACAGGGTTCGTAAAGGTATATTGAACAGGTATCGTCTTACCATCGCGATAGAGCCGAAAGTTAATGACCGCGCGCATGAAATTCACGTCCTAACGATAAGAAATTGTTGAGCATCATATAGCCGGAAGTTGTGAGTACAGATTCTGGATGAAACTGAATACCGTAAATCGGCCATGATTCATGTGCTACACTCATCACAATATTATCCGTTATACCGGTAACGATTAATGGCCTTTGAATCTTGTCCATCGTTCCTAAAGAGTGATACCTTGCAACTTGTGCCGGCGCTTCTACACCTTGATATAAGTCTGTACCGTCATGTTCTACATGGCCGATATGCCCGTGTACTGGTGACAGCTTCTTAATTTCATGATTAAAGTGCTGCATGATCACCTGAAAACCAAGACATATGCCAAGAATCGGAATACGGCCTCCGAATGTATCGATAACTTTATGTGCGATAATTGCTTCTGCCGGATGTCCCGGACCTGGTGATAGAATAATAAATTCCGGCGATAATCGATCTATATGTTCAATGGTCACAACTTTAGAACGTACGACGTGAACAGTTTCATCCATTGCCTCTAAATAATGAACGATATTATATGTAAACGAATCATCGTGATCTATCATTAAAATCATAAACTTCACTCATTTCTAAAAACGTTTTCTTGAAGTAACAGATATTATTATACACGCTTTTCTGTTATAATGAGTAGCGAATTCAATATAAGAGGTTCCTAGCGCACACCCTCTATAAAAAACTAGAACGACACCGCTAGGATTGGTGTCTTTTTTAATGGAGTGAATATAATGAAACAACTGAATTCTAACAAAGCGCTGGTCGTCTTTAGTGGCGGTCAGGATAGCACAACATGCATGTTCTATGCGATGCATCATTATGATGAGGTAGAACTTGTAACCTTTAACTATGGGCAACGTCATGCTCTTGAAATCGATATCGCAAAACAAATTGCAGAAGAACAGAATTTAAAACATCATGTCCTTGATATGTCTTTACTCTCACAGTTATCACCGAATGCATTGACGCACCACGACTTAACAATCGAAGAGGATGATATTCCAAATACATTCGTTCCTGCGCGTAACTTGCTGTTTATGAGCTTTGCGGCGGCACTTGCGTATCAGATTAATGCGAAGCATATCATTACTGGCGTATGCGAGACTGACTTCTCAGGGTACCCTGACTGCCGTGATAACTTTATTAAGTCGCTGAATGTCACGATTAACTTATCGATGGATCTAAACTTTGAAATTCATACACCATTAATGTGGCTTGATAAGAAAGAAACTTGGGCGCTTGCAGATACGTTAGGACAACTGGACTATGTTCGTAACAAAACATTAACATGCTATAACGGAATCCCTGCAGACGGCTGCGGGGAGTGCCCAAGCTGTAAACTGAGAAACAAAGGTCTTAACCAATACTTGCAAGAAAAAGAAAGCGGTGACTTATAATGATGCAGCAACTATATCCTCAAGTGAATCATAATTATGCATTTGAACTGAACAAAGATATTAACTTCTCTGCCGCACACTTTATTCCGAATGAGAAGGCAGGTGTATGCAGCCGTGTTCACGGACACACATACTTTGCGAATGTAACAATTGGTGGAAATGAACTAGATGAAATGGGATTTCTCGTTAATTTCAGAGATATAAAATCTATCATCAATGATACGTTTGACCATCGTTTAATGAATGATTTAGAAGCATTTCAAGGCACACCACCATCAACAGAAAGCGTTGCGAAGCTCATATTCGAAAAAATTGAAGCACATTTAGATACACTTTCACATGGACCAAAAGTGCTGCAAGTCTATTTACGTGAAACACCAACAAGCTACGTATTATATAGAGGTAAACGATAATGAAGATACCTGTACTAGAAATATTCGGTCCAACGATTCAAGGTGAAGGTGCAGTTATCGGGCGCAAGACGATGTTTGTCAGAACAGCAGGCTGTGACTCCAGCTGCGCTTGGTGTGACTCGAAGTTTACATGGGATGGTACGATGAAAGATGAAATTGAAATGTTATTACCCGAAACAATCTATGAACGTCTTCAGTCTATTGCACCTAATCAGTTTAATCATGTCACGATATCGGGTGGTAATCCTGCGCTGATAAAAAATTTAGCTGGATTTGTATCGTTATTACACGATAAAGGTATTGAAGTGGCGCTCGAAACACAAGGTACGAAATTCCAGAGCTGGATGACTGAAATCGATCAGTTGACGATTAGCCCGAAACCGCCAAGTTCAACGATGACACACGATTTAGACCAGCTGGACGCTGTGATTCGTGAGCTGAATTCAGATAAAGTAACATTAAAAGTGGTTATCTTTAATGATGACGATTATCATTTCAGCAAAATGATTCATAAACGCTACCCACATATTAAAATGTATTTACAAGTTGGTAATCCCTATCTTGATGATACTGTAGAAGACCATACTTCAAGACTACTTTCACATTACGAAACATTAATCGATAAAGTAATGCCGGACAGTGAAATGAATGATGTGTATATAACGCCACAACTGCACACATTGCTCTGGAGTAACAAAAAAGGTGTATAATAATCATTGTGTTTCATTTTATGTAAACGTTATAATTGAAACACGATTGAAATTTAAGGAGACACTTTATGAGTTACTTGCTGATAGGAAATTTATTAATGACGCTCTTCGTATTTCTGTTCTTTAACTTTAAAGAACAGAACATGACATATATTCATTTGAATATATCTACGATGATCGTAGTATTAACGAACTATCCATTACTTGGACATGCAAACTTTATTTCTAAAACATTCGTGCTTTTTATCGGTTCGATAAGTGTCATGCATCTATACTTACGCTATTATCATTCCGATAACTATAACATCTATATTCACTATAAATGGCTGCACTTATTATTAGCCTTACTCTTTAATATATCAATACCATTTATTATTATGCACAGTGACGAATCTGTTTATTTATCAAGTCCATATTTGAGCGTTTCATTTTTTATCATCGGTCTTATTATGTATCAGTTATCAGAAGTAAACGGTACAGTAAAGTGGTTTCAGTTTGAATATTTAAATATATACAAATATATTAACCATCCGAAACGTATCGGAGAATATTTATTTGCAATTAGTTTTATATTACTCGTAATGTTTATTCCATATAATTACGTCTATTTCATTTTAGGAATACTATACATCATTTATATTAAAAAAAGTTTACTGTTTAACAATCAATAAGCTTTTTTATGATTATATTAAAATTAATTTTAATAAAAATGTTTATCTCCTTTTTTACGTGGTATTTATGAATCATAAGCGAAACGCTTATAAACGTTTTTATAATATTCGTTTAAATTGTTTAATATAGGAGGAAATTATTATGGGCTTTATTTTAACAATTATTATGGGTGGTCTGATTGGTTGGATCGCAGGTATGATTATGGGTACTGATATTCCAGGCGGAAAAATCGGTAATATCATTGCCGGTCTTATCGGTGCATCTATCGGTGGTAACTTATTAGGAGAAATGGGACCAACAATTTGGGGCGTAAGTATTATCCCTGCATTAGTAGGTACAATCCTTTTAATTGCAATCGTATCAATTGTATTACAATTAATGCACAAACGTCGTTAATATACGGCAAACAGTAAGAGCAGCGAATTCGCTGCTCTTATTTTTATGTGATGATATTAAAAAATAAACCGATAAATATTGTAATAAACACCGCATTCGCAATTTCCAGCACCCCTATTTTAATGGGTTTAAGCTGCTTGCCGTATAATATTACTGCACGAATCAAACTCGGTAAAAATGCGATGAGTAACAGTGGATGAATAAAGCAGCCTACGATAACAAGTAAAACATGGTATACCCATGACATATTACGATAATGGATATTCTTCTTCTCACGAATCATCGTCTTCACGTAGAATACTGTTCCAATGAAGTACGCTACACTTAATCCGAATACATAAATCATCGGCCATTCAAATTGATGAGATTGAATATAGTATGTCAGCACGCCTGCAATCGAGAAAATCATAACTGCTGAGAAATCATTAACAATATGGCGTTCGTTACGTGCTTTTGCAAAGAAATAATTGATAATACCAAACGGTAGCATTGCTAAGAAAAACATCATAACTTTATATTCATAAATGATTGTCGGTATATAACAAATTGCAGCGATGAATAAAAACAATAATGCGCACTTTAAGTATCCGATTTGCTTCTTTCTCTGCTTCACATAAAACAGAAAATGATCTGCAAAGAAAAATGTCATAAACCATCCTGCAAAAAAGAGCAGCTGAAATATATTAAACTTTGTTGCAAACATTCCGAACAATACAGGCATAATAATCATTGCCCATGCGCCATGCTGATTTGGTTTTTTAAATTTCATACGCTCACCTCAAACTTATTGTACAACAAACATACATTTAATATATATGTTAAAAACCATTAATTGTGACGAACTCATGAAAAAGAGATGGTGCCATTGAACATCACCATCTCATCGTTTATTCAATATTTACTTCATATCCCCAATTTTAATCTTATCCGGATCTTTAAATTGACGTTCATTTCTATTTAAATTATTAATTGCTTCTATATCTTGTTCCATTAACTCAAAATGACAAACATCAATATTCTCTTTAATACGTTCTATGTTTGATGACTTAGGAATGACGATTCGGCCACTGTCGATATGCCATCTAATAATGACTTGTGCTACTGTTTTGTTATATTTTTCTGCGATACGCTTCAACGTTTCGTCTTCAAACAGTGCTCCGCCTCGCATTAATGGGCTCCACGCAGTAACTGCAATGCCTTTATCTTTACAGTACTGCTGCAGCGTATCTTGATTAAAAATCGGATGATACTCAATTTGGTTTACTGCAGGTACTACAGTTGTTTCTTGTAGTAACTTATTCAGATGATGTTCTTTGAAATTAGCGACCCCTAACGCTTTAATCTTCCCTTCGTGATACAGTTCTTCCATCGCTTTATAACTTTCAACGAATAATTCGTCTTCCGGACATGGCCAGTGAATCAAATAAAGATCTACATAATCCATATCTAATTTCTGAAGCGAATCATTGAATGCTTTCTTCGTTGATTCATAACCTTGATGATCATTCCACAGTTTCGTCGTAATAAACAGTTCTTCTCGTGGTATATTGCTTTCGTTCAATGCTTTACCGAGCGAGGCTTCATTAAAATAGAAGTGCGCCGTATCGAACGCACGGTACCCTGCATCTAGTGCGGCATTAACGACCTCTGACATTTCTTCATCCGAAATTTTGTACACACCGAGTCCAATTTGTGGCATAGTTACACCATTGTTTAACTGAATATGGTTCATAATTATCATCTCCTTTATTAAATCATACACTAAACAAGCTTTCTTACAAAATGAATATCATTATATTTTTAGACGCTTCAAATATTTAGTATAATAATGATAATCTTAATAAATGGAGGAAAATAATGAACAATCACGAAATAGACTACAAAATTTATGGCGATGATATGCAATATGTTGAAATTGAGCTTGATCCAAATGAAACAGTGATATCTGAAGCGGGCAGTATGATGATGATCAACCCAAATATTCATATGGAAACAATCTTTGGTGATGGTTCAACAAGCGGTGGCAATGGATTTATGGATAAATTATTTGCAGCAGGCCGTCGTACATTAACAGGTGAAAGTTTGTTTATGACAACATTTACAAACCGTGGAACAGGTAAAGACCATGTCTATTTCGCAGCACCATATCCAGGTAAAATCATTCCGATTGATTTATCTCAATTGGGAGGAGAATTTATTTGTCAGAAAGATGCTTTTCTAGCAGCTGCTAAAGGCGTACAAATTGGAATTGCACTTCAGAAACGTTTAGGTGTTGGCTTCTTCGGTGGAGAAGGATTCATCATGCAACGTTTATCAGGTGATGGTATGGCGTTTATCCATGCAGGAGGTGCCATTATGAAACGTGATCTACAACCTGGAGAAACTTTGCTCGTAGATACAGGCTGTTTAGTAGGTATGACAAAAGATGTAGCGTACGATATCGAGACAGTACCGGGACTTAAAACAAAACTTTTTGGGGGCGAAGGTATATTTTTAGCGCGATTACGTGGCCCAGGAAGTGTTTATGTGCAATCACTGCCATTCTCAAGATTCGCAAGTCGAATCTTTGCTGCAGCTCCTGTTACTGGTAAACAAAAGGGAGAAAGCGGTATCGGTGGACTATTTGATATGTTCAGTGATTAATGCGTAGAAGCGCCAAAACGATACTTTTTAATCGTTTTGGCGCTTCTTTTCTGATTTACTTATATTTAACGTTTTGGCACATACTTCAACGTCGAAAAAAGTTCATCCTTTTCACTTTCAGTTAAATCTTTCCATTCTCCAAGTTTTAAGTCATCCACCAATATATTCATCACGCGAATTCGACGCAATTGCTTCACTTCATATCCTAATGCTTCTGTCATACGTCTGATTTGTCGATTCAATCCTTGCGTTAATATAATTTTGAATGTCTTCGCATTTAATCTCTCAACTTCTGCAGGTAATGTCACAGTATCCAATATTGCCACACCTTCTGACATCTGTTTCACGAAATCATCAGTTATGGGTTTATCAACAGTTACGATATATTCCTTTTCATGTCGACCTTCCTTACGTAATATTTCGTTTACGATATCACCATCATTCGTGAGCAAGATTAAGCCTTCTGAATCTTTATCTAATCTACCGATATGAAATATACGTTCACTATGCCCCACAAAATCAACGATATTCCCTTTAATATGGCGCTCAGTTGTCGATGTAATACCACGAGGTTTATTCAGTTTAATATATACGTATCCTTTATCTGTGTTCAATGTCACAACTTTGTTATCAACTTCAACACTATCACCTTCTGTCACCTTACTGCCAAGTTCAGCTTTAACGCCATTAATCTTTATGCGTCCTGCTTCGATCCACTTATCAGCTCCACGACGTGAGCAAATGCCCGCTTCTGATAAATACTTATTAATTCTCATACAACCAGCAACCTTTCAAAGTAAAAGCGTCTGAGGCATTGCCTCACACGCTTCAATAATATTTTGAACGAATATAATAATGATCATACACAAATGTGCCAAATGGTATGAATGCTACAATAAGACCGATGACCGGCCACTTCATGGGCCATTTCGTACGAATCGTTATTAATATTAATGTAATTACATACACTGTGAATAAAAACCCATGAATTGAACCTATTATTGTTACAACTTCAGGCTTTCCAGCTGAATATTTAAGGGGCATTGCAATACCTAATAATAACAAGAGTGAGCCCCCTTCTAGGAAACCAAAGAATCTAAACACACTCTTCAAAGTACTACTTTCCATATTACGCTTCCTCTTCTTCGTCTGGATTATTTCTTGAAGCATTGAAGTCTTTATGCAACGCAACAGTGATAATCTGATGGTTCTCAGATTCTAATACAACCCATTTGTCATACTTAGTATCAATGTAATCATCTTTCTCAATATCGGGATTTTGCGATTGAATCCATCCCCCTATCGTATCAATATCGTCTGAATCTTCAAACTCTATACCAAACTTCTCGGTAATATCATCTAATAATACACGACCATTAATCTGATATGTATCGTCTCCAGTCTTAATAATATCATTCACTTCATCATCATCAAATTCATCACGAATCTCTCCGACAATCTCTTCCAATATATCTTCCATCGTAATAATCCCTGCTGTACCGCCGTATTCATCAATAACAAGTGCAATATGCACACGTTCACGCTGCATCTTAATTAAAGCATCACTAATGCGTGTCACTTCATGAATTAACGGCAGATCATGAATATGATCCTTAATACGTACAGGATTACCTGAAGCATATTTCGTTAGAAATTCTTTTACATTAATAAATCCAATAATATGATCTTTGTCGCCATCTTCAGTAATTGGATAACGTGTAAATTGATGTTCGTTAATCACTTCTAACAACTCATCAATATTGAATGGTTGTGTTAATGATACCATCTGCGTTCTCGGTACCATAATATCCTTTGCTAATCGCTCGTCAAAACTAAAGATGTTCTGCATATACGCAAGCTCTGTATGGTTGATTTCTCCACCTTGATAACTCTGGGTCATAATAATCTTCAGCTCTTCTTCACTCATCGCCTGTTCATGATCTGCAGGCTGGACACCAAAGATACGTAAGATTAAACGGGCCGTACCGTTCATAGCAAAGATCAATGGTTTCATAATAATACCAAAGAAATAAAGGGGTCTAGCAAATGCTAAAGTCATCCTCTCGGCATATTGGATAGCTAGAGACTTCGGTGCAAGTTCTCCGATAACTACGTGAATAAATGTAACGATAAAGAAACTTAAGAATATCGTTATTGGCTTACTCAAATCAGTTGGGATATGGAATAAATGTAGAACAGGATGAATTAATGCTTCGAATGTTGATTCACCAATCCAACCAAGCCCTAAAGCTGTTACTGTAATACCAAGCTGACATGCTGATAAATAATAATCTAGATGATGCACCATATGTTGTACAATCTTTGCAGCAGAATTACCTTCTGATACAAGCTGATCAATTCTTGAAGTTCTTACCTTAACTAAACTAAATTCTGATCCTACGAATAATGCAGTGAGTGCGATTAATAATGCGAATAATAATAAATTTGATATGGTCTGTATGTCCAATTAATTCCCTAATACTAGGGATTCACCTCCGAAATATGTTTGGTGACTACGCAAGTCACATTTGATTTTTGTTACAATTATTTCTTGATTTAAATTTGCTTTTATACAATTTATGACCTTCCCAACAGTAGTCACCTCCTCGGTAGATTACTCAATATTTTATCACAAATTTGTGTACATTAATATTACAGTGTATTTAAGTACACTGTAATATCTAAATTAAAGCTTTAAGCATTAGCGGAATGGATATTAATAAATGTCTTACTCAAATCATTAAAACGTTCTGGCTGATCGATATTACATACATGTCCAGAATCTTTAATCACTTCTAGGCTAAAGTTTCCATTTTCTTTCACTACCTTTTCAACTGGCGGGATAAACAAATAATCCTCTTCTCCCATAATAAACAATGTCGGTATGGTCTTCGTTGCGACTTGCAGATGACTTAGATAAGGATTGATTAGTTTCGTCAAACTAAACCATTTCACAAATTGCTTCTGACTCATCTTCTTTGCTTCGTTTATGAAAGCGAGACGTGATTCTTCATGAGCCTTCTTCGGCATAATAATCCATGCAAACAGTTTATATAGCAACATAAACGGAATAAGATTCTTTGTTAGTCGTCCAATCATCAGCAAGAATTTCGTACGAATATCAAGCGATATAATCGCACCTCCTAACACGAGTGATATCACTCGTTCAGGATATTTGTTCGCCACTGTTTGAGAAACGATTGTCCCCAAGCTCATTCCGATAATATGTGTCTTTTGGATACCAAGTTCATCCAGTACTTCGACAACTTCTGAGGCAAGTGTCTTAAATGAGTCCTCCTTCTTCCAGATTACTTCCGATGAACGTCCATGTCCGCGAAGATCTACGAGTAATATGTTAAAATCTTTTCTGAAGTATCGTATCTGTTTAAACCAAATCGTCGAGCTTCCCCCTGCACCATGAATAAATGTAATCCAAGGTGCGTCTTTATCTTTTATATATGTTTTATAATATAGCATCCATATCATCCGTTCTTTTATTTCACAATTAATAAGTAATGATATTATACCCCATTTATTATATATTACGCAGTAAATAATGAGAAAAGATTTATAATATGTCAATCTATTGAAAATATTTATAAAAAACCTGCCGAACTTTTATTTTAGTACGGCAGGTTATAATTTATACTTTATTTCACTTCTAGTTCTTCTGGGTGTTTCTTAATCAAACCGTAAATGACTGCTGATACGACAACACCAATGAATAATGCAAGTAAGAACATCGGCCAGTGTGCTTTATCAAGTCCAATTACGAATATACCACCATGTGGTGCTGGGACACGGCAACCGAATGCCATTGCAAGTGCTCCAGCTGTTGCACTTCCTGCAATCATTGATGGGATGACACGTAATGGGTCTGCTGCTGCAAACGGAATTGCACCTTCAGTAATAAATGATGCTCCCATTACGATATTTGAAACGATTGATCCACGTTGTGTCTTTGTATACTTTTTCTTAAATAAAATCATTGATAGCGCTATTGCTAATGGTGGAACCATTCCACCTATCATCGCAGCAGTAATCGGTGCATAGTTCCCCGCTTCAATTGCTGCAAACCCAAATGCGTATGATGCCTTATTGAACGGTCCACCCATATCAATGGCCATCATACCACCTAATACTAAGCCCAGCAATACGATATTTGTTCCATCCATACTATTTAAGGTATCTGCCATTAATTTATTTAACCAGCTCGCTGGTGGGTTGATAATGTAGTACATAATTAATCCCGTGCTTGTTACACCAAGCAGTGGATATAATAGCGTCGGTTTTAATCCATCTAATGCTTGTGGCATACCACTTAACATTTTCTTAATCGCTTCTACTAAATAACCTGCTAAGAATCCGGCAATCAGTCCACCAAGGAAGCCTGAACCTCCCATAACAGCTAACATACCACCAACCATACCTGGTGCCAATCCAGGACGGTCTGCAATACTCATTGCGATGAAACCTGCTAATATCGGAACCATTAAAGCGAATGCAGACTTATTCCCAATCGCCCATAATGCTTCTGCAAACGGATGGTAATCTGATTTGGTTGGATCGAACGATGTAATCCCAAACATAAATGCAATGGCCATTAATATACCACCTGCAACAACGAAAGGTAGCATATTAGATACACCGCTCATCAAGTGTTTATAAAATCCTTTACGCTCTCCACCTGAATTCGTAGTGCCTTTATCATCCTTTGCAGTATATGCTGGTCTTGATGTATCTAAAGCCATATTAATCAGCTCTTCAGGACGCTTAATGCCATCTGCTACTGGTACTGTCACAACATTCTTACCATGGAAACGATTTGTTTCAACATTCACATCTGCTGCAACGATAATACCTTTTGCTTTTTTAATTTCTTCCTCTGTTAATCTGTTTTTAATGCCTCCTGAACCATTTGTCTCAACTTTAATCGGCACACCCATCTTAACAGCTTGATTCTTCAGTGCATCTGCTGCCATATACGTATGTGCGATTCCTGTAGGACATGCGGTAACAGCTAGCACGAGATTATCATCATCCTCATCTCCAGTAGGTGCTAAAACGACTTCTTCATCTTTTTCAATTTCATCGTGTAAGTTGATTGTTTCAATAACTTCTTCTTTTGTCTTTGCGTGTAATAATTCAGTTCTAACATCTTCATTCATTAATATCCCTGATAACTTCGCTAAAGCTTCAAGATGCGTCTGTGCACCTCCTGCAGGTGCTGCAATCATAAAGAATAAGCGCGCTGGTTGCCCATCAAGTGAATCGTAATCGATGCCATCTACCGCTTTACCAAATGCTATGGCTGGTTTCTTAACCGCATCATTTTTCGCGTGGGGAATTGCAATCCCTTCACCAACACCTGTAGTACTCTGTGCTTCACGTGCATGTATCGCTTCTTTAAATGATGCTTTGTCTGATAAAATACCAGCAGCTGATAATGTATCGACTAACTCATCGATCACACCGTCTTTCGTTGTCGCTTGTAAATCCATTGCCATCGTGTCAAATGTAAGCAAATCAGTGATTCTCATTATTTTCCCTCCTAATTATTAAAGCTCTTCAATTTGTATTTGGTTTATTATCTCTTGAATTTCTTCATTCGTTGCTAAGTCTTCTGTAAATGCTGTCGCTGTACCACAAGCAATCGCTTGTCTAAATGCAGACGTTAATGATAAGCCGTTCGTTAATCCGGCAACCATACCTGCTACTGTCGAATCTCCTGAGCCGACAGTATTTACAACTTGTCCTTTCGGTACCGTTGCCTTCAAGCATCGCTCTTCAGTGACTAACATCGCACCATCTCCACCCATAGAAACAAATACCATCTGCGCACCTTTATGCAATAACCGTTTCGCTGCTTCATAAATTGCATCATCTGTTGTCAACGTTGTATTAAACATTTCTTCTAATTCCACAATATTTGGCTTAATAAACACTGGTTTATAAGGTAACACTGAGTTTAATAAAGCTTTTTCTGCATCAACAACAAATTTAATCTGTTGTTCATGGCAAAGCTCTGCAATCTGTGCATAAATATCAGCTGGCATCGAAGAAGGAATACTACCTGCAATTACGACAGTGTCTTCAGATGTTAACGCCTTAAGCTTGTTCATTAGCTGTTGAATATTTTCTTCATTAATATCAGGACCTGGTGCGTTAATTTCTGTTTCACTTGCGCCTTTCAATTTCACATTGATCCTTGTATCACTCTCTACTTGAACACAATCCACCTGGATATCGCTCGCCTTCAACTTATCCTCGATAAATTGCCCGGGAAATCCCCCTAGAAAACCGAGTACGGTGGACTCTGTGTTCAGCGACTTAAGTACTCTTGAAACATTGATACCTTTACCACCTGCAAACTTATAAGTCGTATGTGCACGGTTTAATGCGCCTGCTTCAAATCCATCCGTAAACATCACATAATCGATAGATGGATTCAATGTTATTGTATAAATCATATACTACCTCCTATATTAAATATTTACCATATTTGTGCTGAAGGTCATTCTCACGATTCGTAATTAACATCGTTCTGCCTTCTTGTAAGTCTGACACTTTCGCAAATGTCACTTCATCAAACTTGCTGTCATCAACTAAAAAGTAAATCTGTTCAGCTTTTTCAATCGCTTTTCGCTTAATATAGGCTTCTTCGATATCGGGCGTCGTTATACCTTGTGTCAAATGCACACCGTTTGCACCCATGAATACTTTATCAAAGCGAAATTGCCTTAAACTTTCTATCGCCTGTACGCCAATACTTGCATGCGTATCTGGTTTAATATAACCGCCAATCATATAAACTTCATAACCTTTCTCAACAAGTGGCGGCACATGTGTCAGGCCGTTCGTTACAATGGTAATATGTGCTTGATCCAGATAAGGAATCATCATCAATGTGCTGCTGCCTGCATCCAGGTAGATACAGTCATTATTCCGCACTTGTGCTGCAGCAATTTTTGCGATTTCCTCTTTTTCCTTCGTTTTCTTCGTAGACTTCACAGACAGCGCGACATCTCGATGTTTTTCGGTCACCTTTTTTGCGCCTCCATGAATGCGAATCAGCTGACCTTCACTTTCTAATGTAGAGAGATCTCTTCTTATTGTAGACTCACTGCAATGCGTCTCATCAATAAGCATTTGAAGCGTAACAATCTCATGTATCTCTAAAAGTCTTAATATCGTATTGTGTCTTTCAATCGTCAGCATAGAAGACCTCCTTTGTGAACACTTTCATAATATGATTGTTTTCATTCATTGTCAATCAAACTCATTCAATTTCAATCATAAAAATGCAAAAAAAAATAAGAAATGTGATAAAATATTCACATTTCTTAACTAAATTGCAGTTGATCTAATTGATCCATAATTTTGTGCTTATCCAGTCCTTCACCAATAACGACCAGTTTAAGTGGTAGGTTCATTGCCTCTTCTTCATATTGAGGAATTCCATAGGCATACTGAAACAGTACAGTCTGTTCTTTGTTCTCTCTAAACTTAATAAATCCTTTTACACGCAAAACACTGTCCGGTAACTGCATCAACCAACTTACGAACGCACGTGAATCAACCGGTCCATCAAACGTATACACAACAGATGATATTCCATGGTGCATATGCACATGCGCATGCTGTTCATTCCCTTTTTGCTCTAAAAGGTTGAATTCAATCTTGCTATATGATGTTTCTGTCATTGTGGCACGTGCGTTGATGTTTAATAGCTGATGTGTTACCTCTATACGTTCATCATCCTCTATCATATCCACCTTATTTACAATCACAATATCAGCATATTTTACCTGTTCTTCCATCAGTCTTCTTGTAGATTCCGTATATTTATTTCTTTCCAGAAAACGCTTAGCATCTACTATCGTAGTAATATTATATACATCGGCAATCGGTGTAAGCACTGGATCTGTGCATGCATCATAAATCTCTACAGGATGTGCTACACCAGTCGCCTCGATAATGACATAGTCCGGATGATGTCGATGATAGAGATCGCTTATCTGCACAGCGACATCATGCTTCAAATCACAGCAGATACAGCCATTCAATAATTCGTTATATGGCGTTTCTTCTCCAATGATTTTAGAGTCAACATTAAAACCACCAAGTTCGTTCATTAATATTGCGATATTGGAATCGTTGTTTTCTTTATTATGTTTTAATATATTGAGTAATAAACTTGTCTTACCACTCCCTAAAAACCCACTAAGAATAATGATTTTCATCTTCTGAGACATAAATTTAACCTTCCTTTTTTAGAGTATTATATATTTTTTCCATTAAACAATAAACATAAGTAAGGTGCTTTAACACCCATACTTAAAGATTGTAAATAGCATTGAATATCGTTCTTTTTTGTATTAAATTACAAAAGAATGCGTTAGGTGATTCATTTATTATAGAGTATACTAAATATAGAGATATGCAAAAAGCAAACGCATTTATTTTTGCGCATAAAGTAGGAGGAAATAAATGTCAGAAAACTTCAGATTAGATAAACAGCTGTGCTTCAATCTATATAATGCACACCGCCAAGTAAATAGATATTATTCGAATAAAGTTTTCAAGAAATATAATATCACTTATCCCCAGTATCTTGTACTCTCAATTTTATGGGATGAGTCTCCAGTAAATGTTAAGAAGCTCGTTACCGAATTGTCATTAGATACCGGGACAATTTCACCCCTCCTAAAACGTATGGAAGCTAACAACTTAATTGTTCGTACACGTTCAGAACTAGACCAAAGAGAAGTGTTCATCTCTTTAACAGATAAAAGTATTGCAATGAAGGATGATTTATATCAAGTGACTGAAATCATCAATGAAGTCTCTCAATTCACGGAGGAAGAGAGAAAATGCTATAGTACACTCTTGAACAAACTTATTAATAATCTGTCAAACGATTAATCTATCATTTGAACATAATAAAGAGGATTGGTGTACACCAATCCTCTTTATCTATGCATTGATCCAGCCTATTCCTACCGTGCCATAACCTAGATGAACACCAGCAACTGGGACAAGTAATTCATTGGTAATATGAATATCTGGGTATTTTTCTTTTAACCATCCGATATAAATATCTGCTTCGCTTCTATCACCTGCGTAAACCACACAGATTTCTTTCGGTTGTGCAGTTTTAAGTGCCTCATCAACACACTTTTTCATCAACGCGATGACTTTCTTCTTGGTTCTCACCTTTTCTATAGGGTAGATTTTACCTTCTTCAAACTGAAGAATCAGCTGAATATTTAATAATCCTGCCATAAAGCTCTGTGTCTTAGAGACACGTCCGCTTTTTTTCATCTGGCTTAAGTTTTTCGGTTGTAAGAATAGGACTGTATCCTCTGTATAAGACGTTAACTTATCAACGACCTCTTCAAAAGAATACCCTTCTTCAAATAAAGATATCCCTTTATTAATCATTGCTTTCATCGGATAACTACCGATTCTTGAATCAATAACTGCACTGATTAGTGAAGATTCTTGACTTGCTTTCACCGAATTCTGGAACGATCCCGTGAGTTCGCTTGAAGGATGTATCGCAATAACATGCGTATAACCGAGCTTTTCAATATGTTCATAAATTTCATGCAGTGCCTGAAAATTAGGTTGCGTTGTTTTCGCTCCATCTCCATATTCCTGCAGTAAAGAGTAGAATTCCTCCACTGATAATTCTGCTTGATCCTGGTAATGCTTATCATTTAATATCACACCCATTGGCACGACGAATATATCTTGATGAGCACCAATCTTATATCCTGATGCAGTATCTGTAATCCATGCGACTTTCAATAATTTATCCTCCTGATTATTATTTATTATTATTTTATCATAATATTTGATATAAATAATAATTTATTAATCATAATATCAAAAGAATTACATTTTAATTATATTAATATAATTATTACACCTCTGAAAGTGCATTAAACAATGTCGTTTTATTTTTGTACAATTGTTGAAATGTTCCTCTTTCTACAATCTTACCTGCATCCATCACTAAGATTTCATCCATCGTTTTCAATAATTCAGTATCATGACTTATGAGTATCAGTGTAATTTGATTTCGTTTTAAGTATGCCATCATAATTTCAATGTTTTCGTTATCTACGCCATTAAATGGTTCATCCATTAACCATAACGGTTTATTTCTTAATATCATCCTTATAAAATGTAGTCGTTTCTTTTCGCCTCCAGATAGATTACTTCCGAAAGCTTCTACGGTACTTTGGGCTTTAAAGGGCAAGTTAAAATGAAGAAGCAGTTCTTCTAATTCCTTATCTGCAACAGATAAAAACATATTTTCAGAGATTGTTCCTTCGATAAAATGCGTATCCTGTGTCGCGACATTCCACATTGACAGCAGATCGACAGGTAATTGTATAGAATTTCCATTTAACATATAATTTCCTTCTATCTGATTTAAGCCCAGTATCGTATGCGCCAAAGTCGTTTTCCCAGAACCGCTACGACCAGCAATCCCTATCTTTTGACCTTTTGTCATCTTCAGATTGATTGTATCTAGAATCAATTTTTTTTTCTTAACAGATACGTCACACAATTCTAACGCTTCAAACGGGAGGTTGATTTTTTCTACATCATTATATGTTAGTTCAGAAATCTCTTCTTCTGCGCGATTCGATTCCGCTTTGTGGTAGGGATAATGCACCATCGGTATGCTCATTTCAAATAATGTAATGGTTACCATCACAAGACTTAAGTACATCATCACATTTAGTGAAGGATCAACAATCATGACAGTAATCGTTGAGAATATTGCTGCCATAGATATCGCATTTAACAGAAAATCATACAGAGTAATAACTTTATTTTCTTTCGCTATGCTCGATTCCATACGATCTTGCAGTTTATTTAACTGCTGCTCAAAACGGTGGTTTTCATCAAAGATTTGAATTGTCTCATAATGCAGCTGATAATCCATGAGCTTATTTTCATATTGTGCAGTCGATTCATATTTATTATGGACAACCACTTCCAGCTGTCTTGCGAATATATTAGGAAGTACAATAATCATTATCATCATGGCAATTGCAATCACAATTACGGCATACATACTATACTGAATATATACAAGTATTACAGTTAATGTTGTTAATAGTGCGATAATCGGTGGATAGATCACTCTCAACAATTTATTCTGAAGTTTTTCAATATTATTGACAGTACGGTTCAGCACATCAGACAATTTGTAATCTGACTGTATATGCTCAAAATTTTCAAGTAGTATACCTACAGTCCTAACCCTGATATCTTTAAGCATCTCAAACGTTGCGTCATGAGAGATAAGACGCTCAAAATATTTGCATATTGCGCGTACGACACCGAACAATTTAATTGTTGCGACAAGGACAATTAAAGTATATAGCGGCACATTCAATACGCTCTTCGATAACATGAGACCACTTAAACTAAACATTCCGATTGATGTAAGTGCTCCTAATAAACCGATAACAATTGATAAAATAATCGATTTACTGACCCACTCATTCATCCATCTCATCATTATTCAACCTCATTTCTTCATTTGAAACACGTGTAATACGACCATTCTGGACGTATACCAGTCGCTTACTTTGCTTCACCGTTTCTTCATGATGGGCAATCATCATGATATAACTATGCGCTTTTAATTCTTCAATTGCCCCGAGTATGATATCTCGACTTTCTTTATCCAGCATTGCCGTTGGTTCATCAAGAATAATCAGCTTTTTCGGATATAAAAATACACGCATTAATGATAGTCTTCTCGTTTCTCCTCCAGAAAGCTGTTCACCTTCTGGTCCAATAACTGTGTCATAACCATCAGGCATCCTTGTAAATCGCTCATGAAGCCTAAATTTTTTCGCTAGTGCCACGACTTGTTCAAAGTTGTAATCATTGAACATCGTGATATTGTTGATCACACTATCAGAAAGAATTGCATCAAACTGAGATAAATAGACAACTTCATTCTGTAACTTATTACTTAACGACATCTGTCCTTCAAAAGGAACCCTATTACACAGTAATTTCGCGAATGTTGATTTGCCAGAACCACTCGCACCAGCGATCGTATAATGATCAAGCGGTAAATCAAGCTCTGGAATGTCAAGAGTAAACTCACTATTGTCATAATGCGTCTTAACGTTTGTAAAACGAATAATGTCTTCAGTGATATACTCCACTTGCGGCACGGATTCTGTCATTTGCTCACTCAATATTTCTCCATAACCCGCTGCTGTTTTACCTGTATGAAATGCTAGACCAAGATCCTTGAGCGCATTATAAAATTCCGGCGCAAGCATCAGCACTACGACTGACGTATAAAAACTTACACTATGAAACACTAGCAGTGACAGTCCAATTTCTAAAGCAATGATACCAATTGATAGCATCGAGATAAATTCCAGCATTAAGGTAGAAAGAAACGCTGTCTTCAAAATTTTCATCGTATGTTCTTTGTAACGTTCTGAATATTGTGCTGTTTGCTTCAGCGCTTTTTCTTCATAATCAAATGTTTTAATCGTCATTATACCTTTCATAACATTTAGAAAGTAGTTTGAGAACCTATTGAGACTCAGCATTTGACGTGTCGCTTCTTTTTCAGTATTAATACCTATAATAATATAGAATATAGGAATAAAAGGTGCTGTAATTAACATAATTAGTGCAGTCTGATAATGAAAGAAACATAAAAATACCAGAATTGAACATGGAATAAACGTAGAACGATACACTTGTGGCAAATAGTCACTAAAGAATGGATGAATCCCCTCTATACCTTGCTGTATGTTATTCATAACAGTGCCTGCATCATCTTTTTTCTTGCTTAAAAACGCTCTGAGTTGATGTTTCACCTTAATACTGAGCGTGTTTCCAGTTACCTTCAGTCCCATCTGTACACTACTTCTAGATATTAAAATGATAAAAATCGTAAACAGAACAAAAGTAAAATCTATCTTATGCTGATAAAGTACCGCATCAACCACCTTACCAATTTGTATACTTTGCAATACAATAATAACACTCAATAATATACTTAATATAAAAAATATAACGTGGGCCCATCTATAGTTAAAAGATAATTTTGTTAAAAATTTCACATTATCACTCCTATAAAGCATTATAACGGCATCTATTATAAATATAAACTTTTCCGCTTATATTTCATAGAAATGAAAAGTGTGGAAAAGTGTCGTTTATGCTATAATCTTTTAAGTGTTCATGGAAATATTAAATAATGACTAAAAGGTGGTTAACACATGACTTTTTTTGAGCTTGTTAAAGCATTAATATTAGGGATTGTAGAAGGACTTACAGAATTCGCGCCGGTTTCTTCAACAGGACATCAGATCTTAGTTGATGATATGTGGTTACAGACAAAGTACGTACTTAATAGCCAGGAATCGGCCAATACATTTAAAATTGTGATTCAGCTCGGCTCAATATTTGCTGCTGCCTGGATATTCAGACATCGATTTCTGGAAGTGCTCCATATAGAAAAAACTAAGACTGAGGGTCCACGTCTTAATTTACTTCATATATTTATCGGGTTAATACCTGCAGGAATTATGGGACTATTGTTCGATGACTTTATTGACAAACATCTCTTCAGTGTCCCTACTGTGCTTATCGGACTTGCTTTAGGTGCGCTGTTGATGATTGCAGCAGACCTATTCAATAAGAAGGTAACACATACAACGACTGTAGATGAAATGACCTATAAGCAAGCACTGATCATCGGGGTTGCACAATGTCTTGCATTATGGCCAGGTTTCTCAAGAAGTGGATCAACGATTTCAGCGGGTGTGCTGCTTAAGATGAACCATAAAGCTGCAAGTGATTTTACATTTATCATGGCAGTTCCTATCATGTTTGCAGCAAGTGCTAAAAGTTTAGCGAGCAATATACAATATATTCATAGCGACCAGATTTTATTTTATATTGTTGGTTTTATCGCTGCATTTATTTTCGGGGTATTATCTATTCGTCTGTTCCTAAGTTTAATCAATCGTGTAAAACTTATGCCATTTGCAATATACCGTCTCATTCTTGTCGCTGTTATTGCAGTACTTTATTTTGGATTCGGTATCGGCAAGGGAATCTAAACAGCAGTATTCACTGCTGTTTTTTTTATTGGTTGCTTCTTTCATCTTTATGAAATTTACTATCATTCTCTCACAATTGATGTTATAGTTTAGTCAAGAAGTTGAATAGAAGGAGTCAATATTATGAACAAAGATACTCTTGACTATCAACTATATCTTGTCCAAAGAGAAATCATCAAGAAGTATAATAGAGAATTGCTTAAATCCTATTCTTTAAGCTATCAGCATTACCTCGTATTAATGGTTCTGGATGAACATAACGTACTCCCAGTATTACAGCTCGGAGAACGGTTAGCATTTCAATCTGGTACAATTACGCCAATCGTTAAGAAGATGGAAGCGAATGGTCTTGTCGAAAGAAGAAGAATGTCTTCGGATGAACGTGTAGTTGAAGTAATATTAACAGAGAAAGCTAAGAAGTTGATTGAACCTCTTAAAGACATACCACTCAATATGTATATGAGCAGTGATCTCTCGGTCGAAGAATATCAACTACTTATAAAACTTTCAAAGAAACTTTCAGACAATATGACTTATTAAATCAATCAAATAGAGCATCTTAAATATTAACAAGAGAGTGGACATTAATTGTCCACTCTCTTGTTAATTTTATTAATTATAGGGTATCTATACTATAATACTATTAACTACATACAAAGGAGCTTGCATATGAATAAAAACAAAGTTAAAACAGCAGTAAACGTTGCTGCAGTCATTCTTGTCCCTCTGATCAATGAGCGTCATAAACTGAAAGAGCAGAGAGAAGTTCAACAACTGACAGGCTTATCGGTTAAAGCCTATGACGTTACAAAGGATAAAACAGTAACAGCCGCAAGAAAAGCAAAAGGCGCTACAACAACTATTAAAAGAGGTGCTGTAAAGACATCTTCATTTATTGCAGACAAATATAAAGATGAGAAAAAAGCCCTCCATTACAAAAAAAAGATGAAACCATTTGTACAGCAAGCGAAAGAAGAAAAGAAACAGAAGAAAGTTGAGCAAAAACAGATTAACACATTAGGTCAAACATTGTCACAGTCTATTGAATCAAGAAGACGTGATGAAGAAAAAAACGAGAAAGCACGAGAAAAACGATTGATCAAAGAAATGAAGCTTGCAGAAAAAGGAAATTTCCACGCAGCTCAAACGGTAACTTCTAAACAAGATAAGAAGGTTAAGAAAGAAATCGATCAATTAGGTAAGAAGCTCAACAAATCAATTGAAGAAAGACATAAAGCTGAGCTCCAGCTAAAAGAAGAAAACGAAAAACTAAGAATTAAAGCGTTAAAGAAATACAAAAACTATAAAGTGAAAACGCCAAAGCAAAACCGTTCTCTATTTGGTTTAAAGAAACATCAGTTAACAGAACCACATAAACCGAACAATTATCATAATGCACAAATGCCTAATGATGAAGACTTTAGTAATGCACAGCTTTTTGAACGACACAGAAAACAGATGGCCGAAAAAATTGGCAGACGCTAACTACAGAATCATCATCGATGCCGATAGCTCTCCTGTGATTGATGAAACAGTACACATTGCTGCAAAATATCACATTGAAGTGATTCTTGTAAAAGACTATGCACATCATTCATCAAAAATATATGGTCCAGATGTCAGGTCGATATATGTCGATACTGCCAGCGATAGTGCGGACTACAAAATATTATCTCTTGTCGACAAAGATGACATTGTCATAACTGGTGATTATGGATTAGCAAGTATTGTCATCAATAAAGCGCTTGTCATGCATCATACTGGATTTATATATACCAAATCCAACCTTGATGCATTGCTGATCACACGATTTATCAACCATGAATCCAGAAAGATGAACAAGCGAATAAAAGGTCCTGCCAAATTTACTACTTCTGACAGAACGAAATTCAAAACAACGCTTGAACAAATAATAACGTCCCCGAATTATTAATCAGGGACGTTATTTATTATCTTCTTTAATACTTTAAGACGGCTAAATCCTTGGCGTACCATCATCTTCTGATCGATGAAGCCGCATTTGATAAAAGCGTAGTATGCATCATTCTTTACATTAACCATTAAATAAATCGCCCACACATCTGCATAGTTCGATTTAATATAAGTCTCTATCAAAGGCAGGACTTCCTTTAGAATACCACTGCCCTGATATTTATAATCTATCGATAACCCACGCAGGTAAATTGCTGTACTAGGGGCATCTATCTTATTTAGAATATCACCTCTATCCAGAGCAAAGACACCGATGACATCATTATCCTTCTTAATAATAAAAGCAGCATAATCTGCTCTTTGAACGGATAATATGTAACGTGGATGTCCTGAGAAGAACATCTGTTTTGCTGGCAGCATGTATTGTTCTAAAGATATCGATGCACTATCCTTCACTTGTTCAATCGTTATCATTCGTTTCACCCCATTCAATAATAAATATCATAACATATTCTACTCAACTAAAGTGTGTCATCTAGATTATTAACAAATTCAACTTCACTTATGACATGAATACCATGTCTTCGTAGTAAAGCTGCAGTTACACCGTCCCCACTTTTCAGCTTTCCGTTAAATGAACCATCGTAGATTTGATCGCTACCACAACTTGGACTGTCTGCTTTTAATACAGCAGTAGATACATTGTAATCTATACAATACTGTAATGTCTGCTTGGCCCCTGCGATAAATTCAGCAGTGACATCAGTCCCATGAATCGTTATCACACGCGCCTTTCCATCCAGACAATCATCGCCATCTCCCCCTACAATTTCAGCAGGTGCACGGGGAACAGTCAATCCACCCAGCATTTCCGGACAAGCATGTATCGCCTCTTTCATATCTATTAATCTAGCAATAATTTCATTTGTTTTACTCCGGCCATCATAGCGCACTGGATGTCCTACAAGACAGCTACTGATTAAGATCATTCACTACACTCCTATATAATATTTGTTCATCTGGATAGTGCGGATGAACAAATGCTGTAACATCCTTCATTCCTAACTTCTTCATTACATTGATACTCTTTATATTATTTACAGATGTATACGCATATAAATCTTCTATCTTTAGCATACGCATGTAATCTATCAGACCTTCTGCACCTTCTGTCGCATATCCATTACCAGTGAACTGCGGTAATATCCTCCAGCCAATTTCATAAAATGGACTATGTGGGATTGAAGCGTCATATTCAGCAAACAGCGTCCCAATAAAACCGATAAATGTGCCATCTTTTAAAGTCACTGCAAACAAACCATGTTTGTCACGCTCTATTTCTTTGTACATGATATCAAAGATACGCTCACTTCTTTCCTTACTCAGTATATCCGGGAAGTATCTTCTCACTTCAAAATTCCGATTCAGTTCAATGTAATGCGCAAGATCTGAGTTATGCCAATTTCTAAAAATGAGACGTTCCGTTTCAAAGTATGTCATCGATTACCCCTCATTTATATATACTGATCTTTCCGACAGTACCTTCTTTATTTTGGTCTTCAACTTTAATTTTAATACCAAGTTGAGGTAATACACGGCTACTATCTGGGGCCTGCATATTTAACATCGCTTTTTTCGAATAATTCCTGTCATCAAAAAGTAGTACTGGTGCTGTAGATTTCTTCTTGAAGAAATAGTTTTTATTCGAATTGTATTGCCCAAAAGATCTTGTATTGAATGGCGCATCAAAAATTTGTATATCTGTCATCGGCATATACCCACCAGAAGTACGAATATTTCCAGGGCTCGCATCGACTACGCCAATCAAACTTTCACCAAAATGTTTAGATAAATTACTATTATCTTTATAATATTCATTCACATACCACACAAGCATTCCTTTACCATATTTATTTATGCCAAAAGAATCTTTAATTCTCGATAAACCGATATCTAAACCTGTATGATTCCTCCACTCAATTAAATAATAGCGCTTATAGCTCTTTAGCTTACCCTTTACTTTCTTTTGTAACGGGGGCAAGTTTACTTTAATGACGTTATTGTTCTGTCCTTTATAAGCAGATTGATCCAGCAAATAATACTTTTTCTTCGCATTAATCTGCTTATAATCTACTTCATTGATACGAATCCAGTTACCACCGTAGATTCTCTGAATAAGCATCTTAGCATAAGGGCTCATACTGACAGGGTTCAATCCAGGAATCTTTCCGGCATCTTTACCATAACTCATAAGCGACCAATAACGAACTGGTTCACCTGCATGACTCACCGAGCTACTCGCTGTGTCATATTCATCAGGTAGTCCAAGCATATGTCCAAACTCATGTGCTACTGTCCCTACTGTACTGTCTTCAGATATCATGCCATATTCTGCAATTGCTAGTCGTTTCTTTAGAAACTTTGAATTCTTGCTATAGGTTCCCGGAATCGTTGACGGCTTATTATCTTTAGTGAATGGCACTTCGGAAACATGTTCCCAGATCGTATTCTGTCCAAATTTCCCACCACCTTCACTTTCACCGATACCACTATATACGACAACAAACTTATCGATGATACCATCGGGTTCGTTTACTTTTTTGTCTTTATCAAGATCATAATAATCAAATCTGTCATAGCGTTTCATATCAATCTTTTTGTCTTTAGCAACTTTTTCCGCTGCTTCCATAACCAGCTCAGAAGCCCGTGCATCATTGTTAGCACCGTAATATTGAATCGGATGTTTCGCACGATACCATCCCGCTACTTGTCCTGTTAATGAGAGACTGCCACTTGATGCACTATTATAATAGGATTTAAGTGAATGATATTTGTATCCTCCTGGACCTGTGACATTCTTACCAAAGAACAGGTCATTATAGTATTTCTTATCATATGATTTTATATAGTTTTCGGTATCCTTCTGCGTAAGCTTTCCGTGTGGCGCATTACTAAAATCCATTAATACAACCAGTACATTTTCATTAATGACCTGTCCTTTATAAGGTCTGGATTTAAAAGGTGGTATTGCTTTCGTCTGAACTGTCTTCTTCTGGGTAATTATCGGTTTTGTCTTTACTTTTTCAGCGTTCTGCAACTGTACATTATTATTTGGCTGTTTCTCAGTTGCCTGAACATTACAAGTAAATGTTAATGAACATATTCCAATACTCACAATCAACTTTATAAGCTTCACTGTCCGACCTCTTTTCAGCTATTTATGTCTATACGCTTACTATGTATCATCTGTCCTTTCACATACACTTTAATCGTAACTGAATGCGCTGCTTCTCTTGCAATCTTACCATTAAAATAGCAATGAAAGCGATTTTCTTTTGCGCTCATATTATATGTATCAGATTTCCCTGGTGGACGACCGTTAAATAATCCTACCTGTCTTCCATCACTATCTATGAGTTCGATTGCAACATCTTTCATCTGCTTTTGACTATATATATCGATCTTGATATAGTCTCCCGAATAAACGGATGATGGCGCCTGTATTTCAAGTGGCTCAGATTTCTTTGTAACGGACTTATTCTCTACTCGTTTATTTGAATCTGCACCGAAACTCCCCTGTTCAAAAGTAGTAGGGTCATACCACTTGTAACCGTGGCCAGGTTGTCCCCAAGGTTCTTGTTTTGGTTCCTTAGATTGCTGTGGAACTTCCATTCTTAATAGGGGTGTCTTCTGATCTGGCGTCACTTTACCTTCTAATGTAGTATAAGCTTCAGGTTTCATCATCCAGGTAACCAAATTTTTGAGCAGTACTTTATGACTCGCTTCTTCAATACCATCGTACGTTCTCTTCGTATTACCGTTGTCTTCACGTACATACTTTGGTGTTTCATCTTCTACTATCGAAGAATCACCGATAAAGACAGCCTTTCCTTTTTTATACTTACTGATCGCTACGAAGGCGCCTTCATCTTTACCCCCTTTTGTGTATATCCCTTGGTCAACCGCGTGCGGCCAGCGATCATTTTGTGATAGTTTGCCTGGGTAGATAATTCCTTTTGCGATTTTAGGGTTCGTAATTGCTATTGTACTGCCTGCGTGCATGTTGATACTTTGCACATTATCCAGAAGACCGAAAGCATCGTATGCTGAATCTGCATCAATCCTGACATTATTGAGGGCATTATATCTAAAACGTACACCAAATGTATCTGAAAGAAAATCTGAACCTTTCACATTCTGCATACGCTCTGATTGCTTTTCATCGTGTGATAATCCTTTTGTAATATCATCAAATGCGCCTCTTCGATACCCATTGAATATTTCTGAAGAGTCAAATCGATTTAAATTTCGATCAGCATTATAATGGTCAGCAATCATCATAATACTCCCCCCTTCACCGACAAAACGTTGAATAGCCTCCTGTTCTTCAACTTTAAAGGGAATATTAGGTTCAGGTATAATGACTGCTTTGTACTGTTTTAATTTTTCATATGTTAATGTCGTGTCATAATCAGTGCTCACTGTTTTATAATCCATATCACGAATTACATCATTGAAACTAGAGAAAGCACCGTCAATCACCCAATCTGCTTCACCTGCAGTCTGTCCATGTGCAGCATCAAATAGGACATCAGCTTGTCCATCATAAAACTGTGCTGGCTGCGTGCATCCCGTGAGAAACAATATGGATAAAAGTATCAACTTCTTCATAACCTTCTCCTTTATAAAAAGCCTTAACAGATGCTAAGGCTTTATGATCTCGTTTTATATGATATTAATCTAATCTTAACTTTATCCTTCTTAAGATGTTGTCTGCCATCCTTTCGGGTTGTAACAGTTACATCAACTTCATCTTCAGACTCGTTAAACTGATAATTGATTATATACGTTTCAAAATCTTGCTCAAAGTTTGGCTTTTGTGCAACAACACGTTCAATATCTCCAAAAGTATCAAGTGCTGTATAGCCTGTAATATGCTCTAACTCACTTGCAATTTCAGTCAATGTCATCGTTTCGCCTTCCATTAATACGAACTTTTCTTCATGCATGATATCACCTCTAATATATTTAATTTATTATTCCCTTAATTATAAAAGAAAAACATCAGGAAATCGTATAAGGTTCTGATACAATTTCTGATTGTGCTTCACTATTCGGCTTTGTCGATGTACCACCTAATAAATAGAGTTTTCCTCCATCTTGTGTTAAAGCTTGATATGTCTTTTCATCTAGTGCAATCGATTTATAGCTCACTGTAGACTCCTTTGGCCCATATTCATTGTACGCCCGTTCTTCAGACTTCACGAAATCTTCTTGTAATTCCTGAGGAATAAATGATGTCGCATCAGAATAAATGACAGTCTTTCCAACTACAAGCTTGCTCGTATTATTATAGTAGACAGGAGCCTGATTATTATTTTTCGTATGGACTTCATAAAGAAGTGTATAACCGGAAGATGCGCCTTTAAAAATAACCTTTTGATTTTCTATGTTTGTAATCTTAAAAATCTGTAGACGCTTAACATTGCTCTCAACACCGTTATCATGTATCGATAGATTAACATTATCAATCGACTTCACAAGTGTCGATTTGCCGTGCGTTGTTGTCTCTATAGTGTTCGGCATCGTTTTAGCAGCTAACATTTCCTTAACTTTTTGCTGCTGCTTTAATCGTTCTTCTTTCTTTAGCTTAGCTCTCGTCTTACGCTTTTCCTGTTCTAGCTTTTTAGCCGCTTCCTCTTTTGCAATCTGTTCTTTAATTTCGGCTTCATTTTTTTCTTCTATCTCTTTTAATTTATCTTCATTTGCTTTTATTTTTTCATCTAGTTTATCATTTTTTTCTTTAATCGCATGATATTCTTTCGTTAGCTCCGCTTTTTTTGCGTCAAGCTTTTCTACAGACTGCTTTAAGTCTGTCTCTTTATTACCACATGCACTCAGCACTAGAGTAAGTGCCAGTACACTTGTTACATATTTCAATACAATCCCACCTTCACAATATATCTATATTCTATCATAATAACAATAAAATATATTGTATTAACACCCTTTACAAGGGGTATACTACATATAAAAGGAGGTATAGCCTATGAAATATAAAATATTACACACACCCACATCCCCTTCTACACCCAACCATATGATTCTGCCGGTAATTATATATAATACAGAGGAAAGTCATTTCGAAACACGCTTTAAAAATAATGCATGGCATAATATATGGACCAATGGTGTATTTGATTATCATCACTTCCATCCCAACCAGCATGAAGTCCTTGGGGTAAAAAGTGGTCGTGGCACACTATTAATCGGTGGGGAGAACGGCCAAAATATTGAAGTTACACAAGGTGATGTTCTATTATTACCAGCAGGTTACGGTCATAAAAAATTAGAACAAAGTGACGATTTTACTATTGTAGGTGCATATCCAGATACAACAGCAGCACAAACATTGACATCTTATGAGAATATAAATGAAGTAAACAAGATCATCAATACTGTACCATTACCTGACACCGACCCTGTAGGTGGAAGTACAGGCCCGATGTTTAAAGAATGGCATAATATTTATCAGTGCAGTACAGTCAGAGGTGGCTAACGTAGAAAAACGGCGTTTCGAGACTCAACAAAGTCTGAAACGCCATTTTTAAATAATTCCTTGATTAAAACCAATCTTTCTTTCATCGATGTATAATGTGCTAATCATATGGCATTTCAATATGTTTATACATCAATTTATCATCTGCCCTATAGCTAAGCTGGTGGTTAAGTCTTCTCATAGCGTGATTATCCGGATGAACGTGTCCATAGATATAGTGGACATCTGCGGATAATGATAATCTCTCTACATATTGCTTAAGCCTATGTGCATATCCTTTGCCGCGTTCATCTGGATGGACATATAAGGACTTAACATGTGTCTTCTCTCCAATATGAAACCAGATAAAGGCTGATAATCGTGCTTTTTCGACTATAATGATACGATCATGATTATATTTCATCAGCAATCGTATAGATTCAGTCCTGAGTTTCACTTCAAGTTCAGTCGTTACATAGTGGCTATCATAGGATTTCGGTATCTGCTCATGTATCCATGCAATTTGCTCGATCAGCGGGTCCTCGCTTGTTATTTCTTTCATTGTAATCACCTCAATTATTGTACATGTATTTATTTTTTAAAACTACTTTTTAGAATCATAAGAATAAAAGTTTCAATCTGTTATATATAATAGTCTCTTTTTTACCCTCTGTATCATTACAGTTAAAGTACTGGTATGAAGGGTTTTTGCATTTTTTAAATTTTTTTATGCTTTTGTGATACTTTTCACGTAATCCTTGTTATACTAAGTTTGTGAATTGGTGAACAAAAAATTCTGGAGGGATTTATATGTTTAAAGAAGAGACAAAAAGAACAAATGCTTGGGAAGGGTTCAAATCAGGTAAATGGAACAAACGCGTTGATGTGCGTGAATTTATTCAACTGAACTACACACTTTTTGAAGGTAAAGATGAATTCTTGGCTGGTCCTACTGAAGCTACGAAAAAACTTTGGGAACAAGTGATGCAGTTATCAAAAGAAGAACGCGAACGTGGTGGTATGTGGGATATGGACACTAAAGTTGTATCTAGCATTACTTCTCATGATGCTGGATATTTAGACAAAGACCTGGAAACAATCGTTGGTGTTCAAACTGAAAAACCTTTCAAACGTTCAATGCAGCCGTTCGGTGGGATTCGTATGACGAAAGCAGCTTGTGAGTCGTATGGTTATGAGTTAGATGCCGAAACTGAACGTATCTTCACAGATTACCGTAAGACACATAACCAAGGTGTGTTCGATGCTTACTCTAAAGAAATGTTAGCTTGCCGTAAAGCCGGCGTTATCACTGGTCTTCCAGATGCTTACGGTCGCGGCCGTATTATCGGTGACTATCGTCGCGTCGCTTTATACGGTGTGGATTTCTTAATGAAAGAAAAGCATAAAGATTTCCATAACTTATCTAGTGTGATGAGCGAAGATATTATTCGTTTACGTGAAGAAGTATCTGAACAGTACCGTGCATTAAACGAATTGAAACAGTTGGGTGAAATATACGGATTTG
Organism: Macrococcus psychrotolerans; assembly: GCF_038095555.1. Lineage (NCBI taxonomy): Bacteria > Bacillati > Bacillota > Bacilli > Caryophanales > Staphylococcaceae > Macrococcus > Macrococcus psychrotolerans. The sequence goes on along the minus strand of NZ_CP124591.1, from coordinate 469,612 downwards.
ATTTAAGCCGTCCAGCTGAGACCTTCAAAGAAGCTGTTCAATGGACTTACCTTGCATACCTTGCTGCAATTAAAGAACAAAATGGTGCAGCAATGAGTTTAGGTCGTGTATCTACATTCTTAGATATTTACGCTGAGCGTGATCTTAAAGCGGGTACCATCACTGAGATGGAAGTTCAGGAAATTATCGACCACTTCATTATGAAGTTGCGTTTAGTTAAATTTGCACGTACACCAGACTACAATGAATTATTCTCTGGAGATCCAACTTGGGTAACAGAGTCTATCGGTGGGGTTGGTATTGATGGCCGTCCACTTGTAACGAAAAGTTCATTCCGTTTCTTACATTCATTAGATAACTTAGGTCCAGCACCAGAGCCAAACTTAACTGTACTTTGGTCTACGCGTTTACCTGAAAACTTTAAGAAATACTGTGCTAAGATGAGTATTAAAACAAGCTCAATCCAATACGAAAACGATGATTTAATGCGTGAGAGCTACGGTGACGATTATGGTATCGCCTGCTGTGTATCAGCGATGAAGATTGGTAAACAAATGCAGTTCTTCGGCGCTCGTGCGAACTTAGCAAAAACATTGTTATACGCTATTAACGGTGGGATTGATGAAAAGTCTGGCGCTCAAGTAGGTCCAAACTTTGCACCGATTACTGATGAAGTCTTAGATTATGACACTGTATACAAACAATTCGATCAAATGATGGAATGGTTAGCTGGCGTATATATTAACTCATTGAATGTTATTCACTATATGCATGATAAATACAGCTACGAAAGAATTGAAATGGCGTTACATGATACTGAGGTCATTCGTACGATGGCTACAGGTATCGCTGGTCTTTCAGTTGCAGCTGACTCATTATCAGCTATTAAATACGCGAAAGTAAAAACAATCAGAGATGAAAACGGACTTGTTGTCGACTTCGAAACTGAAGGTGAATTCCCTCAATACGGTAACAACGATCCACGTGTTGATGATATTGCAGTTGAACTTGTAGAATCATTTATGGCAAAACTTCGCAAACATAAAACATATCGTGATTCAGAGCATACAATGAGTGTGTTAACAATCACTTCAAACGTCGTATACGGTAAGAAAACAGGTAACACACCTGACGGACGTAAAGCAGGAGAACCTTTCGCGCCTGGTGCGAACCCAATGCATGGTCGTGACACTAAAGGTGCACTTGCATCATTATCATCAGTAGCAAAATTACCATATGACTGCTGTAAAGATGGTATCTCTAATACGTTCTCTATCGTACCGAAATCTTTAGGTAAAGAAGACGATGCACAGCAATCTAACCTAGTTGCAGTATTAGATGGATATGCGATGCAGCATGGTCACCATTTAAACATTAACGTGTTCAACAGAGAAACTTTACTCGATGCAATGGAGCATCCAGAAGAGTATCCACAGCTTACAATCCGTGTATCAGGATATGCAGTAAACTTTATTAAATTAACTCGTGAACAACAACTGGATGTTATTTCTAGAACATTCCACGAAAAAATGTAATGATATAAGTATTAACAAGAAGGACGGGGATTTAAATGATTAAAGGACATATACATTCAATCGAGAGTTTAGGGACGGTTGACGGACCTGGTTTACGCTACATCTTATTTACACAAGGGTGTCTGCTTCGTTGCCAGTTCTGTCACAATCCTGATACTTGGGAAATTGGAACACCTTCACGCGAAGTGACAGCTGAAGAAATGGTTGAAGAAATTGTGCCTTACCTCCCCTACTTCAACGCATCAGGCGGTGGCGTAACGATCAGTGGCGGAGAGCCACTGCTCCAGTTACCGTTTATAGAACAACTGTTCAAAAGATTAAAGGCAGAAGGTATCCATACTTGTATCGATACATCAGCAGGATGTTTTAATGAAACGCCAGCATTTATGAATCACTTTGATCCTGTACAAGAAAATACAGATTTATTCTTACTCGATATTAAACATATCGATAATGAGAAACACTTAAGTTTAACCGGAAAACCCAATACCCATATACTAAAATTTGCCCGTATGTTATCAGATAGAAAACAGCCCGTATGGATTAGACACGTGTTAGTGCCAGGTGTTACTGACGATAAAGATGATCTCATCAAGCTGGGTCAGTTCATCAATAGTCTAGAAAATGTTGAAAAGTTCGAAATCCTCCCGTACCACCAGCTTGGTGTTCATAAATGGGAAGCACTTGGTATTAAATATCCGTTAGAAGACGTTGAAGCACCAACGGATGATGCTGTAAATCTCGCATATGAATATGTTGATTTCCAAGGTAAAACTCCCCTAAATGCTTGATACTATTATTAGAAAGAATAAGAAGGAAGCCTGAAAGAGTATCATTTCAGGCTTCCTTCTTATTCGTTAATGGTATCAATGTCTGTCTAGTCTTCCGTATCCAACAGCATCATTTCATCATAGTTCAATGCTTGTCTCAACTCAACTGCTACTTCACGACTGATCTTAGCTTTTTTCACGAGCCTTGCTACCATATCTTTTTCGACTGCTAATACATCAAGCGCAAATAACGTTTCATCATCATCAATCGTTTCATTCGTGGCATTTCTCTTAATCTGATTTACCCGATTCAAATAGTTATCTGACACAAGCGCAACTTCTATCCGATTCTCTCTACTTATTTCTTCGGACAATCGTTGCACAACGTTATAGTGTACACGTGATGCAATTTTTTGAATTTCTAACAGACTATTTTTTAGCGAGAGCGAACTTGACTGATTCAATCTATTTTCAAATGCTTTACGCTTACCATGCATGCGAATTAAAAACACCATTCTTCTGAAGAAGCTTGTCGAGGCGAATATCTTTGTTCTTTCGATATATTGAACGTAGTTGTTAAATGCACTCTGTGTAATCTCATCATTTTCTACCAGTTCATCAAGCGTTTTCATTTCTGTTTCAAGTGCAATCGCATGCAGTCTATCAAACTCTTTCGGATTATACTCTCTGTCACTTACCTCACTATAAAATCCAACCTGCATCGTATACTGACGTATGAGATTTCCGGCAATCATACTGTTTTCAGGTGTAGTTTGTTTATGAATATATTTCATTCCAAATTCTTTGATCAATATATATGCTTCTCTGAAATCAAGGTGGGAATCTACGCTATTATCTTCTGCTTTTGGTGTTAATAGTGGTAAGAAAATTTGTGCAACAACTAAACTAATGACCACCACACCTGCTGTGATAAATAGTAAGTTATCGCGATAGTTGAAATACTCTCCGTTCATGATTTCTACTGGTATCGTCAATGCTATGGCCATAGAGATTGTGCCATGCACACCACACACAGTAGCAATTAACGCATACTTAAAACGATTGGGTCTCTTATCAAATTTATCAATATCTTCATGCTTTAGCACTTTTTCAAAACGACTTTCTGGAATATAAAACTTATTATAGAGTACAAATACCCATATAAACCTAAAAATATAAACAAGTAATGCGATTACAAGCGTGTATATCATTGTTGAAAAAATACTTTTTTCATCATGTTCAGTCAGCGAAAGTGTAACTTGAGGGATTAAATACCCTAGCAATGTAAAGACAAAGCCATTCAGAACAGTAGAGAGTAATCCCCATGTATTGTTATACCCAAGTTGCAAACGTGTCGTCGCTTGAGATAACCTATCTCGTTCAATTCCATGGATGATTCCGCCAACTACAGCTGCAATAATACCTGAAACGTGAATACTTTCAGCAGCCATGTAAATGACAAAAGGCGTAAGGAGCTGTATTAATATATAAATATATTCATTTTCAAACCCTTTTCTAACCAGAAGGATTCTAATCTGTACAAAGATTAATCCTATAAACAGACCCACAACTAACCCACCTAATGAAGAGATAAAGAACTGTGTGATCGAACCTGTGACACTAAATACACCTGTCGTTAAAGCGACAATCGCGATATTAAAACTTAATATCCCCGCTGCATCATTCAGTAAAGATTCTCCTTCAAGAATCGTCATCAGTCCACGCGGGAGTTTCTTATCTTGTGCAATCGCCTGAACTGCCACCGCATCAGTCGGACAAATAATTGCAGCGAGTGCAAAGCATGCAGCCATCGGTAGAAATGGAATCATACTATGTGTAATGTATCCCAGACCAATTACAGTTGTGAAGACAAGGCCTAGCGCCATCAATATAATCGGTTTTAAATATTTGATCATATATAGCCTGGATACAGTGTAACCTTCAAGAAATAGTAATGGTGCGATAATACCAATTAGAAAGAGTTCCGGTTCAAAATCTACATTTAGAGGGATAGGTGTTAAAAAAATGAGCATCCCTATAGCTATCTGGATAAAAGCGAGCGGAACTTTAGGGATGTAAAAATGAATCACGGTAGAAATGATAACTGCAAGTACCAAACTGAGTATTACGATAAAATTCTCCAAAACTGACCACTCCAATATTTATATTTGATGCTATTAACGATTCAAAGTTGTAAATTTAATTCAAAAAAATAAGCAGACTGTAAAAAATAGATACAGTCCACTTGAATAAACTATTTATTATTCACTGTCTCGTGATGGCCCATAAATGCCAGGGACTTTAAGACCCGCTTGTCTCATCAATACTGTCATCTGTCCTCTATGATGAGCCAAATGTGTAATATTTGAATAAAGTAAAGCACCTTTAGCGAGATTATGTCCAAAGAAATCAACATCATCATTCAAATTCTCGTCTGTTAGGCTAGCTTCATAGGCTGCTAACGTATTGTTAACTATCTTCTCTGCCTCCTCTAAAATCTCCGCTTTCGTTTCTGGCATAGAAGAGCTATAGTTCGCACCTTCTACTGAAATACCTGCGCGTTCTGCAAACCCACCGAGACTTTGAACGATATGCCAGGTAAGCTCTCCTAAAGTTCTATCTAGTTCAGTTACCGCTTGTGTTAAAGATTCATCTGTTAATTCTCTTATACAGGCGAGAGTCGTTTCACCTTCCTGACGATACTGCGTAATAAAATCATTTTTGCTGCGAAACATATATGTTCCTCCTAGGTTTATTATTATTAGTTATTATATCCCACCAATTGATGCTTATGAAACATTTTGATTATAGAAAATTGGCTCATGTGTATTATTTATGCGCTAACTTGCCACATCACTATCTATTAACAAGACTATTGTTTCCACCAAAGTCTATATCAACACATCCAGTACGAACCAGATGACCATAATAATCAATATTAAAAACTTGGCGACGGTACTTGTCAAAAATCCAAAGAGCGATCCGATGCTCGCATTAAAAGCTCTTGTTATATCTCTTTGGATAAAAAGTTCAACAAATAATACCATTATAAACGGCACGATGATAATGCCGAGCGGTGGAAAAAGGAAGCTACCGATAATGATACCGATTGCTGCTGTAAATTCTCCTGCTCTTGATCCACCGTACCTTTTGACGAAGTAACTGCCAGCTATATAGTCGCTGATTAACGTAACAAAAGTCAGCATCGCCATCGCAATCCAGAAGAACCATGTCAATTCTTCGTTATTGATACCAAAATGATAGATAAAAAATCCTACCCACATCAACAGCACACCTGGCAGCATTGGTACGACCAGCCCAACGAATGCTGCGATAAAACTAATAATGACGACCATCCATAATACTATCATCATGCTAAATCCTCCATCTTTATGGGTTTCGTGAATATTAATAAAATAAATGCAATTAATACGAATGACGAAGATACATAAAATACATTTCCAAGTCCTACAACGTCACTCATGACTCCACCAAGTAGGTTGCCGAGTAATTGTCCTGCAATCATCGCATTAGAAAATAATGTCGATGCATATCCTGGAAAGTCCGGCAATATATCCTGAAAGTAACTGATTCCTAAACCTAGCAGTATGGCTAAGAAGAACGCTAACCCAATTTGACCGATGAGCATCGCTGTCACACTGTCAAATAAACCGATTGAAAGATAGTAGCCTCCACCAAATACTGCACCAATCATCAATAATGTACGCGTTTGAAATCTGCTTGCTAGTATACCTAGAATAATCATAAACGGAACTTCAAGTCCTGCACATAAACTTGCTAAATAACCAACATTCGCTTCATCTGCATTTAAGAATTCTGTTACGAATAAAGGCATGTTCAGCGTATACATCCATTGTCCAATATGTAAGAATACAAAAGCAAGGAACGGGATAAGCAAGTACGTATCTTTCAAAAGGTTCGGTGCAACTGGCTCAATGTGACCTTTAGCATGCGCTGGTTTTTCTACTTTAATCTCTTTATAAAAGAATAAGAACGACAGTAATACGATAATATAAAGCAGAATTGTACCACCAAATATTCCAGCAAATCCAAACTTCTTAAGCAAGACCGTCCCAACGAGCGGTCCGAACAAGAAGCCGAAGCTAAACATAGAACGAAGGAGTGTATTCGCAAATACAGCATTTTTACTTGAAGCTGACACATTGATGCTTTCTCGCGCTGATGCATAGAGCTGTGGCATAGCAGGCGCACCCATACCTCCAAAAAACACGTATATCATGATGAAAACGACAGGATTATCGATATAGAAATACGTACTGAATGCGATTGCAGCCATCATTACTGAAAACATGATCATATACTTACGATTAAAGTTTGCCCGATCAGAAAACCTTGCAACAATTGTGTTGACCATAAATCCAGCCAAGGCAAACAACGCCATCATAACGCCATATAATCCTCGTGTCATTCCGAGTTCTTGAGTTGCATACAGGACAAAAAACGGCACTGTAATCGCTAAAGCCATACCAAGCAGAATCATGTTGATAAGAAATAATTTATAGTTTTTAATTGTGAGAAGATCTCGAAACATTGAACACACTCTTTTCGTTAGATTCATTTTGTTTTATTATATATGAAATTACTTTTTTATGTGAGAACTGCGACTTAATGATGTAGCCGATCAACCTAAAAAGATGACTGGAAATACTCCTGTCATCTTTTTATATCATATACCAGTGACTTCGTGCTGCGACTCTTTAATCTAATAATATGGTATTACGCACTTCTGTCATCTTACGATCCAGTTCACTTGAAACATCCGCGACTTCCTTCAGTTCACGGCGTATGCTGTCATTTAATTTCTTGGTATTATATTTGTATTGTAGCTTATGCTCTGTAGATGCGAAGAAATCCATGGCTAATGTGCGAATCTGAATTTCTGCAGGGACCCACCTCACACCTTCAGAGAGCACTAGTTCTGTTTCAACGATTAGATGCAGACTTTTATAGCCACTTTGTTTCGGATTTTTTATGTAATCTTTCACACGTACAATTTTAAGATCATTACGTCCCTTTAAAATATCATATATTTTATAGACATCGTCTTCAAACGTTGTAACGATTCTTACACCAATAATATCAAATATATTCTCCTGTATGCTCTTTAAATTAAAGTCTATTTCTTTTCGTTTTATTTTGTCACGTAGTGAGATGGGTGACTTAATACGTGTCTTTATGTGTTCAAATGGAGAATAACCATACTTCGCCTGCCATTCTAAGTCGATGACCTCTATATCACTTTTTAATTCTAATAAGCCCATCTCATATTCTTTAAATAAATAAGAAAAATCTTCGACCAGCTTGATGATTTCGGATTGGTCTTCTATTTTTTGCATTACATTCTCAATATCCATTTGCTATCCTCTTTCAATTCATAAGCCGTTGACGACTTCTTTTAATAATGCGATAAACGCACTCACCTGAGGGAGACTCAATATATCATTCTCATAGGATATGTATGTCTCCCTTAATAATTCCTGTCCATGTGCCTCGACAAGCTTAACTTCAAACTCTTTACGATCAATATCTTCTGCTACAATTTCAGGAAGTACAGTCATCCCTACCCCACTTAATAGGAGTGCCTTACACGTCGCTATCTGATCTGTCTTTATCTGTGGTGCATATTCTTTGTTGAATAACTCAGTGTACCATTGTTCTATCTCTTTCAAATAGACCGGATCTGCCTGAAATTCAATCATCGGTAATGTATCTAATACATCCTTCTTACCCTTCGGATAAATAAAATAATGCTTTTCTTGCATCAGTCGTTCATTATGGAGGTTCATTATCTTTGTGCCACGTATAACGGACACGTGGAAGTCATGACGATTATTCATAATGCGTGTACTGGAACCAACCTGCAACTGAATCTTCACATTAGGATACTCATGTACAAAACGTTCAAGTACAGTCGGTAGTACTGTCTGTCCAATCAACGAGGATACACCAATTGACAGGTTCCCGTTCACCACGCCTTCAGAAGAATGAATCATTTCTTTAAGATTTGTCTCTTCTTTCAGCATCTTACGTGCGTGATTAATAATCGCTTCGCCGTGGGTTGTGACAATCAGCTTCTTCTTCGTTCTAATAAAAATTTCCGTGCCCCAGTCGTTCTCAATGGTCTTGAGTCGCTGACTGACTGCGGGCTGAGAAATATATAAGGTTTCAGCAGCTTTACGAAGCGTCTCTTCCTCATCCAAAGCTACAAGTAATCTGTAATCATCTATTTTCATATTATATCCTCAATCTTAAATTCGATAGAAAGCTTTCGTGTTATACGTCATAATAGATTCTATGTTTTCTGCCTTCGGATAAAACAGCTCTAGCTCCTTTATTATAGCAGAAAGTTGCGATTTAATCTCTTTTGCTTCAAACCCTTCGTGTGGCCACGGTCCATCCGTTTCTATCATGAGTCGATGGAGCGGGAAAGCCTGGGCTACTCTTCTGGTCTTTACATTCCATAGAATATCAGGCGTTACACTGACCATGTAATCACTATTTAAAACCTCTTCCAATACATCTTTATCTGCTTTGAACCAATGAAAATGTGCTTTTTGAATTTGATATTCTCTTAAGAGTTCCATCACTATTCTCGCATCGTCATAGACAGCATGGAGTATGACAGGGAGTTGATGGGCTCTCGCTTTATTCATGAATGCTTTCAATATATCAATATACGGCTGCAATTTTATCGATTGATCCTGACGCATTAAATATTGCGGCAAGCCCACTTCACCGATTGCCACAATCTCATGATGATGCGTATCGATTAAGCGAAGAATTTCTTCTACTTCATTTTTATCAATGCGCTGCTCAGGATGATACCCTAAAGCAATATGAATATTTTCATTCTTAAGTGCAAGTAGTCGATAGCAACTCTTCAAGTCTGTTGCAACGGCAACACATTGTATATTTTGCGACATGATATCTTGAATATCTTTATCGCTATACTGATTGATATGAATATGTGCATCTATCATCATAAACACCTCATTTTGATTTTAACATAAATTTTACACAATGTTTTAAAGGGTCACATAAAAGGAATAGTTAATTATTACTATTATTTTGAGGAGGAGTCATAATGAACAAATATGAAAAGATCGATAAAGAAATTAAAGGTTATACACAACCCGAACAGCCTGGTATCGAAAAAGAAATGGATCCAAAACCGATTGCAGAAGATGATAACTATAAAGGATCAGATAAATTAAGAGGGAAAGTCGCGCTTATTACCGGTGGTGACTCAGGTATAGGTCGTGCTGTAGCCATATGTTATGCAAAAGAAGGTGCAGACATTGCGATTGGGTACTATAATGAACATGAAGACGCCAAAGATACAGTCGCACGTCTAGAATCACTTGGCGTTAAAGCAAAGGCCTATGCTTTCGATCTTAAATCAGAAGAACAATGTAATCAATTAATCGCAGATGTTACATCGGAATTCGGAAGTTTAAATATTCTTGTGAATAATGGAGGCGTACAGTATCCACAAGAAAGTTTACTTGATATTTCTAGTGATCAGATTAAAGAAACATTCGAAACGAATATATTCGGTATGATGTATGTTACTAAAGCTGCACTACCGCATCTTTCTAAAGGTGATGCCATTGTTAATACGAGCAGTGTGACTGCTTATAGAGGTTCTAAAACATTAATTGATTACTCTGCTACTAAAGGTGCGATTACATCATTTACACGTTCACTCTCACAAAACATAGCAGAAGAAGGCATTAGAGTAAATGCTGTTGCCCCAGGACCAATCTATACACCGCTCATTCCTGCAACGTTCCCTGCTGAAAAGGTTGAGAAACATGGACAGGAAACCGCCCTCGAACGTCGCGGGCAACCAAGCGAGATTGCACCGGCATATGTATTCCTTGCTAGTGACGATGCATCTTATATCACTGGTGAAACAATTCATATCAATGGTGGAGACTACATTTCAGGTTAAAATGCGTTGAATAAAATTAAAACGGAAAGGACGACTATGTCCTTTCCGTTTTAATTTCGGCTTTACACTTGCTTGCGAGCTGTTCAAAACATATGAAGTTGTCTTTCACTTCATCCATCACTTCTTGAGCAGTCTTATAGGCAAGTTCATATTGCGCCTGCGTAATAACCTGCTTTTTCAGTGCACGTTTCACATCTGCCTCATCTACTAGTTCATAGCGTCCGTCAGGTAATACAAGTACATCAAGATAGAGATCATGGGTTCTTGCCTCACCCATTTCCACAATATTCTCATCATTAATATCGAAGTAATACTGTAGCGGCTTATCTTGTGCATCATACATTACAGTAATGCTATAGTGCTTATCTTTCGGTAAGATTTGCAACCAGCGAAACCCGTTGTCAGCTACTACAATGCTTTGATCGATAACCTTAATTTCTAGCGGTGACTTTACCTTTATCATCTCAATCTCACCGATTATCCCATCAAACCACTCATCACTGACACGAATTTCCTTATAATGTTTCTTTAAGAGACGACGCCAACTTCTTTTATCAATGTACTTTGTCTTCATATCGCCTCACTCCTTATTCTTTATTATATAAAAATAAACAAGTATGACAAATAATTATGCCTTACTTGTTTATTTTTAATTAAAGCTCTTCAGCACGATAATGTTCTTTTCCTTTTAAGAAGAAGGACAGTATAAATGCCAGTGCACTTAGCGCTGTCGCTACCCAGAAGGCATCGTTAATACCATTGATTGTTGCGACCTTCTGAAGATATCCCATTACAAGTTGACCACCCGCTTCTTGTGATCCGACGCTGCGACCAATCTCAGCAAACTGTCCTGCAATTTCTGGATGCGTCTTATCCATTGTATTCGAAATATCACCGACATGTGCTGTGGTCTGTTGTGTCATAATCGTAACCAGTACAGCAGTACCGATAGATCCTGCAAGCTGACGTACCGTGTTACTGATGGCGTTGCCATGCGGAATCATTCTTTGTGGTAATGCGTTCATACCTGCAGTCATAATGGGCATCATAATAAAGCTCATACCGAAAGAACGCAGTACATAAATACCTAATATCGTTGAATAAGAAGTGTCCATGCTCAATTTTGTGAGTTCCCATGTTGCATACGTCATAATAAATAATCCAAATATCGCAATCGGCTTAATTCCAAATTTATCAAGCAGACGACCCGATATAGGTCCCATGAGTCCCATGAGTAGCGAGCCAGGTAATAGTAGTAATCCTGAATCTAAAGGAGAAAAACCTCGAATAGACTGAAGATATACAGGCAGAAGTAACATACCTCCGAATAAACTCATCGTTACAATTACATTGATCAGCAATGTAAATGAAAACCCTGTATACTTTAACGCACGTAAATCCATCATCGGAGCTTTCATAGAAATTTCTCGATAAACAAATAATGCAACGAATAAGAGTCCAATGATCATCATTGTAATTACAGTTGCTGAATCCCAGCCTTTATTCCCCGCTTCAGAAAAACCATAAAGCAAACTACCAAATCCTAGTGAACTAAATACGACACCAGGGACATCTAGCTTAGGATTACTTATCGGTTGATAGATTTTGAACCAGAAGAAACCGATAATAATTGCGAGTATTCCTACAACAGACATCCCATAGAACATCACATTCCAATGATAGTTCTGAATAACCCAACCCGTTAATGTCGGTCCAATTGCAGGTGCAAGAATGAAGGCGATCCCCATCATTCCCATTGCAGCTCCGCGTTTCTCAGGCGGGAAGACTGTCATAAATACGTTTGTTCCAAGTGGCATCAAGATTCCTGCTCCAACCGCCTGAATTACACGACCTGTCATCATTACAGGGAAGTTCGTACTTATGGCACAGATAACAGAACCTATTGTAAATGCAATCATCGCAAACATAAAGAGCTGACGATACGTAAACTTCTGAATCAAATAAGCACTGACAGGAACGAGAATCCCGTTTACAAGCATAAACCCTGTTGTTAACCATTGTGCAGTTGAAGTAGAAATACTGAAGTCATTAATCATAACAGGGAGTGCCACGTTTATTAACGTTTGATTTAATATTGCAACGAACATCCCCGCCATGAGCGCAGTAATAATCTTCGCCAAAGTGATACCTTTACCGAACGTTACAAGTGCTTCAGGCTTTTTCACCTGTTCATGTACAGGACGATTGACATCTATTTCCTGTTCCATTTTCTCATCTTGTATATGTGATTCACTTATTTTCGGTGCAGTTGTAGGTTTAACTTGTGCGTTTGACACTGGTTCATATACTTTTTTATCTTGTTTTTGAATAGAACGATGCTGAGCTTTGCGCTTTCTTTTAAGCATTACTCTATTAACGACGAAGAATGTCAGCAAAGAAAATAAGCTGTATAAAATAATCATCGAGGTCATACGATAACCTCCTTAGTTTTTATGAATGCGTACAGTTACATTCATTCCTGGTAAAATGTCTAACGATTTTCCTTTTGAAAGTTCAATCTTAACTGGAACAACTTGAGTTACCTTCGTATAGTTTGCATTACCATTTGATGAAGGTAATAGACTAAAGCTAGATGCTGTTGCTAAACCAATTTGTTCAACTTTCCCAGATAAAGTCGTATCTTTATATCCATCGACATATACATCGACATCCTGACCCTTTTTAACACCGTCAAGTTCAGTTTCTTTAATGTTTGCAGTAACGAATAATTGATTCATATCGTAAGCATAGGCAATCGGAGTACCAGCACCTACAAATCCATTTTCTGTTGCTTGCTTCTTCACAATCGTGCCATCCTGTGGCATCGTAATATCAACCTTAGTTGGGTTACCGTCTTGACCAGCACCTGCTACAGTACCAAGTTTGTCATCCTTAGATAATTTGTCGCCTACCGTTTTATTGAATGAAACTAGTTTACCTGCAACTGGACTTGCAATAGAGACTTGCTCTCCGTCAATCTTCGCATTGTCCGTCTTTACATAGTTTGTTGCTTCATCATAGAAGTGAAAAGCGACTACGCCAAGCACTGCTAAGATGATTAAAGTTAAAATATTGATCATTACTAATTTTTTCATGTTTACTTCCTCCCAATTTTTCGCATAAACAATATTATATAATGATTTACTAAACAATCAACCAACAATATTTGTGAATCTGTTGGAAATTAAGTAAAATAAATAGATAATACTATTAAATAAGAAGAAATGAGTCATGTATGGACAAAAAACAGTTAATCGAAAACAGTTTAATACAATTGCTGGAAGAACACCGATTCAGAGAAATAACGATAAAGATGCTATGTAATAAAGCTGGTATTAATCGTTCTACTTTCTATGCTTATTTTGAAGACAAATACGCATTACTGGATAGCATGATAGATTCACATATTTCACATCTAGAATCAATATTATATACTGATCTGCATGACCTTCACTTACAGAGAGACAAAAAATCATCAATAGAAAAATACCTTGAACACATATTCCAGTATATTCATGAGCACAGACAATTCTTCAGAGTGTTACTCACCTTGCATCCTGCACAAAACTTTACACAGAAATTATTATCAAATTGGCGCAATAATTATATGCACGTCCTTGAAACAACTGCTAGTCTTCAGTATCCTGATTATTTTATCAGTTACACATTAGGGGGCCAGTTCGGTGTGTTGTATTTCTGGTTACAAAATGATTGTCCGGAACCTCCTGAAGTTATCAGCAAGATTATTCATAATAACATCATGAAAATTAATCGCTAATCTTAAAAAGATGGCCCAAAACATAGACCATTTTTTGCCATCTTTTCATGATTTCATTCGTATCTGAACGCTCGTGTCACGTCCTTTTATTTTCAGCGTTCCACGAGCAGAAACTTCAATAAATCAAAAAGATGGCCCAAAACATAGACCATTTTTTGCCATCTTTTCATGATTTCATTCGTATCTGAACGCTCGTGTCACGTCCTTTTATTTTAATCCTTCTTCAATTTTCTTAATTTCGTCTGTGCTTAAGTTCTTCGCAATTTCGCCATCTTTTGTGTCTTCTTTCAATGCATCTTTCGCTTTATCTGAATGATAGAGTTCTACAATCTTTTTATATGTCTTGTTATCTTTATCTTTCGTCTGTGCAGCAATTACATTGATATACGGTGCAACATTTTCACTATTTGAATCTTCTAAGTAAATTGGATCATCTTGCGGACTAAATCCTGCACGCGCTGCAACACCGTTATTGATAATACTTGCTGCAACATCTGGTAATACACGTGGTGTCTGCTGTGCTTCAATCGGTTTAATCTTAAGGTTTAACTTGTTTTCTTTAATCTTGTCTGGACCACCAAATAATCCGAAGTCATCTGATAACTTAATCAGTCCACCTGCTTCTAATAAGCGAAGTGCACGTGCTTGATTTGTTACATCATCTGGAATTGCGATTGTTTCACCTTTTTTGATATCTTTAATATCTTTTACTTTTTCTGAATATACACCTAGTGGTGCAAATACTGTAGTCCCTACAACTGAAAGGTCTAATTTATGATCCTTTTTAAATTGGTCTAAGAATGCGAAATGCTGGAATGCGTTTAAATCGATTTCACCTTCATTCAAAGCATTATTTGGTGCTGTGTAATCCTGAAATTCTACAAACTCAATATTAATGCCTTCTTTTTTCGCTTCTTCTTTAACAACTTCCCATACCTTTGAATCTATACCTGTAACACCGATTTTTACTGTCTTATCTTTATCCTCTTTTCCTCCACATGCTGCAAGTACAACCACTAACGATAATAATAATACCAATAATTTTTTCATATTCTTTTCTCCTTTTATAATCTACTTGTATATATGCTTGCTACTTTGTTACCGATAAATTGTGTAATCTGTACTAATATAATCAGAATGACGACTGTTATAAACATGATCAGCACGTCAAATCTTTGATATCCATAAGTAAATGCTAAATATCCAATTCCACCTGCACCAACAAGTCCTGCCACAGCTGAGAATTCTATTAAAGATACAGTTGTAAATGTAAGACCTAATATTAAAGCGCCTGCAGCTTCTGGGATGAGTACTTTGAACAGTATGTCGAACTTGCTTGATCCCATCGCTTCAGCTGCTTCAATGACTCCTCTATCTACAGACACGATGTTATTTTCTACAATTCGAGCGATAGAAAGCGAGGCTGCAAGTGTCATCGGAAATATTGCTGCCCAGATGCCGATAGATGTCCCGACTAAAATTCGCGTTATCGGAATCAATGCTACTAGAAATATGATGAAAGGTATTGGGCGTATCGTATTAATAATGGCGTTCAATATACTGTTCACTACTTTATTCTCGAGTATATTACCTTTTGCTGTTGCATAAAGCAGTATGCCAATTGGTAGTCCAATGAGCGTTGCAAAGATTAACGTGATCGCAACCATGATCAGTGTATTAATTGTCTGTTCGATAATAACGGGATAGAACGTCGTAATATCAGTTTTCAAATCCTTCAACCTCCTTTACTTTAATGCCTTTTTGTATGAGATCGTCTAGCGCACTGTTTATATGTTCTGGTTGTCCGACCGCTTCAATCAGTAAATTACCAAATAACTTATCGGTTAACTCCGTTATACCGCCGTATAAAATATTGAAATCTACATGATACTGACGTCCAACTTCACTTAGTGCCGGTTTTAATATTTGTTCATGATTGAATATAAAACGATATAAACGTCGATTACTAATGTCAATATCTTTAGGGATATCATCATTCAGCACACTGTGGACAAATCGTTTTGTTGTTGCATGTTGCGGTGAAGTGAATAACTCGAACACTTTATTCTGCTCAACAACCTTCCCTTTTTCCATTACAGCCACTTCATCACAAATCTTTTTGACGACCTCCATCTCATGCGTAATAATAACAATCGTAATATTGAGCCGCTGATTAATTTTCTTGAGTAATTCCAGGATATCGTCTGTTGTCTCTGGATCCAGGGCACTCGTTGCTTCATCGCATAATAAGATATCCGGTTCAGTTGCAAGGGCTCTTGCAATACCAATACGCTGCTTCTGTCCTCCTGAAAGTTGATTTGGATAGTCATCTTTCTTGTCACTCAGGCCAACAAAGTTTAAGAGTTCATCCACTCGCGCCTCAATTTCCTGCTTGCTATATTTCTTTGTCAGCTTTAATGGATACCGGATATTATCACTGACTGTTTTCGATTTAAATAAGTTGAACTGCTGAAAGATCATTCCAATATTCTGTCGCTGCTTTCTAAGCGCACTTTCTTTCAATGCTGTAATCTCATTACCTTCAACAAACACTTGACCTGTCGACGGTTTTTCAAGTCGATTGATCAGTCTAAGTAAAGTAGATTTACCCGCACCTGAATATCCTACAATGCCGAAGACCTGACCTTTTTCAATAGTTAAGCTGACATGGTCTAAAGCATTGATGTCACCTTTTTTCGTGCGATAAACCTTCGTCACGTCTCGTACTTCAATAATTCCCATTCATTCTTTCCTCCTTAAAATAAAAAACGCTCACTTAGCCTGAGCTAAATGAGCGTTTGACGGTCAACATTTATCTGCCAAGCTAAAGCTTGATGGAATTAGCACAGTGCTCTCTAAAGAGTCTGCTGCTGAGACTTCGTCGGGCCATATCCCTCTGTCTCTCTTGATAAAATATGATTAAGTTGTTTTTTATATTACATGGGTTAGATTTATAAGTCAATGTATTTTCAGAATTTACTCAACTTTTTTTATATTAGAAACTTGATATTCCTGTAAATTCTTGGACTCTGTATATGACATCTTTAATAAATGACGGATCTTTCTTCACTTCATAATCGTCTGTAACATAAGCCTGTTCATTATTCCACATCGCACTAAATTCCCGATTCAGTCGATGGAAGACCGGAAGATCACTGCGTCCACTAATAATAACATCTGTCTCCATATTGTAGTCCCCAACATTACGACGTGTCAGATTAGCACTACCGAGTACCAGTGTACTCGTCTTGCTATCTTTATATTGGAATAACGTATACTTCGCATGAAATTGTTCACCATGACTTACCGCCCATTTTACTTGGATCCTATCATTTGATTTGGATACTAGCTCATGTGCGACCGGTTTATTTGGAATACCAGGTTTTTCCTTACCAAATGCTTCTTTATTCACATCCAGTATCATCTGAATCCCGACACCTCGTTTCGATGCTTTTATCAATGCTTTAATGATATCTCTGTCAGAAAGATAGAACATCCCCATTTTCACACGATCTCCCGTTTTCGTCATATTGATCTGTTCGAGCAGTGCAGCTTTAATCTTACCTTCTGTGACTAATGTTGTAGTATAGTCCATGTCACTACTATATGCACGGTGCGTAATATTAAAGTCACTTGCGGACAGCTTACTGCCACTCATATTAAGTGCACTCACTTCACTTTTTATCAAATCTTCCTGTAGCTTACCTGTCACTTTTACTGCAATATTCTGATGATGGGCACTCGGATCATGGGGGTTACTACTTGAGATTATTGCTGCATCTTCAGTGACCAGTGTTTTTCTATGGTTCGCTTTCATATTCAACAATCTGCCGAATCCTCTTACAGTAACATTTGGTGCGTCCTTAGAAAATATATTCGTGATTATTCCGTTCTCATTATTACCGAACCATCTTAATGTCGGACGCCATAACCCGGAATAAAGTGGATTGGAATCTCTTAGTTTCACAAGGTTCGTTTCATAGAGTACGATACCGTTATCGCGCAATTTTCTGTAGTGCTCTGGTGTATAGCTTCCATAAAAAGAATTGATGGGATCTGTCAACATGTAGATGCGAATATTGGGACTTTCCTTTTTCTTATCAATCAATGCTTGCGTCAGTGTTTCTGTCAGCTTTGTGAATTTTTTTTGTCCGTCATATGTATTGTTGAATAAAAACATATCTAAAATGATAAAATCATCTGCTTCTTGAATCGTTTTCAACTGTTCATTGAATATTTCATGGTTATAATACATATGATTTTCTTTCTCATACGTTTTGTCTACAAGTAGTTTCACATCATTTGTCTTACTTGATTCAAACCATTTGCTGACGCCACCTGGCAATGGTTTGAACGCACCATAGATGACACTGCATATATAAATGATACATCCTAGAATAACGAAATGCTTGAATTTAAACTTTGACTTTGACCTTGATCTTTTTGTCTTACGCATTTTATTCACAGGACGCTTTTTAGCTGTAGATTGCTTTCTTGTCTGAACTGCTTTCCTTTTTGTCGCCATAGCACACCTCCTCATATAAATTATAACAAAAAGCAGGGAGTTCCCTGCTTATTTTATAAATATAAATGATTTTTCCGGGCTATCAATAACGAAGATTCGTTGCCCTTTTGAATCAATCTGCTGTGCGTTTACCATGCGTTTAAATTCTTTTCTGTCTATTTTTTTCGCACCTTTTACTTCATTTATCGTTTCAATATTTCTGACATGTTCAAAAGATGTTTTTCGTGGAAGTTCATATACGTTGCCATCTTTTAGTACATCACTCGGCTCAGAGATGATTTCCTCATCAATTAGAAATTGTATTAACTTCGTATCGTATATCGAAATCGGAACGTCATAACTTCCAGACTCGGTAACCATTCCATTCGATTTAACATGTTCATAATCGAAAGTAATACTATACTTTGTTTTTCCTGCTTCAAGAT
Source organism: Macrococcus psychrotolerans (assembly GCF_038095555.1). Classification (NCBI taxonomy): domain Bacteria; kingdom Bacillati; phylum Bacillota; class Bacilli; order Caryophanales; family Staphylococcaceae; genus Macrococcus; species Macrococcus psychrotolerans. The sequence goes on along the minus strand of NZ_CP124591.1, from coordinate 450,583 downwards.
TTGAATTAAAACTTCTTTCTTTAATACTTGTTTCCAGAACTTTTATAAGCTTTTCTTTTTGTTTGTTATTCATGCTGTCACCCGTAAATGAATCGTTATTCACTTCATGGGTAATAGAAATTTGATCTTTTTTATGCTTACTAAGATCAAGTGCAGTGACTAGCGCTTTCATATTGTCTTCTGTATTGACACGCTTAATGTAGTTATCATAATCTTTTTCAAAGACTTCATAATTTCTATCAACTACTCGACCATTATTCATAATATACTGAATATGTATCGTACGGACTGCTACATCATTGTTATATACACCTTTTTTTGCGTTCTTTAATTGTTTATGCGCATCGACAACACTATCAATAAATGCTTGATTGCTTACTTTCGTATCGTTCAGCAAACTTTGATTCATGTATATTTGATTAGCATCTTCAAAAGTTGTTGCGACAGATGAGATTTCTTTTTTATCAGGTATAAATTGTTCACGCATATATCCTGAAATAAAAACTAATATCAACGCAGCAGCTACAATCGCGAACGAAGTGATATAAAGTCGCTTATCGAAAGTGATTCGAGCAGACTTTTGTGAAATCATTTCCATTAGTATGAACGCAACTGTAAATGCGATTGCATAGATGATGAGTGATATAATCTTCATCTCACTAAATAATGAGCTGAATATCAATCCTCCTAGCATGGTCGCTATAAACAGCATAATAAAATAAATAATCAAATAGATAAACTGATTCGCATAAGGTTCATTGATGCGCTCATTCTTACGTCGCATATATGCATAATAAGAAAGTGCAATCATGACGATTGATATTACAAACACCACGATCAAATAGACAAAGTGATAGCGATCTGCAATCACGAATTCCATAAATTTTACAGGTATCGTAATATCATTAAGCAGCACAGTAGGATATTCCGAAAGACCTTTGAATAATACCATATGCGTTGTATAGATTAGTGTTCCCATAATTACCGGGGAAATAAGCAGTGCTATCGTCCCAACAGTATGACTTAAGTAATTATTTATCAATAAGCCTAACAATACAGTTAAACTAAAGATAAACAGATGAATGAGTAAACTTAACAGCACCCATATCAGCACTTTCTCAATATTTATGCCATTAAATTTAATCCCGAATATTAATGTGATAACACCGTTTATCAATAAATTGAGGAGCACATGCGTAAAATATGTTAGGTAAACTGTATTTAAAATACGATAACGTTTTATCGGCAGACTATGAATAAAGTCAGATGCACCTTGCCCTTTAAAGAAATAGGTAATAAAAATACCGCTTAATCCTGCATAAATCATTGCGCCAAAGAAATATAGCCCTGCTGTATTTAATGAGCCGATAATATACTTACTAATATTATTCGTACCTTCAACATCCATCATAAAATAGGAGAACGGCACTAAAATAAATGTACAGATGATATTAATTACCGTCAAAAACATGATATTGCGTGATAAGTTTCTGAACAGCGCTTTATTCCACAATGATGTTTTCAATTGCATAACCGTAACCTCCCAATTCATATGTAAAGATTTCTTCTAATGTGAGCGGTAATATATCATAGAGCAGTGGATCTGCTGTTGTAATATATTCTTCTACTCTGTCTAGGTTGTCTTTTACGATACAAGTAACTACACGTCCTTTAGTCACTTTCTCGATAACATTCATCCCTTTATAGAATGATTCATCAGGTAATGTGCTGAAAGCCATCTGTATTTTAGCTACATTTCCTTTTAAGTCATCAAGGTCACGTGTCATCAATACGCGTCCTTCATGCATCAAAGTTACCGCATCACAGAAATCTTCCATTTCTCTTAAATTATGGCTAGACACGAACAAAGCCATGTCATGATTAGTAACATCCTGAATCAAGATGTTCTTGATTGTATGTCTGACAATCGGGTCTAATCCATCAAACGGTTCATCCAGCAGCATAACTTTAGGACGTGCTGCAATCGCTAGTATAAATGCACATTGACGCTGCATACCTTTTGATAACTTTGCAATCTTCTTAGATGGATTCATATTAAGCACTTTTACAAGCTGTTTGTATCGTTCTTCACTGAAATCGGGAAACATCATTTTATAGAACTCAGACATCTCATCCAGACTCGCATGTCCAAAGAAATAAGGAATATCAGAGATAAAGATCATATGCGCCTTATAATGGATGTCTTCGAATATATCCATATCATTTACTGTAATCTGTCCAGTATCACTTTTATAGATACCTGCAATTAGCTTGAGCAATGTTGTCTTACCTGCCCCATTACTTCCAAGTAACCCTTGAATTGAACCTTGCTTTATTATTAAGTCAACTTCATCCACCGCTTTGAACTTTCCAAATGACTTGCTGACCTTATTCAGTTTGATTGTCATCGTGCTCACCCCTCATGTTTTCAATTGCTGCTATAATCTCTTCTTTCGTCAGACCTAGAAATAGTAATTCCTGCACTGTTTTATGCAATGTCTCTGTTAACATGTTGATGCGCTCCTTATTCATCTCATTTTGAATGGTGTTTACAAAGCTTCCTTTACCTGGGACTGAATAGGTGTAACCTAGATGTTCTAGTTCACGGTATGCCTTTTGAATAGTGTTCGGATTAATGGTTAACTCTTGCGCAAGCTGTCTCACGGACGGCAGCTTTTCATCCGGTAGCAGAACGCCATTCATAATTTGAAGCTTAAATCCATTGATAAGCTGCTCATATATCGGAATACGACTCCTATTGTCGATTGATATCATAAAACCTCTCCGTTCTACTGTATTAACTGTACTATATAATATAATACACTTAATACAGCATTCGTCAACCTTTTGACAAAAAAAAATAGCATCAGGAAATATCCCGATGCTATCTTCATTAAAGACTTGGTGATTTACCACCATCGATATTTACAGCAGTACCCGTAACATAACTTGCTGCATCACTTACTAAGAATGAAATGACATTCGCCGCTTCTCTAGTATCACCAATCCGACCAATCGGAATTTCAAACTTAGGATCTCTTGCATATTCTTCCCAAGGCTTTTCAGGTGCTTCCTCCTGCCAGCGTTTTTCAATCTGACCACTGCGAATCAGACCGATACATACAGCGTTCACACGAATATTATACTGTGCAAGATCCTTACTTAATGTCTTCGTCAATGCAAGTCCTGCTGCACGCGTGACAGAGGTTGGTGTTGTATCGGCTGGAGGGTTTTTGCCAGCAATGGCTGTAAGGTTGACTATGGCGCCCCCATTCTTCTTAAGTTCTGGTAATGCTGCATGTAACATATGAAGCGCACCGAATAGTTTGAGGTCAAGATCATCCTGCCAGTCATCCAGCGAAACATCTTCGAAATTTTTAGCAAACGCACTTCCTGCATTATTGATGAGTATATCAAGCTTTCCATACGTATCGATTGCTTTTTGAACAAATTGTTTACAGTCCGTTTCCTTCGTAACATCACATACTTGATAAGATACTTCTTGACCTGTTTGCTCCCTAATTTCCTTTGCAACATCAATCAGTTCGTCTTCATGACGGGAAGCAATCACTACATGAGCACCTTCTGCAGCTAATACCGTCGCAGTTTCCTTACCGATACCTTTACTTGAACCTGTAATTATAGCTACTTTACCCTTTAAACCTAAATCCATATCCTCAGCTCCTTTCTCTCATCATAACAAATATTAAAGTAAGTATAAAAAAATGCACCTTATCAATAAGGTGCTATCATCCAATGGATAGGTTTAATTGCCAGTTGATACCAAACTGATCAGCTACCCATGCAAACTTCTCTGACACTGGATGCATCGGCGCAAGTTCCATCAGCACTTGTCCATCCTCCTTTAACTGATCATATAAGAATTCAATCTCTTCAGCAGATTCGCATTCAACCGCAAAACTTAGCGCCGGCGTAAAAGGAATATCTGTACCATTCGCGTTGTCAATTGCCATAAACTGTTCGTTATGAATTGTAAACACTGCATGATTCACCGTCCCGGGTGCACCTGGTCCTTGTTCATCATACTTAATCATAGAAATGATCTCACTATTACGAAATACAGCGGTATAAAATTCAATTGCCGCTTCTGCTTTTCCATTAAACATCATAAATGGCGTAATTTTTTTGTTTTTCATTATACATTCCCCTTGTGCTTTAATGCATATTTTTCGATAATCGTTTGGTGTCTCGGGTACCACTCTATCAGTTCATCTTGCGTAAACAGTTCAAAGCCCTCGAATGTAAATCCTGGTGCGACCATACAGCCAACGAGACTCCATCTATCTTCTCCTTCAACTGTAGATGCAAATATCGTGTTCTTTGGTACTAGATATTGTGGCACTTCACCTTTTTTCACATCGAGCCCAAGTTTAACAGACTGATAACTCCCATCAGGATGAATCATATGAATCGTCAGTGAATCACCTGCATGGAAATACCACAGTTCATCCGACTGTATACGATGAAAGTGTGAAATATTTCCTGACTCTAGCAAGAAATAGATGCTTGTATATAGTCTTTTATCATCTATCTTAAGTTCAGATTGATATGTCTCATAGTAATAGCCCCCTTCTGGATGTGGTTGTAATTGCAATGTCTCTATAAAATCCTGTTTATTCATAATTCCTCCTAAAAAAGCACTGAAATCGCTTCAGTGCTTACAAATTATACATTTACATTATGGTGTACAGTCTGTACGTCTTCTAAATCTTCAATCGCGTCTACTAACTTTTCAAATACTTCTAAGTCCGAATCGGATAAGTCTAATTCAGTCTGAGGGACCATTGAAAGTTCGGCTATAGTAAATTCTTCAATCCCTGCTTCTTTCAATGTGTTCTGTACTGCTGCAAATTGATCAGGTTCTGCATAGACAATAACGTGCCCGTCCTCTTCTATTACATCGCGTACATCAATATCTGCTTCCATCAGAATTTCCAGCGTTTCATCTGCACTCTTACCATCAAATCCAAACACTGCAGTATTATCAAACATATAACTTACTGAACCGGATACCCCCATATTCCCCCCGTTCTTACCAAACGCCGCACGAACGTCACTCGCTGTACGGTTAACGTTATTTGTAAGGGCGTCTACGATTAACATCGAACCACCAGGACCAAATCCCTCATAGCGTAGTTCATCGTAGTTCTCTTCTGCACCGCCTTTAGCTTTCTCGATAGCACGATCAATAATATGTTTCGGTACAGAGTATGTTTTCGCACGTTCAAGAACGAATTTCAAGTTTTGGTTCGATTCAGGATCTGGCTCTCCAGACTTTGCTGCGACATAGATTTCACGACCGAATTTCGCATAGATTCTACTTGTATCCTTGTCCTTTGCAGCTTTCTTATCTTTAATGTTGTTCCATTTACGACCCATAATATACACTTCTCTTTCAATAATTTATGTCATTATTATACACATTAATCCTTCATTACACAAAAAAGATTAAAGGCGCATGCCTTTAATCTTTTAAAATACTTGCTAATCGTAAAATATCTAAAATGATATTCAATAGGTTGATAAATAAGCTAAATCCCATCTCCTGTGGTGAGAAGTTTCCTTGTTTTAAACGGTTAAAGTCATATACTGTATACAAGAAGAAGATTGCAAGTCCTGCAATTGTAATCACCATCTGGAACATTGGAATTTGAATGAATATGCCTAAGAAACTTGCAAATACTAATGCGATTAATGCTGGGAATAATAGACGCCCTAAGTTAGATGCATCTCCTACTACAAAGTATCCAACTAAACCAAAGGCTAAGAATGCCCCTACAGCAAGTGCAACGTTTTGATAGAATGCAGCTTCACCTAACGTTGACATGTAGTACATAAATGTACCGTAACTTACAATCCCCATCCCAAACGCCATTAAGTTAGAAATTAAGAATCCAAACTTACGTGAAGCACGCACGAATAACGATAACATTACAAGTGCAAAAATTGCCATAGAAACCGTAAATCTTAATCCCGCTGGCACAAATTGTCCTAAATATGTTCCTACCGCAAAGATAATCCAGTAATACATAAAGAATAAAAACGTTTGACGATACGCTGATGCGCGTGTCACAGGTTGTGCATTATAATAATTGTTCATATAATCCCTCATTTAATTAGTGTTATATAATGATTATACAGTTTACAACTTACATTTACGAGCGATTTGATTATACAAACAGGCTGAAAATCATAATAAAGACGAGACCACTCACAGATATGATCGTCTCTAGAAGCGTCCATGTCAGCACTGTCTCTTTAATGGATAACCCGAAATATTCTTTAAACATCCAGAATCCTGCATCATTCACATGTGATGCGATGACACTCCCGGCACCTGTTGCAAGAACAACCAATGCTAAATTCACATCAGACGCTTCAAGCAACGGAATAACGATACCTGTCGTAGAAATCGCAGCAACTGTCGCAGATCCTAATGCAATTCTAAGTACTGCTGCAACAAGCCAAGCTAACAGAATCGGTGAAAAGTCTGAATGCGTAAATAATGTTTCGACATGCTTACCTACGCCACCATCAATCAATACCTGTTTAAATGCGCCACCTGCACCGATTATCAGAATCATCATCCCAATTGGATAGATTGCATCTGTAACCGACTGCATCACATCTTTCATCTTGCGCCCTCTAGAGAGACCCATTGTGATTACAGCAATCAATATTGAAATCAGCATGGCAGTAGATGCATCACCAATTAGGTAAATGGCCTTGATCAATCCATTTACATTTATTCCTTGTGCTTCTACCATTAATTTAACAATTGTGGAAATCAGCATTAATAATACAGGAAATAATGCTGTAAGTGTACTAATGAAAAATCCTGGTGTTTCCTCAATTTTGAAATTCACGTTTTTACCTAAAGACGAGATGTCTCCTTCACGTGTGAATGCTGTCGGCGTAATTTTCTTTGCAAACTTTGTAAATAACGGGCCTGCAATGATTGCTACAGGAATCGCAATGATAAAGCCATATATTAATACTTCACCAAGGTTTGCGTCATATTCTTTTGCAATCATGACCGGTCCAGGATGTGGCGGTAAGAAACCATGCGTTACAGAAAGTGCTGCAGCCATAGGAATACCTAAATAAAGTGCGGGTAGTTTCGTTTCTTTCGCAATGGTATACACAATCGGAATCAGTAATACAAGACCGACTTCAAAGAATAGTGCAATCCCTATAATGAAGGATGCCACAACAACAGCCCACTGAATATGTTTTAGTCCAAATTTATCGATGAGCGTATGTGCAATTCTCGTTGCTCCCCCACCATCAGCAAGCAACTTCCCAAGCATCGCACCTAAACCAAAGATGAGCGCAATATGTCCAAGTGTCCCACCCATTCCTGCTTCAATCGTAGCGACGACTTTATCTAAAGGAATCCCTAGCATAAGTGCCGTTAAAAAAGCGACGATGATTAATGATATAAACGTATTAAGTTTGAGTCCCATAATTAAGACCAGTAGAATAATAATAGCTATAGCGACTGTAAATAACGGCCATTGTTGTACGATAAAATCCATTATACTTCCCTCTTTTCATATTTTCTTTGAAACGCAGCAATGTCATCATATGTTTCCATCAATTGTTGTGTCATCTTAATATAAATCGGTAATACCTCGCGATAGATGTATACGTTTTGCTGAATCGGTTGATGTGGCTTTGTTGCACCAACCATAGCACTGACATGGTCAAAGTTATCTTTTTCTCCAATTGCAATTTGACCGAGAATAAAAGCACCAAGACAAGAACTTTCGATACTCTCCGGTACAATCACTTCATGTTCAAAAATATCGGACATCATCTGTCGCCATAGTGCACTTTTTGCAAATCCTCCTGTTGCCTTTAATGTCTTTACTTCTTCATCCATCAACACGGAAAGCGCAATATAAACCGTATAGAGATTAAAGATGACACCTTCAAGTGCCGCACGAATCATATGCTCTTTTTTATGCGAGAGGGTTAATCCAAAGAATGAGCCACGCACATTTGCATTCCAATGTGGCGCACGTTCTCCTGCAAGAAAAGGATGAAAGATCAAGCCATTACTCGCTGGTGGCACGCGTTCAGCAATCTTAGTCAATACTTCATAGCTATCGACACCGAGACGCTTTGCTGTCTCAATCTCACTTGAAGCAAATTCATCACGTATCCAGCGCAAGACGACACCACCATTATTCACAGGACCGCCAATGACCCATTTGTCCTTTGTCAAAGCATAGCAGAACAATCTCCCCTGACTATCTGTTTTCGGTTGATCAATTACTGTGCGAATCGCTCCACTTGTGCCAATAGTTACTGCAACTTCTCCAGGCTTAAATGCATCTACACCGAGATTACTAAGTACACCGTCACTCGCACCGATAACAAATGGTGTGTTGACATCAATATTCATGATATCCGCATATTGCTTATCTATTCCTGTTAACAGTGTCGTCGTATCTACAGCTTCAGATAACTGACTTTTGTCTATTTCTAAAAGCTTGAGCACAGCATCATCATAATCAAGCTGGCGAATATTAAATATACCCGTGGCACTTAATATTGAATAATCTTCGATATATCTCTTAAAGAGTTGATAGAACACATAACCTTTTATTCCAATAAACTTTTTAGTCGACTGATAAAGCTTGGTTTCCGTTTCTTTCAGCCATAACATTTTGGTCAACGGACTCATCGGGTGAATCGGTGTCCCTGTACGGTGGTAGATAGCAAGACCATCATGTTCACGATTCAGCTTTTCTGCATACTGATAACTCCGATTATCTGCCCACGTAATACTATTAGTAAGTGGTTTATTATGTTCATCCATCAAGATCAAACTATGCATTGCACTAGAAAAGCTAATAAAATCAATCTCATTTTTAGCGGCTTCTGCTTTTTTCACAACCATACGGATGGTTTCTAAAACCGCTTCAAAGATGTCATTCGGATGTTGCTCCGCTGTATCTGTAGTAGGTGTTAATAATGGATACTCCACATGATGTACACCCACTATCTCACCTTGATTTTTATAGATTACCGCTTTAGTACTCGTCGTACCGATATCTACACCTATTTTAAACATTAATTTTCCTCCTTCGTTTGAGAATAGAATAAATCATCTATTTCTTCATGAACATCATCAAAATTCATATGAAGTACTTTTTTATAACCTTTTCTATCTCTTTGTTCAACAGTCGTGATATATTCATGATGATTCTTAAAGATGCGTTCAAAATCACCTTTATTAAACTTCATTCTTTCCTCCATCGAAATTAGGTTCAGTATCAGCATTGTCGGTTTAATGCTCATCCATAACTTTTCTAATTGCTTATGGTGAATACTTTCGATCATCGTCTGATGGAAAAGAATATCCTGCATAGCAAACTCCGCAGCATCATTAAATTTAACCGCTACTTTCATCATTTCAAGTTTCTTATGGAGTTCCAGTACGACTTTAGATATATCCTTTTTTCTGATCTTTTCAAAACTAAAGCTTTCAATCATCAGTCTCATGTCATAAAGTTCTTTTATATCATTTTCTGATAAAGCCATTATCACTGCACCCATCCGTTCTAAACGAATCAATTTATCATTAGATAAAATTTTTACCGCATCTCTTACGGGTGAACGACTCATCTTGTACATCTGAGCTAATGTATTCTCTGAAAGCTTCTCTCCATCCTTAATCTGCTTAGAAATAATCTTATACCTCAAATCTAATGCTATCTGCTCTCCTGTTGAAAGTTGATCCATCCATTGTTTAGGTATCATGGTTTACCTCCGCCTACTTGTATACAAGTATGGTAATATAAAATTAACAAACTGTAAACGCTTTCGTTTGAAATAAAAAATAAAGATAAATAAAGCTAGCACTTTATTTATCTTTATTCCTCTAATTAAAGTAATTGATTCAATTCATCTATACCATCATGAAATTCGTGCTGCCCGAATTGTTTTGTAATGATATTCATTTGTGGAAATTGTTGTTGCCAGCACATTTGGTGTTTGATGTCTACACGATCATCATCAACAGACTGAATGTGCGTAATGGGTACATCGATATAGTCCTCTGCATCTTCTCTTAACTTATTCTGCTCATCGCTAAACTTGTCATCGCAGCCAAACAAAGGGGACCCGATAAGAATCACTTGTTTAATTTTTTGTGTCACTTGATTTTCAGTTAAGTACTTCATAATTACAGTGCCACCGAACGAGTGCCCAATTAAGGTGACAGGTTCATGATCATCAATTTCATTCAAACTTTCAATGAATGGTTCCACCCATAATTCATAGACCTGTCCCTTGTCTCTTGGATAGCGGTGCTTATGCCACACGTACTCACCTTGCGGAATCGTTCTCAGCAAAGGATTACTACCACTCTCTTTTGTTTGTTCACTTGCACTATGTACAAATACTATATGTTCCATCCTTATCCCTCCTAAAAAAATTCGGATAAACTGTTAACAGTTTACCCGAATATGTATGATTTAATTAAAAAATATGTGTAATGAAGTTAACAACAAAATAGATAATCGCTGCAATGATGGCTGAAATCGGCAATGTAATCACCCATGTAATAATCATACGCTGTGCTGTCGTCCACTTCACGCCTTTAACACGGTGACTTGATCCCACACCTAGAATTGAAGAGGATACAACGTGCGTTGTGGATACAGGTAGATGAAAATGTGTTGCTCCAAAGATGATAAATGCAGATGATAAGTCTGCTGCAACACCGTTGGCTGGACGAATCTTCATGATATTACCACCAACTGTTTTAATAATCTTCCATCCTCCTACTGCTGTACCTAATCCCATCGCTGCTGCACATGAAAGCTGTACCCATGTCTGAGGTTCAGTACTTCCGGTCTGCATCCCGGCTGAGATTAATGCCATCGTAATAATACCCATCGCTTTTTGCGCATCATTAGACCCGTGTGCAAAAGCTTGCGCTGCTGCTGTGAAAATCTGCAGGAATCTGAAATTACGATTTGTTTTCGTTAAGTTTGCATTCTTAAATACTGTTTTAATAATTGTATACATGATATAACCAACGATAAATGCAAGTAATGGTGAAATCAATAACCCTACAATAATCTTCGTAAATCCTGCATATTCCAGAATTCCAAAACCACCTGATGCAATTGCAGCGCCTGCAATTGATCCAATCAATGTATGTGACGACGAACTCGGAATCCCAAAATACCATGTGATTAAGTTCCATGTAATCGCACTGATTAATGCCGCAAGGATGACCACTTGACCGTTTTGTAACGTAAATGGGTCTACAATATCTTTCGTAACCGTCTTCGCTACCCCATGAAAAAGAATTGCTCCTACAAAGTTCAGTACAGCTGCCATCAATATCGCATGACGAGGCTTCAAAGCTTTCGTTGAGACTGCAGTTGCAATTGCATTCGCCGTATCGTGAAAACCATTGATAAAATCAAAAGCTAACGCGAAGAACACAATCGCAAATGTAAAAATAATAATCGGTTCCATAAAAATGCTCCTTAACTATTCTTCATAATGATAGATTCAAGTATATTCGCAACTGCCTGGCATTTATCAGCAATATCCTCTAAAGACTGATAAATATCTTTTACTTTCATCACAGTTAACGGATCCGTTTCTACAGATAAGATATGTTTAATTGACTGTCTTAAAATACCGTCACAGTTTGTTTCATGTTCCTTAATATTAATCGAATGTACGCGCACATGGGATAACTTCTTCTCAGCAACGAGCGTCACTGCAATCTTAATTTCTTTTGCGCATCCTTGAATGTTCTGAACAAATTCAGCCATATACTCATCTGAGTATTCAATTGAATACATTTCAAACATTGCTGATGTTTCTTCCATAGCATCCATAACATCATCAATTGCATTTGAAAGAGCAAGAATATCTTCACGTTCAATCGGTGTGATGAATGTTTGATTTAAATCTGAAATCATTTGGTGCATCAGTTCATCACCATTTGTTTCATAGGCTTTAATTGTATCCGCATATTTCTTTAAATCAAACGCATTGTGAAATGTCATGTCACCAAATGCTACAGCAGCACGATCTAGATTCTCTGCCATCGCTTCTAATTGAACCGCAAATTTATCTTTCTTCTTATTAAACATGATATTGCCTCCTAATATTTTCACCATAGTTCTCTACATCGCTATTTTAAAGGAAATTGTTAACTTTTAATAGCGTTTTGTTAAAAATGTATTAAGTCTGTAAAGTAAGCGTATGCAAACCGTTGATATAATAAACCTTCTTTACATTCTTTACAAAAATGTAATATAAAAATGTAAATGAACCTCCAAAAAAACGACTGTATTATACAGCCGTTTGTTACTTTGTATACTGTTTTTCTATACCATTTGCTTTATCTTCCTGAAAGCGAGCAATACGCATCTCAACATCAAAGATTTTCATTGAAAGATGATACACCGGTAATTGTATCAATATATAGATGAGCCATGGTATCGTAGGTTCGTAATCATGAAGTGCAATGATAAGGGTGTCAGTGTGCTTCAATCTTCTAAACTCCATACGTGCACGACTTGTTAGTGTATTTTTGTATAATGCACCGTCTGTTATCTTATAAACCATTCTGTTTTCATCACTTTTTCCTTCATCCTCAGATAACGTAAGTACATGCTTGCCCGCTGCATAAATCGTATATACATTATCTTGACGTTTTACGTTAATAATATTAAAGGCCATATCACTCAACCAATTAAAATAATGATGACTCAAGTCAGCTACCGACCAGTTTGACGGCATCAACGTACGTTGAATACTTCTCACATCATTGATTTCTGAATTCTGTGTTTGTGCAACAACACCTTTACGTTTAACTGATGTGACTGAGGCATGAACCGGTGTTTTGTAGCTACGCAGAATATTCAATGTTTCCTGATCTTCTGTTGTACCAGATACATAGAAAATTGCTTTCAATTGTGCAATCTCTGCAGCACGTGCAAAATTATCTGCACTGATAGCATTGATATCACGAAACTTTGTATCGTTCATTCTGCTGGAACGTTTATTGGGATCAATAAAGTATATTCCAAAATCTACGTGGGCCATCGCATCAATACAGTCATTCAAAGAGAACATATCGCCAGTAAGCCAGGTGACGCCTTCTAATGGTTCGCTCGGGTATTTACTCATCGCATAAATATCATACTGTGCTGCCAATTGACTTGATATATATTTACCAATATATCCTGTTGCGCCTGTGAGTAATACTTTATCTTTCAAGGTGCATTCCTCCTGCTATTTCGTTTTCGTTGTAAGCGGTTCTTCTTCTAACGTATTGTACAATGCTTGATCAGTAAACGTGCTCAGAAACTTAATCACTTTATCATATGTTATTTGAGATTCCTTTAGATTCATATGAAATTGATATTGATGTCTTAATCGATGTGAGCCATCAAAAAATGAGGTCGAATTCGGTACTTTATTTTCTTGCAACACTTTGACCAGTTCTATTGCCTGACTTTCAAATGGGTCTGCATCTCCTACTGTCAGAAATGTTGGAGGGTACTTTCCTGTTACTTGCTGCGTAATAGACATCTGATCAATCTGTTTAAACTCGCGCTCCCAATATTTTTCTCCAGTATAGCTTTCCATAAAATCTTCAATTCGTGGAAATTTTGTTGCTCTTACCGTATCCATATCATATAATCCACCAAATAATATTACCCCTTTAATATCGTCCGGGGCAAAGACCGCTTCTTCCTGCATTTCTTTTCTTAATAATTCATTCGTTTGAATTGCTGCAAACTGCGCTGCAATTTGTGCTCCTGCTGAATCTCCGCCAATAATAATTTGATTAAAATCAATCGGAAGATGGAATGTATTACGCTTCATAAACTGTGCAGCTTGCTTTTCCTGAATTAAAGGTACGGGATATTTATGGGCAGGTGCAAGCGCATAGTTCATATTTGCAATAATAAAGCCCCGCTCTGCAATACGTGCAAGATAGGCATTTTTATGTTTTTTATCACCTGCGATATATCCCCCGCCATGTGTCCATATAATAAGCGGTAATTTGTCTCCTGATTTAATTTTCTTCGGCATAATAATATCCATTTGTGAGTTTGGTGCATCTTTGCCATATTGGACGTCAGAAATCAGCTTAACATTCATTGCCACACCAAGTTCATCGAATACCGTATCATGATTTAATGCGGGATTTTCTTTTTTATACCATCCAAATATTAATGCAAACGCCATCACAGTTAAAGCAACTAAAATTATAATTAATAAGTATCTTTTCTTCATTGTTATTCCCTTCAATCTACGCTAATTGTAACATTATTATCCGTCGATATAAATAAAAGCCGGGAACACACAACGCTTACGCGATGTGATTTTTCCCTGCCTTTTTACGCTTAATATATTTAAATAACAGTCCTAGGCATAGTAATAACCCTACATAGCCCATTATTGGGTAAACTGTTCCTACAAGCTCTACAAAGCCAACAAAACTTAAAGCATAACCAATAACCATCGATACGATGAGCAATATAATATACTGCTTTGAATAAGGTGTTGTCAGGCGTGCTGTAAACGAATACATTAAACCGACAATCGTATTATACATTACCATCAGCATAATAATGCTTAATGCTATACCAAGCACCGGATGAATCATACGTCCTAACACTAAAGTTGGAATCGCTGAATCTTGAACTAATTCCAGTTCACTCAGTAAGCCAGAGTTTACCATCAATAATAGTACAAGTAATGTAATCCCACCGATAAAGGCACCACGGCCTGCAATATGTTTCTTCGAGGCATCGCTACCAATTGCAGCTAACATACTATAGCCAGTAGCAAATGCTAAGCCACCATAGTTTAAGCCGGAGAACCACCAAAGTGAACTTTCTGGAAGAAACTTCGATTTAAATGGCTGCTTTGAAGGATCGATGTATTTATCTACTTCGCTTAATGGCACATGCCCTTTAAAGAAGAAATAAACTGCAATAATTGTTACAACGACAATCAAGAATGGCGTTACAACTCCAAGTGCTCTGACAATCTTGTTAAAGTCCATCAGCAACGTACCTACTACAGCAATAATCATAAGTAACGAACCTAACCATATCGGTATCCCAAAGCTTTCATGAAACGCACTCCCTGATCCTGCGACCATGATCACCGATATTGCATATAAGAAAAACACTAAAATATAGTCAATGATTTTACCAAATTTTTCACCAAAAAGGTATGTAATCGTTGGTTCATGGCTGTCTACATCTAATCCATAACCAACCTTACTGATCTGACGGCCAAAGAACGTCAACATAATTCCAGAAATAAGTATTGCAAAATAGCTGTAAATACCATAATTCGTGAAAAATTTCAAAACTTCCTGACCTGTTGAAAAGCCGGCACCTACAATAACACCCACGTAAGCTGCACCGATTTTCATTGATTCTATATTACCTTTAGACATCCAACCTCTCCCTTAATATAATAAAAGACGTGCTATGAATATTTCACAACATGTCTTTATTACCCGATATTAAAAGTCATAAACGTTAAATTTAATTTTGTTCTTCAGGCAGTCCGAATGTCTCACCTTCAGGTGCCTTAGAACGTGTAACAAATAATGCCGTAATAAACCCTATGACTGTAAGGGCTATTGCAAACCAATAAGCGTGATGTACACCATACGTCAGTGCTGCTTGAGTCTGTGAATGGGTAGGATTACTTATTCCTTCTAACGCTTGTTGCTGACCATGCGTCATTATACTTACAAAGACCGAAATCCCCATTGCACCCGCAATCGGCTGTATCATGTTACCGATTGCTGTGCCATGTGGATACAAATGCTTTGGTAACTGATTGATTGCATTCGTATGACTTGGCATCATAATCATCGAAATAGATACCATGAGTACCATATAAACAATGATAAATATATATAGTGGTATTCCTGGGTGAATCGTCGAGTAGAATATCATGACGAGCATCAGAACAAACATGCCCGGAATGATCATCTTACGTGGACCAATCTTATCAAATATTCGTCCCATAACTGGACTCATCGCGCCATTTAATAAAGCACCAGGCAACAGTATCATTCCTGCAACTTTGGCACTAAATCCCATCGGCCCTTGTAAGTACATCGGCATCACAATCTCAGAAGCGAACATCGCCATCACAACAACGACAAAGATAAACATCCCTTTACTATAGTTGCTATACTTAAAAACGGACATATCAAGTAGTGGTGATGTCAGATGGTTCTGACGGACAATAAAGATTACCAGGGAAATAAGTCCACTAAGAATCGGTAAGAATACCGCTTTATTGCTAAATCCACCTTCTATATTTCCGACAGAACTAAAGCCATATATAATACCTGCAACACCTATTGTTGATAAGACAACACTGAATATATCGACTTTCGGTTTCGTCACTTCGCCGACATTATCCAGATATTTAAACGCAAATCCGATTGAAAATAAAACGAATGGTACGACCGCAAAAAACAACCATCTCCATCCTAATGTATCAACGATTACACCAGAAAGGGTTGGCCCAATTGCAGGTGCAAACATCATAACAAGGCCGAAATTCCCCATAACTTTTCCACGTTCATGCGGCGGGAATAATAGCAGCATCGCATTCATAATAACAGGTATCAACAATCCTGTACCTGCCGCCTGAATCATCCTACCTGCCAGCAGCATAGGGAAATTGATCGCACACCCTGCTACCAATGTTCCAATAAGGAAGACGGACATCAATCCTATAAATAATTGTCGTGTTGTAAACCACTGAATTATAGTAGCAGATAATGGCATCAGCACCCCCATGATAAGCATAAATCCAGTAGCAAGCCACTGAACAGTCGGTGCATCGACATGAAAGACTGTCATAATCTTTGTCAAGGCGATATTCAGTAAGGTTTCATTTAAAAAAGTAAAGAATGCGCCAATTAAAAATGTAATCATGATTATAGTAGATTTTTTCATATTTCCTCCAAAACAATAGTTGTCTATACATCTTATAGCACGTTTCACGTAAAAACAATATCTCTTGAGATTTATTTTATATGCTTTATGTTATAAAGGATAATTATTTGCATTTCTCAATACTTTATTTCATTATGAAACTAACTTAATAAAAGGAGCTTATTATGGAACTTAACAAACAAATCTTACAGACATTTGTACGCGAAGCACATGTACGTGATTTTGAAAGTCATTCTGAAGAACCTACTGTAATGCATCGAATAGATTATGAAATAAGCCAGGAAGATCCGCATATGTTTGATTTTAAACTTACCTTTATGTTTGGTCATTTCGGCACACAGGTTGATGGAGTCATAGAATCTACATTACTGATTCAAGCTGCTTCCGAAATTAATATATTACAAGAAATTCAAGCAAATGAAACCATGTTCGCACTTCCATTGTACGCAAAAGCATCGGCACTCGTTACAAAGCTATCCGAAGACAGAGGACACTTTCCAATAATCGTTCCAATAGAGATATGGCTTGAACAATAAAAATACGCCTGACATCTAATATGTCTAGGCGTTTTTATAGTGATTAAAGTCTTTAATATCAATAACAACTTGATCTAATTGCTTAGCGGCTTTTTGCATCAATTTTCTCGCGACCTGATTATTCGAATCAATAGATAATATCTGCTGAGCTGTATCAAATGCTTCTCTGTCAGAAAGCACTGGATTCGGTACAGTGTACAAGAAGAGCAACTGTAACAAATTCTTGATTTCTTTAGAATCAGTCATATATACAGCACGTTCAGCATGATAATATGCACTATGAAAAGCCCCATTAACTTCACAAAGCGGATAGACAAGTAACAAGAAAGCTAAGTCATGGAGTTCTACTGTCTCCTCTTTTTTCATCTGTTCTAATATAAATGTATAGTACATCACAGATTCACTTTTATGACATGCACTAATAAATATTTCTTCAAACTCTAGAAAGTCTGTCTGATTCATTATATCTTCAGCAATATGAAAATTTCCGCTAAGTATGGATTCAGCTAAGCGTTCCTGTATATTATGCATTTGATACACCACCTTTTCGATTAGCATTGTACCATAATCTCACCTTATTTCCTATCGCTTAAGCCTTCATTTTAAGTATGTAATTTTCCTCCATACCCATTCTAATGGTCCATATTTATGTCTTTTCATATAATATGTAGCAATGGCCAGTTCAAAAATTATAATACACAGTGCGATCATGAATACTTGATACAGATCCAGCTTCGCATATAAACGTAGCACATAAAATATGATGAACATACAGATACTCTGCAATATATATAATGAAAAACTCATCTTACCCGCATAGTAAAATGGCTGCATCACCTTATAGAACTGTTTATTATCTGTAAGCAGGACAACTACGATAAAATAACAAACTGCTACTAATGTACCGCCATAGAATATGAACGACTGAGCCGCATACATATCCAGATGTGCATAGATGACATAATATTTAATCAGTAATCCTAGGGCAAGCGATACTGTTGCCGTTATCATCATCATACGTTTATGTTTAAGTATAGCGCCAATCATATCAGCACGCATCGCATACATTCCAAATAAGATAAAAGGCAGAACCGATAATCCATAACCAAATATCCCTGTTAAACTTAATGCTGTGAAATTCTCCAGAAAGAATTGCTGGTTCAGCGCGAGTATTTGACTGAAGTCTCCGCTTTGCATCACTTGTATCCAGCGCTGTGCAGCATTGCTGGAAGATGCAGAAAGAATTGCATCTGGTGAGAGTATTACAGTAATGATAACCATCAAATTTATCAGCAGAAAAATGACAGATATCATGAGCGCAACAATCAGACTGACGATATTCGGCATAAGTAAGAAGAGGATTGCAATCATGCCGAGCACTGCATATACATTTAATATATCCCCATAAAAGATCAGTAATCCATGAATATAGCCAAACGCAAGTAGTGCGAATACCCTTCTATACAATACCGGAATAAAATTTCCACCGCGCTGCTTAATATTCGTTGCCATAATAGCGAGGCCAAACCCAAATAAAAATGAAAAAATAGGATAGAATGAATTGTGCACGAATAACATATCAAGGTAATATAGCATTCTATCTAAAGGCAGCTGAAAGTGATCTAGAGGATTCGTAAAAACTTCATTCATATGAAAACCAACGATATTCATAAATAAAATCCCCATGACACTGATTCCACGCATAATATCGATACTTTCTATACGTTTTGTCATAATTTTTTTACGAACTCACTTTTAAGGCTCATTTGACCAAATCCATCTATCTTACAGTCAATGTCATGTCCATTATCAGGATCAACTAGTTTAATGTTCTTTACTTTCGTTCCTTGTTTAATCACAGAGGAGCTTCCTTTAACCTTTAAGTCTTTAATTACTGTTACACTGTCCCCATCACTTAAAATATTACCGTTCGCATCTCTTACGATTATCTCTTCAATGATTTCTTGCTGCGGCCACTCATGTGCACACATTGGACATACATAGTTTAAACCATCTTCATAAGTATATTCTGAATTACATTTGGGACATGCTGGTATTGTCATTAGCTTACTCCTTTAATTTTTATAATTGTATTTTCTCTATATTTAATAATTTATCCTTCAAATCTAAACCACCACTAAATCCTGTCAACGTTCCATCCTTGCCGATAACACGGTGACAAGGCACAACGATCATCACGGGATTTGCACCAATAGCACCTCCTACCGCACGGACAGCTTTCATATTACCTGATTGCAATGCAATATCGCTATACGATCGTGTTTCACCGTATGGAATCGTAAGCAGGGTCTGCCATACCGACTTTTGAAAGTCTGTCCCTGCAAGATTAAGCGGCCATTCTAACTGCTGCTTCTTGCCCGCAAAATAAAGATTCAGCTCTTCAATATAATGCGTATGATACTGGTCAGCTTCATAGCCAGTAACTTTTGTCGCTTGACTGAAGAAACGTTCAATATGGCGATTGACATATTCATGTGTATGTTCGTTCGCTAAATAAATGACACCGCATTCATCAGAAGCTATAATAAATTCGATATCCTGCACGAGAAAACAACTTATATAAACTTTCAAATCATTCATCCTTCCAGTTGTGTATCTATTGCATAAGGTTTACGCGCCATATCTATATGGGGGATTAGATCTTCAAAATAAATATCAGATACTGGTGATAGATTAAAACTGCTGTAGAAATCTTTTAGATGAGCTTGTGCACTTAAGGAAATATTTTTATCCGGATAATTATCTTTTATATAATCAAGTCCTTTTTGGATAAGTGTTCTCGCTAACCCTCTACCACGAAACTGTGGATTCACAATTACTCTACCCAGTTTCACCGTTTGTCCGTCAACGATAATTCTAGCATATGCCGCTATCTTATCATCTTCTTTAGTGAAGTAATGGATGCAAGTTAAGTCTCTTTCATCAATATCTGGATAAAAGCATTGCTGTTCAACTACAAATGTATCTATTCTAAGTTTAAAGATCTGAAAAATTTCATCGTGTGTTAATGCTTCAAATTTCTTATATTCCCACAATTATATCGCCTCCCGCACCATATTTATTTGATTGTAATATACGACATAGAATTAATAAAGTTAAATATAAAAAAGGCACAGTGCAACTGCACTGTGCCATAACACGTTTAATCTTAGAAACGGTAGTATCCGTCTACATGTCCACTAACATAGCTTACTGAACGTTGTCCGATACCTTCAGAAGGGTTTAATGCATCTACCATTTGTCCTCCACCGATATATACACCAACGTGGCTGTAGTTGTTGAAAAATACTAAGTCCCCTGGTTGTGGTGCTGATACTTGTGTACCTACTGCAGCTTGTGCATAAGTAGTACGAGGAATTGATTTCCCCATTGCTGCTAATACTTGTTGTGCAAATGATGAACAATCTACTGCTGAAGCAGAGTTCGCACCATATACATAAGATTTACCAGCTGCAACACTTAATGCTACTGATGCAACATTTCCGCTAACTGCCGTTGTTGCAGGAGCTTTCTTCACTTCTGAAGTTGTAGAAGTTTGTGAAACTACAGGTGCTGCTGTTTGTGCAACTGTTTGTGTAGCTGTTTGTGTAGCTGTTTGTGCAACTACTGAAGTAGGTGCGTCGTAGTTATAAGTATAAGTGTAAGAACCATCATTATTATATGTATAGTTATATGCACTTGAATCAATTGAACTTACTGAAGATGAAGTTTGAGCAACATCTGTTCTACCGTACGCCGATGCATCAGCTTGAGTTGTACCTAATGTCGATAATGTTGCAAGTGTTGTTAAAGTTAATGCTGTCTTTTTCATATTTAAAATTCCTCCGTGTAATATAATCGTTATATTAAAATAGTTTTAGATTAGTTTTTAATTTTTACTGCGCTCTTGAGCACTGAAAATACTATATCACGTTTAAACATGATTTTGAGCATTGTTAATGATTTGTTACTTAAGTGATATATTTTATATATAGCTGTAATAAATTCATCTCCTTAATAAATATTGTCGTATCAATGATTGTAACTAATATTCGAAAATAGTAATTGTAAGTATTATCCAAAAATATTACAGCATTGAAATATAATATTTGAGAAAATCAACCTATTTGTTGTATATACAGAGTATTTGCAAAATCTTCTGAATATATAAGCAATTCTATTGCTTATGAAGAGCGTACAGATGTACAATAAATAGGAGCAATACGATTTTACTATTAGGAGGAAGATCATGAGTAACTTATTAAAAGAACAATATGGATTATTTATTAATGGTGAATTTAAAGATAGTGCTGCAGGAGAAACCTTAGATGTAACAAATCCAGCCACAGGAGAAGTATTAGCTAAGATTGCAAAAGCAACAGAAGAAGATGTAGATGTAGCTGTGAAATCAGCTGAGGAAGCTTTTAAAACATGGCGCCACACTTCTCACAACGAAAAAGCAAAACTATTAAATCAAATTGCAGACAAAATGGAAGAACATCGTGAAGAACTTGCTAAAATTGAATCATTAAATAGTGGTAAAGCCATACGTGAATCATTAAATATTGATATTCCAATGGCAATTGAACATTTCCGATATTTTGCAGGTGTCATACTTGCTGATGAAGGAACAAATAAAGAAGTAGATGCAGATGTCATCAGTATTATTAAACACGAACCCATCGGTGTAGTAGGTGCAGTTGTTGCATGGAACTTCCCAATGCTACTGGCTTCTTGGAAGTTAGCACCTGCGCTTGCTGCTGGTAATGCCGTTGTTATTCAACCATCATCATCAACACCGTTATCATTACTGAAGTTTGCTGAAATTGTTCAGGACATCTTACCTAAAGGGGTATTAAATGTTTTAACAGGTAAAGGTTCGGAGTCAGGTAACGCAATCTTCAATCATGAAGATGTAGCAAAAGTATCATTTACAGGTTCTACTGAAGTCGGTTACGGTGTTGCAGAAGCTGCAGCAAAACGTATCGTTCCAGCGACTTTAGAGCTTGGAGGTAAAAGTGCGAACATTATCTTCGATGATGCAAATATTGAGCAAGCAATTGAAGGTGCACAACTCGGTATTTTATTTAACCAAGGAGAAGTTTGTTCAGCAGGTAGCCGACTATACGTTCAAGAAGGTATCTATGATGAGTTTGTAGCCAAACTTAAAGATGCTTTTGAAAAAGTACGTGTAGGTGACCCTATGGATGAAAATAATCATTATGGTTCACAAACAGGACAGGCACAAATCGATAAGATTGAAGAATATATCGAAATTGCTAAAGAAGAAGGACTTAATATCGTTACTGGCGGAAAACGCTTAATGGATAATGGATGTGATAAAGGATTCTTCTTCCCACCGACAATCGTTGAATTTGAAGATAACAAATCACGTTTAGTTCAAGAAGAAATCTTTGGGCCAGTCGTATTGGTATCTAAATTTAAAACAAAAGAAGAAGTTATCGAGAAAGCGAATGATTCAGAATATGGTTTAGCTGGCGGTATCTTCACAGCAAACTTAAATGATGCATTGCAAGTTGCTAATGCAATAGACACTGGTCGAATCTGGATCAACACATACAACCAGATTCCAGCAGGATCTCCATTCGGTGGTTACAAGAAATCAGGTATCGGACGCGAAACTTACAAAGATACGTTACGTCACTACCAACAAGTAAAAAATATTTATATCGATTACTCAGATAAAGCCAAAGGTATCTATCAGTAATACGCTGAATGATATGATGCACACCTCATCCATTGTGGATGAGGTATTTTTTAGGTCTTGTAATATACTTTCGCCTGATTACTAGCGAGATGGCTCGTGTTTTTAATTTACGGGCCATCTTGCTTCACTTCCTCTCGTCTCGGTCTTCATCTTGGCTCATGTTTTATTTTTATGAGCCAACTTGCTTCACTTCCCCTCGTCTCGCTGCTCATCTTGGCCCATGTTTTATTTTTATGAGCCAACTTGCTTCACTTCCTCTCGTCTCGCTGCTCATCTTGGCTCATGTTTTATTTTTATGAGCCAACTTGCTTCACTTCCTCTCGTCTCGCTGCTCATCTTGGCTCATGTTTTATTTTTATGAGCCAACTTGCTTCATTTCCTCTCACCTCGCTGCTCATCTTGGCTCATGTTTATTTTTTATGAGCCAACTTGCTTAATTTTCTCTCACCTCGGTCTTCATCTTGGCTCATGTTTATTTTTTATGAGCCATCTTGCTTCACTTCCTCTCACCTCGGTCCTGATTTTGGCCCATGTTTTTAATTTACGGGCCATCCTGCAATTAAATCTATCTAAATATTAATTTGTTCACCTTTCTTATAGTAAGTACCTCTGTAATGTGAATGTTTATAGAAATGCTGATTCATCAATCTCGTTACCGTACGATTTGATAAACCAGTAAAATCTACAATATCTTTTCTTTTCACTTTATCCTTACCAAACAAAGCTAATACTTCGTAAGCTTGTAATACTGCATTTTCGTTTTTCAATTTATTTCCGCAACTACATTTAAAATAAGTCTTCCTTCGAATTCTGCTCATCTCCATCTTCCTGCATTTCGGGCAGCGCAGGCCTAACTTTAAATCTTCAAGATTGTAATAATGAATTCGGTTGTCAACACCTTCATTGTCATGAAGCTTTATAAGTGCATCTGCGAAGTTGATCATTTGCTGTGTGATTCCTTTACATGACTTTAAGTAATTAAACACTGGTTCAAGTTCGTGCGAGAACATTACACAGTCTTTTCCACTAAAGCCTGTTAAATTGAAATCTTCATTGATAAATATAATTTTACTGATCAGTTTTTGAGGCATCTCGTACTTTGCAATGAGCTGTTTTAAATAGGAATCTGCATTGTCTAACTGTATAAAGATATCTTTATCCGTTTTACCTTGTTCACTCATTAACCGGTTGTTCTGATAACGATAATTACCACTATAATTTTTGATATCAAAGTGCAATATGTTATTTGCCGTAATAATAATAAAATCGAATTGCACGCGTACAGGTTTCATGATATTGATATCTCATATTATGATATATTCTCCTTCTAGATGTTCAATCATTTCAAAGAACCTGAGCTCACCTTCAAAGCCTTTCTTATATTTCACAAATTTATAATAGTCGTCTAGCTCCATATGTACTCGATTTTCTAATTCATATAAATACGCTTGTACTGTACTCGGTTTGTGAACCTTTTTTATCAAAAATATCACCTCAAATTCAATATAATACGTAATTTTTTTCAACGCAAATCGAGTAAAATCAAAGCTTCTGCAGTTTTTCAATTATTTCCTGCAAAAATAAAAAGAATCGCAGTATTTTCTGCAATTCTTTAATAATTCCGTCGAAAAATTAAATTTTAGTTTTCTCCAGGACGTCTCTTTTCTAGCTGTGTGCTGACGATACTTGCAAATAACTGTTGAAACAGCATACCAAAAGCCACTGGCATTGCAACCTTTGGTGGAAAGTATGTTGTTGCAACTATGACACCGGTAGAGATATTTCTCATCCCCCCTAAAAAGGTCATCGACACATGACGTGCATAGCTATGCTGCATAAAGTAACTAGATCCTACTGCAATGATGTAACCTATAACCACGATAACAAATACAACCGCAATAATCTTCAGTAACTCAAGATTCATATCTTTCACATAAGGACCAATCGCGCTTCCGTTAATCAATACAATAAGGAAAAGTGCCATTTTAGAAAATGGACTTAAACGATTGCCGATCCAGTCCGGAAACTTACCCTTTGTGAGTTCGTTCAAGAGTATCGCAATGATTGTAGGTACAACAATCATGAATATCAATCCAATAACGAGACTGAGTGTATCAATCTCAACTGTCGTCCCGGACACCAGATGCAGCACGAAAGGGATGATGACTGGTGCTAATAATGTGTCCAGCAATATCACAGCGATGCCAAGTGCGACATCTCCTCTACCAATGCTTATCCAGATCAGACTTGTAACGCCTGTCGGGACGGTCATAAGCATAACAAACCCAATCACTAACAGTCGATCATCAAACAATGTCGATGCAATCACATAACTGATGGCGGGCATGACAACGTGCAATATGAACATACAATACAGAATTGTACCCTTCGCTTCCAGAAATATACGAAGGTCTCTGAATTTCATACGGATGCTGCCACTAAATGTCATAAAGGCAAAAATATAGGGCACAATAAATATAAGATGCTTCAAATATCCATCAAAGATAACGCCACATAATAAAGACAATAGCGTCAATACAGCGATGTACTTCTGTAATACAATGTTTATACGTTCAAGCATAGGCCATCCTTCTTTTCTTAATATTATATTTAAAATATCATAATGCATGCGATTGACATAATGATTAAGCTAGTCATGAATTATGATGCTGCAAGTACAATAAAACCCGAACAATGCTTATGAGCATCGTTCGAGTCATATATCAAACTAAATTATAAGTCATCTATCATTACTTCTCTTTCAATCCTAAAGCACTCGCTGTCTGTTTGTTAATTTCTTTAAACAGTTCAGGGTGTTCTGCTAACTTCTTACCGTATGATGGAATCATCTCTTTTATCTTTGGTTCAAATTCTGTCATACGCTCACCGAAACATTCATTAATTACACGTAGCATAACATGGACTGCAGTTGAAGCCCCAGGTGATGCTCCTAGTAAGGCTGCGATACTACCATCCTCACTTGTAATCACTTCCGTACCAAATTGGAGCGTTCCTTTGCCGCCATCTTCAGTTTCTTTAATAACTTGAACACGTTGTCCTGCGACAACAATCTCCCAGTCTTCAGATTTCGCATTCGGTACGAATTCACGTAATTCTTCCATACGTGCTTCATGATTCTGCATAACTTGGGAAATTAAGTACTGCGTTAATTTCATCTCTTTCGCACCTGCTGAAAGCATATTCGTAATATTGCCTGGTGTTACAGATTCAATTAAATCTGTATAACGCCCTGTTTTTAAGAACTTTGGAGAGAATCCAGCATATGGTCCAAAGAGTAATGCACGTTCACCGTCTATATAACGTGTGTCTAGATGCGGCACTGACATTGGGGGTGCACCTACTTTTGCTTTACCGTAAACTTTTGCAAGATGCTGTTCAACAATTGATGGGTCTTTACATACTAAGAATAATCCACTCACCGGGAAGCCGCCTACCCCTTTAGCCTCAGGAATCTTTGTCTTCTGTAATAATGGTAAAGCGTATCCTCCAGCACCAATAAACACGAATTTCGCACTATGGACTTCAGTTGTCTTATGATTTTGATCATAGACTTTAACATCCCAGCTGTCATTGTCATTTCTCTTAATATCTTTCACTGTATGATTATAATGAATAACTGCACCATCATAACTTGTCATAATATCGAACAGGTCATTTGTTAATGCGCCGAAGTTAACGTCCGTACCTGCTTCCATACGTGTAATTGCAATCTTTTCATTCGGATTACGGCCTTCCATCATCAACGGAACCCATTCACGCATCTTGTCATGGTCTTCCGTAAGTTCCATCCCTTCAAATAACGGATTATCAGATAAAGCTTTAAGACGACGTTTCAAGAAATCTACATTCTGCTCACCTTCCACAAAGCTTAAGTGCGGTACGGGCATGATAAAGTTGCCAGGATCCTTTAATTTGCCTTGCTGTGCTAAGTACGCCCATAACTGTTTAGATAACTGAAACTGTTCATTAACACCACTCGCTTTTGTAATATCAATATTACCGTCCTCATCTTCTGTCGTATAATTCAGTTCACACAGTGCTGAATGTCCTGTCCCCGCATTATTCCAGGCGTTAGAGCTTTCGAGTCCTGAAGCTCCTAGCTTTTCAAACACTTTAATATTAATTGATGGATCAAGTTCTTTTAACAATACACCGAGTGTCGCGCTCATAATGCCGCCACCGATCAAGATTACATCTGTTTCTTTAAATTTACGTTTCATTATCTCTGCCCCCATTTTTGATAAAATACAATACCTCTATTATAGACCTTTTTTTGTCATTTGTAATACTCGCATCGCATTTAATCTAAAAAAATGTAACCGGATACAAGAAATTATAATACTACAGTTCTATTTTTTATTTATAAATCCTACAGTAATCCATCCACCAGCAATTGTATTTCTTAATTCCTCCTCCTTTTCTAATGTAAACATCGATTCCTCTGCATCATAAGCAACAAATAAACATGCTGATTTCTGAAATACATGGTCAGGTCGCATCGCAACTAAATCATCCAGCGACTTAAAATGTGCATGTGCATATACTTTACCTTGATTAAATTCTGGACTCATATAAAGTTCACCATATTGACTTTCACGATTTACAGTTGCTATCACAATCTTACCACCCGGCTTTACCACTTTACTGATTGACTGATAGACGTTTTCAGGTTGTTCAATAAAATCAAAAACCCCCATAGAAAAAGCAGCATCAAAATAATTTTCCGGGAAATCAATATGATTTGCATCCATTACATGCACTTCTGCGTCAAGCTTTAGATGGTCAATTTTCTGCTGTGCTATCGCTGTCATATGTTCAGAAATATCAATTCCAACCATCTTGATACCTTGCTCTGCAAACTTCGTGATATATAGCCCTGTACCACTGCCGATTTCCAGGATACGCATGCCAGGTTTTAGATCAAGCATGTTGAGTAGATCTCTTGTTTCCACTTCATAGATATATCTACCTTTTTTAGTTTCAAAGAAAGCGTCATATTTATTAGCCTGATAAGCATTGAATGTCGTCATTTCATTACCTCCCATTATCGTTACTTATATTATACATCTGTTCAATTTATGTATAAAATAGTAATAACAAAAAGAGAGGATGATTCTATTGAGACGTGTTATTGTAACAGGATTCGATGCATTCGGTGATGCAACCATCAATCCATCATTCGAAGCAGTCCAAGGACTCCCGGATACTATAATGGGCGCAGAGATTATAAAACAACAATTGCCAACAGTATTCCAACAAGGTGCTGAACAATTAAAGGCAACCATCATGAAGAACTTTCCTGATATTGTCATCTGCGTGGGTCAAGCAGGTGGACGTGATAAAATAACTATAGAACAAGTCGCAATCAATCTGATCGAAGCGCGTATACCGGATAATGCGGGTGTTCAACCTTCAGGTATACCTATTCATGAAGACGGGGACAATGCATATTTTTCAAATTTACCTGTTAAAGCGATTGTTAAAAGTATACAGGACCATGAGATCCCTGCTGAAGTTTCTTATAGCGCAGGAACGTTTGTATGCAATGAACTCATGTATCAATTGTTATACATGATACAAAACGAATTCCCTTCAATTCGTGGTGGCTTTATCCATGTTCCTTTCGCACCTGAACAAACAGATACACATCCCTCAATGCCAATTGCAACAGTTACAGAAGCATTGCATCTTGCAATCGAAGCAGCACTCACATATCAAGAAGATATCCAGTACACTACTGGACGTATCCATTAAGACATCCTTATCAGGATGTCTTTTTTACTACATACATTAATAATAAAACTAATGAAAACTAACATTAAAATAACTGAAAATGACATTGATTTTTAATAATTTTTCATATATTTTTACTTTTTACATAGTATACAGTGTATTTTTATTCTATAATTGAAAAGACAATATAAATTTGGAGGGAATAATATGAGATGTAATCAATGTAATAATGAAGTCGGCATTAATGATGCCTTTTGCGGCGAATGTGGAAATGATCTTCGTGCGCAAAAGGCATCACAAACTGAAAGTCATTCGACAGCAGACAATACAGTAACATATGAACCAAAGAATGACAGCGTAATACATAATGACCAACAAGAACAACCTCAAGTAACTCAGCAACAGACCACTCAACAGACACATCAAGTTCCACCTGCACAGCCAATCATCAATAAAGAACAGGTAAATGAGCAATCTAAGGCATTAGTCAATGAAGGAAAAGGATTCTTCAGACAAGCATTTCGTGCACATGACGAAGAAGTTACTAGTAATCACCACTTCACACTAGCGCTCAGTTCTATTCTTGTACTTGCAGGATTAATTATTGTCGGTATTTTATTAGCACTTGCAATACCTGATGATATTGGGTATTTTGGAACATCAAAAAGTGATATCATTACAAAATTACTATTTAGCAGCTTTTTGTTATTAGCAATTTTATTCCTGGCTACATTCTTACTTTCTAAATTCTTAATCAATAATGGATTAACATTAGCTAAAGTACTATCAGATTTCGTTCTCATCAATGTCTATAGCATTATCTTTATCGCCCTAGGATTACTTCTCTATGTCGTAGATTCTTATAAAATTGCATCTGCAATGACAATTATTGGGGTCTTTCTATTAATTTTCTCTGGCATTTATTTAATCAGTAAGTATTCAGCACACATTGCCAGCAAAATTCCTACTTATCTTATTATTACAATCTACGCAATCATCACATTAATTGCTTTAATCATCTTTAAAGATATCGCTATGGAACTTATTAAATCGATTATTACAAGTATCGTTCAAAGCCAGTTAGGAGAATTTAGCGAATTATTTAATGGATTATTTAATAACTAATAGAAGGAGCATTGAATTATGAAGTATTGTAGTAAATGTGGTAACGAAATAAAGCCCGGTCAGAAAGTTTGTACAAAGTGCGGGACTCCTGTAGAAATTAATCAGAATAATCAACACGCAGCCTCTACACCTGCTCCTGCACCACGCCAACCTATGGATAAGAAGACGAAATCACTCATTATCGGTGCAATAGCAGCACTCGTATTATTATTTGGAATCTATAAATTGATACAAAGTCAGTACGATTCTATGTCAGTTGCAAATAAAATATCAGATGCCGTAAAAAATAAAGACGCTGGAAAATTAAGCACCCTTGTAACATGCGGTGATGAAGAGATTGGTAAAAGCGAAGCGAAAGCATTTATCGATTACTTATATGCAAATGATGAAGCACGCACATTCATGGAAAACATTAAAACGAGTACGGCTTCAATGAAACAGACAGGGTATCCGATCACCTCAGTATCAGATGAAGATGGAGATGAGGTGCTGAAAGTTGCGCAAGATGGAAAAGCATTGGGCCTATTCCAAAAATATGCCTTCAATATCCCATCACATGAAGTTTCTGTCTCTGCCAATGAAATAAGTAAATTAACATACAAATTAAATGGCAAAGAAAAAACAGCTCATCTTAAAAGTGATGAAAGCGTCAAACTCGGTAGCTTACCTCTCGGAAATTATACGATTCCTGCAACAAAAGAAATTGAAGGTAAGAAGTTCAAAGGTAACCTTATCATCGATATGGGTACAGGATTGACAGCTAAAGAGGACTTTGAATACACTTACCTGCATATTTCTCTAGAAGGTACATACGCTCTAGATGATAGCGACTATAAAATATTCATCAATGGTAAAGAAACTACAACAGGAGAAGATTCATATACTGTTGGACCTTTTGAGATTGGAAAAGAAGTTGAAGTTCAGGCAAAAGGTACAGCTGACGATAAAGAATTTGAGTCAACTAAAGAAAAAGTAACAATCAAGAAGACAGAAGACACTATGCCTCAAGAAGTTACAGTAACGTTTGATGAAGCACTTATTTCTAAATACAAAGAAGAGAATTATGAAAAGCAGGCGAAAAAGGAAGAAGAACAAAGTGAGCGTCGTTCAATCAGCTTAACAAGCGATGAATTTATCGATGGATATACACGTGCAATTCACATCGACGAATTCCAGGATATTAAAGTTGGAATGACGAAAGACGAAGTCGAAGATTTATTAGGTGATGATTCAGAATATATCGATTCTAATAAAGAAAACATGAAAGCATATGGAAATATGGGCATCGAATATGATGATAAAGACAAAGTCAAGCGTATCTTAATCGTGCCAGATTCTTATGAAGATTGGGATCTTGATAATATTGAAGAATTCTTCGGACCACCTAAATATACTACTAAAAACGAAGATGGGGATACTGTTTACTATATCGATGGTACACGTGGAAACAAATTCGTATTAGTCATCGTTATGGAAAATAGTGATACAATCAAGTATTTAACTCAAAAAGCTGAGGAAGATAGTGATCCTTGGATTAAATAAAGTCGCGACACGAGCGGTTTAACACGAATACAACAAAAAGATGACAGGAAACTCCTGTCATCTTTTTTATTTTACAGCAGCATAGCCGCCACTCACATTGATTATATTCGTATATCCTTCATTTTCTAGAATACTCATCGCAATCGCACTTCTAACACCTGACTGACAATGCACATATATTGTTTCATCTTTTGCAAATGGAATAGATGCTTGCTGCAGTTTGCCATAATGAACATGTGCAGCACCGTCGAAATGTCCTTCATCCCATTCCTTTTTCGTACGCACGTCCAGTATATTGATATCATCCTTATTCAGCTGTTTAAATGTTTCTGGTTCGATTGTTTGATATGCAGTTCCATCAACGACATTAACATAAGTATGAACATCGTCAAAGCCTATCATCTTCAAATCATACGCTGCTTGTTGCACTTCATCAAATTCTCCAACAAGCTGTAATGGGCGACTGTAATCTAAATACCATCCTGCAAATGATAGAAACTTCTTATTGTATGGTACATTGATTCCTTCTGACATATTCTTTGCATAGATTTCTTTTGCTCTTAGGTCTATCGCTTGTTCTGTAATAGTCTCTACTGGTGTTACAATATTGTGATGCATAAGCGCTACACCATCACGATTTATACGCTTCATCTCAGCAAAGTAATACGGTGGTTCCGGCTGATCGCTCGTTAATGCTTTGACGAATGCATCCTCATCTTCAATCTGGAACGCCCATCCATTTGCACGTTCATAGCCGAGTGTCGTCATCGGTACAGCGCCTAAGGATTTACCACATGCACTGCCTGCACCATGACCTGGCCATATTTGAATGAAATCTGGAAGGTCATTCATCTTCTTCAGTGACTCAAACATCTGTCTTGCGCCTATTTCTGTCGTATCTTTAATACCAGCCGCTTCTTCTAATAAGTCGGGACGTCCAACATCACCGACAAAGATGAAGTCTCCTGTAAATAAGCCCATCGGTACATCCATTCCATTATCATAGAGTAAGAAACTAACACTTTCAGGAGTATGCCCTGGGGTATGCATGACTTCAAGTTTCACATTCCCTACTTTAATGGCATCTCCTTCATGAATAATGTCTGCTTCAATATCTTGATACGTCCAGTCAAGACCGCCATGCCCCGATACAAAGCCTCGTGCTCCCATATTGATGACTTCTCTTATACCTGACGCAAAGTCTGCATGGATATGTGTTTCAGTCACATGCGTAATGCGTAATCCTTCTTGTTCTGCTGTCTCTATATAAGGTGTAACATCACGTAGCGGATCAATGACAATTGCTTCTCCTGTTTTTTGACATCCTACTAAATAAGAATACTGTGCAAGTTGTTCGTTAAAAAATTGTTTAAAATACATAATATGCCTCCTAAATAAATAAGTTTAAGTTTGATTGTTCTGTATCACCAAGATATGTTGCAACGCCGCCGTATTCAACGCCATCGATCAACTCTTCTTTTGTCACTGCCATAATATCCATGCTCATCGTACATGCAACCATCTTAATACCCATAGATTGGGCTTTTTCGATCATTGTTTCTAAAGAATCTACTTTCTTCTTGTTCATTACGTGACGAATCATACGTGCACCTGCTCCACCCATATTCATCTTAGATATCGGGAGTTTTCCCGCATGTTTCGGCATCATCTTGCTGAACATTTTATCGAGCCCTTCTTTTGCAACAGTCACACCAGGTTTCTTAATCACATTAAGGCCCCAGAACGTGAAGAACATCGTCACTTCCTTACCATATGATGCTGCACCTGTTGCAATAATAAATGATGCTAACGCTTTATCAAGATCGCCACTGAATACAACCATCGTTGCACCATTCTTCGTTTCAACAAGCTGATGTCCTTCTCTGTCGTCCATCACGTTAATCGGTAAGTCAGCACCTTTTTGTACTACTGCAACGACTTTGCCATCCTTCATTTCATTGCTGATCATTGTATTTCCTGTATTCTTAGCCCAAGCTTCGATATCTGTACAGAAACCGAAATCCGTCACATGAATCTCAAGCTGCTCTCCGTCTTTCATTTCATCCATGTTTTCTTTTACTTTTAGAATAGGGCCAGGACACTGTAGTCCACTTGCTTCAATAATACGTCTATCATCTTTTTTCATCGGCTGCTCCTTCTTAGTACGTTCTTTAATGTGTATCTGCTCTTTTTCATTCACTTCCGGTGTATTTACCGTTTCATGCATCGCTTTATAATGTTTAAATCCACCGTCAAGATTGACGATATCGAACCCATTATTCTGTAATATACGTGCTGCATTATAGCCACGCTGACCGACTTGACAGAAGATGGCTACTGGTTCATTTATATCAAGTTCATCCAGACGATCGCGCAGCGTGCCAAGTGGAATATTCTTCGCACTGCCAATAGTACCCATGTCGTATTCAATCGGTTCACGTACATCTATCAATTGATTAAAATTTTCAATTTCATCGTATTGAACCATCTTCATCTCATCATCCAGTACGTTTTGTGCGAT
The DNA here is from genome assembly GCF_038095555.1 of Macrococcus psychrotolerans. Classification (NCBI taxonomy): domain Bacteria; kingdom Bacillati; phylum Bacillota; class Bacilli; order Caryophanales; family Staphylococcaceae; genus Macrococcus; species Macrococcus psychrotolerans. The sequence goes on along the minus strand of NZ_CP124591.1, from coordinate 416,362 downwards.
GTACCCCACCATGTTAACCGGATCTTTTGCTGATGAAAATGGTGGTGCATATGCAATTTCAATTTGAGCGAGGCTTCTGATATCCTGGTTAAATGTCATTGCACTCGCAATCAAATCGATACGTTTATCCACACCTTTTCGTCCTACAATCTGCGTACCATAAATTTCGCCTTCAGGACTAAACAGCGCCTTGATCGTCATCGGCTCAGCACCTGGATAATATGTCGCATTTGATTGTCCAGATACATGAATAATATGATAATCAAGTCCCTGCATCTTCAATGTACGTTCATTAAGTCCTGTGCTTGCTGCAGTGAGATCAAATACTTTCGCAATTGCCGTACCGATTGGATTCATCTTTTCTATCACCTTTCCATTAAGGTGATCAGCAAGAAGACGTCCTTCTCGATTCGCAATCCACGCAAGCGGGATATGTACATCCTGCTGTGAAATCTTATGTGTAATCTCAGCAACATCACCAATAGCATATATATCTTTTATTGATGTTTCAAAGACATCATTTGTCTTGATAGCACCTTTAACCCCCGTCTCAATCCCTGCTTCTTGAGCAATTGCAGACTCTGGAATGACCCCTATAGCCATAATAACCATATCACTTTGAATGACTTCCCCATTTTCTGCAATGACATTATGTTCATTAATTTCTTTAATAGAAGTCTTTAACTTTAAATGGACACCGCGCTGCACCATATGTGTTTCTAATAATTTAGTCATATCTTTATCCATGCCCGGCATCACTTGATCACCTAACTCAAATAGGGTTACATCAATTCCTAATGCATGTAAATTCTCAGCCATCTCTAATCCAATAAATCCTCCACCAACGACAGACGCTGTTTTAACATTGTGCTCATTTATGTAAGATTTTATTTTATCCATATCCGGAATATTTCTTAGAGTAAAGACATGGCTTTGTTTTGCACCTTCAATCGGTACTTCAATCGCACGCGCTCCCATCGATAGAATAAGGACATCATAAGATGCTTCTTCAACCCCATGCTCTGTTTTAAGTACGACTGTTTTATTATCAGAATTGATCTGAGTGGCTTCCGTATTCGTTCTGACATTAATATTCATACGGTTATTCATCAGTTCAGGTGTTTGAATTAATAATTTATCTCTATCTTTTATTTCATCACCGATATAATAAGGCAATCCACAGTTTGCAAATGATACATGTGGACCTCTATCAATAATCGTTATTTCATCTTGTTCATTTAATCGTCTCAAACGTGCTGCTACAGATGCGCCACCTGCAACACCACCTATAATCATAATCTTTCTCATATTGTTTCCTCCTCATTTCATACCTATGGGGGTATCATACAACGAACAATATTCATTTGTCAAATACCTATGGGGGTATTTTTTAATTGACACAGATACCTAGAGGGGTATATAGTATGGATATCAATAAATTAGAAAGAAGGACCATTATGAAATACGATAAAAATCAGATCAATCGTCTAAAGCGTCTGCAAGGACAATTAAATGGCGTCCTGAAGATGATGGAAGAAAACAAAGATTGCAAAGATGTCGTAACACAGCTTAGTGCTTCACGAAGTGGGATTGAACGATTAATCGGCGTCATTGTAAGTGAGAATTTAGCAGAATGTGTAAAAGAGAACGTAAAAAATAATACGGATACTGACAATCTTGTAAAAGAAGCAGTAAATCTACTAATAAAAAGTAGGTAATGCATATGAATACAATTACAGTAAAAAGTTTAAAACAACTATTAGAACAAAATGCCGAAGTACAGTTAATCGATGTTAGAGAAATTGATGAATTTGAAGCAGGACATATTGAAGAAGCTAAAAATATTCCATTATCTGAACTGGATCAGCATGTAAGTGACTTTAATAAAGACGATGACTACATTATTATTTGCCGTTCAGGTAACCGAAGTGGTATGGCATGTGACTATTTGGAACAGTTTGATATTAAGACGACAAATGTCCAAGGCGGCATGATCGAATGGGCACGTCTTTAATCTTAATTCTCTCTTTAATTGGAGCATTTGGTGCATTTATATCAGGACTTGTCGGAATCGGGGGAGCTATTGTAATTTATCCGATGCTGCTATTTATTCCACCAATATTCGGATATAAGGTAACACCAGAAATTGCTTCCGGACTCACGGCAGCACAAGTATTCTTTAGTACGATGAGCGGCGGCATGAGTCAGCGGCATAACCCTGACCTCAATAAAGGGATCATTGTACCAATGGGAGCTGGTATATTCCTTGGAAGTTTAATCGGCGCATATAGTGCTTCAATATTTGATGAATCATTAATCAATATCGTCTATACATTTTTAGCAATAGTTGCCGTATTTTTAATGTTTGTCAAAGTAAAGCCAGAGAATGAGTGCACATACTTCAATAAAATCGCACTGTTTATCACAGCACTTGCGATAGGGATACTCTCTGGAATCGTCGGTGCAGGGGGCGCATTCATTATTGTTCCTGTATTGCTTGCAATTTTTAAAGCACCTTTCAGAATTGTAGTTGCGAGTAGCATTGTGATTGCATTTATCTCATCCATTGGCACATTTCTCATGAAGTCGATGACAGGTCAAATTGATTTTGTAATGATGATTCCTTTAGTCATTGCAAGTTTGTTATTTGCGCCTATCGGAACGAAAGTATCAAAGAGGACGAACCAGCAATTATTAAGAGTAATACTCGCACTATTGATTGCCCTTGCTGCAATTAAGATGATAATAAATATGATATAAAAAAGCGTGAAATTGGCACACCGCCAATTTCACGCTTTTTTATTTTTCTTTAAAGTTGTTACTTAAGCTTTCCAGTATTTCTTTATAGCCTTTACCAATCTTACTTTCTACACTTGCTAGAAACGCACCTTCAACAATCGGATAATGTGCAATATGGATATTACTATAGTCATTCATTTCTAAGGCCATCTCTATATTCATCTTACTAGATCCGATGTCATAAAAGCAAAGTGCTTCTCCTTCGACACTATCAAACATTTGCATAATATCATCTATAGACGTACCAATCTCTCCATTTATACCTCCAGTAACCTTTACAACAACATCTTGTGCCATTTGTTCAAGCAAAGCTTTAACCCCTTTAGCAATAGCTTCACTATGGCTTACAATTAATATTTCCATTATCTCACTCCCGAAAGTAAGGCATCTAACACCCATACACTGCTCTGTGCACCAGGATCAATTGTACCTATCGACTGTTCTTTAAAATAAGCTGCTCGACCTTTTGTCGCCATCATATCCTTCGTTTCTTCTGCATACTGCTGTAATGCTTCAATCGATGGGATATTACCTTGATTCAATGCATCACTAACTTTACTGATCACATCATACATCGTCTTTTCTCCACCTGAAACTTGACCACGGCTTGCAACCGCATCTTTAAAAGCTTCAATCAGCTTACTAACATTGTCACGGCTAATTTCTTCTTCAGCAACTTGTGACATCTTTACAAATGAGAAACCATACAACGGACCTGACGCCCCACCGACAACACTCATCAGTGTCATACCACAATTTTTCAAGACTTCACTGATCGTATCACCTGACAACTTTTCATCGACTGCTTTAAATCCTCGGAGCATATTCACACCATGATCGCCATCACCGATTTCACGGTCTAAGTTTGTAAGCAATATTTCATTTTCTTCAAATACTTTATATAATGCCTTTAAATTTACTGAAAGTTCTTGTGCATTCATCCAACCACTCCTACAAAAAATATTTGCTTTTAGTATTTGCACTTAATGCTTCAATCAATGCTTCATCTGATTTGACTACTGTAATCGAAAATCCTTGCATATCTAATGCTGTCATATAGTCACCTACAAGAAATTTAGTAATTGATTTGTTTTTTGATTTAAAATATTCATCTAAGTAATGCGCGGCTACCGAAAGCTCACTTAGCGGTGTACCTCCCATGCCATTAAGCATTACTACTGCGTCATCAAACTCTAAATTCGCTTCTATTTCAGTCATCAGCCTTTCGATAACCTTATCAATTGGTTCAATCTTTTCACGATAAATTCCTTTCTCACCATGAATCCCAATACCAATCTCCATTTCGTCATCTGCCAGGTCAAATCCATATCGACCTGTTGTAGGGACCATACAAGGCTCAATCGCCATTCCGATGGTTGCAATATTCGGAAGTAATGCTTCAACTTTTGATTTAATTTCTTCTAATGATAACCCTTGTTCAGCATAATAACCTGCAACTTTGTGAACGATGACCGTACCTGCCACACCGCGGCGTTGCTCTTTATTCTCAATTACAACATCATCACGTACAATCACGCGATCAACCTTTATTCCTTCCATTTCAGCAAGTTCCATCGCCATCTCAAAATTCATGACATCTCCGGCATAATTTTTAATAATCAGTAATACACCCGCATCTGTTGCAACTGATTTAATGGCTTCAAGAACTTTATCCGGTGTTGGAGAAGTAAATACCTCACCGCAAACTGCTGCATCTAGCATGCCCTCAGCAACATAACCAGCATGTGCCGGCTCATGGCCACTACCACCGCCTGATACAAGCGCAACTTTTCCTATCTTCTTTTCTTTACGTACAATAATAGAATCTGCAACCACTTCATGAGATTCATCAGTAAGAGCCATTCCTTTTAACATATCTGATACAAACGATGTCTTTTCTTTAAGTAATTTTTTCAAAATTAACGCCTCCTTCACCCTAATTATATTACTTTATACTTTTAAATGATAATTTAAACCATTCTGCAATAAACCATATTAAAGGTAGGATCAGGAGGATGACGATAATGATTGAGACCATCAAAGTATCAGGTAATCCCTGCCCAGCAATAAGTAGCATAAACGTCCCAATGATATAAATAAGTGGAAATGTTACAAATAATAATCCCATTTCTTTTTCTTCATTTAAATCGTGGTATCTTCTCATTGTTAAAGCAAGTGTAGGAATGTATGTAATGACATATAAATAAAGTACCCAACTTGAAATCTTAATTGGTATCATTAAATTACCTATCTTGATATCTTGTATTGTCCACAGCTTTCCACCAACAAAACTATGTACGAAAGGAAAAATAATGAAAGCTAATAACAAATGAAAATTGAATGGTATTTTAAAGTCATTTACAGAAGACTTTCCTTTAAAATCAAATGCTCGCTTCCAAAATGATAAATATGAATTCATTGCCACACCTCTTTTTCTAGTTTATTCCATTTTAACATAAAAAAAGATGCCATTTTATTGACATCTTTCTTAAGACCTTAAGTCAATCATATATCGAATTTGGCACGGCGCCAATTTCACCCTTATTTTTCTGCCCGAATTTGGCATGGCGCCAATTTCGCTCTTCTTTTTCTGCCCGAATTTGGCACGGCGCCAATTTCACCCTTATTTTTCTGCCCGAATTTGGCATGGCACCAATTTCGCTCTTCTTTTCCTGCCCGAATTTGGCATGGCGCCAATTTCACCCTTATTTTTCTGCCCGAATTTGGCATGGCGCCAATTTCGCTCTTCTTTTTCTGCCCGAATTTGGCACGGCGCCAATTTCACTCTTCTTTTTCTGCCCGAATTTGGCATGGCGCCAATTTCGCTCTTCTTTTTCTGCCCGAATTTGGCATGGCGCCAATTTCGCTCTTCTTTTCTTGCCCGAATTTGGCACGGCGCCAATTTCACTCTTAAATTCTACACCCTATTTCAAATGGATCGGTCCTCCTGGTCCCACTGGAAGTCCTGTTAAATACCAAGCAATTAATAATATTGTCCAGAATATACCGAATGCTACAGAGAACGGCATCAATGCTGCAATCAATGTTCCAAGGCCGATATCCTTCACATAGCGTTGTGCATAAGACAATAATAGTGGTAAGTAAGGCATCATCGGTGTAATCGGATTTGTTATCGAATCTCCGACACGGTAGATTACTTGTGTAAATGCTGGATGGAATCCGAGTAGCATCAACATCGGGACTAGGATAGGAGCCATGATTGCCCACTTGGCTGATGCACTACCAATCAGCATATTGATAAACGCAGACAAAGCTAATACGCCGAGTATCAGTACAACGCCGTTTTGCCCTTGCAAAGCCTCCGCCCCTTTAATCGCGATGATCGTTCCAAGATTACTCCATTTAAAATACGCAAGCATTTGTGCAGCGAAGAATACGATTACGATAAATGGTCCCATCGTACTCATCGCATCCCCTAGCATCTCTGCAAACTTCTTCGTAGAACGCATCGTCCCTGCTACAAAGCCATAGACCAGTCCTGGCACGAAGAACAGCACTGTTATAATTGGAACGATTCCATTCATAAGTGGAGAGTCCTGAATAAGGCTTCCTGTTTTCGCATTTCTCAACAATCCATTCTCAGGAACCGCTAAAAACATCACAATCACCATCGCAATCAGCAATGCAATATTTGCATAGATCATTGCTTTACGTTCTATTGGCGTGACATCTTCAGCAGCAGTATGCACATCGCTTTTATATGCTCCAAATCTAGGTATTGTTATCTTGACTGTAACAAACCAAGCAGCAATGAGTAACACTACTGTAGAGACACATAGGAAATAGTAGTTCATCACCGCATTTACTGGAACACTATCATCGACAAGTTTCGCCGCCGGTTCTGTAAACGACACGATTAATGCATCACTCATCCCAATAATTAAACTTGCTGAATACCCACCGAGTGCTGAGGCATAAGCCATAACAAGCCCTGCGACTGGATGATAACCAAGCTTAATAAAGACCATCGCAGCGATTGGAGGAAGTACGATTGGTGCCGCATCACCCGCAGCATTTCCAAGGATTCCTACCAATACAATCATTGGAACGATAATCTTGCGCGGTGTCTTCTCAATGGTATACTTCATTAACGTCTCAAAGTACCCCGTTTTCTCTGCAACTCCTACACCGATCATCACAACAAGGACGAGGCCAAGTGGTGGAAATGCTGCAAAGTTATTAACTGCTTCTGAAATAATCTTAGCAATACCTTCAGGCGTTAATAAGTTCACTGCTTCAATCACTTTACCGTCAGCTGGATTCTTAGCAGAAACACCCATCGTTCCAGTAACAAATGAAGCAAACAAAATGATAAGACATAGTGAAATAAAAATAACAACTGGATCAGGCAATTTATTCCCTGATTTCTCGATGATATCTAAAGATCGATCGATAAACCCTTTCTTCTTTATCTTTTGTTCTACCATCACATCTCCTCCTCATCGATTGTATTTCAAATATTATATGTGTATTTTACATAAACAGTTGTATAAATGCAACACACAGATTAAAATTCAATATAAAAAGAAATGCCGTTCTTTCAACTATGAATCGATTATCGCTGATTACAGATGATTAATACCTAGATAATTGGTTATAGTATATAAAAGGAGATGATATTATGTGGACAATGGATGATTATCCGGACACATGGAAACACTTTGAACAGCTCGAACGTAAGAAAGCGATTGATATTGCAAACGCGATGCTGAAAGAAGGTTATAAAGAATCAGATCTTATTCCAATTGCAACAGCTCAAGCTAAGAAGTGGTATCAATCCGCTTCACAAGAAGAACTTAAGGAATTAAAGAATAAAAAAATTACGCTTCATAATGACGAGGGTACGAGCAATCCAGAACTTATGGATAATGATGTAGAAGTGTACTTCGAAGATACTTGGAAAGTTAGGTCGAAAGGTGCAAAGCGCGCCTCCGATAGTTTCTCCACTAAAGCTGAAGCCGTTAAACGCGCACATGAAATCGCTGATAATAAAGGGACGAAGGTCATCACGCATAATAAAAACACATAAAAAAGGATCCGGAAAATTTTCCGGATCCTTTAGTTTATTTTTTCTGAACGGTAATCGTCCAAGAAGCATCATCCAACTGTTCATAGTTTGTAACAGGGTAGCCTTGTTCAGCTGCCCAGTTCGGAATTGCTTCCGTCGCTTGTGTACAGTCGAAATCTATTTTAAGTTCATCACCTGAACTTAATGCTTCCATTTTCTTCTGCGCTTCTATTAAAGGAAAGGGACATACCATTCCTACAGTTCCAAGTTCATATAACATATTTATCCTCCTATACTGTCTGTGTTTTAACCTTTGTAGCCGCGATTTCAGATTTCGCTTGTTTCATCGGCTTCACGAATAAGAAATAACTCATAAACCAAGTTCCAAGAATAATAAATAATAATGACAGCCAGCCCTGTGTGTTCATCGTGGCAGTGGATACTAAGCCATTACCGATAGAACATCCTCCAGCAAATGCTGCACCGATACCCATCAATGCACCGCCTATTGCGCTGTTGCGAATCGTAATCTTATCTGGAAGACGCCATTTAAATTCTCTTGATCCTCTTGCCGCAATGTATGAACCGATAAGAATTCCAAGTACCAAGTATACACCCCAGTCAAGCAGCGTAACATCACCATTGACTAAGAACTGTAATAGCTTGGCTGACGGTGTTGTGATTCCTAAGCCATAGTTACGACCTGTCGAGTAACTCATCGGCCATGCAGCAAGTGCGATAAGCCCAATAAGTACTGCCGCAAAGAAAGGATGATATTTCTTTTCAAAGAATAGATGACGTACGCCAGTAAATTTTTGCTTCAATTTCGGTACCGCAACTTTAGGTTTTCTTAATGTTTTAACGACAAAGAATAATGTAAGTGCACTTAATATTAAAACTAATACCCAATAGGGTAAACCAAACATTGTACTCATCTTTGATTCTACAACTGTCATACCATTTACCTTATCAAGCGCTGGTTTTAATGCACCGTTCTTCGTAATCGCTGCAAACAGTGCATACATAAATAATGCAATCCAGCTTCCAATCAATCCTTCACCTGCGCGATACCACGTTCCCGTTGCACAGCCACCTGCAAGAACGATACCCACACCAAATATAAATGAACCGAATATCGTACCGATTACAGAATATGCATCATAAGGAATTTCGAGCACATGTAAAGACGTTAATATTGCTAATCCAATCGCTTGTATTGTAATCGCGACAAGCAATGCATAGAACATTTTATTGTTCTTTTGAACGTACATATCTCTGAAGCCTCCAGTTAAGCAAAAACGTGTACGCTGCATCACAAATCCAAGTAGTAAACCAATAATTAAACCGCTAAAAATAGTCCAGCCCATAACTAGCCTCCTATAATTCCGATAGTTTTAGTAAGAAATAAATACTATAGTACCGAAATTCGGGAAGTTTTGCAATCATTTTTTTATTTGTGCACCTTTTTATTGATTTAAATAGTCTATGACGACCGTGCCAACTGCTTGAGCTGCAATCAGTAATGATCTTTCGTTGATATTAAATTTCGGATGGTGATGCGGGTATATATGTCCATCTTCTGGGCTCGCCCCTGCATAAATAAATGATGAAGGTCTCTCCTTAGCATAATAGGCAAAATCCTCTGATGGGGGTTGCGGCTCGGTCAGTGCAACATCAAAGTCTAGATCTGCGCTTTGAAGTGTATCTGCAACGTACTGCGTAAATTCAGGATCGTTATAAAGGGCAGGATAGTCATCCTGATAATCAAGTTCACACTCTACGTCAAACATCACTTCTATCCCTTTAACAATGCGTCGAATCTCTGTTTCGATTACTTCTTTCGTCTGATCCGTCAGCCCTCTGACATCACCTTCTAATGATACGGTATCCTGTATGATGTTAAACTGCCCCTGCCCATCAAACGAACCTATCGTCACGACTCCTGCATCAAACGGACTAAGCCGTCTAGATACAATCGTTTGTGCACTCGTGACAAATATACTCGATGCAACAATTGCATCATTCGCCATATGCGGACTTGAACCGTGTCCCGCCCTTCCTTTAATCTTCAATCTAAAGAAAGCACGTCCAGTCTGAACATAACCAGGTCGATAATAGATGGTCCCTGTCTTCATCGTGCTCATGACATGTAAACCTAATACGTGATCAACGTCCTCTAAGACACCCTCTTGTATCATTGCCTTCGCTCCACCAGGCGGTACTTCTTCTGCAGGCTGATGGATGACCACTACTTTACCTTTAAACGTATCCTTCAGTTCTGCAAGTGTTTCAGCGAGGACGAGCATATATGCTGTATGTGCATCATGACCACATGCATGCATCACACCTTCGACCTTAGACGCATAGGGTAAGCCTGTTTCTTCCTGTATTGGCAACGCATCGAAATCTGCACGGATAGCTAATGTTTTGCCAGGATTCCCTGAATCAATCGTAACTTTAATCCCACGGGGTCCAATATTACGTTCGACTGAAACATCCAAATCTCTATAAAAATCTGCGATATAGTCAGATGTATTTTCTTCCTTAAAGGATAGTTCAGGATGTTCATGTAAATATCTGCGAATCTTAATCATCTTCTCTTCTTTTGCTTTCAGTCTGTCTAATAATCGTTTATGCATTATAATCCTCTCCTTATACATATTGTAAAATATATTACGTATGATATGTTGTAAGACGCAATAATCAAGCATATTGAACTGTATGCTTTTTATAAGCTGAGCGCATAGAAAAAGCATGTTATGATAATATCAAAGGGAGGTTCCATAATGAATATTGAAAGTCGCGCACTTCAGTTATTACAGACGTCATATGGCAACGTCGCTCAGTTCCGCGATGGGCAACTTGAAGCAATACAAGCAGTAGCAAATAAAAGAAAAGTGCTCGTCATACAGAAGACCGGTTGGGGAAAATCTATCGTTTACTTTATAGCTACAAAGCTATTAAGAGAAGACGGCAGTGGTCCAACGATCATTATCAGTCCACTGCTTGCATTGATGCACAACCAGATTGATGCAGCTGCAAAGCTCGGGTTGAATGTTGTAACAATCAACAGTAATAATCGCGATGAATGGGATAGCATCTATTCCAACCTCGATGCAGCAGATGCTATCATCGTCTCACCGGAGAAATTATCAGATCCACGTTTCATAGAAGCACTGACTGCAATCAATGATATCGAGCTGATTGTTGTGGATGAAGCACATTCTATCTCAGACTGGGGCCATGATTTCAGACCGGATTATCAACGTATCGTCAACTTACTCAAGACATTACCAGATTCTATCGCAGTATTAGGTACGACTGCTACAGCCAATGATCGTGTCATCGATGATATTAAAGATCAGCTCGGTGATGATTTAGCTGTCTTTCGCGGCAACTTAATGCGCGATAATATTTCTATTCAAATTAATCCGGTACAATCTAAAGTTGAGCGTCTTGCTTTTGTGACTGACGCATTACTGAATCACTCTTTCATAAGCAAGTCACAAGGCATCATCTATTGTCTCACAAAGAAAGAGTGTGATTCAGTAGCCGAGTTCTTAAAACTGCATAATATCAACGCAGAAGCTTATTATTCCGGTATGCAGGATGAATTCGGTAATAATACAGAGGAAGCGGTACTCGCACGCTTTCATGAAGGTACGCTACGTGTCATCGTTGCCACAATTAAACTTGGCATGGGTTATGATAAATCAGACATCGGATTCGTAATGCACTTTCAACTGCCACAAAACTTAATATCGTATTACCAGCAAATCGGTCGTGCAGGCAGAAACGGAAAACCTGCCCTTGCTATCCTTCTGCATGGTGATGAAGATGAAGAAATTATCAAGTCATTTATAGATTCATCTTACAAAGACCCAGAGCTATTGTCACAGATTCTCGATTTGCTGAGACAGTATCCGGAAGGCTTATCACGTAATGAGATACTCCCACACTTCAACTTGAATACGACAAAGCTTGCAGGTGTTCTAAAGTATCTCTATGTCCATGAATATATTGAGCTGCACAAAAGAAAGTATGTCATCAACGAACAAAATACATTTGATGCGACTGAAAATGCTAAGCTTCAGAACAAACTCAATGATACGCGCATGAATGAATTAAACAACCTCAAACGATTTATTAACTATGATGGCTGTTATATGAAATACATTGCCGAAGAACTTGATGCCCCAGACATTAAAGAAGTCTGTGGCATGTGTACTTATTGCAGAAATCGTATATTTGTCCCAATGACAAATGATAATCCATACCTTGAATCAGCGACGCAATATAAAAATAAGTTACATGGTGAGATAGCACCAAGAAAACGTACAGCTTATAACAAAAAGATTGAAGAACACTTACAGATGCAACCCGGATGGACATATACAACTGATGCATATTCTCCTATCGGCAGACGATTTATGCTAGAAAAAGAACACGATCAGGTTTCTGAAAAAACGGTAGCAACAGTCCGCCATTTCTTGAAAGATATGATATATCAGAATGAAATTGATGCGATTGTTCCCGTTCCAAGTTTAAGGAATCCAGGACTCGTCAAAACATTGGCCGAGCAGCTTGCTCAAAGTTTTAACATCGACTACATTGAAGCTGTGGAAAAGATACGTCCTGGCGCATTACAAAGAGAAATGAAAAATTCTATGATGCAGGAACAAAATATTAAAGACACGATTCATATCGTCAATCATGAGCAACTCGCAGGTAAGAACATACTGCTTATAGACGACGTCGTAAATTCCAGATGGACGATGACCGTTATTGCAGCACAGCTTCTAGAAAGCGCTGATAAAGTCTATCCATTTGCGTTGATCCATAATAGTAGTGAATAAAGCAGCACTCAAATTTTGAGTGCTGCTTCATTTACTTCAGATTCATTTATATCAATCTCAAACCCTAGATCTTCCAGCATCTTATAATCAAGTTCATTCGGCTGTCCATTGGTAATCAGATAATCTCCTACAAAGATGGAGTTTGCTGCCTGCATCGCAAGGGGTTGTAATGTTCTTAAATTCACTTCTCTACCCCCAGCAATGCGGATTTCTTTCGATGGATTAATCAATCTGAACATCGATAATATTCTTAAACAGCGTTCTGGTGTTAAGTTATCTTCATTACCGAACTTCGTCCCCTTCACAGGGTGAAGGAAGTTTACCGGGATACTATCTGCGTCTATCGCTCGAAGCGCTAATGCCATATCAATAATATCCTCATCTGTCTCACCCATCCCACATATTACACCTGAACATGGCGAGATGTTATTGGCTTTCATGATTTCAATGGTATCGACACGGTCTTGATATGTATGTGTCGTTACGACTTCATCATGATAATTTTCACTCGTATTAATATTGTGATTATATCGGTCTACGCCAGCCGATTTCAGCTTCTTCGCTTGTTCGTCATTCGTCAGACCGAGACAAGCGCAAATCTTAAGCTGCGGATGTTCGTGTTTAATTGTTTCAACAGTATCTGCAATATGATCAACCTCTTTATCACTTGGCCCTCGCCCACTCATAACAATACAATAAGTGCCGATGTCATGTGTTGCACAGAAATCTGCACCTGATTTAATCTGTTCACTATCAACCAGTAAATATTTGTCTTTATTCTTCATCAGTTTCGATTGTCCGCAATAACCACAGTCTTCTGGACAAATCCCACTCTTCGCATTAAGAATCATATTCAGTTTCACCTTACGACCATAATAATATTTACGCACTTGATATGCTTCATGGAGTAAGTCATATGTATCTATATTATTATCGACAAATAACGATAATGCTTCTGCTTTTGAAATACTTTCTCCATTAATAATACGTTGTGCTAACATAAAATCCCCCCTGTATACTTTTACAATATAACTGCACCATTATATTGTAAACTAATTTTTAAAATAAGTTAACAATCATTCAAAAAAAATAAACGGGCGATTGCCCGTTTATTTAATCACTACTCCACTTTCAGAATCGAAATATTGAACTTTCTTATCATTGATCGAGATGCGAATCTCGTCACCAATCTCAAGCATCACCTGCTCTGAAAACTTAGCGATACATTGCGCGCCATTGACTATGAAGGTGACGACCGTCGTATCTCCTAACATCTCGCATGCCGTTACAGTAACGGGCGCCCCTAACGCATCACGTGTCACATCTTCGGGTCTGAACCCTACCTCTATCGTACCATCAGCAACCGGCATGTTAATTGGTAGATTGAAGTCACCGAACTGCACTATACCATCCACTACATCACCACGTACAATATTCATCGCAGGAGACCCTATAAAACTCGCAACGAACTTATTGTTTGGCTCATTATAAATTTCAAGCGGGGTGCCAATCTGCTGTACCTGCCCTTCATTCAAGACCATAATACGATCACTCATCGTCATCGCCTCAACCTGGTCATGCGTTACATAAATCATCGTCATACCGAGGCGCTGCTGTAACTGTCGTAACTCGACACGCATCTGGCCGCGCAGCTTGGCATCCAGGTTAGATAACGGTTCGTCCATTAAGCACAGCTTCGATTCACTGGCGATGGCACGCGCTAATGCCACACGCTGACACTGGCCACCAGAGAGTTCGCCGGGTTTCTTCTTCAAATAATCTTCTAACCCAACAAGCTTCGCCGCTTCTAACATCCTGTCATAACGCACCGCTTTAGGTACCTTACGATTCTCTAGCGTAAACAGAATATTCTTCTCAACCGTCATGTGCGGATATAACGCATAGTTCTGAAACACCATCGACAATGAACGTGCTTTCGGATGCAGATGATTTGCAAGCTGCCCGTCAATATAGAGTTCACCCTCTGTGATATCCTCAAGACCCGCAATCATGTTTAGCAGCGTACTCTTCCCACAGCCACTCGGGCCGACAAGGACGAAGAACTCACCAAGCTGCACATCACATGAGATATCCTTGAGCACATAATCTTCTCTATAACGTTTACTGATATGTTCTAGCTTCAGCATTCTCCACACCTCCTTACCTGTATTATAAAAAAAATGCATAGAATACTCTATGCATTTTTTGTCCTATTTAATTACTTCTTGTCCACGCACGTTCCACGTGAAGGTAAAGCTTAATGTCGCAAGTACAGAGGCTCCGACCAATAGCATAAATCCTGCATCCCAGCCAAAGTTATCAACGACTACTCCCATCAGGATATTCGCCATCACCGCACCAGCCAGGTAACCGAACAATCCAGTAAGTCCTGCTGCTGTTCCTGCTGCTTTTTTCGGTACATAATCCAGTGCTTGTAAGCCAATCAGCATTACCGGTCCATAGATCAAGAACCCGATAGTAATCAGTGCAATATTATCAATCCACGGGTTGCCTGCAGGGTTCAGCCAGTAGACGATTACTGCGATCGTTACGCCGATCATAAAGATAAATCCTGCTGGACCACGACGCCCTTTGAATACCTTATCTGATAACCAGCCACACAATAAGGTCCCCGGAATACCTGCCCATTCATATAAGAAGTAAGACCAGCTGGATTCGTTAAGCTGAAATCCTTTCTCTTCATTAAGATACGTCGGTGCCCAGTCTAATACACCATATCTTACGAAGTAGACAAAGATATTAGCGATTGCGATCATCCAGACCCACTTGTTATTCAGTACATATTTGAAGAGAATCTCTTTCGTCGTTAATTCTTCTTCCAATGTCTCATGTGCTTTATTCGGATAATCATCCTTATATACTTCAATCGGTGGTAATCCTTGTGATTGAGGTGTATCCTTCATGAAATAGAACGTTATTGCAGCGCATACTAAGGCAATCAGTGCCGGGAAAATAAACGCACCTTCAAAACCTTTTAGATAGCCAAAGTTGTATGTTGTAAACAGTGTGATACCAAATACAGCAAGCGGTGCCATCACTCCACCACCTACGTTATGTGCAACGTTCCATAGTGCTGTTTTACTCCCACGCTCAGATACACTGAACCAATGGACTAATGTTCTTCCAGCAGGCGGCCAGCCCATACCCTGGAACCAACCATTTAAGAATAATAAGACAAACATAATGGCAATTGAAGAGGTAAAGAACGGAACAAAGCCAAGCAGCAAGTTGACGATTGCCGTCAGTACAAGACCAAGCACCATGAAGTTTCTGGCGTGGCTCCTGTCTGATACCGTTCCCATCACAAATTTACTAATACCGTATGCAATAGATACCGCCGATAACGCGAAACCGAGATCGGTCTTTGTGAATCCCTGTTCAATAAGTGCCGGCATCGCAAGCGAGAAATTCTTTCTTAATAGATAGTAAGCTGCATAGCCAATAAAGATTCCGATAAAGACCTGCAGACGTAACTTCTTGTACTCTGCGTCAACTTCTTTGCTGTCTAAAGGCTGTGCTTTAGGCGCAGGTTGTAAAAACTTTAACATAAATTTCCTCCTGTTTTCTATATTTACATTATCTTTACAATCTTAACAAACTAGACATAATTCGTAAAGAAAGCCTTTACAAAAAATTTAAGCTTAATATGAAAACAGATCCACTGATCATTCAGTGGATCTGTTTATCATCAATCGCGGACTCGTATCTATTTGTATGTAAAGTTCTGATTCGCTACAAACTTCGAGAATGTACCATCGCCCTTTCCAAGCTTAACAGAAGAGGTAACACCTTTAAATTTAGGGTGCATCATACTTGTATAGTGGCTCGGACTCTTCTTCCATTGTTCAAAGCATACTTTAGCTAGATATCTTTCTGAAACCAGTGTATATGGATTGCCCATGTAACTACTCAGCAGTGAGTTTTCTCCTGCAACCTGCTTACGAACATTCGCCGGAAAGGCAGTGATATAGCGCTCTCCATTGAGTCGTACGTGTGCTACACCGTTAACCCTTATCTTGCCGTAGCTTGCAAGTTCATTCGCACGGACATCTACTCCGCTTTGCAATTGAGGACGATATTGCAGGGGGCTCAACCCTTTTGTTTTTCTATCCTTGTTGATGAGTTTAATGATTTCATCATTAAATTTTCTTGTATTAAAGAACTCGTTATTATTAAATCCCTTAATCGCACGATAGTTTGCGCTAGTGCTCAACATAAACAATTGTCCATTCCTATTTACCCATACTTTATTCTCTAGTGTTTTATTACTCGCCTTCTGAAACTTATTATCATCGCTTTCTTTATACATAGTCAGCAGATTCCCTTTTGCCGAGAGCGTTACTTTGGTCACTTTGTCACCAATATACGTTCTCTTCCCTACGCTATAGCCATGACCCGCATCTAATGTGTCTGTATTAAAACGCCCGTCCTGATACTGTGATGCTATTCCTTTGTTATCAATAGCTGCTGCATATACCTGCTGGTCATCTATCACTCCAATAGATGAGAATAATAAACTTAATGTGAACGTTACTTTTAGAAGTTGCTTCATGGCCTGACCCCGTTTCTTATAATATCGAAAAGAAATTATGACACGATGCATACTATTTTGCTGTAACTTTTATCACACTTTATCTTAAAAAATGAAAATTATATTTCCTTTTAATTTTATATTGTCAGCAGTAGATGCCGATATACTTCGCCCAGCAACATTTCATAACTTAAATCTGATATATTATAGAAAAATGAGGGGGATACAATATGACACTCAAAGACACATTATTCAAGAAACTAGATGAAAAGCAGGAGCGAATGATTGAAATCAGACGTTATTTGCATGCACATCCTGAATTATCATTCGAGGAACATGAAACTGCTGCATTTATCGAGAACTTCTATAAAGGAAAGGATGTCACAGTACATACCAATGTTGGTGGCGGCACTGCAGTCGTTGTTGATATCGAAAGTGGGAACCCAGGGAAGAACATCGGGTTACGCGCAGACTTTGATGCACTTCCGGTACATGAGGAAACGAACTTAGCATATAAATCAACGCGTGACGGATTAATGCACGCTTGTGGTCATGATGCCCATACGGCGTACTTATTAACACTTGCCGATGCACTGATCGAACTAAAAGATGAATTATCAGGGACAATCCGCATCATCCATCAGCATGCTGAAGAGAAACCACCAGGTGGTGCAAGAGATATCGTAGCATCAGGCATCCTGGATAATCTCGATGAAATTTATGGCATCCATGTCTTTCCTTTCGTTGATCAAGGGAAGATTGAAATACATGAAGAAGAGACATACGCAGGTTCTTCAACCTTCGATATCGTCATTCAAGGCAAAGGCGGCCATGCTGCAATGCCTCAGAATACAAAGGATGCCATCGTTGCCGCTTCTTACTTTGTCACACAACTACAAACCGTCGTATCACGTTGTACAGACCCTAAAAATTCAGTCGTCGTAACCATCGGCGCATTCGAAGCACCAGGGACGCACAACGTCATACAAGGCAAAGTTGTATTAAAAGGAACGACACGATACTTGGACGAACCATCAAAAGACATAGCGTACGCAGCCATTAAAAGCCAAGTCGAAGGGCTGGAGAAAGCATTCGGTGTTACAGTTGACTTAGATTATCACTTTAACTACCCCGTACTCTATAACCACGTTGAACAAACACGTGCAGTTAGAGATATTCTTAAACAAAGTGAAGGCAGCTACTTTGATGAAGTCGTTGAAGGCGATACACTGTCCGGATCAGAAGATTTTGCTTATTACTTAAAGCAAACACCAGGAACCTTCTACATCGTCGGTGCTAAACCTGAAGGAATAGCAGATCCATATCCAAACCATCATCCGAAGTTTGAAATTAATGAAGAGTCGATGATGATCTGTGCGAAGTCACTTGGGGAAGTAGTGCTCGGTAGGATGGAGTGATAGACAATAAAAACACAAGAAATAACCTAGGTATTGAACATATCAATACCTAGGTTATTTCTTGTTTATATTAAATGATTCAATTTATGTTTAATATAAAATTATTACCAACTTCATTACTTTTATTAGATAATTAATACTCTGAAGTTGAGAAACTCATACAATCCACTACGCTCTAAATTTTAATTTGTAGTTTTTAACTAAGTACATTATATCCATTTTTAATAGTGCCATATTCAATTATATAATTTTTACATCATTATTATAAAAATTCTTTTACCGTCTCTACAATCAAATACATATTCAGTACGCTAAGGATTACTGTTAACAGCCAGGCGATGACATTCACCCATGTTTTATTGACGAACGCTTCTCCCATGATCTTTTTGTTGCTTGTTGCTAACGTTAACGGAATAATGCTGAATGGTAGCGCAAGACTTAAGAATACTTGTGTAAAAATCAGCAAATCTTCAATCTTTGTTGCACTTGAACCATACAACCACAAGCATAGGAAAACAGGAATTACAGCAATCATCCTTGTAATCAGTCGTCTTGCCCACTGCGGTATCTTTATGTTAAGGAACCCTTCCATAACTATCTGACCTGATAATGTTCCTGTAATTGTCGAGTTCTGACCCGAAGCTAACAATGCTATAGCGAATAATGTACTCATCAATGCGCCGCCTACTGCACCTGTGAATGTCGATGCCTTTAGCGCATTATATAGATCATAGAATCTGCCGAGTTCTTCTCCATTGCCATAGAATAACGAAGCCCCAAGTATCAATATAAGACAGTTGATTACAAAAGCAATCGTCAACTGAATATGTGAGTCGATCACTGCATACTTAATAGCCTCTTTCTTCTTAGCAACATTATCACGTATATAGTTCCGAGACTGCACGATAGATGAGTGCAGATAAAGGTTATGGGGCATGATGGTTGCACCGATGATTCCAAGAGCAAGATATAGTAGGTTACTGTTTGTAGCGATAGCTGTACTTGGCAGAAATCCTTCCAACACGTCTCTCCATTCAGGTGAAGAAAAATATACTTCAAACATAAAGATAAATAAGACCGTGAACACTAAAACACCAACAATAGCTTCTATCTTCCTGAAACCCAGCTTGATGATGACAAGCAGCAGTAAGACATCTACAACAGTAATCGTTACTCCGATAACTAAAGGAATGTTGAACAGCAGATTTAAAGCAATGGCACTACCGATAATCTCCGCGATATCTGTCGCCATAATTGCAAGCTCTGTAACAACCCACGCAGCGATGGACACAGGCTTATTGCTCATATGCTTGGTAACCTGAGCGAGGTCCATACCACTAGCAATCCCAAGACGCGCGCACATACTTTGCAAGAGCATCGCTGACAGACTGGATAACAGTATGACAAAGAGCAGCGTATACCCAAACTGCGCACCCCCTGCCATTGATGTGATCCAGTTTCCTGGATCCATATAACCGACGGCTACCAACAGCCCTGGTCCCAGATACATAATCATTTTCTTGATGCCATGTGCCTCACTATCAAAAGACACCTTACCATTTATTTCTTCCAGACTTTTATTCATATTATCATCTCCTTATACAATAATATACCATAACTTTAGGTTAACCTAAAAAAATTTTTTAAATAATAAAATATATTCTTTTATTCTCTGTCGTTACCCCATGCGTAATCTACACAACAATAAAACCCCACGCTTCAATCGAAACGCGGGGACTGATATTATTCATATATGTAGTTTTGATTGGCTACAAACTTAGAGAAGGTACATCACACTTGTATAGTGACTAGGACTCTTCTTCCTAAGAGTAATAACTTGTTTTTCATTTACAATCACAAAACCATCGCATTACTGCTAATCAGAGCTGCTTGCTTTAAAATATCGTTTTCCATCTTTAATTGTTGAAATTCTTTGCACAATTTAATCATCTCCTTTTACTCATCTGACAAGTTATCTTGATGATTGAATAACCAGTAGTTTGATATTGCTTTATCTATTTCCCTAACGCTAAAGGTGTTAAATCGTACTCGCGTACAATTTATTCTTATATTTACTATTTTTATATAGTATTACCATTGCTCTAGTCATTACCATCATAAGCAAGCTGGTTGAAGAATCTTCTTTGTAAATTCTCGTAATATCATATACACTGATAATATGAATTCAGTTACAAGGATGAGAAAAATGGATTACTTTCAAGCTAGAATTTCAATAGAAACTTCTGAATACTTCAGACTACTGAAAGAAAAATATGAAGAAGAAGCAAGTGCTAATATGACGCAGGCAATGGTTATCGCTAAAGCGATTGATGATGTTGCGGCAATCACGAACTGGGATAAGGTGATTCACGATAATTCTATCAAACTAAGATATATAGATAAGGAAGAACTGGAAACGAAAGAACTTCGCTTACGTGTTCAGCTGAGTGATCAACTTAAGAATACAATTAACAACTACAAACTGCTATTGCCTGAATATACAAAAACGAGAAGCGTCTCAATTGGTGTAACGCTTAAATTTATCTTCAAAGGCGCATTACTCATGAGAATAAATCCTCACATTGCAGAAGATAAATTAAGTATTGACAGCAAGTTTGAAAAATATGAAAGTATCTTATTAGAATATGTTACTCCAGCGAATAGAGATAAGTTTATCGCTTTATTATCAGATCTAAAGGTTGAAATAAAGAAACTGTAATTGCACTTGGCAATTACAGTTTTTATTTTTAACTCCATTTTCTACTAATGAGATGAATCGCTACGTTTAATTCAATGTCTTCAAGTATTAAATCCTTTCGTTTGTCAAAATAAGCTAGACAATTTCTCACCTTCGATTTGATGATAATATGATTCTATGAACGTGAGTTCATCCGTGTTAAGATGTTTATAGGCCATTCTGTACTAACTCCTTATGTTTTCTTTGGTCGGAAATACATATTGAGTTTAGCACAGAAGGCTTTTTTAGTTGTCTAGCTTAATTTTACAATCGATGCAATATAAGGGTGTAAAATCTAGTTAGCTAAGCACCCTAACCATTTAGCTAAAATGAATTGTGTCAGCACCTGAAGTCAAATTTCACTAGTAAGAGAATGTGTTTATACCCTAGATTCTTTAATTTTTTTCGTTCAAATAATCTAATGCCGTCTGTTTAAAGATTTCTATAAACTTTATGTATTTTTCTTGTTCAACATATTCATTAGTCTGATGTGCCAAAGATGGATTTCCAGGGCCGAACATCACGAACGGAAAGTTTTCATCCTTATCTTTAAGAAGATTTGAAGCGTCTGTGACACCCATAGTAGGTGCTACTAACAGGTTCATATTCAGATGGTTCTCCCCATGTTTCTTTGTTAGTGTCACTAGCCTATTATTTTCATTTGTCGCCACGGATGGAAGATCTAGGTCTATGTCTAAACTTAGATTGCCTTCTTTATTATGCTTTTCGATAATCTTATTAAACAATTGTTTCATCTTATCATTATCAAACTCAGGTACTGTTCTTGCATTAAATTCAGCTACCGCATGTTCAGGTATAGAATCGACTTGGTTACCACCTTGTATAATTGTATTCGTCAATATAGCAGAACCTAATGATTCACTGCTTATTTCAATATTAAATTCCTTTTTAACTTTATCTGAAAGAGATGAAAAATCTAGAACTTTAAATTCTACATCCTTCAAGACATGATTAAATTCATTTTCAACTTCTCTAATAACTTCTATTAAAGGTTTTATCGCATTTTGACCCATAAAAGGAGCAGAACTATGACTTGATTTCCCTCTGGATGTTACTCGAAAATTCATAGAACCTTTATGTGCATAAGCTATCATTGACTCTGACGGTTCAGCAATGATAAGTGCATCTACATCATCCATATAACCGTTGCTATAAAGTTGTGCTGAACCTTTTTGTTCCATTTCTTCTCCAGCAGTTGCCAGTAAGCGAATCGTGCCCTTCTGCAGAAGATTTGCATTGTTGATTTCAATCATTGCTATTACCATAGCAACTAACCCTGATTTCATATCAGCAGTACCACGTCCATAAAGCTTGCCATCTTCTTCTGTCATTTCAAAAGGATCGTATTTCCAATTTTCACTGTTACCTTCTGAAACGACATCCATGTGGCCTGAAAAAGCTAATACGGGTTTACCTTCCCCTATTTCTGCGATGAGATTTGCTCTACTTTTGTTTATTTTTTCAATCGTAGATTCTATATTATACTGGCTTAACAGTTTTTGTAGATATTCACACACCGAAAGTTCATTGTCATTCACACTTTTAATTGCGATAACATCCGACAATATTTTTACTTTTTCTTCTTCACTTATAATAGACATATGTCCCACTCCTCATCTCTACTATCCTAATATATAGTATAGTATCATTTTACAACGATTATATAGAATTACTAACACTTATACAAATGATGAAATACTTCTAGTGCTTCTTGCTTCAGGTTCTTTCGACGATTTGTAATTCACAGTTGTGCTATATACTACGTTCTATTCTTGATCCTTCGAATGAATACCGGTTAAGATATTCATCCATGCTAATTTACCTGCACCACTCTCTTCAATCAAGCATGTACGGTCTGATCATCGAGAACAAATACACACTTGTTTAACGTCCCTGTCTTATACATCTGTCATCACCGTTCTATAGGGCATACCGCCTTGTGCACCTAAGCCTGTTACAGAAATACTCGCCGCCTTATTTGCAAATAAGATCGCGTCATCAAGTACCATCCCTTCACTTAATGCCACAGCAAGTGCACCGTTACATGTATCACCAGCGCCTGTTGTATCTACTACATCAGCTTTAATACCCGGCTCATTGACAAGCTGACCATTATAAAATACTGCATCTTTTTCTCCAAATGTTACAATAGCTCACTATCTCGTTAAAATTTTTATCGTTACTACTCACAAGGTATCTATACTACAATCATTAAGTACTAATTTTATGAAATAAAATTTATTTCTTTATTCCAAGCTAAGTATTTTAAATTTCAACATGATTGTACTATACTATCATTTATAAGCAATAGGAAGGAGATTCATATGAATAAACAAGAGTCAAAAACAGTTGTTGTTATTGGCGCTGGGGTTTTAAGTACAACGTTTAGTTCTATGCTTAAAGAATTAGAACCAAGTTGGAATATAAAACTTTATGAACGTTTAGACCGCCCTGGTCTCGAAAGTTCAAATGAGCGTCATAACGCAGGAACAGGTCACGCTGCTTTATGTGAATTGAACTATACAGTGAAACAACCTGATGGATCAATCAACATTGAAACAGCAAAAGAAATTAATGAACAGTTTGAAATTTCAAAACAGTTTTGGGGGCATTTAGTTAAAAGTAAAAATATTTCAGACCCTAAAGACTTCATTCAACCATTACCTCACATCAGTTTTGTTAGAGGTAAAAATAACGTCCAATTCTTAAAAGATCGTTATCATGTGATGAAAGAATCTCCAATGTTCGATAATATCGAATTTACAGAAGATATCGAAGAAATGAGAAAATGGATTCCATTAATGATGCAAGGTCACAGTCCAAGTGATATTATGGCCGCTAGTAAAATCAATGAAGGTACAGATGTGAACTTCGGAGAGCTAACACGTAAAATGGCTCAAAATATTGAACAGCACCCAAATGCTGATGTTCAGTACAATCACGAAGTTATCGATTTTAATCAAAGACAAGATGGCAAATGGGAAGTAAAAGTACGTCAACTTAATAGTGGTGGCGTTCAAACTGAAATTGCTGATTATGTATTTATCGGTGCTGGTGGCGGTGCAATCCCACTTTTACAAAAAACAGGTATTCCTGAAAGTAAAAATCTAGGCGGCTTCCCGATTACAGGTCAATTCTTAATTTGTACTAATCCAGACATCATCGCGCAACATGACGCGAAAGTCTATGGTAAAGAGCCACATGGGACACCACCAATGACTGTACCACACTTAGATACACGTTATATTGATGGTGAACGTACATTACTATTCGGTCCATTCGCAAGTATTGGCCCTAAATTCTTAAAAAATGGTTCTAATTTAGATTTATTTAAATCTGTTAAACCATATAATATTGCAACATTATTATCTTCTGCAGTTAAGAATTTACCTTTAATCAAGTATTCTATCGACCAAATCTTAATGACTAAAGAAGGTTGTATGAATCATTTACGTACATTCTACCCAGAAGCACGTGATGAAGATTGGGAATTATATACAGCAGGTAAACGTGTACAGGTCATTAAAGACACACCTGAATATGGTAAAGGATTTATTCAATTCGGTACAGAAGTTGTTAACTCTAAAGATCATACAGTGATTGCACTATTAGGAGAATCTCCAGGAGCATCAACTTCAGTTTCAGTCGCATTAGAAGTGCTTGAGAAAAACTTCCCTGAATATGAATCTGAATGGACATCTAAAATTAAAGAAATGATACCGTCATATGGTCAATCACTTATTGATGACACAGAATTGATGAAAAAAATTCGTCAACAAACGTCAAAAGATTTAGAACTAAATTATTACCAAAATAATAAATAGCTAAAATAAAGGAATGGTGAGCTTGAAAAAATTATTAATCGTAACAATTATTAGTGGTGCTGGTTTTTATGCCCTTAAGCGTTATCAAAAACGAGTAAACGCAATGCCAAATATAGAATATTAATATTAAAATATATTTTGTAAAACCAAACCTTTTAGTGATAAAAAAAGTTCACCTGTCTAGAGTGAACACAAAAGTCGAAACTTTTAGTTAAGTTACGTATTTTAAAGCAAGATTTCTATATATAGAAATCTTGCTTTTTAATTTGGTTAAACGAACCTCAGTATTCCTTATAATCTATCTCATGTATAAATGTACTTATCAAAATTCATTACCTTTAAATCTTCTGATTTCATTAGAATATTGCTGATACCATCATCGTGCCATGCAATTTCTACTCCTTCATCATCGTCTGTATCGATTTGAAGCACAAGTTGATGAATCGGCTGCTCTGGTAATAAAGTTTCAAATATCGCTTTCACAGCATCATCATATCCATGCGTCAGGCATTCTAGATAATCTCGACGAGGCCTATGGTATTCACTTCTCTCCTTTTGTAGACCAAGGGAAGATTGGAATTCATGAAGAAGAGACATATGTAGGTTCTTCAACCTTCGATATCGTCATTCAAGACAAAGTCGTATTAAAAGGAACGACACGTTATCTCGACGAACCATCAAAAGATATTGCATACGCAGCCATTAAAAACCAAGTCGAAGGGCTGGAGAAAACATTCGGTGGTAAAGTTAACTTAGATTATCACTTTAACTACCCATGCTCTATAACCACAATGAAAATAACCTACGTATCGAATATATCAATACGTAGGTTATCTTTCGTTAAAGATTTAAGGTGATACTTTATTTGATAAACTTTTTCTCCATCGATTAAAAGTGCAGTCACTGTATTCATATTATTGATTCATAATCTTTTTTATAAAAGCTAATGACAACAAGAGAATTACGACTATCACAAACCATGACTCCGAAAGCACTTTCAATCTTTCCATCAACGATTGCTCCTGAGAAAGAGGCTGTGTTTTAGGGTGCTTTATCTTATTGCCATCCTTTGTTGTTCTCTCTGCATAGATTAATATTCTATCTGCTCCAGAAGGCGTACATGTTAATAACGTAATAATATCTTTTCCTTTAATAATCGATAATGCCTCTACCTGATCGGGACTGACTACCTTTCTGTCATATACTTTATAGTAAAGAGTTTCCTTGAAGTTATTGATAATAATCTTATCTCCATTATCAAGCTTATCGATATGTGTGAACCATTCATGATAGGGTGAGTAGCTGTGTGCTGCTAAGACACTATTAGTTGAACGCCCACCTACCGGAAAACTTGTGCCTATTACTCGAGATACTCCTCTATTTAAGTTCTCAGGGGTAGCTTGATCATATACTGGATAGTGAAGATTGAGTTTCGGAATTTTTATGGTTGCTATTGTATCATCTTTGGCATGTTGTTCATTATATTGATTGTTGGTTTGGACTTTAACTTTAGGTGTTTCAATATTTTGAGATAATAGCATATCACGGTTATAGGCTTCAAACTGTGCATATTTCACTTTCTGATGTGTATCGTTCACTTGAAACTGTCTATCCAATGCTTTTGATTGATAGGACATATCGTAATTGTAATAGACTTTTACAACCAAAGGATACAAACAGATAAGCAAACCTGCAATAAAGACAATAATTGCCGTCTTCTTGCTCATCGATCTACTTTTTTCTTTCTATATTTTTTGAAATATCGATAGAGCAGGTAGATTACAATAGATAATCCGATACCTATCAAATAATTCTTATAGACATATAAAAATTTATACCACCATGGTTCCTGAGTCGATTGATGGCCCGTCGCTTCAGGCGTATATGGAACGCGATGGCCAGTCACTATCAGCCGATGTGAATTTACCATGTATGGTGTACATGTCAGTAGTGTTAATCTGTCTGTATCTTTCTTTATTTTCAAATCACTGAAATCGTCCGGCTTTATCACCTTGATACGTTCTACTTTGTAGGCTAGTATCCCCTGAATATTATGAACATATATCATGTCCCCTATCTTCATTTTATCAAGATCGGTAAACAACTTTTTATCAGGCAGCCCTCTGTGTCCTGTGATGATACTATGGGTGTTCTTTCCACCTACAGGTAAGGAAGTATTCTCAAGATGTCCCAGTCCTTTTTGAAGCACTCTTTCAGTTGTTCCCGCAAATAAGGGGATATCCTGATGAATAGCAGGTATCTCAACATGACCTATTTTCTCATGTACTTCCAGCATCTTTGCATATTCACGTTGACCTTCTTGTTCTTGTGCTTTACTATAGGCGTCGTGTAAGGCTTCATTTCCTGTTAACGACTGATTATATGCTTTCGCCTTATCGATACGTGCTTTAATCTGCTGATCTGACAGCAGTTCAACTTCTTTATTGAAATCATTAACTTCGTTACTCGCTTCATAGTCATAATATATCGCACTGATCATAGGATAGATCAATATGCCGAATCCAGCGAAGAATATCAAGCCGAATATCAAATTAGAGATTATATTTTTCTTTTTTTTCTTTTCGGATTTCAAAAAAATCGCCTTCCTTATCAAAAAAATGAGGTGGACAGTGTCCACCACATTTTACAAAGTTATGCTTGCTTTCTTCTAAAGAATACTAAAGCCAGCGCCATTAGTCCAACACCTATCACTGTAAAGATAACTGTACCGATTCCACCAGTGTTTGGTATTTCAGTTTTCTTATTGATGATTTCTTGTGCTGTTGCATCTGCTAATACTGTAGCTGATGGGTCAGCATGGTAAGATGTTGAGTTTACAGTAAATTCTGTAACTGGATTTGTTGGTAATGAGTAACCTTTAGGTGCTTTTACCTCTTTAATTTTATAAGTTGTTGCACCTGTATTATTAGTATTGTCATCACCATACGCTAATCCTTTGACTTCAAATTTACCATCTGCTGATGAGATAAATTTCGTCGCATCGTTTTCAGATTTCGTCCATGAAACTTTAAGGTTACCGTCTTGAACAAGGTAGTCTCCTGCACCATTCATGATAACAAATTCTGCTTCACCTAGATTAGTACCTTGACCATTTGTCTTAACAAATTTCTTTCCGCCAGCATAGACTTTCGGAATATCTGTATCAGGTACAGTAGGTGGTGGTGTGTCTGTACCAGGTTGAGTTGTGACACCGTGACCATTATCAAAGTTTAAAGTAGCATCATTACTGATAGGTAATCCCATAACCGCTGTGTCATTGATCATTGTTGGCACAAAGATTTCCAGTTTAGGATTTTCTACATTTAATTTACCTAGACCTGCTTTTGTAAAGCTTACTACTAATTTATTATTACTGTAAGTTGCTGTATAGTCCCCTGAAGAAAGTGTGTTACCGTTAATCGTAACTTTTACTTTTTCCGTACCTTGAAATGTCAATCTTGAATCTATTGTATCTGTAACTTCAAACGTTTTATACTCTTCGATACCCTTTGGTACAGAGGGTTGAATGATCCAGTTGAATGATTCACCTACTGCAAATGATGCAGACTTTGTATTATCAGATTTAACATCCTTATCGATTGTCGGTAAGTCTTGTAATGTATTCTTCGGGAATACATGTAGATCATTAATGTAACCTGTTCCTGCTTCATTAGTAATCGGAAGCTCAAGTCCAAATGGTACTGCTTTAGCATCTTTAATTGCTGTTGATTTATCTTCGATGAACCAGTAGTAACCTTCTGCTAAATTTGGTACTTTAGTTGTTCCGTCTGCTGCTGTTTTCGGAGTTGTTCCTGTCGGTTCTGATAGTAAAGTACGTACTTTTTCTAACGTATCATAATTCTGAGGATTCGCTTTCAACTGCTTTAATTGTTCTGGTGTTACTTTCCAGTAAGTAAATGAAATATTAGAAATCGGCTTTGATCCTGCAGGCGCAGTACCATTTACTAACTGATCATAAGTGGCTGTTGTTTCTTCAGAACCTGTTATTTTATGAATTGTTAAATCTGTTACTTTCCCTGTTGCTGCTGATGCTTTTACAGGTGATACTAGCCCTAATACAAGTGTAACTATTAAAAATATTGACAAACGCTGTGTAAATTTAGACATATAGTCCTCCTAATTTTTTAATTTCTATAATAAACTGCTGATGCAGGATAATTATTGTCGAATAAATACTTTCTTTCTGCTCCACACGGCAATTCCCATGATAAGTAGGCCTAATAAAGTGTAGAATATGGTTCCTGTTCCCCCAGTATTCGGTAAGATATCACTGTTGCTTTTGTTAGGAACTTTAACGATCACTTTTTCATCGTTTTTAACCGTAATATTAATAGGTTCACTATTTAACTGATAATTCTTTGGCGCTTGAACTTCTTTCAGTGTGTAGTTACCTAGAGGTAATGCTTTAAATAATACCTTTCCATCTGTTCCAGTCGTCAGTGTACCAATTAGGTTGCCTGTTGAATTTCTCAGTTCAAACTTCGCACCAGGTAACAGTTCATTTTCGTTACCGGTCTTATGTTTGATTACCTCTATTGAACCTAATAACTTCTTATTAATTATCTTAAATTTATTTGTATCAGTATAAAGTACATTATCTATTCTAATTTCACCGTTACTAGCAATAACGACAGTGTAAACTTTAGAATCTTTTATGAAGCCATTCGGTGCACTTTTTTCTGTCAGACTATATCGTCCCTTTTTTAAGTTATCAAATAGCACTTGTCCACTAGAACTAGAAGTTCGGCTCAATGTATTCCCACTGACATCTTTCAGTTCAAAAACCGCTCCTTGTAATGGTTTTTCATTATCATCTATCTTATTAAATACAAAGTTATAAGACGGACTTTTCGCTTTAGCTTCAGGAACTGGATACTCTCTTAAATTGATAGAGGCACTAGAAGGTTTCAGTGTTGTAGTACCATTCATCGGATACCACTGATTTTCGACAAAGTTGTCGTCTGTTACTCTCAGCTTTACTTTGTAGTTGAGATTGACCCATTCACCTTTTCCTAAATTTAATCCATTCATCTTTAATGTCTTTGTGTTTAGATCATAATCAACCGTTACATTCTTTACTAGATCTGGGTTGGAGGCGGTTAATGTATAATCGGACTTATCAAATATATTGTCACTACCTAAATTGAGATCATACATAGCACCTATCGGATCTGTTACAACACCATTAGAGATACTATTCGATACACTTTGTGAAATCTTTGATAATGTTTTTGACAATTCTGAAGCAGAGTCCTCTGTTGTAAATGCATATTCCGGTCTTGATGCAATGTTACTGAGCACTTTATTCATATCCTCTTCGGTTGCATTTGCGTTTGGAACAGTTGTATCTAATCCAATAGAGAAGATATCAAAATCTGGCCTTGAGTTCTTAATTAACTTCGCTTCTGAAATCGTTGGCTGACCATGATTGGTAATTTTTATATATCGATTTATAAAATAAGGATTGTATGTACTATAATCTATTACAGTATAAGGATCGTGATCTGCATAATATGACCTGCCATGCAGTATAAAGTCTGATCCATCCCCTTTAACATAGTTGCTAAACGATGTGATGTTCTCACTACCGGTAGCACTAATCCCTTTGTAACTCAAAGTCGGTGCACCGTCTGTAAGCACAACCATCACTTTCTTTGAAGCCCTAGATTTACTAAGTAGCTCAGAACCACTTCTTAGACCTCGCTGAGTAAATGTTCCACCATTTGAATCACTTAGATAACTTGAATAGAACTTAGATTTAATAATTTCAGGATCCCCTGAAAATCCTGGATTACGCTCCGGTCTCACTATTGAAGCAAAGTTAACGACATCAATTCTTACTTTAGTGTTAGCCGCTGTATTAGCCTGGGTTACCTCATCTATGAATTGGAATACATCATCTTTCATGTTCTGCCAGCGTGTCTTTCCATTTCCGATAATATGACGCATACTTCCTGAATTATCTACCACAAGAACGATATCTACCGTTTCTTGTGTAACAGATGCACGGCCTTGTGTTTTTAAATCAATTGCATATTCATTTTCAGTTGAAGTCGGTTGTGCTTGTTTCCACTGAAATGATTCATTATACTCAACAGGCTGTGGTGTTCTAATTCGATACAGTCCTTTTTCATCCCAAGCCATGTTGCTAATTTGACCTTTATATGTAGGATATGGATCGTCAGCTACTCCAGTTACATTGTTCATTGGTGCAAAGCCAAGTAAGTTCGTGTTAGCAAGACTGAATGTGCTAAGCAGCGGGATTTCTTTAGGTGCTGCATAGACTAATGATCTTTTCAATGAATTATTCGCAGTACTTTTATTTATATCTTGCTTTGCAGAAGTTTCATTTGCTTTATCCTCTGCCTTTGCTTTATCCACTGCCTTTGGTTGTGCTGTAGGCTCGGCTGAAGTTTCATCTTTCTCCGCTACTTTAACAGCTGCTTTAGGCTGGTCGTCTTGTTTTGTTTCTACACTATTCTCAGGATGAGTATTTTCTGCTTTTTCTTTAGTGATTTCAATATCAAAGTTTGACGTTGTAGCCTTAAATCCTTCTGTGTCCTCTACTTTAATATCGTAATCGATTCTATTCCCTTGATCATCGTTAAGCGGTAGGTTGTCTTTTGTATAACGAGATTGTGCTCCGTCTACCAGCACTTCATCCACGATTGATCCTGTTGCTTTATTGATAATCTTTATATTTAGCGGTTTGTCCGACTCGTTACGAATATCCCCTTCTATCTTTGTAGAAAGATACTGCAGTAAGATATCGTTTGCCTTTACATCAACTTTGTAGTTGCCAGTTGCCTTAGGGCGCACTTCATACTCTATCAGCTGATTATCAATGTTAAATTTGTTGAGTTGATCAAATGTATATTCGAGATGATCAGCGTTTACAACAGTACGGTCGACAACAGCCTGATGCTGCTTATCAATCAGTTCAACTTCTAGTGCCGTAGGTGTTACTTTATCAGGCACATCCTTATATTGAATCTTTCCACTTAGTTGTGTTTTAACAAAGTAGATATCGCTTGCTGTCACGTGCTGATTTATGTCTGCTGATAACAACACCTTGCAGTTAGACTGCTGATTATCTGTAATTACAGAAGAAAACTCAACATTTAATGGTTCCTCTAATGCTTTGATGCTCAGTAGAAATACTTTCTTTTGTGGATCAGGTTGCGTTACTGTTACACCTTTGGCATTCAGTAACATATTTAATTCCGCAAGACTGATATTATGTCCACCTTGCAGTTCCATTTTAATGACTACGTCCTTCAATCTTGAATTTGCTTCATTTACCTTCAGATGCCACTTTACCTTATTATTACTTTCACCCTTCTGCTCCACATACAACACACTCGGATCGCTAGTTTCAGGGACGCTATCATTATCTTGTGCTGAAGCCAAGCTCGGGCTCAAGCAGAAAGTAATTACAATTATAAGGCTCGTCAGCATATTTAATAATTTGTTAATGCTCATTACCACTCTCTCATCCTTTTTATATTGTGCAATATTATCATGCAACTAAACTATTATTTCAATTATTACCATAAAACATTGTGTAAGTTTTAAACCCAATTCATTATATACATTATTTCAATATAATACTAGTACTATTTTTAATTTTTTACATTTTTTATTGCAGACAATCCATATTATAAAAAAATAAAGTCTTGCACTATCTTATTGCAATCAAGTAAACCAGCGCCTAACCTATCAAACCCTAACCCCTTCTGAGCAGTAGATTATATTAGTAATATAATCTACTGCATAGCCATGACAAATTATCCCATAATTACATATCAGTTAAAGATACTGATCAATATGGCATGACAAATGGTCGACAGCGCTGCAGCTATTGAGAGATTTACAACGCCGTAAGCTATTCTATAAATTTCAGGTTTATCTTCATCGTCTGAATAGATGTATTTAATCGTTTCAATAAAATTCTGCAATTATGACACCTCTTTATGCACTTTCACGCCTAATTTGTCCATTAGTTTTATCCTTCTAATATTCTGATAGGCAAATTTACCAACATGTTGTGCAACCTTACCATCAAATGTTCTCCCATTAACTTCAACTTTGTACTTACGATATTTCCACATACGATTAATCCTTGTCCGTAAATGCACCACTGGCAATAACCGATGCCACTGCAGCTGTAATTGTCCCTGCTGCCTGAAGCACTGTAACCCATTTATCCTGCTGTGATTGTGTCATTGCTCTAACTACATCTTTAAACATTGTCATCATCCTTTACGTATTTGATACTTTAATTATATATATTGGGTGCGTCAAAAATTGTCATACTGTCAGAAACCTATGTGATATAATTTATCTATCATCTAAAGGAGAAAAAACTGTGACGAAAAGTACTTCAATCTTGAATTTATACATCGCATTTATAGAACGTCGTGCAATAACGAAAGATGAAATCTATGAAATCATGGATTATAAGTCAGAACGTTCGTTGCAACGATATATTAAGGATCTTAATAACTTTTTTGAGGAAACACACAATCTAAATATTAATTACCATGCTGCAAATCAGAAGTATGTATTAGAGGGAGAACTTTCATTATCATTCTCAAAACAACAGGCACTCGTACTGCTAAAGATTCTTATCGCTTCAAGAGCACTAAGTACTGAGGAAGTGAGCTCCGTTATTAATAATATGACGAGTCTTTTAACTTATGACGACAGACAATTTATCGATAAGGTACTCGCATCAGAAAAGAAATCATATCATCCCATCAACTTAAATGAGCCGATGATTAACAGAATATGGCAGTTACATGAAGCGATTCATAATAAAAAACACATAAAGTTCAACTACTTTAATGCTATGAATCAGGAAAGAACACATACAATCCAACCATACTTCATTACTTTCTCTGAACTTTATTTCTATATTATTGGCATAAACGAGAAAGGTCACACGCTCATATTTCGAATCGACAGAATAGAAACTTTTGAAGTGATCAACGAGACTTTCCATCACACACCACCACACTATCTCTCTCCTATGAAGATTAAAGACAGAATCTATTTTATGTATGGCGGAAATCTGCAGCGCGTGCGCTTTGAATTTAATGGTGGCATTATAGAATCTGTATTAGACCGCTTCCCAACAGCTAAAACAGTTAAGAATGATCACAAGAACAACAAATATGTCGTAGAAGTTGAAGTTATTGGAGACGGTATACTTATGTGGCTATTATCGCAAGGAAGACGCGTAAAAGTGTTATCACCACAGTCAATGGTGGATAAGATGAGAGAAGAGGTAAAAGCAATACAGGGGAATTATGAATAATAATGAAAGACCACTTTTATTAAAGCTATAATAAAAGTGGTCTTAATATTTAATGTTGTCTGTTTAGTTAACTGAAAAAATCATCTATCATATCATCATCTCTAATAATTTTATGCTTGCTTACATTTAATGTTTCAGCCAAAACGATACTATTTTGAAATCGTTCTGTATAAGGAATAGTGCTATCATAAGCTGCATTAATTTTCACAATTAAAGTTTCATATTCATCTAGTATAGAATTCAGAACTTTTTGATATTCAACTTCGATTATTTCTTTAATACTTTCGTGCTTAGCTTTAATCTCCTCTATAGAAACTTTATTTGCAGTAAATAAGCCCTTTAAACTATTAATAAATTCTTTATAATCGTCTATCATATATAGTGTACATGCCATAGTTACTCCAGTTAAAATTCCTGTTACAGTTGAAGAAATAACATCAGCAAACAGTGCGAAAGGTGTAGTAGACAAGTAAGTTTGTAATGATATTCCTAATAACCCTCCAAAAGAGCCAATCATTACACTTGTAAAAACTTTTAAAGCATTTTTATACTTATCTTCTGAAGCATCTTTTGAAATTAATATCTTTATCGCTGAATATATTCCTTGTACTGCGTCATTAATTAACTTCACTACATTTTTCATTGTTGTTTGAAATACATTTATTATTATTGTTACAACATTAGCAATAAAACCTGAGATAAATCCATCCATAAATGAGCCTAAAAACGCTTTTATATTTTTTATTACATTCCATTTAGCTCTATTACAGCATTTTCTAAATGCAATTATCTTTTCTTTTATAGTATTATAAGTCTTAAAATCTTTAATATATTTTTTTATTTCAATACTAAATTGATTAATAAGTTCGAATAAAACAATACCTAAAGTTTGTTTTAATCCTTGTGTTGATCCTTGCTTTATACCGCCTATTACTCCTTCAGTCGTATAGTATTTTGCTGCACCCTTTATCTTCATTTTTTTAAGAAAACGTTCTGATTCTTTTTTCTTTTGTTTAATTACTTCTACATCCTTATTGAAATACTCTGCATTCGTTTGCCCGTTTTTTCTTTTTTTTGAAGCCCAGTCACATCCCCCTTGTTCCCCCTTAGATTGATTTGCTGCCCCAGTTGTCATTGTTAAATTCTTTTCGTGCAGTGCCATTTTAGCTCTATCTTCATCAGATAAATAAAGTCTAAAATGATCATCTTTATGAATTGATTTTCCTGAGGTAATATGGTCAATATGCATACCGTTATCTTTTTCATTTTTTCCTACTATCTTATATTTCCCATTCTCATTTCTTTCTAGGTATCCTACCTGATCTTTTGTATATCCATCTTTAATATTCCCGTCATTATCTATTACATTTTTATGAAAATTATTCATTTGCCTTTCAGCATTACTGGAAACTTTCGCTCTTATCTTATTTTTTTGAGTAATCCCTTTATTCGGAT
The DNA here is from genome assembly GCF_038095555.1 of Macrococcus psychrotolerans. Classification (NCBI taxonomy): domain Bacteria; kingdom Bacillati; phylum Bacillota; class Bacilli; order Caryophanales; family Staphylococcaceae; genus Macrococcus; species Macrococcus psychrotolerans. The sequence continues at coordinate 380,331 of NZ_CP124591.1, read as the reverse complement.
TCTCAACAGTTATCCTGTCACCAACATTGATTTGTACATTATCTGTAATATTTGTCCTTAATGTATTCAGACCTGCAGCTTCCAATACTTTATTACCATTAGCATCCGTACTATAAACATTTCTTTCATAATCTTTCCGATTATATACTTTATTGTAACGTTGTTGGACTTTTTCATCATGAAAATGACCTTTTCTTGCATTATTAACTGTCGTTACGTTTCCACCATCTTTAAAATTATCAAACATAGAAAAATAGTTTTGAAGTCCAAAGTTTTTTATGAGTTCTGCTATTATTAATTTTTTGTTTTCTTCTATTAATCTATTTACAGAATCATTTGAAGATTTTATATTGATTTCATGTAATTTATCTAAGTAATTCATTTCTAAAAATTCATCAAATCTCACAGTAGTCTCCAAATCAACTTTCCTTTCCTATCGGTTTATTTAATAATTCTATACTAGCTAATGTATTATTTATAAGCACACCTAAATCAGTTTTCAATTTAGTATTTAACCTTATTTGCTGATAATCTAAATTCAAACTCTCAAGCATTGGAGTTATATTTTTCAAATAATTATTTAATTCTTTATTATTTTTAATAGTAGCAGTGTTTAACAAACTAATTTCTTCTACTGTGCCTTTTAATATTTTAGTCTGTACTTCATTTTCTTCAGCTTGGTGAATAGCTTTAGTAGCAATTTTCTTATTACTAGACCTCTTTAATAACCCAGTAGTTACTAAAGCAGTTGCACCAATACCCCACCCAATAGGTCCTGCTAAAGCCAATAATGCAGATCCTCCGGCAGTACCTGCACCACCTGCGGCAAGTGTTCCTCCACCTAACCATGCCAAAGCAGCATTAGTTGCTGCTGCACCACTTAAAGTAGAAATAGCTGTACCTGTTGAAGCTGTACCAAATGTTGTTGCGATAGCCATAGCAGCACTAGGACCAAATGCAGCAACCCCAACTCCTCCTGCTATACCTGCACCAAGGGCTCCCCCTTGTGCGATATTTGAAGATTTAAGTTCTCGTTCAATTTCAGCAATAAAATTCTCATATCTCTCAAAATTAATTTGTATTTTTTTAACTTCCACTTTTAAATCTTCTGGTTTATTCTTAATTTTATTCAACAGTTCCCAAGAATCTAAAATGGTTTCACTCATTTTAGTTCTATTTTCAAAGAGTTTCTCTGAATACTCAACTACATGTTGTTGTGCTTTATTATATTCCTCAACACTTTCTTTTAATAAGTTTATGCCATATTTTTTGAAATCACCATTTAACATTATATAGTCTCCTTATTCATTTATTATAATTAAAATACCAAATAGGCACGTCAGAAATTGTCGTGACACTTAGTAATTAACAGCTATAGATATTGCAGCATTTACAATTTTCCTTTCTTCAATATTAGGAATTAATTCAAATCCGTCTACATGTGGCTGAGAAAGTACTGATGTTATATAATCTTCAGAATTATATTTACGATTAATCTCTATTCTAACTTCACTAATCTGTTCAACCTTACTAGCATTATGTATGTCATTAATTATTGTGTCTTCATTTATTTCATTAGGTGTAGAGTTCATAATTCTTTGACCACATTCAGGACAAAAATTAGCACCAGGCATTAATTTATTTCCACATTCCGAACAAAATTTCATATTCATTTTCCCTTTATTTTTTTGTATAAATATATATTATTATAATCTTTTTCTATAAACTACTAAATATTTATAAAAATTGTATATTTCTATATTTTTTCACTTGGATAATTAGGATATCTTCTTAACGTATGAATGACTGAATCGTCTACACTTAACTGAACAACTCCCCTGAGTGGAGTAATGTTAAATTAAGAAAGTAGGCGCGATTTATATATGGCTAGAAAAAGAAGAACATTCATGCCGGAATTTAAACTTCAAATGGTACGATTATTTGAAAACGGAAAATCTAAATATGATATTGTTAAAGAATACGATTTAACACCTTCGGCGTTAGATAAATGGATTAAAAATCATCAAAAAGACCTGCAAATTTATATTTTGCAGGTCTTTTTCCTTCTTTATTGTTCCACAAGTTTTAGCGGTACTTTTACTTCTGATTTAACTTTCTTTCCATCTTTTAAATCTAATATTGCTTTAACTGCATCTTCACCCATCAATGCGGGTTGTTGTGCAATGGTTGCATCTAGTTTTTTATTTTTGATAGATTTCATCGCATCGTCATTGCCATCGAAGCCTACGACGAGTATGTCTTTTGTACCAATTGCCTCAATCGCACCTAGTGCCATTTCATCATTATGGGCAAAGATCGCTTTAATGTCAGGGTGTGACTGGATCATATTTTGAGTGACATTCAAACCTTCTGCTCTATTGAATTTAGCTGTTTGTTTTGATGCTACTTCTAATTGTTTGTCAGCAACAATATGGAATCCCTTTCCTCTTTCACGCGTTGCACTGGCACCAGGCACGCCTTCAAGTTCGCCGACACTTGCTTTTTCTCCTACTTGTTTAACGATATACTCCCCTGCCATCTTACCCCCTGCGACGTTATCAGATGCTATAAACTGCGTTACTTTTCCTTGTTCAACGGATCTGTCTAACGTAATTACAGGGATATCTTGAGCATTTGCATTTTGAACTGCTGAAGATATGGCTGCTGAGTCAGTTGGATTAATGATTAAATAGTCCACCTGCTGCTGAATCAAGTCATCGATATCGTTGGATTGTTTCGCTGAATCATCTTGCGCATCTACTACTTTGATTTTGAAGTTATTGTTCTTGGCTTCTTTTTGTATCGCTTCTTTAATGGAGACGAAGAACGGATTATTCAATGTTGATAAACTTACGCCAATCGTAATATCTTTGTTTGATTTATTTGCTTTATCTTCTTTTAGATATGCTGGTGGTTCTAGGCTGCATGCTGATAAAGTTAACAGAGCGATAAGTAATAATGGTAATATCCTTTTCATTGCTACACCTCTTTAGTTTTATTTTTTGCGATCGATCAATACGGCAATTAGAATTACGATACCTTTAATCACTTGCTGGTAGAAAGAAGAAACTCCTAATAAGTTTAAGCCGTTGTTCAGCACACCAATGATCAATACGCCGATTAATGTACCGAATATTCGACCCTTTCCTCCTGTTAGTGATGTACCACCTAGCACCACTGCTGCAATGGCATCAAGTTCATATGATGTACCCGCTGTCGGTTGTGCAGAATTTAAACGTGATGTCAGTATGCCACCTGCCAGCGCTGCCATTAATCCTGAAATAGAATAGATCAATATTTTGACTTTATCGACTTTAATACCGGAAATAAATGCTGCTTTCTCATTACCACCGATCGCGTATGTGTTTTTACCAAATACTGTTTTATGTAACAAGAAATATAGCACGCCAAATGCGAGCAACATCGTTACTGCAGGTACTGGGATCCCGAAGAAATACCCTTTACCGAATACCTGGAACCAGAAATTGTCTCCCAGATTTGTAATAGGGTTACCGTTCGTTACAACCAGTGTCAGTCCTCTGAAAATTGTCATCGTCGCTAACGTTGCAATGAATGGTGCCATCTTACCAAAAGTAACAAGTACACCATTGACGGCACCTAACAGTGTCCCGATCAATGTACCAAGACACAATGCTAACACTGGATCCACACCGCTTGTGATCAGTATTGCAGTCAGCGCACTGGATAGCGCAAGAATAGAACCGACGCTTAAATCAATCCCACCAGTTAAGATTACAAATGTCATCCCAAATGCAATTAATCCGTTGATCGAAACTTGTCTTAATAAGTTTAAAATATTATTCGGTGCAATAAAGCCGTTATTAAGTATTGTGATAATCACTACTAAAATAAGCAATCCTAATAATGGTCCTAAGCGTTCAATTAAACCCCTCTTTTGTAATGATTTACTATTCATTTAATTCGCCTCCTGTAGCGAGCGTCATTATTTTCTCTTGCGTGATGTTATCTCCAGTTAATTCTCCACGAATAACGCCTTCTTGTAGTACATATACGCGATCACTTAATCCGATGATCTCGGGCATTTCTGAAGATACCATGATGATTGATATGCCACGTTCAGTAAGCTCATTCATGAGATTATATATCTCACGTTTAGCCCCAACATCAATCCCGCGAGTAGGTTCATCTAATATTAATACTTTCGGTCCGTTACCTACCCATTTTGCGATCACGACTTTCTGCTGGTTCCCTCCTGAAAGCGAAGATACCGGTAATTCTTTATTAGATTTTATGGACAATCTATCTTGCATTTGTTTGACAAATAATTCTAAAGGGTCATTTTTAATAACTCCAGATTGACTAAAGCTTCTAATGTTAGCCATGGTCATATTGTCTTTAATAGATGCATCAAGTACGAGGCCTTCATCTTTTCGGTCTTCTGTGATAAATGCAAGACCGTTTCTTATTGCGTCTCCCGGATTGTTAATGGAAACATTCTTCCCTAGTATCTTAACGGCTTTATCACCTTTATCGATGCCGAATAAGCTGCGCATGATTTCTGTTCGCCCTGCCCCCATCAATCCACTGAAACCTAGTATTTCACCTTCCCTTAGATTGAATGAAATATTATCCATACCAAATGCATCATTGGATAAATGATCGACTTCCAGTATCACGTCTCCTGGCTCCACTGTTCTGTCTGGGAACTGCTGATCTAGACTACGTCCTACCATCGCATGAACAAGTTCGTTATAACTCGTTGCATCCGTGCGTTTACGCATCACTGTTACACCATCACGCATGACGGTAATCTCATCTGATATCTTAAAGATCTCATCCATACGATGACTAATATAGACGAAGCTGACGCCTTCAGACTTTAATTTATCGATAAGGATGAATAATTTATCAATCTCTTTATCTGTAAGTGCTGCAGTAGGTTCATCCATAATGATGACTTTAGCATCGGTCATCAGTGCTTTTGAGATTTCAATCATCTGCTGCTCACCGATCGAACATTCACCTGCTAATTTATTGAGCGGCAGGCTGAAGTCGAGATGGTCAAATACTTGTAATGCTTCTTGCTTCATTTTCTTTTCATCAATCTTGCCAAACTTATTTGTAATCTCTTTGCCGATAAATAAATTCTCGAGCACCGTCATCTCGGGCCATATATTAAGTTCCTGGTGAATAAACTGAATCCCTGCTGCTTCAGATTCTTTCGGCGACTTGTAATTCACTGTCGTGCCGTCTACAGTGACCTCTCCTTGATCTTTCGAATGAATACCGGATAAGGTATTCATCAATGTTGATTTACCGGCACCATTCTCTCCCATCAAAGCATGTACGGTCTGATCATTGAGCACAAAATCTACACCTTGTAAGACTTTATTATCACCAAATGCTTTATGGATATTCGTCATTTTAATCATGAAAGCACCCCCTCTTAGAAATTAACACCACTTCTTAAAATAATATTTGCATACGGCGTGGCTTCTCCTGTTCTTATGATGGCTTCCGAGTTTTCTGTCAGCGCCTTAAATTGTTCATGAGTCACAAAGTCATTCGGTATACCTTTCACTATGCTGTCAACCTCTTTCAACACTGCTGGGTTGCTATCCTTTATCTCCTCAGCTAAAGTGACGTGTTCAATGACCATGTGCCGTGCAATCTCATCAACGACATCAATAAATGAAGGTAAGCCTTGTCTGACTGCAAGATCAATCTTCTGTACACCCTTTGGAACAGGCAATCCACAGTCAGCGATGACAATCGTATCTGTATGTCCTAAGTCGCTTAACACTTTAGAGATCTCACTGTTTAACGTCCCTGTCTTATACATCTGTCATCACCGCTCTATAAGGCATACCGCCTTGTGCACCTAAGCCTGTTACAGAAATACTCGCCGCTTTATTTGCAAATAAGATCGCATCATCAAGTGCCATCCCTTCACTTAATGCCACTGCAAGTGCACCGTTAAAGGTATCACCGGCGCCTGTTGTATCCACTACGTCTGCTTTAATACCCGGCACATTGACAAGCTGACCATTATAAAATACGGCACCTTTGTCACCTAGTGTTACGATCATCTTGTTCGGATAATCTTGGATGACCTCCTCATAGTCTTCACCAAACAACTCTTTCACTTCTGTTTCATTAGGCGTGAAGTAAGTCACCTTCTTCAAATAATCCAGTTCGATTTCTATAAATGGTGCTGGATTATAGATTGTCGTTAATCCGAGTTCATAACACTTATCAATAGTGAACAATATGACGTCTTTAGGAATCTCATTTTGGAGTACCACTATCGCATCTTCTGCAGCCTCACTCAGAACTTGTGCGACTTGATGAGTTGTCACGGCAAAGTTTGCACCCGGCACGACGATAATCGAGTTATCATCTTCTGATAATGTAATATGTGCCGTCCCACTCGATACATGTGTAACCGATTCCACATTGGATACATCAACGCTATTCTCTCTAAAGTTTGCTAAGATTTGCTGCCCAAAGTCATCCGCTCCTACAGCACCGACCATCTTAACCTTACCACCTAGACGACTCGCACTCACCGCCTGGTTAGATCCCTTCCCGCCGGTTGTCATAAAGAATGATTCACCTAATATCGTTTCACCCTTCAGCGGTCGTCTGTCACTCTTAACCACTAAGTCAATCGAAGCACTACCTATCACATAAATCTCACGCATTTTATTCACTCCTTGTACTTTTTCTTTCAACTAAGCTTACATCTATCTTTATCTCTTTTCTCACTTGCTTACCATTCAGCAGATCAATTAACTGCTCACACGCGAGTCTCCCTAGTAAATACGAAGGCTGCCTTACCGTCGTTAGACTCGGGAAATACGACGCACTGATTTGTATGTCATCATAACCCACCACTTGAACATCACCCGGAACGTTGACACCATTATGCTGTAGCAGCCCCATGACTTGGATCGCGATTAAATCGTTATAGCAGATAATCCCGTCATACGCCTTATACCGTATCTGATCCAGCAACGCATGACCGACACCCTCACTATTCAACTCAAGGGTCTCAAAGACAGCACCACTCTCTTCAAGCGTGTGGATCGCACCCTCTAGACGATGCTTGAAAGAACTAAACTTCATATTACCATTGATCACTAAAATGTTTTTACAGCCATTATCCAGCAAACATTCCGCCTGTAACACGCCACCTTTATAATGATCCGCTTCAACAGAGTACTCTGTCTCACCGATACGGTCTAACATCACATGCAGCATCTTTGAAGATTGAATATACTGTAACACATCCTCCCATACGAGCGCAGAAGAAATCAAACCGACACAGTTATGCAGCCGGAACGTATCAATATATTGACGCTCCTTATCCCGATTCTGATCACTGTTGCCGATAACAACATGAAACCCTCGCTCCAGCGCAGCATCCTCAACCCCACGCGCCACGACAGTGAAAAATGGATTGCTGATATCCGGCAACAATAAACCAATAATCTTCGACTGTTTCTTATACAGCGTACGTGCTGTCTCATTAGGCTTATACTTTAAAGTCTCAATCGCTCTATTAATCTTCTTCAAGGTATCCTCGTGCACGTACCCTGAGCTATTCATCGCTCTAGATACCGTAGCAACGGATACACCCGCTTCTTTCGCCACATCTTTTATCGTCGCCATCCTAACTCTCCTCACGTTGTGTAACCGATTACATAAAATATATCACGAAATGAAATCGATTACAATGATGTTTGGTTTTGTTTAGTACATAGAATAATTCGGAATCATTGAACCCTAATATGAAGAGAGAGAAACGCCATAAATACAACTTATAATCTGGTCTGGGTGGCCTTCAATCCCTCAGTTACGTTTTTGTATTATCGCAAAATATGTCATCTTACTGTAAGTCATGCGATTTACATTCCAACATTATATATAATTAAATATTAAAAATTAATATAATTTTATCAATTATATAATAAGCTATACATTAAAAAACTCAAATCACATTACTGCGCTAACCCCATGATATGGGAGTAAAATAAAAACACTTTCGTTGAATTCATATTAAAATGAATTTATACGGAGGTGTTTTTTCTATGAAAAGAGTGGCATATTCAGTTGAAATAAAATATAAAGTAGTAGAAATGAAACTTAAAGGATATAGTACAAGAGAAATAATGGATGCTTTAAATATTAAAAATGAATCTCAAGTTAAAGTGTGGTGGAAATGGTATAGAAATGGGGAAACACATAGATTCAATCAACAAGTAGGTAAACAATATTCCTACGGAAAAGGAAATGAAGAATTGAGTACTGTTGAGACGCTAAAAATTGAATTAAAGCGCAAAGAAGTAGAAAATGAAATTTTAAAAAAGTACAAGGAATTGGAAAGGAAGTGGTCCCAGAGGTAGTTGTTGAATTAGTAAATGAATTGAAATCTAAATATACAGTGAAAGTCATTTTAGAAACTTTAGATATTCCAAAATCAAATTATTACAGATGGAAAAACAAAGATTTCAGTATATCTGAGGATGAACGAGAAATTATAGAACTATGTAAGAAACATCGTTTTACATATGGTTATAGAAAAATAACTGCCTTGTTAAATAGAAAAAATAATAAACCAATTAATCACAAAAAAGTACAAAGGATTATGCAAAAACATAATTTAAATTGTAAAGTACGAATGAAAAAATCGAAAAGACCAGGGAATGCATATTATAAAACACATAATCTATTAAATAGAAACTTCAAAGCAGAGAAACCTTTAGAAGTACTTTTAACAGATATCACTTATTTACCCTTCGGGAATACAATGTTGTATCTTTCATCTATCATGGATGCTTACAATGGTGAAATTGTGGCATATAAAATCGGTAATAAACAAAATCAAGAATTAGTAAATGAGACATTAAAACAACTTCAATTGGAACCAGGTACTATATTACATAGTGATCAAGGAAGTGTTTATACTTCTTATGAATACTATGCCCTATGTACAGAAAAAGGCATTACCAGAAGCATGTCCCGTAAGGGAACGCCAGCTGATAATGCCCCAATAGAATGTTTTCATGCCTCTCTAAAGTGTGAAACATTCTACTTAAACAGTGAGCTTAGAAGCTCTAATACCATTGTAATAGATATTGTCGAAAATTACATTGAAAACTATAATAAAGTTAGAATTCAACAAAAACTAGGCTACTTATCCCCTATAGAATATAGGAAATTAGCAGCCTAGAAAATAGTGTTTTTATTGAGCTCCCTTAGTAAGGGTGCAGTGCCTTACCATGACTTGAGTTTTTTTTATGGGTGATATCCTCGGCTTTTTTCACTGTGTCTTTTACTTTCTATTCAATAAATTCAGCAGGGTTAAATGTAATATAACCGCCATACCTTATTTTGAGTTTTATTAATCTAAATTATCAATAGCATATTGGGCTTCTTCTGCTGTATATTTATCACCAGCATTTGAAGTAAGTTGTTGATAAAGTTCATCATTTGACATAGGCATTAAATCCAAGTAACTTTTAGCAGCTTTTAATGCATTTTCTTTATAATTAGTTTTTAAATTATCTATAGCGTATTGGGCAGCTTCAGGTGGATATTTATCACCAGCATTTGAAGTAAGTTGTTGATATAAACCTGCTTTAGAAAAAGGCATTAAATCTACATAATTTTCTGCTGCAGATAAAGCATTTTTCATTTCTCTTGTTGGTGTAGTCGAACTGATTTTTTCTTCTTCAGTCTTTTTTTCAGTAGTAGCTTCTTCCGTTGTTACTTTCTCAGTTGTGACTTCTTCGGTCTTTTCCTCTGTAGTAGCTTCTTCGGTCGTTACTTTCTCAGTGGTTACTTCTTCAGTAGTAGCATCTTCTTCAGTTTTTTTCTCTTCAGTCTTTTCCTCTGTAGTAGCTTCTTCGGTAGAACTAGTTTCTTTACCACCATCTTCACTGCCGAATATTGCACCACATGCTCCTAAAAGTAAAAATAAAGCGAGTAGACCAAGACAACCCATTAAGAAAGGATTGCGTTTCTTTTTGATGTCAACGGGATTTCCATTGGCATCGTAATAAATTTGTTCTTCTTTCTTTTTTGCCAAGATAACCATCTCCTTGTTTAATTTATATGATAAACGCTAAAAGCTGAATATCCAAATTAATATTTTTCGATTTTTAAAGGTTAAAATTGTATTCTGTGATTATCATATTTTACATAATAACCAAACTTACTTTTATAATCATCAACAATATTATTAAAGTGGCCACGCTCAATTTCTAAGAAAAGACACATTTCGTATATATCTCCTCAATGACCATGTTCATAACACTTGATCAATTTTTCTAAAGGTAGGATAAGTTTATGTCTATATCTTCTTGCTCTTAATTCTTGTCTTGTTGCATCAACATTATATTGTCGTCTGTATACACTAGTAATATCTCCATAAGAAGTTTCAAGATGTCCATTCTGAATATAATAGCCTATTTTTCCTGATAAGACGATGTTTCCATGAGATCAATCAATATATCTTTTGTATAATCCGCTTAGTTTTGATGGCAGATTGTCTTCTATTTCAATAGTCAGTTTGGATAATTAGATAAAAGTTGCTCTCTTTATACAGAAAAACGAAGGAATGATGGTAATAATTTTACGATAAGTGAAATTGAAACTATTGTAAAATTATTGAGACTGACACAAAGGGAATCAATCTCTATTTTTTATAAATTAAGTCGTATTCACGAGCCTTAGTAATGGTATTTAGGAGATACATTATGCAAATATCAATTCCTAATGAATTTATTGAAAAGATTGTGAAGAAGAAATATCAACATCAATTTTTTATATTTATTGCTTATGTTTAAGATATTTTATATTTTTCTCCATTCTTCTTAACTTTCTCCCTAATTATCTTCTCTATATCAAAACCCATTTCTTCCGCTAGCTGTATTCCATAGATAAATACATCCGCCAACTCCTCAGCGATATTTTCCCTATTATTCTCAACGGCTTCATCACTTGATATCCATTGAAAGTTTTCCAAAAGTTCAGCCGCTTCTAAACTTAATGATAGAGATAGATCTTTTGGATTGTGATATTGATTCCAGTTTCTTTCTTCTCTAAACTTATTAATTAAATCAATGATTTCTTGATTCAAGTGGAAGACCTCCATTCAATAATACTTTTCTAAGTTCTTCATTACTTGCATAAATATATAAACCTTTAACACCACGTTTTAATAACACATTCATTGAATTTAAAATGATTTGTTCTTTCATTTTAATTAATTCTTCTTTTGTTCTAACCTCTTCAGAAGACTGCCTAAAAGCTTCAGTATCTCTATACTTAGTTACATCAATCTTTAAACAATGATTTTCTTTATCATATCCAATAGAAGGCCCAAGAATTACTCCTACATAGTTTAAATCGAACCCTTGAATTGTATATATCGATCCAACCTCTCTAATTGTTTGAGGTTCCTCAGCCCAAGTACTTTTATAATCAGTTCTATTCCAGGCTAATGAAAATTCAGGCTCATCAACAAAGTAATCATTTCCATCTTTTTTATGTACGTAATCAAATGTTGACACAACTCGAGATAGTTTAAATTCTTCATTCTTCTCAACAATTGCTTGATGCATTCGGGAAGCATTATCAAAAAATTTAAATTCAAATTCTTCACTATTTGTACCTTTTAAAATTTTCTTCAATATATTTTCAGACCATGAAGATTTAATCTTTAAATATTGTCTTTCGTCATATACGATTATCGTTACTTTACTATGCTTGATGATTTCCTCTAACTGATTATTTTCTTTAAATGAATTAAAACTATCTGGTCGTGTTAATAACAAATGCGCCTCATCTACTAAAGTAATATCTGCTTTTATCTTCCCAGATTTACTTTTATTTATAAATGGCGTTGGTTTTAAAAAGTTGTTTTTCTTTAAATTAGGTAAGCTTTCAGAAATAGTTACATATGTCTTCAACATTTCATTATGATTTACTAATAAGTAATTTTTAGAGTTAAATAGATTGTTTTCTATTGTGTTTTCTAAATATATAAAATCTTTGTTCTTTGATAAATCTTGAATCGTATTAAATGTCGAACTTAAAACAACACTTTTGCCAGTCCCAGCATCACCTTTTATTAAAAATACAGCTTTTTTGTCATCATTAATATGATTATTACAAAACTCAATAATTTTAGTTTTTAAATCCATCTGTGCTTCAGAAAGCTCTTTAAACGGCGAAAGTTTAAACACATCTCGATTACGGATATCCTCTATTGTGTGCTTCACAATGCCATCTTTTCTTAATTTATCCCATATGTCTTCAAAAATTACAGAATGATAATATGACTTGTCATAGTAGTTATGTGTCATTTGCTGAGCAGTCTGACTCTTGTTTTGTAACTTATATTTTTCATCAGCGATAAAATGATTAATAAGGTTTGTCTCTATATCATAGGTTGCAGATTGATTGAATTTATCATGTCCAATTAAAATCATTTTATCTAATTTCTTTCTATCTTTATTTGTTAAATGATTTTTCATTCTACTTTTTACTTGTACAGTCTGGCCTATGTATGCTTCAGGATGTGATAAATCATTATTTAAAATATATACAATTGGATAACCGTCTAATACAGGATCCTTGATATCAGGTAATACATTTTTGTTAAAGTCGTAATAGTTTATCTTTATATTTTCCATCTATGTACTCCTTACAATTAGTTAATATAATTATAGCAAAGAATGTATTATTTCATGATTCAAATATGATTTATTGATTAATTTATAAAAATATTCCCAACTTTTGAAGTTAGGAATATTTTCATGGAATCATAAAATAAATGTATTAACTATTTTGTTATACTGCCTTTAATTATTAAATCTACTAAACATGAAATTTTATTACTTCTTAATTCAATTAATTCTTTCGTCCATTTTTCATTTTTTAAATATTGCGGCTGGTGTTCATTCAACAACTTAATTCTTTCAGTCTCTGCACCATTTTTAATTGTGGTTTCAAGTTTCGTAACAATTGACTTAGTAACTATAAAGTCAGATTTTAAGTATGTATCATATTTTTCTATAAACTGTCTTGTTCCAATCGATGTATTTTCATCATGATATAATAAAGTTAGGTTTCCAATTCGATTAAGGTGCCTATTCATTTCATCAGTATCATTAAAACCATAAATATTCATATCGTTTATTTCCGTTTTCTTTGCCAAAATATGTTCTATCGTTATTCTTTTACCCTTAGGAGGCCTAATAATAAGAGTGTTATTATTGAATTTCAATTCTATAAAATACATCATATCTCTTACCTTTTTTTGAGTACCTCCAGTGGAATTAATAAAATTATTTTTTCCAATATTGGTAACTAATTTTTCAGAATTGTTATTTATTAATGATTGTATATGACTCCTCAAAGATTCATACTTTTCCTGAAAAGTTTTTCTACTCTTTATCTTCCCTATAATATTTACCATTTCTTTTTCAATCACATTTGTTTGTGTAGATGAAAAGATAATCGATGCTCCATATCTACAACATAAATCAGCAACTTCTGTCTTTATATCTTCAGGAGCATCATAGAAACTCATTAGTATAGGATGAAATTGTTTTATTCCAAATTGCTTAAAAATAAGAAACATATCTTGATTATCTTTTAAATAATAATTCTCGAGTGAATTTTTTTCTATTGATGTATATATTTTAGAATATCTATTTATTTTTTTAACTAGAGAGATAATGTCATCTCCTGATAATTTTAAATGATTCTTAAAAAAATCGAATAATCGATCTTGTTTTATATTTTTATTATATTCATAACCTATAAAATGTTTCATAAATATAGATGATGCTATTTTCTTTTTAGGCGTTATTTGAAGGTTCTCTATAAACTCTTTCCAATTCATATTGAGTATTTTAACATCTTCATCACTATAACCACTTTGTCTTATGATTTTTAAAAATGTATTTTTTACTAAATCCATTGGTTCTAATGAACGACCACGATCATTTAATACTTCAAATAACTGAAAAGCCTTACCTTCAGAAGGTGCAGTTGTTACTATTAACTTCACTTTATTTTTAATATAAGAGATAAATTTACTCATTTGTGCGTCATTAAGATTAGATAATTCATCAGATAACGTATTATACACTTCCCTTATATTATTATCTGAATCACTAATAATTAAAGTATCTTCAGATATTTTGTCAGTTATTAAGTCTCTGTAAAATCCGCCAAATGTCAATCCTTCATCATGAATAATTCTTAATCCTTTAAAGTTATCTTCATCATCTACAACCTGATAACCATTACTTATTTGACCAATTCTTTTTAACCACCTGTCTCTTTCCTTACCTTCTGATCTTTCAATTATGCTATCTATTCTTTCATATAAAACTTTAAAAAGTAATGTCAAAGTTGTTAATCTTTGTTGACCATCAATTACAAGATAACGTTTTTTATCATTTTCAATTAATACAATATTTCCTAGTAAATATCCTTGTAAATCATCATTATCTTTTATAAATCCATCTGTGTCTTCTTTTAAATCATTAATTAATTCCCTTGCCTGTTCATCTTTCCATACAAAATCTCTTTGGAATTCTGGAATATAAAACAATTTGTTATCATCAAGTAATAATTGACCTAATGAAATCATTTCTGAAGTTATTTCATGCATATTAAATCACCTCAATAAATATATTTACTTTATTGGATCATATAATACTACTTTGATCAACTACTATTTGATAATTTTCCCATTAGTAAATTTTATAGTTTTTCATTCTTCCCCACACCTCATCACTCAATCCAACCCCACTCACTTGTACTACTTGTGCTGCGACTTTGTTTGCGAATGTCAGTGCAGATTTGTCATCCATTCCTTTAGCAAGGCTCGATATAAATGCACCTGCATGGCTGTCTCCAGCACCAATCGTATCTTTAACTCTCACGCTTTCTCCCGGCACATGCGTGATTATACCGTCATATGTCATTGCACCTTGCGCTCCTTGTGTTACGACAATCTTGTTATGAGTCTTCTCATACAATACTTCAAGTGCCGCTTCAACCGTGTCACAACCTGTTTGCTCCTTAATCTCCTGTTCATTCAAGTGTACAATCGGTGAGAGTTGATACACGCGTTCCATACGTTCTTGAGGAATCAAGTTCCCGCGTGGTCCTGGTGCGAAGATGATTGTTGCATCAACATTGCTTAACGTATCAATCAACTGCTCTCCATCACGTTCTTCAATTTCTAGCCCGCATATATAAACATACTTGTAATCATCTAAATTCAAACCGTCTAACCATTGTGGATTAAACGTATACTCTACACCGTGATGCGACATAAATGTACGTTCGCCATGATGTTCAACGAAACAATAGCAGCATCCGTTCTCTCCCTCGACGCGTACTTCAGTTTGTATCCCTTGCTTCTCCAGCTCACGTGCGACAAACTCCCCGTACATTCCTGTGCCCACAGGGGATACAAATGTATAAGGCACACCTAGATGATGTAATACTGACACTACATTGTATGCACATCCACCAAGTGCCATCGTCTGATTTGATATATGTACGTCACCTGCTGTCGTCGGTAGCTGATCTACATTAATCACTACGTCACAGACTGTTGATCCAATAATTAAGCATTTGTCCATAGCACACCTCATAAGTTTTTCTTTCATTATACTACTTATCAAATTTTAAGATGGTGTCTGCAAATGATATAGTGAAAATGCTGCAGATCTATAGCATAGACACTGCAGCATTTTCATATTATTTCCCAAATATCATTTGGTCAAATTCTTTGCCGAATTGTCCGCCAATATGCGAACTCATCGAGACAGCAATCAGTTGATTCTTTTTATTAAAAGCACCTTCAAAGTAATGATTTTTGAATTTATAATATACACTTATTTCATTATCGATTACTTGCACTTCAGCATAGTTTTTACCATACATTTTGATAAATTGTTGTTTCGTAATCTTACCTTTTTTAACGGGCATTATAATTGCGTACGTCTTTAGATGATCATTCAGGAAGAATACGCTATCATACTTTCTTTGAATATATTTCGATTTAATCTTTTTGTTCTCAAGACTATACGTCATTATTGTCTCTGATGATTTGTCGACTGATTCCATAGGTACCTTATTGACAACCGTCTTTCCATTAACAGTGACTTTACCCTTCTTCACCGCATTAATAAATGCCTTAGACTTTACAAATTGATAGTTATTACCACTATACCCATTGTACTTATAGTAGTATCCTGCAGCATTTGCCGGTGTTGAAATACTGATTATTGAAAGTACAGCAATCAGTGCAATAAATAAATTTCTCAAACGTTTCATGATATTCTCCTTATTTTGTATATTTTGTATTATTATATACAAAATAAGGTTATCAAGATACACTATTATTATTTCTTTATTATATTTAATTATTTGTATATTAACTTCTATTTTAAAGCAGTCCCGAGTTCCTTTATCTCCCCCGGCCCTACCTGACAGCATCCGCCGATAATCTTCACTCCTTTTTCTTTCCAGCGTGGTGCCGCTTCAACAAGCGATGCATCCTCCCGATCAATCCATACTTTGTGAACTGCATCATATTGACGTCCACTATTAGGGTAGAGTATTAACGACTTGTCACTTAGTGTGATCAACTTATCCACTGCTGCATCGATGACGTTCACGCTCGTACAGTTCACACCGAATGCTAATACATTTTCAATCTCATTCACTACTTCAATCACTGCTTCAAGTGGTGTGCCATCTGACAGATGATCATGATCTTTCAGTGTCACTGAAATCCATGTCTCAATATGTGGATAATCAAGCAGCAGTGTTCTCACTGCTTTAATTTCTTCTATGTTAGGGATGGTCTCAAACGCAAAGACACTTATACCTGTTTCGATTAGTATATCTAGTCGTTCTTTATGATACTGAATATAATCAGCTTCAGTTTCTTCATAGTCCCCTGTATACTCTGAGCCATTACCGAGCATCGCACCATACGGCCCAAGTGATCCTGCAACGATTGCTCGATTGCCTGCTGCGCGCGTTGCGAGTTCCACCGCTTTCGCTAAATATGTGCGTGCTGTTTCTCTATCAATGCCAATATTTAAGAATGATTGTACAGATGCCTGATACGTATTGGTCAGTATAATCTCTGCACCGCTATCTACGAATGCTTTATGGACCTTATACACCGCTTCCGGATGGGACTGGATTAAGTTCGATGACCATAGTTCGTGTTTCACATCGTATCCGAATTGTTCTACAGTCGTTCCAAAGCCTCCGTCTAATATTACGATGTCTTGCTGTAACTTATCTCGTAGCTGCATGAATATGTGCCCCTTTCTTCTTCAGGAAATAATGAATTAGTCCGACGATAATACAGAATGGTAATCCAATCAGTGTCGCAAGTCTTTGGTTCGGGTCAAAGAGTACGCCGATTGTAGAAATAAGACATAATGCAAATCCTGCTACCGGTAGGATATATGCTGTACGTTGTGTAACACCTTCTCTTCTTAATTGATTGAACCTCGCCACACAGATGCTCATCCATACAACGACTACGGCAAATCCTGCAACAGAGACCAGTACTAAATAGACAGTCGTCGGTGCAATCACACTTGATAACAGGCTGAGTAATGCTCCAGCTAAACTAATGATTGTCGCGTTAACCGGCATACCGTTCTTATTCAGCTTTCTTGCGATTGGTAATACATTATCTTGCTCTGATAGGCTCCATAACATTCTGCTGGATGCATAAAGTCCTGAATTTGCTGCTGACAGCAATGCCGTCAATATAACGAAGTTCATAATATCTCCGGCATAAGGAATTCCGACGCTATCCAATATCGAAACAAATGGACTTTCGAGTAAGCTCGCTTGATCCGTTGGTAAGAGTAAGACCATGATCACGATGGTCCCGATAAATAGTAACCCGAGTCTCCATACTGTCGAGCGAATGGTTTTCGGTATTACGTTCTCAGGATGCTTCGTCTCTCCCGCTGCTATCGCAATGAGCTCCGTCCCACTGAACGCATAGTTTACCGCAAGCATCGTAATAAAGATGCCGAATAATCCATTCGGTACATCAAATAGCTTCTCACTTGAAGTGACCGGCTTTAAGTCAGACGGTACGACATTGAATAATATTAATAAGCCAATAATAATAAACGCAATGATGGCAATTACTTTAATCAGTGATAGCCAGAACTCTGTTTCACCATACATCTTACTTGTCGTAAAGTTTATCCCGACAATCACGAGGATGAATACCAGACTGAACAACCATACCGGAAAATCCGGAAACCATTTCTGAAATAAGATACCACCCGCAGTTATTTCGGATCCCAGCGCAATCGTCCAGCATAGCCAGTAGCTCCAGGCAACGACATGCCCTATCGACTGATGAATATAAATATTCGCATACGTATGAAATCCTCCAACATCGGGGTGTGCTACTGCTAGAGCACCCATGCATTTCATCACGATATAAACAAGCAGTGCACCAATAACATAGCTCACCACTGTTCCGATAGGCCCTGCCTGCTGTAATGTGTACCCTGTACTTAAGAATAACCCTGTGCCGATGACACCTCCGAAACTCAGCATCATCACATGACGTGCTTCCATTCCTCTTCTGAAACCATTTGACATATCTATCCCTCCATAAAAAAAATACCCTTCTGAAAAAGAAGGGTATAAAGTCTACACTCATATTTCAGGAATCACCTGTTGGATTTAGCACCGTGCAAACGCCGGTTGCTGAGATTTCACAGGGCCAATTCCCTCCATCTCTCTGTATAAGTTATTTAGTTGATATTAATCATACATTAGTGTTTTCAAAAGGTCAACGCATTATTTATACGCCTAAATACTATACATAGCTCTCAATAATATCGAGTTTACCTTGGAGCTTAATTTCCTTATCTTCAGTCGTCAGAATAAAATGATCGCCTTTTCTGATTGTATAGACTTGTCCGTCAGCAGTTAGCGTTCCTTCACCTGATAGCACGCTCATCAATGTGTAGTCTTGTTGTTTCGTATATTCATAATGGTCTTCTATCAGTAGCTGTTTCACTGTAAAGAAACTGTTAGAGATATATGTTCTAATGACATTTCCCTGTACTTCAGTAACTTCCGCTTCTGTGCCTGAATTATCTTCATTAAAAGAAATTACATCAATACTTTGCTCAATATGCAGCTCGCGTTTATGACCGTCCTTATCCGTACGGTCATAATCATAGATGCGGTATGTTGTATCCGAATTCTGCTGTGTCTCTAATATACGGATGCCTTTACCGATTGCATGAACTGTTCCACTAGGCACATAGAAGAAGTCCCCTGGTTTGACTTTAATGGAATTAAAAAGTTGATTCCATTTGCCCTCATGTATCATATTCTCCAGCTCGGCTTTGTCTTTCGCATTATGCCCGTAGATGATTTCAGCGTCTTCATCGCAGTCGATGATATACCAGCATTCTGTCTTACCGAGTTCTCCGTTCTCATGTACTTGTGCATATGCATCATCTGGATGGACCTGCACTGATAATTCGTCATTCGCATCAAGAATCTTTGTAAGGAGTGGGAACTTATCTGTCGTTTGAACGCCAAATAGTCCTGTGTTTTCTTCCCACAACTCTTTTAATGTCTTGCCTTCATGTTCTCCGTTCACAATCATATTCGGACCATTCTCATGTGCTGAAATACCCCAGCACTCCCCTGTTTTATCATTCGGAATCTCATATCCAAATTCCTTCAAATGCCTGCCACCCCAGATGCGTTCTTTGAATACTGGTTGTATCATTAATGTCATTTCTCTCAACCTCTCCTATAAATTTAACTTCATTATAGGGAGGGCATCCTTTATATTTACAGGATTTTATGTCATCGAAGGCTCATTTCGTTCACTCCTTCAGACAAAATAATATTTTATCGTATATTAAACGTTTTCATAATTGATTACACTGAAGACAAATAAAAGGAGGCGCGTATTTATGAACTTTTTTGATATCCAGAAGATTCCTAATAAAGGGATCCCTATTCCTGTTCAGAGAAAGGAATGGCGTAAACAATTTTTAAAGGCTTTCTTCGTTGTATTCTTTGCTTACATGTCAATGTATTTAATCCGAAACAACTTCAAAGCTGCACAACCGATGTTAAAAGAAGAACTTGGTATCACAACTTTACAGCTCGGTTACATCGGTCTTGCATTCAGTATCACTTATGGCCTTGGTAAATCATTAATCGGTTACATGATCGATGGTAGAAATACGAAACGTATTATTTCGTTCTTACTGATTATGTCGTCTATCATTGTACTGATTATGGGATTCACGCTGAGTTACTTCGGTTCAGCGATCGGTTTCTTGATTGTGTTATGGGGATTAAACGGTATGTTCCAATCTGTCGGTGGTCCGGCAAGTTATTCTACAATTTCCAGATGGGCCCCAAGAACAAAGCGTGGGCGTTATCTCGGTTTCTGGAATGCTTCACATAATATTGGTGGTGCCATTGCAGGGGGTCTTGCATTATGGGGTGCGAACATGTTCTTCCACGGTAATGTTATCGGAATGTTCATCTTCCCTAGTATCATCGCTTTAATCATCGGTATCGTCACACTCTTCATCGGTAAGGATGATCCTGAAGAGTTAGGATGGAATCGCTGTGAAGATATCTTCGAAGAACCTGTGGACGAGGAGAATATTGCATCTCAGGATATGACGAAGTGGGAGATATTCAAGACATATATCCTTAAGAATCCGATCATCTGGATTCTATGTGTTTCTAATATATTCGTATATATTGTGCGTATCGGTATTGATAACTGGGCACCATTATATGTGACTGAGCATCTTGGATTCAATGCAGGAGATGCAGTGAATACTATTTTTTACTTTGAAATTGGCGCTTTAATTGCAAGCTTGATGTGGGGTTACGTTTCTGATTTATTGAAAGGTCGTCGTGCACTCGTTGCAATTATGTGTATGTTTCTCATTGTGTTTGTTGTAATGTTCTACAAGAACGCGACAAGTGTCGGTATGGTCAATGCCTCATTGTTCGGTCTTGGTGCATTAATATTCGGTCCTCAGCTGTTGATCGGTGTCTCTCTCGTAGGATTTGTACCGAAACGTGCGATCAGTGTAGCCAACGGTATGACTGGTACATTCGGTTACCTCTTCGGTGACTCGATGGCTAAGATTGGTTTAGCGATGATCGCTGACCCAGAAAGTAAGGGATTAAATGTCTTTGGATATGTATTACATGGCTGGACGGATGTATTTATCGTGTTCTATGCGGCGCTGATTCTTGGTATGATATTACTAAGTATCGTTGCTGTAGCGGAAGAAAAAAAGATTAGAAAGTTAGAAAGTAAGATGAAATCATAAAAAAAGTCGAGACAAGCGTCTCGACTTTTTTTATGATTTCATATATTGATTTGGTGTCATCTTCAAGTATTTATGGAAGTTATAGTTGAATGCTTTATATTCGTTATAGCCTACTTGTTCAGAGACTTCATAGATTTTAAGATGTTTTTCAAGCAGATCAAGCGAGCGATATACACGATAACGGTTTATAAAATCATTAATCGTTATTCCGGTAAACTGCTTAAAAGTACGCATTAAGTATGATGTACTAATGTCGAGTTCGTTCGCGATAATCTCGTTATCAAGTTCAGCTTGTATATTAGCCTTGATAAAGTGAACTGCCTGATTAATGTAGTAATTATCAAAGTCTGTCATTAATACCGGCCTCAATATTTCAGGCACTGTACGCTTTGTTGTTTTGAATGTTTTTACGATGGTTTGCAGCAAGGTATTGAGCTCATCTTCATCGATCGGTTTAAGCAGGTAATCTACGACTTTGAACTGTATCGCTGCTTTAGCATACTCAAAGTCATCATAACTTGATAAGATCAGCTTCTCATAATCAATTTGACGTGTCGCTTCCATCATTTCAATACCATTCATACGCGGCATCTTAATATCTGTAATGACAAGATCTGGTTCATACTGTAATATCATATCTTGACCTTCTATGCCGTCCTTTGCAAGATATACATCACTAAACATCAGTTTCTGCCAGTCAATGGATGACTTTAATCCTTCACGTATCATCCGCTCATCATCAACAATCAGTACTTTATACATATGTACCTCCCTTCTTCACACGTAACGTTACCAATGTGCCATTATTATATGCTGAATACACCTTCATACCGTAATGTTCACCATACTTAACGCGTAACGTCTGATGTATGTTCTGCATTCCGATATGAATATTTCGAAGTTTATAATGTTTGATCATGCTCCTTACTTCTTTTAGCCTTTCTTTGGTCATGCCTATACCGTCATCATATACCGCTATATATATATCGCCATTACGGAGTGGTTTAATACGCACTTTAATATTCAATCCATTCTCAATCGCTCCATATTTAATTGCATTTTCGATAAGCGGCTGAATCAACAGCTTATCAGTCTGCAGGTTCATAAGAGATTCATCAATATCAATCGTATAATGAATCGCCTGATCAAAGCGAATATTCTGTATAAACACATAGTCTTCCAGGTAATCGATTTCTTTTTTGAAAGTTACTTCAGATTCTTTCACACGTAAGGCATAACGTAATATCGAGGAGAGCTTGATCATCATCTTCTTAGCAGCTTTCTTATCTGTATCTATCATATAGTTAATTGTCTGCATCGTATTAAAGATGAAGTGAGGCTGGAACTGGTTCTCCAATGATTTAAGCTGTGATTGTCTTAATGCTTCGTTCGATTCTTTCGTCGACTTTAATAATCGTTCATTGAGCTGAGACAATTCGAATACATAGCGATTGATGATTTCGAGTTCGCTTTGCGCAGTTAAAGGCTCGTATGTGGTCAACGCTCTGACTTGAGCTTGCCTGATATGTGCAATTATTTCGTCGATATCCTGTGTTTGTCGATGTGCAAGACGTTTGCTGGAATACATGGTAATCATAATCAAAAGAAAGAATGTGCCAAGTAAAATGCTGATTAAAATGATGCCCCTGTCAATTGTCTGTGTCAGATCCTGATATACATAGAGCTTTAACTGATCATCTTTATGAAATGCTGTAATCTGCATGCGTTCATCGTATGAATATTTGTCACCTACAGGATGATCATCACTACTGTAATATATGTTGTCATACAAGTCCGTAACTACATAATGATAGTCATGATAATGCATCACATCTTTAAGTACATTTGCAGGGACACTTATAGTAAGTCGGGATTGCTCCCCATCTTGCTCATACATAGGTATCGTCGCGATATCGCCATAGTTGTTTGTATAGAGCTTATCGTATTCAAACTTAAAGATGTAGTGCTGTTTTCTATCATTACTCCGTTCGTATAAAGTGCGATATATATCCGTAGTATTTCCCGGGATATTTTTAGTAAAGTCGCGGTATCGCTCCTGGATGTGCTTCCTATCGTTCTCAATCATACTGACCATCGCTTTATTGACCTGATTCAGCTCATGATCGGTCTTCATAATGTATATCGCATAATAAGCAAATAGCCCTATCATTGTAAGCAAGAACACGGGAAGAATCGCAAACAAAATAAGCGTGCGCCGAATTTTGCGCTTATATAGCTGATGGTTCATCTTACTCCCCCCTTTGAAGGACATTAATTTCTTCCAGAGGTTTCAATACTTTATACGCTTTGAATGGTATGTCTTTACGTGCTGATTTGACATGAAATACATCTGAAATATGACGCTGAACTTCTTTACTTAGCATATACTGAATAAAATCATCACGCTTTGGATGGGTAGTGCCATTGATTCTGACAATTCCATCTGTATTGATAATGGTGCCGTCTGAAGGATAGACAATTTCTAAAGGATACCCTGCATCAATATAATCCATCGCAGTATATTCGTAAGTCAGTCCTACGTAGCTTCTGCCGGAAATCACATGTTCCATTACATCAGCAGTCTTATCCAGCTTTACACCACATTTTAATACCCTCTCTGATTGTGATTTATTATAGATTGTCTCCAGAGCACTTCTATGCTGATAGCCTGTATTGGTCAGTTCCGGATTCGGATAACTGAACTGCTTATATAAATCTCGATTCAATAAATCATGATATTTGCTGACTTGTATGTCTCCTATCAAATCCTTATTTACAATAAATACGGATGGCATATAAATGAATGGCTGGATTTCTCCTTGAATAATACTTCTGCTGCCTTCAAGTTCACTTAAAGAACCTCCAACAAACACATGCCCCCGATTCTCCATAGGGGTGTGTTCAATTCGTTTTATTAATTTACGTGTAGAGTCATGAATCACTTGTACGCGTTGACCTGTTGCATGTTCGAAATCCTGAATAATTGGATTTATAAAACGCTCCGGATATGGAGAATAGACAATTAAATCGCTCTTTTTCTGCTCAGGATGACTACACGCAGATAATATTAGTATCAATACTATTACGAATATTAATTTCTTCATCCACATTCACCATCTGTCTGTATAATATAATTCTATTATAACGGTAATAAATTGTTATTAGAGTATTACTACAAAAATATTTTATGAAATTTTCCTACTGCTTTATAAAGATAAGCAGACTAGCTGATAAAGGGATAACAGTTAATGCGTATTGCCCTGGCATGGTAAAAACACCGATGATGAACGGTATTGCTGAACAAACAGCTAAAGAAGCTGAAAAACCTTTTGAATGGGGAATGGAACAATTTGCGAAAAATATTGCTTTAAAACGTTTATCTGAATCAGCTGATGTTGCTGCTTGTGTTTCATATTTAGCTGGGCCTGACAGTGATTATATGACAGGTCAAGCATTGATTATTGATGGTGGTATGGTATTTAATTAATGTACAGTGAGTTTTCTCACTCTAGATGAGTAGCGAAGAAATCTACGATGCAGATGAATGTTAATATTATGGCCCAAAGAATATTTCAAGACTTAAGGTTTCAGTGCCAATTTCATGGCCAAATCGAAGAATCCTTAAAAAAATGGCACTCAAATCTAGTTTGAGTGCCATTTTCAGTGCCAATAATATCTCATTTGAACCACCATACTATCGTTTTTTGAAATAATCAGATGTATTCACTAAGATGACAAATGCCAATATTATAGTGATAAATCCTGCGATACCAAACACTTCATTGACTTCTGTATATTCGATAAGTACTAAGCACATAGTAGCTATAATGAACACAGCACCTGCAAATCTACATAGACGTTTCTCATCATACTTCGCTTTTTGTTCTGCAGGTAACGTATTATATCCGGCAATAAGAAACCCTCCACGTCCGGTTAACATATAAATACCAAGCAATAAGAATAATATAACGATGATGATCATAAGCCTCTCTCCTTATTTAACTGCTTCTGACTTTCTTCTCACACGGTCCATATAAAGTGTTAAGACGAGCAGTATCGCACTGAAGATAATATATGCAATATAAATTGCACGGTCGAAAGATTCGTGAGACATTGTGAGTCCTTTAATTGATAGTGCGATGATAACTGCATACATAAGTGCCGTTATCCTGCTGCCCATTGTAAGCGTGCGCGTTGTTCCATCCATAAAGATCTTAATGAAGTCTGAGATGATTGAAGCTAATATGAACAGTCCGACGAGCGCATAGATTAAATAGTTTTCTAACGGTTCACCGCTTGTAATATTTCGAATGACATTCGCAAATATGAATGTCAGGAAGAATATCATAATATAGAAAAATGGTTTTCTGTTCATAATTACACTCCTTTCATGTCTTTAGTTTAAGTTTATAGTAGAATATACAATTATACAATAAACAGGAGATTGAGTGCAGTTGAAATTAGATGGGTATTTTTTTGGGTGTGTAAATCAGCTGAATCATTACAGCGAAGAAGAAATTGAAGTCATGCAGCAAACAAAAGCGCAGTTAAAGGTGCATTCTACGGAGACGTTTCGTCCAGGCATGCTGCTCGGGCGTATCCAGTCAGGTAAGACGCGTAGTTATATCGGTACGATGGCGCTTGCGCTGGATGATGTGTTCGACTGCATCGTGATATTAACGAAGAATTCAAATGCGCTTGCCCGTCAGACATATGCGCGTGTCGCAGCAGAGTTTCGACGTGCAATGGATGAGGATAAGGTCATTGTGCATGATATTATCCATATGCCGAAGATACGTAAGTATGAACTGAAGCAGAAACAGATCATCATCGTGAAGAAAGAAATTAAGAATGTGGCGCGACTTGAACAGTTTTTTATCGGTTATCCTGAGATGAAGATGCGTAAAGTAATGTTTATCGATGATGAAGCGGATTATGCGTCGGTTGTTTATAGTGAAGATAAGGATCGTAATTTAATAGAACTGAAGAAAATCGCGACAAAGCTGGATGATATTAAAGCGATGTTGCCGACTGCTGCATACTTACAAGTTACAGCAACGCCTTACTCGTTATACTTGCAGCCGGATGCTGACGTGCTTGCAGAACGTGGCTATCAGCCGAAGCGTCCGGCGTTTACAGTCCTCGTCCCGACGCATGATAAGTATGTTGGTGGCAAGTTTTACTTTGAGGAACAATCACCTGCAGCGCGCAGTTTATATCATGCAATCGATGAAAGTGAACTTGAAATATTACGTAAGTCTGATAATAGACGTGTGAAAGATGATTATCTGTTAACTTCTAAGAACCTGGAAGGTTTGCGTCATGCACTGATGAACTTTATCGTCGGTGCGAAAGTAAGACATCTAAGTAATGATCACATTACGAAATACAGCTTTATTATGCATACGATTACGACGAAAAAAGCACACGTGTGGCAATATGATGTCGTCAGTCGTATGGAGTGGAAGTTAAAGGAAAGCATTACAGAAAATCCTCAATTATTTCGTGATTTAGTTCATACCGCTTATGAAGATTTAAAGCATTCTGTAAATCATATGCCAGATTTCACTGATGTTCTGGAATCTGTGAAGTCATCAATAATTGATGAAGAGCTGTTAATTGAAATCGTCAATTCTGAACAAGATGTCACTCAACTGCTCGATTATAATGGTGAGCTGAGACTACGTACGCCGATGACCTTCTTTATCGGCGGTCAAATATTAGATCGCGGTATCACTGTCGGCAACTTAATCGGTTTCTATTATGGCCGTGATCCACGTAAGTTCCAGCAGGACACTGTGCTGCAGCATTCACGTATGTATGGTGCTCGTCCGATGGAAGATATGGAGGTCACTCGTTTCTATACGACACCCCGAATTTATAGTGCGATGCAGCGTATGCATTTCTTTGATGAAGGGTTACGCGAAGCGATTATGAAACAGGATCATACCGTGAAGTTCTTAACGAAAGATGCACAAGGAGAGATCGTCCCTTGTAACCCTAATAAATTGTTAATGTCTGAACTGATTACAGTGAGACCTCGTAAACGATTCTTACCAGTTGGCTTTGAAACGGTCAACAAAACGAAGTTAAACCAGGCGATGAAACGCATCGATAAAATGGTCAGTGCATTAGAAAAACATGCTGTACGTCATACCGGCCAAAATGTACTCGTCCCTGTCCACCACGTACGTGATATATTGATGGCGATCAATGAGACACTTATTTATACTCATTTACCATTTCAGATGGAACGCTACGTTGAGATGATTGAATACTTATCAGAAGATGACCTCGTATGGGTCATCGTCAGAACGAATCGTAATATCAGCAGATTACGTAGTGACGAAAGGTTTGCTGACAGACCAGACACAGGTCACGATGAATTGCAGACGGCATATAAGCTCGGTAAAACACATCCAAGCGTTATACTGCTCAGACAGAACGGTCACAGTGACTCCGGCTGGAAAGACGCACCGTTCTACTGGCCTGTGATTGTTGCACAAAGTAATATGCAGACGATGATATTCTCATAAGAAGTAGTCATCTAAAAAAGTCGCACCCTTCACACCTTTCGCGGTTAAATAACGTTTACCGAATTCATCCAGTAGCCCGTGAAATTCCTGAGCATGAAGCGGTGTAAATGTGTCAGGTAAGGTGACCTTATTATATAGGTCCATATAACTTTTACTTTGAACACCAAGCGCATTGAATAAGCGTCTCGTATATGTGTCAGCGATAAATACGACACGTTCGAATACATATACGAGTAACACATCTGCCGTTTCAAATCCAATACCACGAAGTTTTAGCAGCTCGTTGCGAAGCTCTGTTGTATATAGCTTATCAATCGCCCTGAAATCATATTCATGACTTTTCAGCCAAGTTAATACTGCTATAATTGCAGCAGATTTATTCGTATAGAAACCGCTTGGTCTGATCAGACTTTGTAATTCAGAAAGATGCAGATTTAATATGCGTTCTGGATCGAACTGTGTCGCGTTTCTTAAATTCGATAAGGAGCGCTCTACATTGCGCCAATTTGTATTCTGAACTAAAATCGCACCAATGATAATTTCAAAATTATCTTCTGCCGGCCACCATCCTTGTGGCCCGAGATTATCATATAAACAATCATAAAGTTCCTGTACTGTAAGTTTCATATATTACCTCCTATTTGAAATTACCCGGTAATCAGTCAGATGAATCTTCCAGACAAAAAAACAGCTGAATAATCAGCCGTTTATAATTGTTTCTACAAATGAAAGTGATTGCTCTATAATGAATTCCTTGTCGTTATCAAGTGTAGACATATGATAACTATTCGGGGTTTCAATGATGTGTTTACACTCACTGTGAATTGACGTATAGATTAGATCCGCATTAAATGCAGGTACAGTATGATCTTCAGGGCTTACGAAAATCAGTGCAGGACATTTAATCTGGAATAAACTTTCTTCTACAGTACGCATTAACTTACGAATCTCTAATATGCTTTTCACCGGTGTATCTTGATAACCGATTTCAGGTACACCCTGCTTTTTAATATCGCTACCGTTTCCCGGTATAATATCGAGATCCACATGTGCTGCCGCGTGCATATACGGGATAACAACCGCTGCATTAATCGGAATAATCGCTTTAATCTCCGGATGTTTTGCTGCCATATAAAGCGTCAGCGTCCCTCCCATGGATAAGCCTGACATAATGATTGTGTCACACGTTTCTTTAAGCTTTGTTAGTCCTTCTTCAATGCTTTCAACCCAGTCTTCATATGTTGAAGCCGCCATATCCTCTAAGTTTGTACCGTGACCGGCAAGCCGAGGTAAGCATACCGTATACCCTGCCTTACTGTACGCTTCTGCAAGTGGCAACATACTGAACGTCGCCCCTGTAAAACCGTGAGATAACAATATCCCTATATTATTTCCCTGGTGATAATAACTTTCTGCACCTTTCATTATTGTAGTCATAACGAACTCCTTCTTTTTATTATTATTATAATCGCTCTTATGCATAATTTCATCTTTATCATTCTATACGAATGTTGGTTATTTTAATAAGTTGTAAATATTGTCTTCTCGTTTAATTTATATTGTATATTGTATTTTTTTACTTTAGAATTAATATATCATTATATAAAAGGAGACAGACGATGAAGAAATTCTGTACAAACTGTGGTCAGGAAGCACCACTATCACACAAAGTATGCACGAACTGTGGTACACCACTTCCTCCTCAAGAAAGTGAAGTTACTCATAACAGTACGACACCAGAACCGCTTCAGAGCAGACAGAAAGAGAAAGTGCAGGAAAATAAGAAGAAAAAGAAACCTGTATGGCCATTTCTACTCATCGGACTGTTACTCACTGCACTCATCGGCGCATACTTCTTCCTCAATCATAAATATAGCCCTGAAACACATGCTAAATCTATCGAAACTGCCATCAATGACAAAGACTATCAATCACTCAGCAACTTGCTGACAGTCGGTCAAGATGGTATTGCTGAAGAAGAAGCGAAAGCCTTTGCAACGGTGATTGAAAAGTCTGGTAAGAAAGATGAGTTTATGAATGAACTTCATGGCGCTGCACAGGGTAAGAATGAAACTACGATTCAAATTGGTGAGCATGACATCTTAGACTTAAAGCGTAACGGAAAATATTTCAGTGTGTTCCCTAAGTATAACTTCGAACCTGTACTCCATAAAGTATCGATTGACGGTAAAGAAGATACAGAGATCGAATTTACGTTCAATAGCAAGAAACACACTATCGCTGTAGCAAATGGCAAAGAAACAGAAATCGGTACATTCGTAGCCGGAAAATATGCATTAGATGCCAAGAAGATAATAGACGGGAAGTCTACAGACGGGACGCTTGATATTGATGTTTTGTCAGAACCACAAGCCCAATTAGCATTCGATGAACATTTCATCAATATTAAGGTTGAAGGTGATAGTAAGCTTGATGCTTCAGAAACACAAGTATTCGTTAATGATAACGAAGTGGATTACAATAGTAATAAGACAACTTACGGACCATATAAAGGTGATTCATTAAGCATCTATGCTGAAGGTGAACTTGATGGCAAGAATTTCAAGACCCCTACAGAAACGTTAACAGACATCGATTTAGCTGAAGGTTCAAATAGCGTGACATTATCATTCGATGAAGATGATATCGATGCCTATATCGCAGAAAAAGAACAAGAGAAAGAAGAAACGAAGACAGCATTAGAACGTGCAGAAGCCGCTGAGGCACGCGCAAAAGCAGCCGAGGAACGTGCTAAAAGAAATTCAAATGACGATGAAGATTCTGATACTGAGTCTGACAGCGGATCTGATATTATTATGGTCGAAACAGCTGATGATGCAATACAGGCAGCTGAAGATCATCTTAGCGTATCTGATTTAAGTGACTACGGTGATGTCCGTACACCTGAGGTTAAGTCATTCGGATATGGTTTTGGTATCTTTGATGATGATGGCGACCCTGTGATGTCATTTGATGTGTATGAAGATGGAACAGTGGTTGAATACGATGAAACAGGAGAAGAGATCGATCGTTCTAATCCATATGAATAATATCTCTTCAATAAAACCCGGGCAGTGCAGAAACGTTTTCTGCACTGCTCGGGTTTATTTGGTTGTAGAACTTTTCCTCTATTTATTAAATTGATATGCGTAAGTATTTTATGCCATCGGGATGAAAAACTGTTTACTGTTCAATCATCATCGTACGTCGGTAGAAGTCTTTTAATGAAATCATCGGATGCTCTCTTGAGTCTATCACTTTCAGTAAGCTGCCGTTATTTTTATCCTGTAAGTACTGCACATAGCAGTTTATCATTCCGCTTTGATTCTTGCTCTTACGCTCAATCCAGTCACTCATTTCCTGCTTACTTAATAAGATATACTCGATGTCTTTATCATTATCTGTCTCATATGTTGAGCGCTCATCAATCTTAACAAGCAGTGCATAATAGTCATAATCCTTGAAGATGGACTCAACGATTAAATACATATCTATTGTATTATCAAGTATGCTTATATCAAACACATACCTACAAAAATAAGCATCTCATTAAATGAGATGCTTATTTATTCAATTATTCAACTGTTACAGATTTTGCTAAGTTACGTGGTTTATCTACGTCTGCTCCACGGTGTAACGCTGCATAGTATGCGATTAACTGTGTTGTTACAACCGATACTAATGGCGCTAGCATTTCATGAACATGAGGAATCACATAAGTGTCGCCTTCTTGATTTAATCCATCCATTGAAATGATACATGGATGTGCACCACGAGCTACAACTTCTTTCACGTTACCGCGGATTGATAAGTTCACACGTTCTTGAGTTGCTAATGCAATAACTGGTGTTCCTTCTTCAATTAATGCGATTGTACCGTGCTTTAACTCCCCACCTGCAAATCCTTCTGTCTGGATGTAAGAGATTTCTTTAAGCTTTAACGCACCTTCAACACCTACGTAATAATCCATCGTACGTCCGATGAAGAAACAGTTACGTGTAGTTGCTAAGAAGTCCTTTGCAATTTTCTCCATTAATTCAGCATCATCGATCACTGTTGTAATCGCTGAAGTCACTTTCGCAAGTTCTGGTAATAGATCAATGCCCGTATCAATACCTGCATCTGCTGCAGCGACTTGCGCTAAGATTGATAATACCGCGATCTGTGCAGTGTAAGCCTTTGTAGACGCAACTGCAATCTCAGGTCCTGCATGAAGAATCAATGTATGATCCGCTTCACGTGATAATGTTGAACCAGCTACGTTTGTAATTGTCAGTGCAGGGTGTCCTAATTTCTTCGTTGCCACTAATACTGCACGGCTATCCGCTGTCTCGCCTGATTGTGAGATAAAGATGAACAATGGTTTCTTAGACAGTAATGGCATGTTGTAGACGAATTCAGAAGCGACATGTACCTCTGTTGGAATACCTGCCCATTTCTCTAAGTATTCTTTACCAACAAGACCTGCATTATAAGATGTACCACAGGCAATGATATGGATACGGTCCGCTTTACGTACTGCTTTAACGATATCTTTATCGATCTTTAAGTTTCCTTTTTCATCTTGATATTCCTGGATGATATTACGCATCGCAGCAGGCTGTTCGTTAATTTCTTTAAGCATGTAGTGGGCATATGTTCCTTTTTCGATATCTGATGCATCGATTTCAGCTTTGTAAGGTTTACGTTTCACTTTCTTACCTTCTAGGTCCTTGATGTCGATGCTTTCTTTCGTTACAAGAACAACTTCACCATCGTGTAATTCTGTATAAGTATCTGTTACTTGTAACATCGCCATCGCGTCTGATGCGATAACGTTGAATCCATCACCTAAACCTACAAGTAAAGGAGATTTGTTCTTCGCAACGTAGATAACGTCTGGGTTCTGTGTATCTAATAAACCTAATGCATATGAACCATGTAATAATTTTAATACTTGAACGAAAGCTGCTTCTGTTTCTAAACCTTGTTTAGAGAAGTGTTCTATAAGTTGAACGATAATTTCTGTATCAGTATCTGATTTAAATGTCACACCTGATAAATATTCATTCTTTAATTGCTCGTAGTTCTCGATCACACCGTTATGCACTAATGTGAAACGCTCGCTTTCAGATTGATGCGGATGAGAGTTTTCGTGATTTGGTACACCATGTGTTGCCCAACGCGTATGTCCAATACCAGTCGTTGTATCAAAGTTTGAATCTACAACTTTACGAAGTTCTGCGATACGGCCTTTCTCTTTGTAGACACGTACATCTTCTCCGTTACGTACAGCGATACCTGCTGAATCATACCCACGATATTCTAATTTTTCTAAACCTTTTAAAAGGATCTCTTTTGCATCCTCTGTTCCAATATAACCTACGATACCACACATAATAATTTCCTCCTGCTAGTTCCAATTCAATTTTGTATTTTTGTTTAGTAGTCTTATTATGCGGTGCTGATGCGTTTTGTTCACCCAGTTGCCCAGGTGGTTTGTTCATCAGCTATCGAATCGCTTTATCCGGGATGGCATCCGCCGAAAATTCGATGACCATCCGTCCTCGTCAACAGTTTCCTGTTCTGGCGCTGTATATTAAGTTGTTACAATCCTCCTTTTCGAATGAAATAGTTTACTAAACTTAGACTATTGTACTATATAGGTATCAGTTCATACAAGAATATTCTATCAATATCAATGTATAACAAGTATGTATGCATTAGATGGAAATAATATAAAGTTAAACCATTGGATTTATATAACTTCCAATGGTTTAAATGATTTTAAATAGTACACTTAACGTTTTATTGGCTCAATAGTTTCTTTTTGATTCCTAATTTCTTTAATATTTCCTGCATCATCAAAGTCAACGACGATTTGATAACCATTTCCATGGTTGCTGTCGTATAAGAAGAACGGATACTTTTCAGGTCCCGTTTTCGCCTCACCATTACGAATACGTTCTACATTATTCATTGTTGGGTTAGGGAAATAACGTACGCCTCAGCTTCTGTAATTTTACGTTGTGGATGAACTGCAATCGAACTAACGACGCTACTAGAGTACGCAATCGCAATATCTCCATAAAGCTTTGCAGATACCGCACCTTAACCACTTAAAACTGTTTCTCCTGTCGGTGCACCTAAAATATCTTTCACTTGGTTTTCAATCATTCCTACACGTACACCAAACGCTTCTTCATGATGTGATTCAAAGAAGTAATATTGTCTAAATGCAGGATTACTGAAATCAATCTCATTTTTATCATTGATAAACGAATATTTACCATTAGCAGTTGTTTTACTTTGTTCCGGCTTTGCACTAATTTTTTCTGCATTCGGCTTATATTTATTTAATATTTCCTGCCATTTCTTTTGTGCGTCGATATCTTGAGATACTTTGAATTGATCTTCTCCACCGAAGCCACCTTCTCTAGTGCCAGAGTCACTATACTCTCCAAATCCACAAGAGAAACACATCTCTTTAGCTGACTTTATAAGCTCGTAAACTTTACCGTTATCAGCAAGTATATATTTATGGATATTCTTGCTTAAATCAGCATGTTTAGAATAACCTACTGCTGTAATTGCATCCTTTAGTTCCTCAGTTATACCTGTCTCTCCTGATTTAGAAGTATAAAATACAACGCCACCAATTCCTCTGATTTTAAAACCCGTTGGACCAGGATTATCAAAATCCTGAACTTGTATATCTCCATCTTCACTTGATGCAAACCAGTCTCCATGTCCACCCGCACCATGATTAAAGTAATAATTAGAAACAGCTAAGCCGGCTGTCTTTGCTCTCTCATCAGCCCATCTGAGAAATTCATCTTCCATTGCTGATTTTTGTTCCTGTGTAAACCGATAAATAAAATCTTCTTTATTTGTATCATCATTCACTTGGTTTTCATTTTTAACTTGATTTCCATTGTTTGTCGTTGATTCCTGGTTTTCTTGTTGAGATACATTTTGTTCCTTATTCTTAGTAGATGAATTATTTTTTGTTTCTGTAGAAGATGTTGTGATTTGTGATACGCCTTTTTTCTCATTATCTTGTGAATTTTCATCACAAGCAGTTAATATTAAAGTGAGTGTGACTACTGGAATTAAAATTTTCTTCATAGAAATACCCCTTATTGATTTTAGTTGTTTATATTATCTCACATTAGCGTTAAACATAGTTAAGTAAATTTATTATTTTCATTTTAGAGTACTATGACACATCGGTTCTTGATGTAGTACATATACGTCTTCATACTAAAGAACACTGAAGAAATTAAAATTTCTTCAGTGTACAATATTATAACCCCATATGTTCTCTTACAACATCACTAATTTTATTAACGAAGCGCTCTGCATCTTCATCTGTCTTCGCTTCGACCATTACACGTACTAACGGTTCAGTTCCAGATGGACGTACTAATACACGGCCTTCTCCGTTCATTTCATCTTCAACTTCCTTAATCACTGCTGCTACGTGTTCGTTTTGTTCAACAGCATGCTTATCAGATACTTTGATATTTACAAGTCGTTGTGGATACTTTGTCATTTGACCTGCAAGTTCACTTAAAGTCTTTCCAGAACGTTTCACAATGCTTGCGAGATGAATTCCAGTTAACAGGCCATCTCCTGTCGTATTATGATCCATCATTACGATATGTCCTGACTGCTCGCCACCTAAGTTGTATGAACTACGACGCATTTCTTCTACTACGTAACGGTCGCCAACTTTCGTCTTATCAGACTTAATATTTAAAGATTCTAATCCTTTATAGAATCCAAGGTTACTCATAACTGTAGACACGACCATATGGTCTTTAAGTTCTCCTCTAGCATCCATATCCTGTGCTAAGATAAACATAATCTGGTCACCATCGACGATTTGACCTTGCTCATCGACCGCAATAATACGGTCACCATCACCATCGAATGCCAGTCCAAAGTCGCTATCAGTATCTAATACTAATTCTGCAAGTTTTTCTGGGTGCGTTGAGCCAACGCCGTCATTGATATTATTACCATCTGGATTACATCCGATTGTTGCTGTATCCGCTTCAAGGTCACCAAATAAGTATGGTGCAAGTGAATACGTAGAACCATGTGCACCATCAAGTGCAATCTTCAATCCTTCAAGGTCACCTTCAATCGTTGATTTCAAGTAGCTTAAATAACGGTGTCCACCTTCAAAGTAATCTGAAGTATGTCCAAGTTCTACACCGACAGGTCGTGGTAACGTGTCTTCTTCAGCATCAAGCAATGCTTCAATCTCCGCTTCTTGTGCATCACTAAGTTTAAACCCGTCTGCACCAAAGAACTTGATACCATTATCTTGTACAGGGTTATGACTCGCTGAGATCATAACACCCGCTTGTGCATTCATCTCACGTGTTAAGTACGCAACTCCAGGCGTTGTAATAACGCCTAAACGCATGACTTCAGCTCCTGTTGATAATAGTCCTGCAACAAGTGCTGACTCTAACATCACTCCTGAGATACGTGTATCTCTACCGACAACGACAGTCGGTTTTTCTGTATCGTTATGCGCAAGTACATATCCCCCAAAACGTCCTAGTTTAAATGCTAGCTCTGGTGTTAATTCGCTGTTTGCAACGCCTCTTACACCGTCTGTCCCAAAATATTTACCCATAATAAATCTCCTTTAATTTTTAGTTACTTCAATATTAATTTCAACAGTTTCCGGATTAGAACTTGTAACGTCTTTAGGTAACGCTAGTTTCTGCTTGATCGTAGTACTTTCAGTAACTTTAGATAAGTCTACATCAATTGTTAAACTGCCTATCCCATCTAACACAGAACGTTTACCAAAGAGTTCTACTTTATCTTCAGATAGCTTCAGCGACTTTAACTTAAGTCCTGAAGAAAGCTTACCTGTCTCTTGTGCTTCTATGTCTACTACTTTTGATGTCGGCACAATTTTTGTGTTAACTTTAACCTTGCTAGGTTTTACAGTAACATCTAGTTTATTCAAGCTTGCATCAAATACGTTAACTTCAGCTTGAGAAGTTGTTGATTTTGTTAATTTCTCAGATTCTGATAACGTTGCTTTTACATAAGCAATCTTGTTTATCTCATCTTCTCCTCCGATAATCGTCACTTGTGAAGGGTCAACCTCCTGTCCGACAAGCTCATACCCTGAGGCAATACGTGAAGAACTAATTTCTGCTTCTACTTTTCTCGTATCTTTTATCTTTTCAGATAAGGATACGTTTGCTTCTTTCGGAATAACTTCGTATTTTAATTTATCAGAGATGCCTGTCACTTTAAATGATTTCTTGTAATCCCCAACTTTAGAATTGGACAAATCCAGCTCAACCGTAAAGTCCATTAAGCTCTGAGTCTTCTTAACGATAGATTGAGGGCCACTTATTTTAACGTTGACGGTCTTCGGTGCTCCGGATAAATATAAGTTTTCATCGTCATAGACCGTCTTCACGGGAACATCGGTAATAACCGTCTGCTGTGTCTGTGAGAATTGATCATTGCCGATAACTTCAAACACATTATTCACTTGTAAAAAGATGCCGAGTGCAAGTAAAAATGCAACGAGTCTTAATCCCCATTTATTCTCTAACATTATTTCACCACACCTTTCTTAGATAAGTGGGCGCTGAACCAATGTTCTGTAAGCAGTGCCTCCAGCACTTCAAGTGATACATCTTTGCGCAGTCTGCCATTGTAAGTAACAGATATATCGCCTGTCTCCTCCGAGACAACAACTGTAAATGCATCAGATACTTCTGATATACCAACAGCTGCACGATGTCTCGTTCCAAGGCTCTTTTGTATCTTAGAGCTATCTGATAACGGCAGGTAACTCGCAGCAACTGCAATCTTATCGCCTCGAATAATCATCGCACCATCATGGAGCGGCGTATTTGGAATAAAGATATTAATCATTAATTCTGTAGAGATATCTGCATAAATCGGTATCCCTGTTTCTATGTAATCTTGCAACCCTGTTTCCTTTTCAAAGACAATTAAAGCACCTATACGACGCTTTGCCATATACTGAATGGATTTCACCATCGCATCTGTCAGCTTAGCCTGACTCATCTTTAAATTTGCTGCATTACGTTTGAACAAACTTCCTCGACCTAACTGCTCGAGCGCTCTTCTTAATTCTGGCTGAAAAATAACGATAATGGCCAGGAATCCCCAGTCGATTACCATATCAAATATCTTAGAAGTGGTTGTTAAACCTAAAGAGTCACTGATTAATTTACCAATCAGAATAAAGAAGATACCCTTTAATAATTGTATTGCTTTCGTACCCTTGATTGCATTGATCATAAGGTAGATAACATACCATACAATTAAGAGGTCAATGATGCCTGTGATAACTTTTATCGTACTCAAGTTATCAAAAACATGCGTCAATTGCATTGTATCTCCTCCATAATTCATACTAACCTATATTATATCATGTTAAGGCGCTTTTCCTCGTATAGTTTAATACATTTTTTCAATATTCATTCGATTATTAATAACTTCCTTTTAGCTGATAAATCTTTGCGTTCTTACTTGGAGCTACGTTTATTAGTATAAATTATTTATTGTAAACAATCTATTAAGTATATGTAAAGATTGTTATAAAGTTGCTATTTATTAAATAAATGATGGTAAAATAAAGTTAATTATTTTACCATCATTTGCAATGGATTTCAGCATGATGTAATAAAAGATATCATCTCAAAAAAAGAATTCATATGAAGGAGTAACCGTATGTTAGAAACTTTAATGATTGATAATTTGCCTCAGTTGAAATGTGTAAGCGATCCATTCCGTATTAAACTCCTTGAATTAATCGCAGCTAAACCTAAGACAGGCCAGCAATTAGCTGATGAACTGGACATTCCTCGCGCAAAGATTCACTATCATCTCGCAGAACTTGAAAAGAACGGAATAATTGAAATCGTTAAAACAGAACAAAAACATAGCATCATTCAGAAGTTCTATGCACCGGTAGCAAAGACATTAATACCCTCACCAGATTTACTTAAGTTCAGTGACTGCGCCTTAAAGAAATCAAAAGAACACGTATTTAATCTACAGCTTAACGACAAATCTTTCACAGAATTTAAAAAAGAACTTAAGAAATATATTAAGAATGCGTCAGATAAAAATGGCAATACAACTTATAGGGTGACAATTAAAAAGGAGATAGAATAAGCAACGCTTATTCTATCTCCTTTTTAATATTATCAAAGTAAGGCTCATCGAGATGATTCTTCTGTAAATGTTCAACTTGTAATGTACTATGCCCAAGCTTGTATTTGTCTTTAAGCATGTTACTGATTGCATTGATCAGTTCATAGTTTCGTACACCGTCTAAATTATCTACAACAATGTGTGCTGTAATCGAGTAATGTTCTGTCGTAATAGCCCATAGATGGAATTCGTGCACATCCAGTACACCGTCAAAAGCTTTAATATCTGCAATAATCGCATCGGAATCATACCCTTCTGGTACACGCTCCATTAAGATGACCCATGCATTACGTACAATCTTATATCCACCACGGAAGATGATGATCGAAATCAGTATACTTAAAATTGGGTCTATCAAAACCCAGCCTGTAAAGTAAATAACTGCAACAGCTACAATCACACCTACCGAATTCAGTAGATCGCCAATAAAATGCCATAATGCACTTTGCACATTAATATTATCTTCACCTTTAAGTGAGCGCATCAAGATAAATGTAAGGATGATATTGACAATTAAACCGATTGTAGAGATGATAAGCATAAGCTTGACATCTACCGCTTGCGGATGAATCATACGCATAATACCTTCATAACAGATGCCGATTGAAATGACCACTAAAGCAAGACCATTTAGAAATGCAGCTAATATTTCCAGCCTTAAAAAGCCGAATGTGTGATTTGAAGTTGGTTTCTTACTCGCAAAATATATCGCAATCATCGATAACCCAAGCGCAAGAACATCACTTAACATATGCATTGAATCAGAAAGCAATGCAAGTGAATTTGACAGGATTCCCCCTACGACCTCTACAACCGTGAAGAATAACGTAATCAGCAATGACGCCCATAAGGTTCTTCTCGATTGATTCTGTTTCTTTAAATGCTCTACGTGATGGAAATACTCCGGTGAATTTGTTCTTCTCATTACGTTACCTCTTTCTTAATCTTTATCTGTGTCTTGTATTTGAACTTGTGCTTGTTTCACTTTATCGTTTTCATAAACGATCTTTCCACCTAAGTGTCCAGTAATACCTAAAGCGACACTACCTCCAATTGAAAATAAAATCACAAGGGAGATTAACGCTTTATTGAATTTCGATGTAAACATTGTAATCCATTTGAATACAGTGGCAATGCCGAATGTAATAAGTGAAAGCTGTGCCATCTCTTCATGCTGGTGGATAAGATATTCTACTTCCCCAAAATGCATTTCCGCAAAATGTTCAGCAGAATCTCCGGTTAAATAAGAAATAATTCCTGTTATCAAACCTGTTGTTAATAAAATTGTTCCGGTTAGACTTAATTTTTCTTTATATTTTAATGCTAATATTTCTATGATTGTACCCATAATTAATAATGCAATTGGAAAATGTACGATAAGTGGATGTAATGGCATTTTAATCATCTCCTGTTCTTTTGATAAACTTAATATAAACAATGAAACTGAGATGAAACTGACATTACATTACTTTTTGAATAAAATATTAAATTGTAGGCCCTTCTTATTAAATACTTCTACATCTGCATCGTGTGCATTCATAATTTCTTTAAACAATGCAAGACCAATACCTGTTCCTTCTATACTACCCACTTCTTTACCACGATAAAACCTTTCAAAGATATTTTTCAGTTCATTATCAGTGATGCCAGCACCATTATCTTTAAATATCAGTTTACCTTGATTGAGCTTTATCTGTATTCCAACATTATAATCGTTATATTTTATAGCATTATCAAATAATATATTTAATGCCTGTACAATTGCATCTTTATTGCCAGAGATATAAGTATCTGTGAGTTTTAATTGGATTTTATTATTTAATAACTTCTGATATCTTTGTGTAACTTCAATACAAAGCGGTTTTAAGTTGATACGAGTCATCTCATAACCTTGGACTATTTCTAGTAATAAGAGTTGATTAACCAAGTCTTTCATATGCTCAATTTCATCATTTAAATCGGTAATGGTTTCTTTTCCTATTGAGGTTAAATTATCTTTCTCATACACCGTTAAAACTGACAATCCTGCTTTAACAACTGAAATAGGTGTCTTTAATTCATGTGAAGCATTCTGTACAAATACTCTTTGCGACTCTATTGCTTTCTTATATGGTTTTACAGAAAATATTGATAACAAATATGCAAGAATAATAATTAAGAATAAATATATAAAGGTGACACCAATGAGCATATGTTTAAGTTTATTGAGTGCATGGTAAGATTCTGTACTATCTATTATAGTGTAAATATAATATGTATTATCAGCACTGACACGTCTACTTGAAACATGATAATGTCTATTTTCATATGCAATATAATGATGAACATATTCTTTATGATGCGTATGAGATTGAATATAACGAATCAATCGATGACCATATTCAGATTGCTTAATAATACGAGTTCCATCTGTAATAAAATAAAGCGTAGGTATATTTTTGTGTTCAGTATGATCAGATTGCTTAATCTTAATATTACCATTATTGTTTATAATATGTTCTTGAACTTCCTGATTGATGACAGATTCAGATAATAATTGCTGCTGATAATCTACCGAATTTTTAGTAGAAAAATATATAATAAAAGAAAATGAAATGAGAAGCAAAAATAATAAAAGTGCAAATAACAATAATAATCTTCTTATTTGATTACGCATGCTTAATTAACCTATATCCCATATTACGAACTACTTTAATCATAAAAGGTGATATATCATTTCCAATCTTTGCTCTAATTCTTCTTATGAGTGATTCTATGGCATTATCAGAGACAATTTCATCAATTGTATAAACGTGCTCCATAATCATATCTTTAGAAACTATACCACCTTTATGTTCAATCAATACTTTCATTAATAAATACTCTTTACGCGTGAGTTCCAAAACAATATCATTGAATTTGATATTATGCTCGTGATAATCAATTTCAAACATTTCATATTTAAGTTCATTGGTCATACGACCGAAACTACGTCTACCTAATGCTAATATGCGCATATGAAGCTCATCAAATTCAAAAGGTTTTACGATATAGTCATCAGCACCAGCATTAAATCCCTCAACTTTATCATCTATTGTGCCACGTGCTGTCATCATAATTATAGGTATATTTACGTCTGCCAATCGACATCGTTTTATAACATCGACACCAGAAATATCAGGCAGCATCCAATCGAGGATTATTACTTCAAAAGTTTCAAGTACAATATAATCCATTGCTTCACTACCACTCTTGACCCACGTAACGACATACCCTTGTGATTGCAGCATCAGCTTTGTAAATTTTCCAAGCTTTAAATCATCTTCGACTAATAATAATCGCATCTTTTCTCTCCAATAGTTTATTACTTATATTGTACACGAATTGAACAAATAAAAAATGAGATTGAAACAATTGTCCCAATCTCTCATTATATTAAAGCAACTTCTCTCCAAAAAATGAACCCGTTAGCCCTACCGCTTGTTCTGCTGTTTGATTATTAATATCTATCAATGGATTCACTTCTACGATTTCAAACGAAGTCACTCTGTCACTGTCATTTAGCATTTCCATTGCAAGATGACTTTCGCGATACGTAATACCACCTGGAACTGTAGTACCTGTCCCTGGTGTTTCATTTGGATCCAGTGCATCTACATCAAGTGATAAATGGATACCATCACAATTTGATAAGTGCTCTAATGTCTGTTCGATCACTGTCTTCATACCGAGCTGATCGATATCTGCCATCGTATAGGTTTTTATACCTACCTCTTTAATATACGCCTTTTCTCCCTCATCAAGATCACGCATACCAATAAGGACAATATTTTCAACTTTAACTTTCTTGTCATAACCACCGATATTCACTAAATCTTCATGGCCGTCGCCAATTAATGCACGTAACGGCATTCCGTGAATATTACCAGAAGGTGATGAATCCGCGACATTCAGATCACCATGGGCATCATACCAGATTACTCCTAGATTATCATAATGCTTTGCAATCCCTGATATCGTACCCATCGCAATAGAATGATCGCCACCAATAACTAATGGATAATGTCCATTTTGCACTGATGTATCAACAGCTTCACATAAAGTCTCACAAAAAGTAGTAACTTCTGGTAAATTTCTTAAACCACCGTCCTGTTCGCTTTTGTACACTTTCATATCAATTACAGGTGATTCAATATTCCCACTGTCTACTACCTTATGTCCAATTGCTTCTATGCGCTCTACTAAACCAGCATAACGCATTGCATCCGGTCCCATATTTACCCCTAACTTACGTTGCCCGAACGCACTTGGCGCACCAATAATTTCAATTGTCTTATTCATCATTCATTCCCCTTTAAAAAATTCATATATCAATATATCTAAATCAACGAAATTAAAACTCACAAAAGTAGTGAAAATAATTTCAGATTATTTAGAAATCTATCTCTAATATATTTTACTGTTTATAAAGTGAATATTCAATATTTTTATGTATAAATGAATAAAATGGATATTTATGTATAATATTAATAATCTATTAATAGAAAGTTGATTAAAAATAAAAAACACAACAAAAAAAGCATCCTATACAGGATGCTTTCAGATGAGCCATAGAGGATTCGAACCTCTGACCCTTTGATTAAAAGTCAAATGCTCTACCAACTGAGCTAATGGCTCTAAAAATGGCTGGGCTAGCTGGATTCGAACCAACGAGTGACGGAGTCAAAGTCCGTTGCCTTACCGCTTGGCTATAGCCCAATAGATGGTGGAGGGGGGCAGATTCGAACTGCCGAACCCGAAGGAGCGGATTTACAGTCCGCCGCGTTTAGCCACTTCGCTACCCCTCCGTTATAT
Organism: Macrococcus psychrotolerans; assembly: GCF_038095555.1. Lineage (NCBI taxonomy): Bacteria > Bacillati > Bacillota > Bacilli > Caryophanales > Staphylococcaceae > Macrococcus > Macrococcus psychrotolerans. The sequence continues at coordinate 336,341 of NZ_CP124591.1, read as the reverse complement.
TAAGTTCATTATTAGAATAAATGGTGGAGGATGACGGGCTCGAACCGCCGACCCTCTGCTTGTAAGGCAGATGCTCTCCCAGCTGAGCTAATCCTCCAAATGGTGACCCCTACGGGATTCGAACCCGTGTTACCGCCGTGAAAGGGCGGTGTCTTAACCGCTTGACCAAGGGGCCTAAATGGCTCCACAGGTAGGACTCGAACCTACGACCGATCGGTTAACAGCCGATAGCTCTACCACTGAGCTACTGTGGATAAATAAATATTGCCCGGCAACGTCCTACTCTCGCGGATCGTAAGACCAACTACCATCGGCGCTAGAGAGCTTAACTTCTGTGTTCGGTATGGGAACAGGTGTGACCTCTCTGCCATCGTCACCAGACAAATGAAAGAATATGATATCCAGTTTCAACTCGCTGTCCCTATTCATTTTCTAGATCTCATATCGAATCTTGCGATTCTCAGTCGATCTATCAAAAATGATACGGACCATGACGCGCGTCTCAACCTTTAGTTTATACTTTCAAAACTAGATAAAGTAAGTAAGATATATTAGATTCTACCCGGCAATCCCGAATAAAAAATCTATAAAATTGATTAAGTCTTCGATCGATTAGTATTCGTCAGCTCCATACATCACTGTACTTCCACCTCGAACCTATTAACCTCATCATCTTTGAGGGATCTTATAACCGAAGTTGGGAAATCTCATCTTGAGGGGGGCTTCATGCTTAGATGCTTTCAGCACTTATCCCGTCCATACATAGCTACCCGGCTATGCCGCTGGCGCGACAACTGGTACACCAGAGGTATGTCCATCCCGGTCCTCTCGTACTAAGGACAGCTCCTCTCAAATTTCCTACGCCCACGACGGATAGGGACCGAACTGTCTCACGACGTTCTGAACCCAGCTCGCGTACCGCTTTAATGGGCGAACAGCCCAACCCTTGGGACCGACTACAGCCCCAGGATGCGATGAGCCGACATCGAGGTGCCAAACCTCCCCGTCGATGTGAACTCTTGGGGGAGATAAGCCTGTTATCCCCGGGGTAGCTTTTATCCGTTGAGCGATGGCCCTTCCATGCGGAACCACCGGATCACTAAGTCCGTCTTTCGACCCTGCTCGACTTGTAGGTCTCGCAGTCAAGCTCCCTTGTGCCTTTACACTCTGCGAATGATTTCCAACCATTCTGAGGGAACCTTTGAGCGCCTCCGTTACTCTTTAGGAGGCGACCGCCCCAGTCAAACTGCCCGCCTGACACTGTCTCCCGCCACGATAAGTGGCGCGGGTTAGAAAGTCAACACAGCCAGGGTAGTATCCCACCAGCGCCTCCACGTAAGCTGACGCTCACGCTTCAAAGGCTCCTACCTATCCTGTACAAGCTGTGCCGAATTTCAATATCAGGCTGCAGTAAAGCTCCACGGGGTCTTTCCGTCCTGTCGCGGGTAACCTGCATCTTCACAGGTACTATGATTTCACCGAGTCTCTCGTTGAGACAGTGCCCAAATCGTTACGCCTTTCGTGCGGGTCGGAACTTACCCGACAAGGAATTTCGCTACCTTAGGACCGTTATAGTTACGGCCGCCGTTTACTGGGGCTTCAATTCGTAGCTTCGCATACGCTAACCACTCCTTTTAACCTTCCGAAGACCGGGCAGGCGTCAGCCCCTATACTTCACCTTACGGTTTTGCAGAGACCTGTGTTTTTGATAAACAGTCGCTTGGGCCTATTCACTGCGGCTCTTCAAGGCTTGCACCCTAAAAAGCACCCCTTCTCCCGAAGTTACGGGGTCATTTTGCCGAGTTCCTTAACGAGAGTTCGCTCGCTCACCTTAGAATTCTCATCTTGACTACCTGTGTCGGTTTGCGGTACGGGCACCTAATTTCTAACTAGAGGCTTTTCTTGGCAGTGTGAAATCAACGACTTCGCTACTATAATTTCGCTCCCCATCACACCTTGATCTTGGTGAGTACCGGATTTGCCTGATACTCAATCTCAGTGCTTGGACGTACATAACCAACAGTACGCTTCGCCTATCCTACTGCGTCCCCCCATCGTTCAAACAATCTTAGGTGGTACAGGAATATCTACCTGTTGTCCATCGCCTACGCCATTCGGCCTCGGCTTAGGTCCCGACTAACCCAGAGCGGACGAGCCTTCCTCTGGAAACCTTAGTCAATCGGTGGACGGGATTCTCACCCGTCTTTCGCTACTCACACCGGCATTCTCACTTCTAAGCGCTCCACATGTCCTTACGATCATGCTTCGACGCCCTTAGAACGCTCTCCTACCATTGTCCTACGGACAATCCACAGCTTCGGTAATATGTTTAGCCCCGGTACATTTTCGGCGCAGCGTCACTCGACTAGTGAGCTATTACGCACTCTTTAAATGATGGCTGCTTCTAAGCCAACATCCTAGTTGTCTGGGCAACGCCACATCCTTTTCCACTTAACATATATTTTGGGACCTTAGCCGGTGGTCTGGGCTGTTTCCCTCTCGACTACGGACCTTATCACCCGCAGTCTGACTCCCGCATTAAATTATCTGGCATTCGGAGTTTGTCTGAATTCGGTAACCCGAGGGGGGCCCCTAGTCCAAACAGTGCTCTACCTCCAGTAATCATCATGCGAGGCTAGCCCTAAAGCTATTTCGGAGAGAACCAGACTATCTCCAGGTTCGATTGGAATTTCTCCGCTACCCACACCTCATCCGCTCACTTTTCAACGTAAGTCGGTTCGGTCCTCCATTCAGTGTTACCTGAACTTCAACCTGGACATGGGTAGATCACCTGGTTTCGGGTCTACGACCTGATACTCATTCGCCCTATTCAGACTCGCTTTCGCTACGGCTCCACATATACTGCTTAACCTTGCATCAAATCGTAACTCGCCGGTTCATTCTACAAAAGGCACGCCATCACCCATTAACGGGCTCTGACTACTTGTAAGCACACGGTTTCAGGTTCTATTTCACTCCCCTTCCGGGGTGCTTTTCACCTTTCCCTCACGGTACTGGTTCACTATCGGTCACTAGAGAGTATTTAGCCTTGGGAGATGGTCCTCCCGGATTCCGACGGAATTCCACGTGTTCCGCCGTACTCAGGATCCACTCAGGAGAGAATAACTTTTCGACTACAGGGCCTTTACCTTCTATGGCTGACTTTTCCAAAGTCATTCGTCTAAACTATTCCTTTGTAACTCCGTATTGAGTGTCCTACAACCCCAGAGTGCAAGCACTCTGGTTTGGGCTCTTCCCGTTTCGCTCGCCGCTACTAAGGGAATCGAATTTTCTTTCTCTTCCTCCGGGTACTTAGATGTTTCAGTTCTCCGGGTGTGCCTTCTCATATGCTATGTATTCACATATGGATAACATGACATAACTCATGCTTGGGTTTCCCCATTCGGAAATCTCTGGATCAAAGCTTACTTACAGCTCCCCAGAGCATATCGTCGTTAGTAACGTCCTTCTTCGGCTTCTAGTGCCAAGGCATCCACCGTGCGCCCTTAATAACTTAATCTGTTATTAATATTGTGATGTCTGCATAAATGCAGACGCGCGATTTTTTCAAGAATTCAAATATGAACTCACTCGGTTTTGCTTGGTAAAATCTTTATATCTTCTTACTTTATCTAGTTTTCAAAGTACAATATTTAATGGTGGAGACTAGCGGGATCGAACCGCTGACCTCCTGCGTGCAAAGCAGGCGCTCTCCCAGCTGAGCTAAGCCCCCATAAAGGTAATTAAATTGCAGAATATTTATAATGGTGGGCCTAAATGGACTCGAACCATCGACCTCACGCTTATCAGGCGTGCGCTCTAACCAGCTGAGCTATAGGCCCATTATAATCTATAAACATTCAAAACTGAATACAATATGTCAATGTCAATTCCTACAGACCTGATGGTCTGTTTCCGTAATTATCCTTAGAAAGGAGGTGATCCAGCCGCACCTTCCGATACGGCTACCTTGTTACGACTTCACCCCAATCATCTGTCCCACCTTCGACGGCTAGCTCCTAAAAGGTTACTCCACCGGCTTCGGGTGTTACAAACTCTCGTGGTGTGACGGGCGGTGTGTACAAGACCCGGGAACGTATTCACCGTAGCATGCTGATCTACGATTACTAGCGATTCCAGCTTCATGTAGTCGAGTTGCAGACTACAATCCGAACTGAGAATGGTTTTATGGGATTTGCTTGACCTCGCGGTTTTGCTGCCCTTTGTACCATCCATTGTAGCACGTGTGTAGCCCAAATCATAAGGGGCATGATGATTTGACGTCATCCCCACCTTCCTCCGGTTTGTCACCGGCAGTCTCTCTAGAGTGCCCAACTTAATGATGGCAACTAAAGATAAGGGTTGCGCTCGTTGCGGGACTTAACCCAACATCTCACGACACGAGCTGACGACAACCATGCACCACCTGTCACTTTGTCCCCCGAAGGGGAAAGCTCTATCTCTAGAGTTGTCAAAGGATGTCAAGATTTGGTAAGGTTCTTCGCGTTGCTTCGAATTAAACCACATGCTCCACCGCTTGTGCGGGTCCCCGTCAATTCCTTTGAGTTTCAGTCTTGCGACCGTACTCCCCAGGCGGAGTGCTTAATGCGTTAGCTGCAGCACTGAGGGGCGGAAACCCCCCAACACTTAGCACTCATCGTTTACGGCGTGGACTACCAGGGTATCTAATCCTGTTTGATCCCCACGCTTTCGCACCTCAGCGTCAGTTACAGACCAGAGAGCCGCCTTCGCCACTGGTGTTCCTCCATATCTCTGCGCATTTCACCGCTACACATGGAATTCCACTCTCCTCTTCTGTACTCAAGTCTCCCAGTTTCCAATGACCCTCCCCGGTTGAGCCGGGGGCTTTCACATCAGACTTAAGAGACCGCCTACGCGCGCTTTACGCCCAATAATTCCGGATAACGCTTGCCACCTACGTATTACCGCGGCTGCTGGCACGTAGTTAGCCGTGGCTTTCTGGTAAGGTACCGTCAAGGTACGTTCAGTTACTAACGTACTTGTTCTTCCCTTACAACAGAGTTTTACGATCCGAAAACCTTCTTCACTCACGCGGCGTTGCTCCGTCAGACTTTCGTCCATTGCGGAAGATTCCCTACTGCTGCCTCCCGTAGGAGTCTGGGCCGTGTCTCAGTCCCAGTGTGGCCGATCACCCTCTCAGGTCGGCTATGTATCGTTGCCTTGGTGAGCCGTTACCTCACCAACTAGCTAATACACCGCGGGTCCATCTATAAGTGACAGCAAAACCGTCTTTCACTATCGCTTCATGCGAAGCTAGATATTATCCGGTATTAGCTCCGGTTTCCCGAAGTTATCCCAGTCTTATAGGTAGGTTACCCACGTGTTACTCACCCGTCCGCCGCTAACATCAGAGAGTGCAAGCACTCTCGTCTGTTCGCTCGACTTGCATGTATTAGGCACGCCGCCAGCGTTCATCCTGAGCCAGGATCAAACTCTCCATAATAGATTGCTTGATAAAGCTCTTTGATTGCTTGAGGCAATCACTCTTGGGAGTGAACTTAATCACTCAAATTATTGGAATTAACGTTGACATATTGTCATTCAGTTTTCAATGTTCATTTTTGTTGCTACAAGATAAAAGTTTAACACGTTTCTTTCTTGTTTGCAAGCTTTATTTTGAAGAAGTTTTACACTCACGATTTCTTATTTGAAATGTTTTGTGCGCCGTTCTTACTCAATTAATATTAAATGTTTGAGAACAAAGTTTCAATAGTCTTTTTTACACTTTTTCAATTTGTTTTTCAAACGCTTAATCGTTGGCGTCGCTTGTTTTTGCGACTTTTATATCTTAACAAGTTGCTATATTAAAGTCAATACTTTATTTAATATTTTTCATATATATAACAACCCGGATAATACAGATAAGAATCTTACCTGTATTATCCGGGTTGTCGTTTCGGCAGAACACTTTCACTAAGCCGTCTTTTCTCTATATAAAAACTGATAGATAATGATGAGTATAAGCGCAATGATGACCATTACCGCCATATTGTTATGAATATTGTGTAATACATTGCTATAGTAGACAAACGACATGACTATCGATCCAGTAGTTGAGCCGATAAACTTAAGTAAACTATAAGTACTCATCATACTGCCGAGTTCATGTGGTGCCGCACTTTCTTGAATGGTTACGACATTTTTCGTAAATACAGTACCATAGCTCAACCCTAGAAATATACATCCAATCGTTACTGCAATAACACTTTCTGTAACTAGTATAATCGCTGCACCGATAATCATATAGAAGAAACTTAATTGATAGACTTGCTTAACGTTAAAGCGTTGTTCAATACGTTTCAATATAAAGGTAGATGTCAGCCAGAATACTGATATCGAGAAGGTCGTTAAACCACTAAGTAATGGTGACAACCCTTTTTCTGTCTGCAAATAAAACGGTAAGAATATGTTCGTTCCCATCAATAGCATTGCGTATACCATATCTGTTCCCATCGTTATACCTATTCTTTTATTAAAGGAGCGTACTGGTATAAATGGTGATTGTACTTTCAATTCAAACTTAACAAATATAACGAGTAATGTAGTTGCTACTATATATGCTGCCATACTTAGCAGCCCTCCAGCAGTGAAGCCAGTAATCAAACAGATTAAAAATGCGTAGAAAAGCAGTAACCCTTTAACATCAAGTTTCGCCTTAGACGGCTGTTCATCAAATTTAAAGAACTTCAGCACAAGAACAATCGCAACTATTGCTACAGGAACATTAATGTAAAATAAAAAACTCCATCTTAAGTAAGTTAATATTAATCCGCCTAAAAGTGGGCCTACGATACTTGAAATGCCCCAGACACTTCCCACGATACCCATTACTTTATAGCGATATGGAATTTCAAACGCAATCTTCGGAATAATACTCCCCATCGTCATCATGATCCCTGCACCAAGCCCTTGAATAAGACGTGATGCAACAAGCATTGGAAACGTAAATGACGCCCCTGATAACATACTTCCTACTATAAATACGACAATACCGAATATCATTGTATACTTAGATCCGATACGTTTCATAATTTCCCCGACAAGCGGTGTGATCACTACAATAGCAATCATATAGCTGGTAAATATTAAAGCAAGCGATTCTTTAACACCTAGATCTTTGCCAATTGCAGGAGTTGCGAGTGACACGATTGATGTTTCGATAGCACTCATAAACATAATAATCACGAGCGCACTAATTAATCCTCTTTTCATTTTCTCCTCATTTCTTAATGACAAATGACCTAACTCCAATGAGCTAGGTCATATCATTATCTCTTTTTTCGTTTTTTCTTATGTGTGACAACTTGCGTATTCTTTACAACCTTACTAGGTGACTCTGGTGTTTCCTCTACCCAAGTGCCATTTGCAAGCTTGCGTGCCTTACGTTCTTCATAAGATGCCTTATTATATTTCGGCAATGACAATAACTGAAATGCATTACATAAAAGCAGCGCAAAGATGGTGCAATACAGCCACATCATATCTTTAACCTTCAGAAACGGTATGAGTTCTACCGTTGTCATTACGACCATAAAGAACATTGCAGGAATAAAGACGTTTTTACCTGTCAGCTTATTTTTATAGATACTTACAACAATACCGAAGATGACGATTAAAATTGGAATCCAGATAAATTTAAGAATATCTCCATCTTTTTGTCCGAAACGTAAATATCTGAAATACACGAGATCGACGATTGCAAATAAAATAATCACAACTTGAATCGCATTCCAGCCGCTTCTGAATATCCCTTGTCCCATCTGATGGATAAACAAGTATGCGAAGAATGCAAGCTGACTAATAGATGCAATTAACAGTCCATATCCCATAAACCAGATTAGCGCTGCCAGGAACTCCCCTAATTCACCTCGAACAAGATAAACCGTTAATTTATCATATCCGAATATAAGACTGACGATTACTGTGACAACAAGTCCTATAAGTAACGTGATGCCATAGAATTTACCTAAATTTTTTAAAGTCACGATTGTACCTCTTTAATTTATTTTGTTTTATCGATTACCTTCTGAGCCATTTGTGTATAGATGATACCAAGTGGATGGTCTTCTTGATAGACAGAAGGTGCAAAATCTTCATGGTTCCAGTCCGGTTGAGCTAACGGAAGTTGTCCGAGCAACTCTGTATTGAGCTCTTCAGCTAACTTTTGTCCACCACCTGAACCAAATACATACTCTTTATTTCCTGTTTCTTTACTTTCGAAATAGCTCATATTCTCTACTACACCAAGAATTTCGTGCTCCGTATGCAGCGCCATTGCACCCGCTCTTGAAGCAACAAATGCAGCTGTTGGATGTGGCGTTGTTACAATGATTTCTTTACTCTTTGGTAACATTGTATGTACATCTAGTGCAACATCTCCTGTGCCTGGTGGTAAATCTAAGAGAATATAATCCAGATCTCCCCAATTCACTTCGTTAAAGAAGTTATTGATCATCTTCCCAAGCATTGGCCCACGCCAAATGACAGGTGTATTCTCTTCTACGAAAAACGCCATTGAAATCACCTTTACCCCAAAACGAGATACAGGAATAATACGTTCACCATCAATTTCAGGTCGTTCTGAAATTCCCATCATATCCGGAACACTGAAACCATATATATCAGCGTCAACTAACCCTACACGTTTCCCCAAGCGCGCAAGTGCGACAGCAAGGTTCACAGAAACCGTTGATTTCCCAACGCCACCTTTACCTGAGGCAATTGAGATGAATGTTACCTTATTATTTGGATCGACTAACTTTTCAATTTCCGAAGTGGAAACTCCACGGAACTGCTCGAGCATTGACTCATCCATCTCTTCAAAACGTATCCCTACAGTTTTTGCGCCATTCTCCTTCAGTTTCTCTACAATTTGCATCTGAAGATCAAGTTGAGGCTGACCCCCAAGCTTTGCAATCATCACTTTAACAGAGACATGTTCTTTCTCTTCTTTAATACTAACTTCTTTAATCCCCTCTGTTTCAGAGAGAGGTACATTAATTACTGGATCTTCTAATTCCCCGATAATCTCTATGACTTGTTCTTTAGTTAACAATTTAAACGCTCCTTCATCTTCTAATAGTTTTAGTTTAACAAAAAGAATCGACTTTGTATAAAAGAAATTACTATAAATGATATAGTTGTGATGTATTCGTCATTTTATGGGTATAACATAGATAATTGATTACCGAAAGGATGAGGAGAATCACATGACAAAAAATTATACGATGATGCAATATTTCGAATGGCATGCAAATGGAGATGGTGCGCATTGGAAACGCCTGAAAGAAGATGCCCCAAAACTAAAGGAAAAAGGCATTGATACGGTTTGGTTACCACCTGCATGCAAAGCAGACCATGTAATGAATACAGGTTATAGCATCTATGATCTATATGATCTTGGGGAATTCGACCAAAAAGGACAAGTGCGTACTAAATATGGGACGAAAGAAGAATTATTAGATGCCATTAAAGCTTGTCATGAGAACGGCATAAAAGTTTATGCCGATATTGTGCTCAATCATAAGGCTGGCGCAGATGAAACAGAAACAATTAAAGTCGTAGAAGTTGATACAAATGATCGTACCCACGTTATCTCAGAACCTTTCGAAATCGATGCCTATACAAAATTTGATTTTCCAGGTCGTAATAATAAATATAGTGATTTCAAATGGAATCACACACACTTCAACGGTACTGACTACGATCACAAAACAGGTCGCAAGGGCATCTTTAAAATAATAGGGGAAAATAAAGACTGGAATGCATTCGTAGATAACGAAAAAGGGAACTTCGATTACTTGATGTTTACGAATATCGATTACAAACATCCCGATGTACGACAACATACAATCGAATGGGGAAAATGGCTCATCGATACATTAGGGATAGATGGCATGCGCATGGATGCTGTGAAACATATCGAAAGCTATTTTATTAAAGACTTTAGTGACGCAATGCGTGAACATGCTGGAGAAGACTTCTATTTTCTCGGTGAATATTGGAATGCAGACCTTGGAAAGAATGAAAAGTTTCTTGAAGAGGCAGAGTACAACACTGATTTATTCGACGTTAAGCTGCACTTCAACTTTAAAACCGCTTCTGAAGAGGGCAGCGCCTATGATCTACGTACATTATTTGATGATACAATTGTTGAAGAACACCCTGAACTTGCAGTCACTTTTGTTGATAACCATGACTCTCAGCCAGATGAAGCATTAGAATCTTTCGTTAAAGACTGGTTCAAACAAAGTGCTTATGCGCTAATATTATTACGTAAAGATGGCTATCCATGTATATTCTATGGTGATTATTATGGCATTGGCGGAGATCATCCGGTCGAAGGAAAGCAGCTTGCAATCGATCCATTACTTTATATCAGACAAAATAAAGCATACGGGGAACAAGATGATTACTTCGATCACCCAAATATTATCGGATTTGTCAGACGCGGCAATGGCAATAAGACTGGTTGTGCTGTAATTATCAATTCCAGTGAAGAAGAAGCAGAAAAACAGATGTTCGTTGGCAAAGAACGCGCCGGCGAAGTCTGGTATGACTACACCAATACAAGAGAAGATACAATCACGATTGATGAAGAAGGAAATGGCCTCTTCAAAGTTAACCCGGGCAGCGTATCAGTCTACTGCGAAGAAGAATAAGGATGAAAAAAGGTCGTGACACGAGCGCTTAGACACGAGTAAAATCATGAAAAGATACCAAGAAACGGTTTTTGTTTCAGGGTGTCTTTTTGATTTTATCGAAGTGTCTGCTCGTAGAACGCCGTCAATAGGTCGTGACAGAAGTGTTCTGCCACAAGCAAAATTGAAAGGGTAGCTAGCAACCTATTGCTAGCTACCCTTCTTTATTTCATCATTTATCATCTTTATTATTCAAATCCACGCTATCAGGATAGAAGAGTTCTGTTAAATAGTATAGTGCACTAATAATCGCCAGTACGACAAGAAAATGTATTCTAATATGCTGATAATTAATATGCACACCGAAGTAAAATACCAGTGTCGAAAGACTTACTGCTATGATATGAAAATACCAGCCATGAAAAAACTTATTCTCTGGAAGCATACGCTTTAATTCGTCCATAATATATTCAATAATAAACAATAGTACGTAGCCGATGATTAAATATGAACCGTAATAAAAGCTGTTATCTATCACACTTTCATTATATGTAAACTCTGCAAGATGGAAATAAATAAGTAATCTACTGAGCCCATACATTCCGAAGAAAACCATCAATATAAAGGCTATTCCAGAAATTAACACTACAGATAGTACAAACAGGAGCGCCATCCAGGAAATATTCGGTCTCTTTAGTTTCACAATCCATCAATCCTTTACGTTAATGGGCGCTTATCAAAAATGAGATATACCCTTATAGAAGAGTATATCTCATTTTTCACTATTTAAAAGTCTAAACCCCTTGCTTTAAATGTATTCCCCTGACTAAAGTCTCCTGCTTCATAACCACGCTTAAACCAGTCCATACGTTCGGCACTAGAACCATGTGTAAAAGTATCTGGATTTGCACGTCCTAATGCATTCTTCTGAATTGTGTCGTCTCCAACTGCATGGGCAGCTTTAATCGCTTCTTCTAAATCTCCATCATCTGTATAACCCATTTCTTGTGCATGCTTTGCATAGACACCTGCAAAATAGTCTGCCTGCAACTCAACAGCAACAGAATATTTATTGTACTCAGTTTCAGATAATTGGTTTCTTAACTGATGGAATTTCGGTAAGATTCCAAGTTCATTCTGCACGTGATGTCCAACCTCATGTGCAATAACATAAGCCATTGCGAAATCTCCGGGCGCATCGAACTTCTGATCCAGTTCGTCCATAAAAGATAGGTCGATATAAATCTTCTGATCAACCGGACAATAGAATGGTCCCATTTGAGCACTTGCTTGTCCACATCCTGAACGTACTGCATCTGAATATAACACCATTCTCGGTTCAGTATAAGATTTATCATAATCCTGGAATATCTTATGCCAAACGTCTTCCGTATCTTTCAGTACAACTGATGCAAACTGTCCACGTTCATCTAAAGATTGTTCCGTCGCAGCGCCATCGTTCCCGGCATCCGTCTTAACGTTTCCTGTATCAAAAATATCATTGTTGCCATTATCTTGTTGCTGATTTTGTGTTTGCGTAGGTTGACTTTCACCACCCATGTAATCCATCGGGTTACCACCCAACAATACGATAACAATCATGACGATGATTCCTAAACATCCCATACCACCGCCACCGATAACCATCGGGCTGCCACCAGAAAAGCCACCAGAGCCTCTCGCATCTTCTACATTAGAACTCCCCTGTCTACCTTGCCATTTCATACGTCTTCCTCCTCATAGGCCGTTACTATCTTAAATATCATTACCCAAATTTCAATGCGCACAATCATTTATTTATGGAAACATTAAAAATGAGATTGGGGAATATCCCAATCTCCTATATCAATATTTTTTCAGTTCATCGACTGACGATAACCCTTTTGTAACAAGGTAATATTGTCCGGACTGTTTCTTTACATGGATAATCTCTTCATTAACGCGATTCCCATAACACTTTTGAACATAATATGTATGCTTTTTTCTATTCACATAATCTTTATGTAACCATATATGATCTTTAACGTTCGGGTAAATTTCAAAAGTGAGTACTTCACCGACATAGGCTTCATCTATATCTACAACTGCTTTATAATAATATTTTGCAGTGCTATGCTCGATTGTTCTTGTCAGTGATGTGAGTTTACTTTTATAAGATTTTCCATCTATTTCAAAGTCGAACTGCATCCCCTTTTCCAGTTGCTTATATAGCTCTTGATCCACTTCACCTGTAATGAAAGTTTCAGCTGCAGCAATTGTTACGATTGGAAACTGCTGTTTAGCATTTGTAAATTGCGGCAGCTGTTCTTTATTAATTTCACTTACTATTCCTGTTGTCTCGGAAGTGATTGTCAGCTGATCAACCGCTTCACTTGCCGCACTTTCCTTCGTTTTTAATATCTCAAGTTCATTTTTATGTTTCTCATACTCACTTATCAGCCAGTTCAGTTCTGCATTAATACGCGGGCTCGCAGATTGTTCAAATGCTTCTTGCTTTACAGCGAGTTGTCCTTCAATCTGATTGATTGCAATTAATTGATTATCAATCTTCAGACTTAACTCCTTTTCATTTGCGGCGATGGCCCTATCCTCATAACTAAAGAGCGCCTGTCCTTTAGTTACTTTGTCCCCTTGCCTTACATGAAGTATCGCTGGCCGTGATTGATTACCACGCTGAAAGTAAGGGATACGTGTCTGCCCTATCGTACCTTTAACTGTGAGATGATAGCGTTTCATATACTCGTCAACAAATAATGTTTCCTGCCGTCTACTCAAGAATGCATAAGCTGTTGCGATAAGTAATACAACAATGATACTGCTGAGTACTAGAGGTAATAACCATCGTCGTTTCATATAAACCCTCGCTTATCTATTGATATGCTTATATTGTACTGGAATTTATATGAATTTATCGTAAAAATATTGTAAAAATTACTTTAAGATTCTATCATCTTCAGATTTAATATGGGCATTTATATTAGAATGATCCTGCTTTTTTTGATGCTTGTAGTATTGCACGGTGAGCATCATTAATAACAATGCGGCAAATAGTGATACAAATCCCATCCACATCAAACCTTCGACATTAAATATATAATGATAACTGAGTCCAAGATTTATGGCTGCAATCAAAAGCATCATCAACATCACATAGATTGTTGTTTTATTTTTCAAATTGGTCACCTCTTATAGTCGACGTGTGCGCAACAAATCGTCGTAAGCTGTTGCGATGCTATCTTTTCCTTCTTTATTCTTCAAAGGACTGAACTCTTCATTACGATCAAACTGTACCGTCTTAAAGGTATCCGCATATTTGAATATATCAAAGTAGAACTTCTCAAACTTTAATGCTGTAGCTTCAATAACAGTAAAATTCTCATCTAACTGTGGCAGCTGTTTAATCGCCAAGTGATAAGGCATTTCACTTTGTGCATGATTCACAACAAAATCAAGCTTAAATATATGAATTCCGATATTCGCATTACGGAAATGATTCTCTTCTCCTTTAGGAAGCTCAGTATATTCAATGACTTGTTTTTTCCCATCCACTTCCACGACACGGCCGACACTTTCATTATCTTTTGCTGCAATCGTCTTTGTTGTAACATCTGCGTCACTTTCAACTGCATAGCCACAAAGTATCGGGTCCAGCACTTTTACTAGTACATTATCGATATTATTCATGTAAATATGTGTAACGCCTCTTTCTTGTAACAGCTTATTCGTACCTGATGCGTTCAATGCTTCAAAGATTCCACCGTTACCGTTCGGTGTTGTAAGCAGCTGTTTGTCCTCATTGAGTAATAGCTCTCCACCTTCACTCAATGCTACAATATTAGGTTGAATGAAGAAGAAGACATCCTGTTTATTCAATCCGAAATAATCATGCGCTTCAAAAAAAGCGATGGTTTCTTTATGGTTAATATCACTCGTCATAATGATCCAAGGTATTGAAACGTTCAAGCTTTCAATCAATGCTTTTATTTGTCTTGCCTGAAGTTCAAACAGACTCACACCGTCAAATTCAAATGTACCTTTCGGCCCATTATGCGCGAGACGTGTGCCTTGTCCACCAGCCATTAGAACTGCGGCAAACTTGCCTGCTTTAATGGCACTTTGTCCTAATTCATTCATATGTGCCAGCGCTTCAGTTGATTGTTCACTAATAATGGTTGTTGCGATATCCTGAACATCTTCCGGAAGCGCAATCTTTCGATGAACATAGACATCTTGATATAACTGATCTATCTTTTCAAAATCCTGAATGGATAACGTTTCTTCAAGTTTTTGTTTTTCAACTTGCGACAATAACTCCATCTGATTTAATAGTTGATGATGATGATATTTTTTTAAGTTCTTTTCCATAATAAAGCTCCTTTAATATTTTATCCAACTTATCGTTCTATGGATGATCTCATTATAGACAATATACATTGTCACAAGACTGAATGCCGTTGCAAGCGAGTGGTCTATAACACCACCTGTCTTGATTTTAAACGGAAATCTTATCTTTTTAGTCCACGGGAAGAATAGTGTCACGCCTGATGGTGTCATCATATCTAATATTAAATGACTCATAATCCCAAGATTAGCGCTGATAATATAAATATTCTGTACTTGAAGTAAGTATAACACTGTCGACACGAGCAGCATAAACAATATAGAATGTGTCACCGTTCTATGACCGAAGAGTACACGGATTAATGTACTGATGGGCCATATCCTTCTCCCTATTTTACTGCCTGCATGACAAATATCAGGAACAATACTAAAAAGTGCAGACGTTCCGATGATTGCTGCAAACTGACTGATATTATATGCGTGAGAAACCGCATAGTGCGTCCCAATGAATACACCACATGCGATATGAGTCTTTCCTGTCACGTATGTACCTCCATTAAATTTTATAGGTCTTTATTATAGTATAGATAACAAAGAAAAAACTATGACATCGCGAAGAGTTCATAGTTTTTGTCTATTGTTTAACCGATTGAGCGCCGCTCTTAAGATTCATACGCTGCTTAAATTGCTTCTCTCATTAATATTATTCATCTGTCGTGTCTTCATATTGGTTCGGCTGAACTGTTTGTGATTGTTCAGTTGAAGGGAGCTCAGTCGTAACGATTTCCGTTGTCGGCGTTTCCGTTGTCGGTGTCGGTGTTTCCGTTGTCGTTATCGGCATTTCTGTTGTCGGTGTTTCTGTTGTCGGTTGCGTCGACGGCTGTACGGTCTCTGGCCTTTTGTTTGTAGCTGTATGTGTCGAGTCCTGTGTTTGCGTAGATGGATTCAACTGATAACATGCACCATCTTTACAGTTATATCCTTCGTTCGTCAAATTATTCCAAGCTTTTGAATATTCCTTCGTCTCAGCTAATACTGCACACCCGGCACTTTCTCCACCACCGATAAGACAATTTCTAGAATCGTTATACTTTGTGGTATCAATATTATCCTGATCAACGGAGTCTTGATTAGAGGGGTGTGTTACTACTTGTTCTTCAGATGATTCAGGTGCAGCATTTTCTGTTTTGCTTTTTGTTTTATTATCGTTTTGTTCAGTAGTTTTCTTACTTTCTTTTTTTTCAGGGTTCACTTTAACTTCTACTTTAGGCGTTGATTCTTTGCGCTCTTTTTCTTGTCCATCATTACATGCTGTTAGTACTAACACACTCGTCAATATCAGCATTATAAGTCTATTCATTATGTCTCTCCTTAATAGCAATCTATTGCTCAGAATATTATAACACATTTTAAAAAATGTAAAGAACTTGCACATTGCTACATAATTTTGTGATTGCTATAATCATCATGTAAAGGAGTGAGATAATGGACAATACACAAAAAGGCGTTCTATATACAGCACTAGCATATCTTCTATGGGGAATCTTACCTTCGTATTGGCGTGCAGTGAGTAGTTTTAATGATTATGAGATTTTATTTCATCGTATTATCTGGTCATTTGTCTTCATGATCATTGTGCTTGCTGTAACAAAGAAGCTATCCCCTTTAGTCAAAGAAACGAAAAGTTTATTTAAGAGAAAACGTGAATTTATCGCACTTATTATCGCTAGCATCGTGATAACCTTCAACTGGGGTATATTTATCTGGGCTGTTAATAATAATCATGTGCTGCAAGCGAGTCTGGGCTACTATATCAACCCATTGATGAGCATTGCTCTTGGATTTCTCTTTCTGAAAGAACGCTTTACCAGAACAGAGACACTGGCCATTCTACTCGCTGCAATTGGTGTGCTCTATATGACATTCTCTGTTGGAACATTCCCTATTGTTTCAGTCACGCTGGCACTGAGCTTTGCGTTATATGGCTTAATGAAGAAGGTAGTCAATATTAATGCGCTTTATAGCATTACACTAGAAACATTCTTTATATTACCTATCGCTTTTCTTGGTATCGCATTATTAACCACAGACCAAAAAACATATTTCGGAAATAACTTTGAAAGTTTTCTAATTCTATTTTCCGGTATCGTAACTGCGATTCCTCTTATTTTATTCAGTGCCGGTGCAAAGCGTATTCCACTTTCTCTTGTTGGATTACTACAGTATATCTCACCAACACTTATCTTACTCCAAGGTGTTTTTATGTTCGGCGAACCCTTTACATTGACACATGCGATTACATTCAGCTGTATTTGGAGCGGCTTGATAATATATAGTTTAAGCAAGTGGGTACAATACAAGAAATCCAGAAAAATAAAATTGTAAAAACCTAGACGCTGTTGCGTCTAGGTTTTAATTTATGATCAAATCATTATCGCTATGAACAAGCATTATACATATTCATTCTTACTAGCAATCATACCAAAGATAAACATACAGATAGCGATAACATAAAACATTATGAAACTTGTCGTATAAGTTCCTGTCATATCATTTAAGTATCCCATCAAGACCGGTCCAATCCCTGCAATAAGGTAGCCAACCGATTGGCTGAAACCTGACAGCTTGATTGCATCTTCATTTGTACGAGCACGCAATGAGAAAAATAGCATACATAGACTAAATGCTGCTCCTCCAGCAAGACCGGTTGCAATCATTCCAATCACAATTAATACGATATGATTAAACTGCAAGGCCGTGAAACCTATTAAGAAGAGTATCGTAAGAGCAATCACTAACGGACGTTGATTGTTCATCTTCATTGCGATGACAGGCATCATAAATGTCATCGGAAGCTGTGCAAATTGATTTAACATCAGCATATATCCCGCTGTTTCCTGTGATACACCGTAATGAATCAGTATTTCAGGAAACCACGTCACAGTACTGTAAAAGTTCATCGACTGAAATCCCATCATCAGTGCAATTGCAACAGCTAACTTAGAGTGATAAATTTTACGTCTGCTTACCGAAAATTCTGGCTTTGGATTATGCTTTAACTGTGGCAGCCATACGATAAGCCCAATTACCGAGGGAATAATCCAGAATCCTAATGCGAACTGATAACCGTAATCGTTATAATGTGATAGAGGTACACTTAATCCGCCGCCAATTCCTGCTGTTAAGTTCATCGTAGCGGCAAATACACCCGTCATCAGTCCGATATGTGCTGGAAAGCGCCATTTAACAAAGCTTGGTAGTATCACATTTCCTATGGCAATACCTGTACCAACGAGCATCGTTCCTATGATAAGCCATGTTAGGTTTGGAATAATACGGATTATCAGTCCACTTAACAGTAGTAACATTCCCGCAAACAACGTCATACTCATGCCAACCTTTGCGCTTATTTTCGCGACGAAAGGCGATACGATACCAAACATAATGAGTGGAATTGTAGTCAGTCCCCCAAGCATCGTATGATTTAATGATAAGGTATCTCCGATTTCAGAAATAATCGGACCAATTACTGTTAATGGTGCGCGCAATGTCGCCGCAACGACAATCACTGCCGCTAATAATAAAAACATAGACTTATATCTCAATTCATCAAATCCCTTCATTGTATATGATAATCAATTCCTACAAGTTTTTTAAGATAAATCAACAAATAAACACTAATTTCTTTCATTAAAGATGAATTTCGTTTAAATTCATCTAATCACATCAATTTATTTGAATATACTGATAAAAAGCGTTATATTTATGGTATAAAAACGATAAGGATGTGTTTAGAAATGGCAATGAGAATTACTAAAGACGACAAAGAAGTAAATATTAAATGGCGTGTTGCTGATATCACTATTCCAAACGAAGATATTTTAAGTGTTAAAGAAGATACGAATATTTACGCAACTGCTGAAGAAGCGAGCGACGAAAAGATCGTACGTATCGGCTCTACTTTCGGTAAAACAAACCGAGTGCTTTTAGACACAAAAGACAAGAAATACATTATCTACACACATAACGATAAAAAAATCATTAACGAATTAAATAAATAATGCCATCAAGAGGGTTTGACATCTGTCACCCTCTTCTTTTTCACTACAAGCTATCAACTTATCATTACTTATAGAGGAGCAATATCATGGAAAGCTTAAAAAACAAAACAGCACTTATTACAGGCGGTTCGAGAGGTATCGGTTTACAGATCGCTAAGGCGCTCGCACATGAAGGTGTACATATTGCGATTACAGGCCGTAACATCGATCATCTAGAATCGGCGGTGGACTCACTTTCCCAGTTTGATGTAGATGTAACTGCGATTGTATGTGACAGTGCAAACAAAGACGATATTAAAGCAGCTGTTGCACATACACTGGAAACATTTGAACGTATCGATATATTGATCAATAATGCAGGTATTATGCATAACAGCTCATTTCTCACAACAACTGAAGAAGACTTAAATAAGATGATGGCTGTAAATGTGTATGGCCCGTTTCATTTTATGCAGGAGGTTCTGCCACATATGATCAATCAGCAGTCAGGTGACATCGTCAATATGAGCTCAATGTCCGCTGTAAATGCCGGCCCGACTTCAAGTGCATACTCTGCAAGTAAATTTGCATTATCAGGATTATCTGATGGTGTTATGAGAGAAATGCGTCAGCACAACATTCGAACGTTCTTGATTCATCCTTCTGCCGTATTAACAGACTTAATCGGTGAAGTATCGCTCGACCCTGAATCGATGACACATCCAGAAGATATTGCTGAAGTCATCGTTTCGCAGCTTAAGATCAACCGCAGAACATTTGTACGTACGAATCAAATATGGGCAACAAACCCAACAAAACTTTAGGAGTGATTTCATGTATATCGTAACAAATAGAATTAAAATGAAAAAAGGATTCGCTGAAAAGATGGCACCGATGTTTACAAAAGGTGGCGCAATCCAAGAATTAAAAGGATTCCATAAAATTGAAACATGGTCTATTCAGAACTTAGAAGATCATGACGAACTTTATGTCAATACATGGTGGGAAACGTTAGAAGACTTTGAAGCATGGAAAACGAGCGATGCCTTCAAACAGGCACATTCACATGGCGGCGATAAACCTCAAGGAGAATCACCAATGCTTGGTTCAGAAATTGTCATCGCAAAGCTGGAAACAGAAATTTAAGAGCATTATATATAGAAAAGAGGACAGGAAATAAAGCATTTCCTGTCCTCTTTTCGTGATTTTACTCGTGTCTGAGCACTCGTGTCACGACCTTTTTTTTGACGGCGCTCCACGAGCAGACTCTTCGACAAAATCAAAAAGATTGCTTGAAACAAAGAACGTTTCTTGCAATCTTTTCGTGATTTTACTCGTGTCTGAACGCTCGTGTCACGACCTTTTTATATACTAAATAGTAAATGTCCCATTAACACGATAATCGGTAAACAGATGATTGTTCTCATCAAGAAGATAACAAATAGCTTAGGTAAGCTTACCGGTATTTTAGAGCCTAATATAACACCACCCACTTCTGATAAATAAATCAGCTGAGAGATACTTAGCGCACCGATAACAAAACGTGTAAGATCATATTCAGAATCTGTAATAAGTATTGAAGGTAAGAACATATCTGCAAAGCCAATCAATATTGTCTGAGATGCTGCAACTGCATCAGGGATCTGAAGTAACTCTAATAAAGGTACGAACGGCATTCCAATCCACTGGAAGAACGGTGTATACTCAGCAATGATTGTTGCTGCTGTACCGATACACATTACGACAGGTAGTACCGCAAACCACATATCTCCTACTGTTTTAAATCCTTGGTACCAGAATGTTTTAAATCCAGGTGCTTTAATTGCAGTCTTAGTCGCATTTTCGTACCCGTAGCTGATGACATTATGATTATCAGGAATCACTTCCTCTTTAATTTCAGTCGTTCCATCAGCATAATGATCCGGAATCTTCGATAACGGCCAAATACGCGGCATAATCATCGCTGCAACTAAACATGACACAATAACAGTTCCATAGAAATAGAAGAAGTGATTCATTAGTCCAATCTGTTCACATACAACTATCGCAAACGTGATTGACACAACGGAGAAGCTTGTCGCAATGACTGTTGCTTCACGTCTCGTATAGAAATTCCCATCATATTGTTTAGATGTAATCATAACGCCTACAGTCCCATCTCCAATAAATGAAGCTAAATTATCCACTGCAGAGCGTCCCGGTAATGTAAAGAGGGGACGCATCACCTTAGAGAACATCGGTCCAAGAAATTCCAGTAATCCATAGTCCATTAAAAATGGCAGAAATAATCCCGCAAAGAAAAATACAGCGATTAGTGTCGGTAATAATCCACTATATATGAGCTGACCTGTATTTTCAGTATCAACAAATGGGACTTTCATTTTAAAATAGACAATGGTTGCAAAAATGGCACCCATAAGACGAATAATAAACCAGATCCAGTTCACCTCGAACAGTTGTTTGAAATAACTCGTCTTCGGATGGTTAATAAAACTAAAGTAAAATGTTAGTAACGTAGAAAGAATAATAACGATGAAGATTAAAGTTGGTGTGAAATTACCGAGAGTCGATAACAGCCACTTTGCTAAAACTGCAACGGGCAAACTCGTCTTACCTTCAACATTGAGTGGCGTTAAAAATAAGAATATACCGATAAGACTAGGAATGATAAATTTAAACTGCCCCATCTTACCCGTTTTGTTATCAGAATGCATCATAATACCCTCCATTTTTTATACGCAAAAGTTAATATTTATTCATTTTAGCATATAAGATAGTGTACGAAAAGAAGAATTTCCGATCGTTTATCTTTTATACTTCTAATCTTTTAAAACATTTCTTCATTTTATACGCATAAGTGTCTTGTTTACATTCATATAAGCGTTATCTCATAAAAAAGTCCTCATAAAATTTACACTCCTGCGTATCTTCTATAAGGGCTTTTTTACACTTCTAGCTGCTATTTTATTTCTTTATAATATAAATTCTTATGCGGTATATTAGGATGTAAATACATATTTCCCTTGAGCAGTATCCAGTCGTTCTTATAATAGAATGCATTGGCACCGATATCATGTACATCACTCGTTAAATAGTACTTTCCTGGTGGCAGTGCATCTAATAACTGTGTACCGATCCCGTTCTTATGGAAGTGCTTATCTACAGCGATAGAAACGACTTCAAATGCACCATCAAGCATTCCTTGCTGTGCGGGTGACAAAAACTGGTCCAGTAACTGTCTATAAAACTGATCGCGTCCGCTCGTATAACCGTATAAATAACCATCGATTGTCCCAAGTTGTGTACTAATAAAGCATCTAAATCCTGGATGCTCACTCAGTTTTAAAATATCATTGCTCATTTCCCTTAACGGTCTACGGTCGTTAAAGTTTGTCAAATAAATTTCTGCTATGCGGTCAACGGCATCTTGTAGGTCTACTTGTGTAATCT
The DNA here is from genome assembly GCF_038095555.1 of Macrococcus psychrotolerans. NCBI lineage: Bacteria > Bacillati > Bacillota > Bacilli > Caryophanales > Staphylococcaceae > Macrococcus > Macrococcus psychrotolerans. The sequence goes on along the minus strand of NZ_CP124591.1, from coordinate 313,828 downwards.
GTCTAATCATCTTGACCACTCCTTCCAATTATGAAAACCTTTTCATCTTCATTATGCAATTTTTTCGTACAATTGACAATGAACAATACCGTTTATCTGAATATTTTATTTTAATTTCTTATGCGTGTTTAATTTATCAAATATTGGTATAATCTTAATGCATTCAAACATTGAAAGGATCTATTATGTCAAAATTCAAACTCTTTACTTTTATACTTAGCGTATTTGTAGTGGGAATGGTAGAACTCGTCGTTGCGGGTATTCTCACTTTGATTAGCGATGATCTGCATATCTCTCGCGCACTTGCCGGCCAACTTGTCACGATCTATGCATTTACAGTAGCAATTAGCGGTCCAATACTCGTCAAACTTACTGAACGCTACAATCCAAAATGGGTACTCTTAATTAGCATGATCATATTTATTATCGGTAATATAATCAATGCTGTAGGTAACGATTTCTGGATCGTCGTCATCGGTCGTATCATCGCATCCGCAGCATCCAGTATCATTGTCGTGAAGTTGCTTGCCCTCACTGTAATCTTGAGCGACCCCCGAGAGCGAGGTAAGATGCTCGGTCTTGTCTATATCGGTTTTAGCGGTGCAAATGTATTTGGTGTTCCAATAGGGACAAAGCTCGGTGAAATGCTCGGATGGCGTGCAACATTCTGGATGATTGTACTTGTAAGTGTTATTGCAACAATCCTCTTAATGTTCCAGCTTCCTAATACAATTAAGACATCAGAAGATGAAGATAAATCTTCAAAACTGCTCTATCCGAAAGAAGCTGCAAAGTATATCGGTATCACCTTCTTTATATTAGCCTCTAATTATATTGTATTCACTTACATCAGTCCGATGATGTTAAATGAAGGATATACGTTAGAACAAGTTTCGATTCTACTGTTTGTTTGTGGTATCGGAAGTATCGCAGGCACGAGCTTCGGCGGCAGAATGGCTGATAAAATGGGCAGCAGAAAATGGTTATTGATCGCATTAACGATGTATACGTTGTCTATCTTTCTATTTAAATTATCATTACCTGTATTTGCATTGTTACTTATCGTGATGCTCATCTGGAATATATTTGAATGGAGTACGAACCCTGCAATTCAAATCGGGATTATTAAACAGGTTAAAGGAGATTCCAGCAGTATTATGGCGTGGAATATGAGTGCGCTCAATGCTGGTATAGGATTTGGTGCACTTATTGGAGGCATCATTATCAATAATTTTGATGTTGCGATTACACCTTATGTTTCAATATGTTTAGCAGTGATTTGTATCGTCCTCGCCTATACTATCAAAAGATAAAAAGTGCTGAACCCATAGGTTCAGCACTTTTATTTATTCTATTTCAGTTTATCCTGAATAATACCAATTGCACCGAGGTACCCATATATAATAACAGGCCCTACAAATTTAACTACCGGCATACCATTCGTAAAGTGCCATATATAACGATCGAACGTTCCATACTGCTCCCTTACTTCCATAAATACCTGTACATTACTCATTATACTGAGTACTTTCAAACGATTACGTATCATTCTTACGATTTCCACTAATATTACTAGATAGTTATCAGAATCGTGTTACAGCTCATTTAAAGTTTCGTAAATGTTTACCAATACTTTATAAATATTCTTTCTCTCACTATGCAAAGGCTTACAATTCATATTATAATTGGATTTGTACTTCACAATAAGATAAGGAGGTTCATTGTTGGAACAGTTAAAGATTAAATCCCACAAATATCCACATCGACCTCACATCGAGGTAGAAGGTACCCTGATAAAAGAAACAGATGAATACTTTCTTGTCATCTGTGATGAAACGACAATACTCCGACACTTTATTAGAAATATTGATATTCCATTGCAATATGAAACGCTCCATTTTCTTTCAAAAATCCACGGATATTCTGTTTCTATCGCTTTAGATAAGACTTATCAGCCGGTCAAGATATTTTGTAACATTTCTTCTCCTTGTGAGCGCGATACAGATGGGAACATTGCTTATCTAGACTTAGATCTAGACTATGTGAAGACAGATAGTGACGAATGGATCCTTAGAAATAACGATATGTTCCTGGAAAATAGTGCAAAGTTCAACTATCCATTTCAACTCGCAAATTTCGCACTCGTTTCTTTACAAGAACTGAAAAATAATATTGAAGCAGATAAATTTCCTTTCAATGTACAAAATTTCAATGACTATATAAAATAAAGCACCACCCCGGTCTGGTGCGCTAACCCCATGATATGGGAGTAAAATAAAAACACTTTCGTTGAATTCATATTAAAATGAATTTATACGGAGGTGTTTTTTCTATGAAAAGAGTGGCATATTCAGTTGAAATAAAATATAAAGTAGTAGAAATGAAACTTAAAGGATATAGTACAAGAGAAATAATGGATGCTTTAAATATTAAAAATGAATCTCAAGTTAAAGTGTGGTGGAAATGGTATAGAAATGGGGAAACACATAGATTCAATCAACAAGTAGGTAAACAATATTCCTACGGAAAAGGAAATGAAGAATTGAGTACTGTTGAGACGCTAAAAATTGAATTAAAGCGCAAAGAAGTAGAAAATGAAATTTTAAAAAAGTACAAGGAATTGGAAAGGAAGTGGTCCCAGAGGTAGTTGTTGAATTAGTAAATGAATTGAAATCTAAATATACAGTGAAAGTCATTTTAGAAACTTTAGATATTCCAAAATCAAATTATTACAGATGGAAAAACAAAGATTTCAGTATATCTGAGGATGAACGAGAAATTATAGAACTATGTAAGAAACATCGTTTTACATATGGTTATAGAAAAATAACTGCCTTGTTAAATAGAAAAAATAATAAACCAATTAATCACAAAAAAGTACAAAGGATTATGCAAAAACATAATTTAAATTGTAAAGTACGAATGAAAAAATCGAAAAGACCAGGGAATGCATATTATAAAACACATAATCTATTAAATAGAAACTTCAAAGCAGAGAAACCTTTAGAAGTACTTTTAACAGATATCACTTATTTACCCTTCGGGAATACAATGTTGTATCTTTCATCTATCATGGATGCTTACAATGGTGAAATTGTGGCATATAAAATCGGTAATAAACAAAATCAAGAATTAGTAAATGAGACATTAAAACAACTTCAATTGGAACCAGGTACTATATTACATAGTGATCAAGGAAGTGTTTATACTTCTTATGAATACTATGCCCTATGTACAGAAAAAGGCATTACCAGAAGCATGTCCCGTAAGGGAACGCCAGCTGATAATGCCCCAATAGAATGTTTTCATGCCTCTCTAAAGTGTGAAACATTCTACTTAAACAGTGAGCTTAGAAGCTCTAATACCATTGTAATAGATATTGTCGAAAATTACATTGAAAACTATAATAAAGTTAGAATTCAACAAAAACTAGGCTACTTATCCCCTATAGAATATAGGAAATTAGCAGCCTAGAAAATAGTGTTTTTATTGAGCTCCCTTAGTAAGGGTGCAGTGCCCTGGTATAAGGGTGGTGCTTTTATATATGAATAAACTGCGCTCCGATTCACAGCAAATTCTAAGAGTAAATTTCACTACCTTGTGCTTTGAATTTATCAGCCATTTCCTGCATTCCTTTATCTTTACGTAAATCATGGGAAATACGCATCGAACAGAATTTAGGTCCGCACATACTACAGAAGTGTGCGACTTTCGCCGCTTCAGCAGGTAGTGTTTCATCATGATATTCCTTCGCACGTTCTGGATCTAGCGACAAATTAAACTGATCGATCCAGCGGAATTCAAAGCGTGCCTTACTGATAGCATTATCTCGTTCATCAGCACCTGGTAAGCCTTTCGCAAGATCCGCTGCATGTGCAGCAATCTTATATGTTACAACACCTGTTCTTACATCATCTTTATTCGGTAGTCCGAGATGTTCTTTCGGTGTAACATAGCATAGCATCGCTGTTCCGTATGAACCGATGTTTGCAGCGCCAATCGCTGATGTAATATGGTCATATGCAGGTGCAATATCTGTCGTCAATGGTCCTAACGTATAGAATGGTGCTTCATTACAATAGAAATCTGCAAGTTCCTGATTCTCTTTGATCTTATGAAGCGGCACATGTCCTGGTCCTTCTATCATCACTTGAACGTCATGTGCCCAGGCAATCTTCGTTAGTTCACCAAGCGTCTTCAGTTCCGCCAACTGACTTTCATCGTTCGCATCATAAATTGAACCTGGTCTTAAACCATCACCAAGTGATACTGCAATGTCATAAGTCTTTAAGATTTCACAAATTTCTTCAAAGTGTGTGTATAAGAAGCTTTCTTCATGATGAGCTAAACACCACTGTGCCATAATCGAACCTCCACGTGACACGATACCAGTCAGACGATTTACTGTCATCGGCACATACCTTAACAATACACCCGCATGAATTGTAAAGTAGTCTACGCCCTGTTCAGCTTGTTCAATCAACGTATCTCGATACACTTCCCACGTTAAATCTTCAGCAATGCCATCCACTTTTTCTAATGCTTGATAAATAGGTACTGTTCCAACAGGTACCGGTGAATTTCTCAGTAAATATTCACGTGTCGCATGAATATTCTTACCTGTAGATAAATCCATAATCGTATCGGCTCCCCAATGTGTCGCCCACACCATCTTTTCAATCTCATCTTCGATAGATGATGATACTGCAGAGTTTCCGATATTCGCATTAACCTTCACTTTAAAGTTCTTACCAATAATCATCGGTTCAGATTCTGGATGATTAATATTGTTCGGAATAATTGCTCGCCCTCTTGCAATCTCACTACGTACAAATTCAGGATCGACGTTCTCACGAATCGCGACAAATTTCATCTCTTTCGTAATGATTCCTTGCTTTGCATAATGCATCTGTGTCACGTTTTTGTCATCACGCGCACGTTTTGGATCATACTTAAATGGCGTCTCTACAAACTTATTATGCGTGATATCTTTAAAACCATTATCAACCGCAAGTACTCTGCGTCCTGTATATTGTTCTACATCGTCACGGCTATCAATCCATCGTTCACGTAATTTAGGGATACCGCGCTCAACATCAATATTATATGCATCATCGTGATATACACCACCCGTATCGTAGACAACAACTGGTGCATTGGAAGTAGTGCCTTGATCTGTCACAGTATCCGTTAATGTAATTTCACGGAAAGGTACTTTAATATCCGTATCCTCGCCCTTACCCGCTCTAAAGATTCTCTTACTTGCTGGAAATGACTTCTTCAAATTTACCATACAAAAAAACCTCCTAGTTAGATTCATTACTAGGAGGTGAAGTTTCACGACAAAAAAATATCATAAGTATACACGCTCGCTTCCCTACGCTGGTATTAACCAAACAGGTTCAAAGAGTCAAGGATATTCCTTTCTCAGCTCATAAGAGCTCCCCTAGCAATCGTCTTATTAAGTTGTACACATAAACAATATCACTGATTTGTTCATGTTGCAAATATTAATTAAACCAGCTACGCACGAGCTTCTCTACTTCTTTCGTTTCATCGATCAATGATTTCATCATATCGATATCAGCTTTATCACCAAGAAGATCTTCAACGGCTTTTGTATCCAATACACGTTTCACTGCATCTGCAATGAAAGGCTCTTCTGTATGTGTAGCTTGCGCGTTGCTTGTCTGTTCATTGCTTTCAGTATGCACATCTTCTGCAAATTTCGATTCTAATTGCTTAGGGTTATTAAATGCCTCAATAACCTCCATCAGTGCAATACGCAGATCATTATATTCTTTGATATTCTTAAGATCATTCAAACGTTGTTTCACTTGTTCATTCTGCTTTAAATATTTCACTGATTGAACGGCACCAAAACCAACTGCACCGACAACGATTCCACGTTTAATCCATTTGTTCATCGTAATTCCTCCATTAAGTCAATTACCTTTATTATACGTTAAGTCGCTGAATTATACATCTTTTGTGCATGTTCAAAATAATATAGAGAGGGCTATGCCCTCTCTATCTACAATATCAGCAAATATGGATGCTCGATAAATGTTTTAATACGACTCAAGAATTCCGCTCCATCTGCACCATCTATAACTTGATGATCAATAGTGAGACTCAGAGGTAACATCTTTTTCTCATACGGTTTGCCGTCTTTTAATGCTACTTCACTTTGTAATGAACCAACCCCTAGTATCCCAACTTCCGGTGCGTTAAGTACCGGTGTAAAGTATTCTATACCGCCTGCACCGATATTTGTGATGGTAAATGTTCCATCCTTCATTGCACCTTGAGACAACTCTCCATTTCTCGCCGCAGCAGATAAAGTTTCGATGGCACTTGAAATTTCACCTATAGATTTACTTTCAGCGTTATGGATCACTGGAACCATCAGTCCATCTTCCAGACTTGTTGCAATTCCAATATTCACATCTTTATGATGGTATAACTTCTCATCACTGTAAGTTGCATTCATTCTTGCATCATCTTTAAGTACTAATGCAACGGCTTTTGTAATCAGTGCGGTAACTGTTACTTTAATATCTAATTCATTGTTGCTAACCTCTTTTTTTAACTTCTTATTAAATTTCAGCAACGCATCTGCTTCTACTTTTTGGTGCAACGTTAATTGTGCGGTTGACTGTAAACTATGCATCATGTTGTCAGCAATCGCACGTCTCATATTCGATAATGGCTTGCCTTCTGCCGTTACTTGAGTAGCTTCAGTAGACTCAGTCGTCGAACTTACTTTTACGTGATCAATTGCTTTTTCTATATCTCTCTTTGTGATTCTGCCATTACCGCCAGTCCCTGTAACCTCTTCAATTGAGATGTCATTGCTTTCAGCTATTCTACGGGCAAGTGGGGTAATAAAGATTCGGTTGCTTTCAGAGTTACTTTGTGATGTAGGAGTGTCCTCATCGCGTGCTTTCTTATTCAATTCATCCTCATGACTTCTATTAAAGCTAGGAGATTTCTCGGCCGCATCCTTTATTGCGGCTCTTTCATTCGTTTCTTCACCTGATTCACTTATCGCTTCATCATCAGTCGATTGATTTGAACGTTCAGGAGACTGGTTATCCTCTAATGAGTCTCCAACCAATCCCATCTGTTCTCCAACTTTAGCTCTGCCTCCAGCTTCCACTGTAATTTCTGTTAAAATCCCATCTTCAGGTGCTTCAACATCTAAAGTTAGTTTTTCAGAAGCAATCATACAGACCGCTTCTCCTTTTTTCACTTCATCTCCGACTGATTTGTACCACTCATCTATAGTACCTTCTGTCATTGTCATTCCTAATTTCGGCATATTTATTCTTGAACTCATGAATCACACCTCACTTTCTTAAGTCTTGAATTATTTCATCTGCTTCTTCTAGAACACGTTCTTTACTTGGAATATATAGTTTCTCTAAATTTGATGCAAATGGCACTGGTGTCGCAGGTGCAGTAATTACTTTGACAGGTCCGTCTAAATAATCAAAAGCTTTATCGCCGACGACAGCTGAAATACTGTGCCCTGTACTACTCTGAGGATTTGCTTCATCAATCACGATAAGGCGGTTCGTTTTCTTCACGGAGTTAAGTACTGTTTCTTGATCCCATGGAGAAACAGTAACTAAATCAATAACTTCGACTGAAATATCTGCAGCTTCCAGTTCATCTGCAACTTCTAGAGCAATTTGGACCATCTTACCGATTGCAACAATCGACAAGTCTTCTCCTTCTCTAATAATCTTCGCTTTACCAATTTCCACTGTATAATATTCTTCAGGCACATCACCTTTCATGCCATATAAAGTTTTATCTTCAGAAAATACGACGAGGTTATCATCTTCTACTGCAGCTAAAAGTAAGCCTTTCGCATCATAAGGATTTGATGGCACCACAACTTTTATTCCAGGTATCGCACCAAACATTCCGTATAATGATTGACTGTGCTGAGCAGCAGCAGAAGCGCCTGCACCATGAACGGTTCTCAAAGTCATCGGAATCTTAGCTTTGCCACCAAACATATAACGCATCTTTGACCCTTGGTTCAGAAGTGCATCTAACGCATATCCGATAAAATCATTAAACATCAGTTCAACAATCGGTCTCAGCCCTGTAGCTGCTGCACCAACTCCTGCACCCACATAGTTCTGTTCTGCAATTGGTGTATCAATAACCCTCTCACGTCCATACTTACCGACAATACCTTTCGTTAAACCGAATACACCTCCCCAAGCTTCATCGCCTTCAAGATGTTCAATCGTATTCCCACCGGCAACGTCTTCACCTAACAGAATGACTGTATCATCTTTCTCCATCGCTTGATCAATAGCTTCAGTTACTGCAGCCATATAAGTAATTTCTCTACTCATTATTATTCCTCCTTAATCTGCATAAACATCTTCAAGTAAAGATGCTTCATCTGGTAATGGACTATTTTCTGCAAATTCAACCGCTTCTTTTATTAACGCTTTTGCTTCGTCTTCAATTTTTTTGGCTTCCTCTTCAGTAAACCACTGCGCTTCAAGTGCCTTATCTTTAAAAATCGTAATCGGATCTACTTCACGTAATTCATCTTTATCCGATTTATAACTTTGGTTATCTCCTTCAAAATGTCCATAATTTCTATATGTTTTACATTCAATCAATGTTGGGCCTTCACCTGCTTTTGCTCTTTTCACCGCTTCTATCATTTTTTCATTGACAGCAGTTACATCTTTACCATCCACTAGATGACCCGGCATATTATATGCTGACGCTCTTTCCGCAATTGTTTCTGAAGCAGAAGCATAACTATGAGGGGTTGCTTCGCCAAATCCATTATTTTCACAGATAAAGATAACAGGTAAGTTTAAAATCGATGCGAAGTTAAGCCCTTCATGGAAAGTACCTTCGTTAGATGCACCATCTCCAAAGAAACATACTGCAACAGCATCTTGCTTTAACGTTTTTATCGATAATGCTGCACCATTTGCTAATGGGAATCCTGCACCTACAATACCATTTGCACCAAGTATTCCTTTTTCAACTTCAGCAATATGCATAGACCCCCCTTTCCCTTTGTTCAGGCCATCTTTGCGTCCAAATATTTCCGCCATCATTCCGAGAATATCACAGTCTTTTGCAATCGCATGACCATGTCCTCTGTGTGTACTCGTGATGTAGTCATCATCCGTTAATTCTGCACAAGCGCCTACTGCTACTGCTTCTTCACCGGCATACAAGTGAACAAATCCAGGGATTTCCCCTGTTAAGAATATTCTATGCACTTCATCCTCAAATTCACGGATTTCATTCATTTTACGATAAACCCATAATGCTTTTTCTTTTTCCATAATTAACTCCTCCTACTTAAGGTTTATGAATTGCTAAATCAAAATAATCTAGACTCGCTTCTCCAATAGATTCTGAAACTGTTGGATGTGCAAATATTTGATCTTTCATTTCAAATACCGTACCTTCTGATTCTTTCACTGCGAGTATGGTACTGATTAATTCGGTCGCATGCGGACCACAGATGACAGCTCCTAGAATTTCTCCATACTTTTGCTCACTGATAATCTTTACAAAGCCCTGCGTATCGCCATAAGCCATTGCTTTACCATTTCCTGAGAGATCATATTGATAAACATGTGCATCAAAGCCTTGGTTAAGTGCTGTTTCTAAATCCATACCAAATGAAGCTATTTCTGGTGTCGTATAGACACATCGCGGTACTGCGTTACTATCACCAGATTTAAATGGTTCTTTACAGATATGGGCTGCTGCAATGGTACCTTCATGGCTAGCTACATGTGCTAACTGCAATCCTGGTACGATATCTCCAATTGCATATATATGTTTTATACTTGTTTGCATGTTTTCATTAACTTCAACAAACTTTTGATTTTCACTTAAAGCTACGTTTAATTTCTTTGCGAGTTCTAAATTATTCTTTCTACCTGTTGCAATTAATACTTTGTCAAAAGGTATCGTCTTATCTTGAAGTTTAAGCATTCCTTTTTCGATTTTTTTAATCGAAGCATGCTCAATGATATGGACGCCTTGGTCTTTTAAGTGATTTCTCACAAGATCACGCGCCGCTTTATCTTCCGTTAACAAAATTTCTTCAGCCACTTCAACCACTGTAACTTCAACATCAAATGATGCAAAAGCTTGTGCCATTTCAACACCAATGACACCACCACCAATGATAACCATCTTGTCCGGTAGTTCAGTCCATTGGAATATTGTATCTGTCGTATCAAACTCTATTTCATCAATACCTGCTATTTTAGGAACAAATGGTTTTGAACCTGTTGCTAAAATAATTTGCGATACATCATAACGATTTTCTTTCGTTAAAACTTCTGACTGCTCAATAGATTCAACATACTCATTTTTTATTGTAATATTATTTTTCTTGAGTAAGTAACCTACACCGGTAACAAGTTGATTAACGATTTCATCTTTACGTGACTTAATTACTTTGTAATCAATATTAAATCCCTTACTCATTACGCCAAATTCTTCCGAATGCTTTATAGTTTCGACGATTTCAGCAGATCTAAGTAATGATTTTGATGGTATACAGCCAACGTTCAAGCATGTACCACCGAGATTGTTTGCTTCAAAGAGCACAACTTCCTTACCGTACTGAGCTAAACGAATCGCTGCGACATATCCACCAGGGCCACCACCGATTACTGCAACATCGTATTTTTCCTTCAACCTTAACACCCTCTTTCCGATACATTATTTTATACAGTTCAATTCTACACCTAAAAGTAAGCGTTTTCAATTAATTGTTCAGAATATTTAGTTAAATTTTTGTGAATAAAAAAGAACGCCTTATAACGGCGTTCTTTGAGAAATCCATCTTATATCATTATATTTCGTGATATTACTCACACAATTAACATCGGTATAACAATACTCGCAAGTATTGCGGTCCCAATCATCGTTACAAGTGCGATACCACCTTCTTCTTTGCTAAGTGCCATTGATGTGTTTGTACCAAATACATGTGCAACCGCGGCCATGGCGACACCACGTGCTACAAAGTGATCGATTTTCATCCACTTCATCACCTTATGCCCGAAACTAAATCCAATGCAGCCGCTAATAATCACAGCAATGGATGTTAACGCTACGCTACCATTAGTAGAAGATGCAATATTCATCGCAACAGGCAATGTCACATTTTTCTCCCATAGTGAATGCACAAGTGTCTTATCTAGCGGCAATACCATAGCGAGCAAATACGTTGCTAAAAGGGACACCATAAGCCCCATAGTGAAGCCTGCTACAATGAAGTGGAGATATTTTACTACTACTTTTCTCATTTGATAGAGCGGCAATGCGAAAGCTACAATTGCAGGTCCTAATAGAAAATTGAAAATCGCAGTCGCATGCTGATACTCTTTATAAGGAATATGAAAACCAATAAGTATGATTATCATCAACCCGCTTACTGTGAAGATAGGCAATGTCCATACTTTAGGATAACGTTTGTTCAGTGCAACCGCTCCTGTAAATAATATTATAGTAAGAAATAATAAACTTAATGTTTCTATCATAGAGATTCTCCTCTTTTCTTCTTATAGTTAACCGCCATTTGTGTAAACCATCCTGTCATAAAGAAGATAATAAGCGAAGAAAGTACCAGATCAAACATTAGAAATAAACCACTCTTCATAAAAAGTGGACCATAGTTCATAAGCGCTACTAATGTTGGTACAAACAATATCGGCATAATCTTAAGCAGTGCATTGACACCTAAACCGAGCCATTCCGGACGAACAACCTTTATTTCCAAGGCAATAAATAAAAGAATCAATCCGATCAGACTGCCTGGAATTGTGATTAATGTATGTGCGTTAACAAATTCTCCCGCCAGATAAAACAAAGTGAGCAAACTTACCTGCAGCACAACACGCAATGTCCAGTATAAATAATGATATAGCTTTTCCAATTTCTAACCTCCATCATTATTTACAATTTGTTCAGCATTCATTAAATGATGAACAAATTGTAAATAAAATAATATTTTATATTTTTTTATAATAAATGAATTTATATTTTATTATAAACCCGTCAATACTTGAAATCAAGGTATTGAAATATTTTCAGAAAAGTAAAAAAAGATTCTTTCAAGAACTGTACCTACGCTCTCGTTTTTTCAGATATGGCGTTTATCGTTGTTTTTAAGTACTATATATATAAAAGGAGAGACTAATATGTTTTATTTTCTATTTGCGCTTGCCGCAGGTATCGTCGTACCGATTCAGACAGCTGTTAATTCACGATTAAGAAGCTATGTGCTGTCACCGTTTGTTGCATCGTTTGTATCTTTTAGTGTGGGTACAATATTTTTATTCTTTATCACTTTATTTACTAAACATACTGTACTTATTCATCCTTCAATATTCATAGAGGAACCCGGATGGATATGGCTTGGGGGATTATTAGGGTTAATTGGCCTTACTGCAAATATTCTACTGTTTCCTGTGCTTGGGGGCGTGCAGACTGTCGTATTACCGATTATGGGCCAAATTATAATGAGTATCATGATTGATCACTTCGGGCTATTCCAGGCATCGATGCACCACTTGACATTGCTAAGGTGTGCTGGACTTTTAATCTTAGTCGCTGGTGTTGTAATGGTTATCGCACTACCCGAATGGTTAAGAAAACGCAAACAACAGGCCTATATGGATTTCGAAGAAGATACTAAATCAAAGTTGCCATTTCAGATTACCGGGATTGCAGGCGGCATGCTCATGGCCACTCAATCTGCAATTAATGGAAAACTCGGCAGTATATTAGCATCACCCGTACATGCAGCATTCGTTTCATTTTTAGTTGGTACCATATTTTTATTCATCATCGTAACTATTATAAGAAAGGAAATCACTCAGATTCGCTTTGCTATCGGCAAATATAAACCGAAATGGATCTGGATAGGTGGAATACTCGGCTCTTTCTTCGTATTCGGTATGTCATATCTAGTCCCAATCATGGGCACAGGCCTCGTTGTAATTATTTGTTTATCCGGACAAATCATTTGTAGCATCCTGCTTGATTCATTTGGATGGATCGGTGCTAAACAGAAGAAAGTAACGGGGGTCCAATATCTAGGATTAGCCTTTATCTTCTTAGCTATCGTATTAATTCGTATGAATTAGAAAAATTATTTTTGATGAATGAAAATTTCACGAAAGCTTATACCTACTGTAATGGGCATCCATTTTATATGAATTTTATAATATAAATTTACTCATTTTGGATTTTTATGACTACTTTTTGTAGACAAATCTAGATATACGTTATATACTTAGTACAAATATATCGTACATATGCAAGAAACAAAGGATCTTCACATATTACCTAAGTAATCATGTAAGCCGACTATTTTTGTAATATGTGAAGTGTTTTTTCTTAAAACATTAGATATTATTTAATAATTTTTTGGAGGTCATTATTATGACACAAGGTACAGTTAAATGGTTTAACGCAGAAAAAGGTTTTGGATTCATCGAAGTTGAAGGTGGAGACGACGTATTCGCTCACTTCAGTGCTATCGAAGGAGACGGTTACAAAACTTTAGAAGAAGGTCAAGCAGTTGAATTCAATATCGAAGAAGGTCAACGTGGACCTCAAGCTGCTAACATCGTTAAATTATAATATTTAATGTTGGAAACGAGTACTCATAAGAGTACTCGTTTTTTTATTTTATGTATCTAAACATGATACGTAAGCCCTTTATCGCTTCTATTCAATATTTAAAAGTAATCTTTAATTGACAACATAGAATATCCGTTATATACTTAGTACAAATATATCGAACATATGCAAGAAACAAAGAACTTCACATATTACAAAGAGTAATCGTGTTTAGTCGAAACTTTTTGTAATATGTGAAGTTTTCTTTGTAAAACATTAGATATTATTTAATAATTTTTTGGAGGTCATTATTATGACACAAGGTACAGTTAAATGGTTTAACGCAGAAAAAGGTTTTGGATTCATCGAAGTTGAAGGCGGAGACGACGTATTCGCTCACTTCAGCGCTATCGAAGGTGAAGGTTACAAATCTTTAGAAGAAGGTCAAGCAGTTGAATTCAATATCGAAGAAGGTCAACGTGGACCTCAAGCTGCTAACATCGTTAAATTATAATATTTAATGTTGGAAACAAGCACTCACAATTGTGAGTGCTTGTTTTTTTAATACCATTTTTTCTTCTTAAAATAAATCATGCACCCAATCATGATGGAAAACATGATGAATAACACAGTGAAATACCCATAATGCCACTTTAACTCCGGCATATATTCGAAGTTCATACCATATATCCCTGCGATCAGAGTAAGTGGTAGAAATACTGTAGAAACCAAGGTAAGAATTTGCATCACACGATTCATCCGATAGTTATTAAATGACTCATAGTTACTTCTGATTTCATCGGTCAGTTCATGTGCATTCTTTATCATATTCTGCTGCTTAATCACATGATCTCTAATATGGTGGATGTAATAATGATCATGTTTCGTCTGAATCAACGTATCATCAGTTTCTATCTCATCTATGAGTTCGCTCATCGGAACAATAATGCCCTTTGTCTTTATCATTTCCGAGCGTAGCTCAAATATATCATTCATAATATAGTTCTTCATGCGATCATTCGCATGTCCTTTTTCAAATTCAAGCACTTTCGTCTCTATCTCTTCAACAATCTCTGTATAAAAGTCTACAATCTTATCAAGCAACATCAGCGTTGCCGTATGTGGCGTTAAAGTGTCTGGTGCATTCTCTTCTAGCTCCTGTGCAACTGCATCCAATTCATCTAACGGCTCATTATCTTCGTCGTGATATGTAATAAGAACATTATCTTTCATGAGGATATTGATTGTCTCTGCTTCAAACGTTGACTTTTCTATTTTCTGGAATACGAGATATTCATATGTTGGAAACTTCTTATATTTTGGTCGTGATTTTTTATTGATTACTTCTTCAATCGTCAGCTCATTCAATTCAAAATGCTTTTCAAATATCAGGCGTTCTTCTTCATTCGCACCTTCAAAGTCATACCATATAAAAGATGCATCCTGTGGGATATCTTCGTCATGTTCTACTTTTTTAAGTAAATGTTCTTTGTTCTGATACATTATTGTTAGCGTCATCTCTCTCCCCCTTTAATGATAATATAGCACAAAAGAAGAGCTGATTATCTGCTCTAAAATAATTTTAGTTACCGTTAAACATCCAGCGCACCCATAACACCACACAAGAATTGCTCAGCTTGTTCTTTTCCTACTGGTAAACGATTTACTTCTGTTGCACCAAATACGTCTTCATAATATGCTAAAGCTTCTTTTGTACTTTCAAATACTAAGTATGGAATTAATCGTGTCATGATAGACTTCTAAGTGTATAGTGTAATTCCATTTAATGTAACACAATATATAATCAAATTCTTTTTCGCACATTTGTAATTATGATATCTTTACTCATATAGAAAGGAGTCCTGAGATGTCTAATCAAAATCCGATATGCAACTTATTAAATATAGATTATCCAATCATTCAAGCAGGTATGGCAGGCTCGACCACACCTGAGCTTGTAGCAGCGATCAGCAACGAAGGCGGCCTTGGTACGATTGGTGCGGGCTATATGAACCATGAACAACTGTTAACTGAAATTAATGAAGTACATCAACTAACACAAAATTCTTTTGCTGTTAATTTATTCGTTCCCGAACATCCTGATGTAGATGAAAGTGCTATTAAATTAATGCAGTCGATTTTAGAGCCGTATTACTCTAAATATAATCTCAATGTGCCAGACATAAAATCACACACATATGAATCATTTGAGCAGATGATTGATATCATTATTGAAAAGCACGTCCCTATTGTAAGCTTCACGTTCGGTATTCCAGACAACAAGATGATTTCTAAGTTACAATCCAATGATATTAAAGTTATTGGCAGCGCAGCTTCAGTCGAAGAAGCATTCCTTTGTGAACAAGCAAAAATGGATGCAGTCGTCATTCAAGGTTATGAAGCAGGTGGACATCGTGCAAATTTCAAAACGACAAACAATATCGGTCTGTTTGCCTTAATCCCACAAGTTGCTGACGTAATTAACATCCCCATCATAGCAGCTGGTGGCATAATGGATCATCGTGGAATAAATGCTGCTCTCGCACTCGGTGCATCCGGTGTTCAGATGGGTACCGCCTTTTTAACAAGCAAAGAAAGCAAGGCGCCTGTTATTCATAAAGAAGCAATATTCAATGCATCAGAAACCGATACTGTACTGACGAAAGCAATAAGCGGCAAAGAAGCCCGTGGTATCAAGAATCTCCTGATCTCTCAATTAGAAAAATTTAACGATGACATTCTACCATATCCGTATCAAAATGATTTAACAAGCTCATTAAGAAAACAAGCAGCCTTGCATTATCAAGTAGAGGATCTCCATTTATGGTGTGGACAGGCTCCTAGACTTGCAAAGAATAATACTGCTAAAGAAATATTTAGTGAAATAATAAAAAATGTATCAGCCTATTGATAGACTGATACATTTTATTATTTTACTCTAATCTTCATCTTATAAATCGGTATTCCAAGCAACGTTATAATGATCCCAACAATCGCTAATACTGGTTGTGTGAATAATGTATTCACCATTACAAATAAACCTGCAATAATTGCAATGGCTGGTATCAATGGATATAACGGAACTTTGTATGGTCGCTCCAACTCACTTTCACGCTTTCTTAGTATAAACACTGCATAGAACGCCATCACGTAGAACGCCCAGATAACGAATACAAGCATATTAGTAATTGCATCAAACGAGCGTGAAGTAATCATGATCGCTCCAAT
Organism: Macrococcus psychrotolerans; assembly: GCF_038095555.1. NCBI lineage: Bacteria > Bacillati > Bacillota > Bacilli > Caryophanales > Staphylococcaceae > Macrococcus > Macrococcus psychrotolerans. Next base: position 296,950 of record NZ_CP124591.1, on the reverse strand, counting down.
AATAACTTGTACCAGTCCACTGAACCAAGGAATGCCTGCCGTTGTCACTTTCATAAATGATTCTTTAAATGGCAGGATGTTCTTCTCTGCCATAGCATAAGGTAGACGCATTCCTGTCATTGTATAGCCATTTAATGCACCGTAAACTGAAATTAATATACCAATCGTAACGAGTTTTCCACCCATATCTCCTAATAAAATTTCTGATGCATCTGTAGCTGCACTTAAATTCCCTTTAAGTTCATCAATCGGCAATGTATATAAGAACGTTGCGTTAATTAATAAATAAATTACAGTAACTAATCCTAACCCTAGAACAATTGCAAGCGGCAAGTCACGCTTTGGATTCTTCATTTCCCCGGCAATATTACCGACATGAATCCAGCCATCATACGCAAACATCGTTGCAAGTAACCCTGCACCAATCGCTGTAAAGAAGTTAATTCCCGTATCTCCGGTGTTCGGTGCAAGCGATACTTCAACGTCTCCAGTATTCATCAAACCGAATATAATGATAACGATCAAGGGAATAAGTTTAACCACTAGCGTTACAGACTGCAGAATACCACCTGCCTTAGATCCGATAATATTGATCAGGTAAATCGAAGCCACTGCAATAAATGCAACTGGCACAATCCACCCGTCTTTAAGATGTAATAAGTTGAGTACTTGTTCTGAAAATACAATTGCCTGTGCTGCAATCATCGCTGGAAAGTAGATAAAACTTTGTGCCCATCCTGCCAAAAACCCTGAAAATTTGCCATAAGTATATTCTATATATGTTGTCAATCCACCGTTCCTTGGAATTGCAGCTGCAAGCTCTGCGACTGTAAGGCCAGCGCAGATTGTAATCAATCCTCCTAGCAGCCATACAAGCAAAGTCATTCCTGGTGTTCCTGTCACTTCTGTTATATTGGATACTTTAAAGAAAACACCTGAACCGATAACAGTTCCCATAACGAGTGCAAGTGCCGGAAAGAATCCAATATTTTTTTGAATTATATTTTTATTTTCCATAACATCCTCCTTTTTGAGCATTTATCATGATAGCATATTCTTGCTTTAAATTGTTAAAAGCGCAGCAATAAATTTGCTGCGCTTAACAATAGCGGTTTATTTTTTATTTAAATATTTCTCGATATAAAATGCAGATTCTTCAATCGACTTAAATTCCGTATTAATTACCGTTGCATTCAGACGATTAAACACTTCTTCTGCGTAACTTAACTCCTCTTTAATACGACGCAGATTATTGTATTCTGCTTGACCTGTCAGCCCAAGAATTTTCACGCGTTCAGTACGGATGTTCATAATATATTCGGGACTTGCGGTAAGACCAATCACTTTTAAGTTTTTCTCTTGAAATACTGATTCTGGGATTGGTGATTCCGGCACGAGCGGGATGTTGGCAATTTTGTACCCTTTATTTGCTAAGTACATACTGAGTGGTGTCTTTGATGTTCTTGATACCCCTATAATTAATGCATCCGCTTCACTTAAATTATTAAAGTTCTTACCATCATCATATTTCACCGAATACTCAATCGCTTCAATACGCTTAAAGTAATCGCTATCCAACTTACGTAATGCACCACTTTCATGTCTTGCTTCCATATCCGTATGATGCTCAATCACCTTAATCATACCTGTCATATAATCAATATATGATAATCCAACTTCTTCAGCATACGCTTTACCTATTTCATTAAAGTCCGGATTAACAAGTGTTGTAACAACAATTGCATTTTTATCATGCGCGAGTTCCAATATATTTCTAAACGCTTCTTCATCCTTTACAAATGAGAACTTCTTGACTGTGACAGAAGTTAGTTTAGGAAATTGGGACAATGTTGCATGGAGCATTCTATCCGCTGTTTCACCGATAGAATCAGAAACAATATAAATCAATAGATCGTCTTCTTCATACTTACTCAAATGTACTGCCTCCCGATATTATTCCACCTGAATTTGAGCTGTTGCAAGAATTGCGCCTGGCACACGGAATGGTGAACATGATACATAATCAATGTCCAAGCCATTAAAGAAATGGATTGATTTAGGATCTCCACCTAACTCACCACAGACCCCGATCTTAATCGATGGATTCACTGATTTCGCACTTTCAACTGCAATCTTGATTAATTGTCCCATACCTTCTACATCTAATGTTTGGAAAGGATCGACGCTAAGAATTTCACGGTTGATATATTCATTAATAAACTTACCTGCATCATCACGAGAGAAACCATATGTTAATTGTGCTAGATCGTTTGTACCAAAACTAAAGAATTCTGAGTGCTCAGCAAGTTCGCCTGCAACTAAACATGCACGTGGTGTTTCAATCATTGTACCAATTAGGTAGTCAACTTGTACACCTTTTGCATCCATGATTTCCTGAGCTTTATTCTTTACGACATCTTTTAAGATAACAAATTCTTGTGATGTTGAAACTAACGGAATCATGATTTCCGGTTTCGTTTCAATCCCTTTTTGTTTTAGATTAAGCACAGCTGTAATAATTGCTTCAGTCTGCATTTCATATAACTCAGGATAAGTAATTGCTAATCTACAACCTCGGTGACCGAGCATTGGGTTGAATTCATGTAATTCACTGATTCGTTTTTCCAGGAAGTCTGTCGTTACACCTAACTGATCTGCAACTGCTTTAACTTCCTCTCCACCTTTCGGTAAGAACTCATGTAATGGTGGATCTAATAGACGGACGATTGACGGACGGTCCCCGGATAAATTAAAGATGCCTTCAAAGTCTTCTGTTTGATACACTTTAATTTTATTTAATGCTTCTACACGCTCTTCGTATGTAGATGCTAAGATGAAACGTCTCATTTCGACTAAGCGCTCTTCACCAAAGAACATATGTTCAGTACGTACTAAACCGATACCTTTAGCGTTAAATGAATAGCCCGCTTTAATATCGCCTTCAGTTTCAGCATTCATACGTACAGATAAACGTGCGATTTCTTCTGCCCAGCCCATAAATTCTTCAAAGACATCACTTGCTTCAGCTTTCGTCGTTTCAATTTCACCGATATATACAGCACCCGTTGACCCGTTAACTGAGATTACATCACCTTCAGATAGCGTTTTACCAGCATATTTTACGTATTTTTCTTTCGTATTAATTTCAAGATCTGAACATCCAGTTACACAGCATTTCCCCATACCACGGGCAACTACAGCAGCATGACTCGTCATACCCCCATGTGTCGTTACAATCGCTTCAGCAGCAATCATACCTTCAATATCCTCTGGAGAAGTTTCCGGACGAACTAATATAACTTTTTCACCTGCTTCAGCTTTCGCTTTTGCATCTAATGCTGAGAAGACGATAATACCTGTTGCAGCACCAGGAGAAGCTGGCAAACCTTTATCTGATACTAATTCAGCAGATTTTAATGCCTCTTCATTAAAGTTAGGATGTAACAGCTGATCTATTGATTTTACATCTACCATTGCAACGGCATCTTCTTTAGAAATGACACCTTCATGTACCATATCTACAGCGATGTTAATCGCAGCTTTTGCTGTACGTTTACCATTTCTCGTCTGTAAAATGAATAATCTTTCGTTTTCAATGGTAAACTCAATATCCTGCATATCTTTGTAATGCGCTTCTAATTTCTTCGTGACATCAACAAATGCCTGATACACTTGTGGCATCTGCTCGTTTAATGTTTCAATCTCTTTCGGTGTACGGATTCCCGCAACAACGTCTTCACCTTGTGCATTGAGTAAGTACTCACCGTATAACTTATGTTCACCTGTCGCTGGATTACGTGTAAAGGCTACACCTGTACCTGAACGGTCTCCACTGTTTCCGAAGACCATTTCCTGAACGTTTACCGCTGTACCGATATCATGAGGAATTTCATTTAAGTCACGATAAATACGCGCACGATCATTATTCCATGACTTGAATACCGCTTCAATCGCTTCTGTCAACTGTTTAAACGGCTCTTGTGGGAAAGGCTTATACGCTTCTTCAACGTAAATTTCTTTATATTTCTCGACAATCACCTTTAAATCTTCAGCAGGAATATCTGCATCAATCTGATGGCCTTTTTCTTTTTTGAATGATTCAAAGAAACCTTCAAAGGCCTCCATCGGGATATTGTATACAACACTACCGAACATCTGTAACAAACGACGGTAGCAATCATACGCAAAGCGTGCATCGTTCGTCACTTGAGCTAAACTTTCAACATTTTCGTCGTTTAACCCTAAATTTAAAATTGTATCCATCATCCCTGGCATCGAAATCTTCGCACCACTACGTACAGATACGAGTAATAAATTTTCTTTAGAAGAGAAAGCCTTACCTGTCTTATCTTCTAAACCTTTAATATATGTCTTTAATTCATTTGATAAACCATCTGTTAACTGCTCACCTTGTGCAAGATATTCAATACAGGCTTCAGTCGTAATCGTGAAACCATTAGGAACAGGTAAACCGAGGCGCATCATCTCAGAAAGATTCGCACCCTTACCACCTAATAAGTCCTTCATATCTTGTGTACCTTCTTCAAAAGCATAGATCTTTTTATTCAAATCATTCACCTCATATAATTAATGTGTTATACCATTCGCTTTAATAGGTCATACTAATACAATAATTAGTATGTCACATTAAAAAGAAAATGACAATCATAAATTGATAACTCATCAATTATATATGTTAGGATGAGATTAAAAGATACCGGAGGCTTCATTATGGAATGTCATCATAATTATGAATTATGCGTGCAGAGAGTACCTATATTCAATCATCTTGACGAAGAGACGATGCAGCTTATTTTCAACAAGATTATGCAACGATCTTTTGCTAAAAAAGAACATCTCTATTTAGCTGGAGATACAATCGATTCTCTCTATGTTGTGCATAAAGGGCGTGTCAGAATTTATAAACTCAATGAAAACGGTGAAGAACAGCTGATTAGAATACTTTCTCACGGTGACTATACGGGAGAAATATCATTATTCAATCCTTCTTTGAACAACACATCTTACGCTGAAGTCTTAGAAGATGCTGAAATCTGTATTATAAAAAGAGAGGATATATATCAATTAATGCACACATATCCTAGCATCAGCATTACCTTTATCGAAACATTTGCAAAACGTCTGTCAGAATCTGAAACGCAGACAACGAATATTTCATTACTGGATAGCCGTTCTAAACTAATGATGTATATCGAAAACTATCGTGAGGGGAATATGCTGAACTTATCTTTAACGAAAAAGCATATTGCGTCTTATTTAAGTATGCAGCCTGAAACATTAAATCGTACTTTCAATAAATTAGAAGAAGAACAGATTATAAAGAAGATTAATCATAAAACATATCGAATTCTTCAGGAAAACCTCAATAAATTGATCTAAGTCAATTTATTAAAGTGGAATCTCCCTTATCATAATATGTGAAAGGACAACACATATTACGAAAGGAGCAGAGACAATGAAGAAGAGGATTTATCAGAACGTAAACACATTGACACTGATTACATTTATATTTCTTATATCTGGATTATTATTAAAATGGACAGATGTACAAAGCTTTAGCAACGCTTTCCTTATTATCGCAACATTAATCGCCATGATGCCAATCGCATTAAAAGCATGGCAATCACTTATGCTGAAAGTCTTCTCCATTGAACTACTTGTAACGCTTGCAGTTATCGGCGCACTATATATTCATGAATATACTGAATCAGCTGTTGTAACATTCCTATTCTTATTCGGAAGTTATCTTGAAGCAAGAACGCTTAAGATTACACGTAATTCAATTAGCAAACTTGTTGACATGGCACCACAAGATGCAAACCGATTAAGAGACGGAGAAATTGAAAAAGTCGATATTGACGATATTAATATTGGTGACACAGTCGTCGTATATTCTGGCGGGACTGTGCCAGTGGATGGTTATATCATTAAAGGAAAGGCTCATATTATTGAAGCATCCATAACAGGAGAGTCACACCCAGTATCAAAGAAAGAAAATGACAAAGTTTACAGCAGTACCATTATTGATACTGGATATATTGAAGTATTCACTGAAAAAGTAGATGAAGACACGACGTTCGCAAAAATTATAGAACTCGTAGAAGAAGCACAAGATGCAAGATCACCAGCAGAGAAGTTTCTGAATAGATTTGCAAAATGGTACACACCAAGTATTGCAATACTATCATTAATCGTCTGGCTTATCACACGCGATCTTCACCTGGCTATTACGTTTCTAGTCATTGCATGTCCAGGAGCACTCGTTATTGGCGCCCCTGTTGCAAATGTCGCTGGAATTGGAAATGGCGCTAAAAATGGTGCGCTCATTAAAGGTGGAGAAGTGATCGATACATTATCAAAAGTAGACACACTTGTCTTCGATAAAACTGGTACGTTAACGAAAGGTCGTCCAGAAGTAACTTCTGTTAAATTTGACAAGACACACTTTACAGAACAAGAAATATTATCTCTCGTCGGCCAAATCGAAATGACCTCTGAACATCATCTTGGTAAGGCAGTCGTGCAATACGTAAAAGCACGAGTAGCTTTCGACCAATCCGAAATGATTACAACAAAAACAGTTAAAGGACAAGGGATTAAAGGTGAAATCCACCATCACACTGTATTAATAGGAAATCGTAAACTAATGCAGACCCATCATATTATGATACAAGAACAATACGAACAACAGGCGAAACAATTAGAAACGTCAGGTAATACTGTTACATTTATCGCAATCGATAATACATTTACTGGCATTATCGCGATTGCTGACGCGATCCGCTCAGATGCAGTAGAAGCACTTCAAACAATGCGTGATAACGGAATTAAAGAAATCATCATGCTTACAGGAGATAACGCAAGAACTGCTCACACTGTAAGCCAGCAATTAAGTCTGGATACGTATCAAGCTGAAATGATGCCGGATGATAAATTGAAACACATTCAATTACTGCAGCAGCAAGGTAAAAAAGTTGCAATGGCCGGTGATGGCATTAATGATGCGCCAGCAATTGCAATCGCAGATGTAGGACTGGCTATGGGGAAAGGCGGAACAGATATCTCTATGGAGACCGCAGATCTCGTTCTGATGAACGACTCATTGACACAATATGCACATGCAATTAATCTTGCAAGAAAAACAATGCGCATATTAAAACAAAACATCGCAATCGCACTTATTACAGTAATCTTACTACTCATCGGTATAATCATGGGCGGTGTAAACTTAGCGATAGGTATGTTCGCTCATGAAGTAAGTGTGCTGCTTGTTATACTAAACGCGATGAGATTAATTCAATTTAAATCAAAAAAATAATCTTAGGAGGAAATCATTATGAAACAATTAACATTACAACTCGAAACATTAACTTGTCCATCTTGCTTAGCATCTATCGAAGGATTGCTGAAGAATATTAAAGGTGTTGAAGCACCGAAAGTATTATTTAACGCAAGTAAAGCGAAGATGCAATTTGATCCAGCAATCGTTGAACCCGAAGAGGTTCAGCAAGCAATAGAAAAACTTGGATACGAAGTATTAAAAGTATCAGTTAAATAACAATTTAGGAACGTGCAGACGAAATGACTTCAAATTTCTGCACGTTTCTTTTTTGCTCATAATAATGAGGTGCTGCACGTTCCAGGACGCGTGCGTGCAGAAATTTTCCAAACAAAAATACCAGCACGCGGCTGGCATTATTCGTTAATAATATTATAATATTTTCTGCTCGTAATTAAGTACATCAAGCCATAAACTAGCATGATAACCATGGTCACGCCGATATAACTTGTAATAAACATCCATCTATCACGAATACCAAGTACCCCTAGCAGATTATAAATTATTTTTGATGCAAATAGTGTATGCACTAATGTCACTATAATAGGAAGTCCAAACACCCAGAATATTTGTTTATGAATTGTCGATCTAATCAATTCATCAGGCAATCCAACTTTCTTCATAATACTATAATTACGTTTATCTTCATAACCTTCAGATAACTGCTTATAATATAATACTAAGAAAATACCTGTCAATAGTACAATTGACACTACAATTCCAATAAATATAAGCCCTCCATTAAGCTCAAAAATCATCTTCTTAATCTCTAACTTACTTTCAATTTGTGTTCCAATCTTTTTCTGTATTTCAGAAATATGTTTCTTAAACTCTTTCTCACCCTTTATAATATTGAACTCCATGCTTGTAGTGATTTCTGAAGGCATCGCTTTCTCTTTATTCGGATCATAAGATTTGTAATGTTGCCTTATTTGTTCAAATACAGATTTATCTTTAACGACAATGTAAAGTGCATCTATCGCTAGCTGGTTACCCAGATAATCTTTATCGCTATACACAACTTTAGTTGATTTTTCTGCAAGATTAACTTCTTGATACCCTTTAAATCGACTTGTGTTTGCGCTTAATATGACTTCATCACCTTTGATTTGAAGATGATCATCATGCAATTGATTATGATCTTTCACTGTTGTTACTACAGCGTAGATCATCGTTTTTGCATCTGCACTTCTTGCATTATCAGGCAACTTCTTCAAGTTTCCTTCTATGTTCTGTAGCGGAAAAAATATAGTGTCCCCTTGTCGGTAATAATCAACTTGTGCATAACGATTAATTTCATTTTTAACTGTCTGAACATCTGTATTACTGTAAATATCGATATGGTAATCCTGATTCAACCTTCCTGACACCTGACTCTCCATCCCTCTATATGCGGTCAGTGTCATACCCAGCGTTACAACCAAAAATGTCACAAGCATCGTAATACTTGCCAATCCAATCGCATTCTTTTTCATACGAGAGATCAACCCAGAAATAGAAAAGAAGTGCTTCGGTTGATAATAGATTCTCTCTTCTTTCTTTAATAATTGTAAAATGATGATTGTTAATGACATAAAGAGTAAATATGTTCCTATCATGACAGCGAGTACTGCAAAAAATATTGTCTGAAAAGATGACAATATACCTTCAACAGTCATCGCTCGATAATATCCGTAACTCAAAAATATACTTCCGAATATAAAACAAAGTACGGTAAACCATTTTCGCGTCTTCTCCTCTCCTGCTTTTTGAGAACGCATCAACTGTACTGGACTTTGTATTGTAATCATTATATGATTCAGTATAAAAAGAAGGATATATACGCATAATATCATCACACTTATAACAATTGCAGCTTTCACATCGAATGGATAGTTCATCAACGTAATACCTGAACCTTTTACCAGTTTGTTCAGAATTAAAAATACAAGATTCCCGAACAAGTAACCGCCCACGATACTGATAAATCCAATTAAGACCATCTGGATGATCATTTCTAAGCAGATCATCAATCGAATATGTTTTTTCTCTAATCCTAAAATCATATGAAGTGCAAATTCCTGCTTACGTTGTTTCATCACGAAATGATTTGCATAGATCACGAATATAACTGTCAGTATTCCAGCAATGATATTCGCATAAGAAATAAGCATCGGCAAGGTCTCATGTCTTTTTTGTATATAATCATTATTAATGAGTGACACCATAATATATTCCAGACCAAACATTACGCCGGCAGCCAGAATAAAAGGAGCAATTATACTTCTTAGCATATTGAAATTCTTAACGACGAGCTTCCAAATTAATTTAAGCGTCATTTTATACACCTCTTTCTGATAACACTGCCAAACTATCAGATATACGTTTTTGAAATTCTGCTTGCGTTTCATCACCACGATAAATTTCATGATAAAGAATACCATCTTTAATAAATACGACACGCTTTGCATATGCTGCATCGATACTCGAATGTGTCACCATTAATATCGTTTGTTCAGCGGCATTTATATTTTGAAATAGATGCATGATTTCACTCGACGTTCTAGAATCAAGTGCACCCGTAGGTTCATCAGCAAGTAAGATGTCTGGCATTGAAATAAGCGCACGCGCAATCGCAACACGCTGCTGTTGTCCTCCGGAGATTTGATGCGGATATTTATCTAACAATTCACTGATGCCGAGCTGCTTTGTCAAAGGGACTAAACGTTCATTCATTTCGGAAGGTTTCTTGTTACTTAGTACAAGCGGCATTAATATATTATCCTTGTTCGACATTGTATGTAATACATTGAAATCCTGGAACACAAAACCAAGTGAATCTCTTCGAAATTTTGCAACTGCTTTATTTTTAAGTTTACCAATATCCTGTCCAGCTATGAAAACACTCCCTTCTGTCGGTTTATCAAATGTTGCAATAATATTGAGTAAAGTCGACTTCCCAGAACCAGATTCACCCATGATTGCAACAAACTCTCCTTTTTCAATTGAAAAGTTCATATCTTTTAGTGCAACATTTTGATTGGCACCTTTTCCATACACTTTTTTAACATTTCTAATATCTAATAACATGAAAGTCACTCCTTTAATTTTAATCTATATGTAAATTGTACTCGGTCGTGAACTTCCTGACCTTCATCTATTCTTACAAAGATAAAAATGAACCTTACAAATTTGTAAGGTTCGGGAATTTCATATGAAAAGTTGTCCCTTTGCCTAATTCAGATTCTACTGAAACAGAGACATTCATTCTACGCGCAATCGTTTTAACAATATATAAACCTATACCACTAGATTTATCATTCAATCTACCATTATATCCGGAGAAGCCTTTTTCAAATATCTTGGGCAAATCAGAAGTATTAATCCCCATTCCATCATCTTTTACCGACAAGATATTTTCTGCTTCGCTATATTTGATCCATATATTTTTACCACGTGCATACTTCAGTGCATTATTTAAAATTTGTTCTATCATCACACTAGTCCATTTCGCATCAGTTAATACACTGTCGTATATTTTTTCGTAATGCAGCTTTGTATCGTTATGAATAAATTGAATTGAGTAACGTTTAATGAGAGGGGTGATTAAATCATCCATTCGCACCTCCATAAAAACCATGTCTGTCTTTTCATTCATTAGCTTTAGATAACTGAGTGCGAGATTCGTATAATTATCAATCTGCAGAATCTCGTGACGCATCTGTGAAATTGTTTGAATATCTTCAGCTTCCAGCAACAATTTTGAAGCAGTGATTGGTGTCTTCATTTGATGAACCCACAATAGGAAGTATGACTCTATTTCACTTTGATACTCGATCTTTTCATTTCTTATGTCCTGAATTTCTTCTTTCAATTGTAAATTTTCTTCTTGTACCGTACACACTTTTTTATATATCATCATACTGTAACTGAAATAAATAATTCCTAAAAATATAATAATACCTGCAGTTAATACAATGCCTTCTAAAGGAGTATTATAAAGCATCATAATTAGTCCAAATAATAATGAAAGCACGATAATAATAATGATTTCATTCAATTTATATTTAATAAAACCCATTACTTCACCACTCGATATCCGACATTTTTCTTTGTTTCAATAAAATTATCAAGCCCAATCTTCTGAAGCTTTTTACGTAATCGTGTCATGTTGACAGCAAGCGTATTATCATCAATAAAATGCTCTGACTCCCAGCATGATTCGATGAGTGCATTGCGACTGACAAAACCTCCATTTGCTTTAAATAGACTTTGCATAATCTGAAGTTCTGTCAACGTTAAATCTATATGTTCCTCGTGAAACATCAATTTTGCCTGTTCTGGAATCAGTTCCACACCATTAATCTCCATCCCTTTTTCTAAAATGGAAAAGTCATAACTTCTTCTTAGCATCGCCTGAACTTTGGATACTGTAACCGTCATATTAAATGGTTTCTCGATATAGTCGTCAGCACCCATCTGCATTGCCATCACTTGATCCATACTATCATTTCTACTACTGATAAATATAATCGGAATTTGAGAAATCTTTCTTATTTCCTGACACCAGTGATAACCATTATAAGCAGGTAAATTAATATCTAGTAGTACTATATGCGGCTTGTAATCATTAAATTCTTCAATGATATCATTAAAGTTTTTTGCAATGTATACTTCGTACTGCCATTTTTTAAGTGCTTCAGCAAGATGTTCACGAATCACCGGATCATCTTCAACAATCATAATCTTCATATGCTCACCTCAATTTTATTATGCCATAATAGTCAACAAACAAAAAAGTACCAGCACATGGCTGGTACTTTTAAAGTTCTATTTCCGCTTCTACTCCGAAGTGATCGCTCACAATTGCTTCTGTTCTTCCATCAAACACTGTACCGTGATGTAATACCTTAAATTCAGGGGTACTGAAGATAAAATCAATTCTTAGCTTACCATCATTATCTTCCCACCCTGCAATATTTTTCTCGATGGTATGACTGCCTGTTCTCTTTTTTGCGACTGTATATGTATCTTGTATATTCACGTCACTTTTTAATACATATGCATATCCCTCTGTACCTTCTGGATTATTAAAGTCTCCCATTAAAAGCTTCGGCAACTCATAATGTGACAATGCATTAATTGTATTATTCCATTCATAGCTGAACCCTTCTGCAAATGTCGTCCACCACGAGTAGTGACAGCTGACTGCGAGCATCTCATTATCGCCTACATTTGTTTTTCCAAATAGTATCTTTCTTGATTTATAGTCATCAGGACTTTCTTCTATCGAAACAAATACTGCATATGGATCAATCGGTGCTTTAGATAGCAATGCACTACCTTCATCATAGATGTCATAACCAATATGACTCATCGCGTAACTCCAGTAATAGGTTACACCGAGGGCACGTAGTTTTTCTACAATTTCGTATGCGAAGTTGCCTTCTTTAATAGGCGTTTGATCCAATAGAGGGCAAAGATTATTCGGTGCATCGATAACGTCATTCTCCGATAATTGATTTACTTCCTGAAGTGCAATAATGTCATAGTCTGCTTTCAGTATACGCGCCACGATAACATTTAGTTTCTCTTCTTGATTGTCTTCTAACCAGCTGTGGGTATTTAATGTTAGTACTTTCACTGCATTCGCTCCTTATCATTAATTATCCCCATTATAACGAAAAGACAGTCCAAAGACTGTCTTTTTGATTAAACTGTCATCGTACCAACTGTTTCACCTTTTTGAACGATTCCTGTTTTATTTAATTGTAATGTATCAACTTTATCGCTATTGGTCATTACGATAATAATTGTCGTATCCTTACCTTCTGCTCTCACTGCTGCGAGATCCATATAAGCTAATGTATCTCCGGCTTTTACCTTCTGACCGTCATTGACAACAACGCGTGAAGCTGGTTGTTTCATTTGAACTGTTTCAATACCCATATGCACAAGCACTTCTATCCCATCATTCGTTCTAATACCGATTGCATGTTTCGTCGGGAAGATACTAATAATTTCTCCATCTACCGGTGACACAACTTCTTCTGATTCCGGCTTTACTGCATAGCCTTCACCCATCATCTTCTGTGAGAATACAGGGTCGTTCACAGAAGTAATATCGATGACTTCTCCGTCTGCAACTGAACGTAGTTGATGTACATGACCTGTAAATCCAGCACCATCAGAGTTGTCCAGTATAGTTGGCTGAACCATTGTTTCTTCTGGCTCTGGAATATCAGCGCCCGACTGTAATAAATCTTCGATATCTGATTTTAATACGTCTGCTTTAGGACCATAAACAGCCTGTACACCGTTATCTTTAACGATTAATCCCATTGCTCCAGCTTTCTTCCATTCTGTTTCTGTCGCAACTTTAGCTTTATCATTAACACTTACTCGCAGTCTTGTCATACAAGCGTCGACATCTTTAATATTCTCTTTCCCACCTAATAAGTGAATGACTTGAATCACTTGCTTATCTGCTGCTACAACTTCTGTTGCGTTAGGTTCTCCATCAATCTCATAATTTCCGTTACGTCCTGGTGTTGCAAAATTGAACTTTTTGATTAAGAGATTTGCAATGAAATATGTTGCGATTGCAAATCCAATCGTTGTTAACACAAAGTTAATCAAGTCGCCGCCAAGTCCCGCTTTAAGCGCAAGAGGTGTACGTGTTAATAATTCGATTGTCCCAAATGAATGAACGCGTAGGTTGATGACGTCTGCCATCGCGAATGCTGCACCTTGAATAACTGCATATACCGCATAAAGTGGTGCTGCTACAAACATGAACATAAATTCTAAAGGTTCTGTTACACCAGTTAAGAATACTGCGATTGCAGCTGATAAATACATTGATTTATATTTCGGTTTCTTATCTTTATCAACGTTACGGTACATCGCATAAGCAAGCCCCATTAAAATACCGCTTGAACCAATCATTTGTCCTACTTTAAAACGTGCAGGTGTGAATGTATTTAATACGTGATGATATTGCGCTGTATCTCCAGCGTGATTTAAGTTTACTAAATCTGTTGCCCATGCTAGCCACAAAGGATCTTGTCCATACACTTTCGTCCCTGCTTGTCCACCAGAAAGAATTTCATATGTTCCACCAAGTTGCGTATAGTTAATTGGAATTGTAAGCATATGGTGTAATCCAAATGGTAATAATAAACGCTCTAAAAATCCAAATAAGAATGGTGCTAAGATAGGCGCTGTATCCTTAGATGTTGCAATCCATAGACCGAAGTTGTTAATACCAGCCTGTATATAAGGCCATACGATTGATAGTACAATCGCTACAATTGTCGACCATAAAATAACGACAAACGGTACAAAACGTTTACCATTGAAGAATGATAATGCATCTGGCAACTTACGGTAGTTATAATATTTGTTATATGCATTGGCACCAACAAAACCTGCGATAATCCCTACGAACACACCCATATTTAAAGCCGGTGCCTCTAACACACTCGTAAAGAACCCTTTCACCATAATCTTAGTGCCGAATAACGTGTGTGTAAACGCTTTGTCATCTGCTAACATTGCACTGTTTACACCAAAGACCGCACCTGTAATACGGTTGATTAATATAAATGCGATTCCTGCTGCAAATGCCCCACCTGCACGCTCTTTCGCCCAGCTTCCACCAATTGCTAACGCAAAGAGTAGATGTAGATTTCCAATAATCGCCCAACCTATACTCTCTATGACACTACCAATTGTAATCAACATCTGCATATCCGGACTGATTAATGGAATCGATTTCCCGATACTGATCATCAACCCAGCAGCTGGCATTACTGCAACAACGACCATCAATGCTTTTCCGAACTTTTGCCAGAATTCAAAACTTAATAATTTTTTCACTACATTCAACTCCTTTTATTTTTATGCAACCGGTTTCGTTGAATTCAATATATCACTGTAACTTATTTTTGTAAATAGTAACTTTAATAAGCTTTTATAAGCGTATTGACTAATGCAATCGTTTGCTCCATCATAGAGATAAATCATGTAACGTGGAGGAAAACTATGGCAATAACCGTTAAAGACGTTGCACACGCTGCAGGTGTTGCAACAAGCACAGTGTCACGCGTGATCAATGATCATCCGAGCATCTCACAGGCGACAAAGAAGAAAGTTCAGAAAGTAATGGATGAACTCGGCTACGTTCCGAATATTTCTGCAAGGAATCTTGGGAAGCGTACGACGAGTGCTGTAGGCATCATTTTGCCACCACTCGATTCCAAAGAGCGTCTTGCTAATCCATTCTTCCTTGAAATTATTGAAGCGATAAACGGGGAAGCACGAACTCATAACTTAACCACAGCTCTTGCAATTGCGAAAGACATCGATACATTGTTCGAGAATGTTAAAGCGATGCATACTGAAAAGCAAGTTGGCGGCTTTATCATTACATACTCTGTCATTGATGATCCTATCATTGAATATTTGCGTAAACATAGTATTCCTTTCGTATTAATCGGACAACCTTATGACGCACTTTCAAATACAATTTATGTAGATAATGATAACCAGCTCCTCGGTCAGCAAGCGACTGATTATTTAATCAAAAATGGCCATCAAAACATACTCTTTATCACAAATACGACAACAGAGAACATTTTCTATGAACGATACTTCGGCTATCAGAAATCGATGATGATGGCACAGTTAAATGCACATCAAAGCCTGACACTAAATGCGCCAGATGACTACATCAAATTTGAAGATAAAATACAGGCTACAAATACGACAGCAATTATCGCACTGGATGATATTTTCGCTTTGCGTATTATTCAGCTGGTTGAATTATATGGTTATAGAGTGCCAGATGATATTTCAGTGATTAGCTTTAACAATTCAATATTTTCAACGCTCACGCATCCTTATTTAACAACGCTGGATATAGAAACTGAAAAACTCGGTCAAATAGCGATGCATAAACTTGCAAACCTAATAAAAGGTGACAGAATAGAGGGCACGCGTTTTGTTATTCCACATAAACTGATTGAAAGAGAAACAGTAATCGCAAAAAGGCACGCATCAAAATGATGCGTGCCTTTCATTCTTTAATCGTCTTCACAAACGTAAACAGTACCACCGTCTGTAGGAACAACATTATTCCAAGTCCAATCCTAATATATAAATGATCGACCATATACATTGAAAATCCAACAACGATATATACTGACAGTAATAGTTGAAATTTCTTCTTCATCGTATATCCTTTTTGTTCATAAAACTCCTGTACATAACTTTTATATAGCCTTGTTCGCACGAGCCATTCATGAAAACGATCAGAACTGCGTGCGAAACAGAATACTGCCAGCAGTAAAAATGGCGTTGTTGGCAAAAGTGGTAATGCTGCACCGATGAAGCCAAGTACAGTCGATATGATTCCTATAGCAATCAAAAAATATTTCACAAGCATTCTCCTACAATTTGTTCGTATCTTAATAGTATAGGAATTTAGTATGTTTTACCAACAAGTTAGTAAAGTAATACTTGTGACAATTACGTGGCATTATGTTTAAATGACTTTACAATATATTAAAACACGCTTATTCTTAATTGTGAAATTAATCACGAATAAAGAAAAGAGATGACCTGAATGTTCGGAATATCATTGTCCGGGTTAATATTACGCTTTATCATCGGTGGTGCTGCAGTAGCTGGCGCATCTATCATTGCAAGTAAAGTAGGTGGTAAAATCGGTGGTATCTTTGCTACACTTCCTGCTGTATTTCTAGCAGCAATACTTGCACTATCAGTCGATCACCACGGCGAAGATTTAGTAAATGCTTCGATGAATTTAAGCAGCGGTGCCGTCATCGGTATTACGAGCTGCATCTTAACTGTTACCTTCGCATCATACTTTGTACCTAAGACAGGATTTAAGAAAGGCGCTGTGTTATCAACGCTTTGCTGGTTTGTTATTTCTTGCGTATTATTCGCATTCAAAAATATCTAAAGGAAGTCTTTCAGATGAAAATAAAAATACTATTATTAAAATTCCTCATCGGCGGAAGCACTGTTGCTTTCAGCTATATCATTTCAAAAGTAATCCCATGGGAAGATTTTGGCGGTATATTCGCAACATTCCCCGCTGTATTCCTCCTTTCCCTTGTAATTGCAGGTATGGAGTACGGTAATAAATTTGCAACGAACGTATGTCGCGGTGCTGTATTCGGCATGACTGGCGGTTTGATCAGCATACTCGTTACATGGAGTATGTTAAGCACAACTTCAAACTATGCTCTGAGTATAGTTACAGGATTTATCGCATGGTTTGGGAGCGCGCTTACAATTTCTAAAGTTGTCAGCCTCGTTCATCATGCTGTAGCACATAAATCCCTTAAACATTCCTCTACACACGCAAAATAAGGTAGAATACCTGCTAGCACAAGCTCATTTAACCCTGCTAAAAATGCCATCATCGCAAGTAAAAACAAATTAACCTTCATTATAACCTCCAAAATAAAAAGCGCCTTCCATATCGGAAGGCGCTGTAATCATCATATAAATGAAAACCGGCACAAAGCCACCTTTAGAAATATTATAAAGCGCATAAAATGAGTTGTAAACACTATAACCCAAGCTCACGCATCATCGCTTTATGCTGTTTATCCTGCTTTACTGACACTTGATCAATATCAAGATCACGTGCTTTACTTTCTATTTCTTTCATTGAATATGTTTTAAAAACATCTGACACTTTCATATCCAAAGCTTCAGCAACTGCCTGAATCATCTTCTTCTCTTCAAGCGTTACATAAACATTCATCATCGGCATAAAATCATTCCTTTCAATATAGTTATCATAAATAAAACTTAAAGAATTATCTAGTGGGACGTATTATACATGATAAAACGTCACATCTCCATAGCTTTTAAATTGGTTGTCTTCAACAATAACGATACCGTTATCTCCTATCGCATATACCGGAATATTTCTTTCCATGATTACTTTATCAATATATGCATCATGGTCGTCGGACTTCTCATAATGAACTTCAACATCAAATCCATGTAACAATTCTAAACTATAATGATAGGAGAAGTGATTATAATCCTTGTCAGGCGTAATGTGGAAGTTTTCAATCTGAACCATCGCACCTGCGCTGAAACCAATAACTGTTCCTTTAAACTTCTGAATCGATTTTATTACATCCATATCCTTCAGACGCTTCATCATTAAATCTGGGTATCCTCCCGAGAAGAACAGTACATCCGCTTTATTAATCTTCTCTTTTAAAGTCCGAGATGTATCGGAATAATACTTTGCCCAGGAAATATCTTTTTTATTCACTCCAAAACTCACGAGCGGATTCACCATCTGTAAATAATATTTGCTGCGGAGTCCATATATTTTCAGCCAATCTCGTTCATTTTTTACGATATCACCAAATGCGAAAGGAATGACGAGCACTTTTTTATTTTCTAAGTACTTCTGTAATATATTATTCCAGCTTGATTTGGCCTGGAATGTGCTCATGAGTATGTTTGTCATAGATGTCACCTCGTGTAAATTTTTATTAATTTTACCACAACTGTTGACCTTAACGTTGCGTAAAGGTGTAATTTAATTAAAGGAGGTGATGCAATGTATTATACAGTAAAAGCAGTAAGCGAACTTACAGGTATAAGTGCACGCACTTTACGCTATTATGACACGATTAATCTACTTAAACCACATCATTATACCGAATCAGGTTACCGCATGTATTCTTCTAAAGAACTGGACCGTCTGCAGTTGATATTATTTTATAAATCATTGCAGTTCTCTTTAGAAGAGATAAAGGGAATGTTAACAAACGGGAATACATTATCACACCTCAGCATGCAACGTGAGCGCTTAATCGAACAGGCAAATCATATCGATAAACTTATTAAAGTCATCGATAGCACAATTTCATATCAAAAAGGAGAGATTCAAATGACAGAACAACAGAAGTTTGAAGCATTTAAAGAAGAAAAACTGAAAGAGAATGAAGTATTATATGGTAAAGAACTGAGAGACAAATATAATGAAAAGTCTTTAAATAAAAGCCATGCGCATTATAAATATTTGTCTCAAGATTCATATGATAAGGCGGTGGATACCGAACGTAAGATGTTTGGATTATTAAAGGTCATGATAAATGAAAATCTGGACATTAGTGATTCAATCGGTAAAGAGATTTTTGAATATCATAAGTCGTGGCTTGAAATAATGAGCGGGATGTATAGCACTGAATATCATAGAAATATGGCATCACTTTACGTGCAGGATGAGCGATTTGCACAGTACTATAACGACCGTGTTGAAGGAATTTGCCAACGTTTAAGCGAAACGATTTTGCATTACACAAAATAAATAATATTTTCAAAATTGTAATTTGTCACCCTTGTTTTATCGGTATATATTAAAGTAGAGGTGACGAAATGTTTGTAAAAACTTATGAGCCAAGCTCTTATGTCAAATATTTATTTGAAGTGCAAGGTCGAATAACCTTAGACGATTTCGATGAAGCACAATACAAGCGTTTATATTCTGGCTATATAGGAGAAAAACAGTTTTACGAACGCATTAAAAATTGCGGTGGTACAAAGTTATGGGATCTGAGGTTAAATTATCACGGTGAAGTTCAATATGATTTTCTTGTGATTCATGATGGTTATTTATTTCATTTTGATATTAAAAATTTTTCCGGGCATTATGCTTTTATTGATAACAACTTTGTCAGTGAACAGAACTATGTTATCAAGGATCCTATATCACAATTTAAGGGAGCGCATATTAAATTGAAGCAGTTTTGCATGAAACATAATCTGGACTATAAAATATTAAGCTATGCCGTGTTTATTAATCCGGACTTTATTGTTACAGGATTTAATGGTCATTCACATATTATTTTTCATAAGGATATCGACCGTATTGTAAATGCGCTCATTAAACCACCAAATGATGTTGATATTAGTGCTTTGACGACGCTTTCTAAATTCCATAAAAAAGACAGCAAACATGAAAGAATATACTACTATCCTTTCCAGGATATGAAGAAAGGAATAAAGTGTCCTTCTTGTAAAAATTTTTTAAGATCGTTTCAAAATAAAGAACGACGTATTATTTGTGAATGTGGCAGACGTGTTTCAAAGCAAGAAGCTGTACACATCGCATTCGATACCATAGCACTTCTTAAACAAAGTCATGTAAAAACATCTGAAATTGTTGACTTCACAGGTATAGGAAAAACGACAATCAAGAAAATTATGAGCAAAAACTATGCATCGATAGGTAAAACATGTGGAAAAGCTTATATCGCTTCTGAACATGCATCATTTATATTGAAAGAAAAGCATGATGAATATACTTATAAAATTGTCTGGGTAAATGACTGAGGTGTAGGTGGCGGACTTTACCTTTGTTCGCCACATACAACGATAAATACCTTGTTCCCACTACCTAGGTGGCGGACTTTGCCTTTGTTCGCCACATACAGCGATAAACATCTAGTTCTCACTACCTAGGTGGCGGACTTTACCTTTGTTCGCCACATACAGCGATAAACATCTTGTTCTCACTACCTAGGTGGCGGACTTTGCCTTTGTTCGCCACATACAGCGATAAACATCTAGTTCTCACTACCTAGGTGGCGAACTTTACCTTTGTTCGTCACATACAGCGATAAATACCTTGTTCCCACTGCCTAGGTGGCGGACTTTACCTTTGTTCGCCACATACAGCGATAAACATCTAGTTCCCACTACCTATGTGGCGAACTTCATCATTGTTCGCCACATACAACGATAAATAACTAGTTCCCACTACCTAGGTGGCGGACTTCATCTTTGTTCGCCACCTCTGTTTATTATATTCATTTTCAATTCTACTCTTGAAATATATTACTTTCCATTGTAAAGTAGTAAAGTCTACAAAATAATATTTCGGAGGTATTTAATCAGATGGAAAACTGGTTAACTTTTTTTAACGTCTTAATTCTTAGTATTCTTATAGGATTACTAATTCTAATGCATAAGAAACACATTTCATTTTCAAAGCGTGTGTTTACTGGTATGGCACTCGGGATTCTTCTCGGAATTTTTCTTCAAGTTGCCTATGGATCTGGCAGCAAGATAACTGAAAATACGCTTGACTGGTATTCAATTATCGGTAGCGGATATGTTCAACTACTTATGGTTATCGTCGTACCGCTAGTCATGGTGTCAATTATTCGCTCGATTATCAACTTAGATGCCGCAGACCGTTTAGGTAAGATGGCAGCATGGGTTATCGGAACTTTAATCACGACGACATTAGTCGCTGCACTTATTGGTATCGGATCCGCACTACTCTTTGATTTAAATGCAGATCAAATTCATATCGGACAAGATCAAAAAATGCGCGGTACAGAGATTCAGCAGAAATTTGATACGATGGAACAAAAAACGATGCCTCAACGTATCGTGAATTTCATTCCGTCAAATATCTTTATGGATATGACGGGTGGACGTCCGACTTCAGTTATCTCTGTTGTTATCTTTTCATTTTTAGTCGGTGTTGCTGTGCTTGGCGTACGTCGCAAACAACCTGAACATGCGGAAATGTTTACAAAGATGGTGGATGCTATATTTGCTGTTGTTATGCGCCTTGTCACAATCATCTTACGTTTAACTCCATTCGGGGTGCTTGCGCTTATGGCAAATATGATTGCCAGCACAAACTTTGCTGGCATTATGGAGCTTGGGAAATTTGTGCTTGCTTCATATGCTGCACTTATTACGATGTTCATTATTCATCTCGTTCTTGTAGCTGTATTTGGATTAAACCCAATTACATATCTTAAAAAAGTTATTCCGACCTTAATCTTCGCCTTCACTTCTCGTTCTAGTGCTGGTGCAATTCCACTTAACATTTCTGCACAGAAAAATGCACTTGGAGTGGATGATGCAACTGCGAATATGTCAGCATCATTCGGTGCAACGATGGGACAAAATGGATGTGCAGGAATTTATCCAGCGATGCTTGCAGTGATGATTGCACCAACTGTAGGTATTAACCCACTGTCACCTGAATTTATCATTCAACTCGCAGTGATTACCGCAATTAGTTCATTCGGTGTTGCAGGTGTTGGTGGTGGTGCAACGTTTGCAGCGATTATTGTGCTTTCATCTATGGGATTACCTATCGCACTTGCGGGTGTATTAATTACTGTTGAACCATTGATTGATATGGGACGTACTGCACTAAATGTAAATGGCAGTATGCTAAGTGGTACGGTAACTTCTCGTATGCTCGGAACATTTAACCGTAATATCTTTAATGACAAGCACGCAGTTGTGGAACAAACTGAAGCATAAAAAATAAGATCCAGCTCTGGATCTTATTTTTTATATATTCTTATTTCAGGTTCTCTATAGTTTTCTATCACTTCATTTAATACTTCAATACTTTTAACAAAATATACGTTGTCTCTATCTGCTTGTGTCAGAAAACCTTTATCGACCATATTGTCATAGAATGCTTCTAAAAGGTCATAATACCCACTCTCATTATATAAAATGCAAGGTCTGTCATTTTGTCCAATACGTGACCATGAAACGACTTCACTAATTTCTTCTAGCGTGCCGGGTCCTCCTGGTAATGCGATACAAACATCTCCTATTTCAAGAATTTTATTCTTTCGTTCGGACATGTTATCTACTACGATTAAATCCGTCAAACCGTTATGTGCAATTTCTCTATCAGCTAGAAACTTTGGAATGACACCAACTACACGTCCATCATGTTCGAGCACAGTATTTGCAACTTCTCCCATTAATCCTACATTTCCTCCACCATATACAAGGGAATGGTGATTATCAGCAATCCACTTACCTAATGTTCTCGCATTTTCTAGATAGATGGCTTCATTCCCTTCACTTGCACCGCAATATACAATAATTCTCATTTCACTTCCACCTTTATCAATGTATACTTTATTATCTCAAATTGTTACGGTTTATTCATCGATTAACAATCCTTTTTGTACACATTGATGAATCAAGTCTTGTGCGTATGCCCAGATTTCAGGTGCATCTTCACCGATAAACTGTTTTTTACGCACGACCTGGCTTTTTGTCAGATTGTATGGATTATAATTCACTTCACTAACTTCATGTAAATTGGTAAGTGCGATAAGGGCATCTATAATTCGCGCGTACTTCGCTTCATGACTTTCTCCACGTTCAAATGTTTCCCATAAAGAAAGAATGGAAGCTTGAGAAGCTTGCGGCAGGCTCGCAATCACCTTACTTAAAGAATCCCTCTCTCTTTCAAATGCATCAGCCTTTCCTTCGTCATCAAATACCCAGGTGTCCCCTGCATATATTTCTCCTAAATCATGTACGAGTAACATTCGAGTGACCATTGAAATATCAATATTTTCTGGATAATACGGAGCAAATTCATTAGCGATAAGGGCGGCTTGCCATGAATGCTCTGCACTGTTTTCAAATCGCCCGTCCAGCGTATCGCTTCTGCGCTTCACTGTTTTTAGTTTTTCAATTTCTCGAGCAAATTCTGCCACTGCCTGAATTGTCATTATATCCTCCTTATTTATCTTTGAAATATTCATCTACGATCGGTTTAACTTTTTCACCGTATAAACGAATTGAATTCATCGTCAGTTCATGTTTCATCGATCCTATAGGTAAATGTAGCATAAAGCGATTTAAACTCAGTGCTTCTACAGTTTTAATAATTTTTTGAGCGACTCGTTCTGGACTACCTACATATAAGGCACCGTGCTCGATTTCATTCATAAACTGCGCTTCAGAATACATTGGCCAGCCTCGTTCTCTTGCTAAACGATCATGACTCGCTTTCGTAGAAGGATAATATGCTTCAAAGGCTTCTTCATCAGTCGCTGCAACATACCCCCACGAATGCGTTGCAATAAATGCTCGATCTGCATCAAAACCAGATGCATTCAATGCATGACGATAAACATCTACATTATGTTTGAAACGTTCAGGATTACCTCCAATTATCGCATATGTAATTGGTAACCCCAGCATACCAGCTCGAGCGGATGACTCTGGTGTACCACCCGTGGCAATATGAATCGGCAATTCTTTTTGTACTGCTCTTGGCACCACAATCTTATTATCAATTGAAGGTCGATGATGCCCTTGCCAATTAACAACTTCATTTTTATTTACTTCTAATAATAATGCAAGCTTCTCATCGAATAATTCGTTGTAATCATTTAAATCGTAACCAAACAAAGGAAATGATTCAATAAATGACCCACGCCCCGCCATAATCTCTGCACGTCCATTACTAATCGCATCTAATGTCGCAAAACGCTGATACACACGTACAGGATCATCACTTGACAGAACAGTTACTGCAGAACTTAATTTAATATCTTTCGTTAAACCTGCAGCTGCAGCAAGCACCGTCACTGGGTCTGATACTGCATAGTCTTCACGATGATGCTCACCAAGACCATAGATATCAAGACCCAGCTGATCAGCAAGCTGTATTTCTTCAACGAGATTTCTGATACGTTCATCTGCAGGAATGGCCGGCAGTTTCCCCTCTATCGTATGAATTGAACCGTTATCTCCGAATGACGTTAACCCTAATTCTATTTTCATCCTCTCACTCCTAGTATATTTTTTATATCTAATTAAAATTATATATCACTTTCACAAAAAATCAAAATTAAAAAAACGGGTATCAATCGATACCCGTTCATCCTATTTCACATCATAACCTTGATCTTCAATGGATTGTTTTACATCAGCAATATTTACTGATTCGTCATGCGTAATTGTTGCAAGTCCTTGTTCAATATCTGCTGCTGCGCCACTTACGCCTGCGACTTCTTTCGCTGCACCTTCTACAGCCGATTTACAATGTCCACATGTCATACCACTTACTTTTAATACTGTTTCCATAATAGACTCCCCTTTACTTCTATTTTATTTAATTTTAACAGATTTGAGTCTTAGAGCGTTACTGACAACACTTACTGATGATAATGCCATAGCAAGACCAGCAATCCACGGTGCTAATAAGCCTAATGCTGCAAATGGAATACCGATAACATTATAACCAAACGCAAATCCTAAGTTTTGTTTTACATTTCGAATTGTTGCATGGCTAAGTTTAATGGCTTCTGGAATCAGTGTCAGTTCCCCACCTAGTATCGTCACATCAGCCGCTTCTATCGCGACTTCTGTCCCCGTACCGATAGCAATTCCGATATCACTTAATGCAAGCGCTGGCGCATCGTTTACTCCGTCTCCCACCATGGCTACTTTTCTGCCTTGGGCCTGCAATGCTTTAACTTTCTCTGCTTTATCTTCCGGCAAGACTTCAGCGATTACTTCATCAATGCCAACTTCACTTGCAATTGCTTGAGCAGTACGTGTATTGTCACCGGTTAACATAATTACTTCTATGCCCATCACTTTCAGTTCATCAATGGCATCCTTCGCACTTGGTTTCACCGTGTCCTGGACTGCAACGACACCTTGCACTTTACCTTCATAAGCTATCATCATCGCAGTTTTACCTTGCGCTTCAAATAATTGCATATTGGGCTCAAATGTTGCTATTTCAATATTATACTGCTGCATCAGCTTGCGGTTACCAACATATATATCTTCATCATCAATTTGTGTATGAATTCCGTGTCCTGGCACCGCTTCAAAGTGTGATACTTCTTTCAACGATACTGCTTGTTCTTCAGCATACTTTACAATCGCACTTGCTAGCGGATGTTCTGAAGACTGCTCACTACTTGCTAAATATTGAAGTGCACGATCGTCTCCTGTGAAATCTGTTACTTCAGGTTCACCTTTTGTTATCGTTCCAGTCTTATCCAAGACAATAGTATCGATTTCGTGTGTACGTTCCAGATGTTCTCCACCTTTAAAGAGAATGCCGCGTTCTGCTGCTCGACCTGTTCCTACCATAATAGATGTCGGCGTTGCGAGCCCTAATGCACATGGGCAAGCAATAACAAGTACTGATATCGCGGCAACAAGTGATGCTTCAAACCCTTGCTTAACAAATAACATCCATACGATAAACGTGAGTATCGCGATACCTACAACAATCGGGACGAAATATCCAGATATAATATCTGCCATACGTTGTATCGGTGCTTTAGAACCTTGTGCTGATTCTACTATCTTGACGATTGACTGCAAAGCAGTATCCTTACCAACTTTCGTAGCTTCCATTGTGAAACTACCATTCTTATTCATCGTAGCACCGATAACCTTATCACCCATATGCTTCTCAACAGGAATCGATTCACCAGTTAACATAGATTCATCAACAGAAGAGTTACCTTTAATAATAACACCATCTACCGGCACTTTCTCGCCAGGCTTTACAATGATTTGGTCTCCTACTTGCAATGCATCGATGCTTACCATCTGCTCTTTGCCATCTCTCATAACACGTGCATCTTTCGCCTGTAAGTTTAATAGACTCGATAATGCATTTGTTGTCTGTGATTTCGCACGTGCTTCCAGATACTTACCGAACAATATTAATGTAATCAATACCGCACTTGTTTCGAAGTAAAGGTGCGGATCATTCGTTAAACCTCTCATCCATTTAATACTCTCGTATAAACTATAGAAGAATGCTGCACTTGTTCCAAGTGCCACGAGTACATCCATATTTGCTGATCCACTGCGCAAGCTTTTATAAGCACCAGTATAGAACTGCCATCCAATAATAAATTGCACTGGAAACGCAAATGCAAACTGAAACCACGGATTCATAAAGATATGCGGCAAATGAATTCCGAACAGATGCGTCAACATCGTAAGTAGTAGAGGCAGAGACAGTACCGCTGCTAATATCAATTTATACTTTTTACGTCGCAGTTCATTTTCTTTACGATCTGACTGCTCCTCACTCTTAAGCGTTGCATCATATCCTAGTTTCTTAATACGTTCAATAATATCAGACTCATCCATATTTCCCGGATAATAATCGACCGTTGCAACCTCAGTAGAAAGGTTCACCGTAGCATTCTGTATAGCAGGCTGTTTATTCAATACCTTCTCAATACGATTCGAACAAGCCGCGCACGTCATACCAGTAATATCAAATTCTGCATGTGCTGGACGGACTTGATATCCTAGCTTATCTATACGTTCAGAAATATCACTCAAACTCAATTTATCTTCATCATAATGAACGGTTGCTCGCTCTGTCGTTAAATTTACCTGAGCTTCGACACCATCCATCTTATTCAGCACTTTCTCAATACGATTCGAACAAGCTGCACACGTCATCCCTTCTATCGGTAAAGTAACTTCTTGTTTCGCCATACATATCCACTCCTTATTTATTGAACTGCTTCAATACCTTCATCAACTCTTCGATTGAATCGTTCCCATCACCTGCTTTAATCGCGTCACTCACACAATGCTTCATATGACGCTCTGTGATCGCATAACCTACCTGTTTCATCGCTGACTCAATCGCACTTATCTGAACGAGGATATCGATACAATAACGATCTTCTTCTATCATCTTCTGAATACCGCGCACTTGACCTTCAACACGCTTTAAACGCTTGATTAACCTTTCTTTCTCTTCATGATCTCTCGGTGTCGCAATATGCTGGTGCTCCGACATATCATCATCTCCTATACTGTATGGGGGTATCTTTCATTTCATCCTCATTTTATACCCCTATATGGTATATGTCAAATCATTAAAAAAGGTATCATGCATTGTCAACATGATACCTTATATGTCAATCCAAAATCGTCTACTTTTAACACCATTAGACTGATAATATGGTTTATCCTCTAACCCTCCGTTCTTTATGATTACTCTGCTTGAAGCAATATTGTCTTCATCACAAGTAATTAAAGCTTTCTCAATTCCAATAGAACGTGCAAAAGCAAGGGATTTCTGAAGAATTTTAGTGGCATAGCCTTGCCCTCTATAACTTCGGCCTACACCATACCCGATATGTCCACCGGTGTTCAATAAGTCCTTTGTAAGAGTATGTCTAATATTAGCAGCACCAATAATAACACCATCTATAAAGTAAAAAAATGTAGTATTCTTCACCCATTCTTGACCAGACTCTCTCATTTCAAATATTTCAATCATATCTTCAAAGCTACTATAACGCTTATAGTTTGTAGCAGTTGGTATAATTTCTTCTAGATCGCTCCACTCTCTCATATATTCTTCAAAAACAATTTTATCTTTGATTGTTAACTTTCTAAATTCAATCATTTCATTACCTTTTTATATTCTTGAATTTTATTTTTTAAACTTCTTGTGTCAATCTTGCGTCCACTGGTTTTAACGTTATCCCAAAATCCATCCCGCTCATAACGAGGAATCATGTGCTGATGAAAATGTAATCCTTCATCCATAATATTACCATTATTTCTTACAATTGTAACACCATCCACTTTAAATACATCTTCTAAAATTGAAATTAAGTATTTCTCAATTTTAAACAATTCTAAGCAAACGTCTTCTTCCAAATCACGAATATCTTCAAAATGATTATTTGATATGATCAATAAATGTCCATACTGAATTGGATCAATATCATAAACCACATAAAAATATTGAGTTTCCAATAGTTTTTGATTTTCACTTATACCTTCACAAAATATACACATATAAATCACCACACTGATTAATATTTTATCCCTTCATATATTTTATAATAATGTTAGATTTTTCACTTATCTATATTTCCTCATCATCTCAAGCGGTACATGACAATAGTCACCTGGATGTCTGTCCAGATAATCCTGATGTTCGTCTGCACTACGGATATAATTATTTAGTGACAGCACTTCTACAACAACCTTCTCTTTATCTTCTCGTGAATTTATATAGCGTCTTACTGCTTGTAATAACACTTCATCTTCACTATAGATTCCCGTTCTATATTTCGGACCTTCATCAATCCCTTGCTTGTTCACGCTATACGGATCCATAATCTGAAAGAAATCATCTAGCAGCTCATGTAGTGCTAGTGTATCTTCACATATCGTCTTCACACATTCAGCATAGCCATCATAGTGTCCGTCTAATGTTGCTGTCTCGCCGTTCGCTCTACCCGCTTCAGTTCTAGCTACACCAGGTACCGTCTTCAAAAACGCCTGCACACCCCAGAGGCATCCTCCAGCTAAATATATTGTATACAATTTCGTTCACCTCTCTGATTCGTATTAATTATCATTATACACAAAAAAATTGAGGTAAATGTATGACTACATTTACCTCAATGCTAGAGATTACTTTTTGAATTTATCTACTGCTTCGTTGACTTTATCCTGTACGTTCTCTGATACTTCTTTCACTTTACCAGAAATCTTACTCTCTTTACCTTCTTGCTCTAGTTCTCTATTCCCAGTCGCATTACCAACTGTTTCTTGTACGTTGCCTTTTAATTGTTCAAATTTACCTTCATTAGTCATTATTATCACCTTTCTTTCATGTAATACTATATTTTACCCACATATTTCCTATTTAAACATTTTATTTTTATATGTTATGCTGGCAATTCATTTTCTCCATCGCCCCAAACTTGTAGCGCAATTTCTTTCACAAGTTCAAGTTTCGCCCACTGGTCACTTTCTGTGAGTTCATTGCCTTCTTCTGTAGAAGCAAATCCACACTGTGTACTTAGACTTAGTCGCTCTAAAGGAATATATTTACTTGCCTCTTTAATACGTGCAATTACTTCCGTTTTATCTTCTAACTCTGGGAACTTAGAAGTAATCAGACCGAGTACGACGTGTTTTTCCCCAGAAACTTTCGCAAGTGGTTCAAATCCTCCGGCGCGTTCCGTATCATATTCAAGATAATACGCATCAACGTCTTCTTTCGCAAAGAGTTGATCTGCAACTTTATCGTATGGACCAGTGCTCGCAAAGTCTGAGCGGTAATTCCCTCTGCATACATGTGTATTGATGATAAGGTCATTCGGTGCATTGTGTATTACACGGTTATTAATGTCTAATAGCTCTTCTTTGAGTGCTTCCACATCCAGATTCTCGCTGTTACCGTCACCGTGTATCTTCTCTAATGTGCCCTCAGAGACATGAATGCCCCAAGAACAGTCATCTAGTTGAAGCACGCGTAATCCTTCATCATACAGTTCTTGTATTACTGTAGTATATGCCTTAACGATATCATCTTTGACTGCTTCACGTGATACATAATATTCATCTACTGTTTCTTTTACACCGGGGCGTGTCAGTTCTACTAAGAACTGTGCCGGAGCTGGGATTGTCTGTTTTACCGTCACATGTTTCGGTGCATAGTCCCTGACAAATTTATAGTGTTCTACAAAAGGATGGTGTTCTCCAGAAATCTTACCGATAAACTTCACACTATCACTTCTTGTTTCATATTTATTAAAGACGTACCCTTGACCGAGTAATTGCTGTTCTATTCCATTAAATCCAAAGAAAAAGTCAAGATGCCAGTAACTTCTTCTAAATTCACCATCTGTTACAGTTTCATATCCTAATGATACGAGTTTATCGATCAGCTTTTTAATTTCTTGATCTTCTACTTGTTTCAATGCATCATATGTAATTTCTTGATTTAAGTATTGCTCACGTGCCTTCTTTAATGTTTGCGGTCTTAAAAAGCTCCCTACGTGATCAAATAATGGTTGTTGTACTGTATTTAAAGTTGTCATAATAAATTCCTCCTAAATGTGTGGTTTATATATTGTATTTGCCAAGGCTTATGTATCATGTCATACATATCAGAATCCAAAAAACCCCTCACTCCTTTACAATTTAGTAAAGGGTGAGGGGTCTCCCACGGTACCACCTTTATTCGTATAGCTATCGCTAACTATACCTCAGCAAGTACGCACATTTATAGAAATTTTCATTAATTATGTGTAATACTCAGGCAATGATAACGAGTGCCTACTCTCGACAGAACCTACTAGAATTATCGTTCAGCATGTAGCAAAAAAGGCCATTTTTCAATACTTTCCTTTAACTTCATTTCACCAAACTGAAGCTCTCTGTGTAAATTCCGATATCTACTTTTCCTTTTTATCGCTTTGTAATATTGAATTACTAGAAATTATACACATCACTATTTATGTTGTCAACTATTTTTCTGAATATTTCATTAATTTAATAAAAATTTATTTCCTCACTTTGTATTTATGTATAAAACACATTTAAAAATATGTTAATATAAAGAAGCAATCTAAGACGATTGCTCTTCATATTTCCTTTTGATATAAAGAGAAAATTAACTTTTTCTGTTGGAGTTAATTTTTGATAAAAATCCACCCTATCTGTTGCGCTAACCCCATGATATGGGAGTAAAATAAAAACACTTTCGTTGAATTCATATTAAAATGAATTTATACGGAGGTGTTTTTTCTATGAAAAGAGTGGCATATTCAGTTGAAATAAAATATAAAGTAGTAGAAATGAAACTTAAAGGATATAGTACAAGAGAAATAATGGATGCTTTAAATATTAAAAATGAATCTCAAGTTAAAGTGTGGTGGAAATGGTATAGAAATGGGGAAACACATAGATTCAATCAACAAGTAGGTAAACAATATTCCTACGGAAAAGGAAATGAAGAATTGAGTACTGTTGAGACGCTAAAAATTGAATTAAAGCGCAAAGAAGTAGAAAATGAAATTTTAAAAAAGTACAAGGAATTGGAAAGGAAGTGGTCCAGAGGTAGTTGTTGAATTAGTAAATGAATTGAAATCTAAATATACAGTGAAAGTCATTTTAGAAACTTTAGATATTCCAAAATCAAATTATTACAGATGGAAAAACAAAGATTTCAGTATATCTGAGGATGAACGAGAAATTATAGAACTATGTAAGAAACATCGTTTTACATATGGTTATAGAAAAATAACTGCCTTGTTAAATAGAAAAAATAATAAACCAATTAATCACAAAAAAGTACAAAGGATTATGCAAAAACATAATTTAAATTGTAAAGTACGAATGAAAAAATCGAAAAGACCAGGGAATGCATATTATAAAACACATAATCTATTAAATAGAAACTTCAAAGCAGAGAAACCTTTAGAAGTACTTTTAACAGATATCACTTATTTACCCTTCGGGAATACAATGTTGTATCTTTCATCTATCATGGATGCTTACAATGGTGAAATTGTGGCATATAAAATCGGTAATAAACAAAATCAAGAATTAGTAAATGAGACATTAAAACAACTTCAATTGGAACCAGGTACTATATTACATAGTGATCAAGGAAGTGTTTATACTTCTTATGAATACTATGCCCTATGTACAGAAAAAGGCATTACCAGAAGCATGTCCCGTAAGGGAACGCCAGCTGATAATGCCCCAATAGAATGTTTTCATGCCTCTCTAAAGTGTGAAACATTCTACTTAAACAGTGAGCTTAGAAGCTCTAATACCATTGTAATAGATATTGTCGAAAATTACATTGAAAACTATAATAAAGTTAGAATTCAACAAAAACTAGGCTACTTATCCCCTATAGAATATAGGAAATTAGCAGCCTAGAAAATAGTGTTTTTATTGAGCTCCCTTAGTAAGGGTGCAGTGCCCTGTTGGGGGTGGATTTTTATTTTTATCTTACTGTAAATCAACAGTCAAATATTCTATAATGACAGTAATAATACAGATTGGAAGTGTTTAATTCATGACGAACATTCAAGAAGCATTACAAAGTTATAGTGCGCAATATGATCAATTGATGAAAGAGGATATCAACATTGATATGACGCGCGGAAAACCATCAGGAGAACAGCTGGCTTTATCATTCGAGATGCTCGATGTATTAAAGAGCAAGGATGCTGATACGTACTTATCATACTTCAACTATGGTATTCCCAGTGGTATTCCAGAAGCAAAGGCATTATTTGCAGATTTATTCGATGTGTCTCAAAATGAGATTTATATTGGCGGCAATTCAAGTTTGAATCTCATGCATGATATGGTTAATAAGTTCATGTTCTACGGAGTGTCTGAAGATGCGCTACCTTGGAAGGATCAACAGGTAAAATTTTTGTGTCCAGTGCCAGGATATGATCGTCACTTTACAATTTGTGAGTCATATGGCATCGAAATGATACCTGTAACAATGACAGATCACGGCCCTGATATGGATCAGGTTGAATCTCTAGTAAAAGATGATCCTGCAATAAAAGGTATGTGGTGTGTCCCACTCTATTCGAACCCTCAAGGGTATAACTATTCTGACGAAACTGTAGAGCGCCTGGCAAACATGCACACAGCTGCTGATGACTTTAGAATTATATGGGACAATGCTTACGGATACCATCACTTAGGTGAAGAAGTAATCAAAGTGAAAAACTTACTTCATGCGTGTCAAAGTGCCGGTAATCCTGAGCGTGCTTTAATGGTTATGTCTACTTCTAAGATGACTTTCCCTGGTGCAGGTATTTCAGCACTTGCTACAAGTGAAACAAACATTAAGTACTTATTATCGTTATTCGGTGTTCAAACAATCGGACATGATAAGTTAAATCAGCTGCGTCATGTCAAGTTTTTTGGAGACAAAGATGGTTTGATTGAACATATGCGTAAACATAAAGAAATTATGGCTCCGAAATTCGATGTTGTGGATACATACTTATCTGAGAAACTGTATTCACCAGAAATTTGTAAATGGAACAAACCTCAAGGTGGTTATTTTATCACGATAGAGGTATTGGATCATTGTGCAAGTGAAATTGTAGAGAAGTGTAGTGTACTCGGTTTAAAAGTTACACCAGCCGGTGCGACACATCCTTATGGCAAAGACCCTAACGATAGCGTTATCCGTATTGCACCATCATTTTTAAATGTGGAAGAGCTGAAAGAAGCGATGGATATTCTATGTGTCGTTATAAACTATGTCACATTAAATAAATTATATGAAAATCAATAATATTTAAAGCGATTCCTGTTTAAAGGAATCGCTTTAAACAATATGAACTCATGGATATCGCCTTTTAAGAACGCTATCATAAAATTTTATATAGATAAATTTTGCTTTTATCCTGGAAGGGGTTATTATGAAAGATTTTAAAGAAATACTGGTCGTTGCTTTTGCATTTGTAGGGGTTGTCGTGGGTGCAGGATTTGCTACCGGACAAGAAGTACTGCAATTTTTTACGTCACATGGCAGCAATAGTATATGGGGCATTCTATTGACAGGCCTTCTTGTTACTTTAGGTGGTATGTTTGTCATGAAGGGTGGTCATGTTGTTAAAAGTGAAAATCATGCTACAAGTATTAAATATTTTTTACCAAAACAAATTTCGTTGATCTTTGATTTTATTCTTACTGCCTTCTTGCTCGGTCTGGCACTCGTAATGAGTGTCGGGGGTGCAAGTACAATCAATGAAAGTTTCAATATTCCATTTTGGTTAAGTGGTTTAATCTTTATAGCACTTGTGAGCTTAACGTTATGTATGCAGTTCAATAAAATTATTCGTGTCCTCAGTATGGTAACCCCATTCTTAATTGCGATTGTATTGATTATTTCAATTTTTTATATGATGAAACATGACTTCAATATCTCTGACGGTATTATTAGCATCCCCGATAATAAAGGACTCTACCCATGGTGGTTTGACGCAATTAACTATTCTAGTTTACAGATTGCTGCAGCATTCAGTTTCTTATCAGTCATGGGTGGTCAGCTAAAAAAAGGAACGCATGCAATCTATGGCGGTTTATTGGGTGGAAGTATCATCATGGCATTATTAATGTTAATTAACTTAGGGCTTATTACAGAGTATCAACATATCGTAAAAGTTGACTTACCCACTTTACTGCTTGCACAGGAAATTCATCCAGCCATCGGAATTGTCTTCTCGGTAATAATGATTGCTGTAATCTATAATACGGTCGTTGGTTTAAACTATGCATTTATCTCGAGAATCACGAAACCCTACAGCAGAAATTACTATATCATAATTGTTGTTATTGCAATAATTACATTTTTAATGACGTTTATCAGTTTCTCAAAACTTGTCGCAACAGTCTTCCCTATTATGGGAATCGTCGGTTTACTCTTATTTTTCCCTGTAATTTATAAAGGGTTTAAACACTTTAACTTGAAAGACTAAAATAAAACAGGCGATTCCAAGTGGAATCGCCTGTTTTATTTTACGACAAGTACATTAATATCAGAATGTTTAACAACATGACGACTTACGCTACCCATAACGACTTCTTTTAATCCACTTAATCCTCGCGTTCCGATAACGAGTAAATCATGATTATGATGATTCGCAACCTCCACAATCTTCTCTTTCGGATAACCATGTTCAAATAGCACATTAAAGTGATGTCCAGAGAATTTTGCAATAATATCCTCCAGTTCCTCTTTACGATCTGATTCACTATCTCCTGTACCATGCAATACACTTTCTTTTGAGTCTTCTGCTGTAATAACGGAAAGAATCGTATAATGCTTAGCATCGAGCTTTATCGCTTCTTCTGCTGCACGCATACTATTATGTGATCCATCTACCGCAATAAGAACGGATTGATACATTTAAGCCACCTCTTTTCTGTTAAATACAAAGTTCAGCACACTGCCAGCAATAACACCAATGGCTAAATTGTGGGTCATAAGTACTAAAGTAATAGTCACTAACACTACTATTATGTCAATCCATCTTGCATTTTTCAAAAATTTGAATGTCCCAAAATCAAATGTACTTATTGCAGCCACAACCATAATCCCTGCAAGAATACTCATTGGGATCTGAACGACGTAATCACCAAGAACAATTATTAAAAACATAAGAGATGATCCCGCTGCAATCGATGATAATCTCGTCGTTCCACCCGATTTCAAATTCAATACAGTTTGTGCAATCATTGCACATCCACCGATACCACCGAAGAATCCTGTAATGATGTTAGCAACGCCCTGTCCACGTGATTCCTTATTCTTATCACTGTCACTCTTCAATGTATCATCTACAATACGTGCCGTCAGCAGACTTTCTACAAGACCTACGACCGCCATCGATAAACTGTACGGAAAGATAATCTTAAACGTTTCGAAATTGAAGGGCACATCAGGTATAAACAAATGCGGTAATGTACGTTTAATTTCTCCGATATCACCTACTGTCCTAACATCAGCATGCATCATAATTGAAATTGCTGTAAGTAGTACGACTGCAATGAGTGGTGCTGGTACTTTCGTAAAAAATTTGGGTAGGACGTATACAATCACAATTGTTGCCACAGTAAATATATAAGTCACACCACTAATATTAAAGATGTGCTGTAATTGTGATGTAAAGATGAGTATTGCAAGGGAATCTACGAATCCAATCATCACTGTATTAGGTATGTATTTGAGTAAGTTACCTACTTTAAATATTCCAAAGATGACTTGTAATATTCCCATCAGGATGGTCGCTGCAAATAAATAATCTACGCCATGTTCTTTCACTAAAGAGAACACGAGCAGTGCAATTGCACCTGCTGCTGCAGAAATCATCGCACTTCTTCCACCTGTAAAGGCGATGACTACCGCTATAACAAATGAAGCATACAGTCCCACCATTGGATTTACTCCTGCAATGACGCTAAATGCAATCACTTCAGGTATCAGTGCAAGTGAAACAACGATACCCGCTAATATATTTTGTAAAGGCTGTGTAAGCCATTCGCGTTTTAATGTGTCTATCATAAATTCCTCCTACAAAAAAAGATACTTTGACAGTATAACATAATTACTTTTACACAACTGTAGAACCAATTCATAGCATAAAAAATTTGCGCTTCATAACTGAAGCGCAAATTTTTTATGCCATGCCAACATGTCCCAATATTACTTTTTGCACATAACCTTTTTCCACGAGGAACTGTATACTGTTACCATTCAAGTTGTAAATGTAAACACCATCAACTTTAGAAGGCACCGCTTTATTACTACTAGATATCATCTTACCTTTGAAAAGGTATTCATTGCCGTACACTTTCTTCACATCATCGAATTTAAGTTCATTGTTACTCACATCTAAAGTCGCTGTATATGGATTTTTATCAGTCCCCTTAAAAAATGTATAGTTCTGATCATAAACTTTCTTAGTATAACCTGTGCCTGAAACTCCTGAAATCATACGCTTAAGGTCTACTTTATAACCATTTACGGTTACGTTATTTACTTTAACTGCACGCACGAAATCTTTATCCAGCATAAACTTGGCATTTCCGCTCGTATAACCAGAGTACTTATAGTAAGGCTTCTGAACTTCAGCTGTTGAATGCTTAGCAAGGGCATCTTCGCCCTGCACTGCACCTAACGACATGGCAGCCGCTAAAGTTGTTGCGCCTAGTACTTTTACAAATTTCATTTCCACCACTCCTAAAATATAATTTCATTATTCTCATCATTTTCTACATTAATTATTTACCCTGAATGGTGCTCACAAAACATTTTTAATCATTAGTTAAAACTAAATAAAATAAAAATCCTTTCATTCTGATGGACTAATGACTTGGGAATTCTTTCTTTAATTAGATGTAATATTCTTTCAACCTTTTATGCCGTTCACATAAAGCTAGCTCTCATCAGCAGTTTAGCATCATGACTACGTATCCCTTTTACAATATCCTTAGAAACCACATGCATACAAAAAGACCCTGTAATTTTACAAGGTCTTAATTATAATGCTGTTCTATTGTATTTCTAATAAATTGTTTAGCTGTTGTTAAATCCTTTGCTTCTTGATTATCTATTGAAATATCTAATCTCTGGATGATGCCTTCCTTTCCTACAAGTACTGGTAAGCTATATGCTATATCCTCATTTCTCGTTGATAATGGGAAAATTGAACGCTCATTGAGCACAAGCGATTTGATAAGCAATACAGTGATTTTTGATATCGCTGCATTGGTCCAGCCTTTTTGATGGAATACATCAAATGACACGCTATCAATCGCCTCAGTTATCTCATTTTTATCTATCTTATGGTTACCACTAAGCTGTTCATATTCCTCTAACGCTATACCATGAATACGCGTTTTACTCCAGAGCGGTACAGCATGTGCTCCATGCTCTCCTATCACAAACCCTTCAACACTTTTAGGGTCAATGTTGTAATGATTTGCAATTAAAGTTTTAAAACGTGAAGTTTCTAATAACGTACCAGTACCTATCACTTTACTCTCCGGATAATACTTTGAAGCGATGTACGTCATCGCATCGACAGGATTGGAAATAATAACAAGCAAGGCATCGGTCGTTACTTCACCGATACGTGTAGTGATTTCTTTAATAATCACTGTATTCGCCTTTGCTAGCGCAGTGCGATCTGGAATTGATGTATCTGTCTTTGTACTGGCCGCTATAACGATAACATCCGCATCCTTTAAATCCTTATATGTTCCCGCATAAATATTGATATGATTCGTGACACCAATACCTTGACTGTGCAAATGATCCATTGCCTCTCCAGTCGCAACATTTTCGTCACTATCAATCAAGACAATCTCGTTAAATACGTTCAAATACTGTACGTCAGTCAGCACTTGACTGCCCACACGTCCAACACCAATGATTCCTAGCTTCATCTACTTCCCTCCATATGGAATGACGTCTTTGTTGAATTCCTTATTAATATAATCTTTCATATCTTGAGACTGAAGTACTTCAATCAAATCCTGAAACTTCTTATCATTCTTATGGCCTTTTTTAACAGCAAGAATATTTGCAAATGGTGAAGATTCATCCTCTAACGCGATGGCATCTTTATGCGGTGTAATCCCATTATCAATTGCGTAGTTAGAATTCATAATTACTGCAGCCCCTTCACCATTACGATACGTCTTCGGTAAGAACTCTGCGCTTTGTTTGTTATTAAACTTTAGATTCTTTTTATTTTCAACGATATCAGTAAAGTGTGCATCTTCAATCTTTACACCTTTTTTCAGCTTGATCACACCTTTATTGACAAAGAATGATAAGAAACGCCCTTCTTCAGCCGGATTACTTGATACGAAGATTTCAGAGCCAGATGGAATTTCATCTAGGTTCTTATACTTCTTACTATAAACCCCCATAGGCGTAGTGAACACTTTTCCTACTTCTTCAATATCATAATGATGCGTCTTTTTCTCAGCTTTCAAGTATGGCACATGCTGGAATAAGTTAGCATCAACATCGCCTTCTTGCAGTAACTTATTCGGTACTTTATAGTCGTTGACAATCTTAACTTCCACGTCATATCCTTTTTTCTTCATCGCAACCGCTGCATGTTTAACAACTTCTCCATGCGGTGCAGGGGAAGCTGCAACAACAATCTTCTTATCCTCTTCTTTTTCAGTTGAACTACAGCCTGCTAAAGATGCAGATAATATGACTGCACTAATTAAACCTAATACTTTTTTCATGCATAGTTTCCTCCTAATTTTTTAACTCAAATAAAAAAATCCCGTGGACAAGAACAAGTCCACAGGATAAATTTCTGTATAGTCTCGTCTCATCTTTACAACTTGCGTTGCAGGAATTGGCACAGTGTTCATTAAGAATCTGCTGCCGAGGTTTCATAGGGCCTGTCCCTCCACCTCTCTGGATAAGAGTTAAAATATTTTATTTTATTTATTGATTACTATCATAATTAAACATCTTAATGATGTCAATGAATATTTTGAAAATTCTATTTTAATCCTTTAATAACTTTCTATTTCTAACATAATACGTTAAATACATAATTACAGACATAAACAGCAATATACCTAGTACAGTGGGTTTGGTCACAAAATTATCTGGAACTAAAAATATAACAGCTGTAAATAACGGTAACAGCACGCTCAACCAAGTATAAGAACGTTTCATCGATTCATATGTTACAAAACTCATTCCTTCATCGTGATCATTAATCTCAGGAACTAAATTAATTTTTCTAAACTTTTTCTTTGCCCATACGAGAAATATTGTACTTACAGCCATCAATATCATATTAATTATCACTGTCGCAATGATAAAGTACAAAAACATATCACCATACTTGTATGGGTTGATATGAACAGAAAACAATACATCACCTTCATTAATCGTATAACGCATAACCATACTCAGTGGGATGATCAGTAATCCAATACACACAATACAGACTAGATTAAATAACGGATAAATTCTTTTAAATTGTTGTTCATTCATCTTCAATATCCTCCAATTCAAAAAGATCTTCAACTTTACATTGAAATACACGACAAATCTTTAACACTAACGTGATAGACGGTGAAATCGTACCTTTTTCGATAAAACCAATCGTCTGTCTTGTGACACCAACTCTTTTTGCTAACTCACTTTGATTCATATTAAATTTAGCGCGGTACTCCTTTAAATGAGACTTTAGCATGTTGTTCACCTCACCACTAATGTACATTATACTTAACATTATGTAAAGTATTTTTAACATATATAAAAAGCACCGCGTAGGCGGTGCTTAAGTCCTTACATTCAGTTGTTCTAATTGTTTAAGCTGCATTTTTGCCTGGTTATATATACTTTCTGGATAATTGTGAATACGCATGAGTTCTATTGCATTCGAAGTCGTTGTAACACCTTTTCTGATTGTATAATCAAATGTTATATCATTATCTTCAGTCAGTGTTTCTTTAAAGTAATAAAAATCAAAGTGTGTCAATATTTCAGTTAATTCAATATCATGTGTCGCTGCAAATAGCAAACTGTTTTGATGTAAATTCAAATAGTCTAGTATTGCAGTTGCTGAAGCAATGCGTTCTTTCGTGTTCGTTCCACGCAATATTTCATCAATGAATATATAGGTCGGTAATGTCAATTTAAGCACTTCTATGAGGTGCTTTACTGATTTAATTTCTGCGATAAAGTAACTATCACCTTTCGCTAAACTATCTTCTAAATTCATTGAA
The DNA here is from genome assembly GCF_038095555.1 of Macrococcus psychrotolerans. Taxonomy (NCBI): domain Bacteria; kingdom Bacillati; phylum Bacillota; class Bacilli; order Caryophanales; family Staphylococcaceae; genus Macrococcus; species Macrococcus psychrotolerans. The sequence continues at coordinate 255,681 of NZ_CP124591.1, read as the reverse complement.
GTGGCTATGATTCCTGGTTGATACACAAATCTTTCACTTGTCGATGTATTCAGACCTTGAGCCATTACTAAATTTATCGCCATCGTTTTCATAAACGTAGATTTCCCCGAGGCATTAGACCCTGTTAACAGTACAGAATGCTTATACTTAAAATCATTCGCTACAGCACGATCAAGTAACGGGTGATACACTTCCTCCGCTTCAAGCGCTTTTTCTTCAGCCGCTTCAGGAATAGCGAAATATGGTAATGTTGTTCGCCATAAAGCAGTACTATAACTTGCATCTGCTTGTCCTACTACTTTGAAATATGCAGCGAAATCTTCTTGATGCTTATGAAGTATCGCAAGCGCGCGATGATACAAATGATAATCAATTAAAAACATCTGCTTAATCGCATTAATCATTGTAAGCGCAATGTTCCCTTCATTCTTATTATCATTTAACATAAAATAGCTCATCCACTTAACGGATTTCATCTTACTATCATTTGATTTACGGCCGTTCAACTTCATTATTTCGTTTGCCGTATCAATAATCTTAATTGCATAGAATAAATCGTTATAAACGAGATCACTTTGCGACTGAAACTTTACTGATAGCCCCATAACGACACCCATTGCAAGGATTACACTGAATATACCAATAGAAACACCGAAGTAGAACATAGCTAAACTCAGTATAGGTAAGAAACTTACGAGTATCATCAGCTTGTTGTAGCACTCTTTTTTCTGATAATGCACTGTAAACCGGCTTGCATCATTATTCGCATTTCTACCAAGCTTCGCTAATATAAATGACAATTTCTCACGATATCTTACATCCTTAGTAATCTTATTCAACATTGTTTCATCAACATGATGTCCCGGGAAATTACGCAGTAACGTATATGTATATTCCTCACCAACAGATGTAAAGTGATAGTTTATACGATGAAATAACTGATCCATACTTAGATCATTCCATGTAATATCATCAATACATCGTGCCTCTTCTTTACTAATATGCTTATAATAATGATCAAACATAATATGATTGCCTTTTTGTTTGAAAAGTGTCGCCTGCTTGTTAAACAATGTTTTTACTTTACGCTTCAGTTGAATACTGTCATAGACACTATAACCAATACCTATACCAATTAACACGATTGTTATTAATACATAAACCCAGAAACTCTGCATGCTGAACCTCCGTTAATTTTCTAAATCACATCTAAAACATATGCACAAGATTATTAAAAAACTCTGGTTCATTCGTTTTAATAATTTCTAATAGTCTCGTAGCCACTTCTTATACATATTATACTTAATTTTCTGATAACAATAAATATCAATTTACAATTATATACAAAATTAAAAACCAACTCTGTCTCGCAGAGTCGGTTCTCTATGTCATCTTTCGGTTCAATATTATGCTTTGCCTTTCAACAAGGCATTCCAGTACATCAATGGTATCCCACGTTTCTTCACTTGATATAATAACGGATTCGTCTTCCCTTGATCTATCGGCATAGACTCCTTCGGTTTCATATCATATCCAAATTCCGCTATAAAAGCCTGACCATATTCTGTTGCTATTGGACAAGCTGTGGAACCATCATAATGCGCTTTTAACTGCTTGCCTTTTATCTGTGAAAGTAGATTACTGACAAGTACGGGCATCTGTTTTCTTACTGCCGCTCCCATCTTTATGGTTGGTAAATTCGTACAGTCTCCGATACCGAATACATTTTGATGACGAACATGTTGTAGCGTAAATGGATTAACATCCAGCCACCCTTGTTCATCGCTTAAGGTCGAATTTTTCACAACATCTGGCGCACTCATAGGTGGTGTTACAACAATCATAGAGAAAGGTAATGTATATGTTTCTCCTGTAGCCCATTCTTTAAATGTCGCTTCTTTCTTGTCACCGTCTACCTTAATCAATTCTTGATTGAGTTGATATTCAATATGCTTATTATTTAAATGTTCCTCCATATATCGTCTATATTTTTCCACAGGAAATAATGTGTCTTTCCCTGATTTAAAAATAAGATGTGCCTTATTATCTTTCTGATCACGAATAAATTCATCAAAGGTAAACAATGTATTTTCAGGAGCAACTCCGCCTTTAATTACTGATTTCGGTTTCGTTATTATTACATTACCTGTCTTGGTTTGTTTTAATAATTCATAGGTATAATCTGTATAATCATAGAGGTAGTTTGTCGTAACACCATTTCTGCCTAGCGTAGCTTCAAGTCCCTCTATCTCCTGAAAGTCTAATTGTATGCCAAGTGCGACGACGAGATATTCGTACATAATAAAATCATCATTATCTAAATACACTTTACGCTCTACAGGCTGAATACGAGTAACACGTTGCTGGATGTGGTCAATTGTTTTAGGGATTACACGTGACATGCTTTTTACTGTACGTGTCTTCTTCTCTTCACCTGAACCAACGAGAGGCCAAGCTGGCTGATAAGCATGTTGATCTGCATGATCGATGATAGCGATATCCTTTATACCAGACTTCAATAATCTGCTTGCACTTGATAACCCACCTGCACCTGCTCCGAGAATCACTACTTGATATTTCTTCATTGTTTCCCTCCTAGTAAGTTTATTAGTTATTATATACCCTATTAAATTAACGATATGAATAAAAAAGAATAAAAAAACACTCACCTTTAAGGTGAGTGTAAATCTTAGTTATCTTGTAATGTCATTGTTTTATCTTCGAGATACTTAGAATCCAAGGTTTTCGCTAAAATCTTAGTCTCAAGACCAAAGAGTTTCATCACTAACAAATGCACACGTGCTTGAGTAATTGTGTATACAAACCAAGGTAGCGATGGTTCATATTCGTGGATTGCAATTATACACTCATTCGTATCAAGGATACGTCTGAATTCAAGTCGTGCTCTGCTGCTTTCGTTTACCTTAGCAAACTTACCGCCTTTTATATAGAACAACACCCTATCTTCTGATGATTTCTTTTGTGATTTTTCCAGGATAAGGATAGGGTCTTTGAAAATTGGTAATGAAATATTCAATACTTCATTTTCAATCGAAGTATTGATAAATGAGTAACCGATACGTGATAACCAGTTAACATAATAGTTTGCCGTTTGCTCAATCGTCCAGCTTGAAGGGATCGTAATACGTTGAACAGACTTAACGTCATTCTTTTGAAGCTGTTTCGCAATAGAAGGTGCTTTTTTCTTACCTTTCTTCTCATCATCACTATCTTTTAAAGCAGTCTCAATACTTTCTTTTAACGGTGTCGGTGCATTGGATATGCCTTCTACATAATTCTTCTTAGAAGGTGTCATATCATGCACGAGACTATCAATTAATGGATAAACAAGTTCCTTAGATTCACCAGCGATTAATGCGACAGGTAACTTTGTAATCCATACTGGAATGAACGGTACATCAAGCATAGGTAATTTCTTCTTCATAGCTGATGCAGTGGCTTCAAACATTCCTTTGTAATCCGTTACTTCATGATAGATATCAATCTGTTCATTTTGTTTCGGTTCGCGCTTAACTAATGTTGCTAATCCTTTAACTACATCTTTTAAGGCCACAGGTGCTGTTTTACTATATGCCCACTTCGGAAGCACGAGCGCAGGCAATCGTTTTGTCAATTTCTTCAGAATCGGGAATGAAGAACCCTTTGGTCCAATAATCAGCCCTGCACGTAATGTCGATACAGGAACACCGTAAGAGCCCAGAATCTTCTCACATTCTTTACGACTATGTAAGTGATTTGATAAGTTCTCATCCTCTTCGTCCGGCATAATTCCACTCATAAAGATGATATGTTTCACACCTTTGTTCTTCGCCGCACGGCCAAAGTTATCTGCTAATATTGCATCCATATCCATAAATGAACCTTGAGTTAATTTCGCAGAGGGTATCATAGAGTGCACGAGATAAATTGCTGTATGCACGCCTTCCATAGCTTCTTCAATATCCTCAAGTGCATAGAGATCCACTTTCTTCCATGTTACGTTCTTTTCATCTTCTTTATTATCTGTACTTCTTGAAGCAGCTACAATGTCATAGTCTTCTTTCAATTGTTCCAATAAATTTCCGCCGATATAACCTGAAGCGCCTGTTAATAGTACCTTCATTAAACGTCCTCCTATTCTATAGTATTAGTCCATACCCCATCTGATCCATCTATAACCGGTATAATGAATTTAATCTTCTGTATCTATCTTCTTCTTTTCGAAAACGCCTTCGCACCATGTGTCTTAGCGAGCTCAAATAGCGGACTCCATGCATTCGTATGCACTACAGGCTTCTGGTTATTGCCTAATCTTCTGATTTGCTGTTCGTAGTACGCTAAGCCAACGAAGCCTCCAATCATTTTATCCAGGGCTTTAACCTTGGTCGTCAGTCTTGGTAAAGTAACATCCTCATACGTTCCTTCACGCAGCTGATTTGGAAGCTCAGGATTCAGTACAAGCGGACGTCCAATACCGATCATTGATACGTTCGTCTCTGTGATGGCATCGATCATGCTTTGCTGCTTACGGAACCCTCCAATCACAGAAATCGGCACCTCTACCATATCACTTACTTTCTTTGCATAGTCCAGGAAGTATACTTCTCCGTCACCCATCATTTCCGGCTTCTCATAATCTCCACCTGAAATTTCGATATGATCGATTCCGAGTTCATCCATCTTCTTGATTACAGTGATAGAATCTTCTAGGGAGAACCCTTTGTCACTAAAGTCCGTTGAATTGATCTTTAAGCTGATCGGAAACTCTTCACCTAACGCCTCGCGCATACCCGTATAGATTTCCACTAAGAACTTCATTCGTTTATCTAGTGTCCCCCCGTATTCATCAAAGCGACGGTTATCCCTTGCTGATAAGAACTGACTCACTAAATAACCGTGAGCCCCATGTATCTGAACACCTGTAAATCCTGCTTTCTTAGCGATTACTGCAGTAGTTACAAAGCGCTCTATCGTCTCTTTAATCTCATTCAATGTCATCTCACGTGGTGGGTTAAATCCACTGCCGGCATCCCCATTAATGGGAATGGCACTAGGAGCTACAGGCTGTTGAGATACCGACTTTGGACTTTGTTTACCGGGATGATTAATCTGCATCCAGATATGGCTGTTATTACGTTTACCCGCTTCAGCCCAGCGCTTAAGTATATCTAGATCTCGCTCATCTTCTACAACGACATTCCCCGGCTCACCAAGATAACGACGATCGACCATAACATTGCCGGTAAGCGCCATACCGATACCTCCATCAGCCCAATGCTGATAGGCATTAACAAGTGCTTCTGTCGGGCGATGGTTACCGTCTGCCATACCTTCACTCATCGCTCCTTTATATAATCTATTCTTTATTGTTACACCATTGCTTAATTCAAGCGGTTCAAATAATTTTTCTACTGTCATATCATTTACTCCTTCACTTCAAATTTAAAGCATTTCATACTTTGTATCTTCCCTCAATGCACCATATTAATCATAAAGAAACACCTCCTGAATGATTCAGGAGGTGTCAGTTGAAGCTTATTTATCTTTTTTGAAGCTTGTAAGCAATGAAGTTGTATTTAAAGCTAGAATATTACGTGCATTCTTTGTTGCATCATAACCATGTCCCGCCTTTAGATGGGAATAGATTGCACCAAGCATTACACCTTCTACAAGTAATGCCCCCGCCTGATTAAACTTCTTGCTGAAGATAGATAGCGCAAGTAACGCTGCACCGGCTGTCTCAACACCACCGACAACTTTCATCATTTCTTCCGAATAACCGAACTCATCAAATAATTTAGCTAAATCCTCGTTTCCTTGTAGTTTCCCTTTACCTGCATTGTACATTTCCTTGGCAATATACAAGTTGTTCATATAGTTAAACATACTGAACCTCTCCTTTAAGTTATTATTATTACTATATCCAATTATTCACGTTTAAAAACATTTATATGTCTCATAATAACCATCACGGCTCTATTAACACCCGATAGCTAACCATCTATAAAACCCCTACATAACTAAAATCATTAGAAAACAATCTGAGTCCCTACTCTTTAGAGCAATAGATATAGAGGCCATTATAATACTATAAAAAGTAGTACCCACCCCAAGATCTATACATTATCACTTCTATATTTCTCCATTCTAACAATCCCCTCATCGTCGGGTTGCTTATTATCACATTTACATACATAACCGTATCGCTCATAAAAAGGAACAGCTGTTATGGAAGCTGGAATTTCTATACGATGAGCACGCTTGTAGTATTCATCGCTCTCTAGGGTGTGTATAATAAGATGTCCTATACCCTGTCCCTGATATTCAGGCAACACAAAAATCGTAAAAAAACTGCTTTCTATTTCGCTACCCCAATATGGACCGATTGCACCAGTACCGACAATTTTATCATCGGCTCTAAATACATAAAAGTGTGTCCATGATGCACGCTCCGTGACAGAAACCTCAGTAATTACTTTTGCATCTTCAATTAAATCCTCTTTTGAGTAGTCTGTGATATTCGTCTCAAACATGGCACGATGAATAAGTGCTACTATCTCCTTGGCATCCTCATTCTTGAAACCATCAATATCCACCTTCATATACACCGCACCTCTCTCATTTAATTACAAGCAATGATATCTTAACGCATTACTGACAAAACTTTATCTAGTATTAATAATTAATCTCAAAAATACTTCTTTCGCAACTGTATAATTAGTTCTATCTTCAAGCCACTCGCACTAATCTCGACATCAATAATAGGCTTTATTATCAATCCTTAAATTCATAAACCGCCAATACGCTAGATACTGTCAGGACCAAGAGAAGTAACACCTAAAGTCCTAACGTCATCTCGACTTGAATTAGATAAACTTCTGCGTAACCTTTCCTTTTCCATTATCAAACTCAACTATACCGTATGCACCATTAATAAAAGTAATTTGCGGAGGTTGATGCCCACAATCAACGTCATATAGTATTGGTATATCTAGTTCATCGGCAATATCTTCATATACATCAATCATTGTATATCCATCCACCGCTTCATCCACTTGAGTCCTCCCAAAGATAATACCACTTACATTATCAAACCAGCCCGCATACTTCATCTGGAGTAACATTCTTCGACACGTAACTGAAGATGACTCACAGTTTTCTAGATACCATAATACCGGTTCTTCACCTATGTATTCATTTCTAAATCGATCCACATCTCCATATGGTGTTCCTACAATATGAGAGATGACATCAATACATCCTCCAAGTAAACGTCCTTCAATCTTTACATTGTTTCCACTTAATGACTTCCACTTTGTCTGCTCAGTAAAATTAAATATGTAATCTGTTGGAATATGATGCGTCCAGCTGTTCTGAAACATATCAGATGAATATTGAACTATTTCCTCATTCCTCTGAAGTTTTAATACACGTTCCCATGCACTCGTTGTTTTGTCTGAATATTTTCCACGTAAGTCCACAATATTCGTGCCATGCGCTGTCGCTATACCAGTATTCAAAGTAATTGCAAGAAGGATAAGGCTCGTATCCGAATAACCCATTATCCATTTCGGTTGAATATTAGCATAATCAATCTTATCTATTATTTCAATGGCAAGTTCTCCGCCCCATGGAGGAATCATAATATCAATATCTTCTCTTTGTAAAAACTCATTAAGTTCTTTAGCTCGCTTATTCATATGACTTGATTTTGCTTTATATTGCGTCATTACCGTATCACCGATAATCAAGTTTACATCTTTAAAACGTTCTTTAATCTCGTCCATAAAATGATGACAATTCTCAGGGATACCAGAAGAAGGTGCAGTAATACCTATTGTAAAATTATCTTTAAGCGTTGGATATTTGATCATTTATAATCCCTCCAAAATATTCAATACTATTCTTTAAACAATCATTTTTATTAATTAATACAATTATTTGTATTTTCTATTATTTTATATATAATTGCCACTAATTACTATCAAAGGAGTATTATAATGACATTAACTAGAAACTTAAGATTGCCAAACCTTGAACATTGGTATATGTTCCCAGGATCAGTATATCCAGAACCTACATATAACAATACATCGCTTGAAGTCTTTATTTGGGAAGAAGATATGATATATATATTAACGATTACTGATATACCTGAAAAGGTATTTTTTAAAAATGAAGACTTAATTTCAGATATTGAAGGACTTGCACACCATCTTGTTGTAGAGAAAGGATCTACGCAACTTTTTGAATTTATTACAATCGATTCAAGTGAAGTTGATCGTGATGAATCATTCGATAAAGCTGTCTATAAGTTAATTAAAAATAAATACCCTCATTAATCATCATCAAAAAAGTTTTAAATACGTCGATTGTAAAATTAAGCTAGAATTTTCTAGTTCTCATTTAATGTTTATATTGTATCTAATTCAATTAATATTTCTACATATAGAATTTTTATATGTTTAACGGTCGTTTAAGTTACTAATATGCTTTGAATTTAATTCCTAATTCACTTTGTCACTTTCCGTTTTATATTGCAGTAATTTTACTTGTTAAATTGCAAAAAACATAAATAACTCCTGATTTTTCTATACAAATGGCTACTCTCATATCCACGATAATGAGAGTAGCCATAAATTTTATTTATTTGCTTGTCTACTTAACAAAGGGAATTCATATTGCATTTGTGAATAACTAACTAAATACTTTAAAGCTTTAAAATGATAGACATTAACGAGATTTTAGTTCGTCAGTTGTCATCCATTTATGATTTTTAACCATCTCATCGTTTTCTGTTGATTTATAATCCACCATATAAACGGTTGTTTTTTCTACATCATCAATTTGAGCTTCTGCACCTTTCATACCAGGCATATGGTCAGCTTCTAATTTAACTGTATCACCTTTCTTGAATCCATTTTCAGGGGCATCTGCAACTTCCTCATTAACGACCCATTTGTGATTATTAACTTTTTCATCACCATTTGTAGGTGTGTAACTCACGACATAAGCATACGTTTTATAAGCACCTTTCACAGTACCTTTGGCATTTTTCATACCAGGCATATGATCAGCTGTAATTGTTATTTTATCGTCCTTTTTATATTTACTGTCATCTGTACTTTTCATATTATCTGGGGCTTTACTTTCACTCTTATGATTCATATGGTTTTCTTGTTTTTGATCTTTAGAATTTTCTTCTTCCTCACCAGTTGAACAAGCTGATAATACTAATCCTGAAGCTACTATAATTAAGCTCAATTTTTTCATCATATTGAATTCTCCTTATAAATTATTTTGTTACTTTTATTTGTCCCATCATTCCATTATCTTCATGCTCAAGAATGTTTTATCTTGGATTATCATAGGCAAATCATTTTTCCCATAATTGCTAGGATAATTATTCTTTTTGTCATCCTCTATATATAATAACCCTGATAAACCATTATAAACCTATTTAGCTGTATTTGGGGAGGGGTGGGGATGATACCATAATGTAGCAGCCTCTTGTTTAACCTCAAATTTTATTGTTTTTTCTTTTCCTGGTTTTATAACTTGAGAAGGGCCTCCATCCACTTTTCCATCTATTTCTAACCCATGCCAATGAAATGTTGTATTTTCATCTAAGTTGTTGACTAACTTAATTTTAACCTTATCTCCTTTTTTTATTTTAAGGTTGGGCCAAGTAAATTTCCATTTTATCCTAAAGTGTTAGAGAAATTAACTTTGTAAAATTCTGTCTTTCCTTTTTGCGCTTTTAATGTATAACTTTTATAACCATTGTTATCTTTTTTAGGCTCTAAAACTTTGGGAAATGTTATTTCATTTTTCCTTGTGAAGAATTCAAATTTTTTCTTTCGTCATGACTTTTCATATCCATCATATCAATTCGCTTTTGATCATTTTCTTTCATGTCCATCATGTTATGCTTACCATCTGCAAAAGTATCATTAGGAACCATAAACATTATAGAAAATAACGTAATTAAAATTGTGAACATTTTTATACATTATATTTACCTCTTTTATTTTAATTTTAATGTAAATGCATTAATTGCTACGATAATCGTACTTAAAGACATAAGTATTGCACCCATAGCAGGTGATAATATTAAACCAATAGGAGCTAATATACCAGCTGCAAGAGGAACTGCAATCACGTTATATCCTGCGCCCCACCATAAATTTTGAACCATTTTTTTCATCGTATTTTTTGAAAGGGACAAAAAATTGATAATATCAGAAGGATTACTTTTAACGAGTATGACATCCCCCGATTCAACAGCTACATCTGTCCCTGCGCCAATTGCCATACCAATATCTGCTCTAATAAGGCTTGGCGCATCATTGATACCATCACCAACCATCATGATTTTGCTACCATTGCTTTGATAATCTTGGATAATTCTTTCTTTATCTTCGGGCATCAATTGCGCGTGGACATCACTAATGCCTAATTCTTCAGCCACTGCTTGTGCCACTTCTTTATTATCGCCTGTAAGCATGACTGGCGTAATGTTTCTCGATAATAAATCCGAAACCATTTGTTTTGAACTTTCTTTAATTTTATCCCCTTGTGCGATAATACCAATAACTTGTCGGTCATGAATTAGGTAACTAATAGAATTCCCTTGTTGAGCGAGATTCGTAAATTGTTCTTTATTATAATCAAAATTGCTTTTATCGAGATAAGAAACATTCACTATTTTGAGTTTTTTATTATCAACTGTGCCTTCTAAGCCTACACCTGGAATATTATTAACTTCTTGAGGAGTAGCATATGAAATATTTTTGCCTTTAGCAAAATCAACAATACCAGTGGCAAGTGGATGATTAGAGTTACTTTCTAATGAAGTAAATAGACTCAATATTTCTTCATTATTTAGCTCGTTCGTAAAACTTTCATAGTGATTCACTGAAAAGTTACCTTCAGTAAGTGTCCCAGTTTTATCCATCATGATGTAATCAATGTGTTGTGCGATTTCTATAGATTCTCTGTTTTTTATGATTAAACCATTATGTGCACCTATAGAAGTAGAACGTGCTGTAACTAAAGGTATTGCCAATCCCAATGCATGAGGACAAGCAATAACTAATACGGTTACAAGTCGTTCGAGTGCGAAATCAACGTTATTTTGAATAAGCATCCATACAATAAATGAAATCAGCCCAATTCCTACGGCAAAGTAAAACAAATAACCTGCGACTTTATCCGAGAGGAGTTCAGCTTTTGACTTATCGTTTTGTGCTTGGTTAACAAGACCCATAACTTGAGATAGGTAGCCGTTTTCACCCGTAGCTGTCACTTTAACTTGTATTGTGCCTGAACCATTAATTGAACCCCCAATAACATCATCATTATGAGTTTTATAAACTTTTTTTGATTCGCCAGTAACTAATGATTCATCAATTGATGTTTCTCCTTGAACAATGATTCCGTCTGTAGGTATACTTTCGCCTGCTCTGACTTCCACAATATCGCCAATATGAATATCTGATATTTTAACTTCTTCTCGTTGATTATTATCAATCAGTTTCACTGCAGTATTAGGTAAAAGTTCTGCCATTTTCTTCAGTGCATTGCCTGCATTACCTACTGCGTTCATTTCAATCCAATGACCTAATAACATGATTAAAATTAAAGTCGCTAATTCCCAGAAAAAGTCCATTGTATGTGTGGATGAACCACTGAAGTTATTCATATAAAAGGCGTATAAACTATAAATATAAGCAACTGAAATACCTAGAGCAACAAGCGTCATCATTCCAGGTTTCTTAGTTGAAATTTCATCTTTAGCCCCTGATAAAAATGGCTTTCCTCCATAAAAGAATAAAATAGTAGCAAGAATTAATACAATCCAATCTGACCCTGTAAATGAAAATTGAAACGGTAATTTAATCCCCATCATGGGCGATAAGATAATAATCGGTATCGCAAAAATCAAAGAAATAAAGAATTTAATTTTAAAATTTCCATGATGATGATGTGCATGATCGTCATGACTAGCGTGATTCTCATGTTCTTGATGGCTATGATTCTCATGATTTTGATGTTTTTCATTATTCGGCAAAATAAAACCTCCTAATTTTATATTTTTAGAGATAGTAATAAGATAATGTGAGTATAACATATACCCCCTGAGCGTATATACTATTTAGTATTTTTTATTTTTCAGCGTTCAGAAAATTTGATAGCCATTTAAATAGAAACTTTAGTCTTGGTTTGTCCATCGCCAAAGAAATTGTGGCATTGCATGGAGGAATATTGAAGTTGAGAGCAAACTAGGCACAGGCGCTGGTTTTATACTTGATATCCTGATTATCACTATACGACCTCAAGGTCGCAAGACAGATGATATTGAAGATGCTCTTCACTCTATGTTTTCAGCTTTACCTCCACATATATTTAAATCGATTACTTTCGATTGTGGTAAGGAGTTCTCCAACTGGAAAACAATCTGTAACCGACACGATATCTCAATATTCTTTGCTGACCCCGGCACTCCGTCGCAACGTGGATTGAATGAACATTCTAACGGGATACTTAGACGCAGTGGATTAGATAAAGAATTAGACTTTAATTCAGTCACTGATGATCATATCATTAGTGTTGCTCAAAATATTAATCATCGTCCTAGAAAATCACTGGGCTATAAAACACCATTGGAAGTATTTATGAGTTTCATCGAAGATGAGAAATTGTCTAGCTTATTTTGACAAACGAAAATATAACATGAACTTATCAAGTCCAGGGGTATTAACGGGGTATTATTCATGCACAAACCATATAAAAAAGCACCTCTCGAATAATTTCGAGAAGTGCTGTAAACGTTGATATAGCAACGATATTAACGTTTTGAGAACTGTGGTGAACGACGAGCGCCTTTAAGACCTGGCTTCTTACGTTCTTTCATACGTGGGTCACGTGTTAACATACCCGCGCGTTTTAATGAACCACGGTATTCTGGATCTGCTTCTAATAAAGCACGTGAGATACCATGACGAATAGCTTGTGCTTGACCAGTTAATCCTCCACCATTAACGTTTACTAGAACATCGTAGTTACCTTTAGTTTCAGTGATATCGAATGGTTGGTTTAAGTCTAAAATTAATGATTCAAATGGTAGGTAGTCACGTACGTCACGTCCATTGATAGTGATGTTTCCTTCACCAGGAATTAAACGAACACGTGCTACTGAATGTTTACGACGGCCTGTGCCTTTATATTCAACTTGTGCCAATGTATTGTCCTCCTCTTAATTAACCACGTAACTCGTAGTTTTCAGGTTGTTGTGCTGTATGTGGATGCTCAGCTCCAGCATATACGTGTAACTTCTTGAACATTTTGTCTCCTAAAGAACCTTTAGGTAACATACCTTTGATTGAAGTTTCCATTAAACGCACTGGGTTTTTCTCGCGTAATTCACCAGCAGAGATTGATTTAATTCCGCCTGGGTGATTTGAGTGACGGTAGTAAATTTTGTCTTCTGGTTTGTTACCTGATAAGTAAATTTTCTCAGCGTTGATTAAAATCACGTGATCTCCACAGTCAACGTGTGGTGTGAATGTTGGTTTATGTTTACCGCGTAAGATTGATGCAACTTCAGATGAAAGGCGACCCATAGTCTTACCTTCAGCATCAATTACGTACCATTTGCGGTCAATGTTTGATTCGTTTGCCATGAATGTTTGACGCATAATATTTTCCTCCTAAAATAAAAAAAGTTCCCTCTAAATCCTGTCTATATATCTGTAACACAATAAGTTTCCGGGGCTTATTGTCGTGGTTGATATTAAACAATACCGTTGTTTATCTTATAACATTTTGGTGGTGTTTGTCAATGGTATTCCTATAATTTATGTGTTTATTTTTCATTTTTCGTTAAAGTTGTTCGTCGTTCATCGTATGTTTCTGGTTTTTAAAGATAGTGGCTGTACCTTGTGGTATATCTTGCTTTAATGTTTCAATGTCGAGATAGATTTTCTCCAGGTAGAGTCCTTCTGCTGGTGCGGTCTTGCCTGCTTTTGTTCGGTCTTGTGCCTGAATGATTGCAGGGATACTGTCGCCATCTTTTTGTCCTGTGCCGACGTCGATTAAATACTGCACCATGATGCGCACCATATTGTAGAGGAAGCCGCTTCCGATAACTAAGAAATCATAGCCTTCATGTGTTTCAGTTACTTCAAAGCGGTAAAGTGTGCGTTCTTTATTCTCTATTTCTGTCTTTGCTGAACAGAATGAGGTAAAGTTATGTGTCCCAAGAAAATGTTGTGCTGCGTCGTTCATTTTGTTAACGTCCAGCTTTGTTTTAATGTATGTCATCTGTCCTGTATACATCACGTTACGGTGTTCTGATACGTATACTTTATAGCGGTATGCTTTGCCGATACAGTCGTATCGTGAATGGAAATGTTCACTGATCTTCGTTACTTGTGTAATGTATATGTCGTCAGGTAATGCGGAATTAAAGGCATGCTGCCACTTTGATTCTGGGATTGAGAGTGGTGTATCAAAGTGGACGTATTGCATGCGCGCATGCACACCTTTGTCCGTACGTGATGACGGGTGTATTCGTACAAATTGTTTGTGCATGCGTTTTAATATGCGTTCTAACTCATATTGTACGGTGCGTCCTTCGTTTTGTATCTGAAATCCTTGAAAGTTCGCACCATTATATTGTAGTTGTAATAATATGCGTTCCATAATATGCTCCTAATTTTTTAAATAAAGGATGAGTAGTGTTATCGGTATGAGTGTTAAGAGTGACAAGGTGTCATATATATGCCAGTCGAGTTTACGATATTTCGTGCGACCGACATCCCCTTTATAACCTCTCACTTCCATTGCGATGGCTAAATCTTCTGCGCGTTTGAATGCGGACACGAAGAGTGGTACAAGTAATGGTATTACCGCTTTGATACGCTCTTTAAGCGTTCCTGCTGTCATATCACTACCACGTGACATTTGTGCTTTCATCACTTTTTGTGTTTCATCCATAAGTGTCGGTATAAAACGCAGCGCAATACTCATCATCAGTGCCAGTTCATGAACCGGGAGTTTCAGCCTCTTAAACGGTTTAAGTATAGATTCTATTGCATCTGTGAGTGCAATCGGGCTCGTTGTCAGTGTCATAATCGTCGTTAAGAAGACAATGAGTGTAAAGCGTAAACTAATCATAATCCCCATTATTACCCCTTGTGACTGAATGTTAATGATGCCGTAATCAACGAGTGTCGCACCTCCTTTTGTTAAGAAGACGTGCATGAGCAATGTAAAGATGAGTAAGAATAGTATTGGTTTTAATCCGTTGAACAAAAACATAAACGATAAGTTAGATGCTTTCAATATGATGAATATCAGGATAATGCCTACTGCATAGGACTGCCAGTTATTCATCAAGAAAATTAAGATCATCATTATAAAGACGAAGATCATCTTCATGCGCGGGTCTAACCGATGCACAAAGCTCTGCAAAGGCACAAAGCGTCCGAGAATCATCTTATCAAGCATTGGATTCCCTCCAGTCCTTATACATATCTGCAAACGTTTCTATATTGAGTGCAAGCTTCGGAAACTTTATATTGTGTTTCGCTTCAACTTGTCGTTGCAAAGTAACAATATGTGGTGGATGGATATCATAATATGATAGATCTTTGCTGAATATTGCTTCAGGTGTCCCTTCCTCAACAACAGTGCCTTGATGCATAACATAAAGATAATCACAGCGGGCTGCCTGCTCCATCTGATGGGTCACAAGGATAACAGTAATATTTAATTCGTGCTGTAATTGATGAAACATATCCATAATTTCCTGCTGTCCTTTCGGGTCGAGTCCCGCAGTAGGTTCATCAAGAATCAGCACGTCCGGATTCATTGCAAGCACACCCATTATCGCAATACGTCTCATTTGCCCTCCTGAGAGCTCAAACGGGCTCTTATTTAATATGGACTCTTCCATACCAAATTGTTTTACAAGCTCGTATGCACGTGCTTTAGCGTCTTCTGGTGCTACTCCGTAATTGAGCGGTCCGAACATAATATCTTTTAGCACAGTTTCTTCAAATAATTGCTGTTCAGCAAATTGAAAGACCATGCCAACTTTCTTACGGATCGGTTTTAAGTATTTATTCTTTGTCTTACCTGTAATGGTTAGTCCATCTATCGTAATACTACCTTCAGTTGGCTTAACGAGCGCATTGAAATGCTGAATAACAGTCGACTTTCCAGAGCCTGTGTGGCCGATTATGCCATAAAACATATGTGCTTCAATATGCATATCGATATTATAGAGGGCACGCACTTCAAATGGAGTCCCTTTTGAATAATAATAGCCTAAGTTATTTAATGTAATCGTCATAATTTGTTCAGCAGCTCCATTTCTGTAACAAACGCATCTTCGTTAAAAATCAACCGATTCAGTTTCATCTCAAATGGCAGGTCAAGCCCTATATCGATTAAAGCCTCACTATGGGTATATATTTCTTCAGGTGTCCCACATAAAACAAGTGAACCTTTATTCATCACCAATATACGATCACTCTGAAGCGTTTCTTCTAGGTGATGCGTAATATGTATAACTGTTAAGTTCTTCTCACGTTGTAATTTACGAATCACTTCTAATATTTCTATTCTGCCTTCAGGATCCAGCATACTTGTCGCTTCATCTAATATAATAATATTTGGACTCAATGCAATGACACCTGCAATTGCAACACGCTGTTTCTGCCCGCCAGATAAGTGATGGGGTTCGTGTGTTAAATATGCACCCATATCGACATCATTCAGTGCATCCAGAACGCTTTTATGCATTTCATCGTAAGGAATCCCATAGTTCTCCAGTCCAAACGCAACGTCATCTTCAACAGTTGCACCAACGAATTGATTATCTGGATTTTGAAACACGATTCCAACCTTTTCGTGAACATCGCTAAATGTATCTTCAGTCACATTGATGCCATTTATATAGACTTCACCTTCAGTGACTGGCATGATTGCACCCATAAGTTTAAGTAACGTCGACTTTCCGGAGCCATTATGTCCTACGATGGATATCCATTCTCCATGTTCAATTGTAAATGACACATCGTTCAGTACATATGGGCCATCTTCATAACGATAAGATAAATGATTTACTACGACAGCAGACTGCATATTATCACCTCGAATCTTTTTCATTAGTATAACATGCTATATTCTCTGTTAAACATCCATCAGACATTTAACACAAAAAATAGCTATATAAAACAAAAAACCCGGGATGCCAGGTTTAATGAAAAAAAGCGCGCACCCTGCCAGTTGAGTTCACGCAAGTGGTTATTCAATTTGGCAGGCTACTCTGAGCTAGACAATATCTGTGTGTGGCAAACATTATCGTTGCACTCATTTGCTTAAAGTGTGTGTATGTGTAAGATAAGTGAATCCATATTCTTGATAATTTACTGATTAAACTAATTCGATGATTACCATCTCTGAACCGTCTCCACGACGTGGTCCAACTTTCATAGTTCTAGTGTATCCACCTTGACGCTCAGTGTAACGTGGCGCGATATCAGTGAATAATTTTTGAATTGCGAATTGCGTAGTTTCATCTTCGTTTAAAATTTCAACACGACGTAATACAGTAGCTGCTTGACGACGCGCATGTAAATCTCCACGTTTACCTAAAGTAATTAATTTTTCTACGATTTTACGTAATTCTTTTGCACGCGCTTCAGTCGTTTCGATACGCTCGTTAACGATTAAAGAAGTTGCTAAGTCGCGTAACATTGCTTTACGTTGATCAGACGTACGTCCTAATTTTCTGTAACCCATGAATCGTAACCTCCTTTATCAGTCTTCTTTTCTTAATCCAAGACCTAAGTCTTCTAATTTGAACTTAACTTCTTCTAAAGACTTGCGTCCTAAGTTACGAACTTTCATCATATCAGCTTCTGATTTGTCAGCTAATTCCTGAACAGAATTAATACCTGCACGTTTCAGACAGTTATAAGAACGAACTGATAAATCAAGTTCTTCTATAGACATCTCTAGAACTTTTTCTTTGTGATCTTCTTCTTTTTCAATCATGATTTCAGCATTTTGTGCTTCATCAGTTAAATCAACGAAGATATTTAAATGTTCTGTCATAATCTTGGCACCTAAAGAAATTGCTTCTTGTGGTGTGATCGATCCGTCAGTCCATACATCTAAAGTTAATTTGTCAAAGTTCGTACTTTGACCCACACGTGTATTCTCTACCTGGTAGTTTACACGTTCAACTGGTGTGTAGATTGAATCAACTGGAATAACCCCAATTGGTAAATCACTTGTGTTATTTTCTTCAGCTAAAGTGTAACCGCGTCCTGCATTTGCAATTAAACGCATTTTTAAGTGTCCACCTTTAGATACTGTTGCGATTTTTAAATCTGGATTTAAAATTTCAACATCGCTGTCGTGCATGATATCTTTAGCAGTAACGACACCTTCATCTTTAACATCGATTTCTAACGTTTTATCTTCATCAGAATAGATTTTAAGCGCTAGCTTCTTAATGTTCATGATAATTGATGTAACATCTTCAACAACGTTTTCAACCGCTGAAAATTCATGTAATACGCCTTCGATTTCAATGTTCTTAACAGCCGCACCTGGTAATGAAGATAATAAGATACGACGTAAGGAGTTTCCTAATGTTGTACCATAACCACGTTCTAACGGTTCAACTACGAATTTACCGAATTTAGAATCTTCACTAATTTCTACTGTCTCAATTCTAGGCTTTTCGATTTCAATCATTATATATCCTCCTTCAACAACGTCGAATAATTTTTTTAGTCCTATATACTATTATAAGTGTCCTTGATACTAATTGAAAATTATACGCGACGACGTTTCGGTGGACGACAACCGTTATGTGGAACTGGAGTAACGTCTTTAATTGCTGTAATTTCTAAACCAGCTGATTGTAACGCACGAATTGCTGCTTCACGACCTTGACCAGGTCCTTTAACAGTTACTTCTACAGTTTTTAAGCCATGTTCCATTGCTGCTTTAGAAGCAGTTTCTGAAGCCATTTGAGCTGCGAATGGTGTAGATTTACGAGAACCTCTGAAACCTAATGCACCAGCAGATGACCATGATAAAGCATTACCGAATTCATCAGTAATTGTTACGATTGTATTGTTGAATGTTGAACGGATGTGTGCAACACCGTTTTCAATATTCTTTTTCACTCTACGCTTACGTGATACTTGTTTACGTGCCATTTAGCTCACTCCTTTACTTTTTATTTCTTCTTGTTAGCCACAGTCTTAACTGGACCTTTACGAGTACGTGCATTGTTTTTAGTATTTTGTCCACGTGTTGGTAAACCACGACGGTGACGAATACCTCTATATGATGCAATCTCCATTAAACGTTTGATGTTTAAGTTCACTTCACGACGAAGATCCCCTTCTACTTTGTATCCATCAACGCTTTCACGGATTCTACCTAACTCGTCTTCTGTTAAATCGCGCACACGAGTATCTTCAGAAACGTTAGCTTCTGCTAGAATTTTTTGTGCCGAAGTTCTACCAATACCATAAATGTAAGTTAATGCGATAACTACGCGTTTCTCACGTGGTACGTCTACACCTGCGATACGTGCCATTTATTACACCTCCATTTTCTTATCCTTGTTTTTGTTTGTGTTTCGGATTTTCACAAATTACCATTACTTTACCTTTTCTGCGAATAACTTTACATTTTTCACAAATGGGTTTAACTGATGGTCTTACTTTCATGTTTCTTACCTCCTAATTTAATATTGGAGTTCTTATTATTTATAACGATACGTAATGCGTCCACGAGTTAAATCGTAGGGACTCATTTCTACTGTTACTTTGTCGCCAGGTAGAATACGGATATAGTTCATACGAATTTTACCGCTAACATGCGCTAAGATCTCATGACCATTTTCTAATTCTACTTTAAACATTGCATTTGGTAAAGTATCAAGTACAGTACCTTCTAATTCAATTACATCTTGTTTAGCCATTATCAAATTCCCCCTTTTTATCAAGATTCCGAAATTCGAGCGGTATATTTTTGCAAAACGTAACGTAATTTAGCGTCTGTTACAAAACCTGTTTCAGAAATACTCGATTTAATTTCAGGTGAGATAACATCACTTAGTATTAAATGCGACAGGTTCTTTTTCTTAGGATGTTTCATCTTCCGTTTATCTCCATCTGCAACAAGTACAAATCGTTGATCAATAATAGAAATAATTACTCCATATAGTCCTTTATCTTTGCCACGATTTATCGTGACAATTTGACCAATGTTCGCTTGATTCAAACTGATCACATCCACGCTTGTATCTCACCAAAGAGGTGAATTCTAGGTAAACGATTAAAGCTTTTGTAAAACAGCTTCAACTTCAGCAGTAACATCCTTAATATCTTTCGAACCGTCAATATTAAA
The DNA here is from genome assembly GCF_038095555.1 of Macrococcus psychrotolerans. Taxonomy (NCBI): domain Bacteria; kingdom Bacillati; phylum Bacillota; class Bacilli; order Caryophanales; family Staphylococcaceae; genus Macrococcus; species Macrococcus psychrotolerans. The sequence goes on along the minus strand of NZ_CP124591.1, from coordinate 235,233 downwards.
TAATACACCTTGTTCAGTGTAAAAATCAACAAGTGGTTTCGTTTGTTTGATATTAACATCTAAACGATTTCGAACTGTTTCAGGATTGTCATCTGCACGTTGATATAATTTACCACCGTCGATATCACAGATACCTTCTACTTTAGGTGGATTAAATACTAAATGATAAGTTGTTCCACAAGTTTCACAAATGCGTCGTCCTGTCAGACGATTCATCAGCTCTTCTTCTTGAACGTCAATATTAACAACTGCTTCAATCTTGCGATCAGCTTCTGCTAACATGTCATTCAATGCAACAGCTTGTTCAACTGTTCTTGGAAAACCATCAAGTAAAAATCCGCGCTTAGCATCTTCTTCTAATAATCTTTCACGAACGATACCAATTGTCACTTCATCAGGAACAAGTTCACCGTTGTCCATAAAGCTTTTTGCCTTTTGTCCAAGTTCGGTGTTGTTCTTGATAGCAGCTCTAAACATATCTCCAGTAGAAATATGGGGAATCGGGTATTTCTTAATAATTTCACTCGCTTGAGTTCCTTTACCTGCTCCAGGTAAGCCCATTAAAATGATATTCATAAAATGCCCTCCAGACATTAACGTCTTTTGAATCCTCTATATTCACGCTGACCAAGTTGAGCTTTTAATTGTGCAATTGTTTCTAACGCTACCCCGATTACGATTAATAAACTTGTACCACCAATGCGTAGTGCCTGTGGTAGATTTAAGAAATCAGAAACGAGTAAAGGTAATACTGCAATTGCAGCTAAGAAAATTGACCCAACGAAAGTTAAGCGATAAAGAACTCTCGTAATATAGTTTTGTGTGTTCTTACCAGGACGAATACCTGGTACGTAACTACCTTGCTTTCTTAAATTATCTGCCATTTGTTCAGGATTAACCTGCACAAATGCATAAAAATAAGCAAATAAAATAATTAGTATCACATAAACAACCATACCAATTGGTTGTGCCGGATCAGAATGTGTCGCTAACGTCTTCGCCCACTCAGCTTTAGGGAACAATAACTGTAACGTCTTCGGTAGCATAAAGAATGCCATCGCGAAGATAACTGGAATAACACCTGCTGAATTTACTTTTAAAGGTAAGAAAGTAGCTTGTGGTGCTAAACGATTTGTCGTTGTTCTTTTTGCATATTGAATAGGAATCTTACGTATAGCTTGTAAGAAGAATACAGCGATTGCAGTTAAGATAATCATACCAACCAATATTCCGATCGCTTCTATAATCGCCATCGTCGTGTCATCAGCACCTACAAAACGTTGTTGATAATACTGAGTTAATGATGATGGAATAGATGATAGTATACCACCGAAGATAATAATTGAAATACCATTACCTACACCACGGACTGTAATTTGTTCTCCTAACCACATTAAGAATGCGGTACCAGCTGTTAATACAATAGCGATAAGTAGGAAGTTCCATACGTTTGAGTTGGTGATCAATTGACCTCCAAGCATATTGTTGAAACTATAACTCATACCAAATCCTTGAATGAAAGCCAGTATAATCGTGAAGTAACGTGTAAACTGTGTTAGCTTTTTACGACCCACTTCACCTTGCTTTGACCATTCAGTAAATTTCGGGACGACATCCATCTGTAATAACTGAACTACGATTGATGCAGTGATATAAGGCATAATCCCCATCGCGAGTATTGAGAAGTTTTTAAGTGCACCACCACCAAAGGTATTGAACAAGTCAGTGATACCTTTGTTGGTTTGACTTTCAAATGCTGATGGATTAACACCAGGCACCGGAATATAAGTTCCGATTTTAAAGATAATTAACATTGCGAGTGTAAACATGATCTTGCTACGAATTTCTTTAGTTCTAAAGAAATTGATAAATGTTCTGAACATTAGATCACCTCAGTTGTTCCGCCCTTACCTTCGATTGCTTCTTTAGCAGAAGCTGAGAATTTGTGAGCTTTTACTGTTAATTTCTTAGATAATTCACCGTTTCCTAATACTTTGATTCCAGATTTTTCGTTAGAAACAACACCTGTTTCAATTAATAATGCTGGAGTAATCTCTGTACCATCTTCGAAACGATTTAATTGATCTAAGTTAACAATCGCATAGTCTTTACGGTTGATGTTAGTAAATCCACGTTTTGGTAAACGACGGAATAAAGGTAATTGTCCACCTTCGAAACCTAAGCGTACGCCTCCACCTGAACGAGCCTTTTGCCCTTTGTGTCCACGACCACTTGTTTTACCATTACCTGAAGCCATACCACGACCAACGCGGTTGCGTTCTTTACGAGCACCTTCAACTGGTTTCATTTCATGTAATTTCATTTCGGCACCTCCTTTTATTGATAATTATATTATAATTCTTTAACTGTCACTAAGTGACTTACTTTGTTAATTTGCCCACGAATCGCAGGGTTGTCTTCAACTTCTACTGATGAATGCATCTTAGTTAAACCAAGAGCTTTAACAGTTTTACGTTGTGTCTCAGGACGACCGATGATACTACGAGTGAGGGTGATTTGAATTTTAGCCATTTTGAATGCCCTCCTTAATTGTATAATTCTTCGACTGATTTACCACGTAATTTTGCAACATCTTCAGCAACTTTAAGTTCTTTTAAACCTTCAACAGTAGCGCGAACCATGTTGATTGGTGTGTTAGATCCTAAAGATTTAGAAAGAATGTCAGTAATACCTGCTAATTCTAACACGGCACGGACTGGTCCACCAGCGATAACTCCTGTACCAGGTGCTGCCGGCTTAATTAATACGCTTCCTGCACCAAATCTTCCTGTAACTTCGTGAGGTGTAGTACCTTTCACACGAGGAACAGTGATTAAGTTTTTCTTAGCATCTTCAATTGCTTTCTTAATTGCTTCTGGTACTTCTTGAGCTTTACCAGTACCGAAACCAACGCGACCATTTTTGTCACCGACAACAACTAAAGCAGTGAAACGCATACGACGTCCACCCTTAACAACTTTAGATACACGGTTGATCGTTACTACGCGTTCTTCAAATTCTTTAACTTCTTTTTCACGACGCATTAAGAGTTCCTCCTTTTATTAAAATTCTAGACCGTTTTCACGAGCTGCATCAGCTAATGCTTTCACACGTCCATGGAATAAGTATCCTCCACGGTCAAATACAACTGCTTTAACGCCTTTTTCAACTGCTAACTTTGCTACTGCTTCGCCAACTTTAACTGCAGCTTCTACGTTAGAAGTTGTTTCAAGTCCTAAGTTTTTATCTTGTGTTGATGCTTGAGCTAAAGTTACACCTTTAACGTCATCAATCACTTGTGCATAGATGTGTTTGTTTGAACGATATACGTTTAAACGTGGACGCTCAGTAGTTCCAGCTAATCTGCTACGTACACGAGCGTGTCTTTTCATACGCACTTTATTCTTATCGATTTTAGTGATCATGAATATTCTCCTTTCCTATTTTAGAGATTACTTACCAGTTTTACCTTCTTTACGACGAACATATTCGCCTTCGTAACGAACCCCTTTACCTTTGTAAGGCTCTGGTGGACGAGTAGCACGGATGTTTGAAGCAATTGCTCCAACACGCTCTTTAGAAATACCTTCAACTTTTACTTTCGTGTTTTTATCTACTGATAAAGTAATGCCTTCTTCAGCCACGATTTCGATAGGATGAGAGTATCCAACGTTAAGGATTAAGTTTTTACCTTGCATTTGTGCACGGTAACCAACCCCGATTAATTCTAAGTTCTTTTCGAATCCTTTAGAAACACCTTCAACCATGTTTGCGATTAAAGCACGAGTAGTTCCGTGGATTGTTTTATGAGCTTTAGAATCAGATGGACGAACTACTTCTAAAGTATTGTCTTCTAATTTATATGTCATTTCTTCGTTAAATGTACGCGTTAATTCACCTTTAGGTCCTTTAACTGTAACAGTATTACCGTCGATTTTAATTTCAACACCACTTGGGATGTCAATAATCTTTTTACCAACACGACTCATTTGTCGGCACCTCCTTCTTTAATTAATTCTTACCAGATGTAAGCTAATACTTCTCCACCAATATTACGTTGACGCGCTTCTTTATCAGTTAATACACCTTCAGAAGTTGAAACTAATGCGATACCTAAACCATTTAAGACTTTTGGTAATTCATCAGCTTTAGCGTAAACACGTAAACCAGGTTTTGAAATACGTTTTAAACCAGTGATAACACGTTCGTTGTTAGCACCGTATTTTAAGAACATACGGATAACACCTTGTTTGTCATCTTCGATATATTCAACACTTTTTACGAATCCTTCACGTTTAAGGATTTCAGCAATTTCTTTTTTGATGTTTGATGCAGGTAATTCTAATTTCTCGTGACGTACCATGTTTGCGTTACGTACGCGAGTTAGCATATCTGCGATTGGATCTGACATAGTCATTTAAAATATCCTCCTTTCAGGTTTGAATTTTACCAGCTTGCTTTTTTAACGCCAGGTATCTGACCTTTATAAGCTAATTCACGGAAACAAATACGGCAAAGTTTGAATTTGCGTATTACTGAGTGCGGACGTCCGCAACGTTCACAACGAGTATATTCTTGTACTTTAAACTTTTGTTTACGCTGTTGTTTAGCGATCATTGATTTTTTAGCCACTAAATTTAGCCTCCTTTTATATTAGAGATTACTTTTGAAATGGCATACCGAATTGTGTTAACAATTCACGAGCTTCCTCGTCAGTGTTAGCAGTCGTTACGATAACAATATCCATTCCACGTGTTTTACTTACTTTATCATAATCGATTTCAGGGAAAATTAATTGTTCTTTTACACCTAATGTGTAGTTACCGCGACCATCAAACGCTTTGTTTGAAATACCACGGAAGTCACGTACACGAGGTAATGAAACGTTAACTAATTTATCAAAGAATTCATACATTCTTTCGCCACGTAAAGTAACTTTAGCCCCGATAGGCATACCTTCACGTAAACGGAATGTTGCGATTGATTTTTTTGCTTTAGTAACCATTGGTTTTTGACCTGTGATTGCTTGTAGTTCTTCAACTGCTGAGTCTAAAACTTTAGAGTTTTGAACTGCATCACCGATACCCATGTTTACTACGATTTTTTCAATTTTTGGCACTTCCATGATTGATGAGTATTCAAACTTTTTCATCATTTCAGGAGTGATTTCATTTAAGAATTTTTCTTTTAAACGTGTCAATGTGAGAACCTCCTTCCAGATAATTATTTAATGATTTCTCCAGATTTCTTTGCTACACGTACTTTTTTACCGTCTTCTATCTTTGTACCAACACGTGTTGGTTTGTTTGTCTTTGGATCTAATAACATAACATTTGAAACATGAATTGCAGCTTCGAATTCTGTGATGCCGCCTTCAGGATTCATTTGAGTAGGTTTTTGGTGTTTTTTTACGATGTTAACACCTTCAACAACTACGCGATCTCTTTTAGGAAGTGCTTCAATTACAGTTCCTGTTTTACCTTTATCTTTACCTGTGATAACGATAACTTTGTCGCCTTTTTTAATATGCATGTCGTAGACACCTCCTCTTAATTAGTGTTTATTATAATACTTCAGGTGCTAATGATACGATTTTCATGAAGTTACCTTCACGTAATTCACGTGCAACAGGTCCGAAGATACGTGTTCCACGAGGTCCTTTGTCATCACGGATGATAACACAAGCGTTCTCATCAAATTTGATGTATGAACCGTCATTACGACGAACACCAGATTTAGTACGAACGATAACAGCTTTAACAACGTCACCCTTTTTAACAACGCCACCTGGTGTAGCATTTTTAACTGTACATACGATTACGTCACCAATGTTAGCTGTTTTACGGCCAGATCCGCCTAATACTTTAATAGTTAATACTTCACGAGCACCAGAGTTATCTGCTACTTTTAAGCGTGATTCTTGTTGGATCATTCGAGTTACCTCCTTTATCTAATTTCTTATTAAATGATTACTGATTCTTCAACAACTTCTACTAAACGGAAGCGTTTTGTAGCTGATAAAGGACGTGTTTCCATAATCTTAACGATATCGCCCATTTTAGCTGTATTGTTTTCATCATGTGCTTTGTATTTTTTAGAATACTTTACACGTTTGCCGTATAAAGAATGTGTTTTGTAAGTTTCTACTACAACTGTGATTGTTTTATCCATTTTGTCAGATACAACTTTACCTGTGTAGACTTTACGATTGTTTCTTTCGCTCACAAGAGTACCCTCCTATCAAAAATTATTTTTGTTCAGTTTTTTGTTGCTCGATTTCTCTTTCACGTACAACAGTTTTCATACGCGCGATTGATTTTTTAACTTCGCGAATACGTGCTGTATTTTCAAGTTGACCTGTAGCTAACTGAAAGCGTAGGTTGAAAAGTTCCTCTTTAAGCGACTTTACTTTAGTTTCAATTTCTGAAGTGGTTAAATCTCTAATTTCCTTAGCTTTCATTTGTGTCACCACCCAATTCTTCACGTTTTACAAACTTAGTTTTCACTGGTAGTTTGTGAGATGCTAAACGCAATGCTTCGCGTGCTACTTCTTCAGGTACACCCGCGATTTCAAACATAATACGTCCAGGTTTTACTACTGCTACCCATCCTTCAACTGCACCTTTACCAGAACCCATACGTACTTCTAAAGGTTTTTTAGTGTAAGGTGTGTGAGGGAAAATTTTAATCCAGACTTTTCCGCCACGTTTCATGTAACGAGTCATTGCAATACGAGCTGATTCAATTTGACGAGAAGTGATCCAAGCAGCTGTTGTTGCTTGTAAACCATATTCACCAAATGTTACTTCGTTTCCGCCTTTTGAACGACCAGTTGTTTTAGGTCTATGTTGACGACGGTATTTTACACGTTTTGGTAATAACATTATTATTTTCCTCCTTCACTAGACTTCTTTGTAGGAAGAACTTCTCCACGATAGATCCATACTTTAACACCAAGTTTACCGTAAGTAGTGTCTGCTTCAGCATGTGCATAATCGATGTCAGCACGTAATGTATGAAGTGGAACAGTTCCTTCTGAATATTGTTCAGCACGCGCGATGTCTGCGCCGCCTAAACGTCCTGATACTTGAGTCTTGATACCTTTAGCACCTAACTTCATAGCACGTTGGATCGCTTGTTTTTGAGCACGACGGAATGATACACGGTTTTCTAATTGACGTGCAATGTTTTCCGCTACTAATCTTGCATCCATATCAACTTTCTTAACTTCTACAACGTTAATGTGAACACGTTTACCAGTTAAGCTGTTTAAGTTGTTACGTAATTTTTCAATTTCTGAACCGCCTTTACCGATAACCATACCAGGTTTACCAGTGTGGATAGCGATGTTTACGCGATTTGCTGCGCGTTCGATTTCTACACGAGAAACAGAAGCGTCTTTTAAGTTTTCTTCGATATATTTACGAACTTTTAAGTCTTCATGTAATAAAGTTGCGAAATCTTTTTCTGCAAACCATTTCGCATCCCAGTCACGAATAATTCCGACACGAAGTCCGATTGGATTAATTTTTTGACCCACTGTATTCCCTCCTTAATGAGATATATTATTTTGCTTCTTCTTGAGCTTCAGTGTTTGAAGTTTTAACTTCTTTATCAGCTACAACGATAGTGATGTGGCTTGTACGTTTATTGATGGCACTTGCACGACCTTGTGCACGTGGACGGAAACGTTTTAAAGTTGGTCCTTCGTTTGCATAAGCTTCTTTAACAACTAAAGTATCGATATTCATATCATAGTTATGTTCTGCATTTGCTAATGCTGACATTAATAACTTTTCAACTACTGGTGATGATGCTTTATTTGTTAATTTTAAAATAGCAATAGCTTCCGCTACTTCTTTACCTCTGATAAGATCTAAAACTAATCTCACTTTACGAGGTGCGATTCTGATTGTTCTTGCAACCGCTTTTGCTTCCATGGTTATTCCTCCTTATCTGAAATTAGCGTTTAGTTTTCTTGTCGTCTGCACCGTGACCTTTGTAAGTACGTGTAGGTGCGAATTCTCCTAATTTATGTCCAACCATATCTTCAGTTACGTATACAGGTACGTGTTTACGACCATCGTATACTGCGATAGTGTGTCCAATAAAGTTTGGGAAAATTGTAGAGCGACGTGACCAAGTTTTGATTACTGTTTTTTTGCCGCCTTCCTCTAATGCTTCAACTTTTTTCATTAAGTGATCATCGATGAAAGGTCCTTTTTTAAGACTACGAGCCATTATGGCGCCTCCCTCATTCTTACTGCTACGTTAGCGGCTAGGCCGCTAACTTGAGTAAGTTATTATTATTTTTTACGTCCACGAACGATAAGTTTGTTAGAACGGTTTTTCTTCTTACGAGTTTTCTTACCAAGAGTTGGTTTACCCCATGGTGACATTGGAGATGGACGACCGATTGAAGTACGACCTTCACCACCACCGTGTGGGTGATCGTTAGGGTTCATTACAGAACCACGAACTGTAGGACGGATACCTTTCCATCTTGAACGTCCGGCTTTACCGATGTTGATTAATTCATGTTGTTCATTACCAACTTGACCGATTGTAGCACGGCAACTTGATAGAATCATACGAACTTCACCAGATTTTAAGCGAACTAATACGTATTTACCTTCTTTACCAAGTACTTGAGCACTTGCTCCAGCAGAACGTACTAATTGTCCACCTTTACCAGGTTTTAACTCGATATTGTGGATAACTGTACCAACTGGGATATTTTGAAGTGGTAAACAGTTACCTACTTTAATATCTGCTTCTGGTCCGTTAACTACTTGAGTTCCTACAGTTAAACCTTTAGGTGCGATGATGTATCGTTTCTCACCATCTAAGTAATGTAATAATGCGATATTTGCTGAACGGTTTGGATCGTACTCGATCGTTGCCACTTTCGCAGGGATACCATCTTTATTACGTTTGAAATCAATAATACGGTATTGACGCTTATGACCGCCACCTCTGTGACGTACAGTTAACTTACCTTGGTTATTACGTCCCGCTTTTCTCGGAAGGGGAGCAAGTAATGACTTTTCAGGTGACGTTGACGTAATTTCAGCGAAATCTGAACCTGTCATATTACGACGACCGTTTGTTATTGGCTTATAATGTTTAATTGCCATTGTCGTTTTACCTCCTTAATGGTAAATGTTTATTTTAGTTGAAGAAGTCGATTGAACCTTCTTTTAAAGTTACGATCGCTTTTCTTCTTTTGTTTGTGTAACCGTTGTAACGGCCAACACGTTTTTTCTTAGCTTTGTAGTTCATAACGTTTACTTTATCAACTTTTACATTGAAGATATCTTCAATTGCAATTTTGATTTGTGTTTTGTTAGCACGTGTATCTACATCAAAAGTGTATTTATCTTGTGCCATTTGTTCAGATGAACGTTCAGTGATAACGGGGCGCTTAATAATATCGCGATTTTCCATTAACCAAGCACCTCCTCTACTTTTTCAACTGCACCTTTAGTCATTACTACTTGGTTCGCATGAACGATATCTAATACGTTTAAGCCAGTAGTAGTAATAACAGTTACGCCAGGAATGTTACGTGCTGATAAAGCTACGTTTACATCTTCAGCTTCAACGACAAACAATACCTTTTTAGGTAATTCTAAAGTTGTTGTCATGTTTTTGAATTCTTTTGTTTTAGGAGCATCAAATGTTAATGATTCTAAAACTGTAAATGCGTTTTCTTGTACTTTCGCTGATAAAGCAGAACGTAAAGCTAAACGACGCATTTTCTTAGGCATTTTGTATGAATAACTTCTTGGTGTTGGTCCGAATACGATACCGCCACCACGCCATTGTGGCGCACGGATTGTACCTTGACGTGCACGACCTGTACCTTTTTGTTTCCAAGGTTTACGTCCACCACCGCTCACTGCTGAACGATTTTTGACTGCGTGAGTACCTTGACGCATTGAAGCTCTTTGTAAGTTGATCGCTTCGAATAATACATGTTGATTAGGTTCGATTCCGAATACGTTATCGTTTAATTCGATTGAACCCGCTTTTGTTCCATCTACTTTTAATACATCATAATTAGCCATTATGTTATTTCCTCCTTTCGCAGATACTATTTATTACCTTTTTTAATTGAAGTTTGAATTTTAACTAAACCTTTTTTAGGTCCAGGAACATTACCTTTTACTAAGACAACGTTGTTTTCAGCGTCTACTTTAACGATTTCTAAGTTTTGCATAGTAACAGTATTACCACCCATACGGCCTGGTAATGCTTTACCTTTAAATACTTTAGAAGCGTCAGATGCCATACCCATTGAACCTGGGCGTCTGTGGTAACGAGAACCGTGACTCATTGGTCCACGTGACTGTCCGTGGCGCTTAATTGCACCTTGGAAACCTTTACCTTTAGAAACTCCTGTCACGTCAACAATGTCACCAATTTGGAATGTATCCACAGTGACTTCTTGACCTACTTCGTAAGCTTCAGTATCTACGTTTCTGAATTCACGAATGAAGCGCTTAGGTGCTGTGCCTGCTTTTTTAGCATGGCCTTCAGCTGGTTTCGTTGCAAATTTGTTTGATTTGCGGTCTGCTTTATAAGCTTGTTTGTCTTCAAAACCGATTTGGATTGATGAATAACCATCAACTTCTTCAGTTTTCTTTTGTAATACTACGTTTTGTGCTGCTTCTACTACTGTTACTGGAATTAATTCTCCGTTTTCACCGAAAACTTGAGTCATTCCTACTTTTCTTCCTAAGATTCCTTTGGTCATCGAAAGTCGCACCTCCTACTTTTTATTATAATTTGATTTCGATGTCTACACCTGATGGTAAGTTTAAGCCCATAAGAGCATCAACTGTTTTAGGTGTTGGGTTAACGATGTCGATTAAACGTTTGTGCGTGCGTTGCTCGAACTGTTCACGAGAATCTTTGTACTTATGAACGGCACGGATAATTGTGTAAACTGTTTTTTCCGTTGGTAACGGAATCGGTCCTGATACTTCTGCACCTGAACGTTTTGCAGTTTCTACGATTTTTTCAGCTGATTGATCGATGATGCGGTGATCATACGCTTTCAAACGAATACGAATTTTTTGTTTTGCCATAATTTTACCTCCTCTTGTACGTCTATTTTAGTTTGATAGACTTCTCCACGAAAATTGTCTCACACATCGCCATGGCAAAGCGGCCGGGTGTGTCAGTAACCTCTCGCTTCATCGCTTTTTAAAGTCCAACAGTAGATATAATACACGAATATTAGTCATTTAGCAATAGATAACTAGATATTTATAAAAAGTTTTTTAGAGAGTATTAAAATAAGTTCGTCTGGGGGAATTCTATCAACTATTAAAAAAAGAATTCTACATATTATATAGAAGATATTATATCTTTAGGTAACTTCTAATACACTAAGCAGTACAATTCAATAGTTTATTATAACATGATATAATTAATGTAACAAAAGTATTTTTGTTACAAGTATATTACTAATGGAGGCTCATATATATGAAGCGAATGATGAAAATGACTTTGTTAACGCTCGGCATCATTATGTTATTGAAAGAAATATTTCTAGGAATCCCTGGTATTGGGGGTGCATATATTTTAAGCTTGGCATGGGCACCACTTGGTACGAATATTTCGCTGTACTTTATTATGTTTTTGTTATCTGCACTCGACCGCTCTAATGAAGCTAGATTTTCATTATCCGTTATTGCACTTACAGGGTTGTTAGCGAACGCTTTCGCATTCTTCCCGATACTCGGAATGTTCATGCATTGGTTAATGGCGTTCTTAATGATTGCGTATATCTTTATTGTCATTAATACGAGAGAATATCGCGGAAATACGACTCACTATGATCCATACCGCAGCGGTGAGACTGTGAGAGATTATAATAAAGAAAATTAAAAATAAGGCGCTCAGACATATGTCTGAGCGCCTTATTTTTAATGCTGTATAAACATAAAGTATAAAATAAATACTGCTGCCATGAAATACATTATTGGGTGAATCTCTTTTCTGCGATTTGCCATCAGCATCGTTATCGGATAGAAAATAAATCCACATGCAATACCCGTAGCAATCGAATACGTAAGTGGCATCATAATAATCGTTAGAAATGCAGGAACTGCAATTTCAAACTTGTGCCACTCTATTTTATTTAAGTTCGCTACCATTAATACACCTACGATTACTAGAGCAGGTGCAGTCACAGCACTCGTTACAACCGACATAAGAGGCGAGAAGAAAAGTGCTAACGCGAAACACAATGCCGTAATCACACTTGCAAATCCGGTTCTGGCACCTACTGCAACCCCTGCTGAAGATTCGATATATGAAGTTGTCGTAGACGTACCGAAAATGGCACCTACGATTGTCGCTAATGAATCAGCAAATAAAGAACGTCCTGCGCGCGGCAATTTGTTATCCTTCACTAGATTCGCCTGCGTTGCAACAGCAACGAGTGTACCCGCTGTATCAAAGAAGTCAATAAATAAGAATGTTAATACGATCACTAGAAATTGCAGGTTAAAGATTTGTTCTGGATGTGCAAATGCATCGAATGCTTTTCCGAACGTTGGTTCGATACTTGGTACTGAACCGACAATTTGCTTTGGTGCATCAATAAGTCCGAAGAGCATACCAAATATCGCTGTTAATACCATCCCGATAAAGATGCTTCCCGGAACGCGCTTTGCCATAAGAATAATTGTCAATGCAATGCCACCAACCGCTAATAATACATGCGGGTCATGGACATTACCTAATGATACTAAAGTCGCTTCATTCCCTTTTACAATGCCTGCACCTTTTAAACCTACAAAGGTAATAAAAAGACCTATCCCCGCTGATACCGCCATCTTCAGTTCGAAAGGAATTGCGTTGATAATCGTTTCACGTAAACCTGTCATCGTCAGTAATGCAAAGAATAATCCCGAGAATAGTACACCCGTTAAACCTGTCTGCCACGGAATGTTGTACTGTAATACGACTGTGAATGCAAAGAACGCATTCAATCCCATACCAGGAGCTAACGCAATCGGATACTTTGCAATCAGTCCCATAAATAAACAACCTACTATTGATGCAAGGATTGTCGCAACAAAGACCGCACCAGCATCCATACGCATACTATCCGGAATACCTTCAATACCAGCAAGCGATAGCATTGCAGGATTGACCGCTAATATATATGCCATTGATAGAAATGTCGTTAATCCACCAAGTATCTCTCTCTTATAGTTTGTGCCTAATTCATCAAACTTAAAATAATTTCTCATTGTGCACTTCCCTTTTTTAATTTTTATACTTGTATAGTCTAATCTCAATGTTCGGAAAAATCAATACATTTTTACGAATATTAATTTTAATATTCGTATTTTAATCATTTTTCTTATTGTAAAGTCCTATCCTTTAAACTTTTTATAGTTATTATGTCTTAATCATATAAAAACTGCATATAGATTATTAGAATGTTTTTTCGGTATATATTCAGGGAATAAATTATATAAATAATTAAAGGAGGAATTATAATTATGAAATTTAAAATATTAAGTTTAATCCTATCTTCAGCTTTAGCACTTGCTGCATGTAATAATGACACAAATGATGTTGAGAAATCTCCAAAGGATGAAACTAAACAGGAACAGCAATCAGAAACTACTGATACTAAAGCGACAGATACAAATGATAAAGATGATAACAACGATGAAGATAATGATGCAAAACAAGAAGGCGAAAGCAGTACAGAAGATTCAGATGACGTGGATAATAAAGATGAAGCGACTGAAGCAGATGATGATAATGACAAAGATGAAGCTTCTATTAAACTAGATGACATTAAACTTTCACCAGAAGAAGCAATTAAAACAGCACAGAAGAAAGTTGATGGCGATTTAGAAAGCATTTCATTCGACCATGATATGGGCCAATGGGTTTACAAAATTTCCTTAATCGATACAAACAAAAAGACTCATGAAATCAAAGTAAACGCTGAACAAAACAAAATTATCTCTTCTGAAGTAGAAGATGATAAAGATAACGAAAAAACATTTGATTACGGTGAGTTTGTGCCTGCTGATAAAATTATTAAAGCAGCACAAAAAGTTTACAATGGTGAGATTAAAGAATGGTCACTTGATCATGATGATGGAAAATTTAAATATAATGTTGAGTTAAAAGGACAAGATGGCAAAACGAAAGAGTTTGAACTTGATGCTAAAGATATGAAAATCTTATCTCAAGATGCATAAAAAAGATGCTGAGACATTCGTCTCAGCATCTTTCTTTTCATTGATTATATTAATCCAATCCATTTCCAATAAGTTGCGCTAAAGAGCAGGATAAGTAAATAGCCAATAATGGTTAAAGGTATCCCTGACTTCAAGAAATCTTTAACCGTGAATGTACCTGTACCGTATGCAAGCATATTCTGTGGCGCTGATACTGGTAATAGGAACCCAAAACTAATAACAAATTGTTGTATTAATACGAATCCAACTGCATTATCCTTTAATCCTAATGTACTTGTAAGTGCAATAAACACTGGTATAAGTGCACTTGATAAGCTTGTTGCACTTGCGAATCCTAAATGAATCAGAATATTAAATATCGTAATTAAAGCAATTGTAGCAAGTAATGGCAAATGCTCTAACCCCATCAATCCAAAAGTCTTATCACTGAGCCACTGCGCCCCAGTCGTTTGCAGTAATAAGTTCCCTAAGGATATCCCAATCGCAAATACTATAATTGTTCCCCATGGAATCAATTTTTCTACATCGCTCCACGAGAAGATGCCAATCTTCGGAGTGAGCATAATAGCTAACGCAATTAAAGTAATCGATGAAGAATCAATTGGATGAAACTTACCTTCAGTTGCCCAGAACAAGAGCAATGCTACTGAGATTGCAATTAATCGCCATTCTTTCGGTGTTACCGGTCCAAGTTCCGCTAGCTGTGCCTTTACAAGTTCCTTTCCACCTTCAATTTCTTTCGTTTCAGGTTTAATCAAATTGATCATAACAAAGTATAAGACAATCGACATAATAATGGACCACGGTGCCGCATACATAAACCACTGACCCCATGAGATATCTTCGTTAAAGGTTTTATTGATAAAGCCCATAGCAACCATATTTTGAGCGGCTCCCGTCTTAATACCGATATTCCATATAGACACAGCTTGAACAGCGGTAATCACAAGCAATGCTGCCAGGCGGGATTCTTTCTTAGCACCAAACGCTGTAACCATACCAAGCAGAATCGGTACGACAGCGCCTGCACGTGCAGTTGCTGAAGGAACGAAAAATGCAAGAATGATGGAAACAATGATAGAACCTGCGACTACTGCATTCGTTTTATTCCCTACTACTGAGAGTACTAAAAGCGCAAGACGTTTATGCAAGTTTGTCACTTGCATGGCTGTCGCTAAGAACAGTGCAGCTGCAACGAGCGCTACTGCTGAACTTGAAAATCCACTAAATGCAATCTTTAATGCATTCTGTGTACCGAACAAGGCATCCTCAGTTAACGGTTTACCTGCAGCCATCGGATTACCCATCGATGGCCCAAGTTTCTCAATCGGACTGAATCCAATTAGCAGGATGATTAAAGCAACGATCATCGTACTTGAAACAGGATAACTCACCGCTTCAGTCACCCACATAATAACAGCGAAAGCAAGGATTGCAAGTGCCATCTTACCCATCACTGGTAAAGAAGCAGGTGTCGGTAGTAATACGATCGTAATCAATACAAGAAAGCTCAAGACAATCCAAATTGGTTTAAGATTATTCTTTTGTTTTACGTTTTCCATAGATACACCCCCTATTTTATTCACTTCTATTTTAACAATTTGTGAAGTGTTGAACAATAGGTATTTAGTTTACTTATAAATTTAAGTTTTTGAGTGCATCGGCAAAAGGATTATTGATTGGCTCTTCTTTCTTCATATATTTATTGATTTCTTTTTTCGATACTTTTCCTGTCTTCTTCGAATTGAAGCGTTTATCCATCTGTTCTTGCGTTTCTCTAAATCCACATACACAACTGTACATTGCTTTTGGCCCTTTACCATGTAGCGTCAGCTTCTTCTTACATTCTGGGCAACGCGCATTCGTTTTACGCTGAACATTCTTCTTCGTGCCGCACGTTGGATCTTGGCAGACAAGCATCTTACCGTTACGCGTTTTTTTCTCTAACATAAACTTACCGCAAGTCGGGCATTCTGTACTCGTTAAGTTATCGTGTTTAAATTTCTCATCACTCGATTTAATTTCAGCAATGATTTCTTTTGTGAAATCTATCATCTCATGCATAAATTGTTTTCTTCCATACTTATTTTTTTCAATGCGTGTTAATTTATATTCCCAGTCTGCTGTAAGTTCGGGCGACTTGAGTGCATCAGGTGCAAGTTCTAATAACTGACGTCCTTTGTTCGTCACTTTAATATTACCGTTATTATTTTCTATCGCATTTAAGTTATAAAGCTTCTCAATAATATCTGCTCGTGTCGCTACTGTTCCAATACCACCTGCAGACTTTAATGTCGACGTACTCTCCTTATCGATATTAAAGATAGATGCCGGGTTCTCCATCGCTTTAAGTAATGTCCCCTCATTTAAATAAGCTGGGGGCTGTGTTTCACCGGTTGTCTTCTTCAGGCTGACAGAACTTAATGTTTCTCCTTTACGGTACGCGTTATGACGCTCAAGGGATGACTGTTCATACAATGCTTTAAATCCTGCTTTCACAGTCGTCTCGGTCTTAAGCGTAAATATTTCTTTTCCAATCTGTACAGTAATGGTTTCTTCTTTATATATATGGGGTTCCATTAAATTGCTTAAGAAACGTTCCGCAATAAGTAAATATATATTCTTTTCTCTTGCTCCAAGTGTCTCTAAATTCGCTCTAATCTCAGTCGGAACAATGGCATGGTGATCTGATACTTTCGCATTATTAATAAAGTGACTGGCACCTTTAATTTGTGTCTTTAGTAATTTCACGACTTGATCTTTATACGGCGTAGCACCAAGGGATGCGACACGTTCTTTAAGTGAGCTTTCCATATCTGTCGTTAAGTAATTTGAATCCGTTCTTGGATATGTTACATATTTATGGGTCTCGTATAGACTTTGCATCGCGTTCAATGTTTCTTTCGCTGAATATTTGAAGCGCTTATAAGCGTCCTGCTGCAAACTCGTTAAATCATAGAGTTTTCCAGGATAGCGTTTCTTTTCTTTAGAGACTACATCTTGAACAATGGCTTGCTTTCCTTGTATGTCTTTCAATAGTCCATCTACTTTTGATTCATCAAAGATTTGATTCCCGCTTTGCCACTTGAACTTATCACTTCTACTTACAAGCTCGATACTATAATATGTTTTCGGCTGAAATTTCTGCACTGCATCTTGGCGTATTTTGACCATCTGAAGCGTCGGCGTCTGTACACGACCTGTAGAAAGTTGCGCATCATATTTCGTTGTTAGTGCTCTTGTTGCATTAATACCAACAATCCAATCCGCTTCGCTTCGTGCCATAGCCGCTTCATATAATCCTTGATATGCCTGTGCTGGTTTCAAATGCTTAAAGCCGTCCATTATTGCCTTGTCTGTAACTGAGGATATCCAGAGACGTTTCATCGGTTTGTTTCCTTTACATTTCTCGATAATAAGGCGCGCAACAAGTTCTCCTTCACGTCCTGCGTCAGTCGCAATAATAATCTCATTCACATCTTGACGTTCAATCTGTGCTTTCACTGTATTAAATTGTTTACGGGTCTTACCAATAACAACCGTCTTCATACGCTCTGGTATAATGGGCAGCATATTTAAATCCCACTGTTTAAACTTTGCATCATACTGCTCGGGATCAGCATTTGTAACTAAATGTCCTAATGCCCAAGTGACGATATATTTGTCATTTTCCATATATCCATTTTTCTTTTGATTACATTTAAGTACACGTGCAATATCACGTGCGACTGAAGGTTTCTCTGCTAACACTACTGATTTCATAATATCCGTCCTCTATTCTTTAATAATCTTTATTATAACAGAATATATTTCATATGATTAAATTGAGATTTTAGGTACTATCTTGTATGCTTTACTTAAGGAGGATGGCGTATTAAATCGTTACATTTCCCAGATAATATTCATGCACTTGAAGACGCAAAAAGTTTACATCCACATGTAACATCAAATCAATATAACACATGAAGTATTGTCAGCACACTTTAAGGAGTGATCACTTGAAAATCACACAAATGGAAGATATACACAAAACAGCAAAGTTCTTATATGACCTCAATCAGCATAACGAACATCACGTCGGATATATACGTATTACATTACAAGGTATAGAAGAACAACTTCATCACATCAAAAAAGAAGATATGCTGCTCATTAAAGATGAAGAGGAAATCATCGCTGCATTTGGTATAGAGCCTATTAACGATAAAGAGGCGCACATTCTTGGTCCAATTACGAAACATACAGACAAAATAACATTGAATATGATCAAAGTGATGTGGCAAGATTTCCTTATAACACACCCTAGCTTGAAGACCTATTACTTCAGCCTGCATGAAGATCATCGTTTTGGCCAGACTGTTATGAAAAATTTACGAACGCAATATCTTGGAACGACATATACCATGACAACCCATCAAAATAAAACGACATCTCTCGTACCTCAAGTTATTAAATATAAACCTGTATATAAAAAGAGCTTTACAGAAATTATGAAAGATATGTATATGGACTATAAACCAATGCGTGATAAAATATTGAATTCTATCGGGAATAGTCATGAACTTTACCTCTATTTGAATGAAGGTATTGCTAAAGGCTTCATCTGGATGCAGATCAATGATGACGATAGCTGCGACATTCGATTCGTCTATACGCATTTACAATACCGTCATAAAGGCATTGGCCACGACCTTGTATCTTTCGCTGTAGACCATGCATTTAAAAAACATCACGCGACGAGTGTACAGCTTTCCGTGAAAAGTAAGCGGGAAAAAGATATAGCATTCTACGAGAAACTTGGATTCAAAAAAATAAATGAAATGAATCATTTTAAATATACTATAGAATAATTAAAGACCCTTAAATAATGTTCAGCCATTATTTAAGGGTCTCTTTGTGTATATCTACAAATCAAGTTTCAAAAGCATACGTTTTCTGAAACATCAACAGGGTAATTAATAATAAAAGGATAAAGGAGAATTTATGGATATATTAATTGCTTTGTTACCAGCATTACTATGGGGAAGTGTCGTCTTAATTAATGTTAAAGTAGGCGGAACCCCTTATGAACAAATTATGGGGACTGTCATCGGTGCCTTTATCATCGGCTCGATTACTTATATCATGGTTCAGCCAGAACTAAATACAAAAATTCTATTAGTCGGTATGGTTTCTGGTGCATTCTGGGCGTTTGGTCAAGGAAATCAGCTTAAAAGTGTTGAGCTTATCGGTGTTTCTAAGACAATGCCAATTTCAACAGGCTTACAACTCGTAGGTACAACGTTGATTTCAGTCATATTCTTCAACGAATGGAAGACCATGACTTCAATTATTCTCGGAGTTATAGCATTAACACTTTTAATTATCGGGGTCATGTTAACCTCACTAAAAGGTAAAGAAGATGACCAGACGAAAGGAAATCTTAAAAAAGCCCTCCCCATATTGTTAATCTCTACTTTAGGGTATGTAACTTATGTCGTTATCGGTCAGTTCTTTGGCGTCGAAGGCTGGAGCGCACTATTCCCTCAGTCAATCGGTATGGTTCTCGGTGGATTACTGCTTACTTTAAAGCATCATCCGAAGAAAAAAGCAATTGTAAAAAACATGTTCCCTGGTGTGTTATGGGCTTTAGGTAATATGGCAATGTTTTATTCTCAGCCTAAAGTGGGTGTAGCAACAAGCTTTTCATTCTCACAGATGCTTGTCGTAGTTTCGACACTCGGCGGGATCTTCCTGTTAAGAGAAAAGAAAACAAAGAAACAATATATCGGTATTGCCGCAGGAATTATGTTAATTATCATCGCAGCATTCCTACTAGGATATGCAAAACAATAAAGGAGTGAGATTTATGTATAAAGATTTAAAAGATAAAGTTGTCGTTATTACTGGCGCTTCAAGCGGTATTGGTAAAGCAATGGCAGAAAAGTTCGGCACGGAAGGCTGTAAAGTTGTGGTGAATTATAATTCAAGTGAAAGTGAAGCATTAGAAATTGCTAAAACGATTAAAAAGTCTGGTGGTGATGCGATTACAATTCAAGCCGATGTTTCTAAAGAAGACGAAGTCACTGCACTGGTATCAGAAGCAGTAAAACACTTTGGTACGATAGATATTATGATTAATAATGCTGGATTTGAAAAGGCAACACCTTCTCTTGAAATGTCAGCAGAAGATTTTAATCATGTCATGAATATTAACTTAACCGGTGCGTTTATCGGCAGCCGAGAAGCTGCTAAACATTTCACTGAATCAAATAAAAAAGGTGTCATCATTAATATGTCAAGTGTGCACGATGTTATCCCATGGCCAAATTATGTTAACTATGCTGCAAGTAAAGGCGGATTAAAGCTAATGATGGAAACGTTAAGCATGGAATTTGCCCCGCAAGGGATAAGAGTAAATAATATCTCACCAGGCGCTATCGTTACAGAACATACGAAAGAAAAATTTGCAGATCCTGCTACACGTGAAGAAACCGAAAGAATGATACCTATGAGCTTTATTGGGGAACCTGAACACGTTGCCAACGCGGCACTCTTTTTAGCAAGCGCACAGGCAGCCTATATTACGGGTACAACGCTCTATGTCGACGGCGGAATGACAAAATATCCTTCGTTTATGGGAGGAAAAGGATAAAGCGGCGCAAATGCCACTTTATCCTTTTATATATTTTTTTATAAGATTACCTTTTGAAAGATATATAAAATAATAATAGAAATAACGATTGTAATATTAGAGATCATCGCTATGAGCGGTAATGTTTTATACTTAAATTGTATTGCATAAGGAATGATTGCCACTCCTATAGGAAGTAGCCATCCAATAAGCAATGTTGTTCTGAACATTTCATTAAATGGTAACGTATAATAACATATCAACCCCGCAATAAGTCCAAATCCATAATGGAAACATAAATATTTAATTGCTAATGGTAAATAATATGTATCCACCTTAAAGTTTAAATATACGCCGAGCAATATCATGGATAAAGGCATGTTCGCCTGTGAAATTATTTTAAAGAATTCAATGATTTCACCTGGTATATGTATATCTAGTAAGTTTATCGTGAGCATGATGATATATGTCATAAGTGGTACTGTCTTCATTAAGCTCATAAGTAAATATCGGATGTCAAACGTGTCTCCACCTTCACTGAAATAATTTCCTACAAAATACGTAATACCAAACATACCGATGGAACCACCGATATCAAACATCCCAAAATATAATAATCCCTCTGCACCGAACATCTCACCAACTAGAGGATAGGCGAACAAGCCGATATTAAATGCCGCAGCCATCATTCCTACAGAACCTCTAATCTGATTATTGTACTTGAGAAATAGAATGATAACAATCAGTTTAGCGATAACAACATAGATTACCATAATTACAGGCAAGAGCATTAAAGAAGGTTCAATCTTAACGCTGCTTAATGTTACGATGACCAATGAGGGCAATGTTAAATTGAAGATAAGTTTAGCAATAACACCGCCTTCTTCTTCTTTTATATAGTTTAGGCGCTTCATTAAATATCCTGTTAATATTAAAGCGATAATCATTATAAATGTCTGTGTCACAAATCAGCCTTCTTTCTGTATTGATGTACGTATCTATTCCAGTACTTCTTCCGGAACAAACCCAACAATACCATTTTTCTTAATCTGAACATAACCTGTATAACGCTGAATCACGCTGACGAACGCTCCAGCTTCTACCGTGTGGAAATAATCTGTATAATCATCTTTTAATCGTTGTGCTTCGAAATCGATGAATTCGGTTTTCACCATACAACCATCGTGTTCACCACACTCACAATAAGTAAAATATTCATCCCCTTCAAAAGCTGTAATATTGTAATCAGGATAGGTAAAGCTATGCGGCATTTGAAGTCCTGGATCAAATGACTGGATAACCATACATTGTTCATAATCATCAACAAACGTTGTGTGCAATGTCCCATCTGATTCGATGATGAGTCCATTCAGCTGACCACTTGTCTTGACCTGATTACCCCCATCAATGGCAATTGTATTGTGATTCGGATGGATTTTAATATTATGTTGGTATACCCCTTGTTCGACAAAGTTACAAGCAGGGAAATGACCCACTACTACTGTCTTCTCAAGTTGATGTGGTTGGTTATAGAAAAATGGCATATTCAGCGCATCGCGCTCTGTCGTCTCCATATAATCTTCATCGACTCCTGCGTGCACAAATATATAATCTTCAGTTTCTATCATCAACGGCAAATCTTTCACTACATTATGAAGATGTTCAAATTTCGTTCTAAGCTCTTTCGCCAGTTCATCTTGTGATGAATAGTCGTCTCGTGTCTTTCCTAACTGCTTCAGCATCTCATGAACAATCGTATAGCGATACTCCATATAGTCATATAGAAATGCTTCTTCCAGTTCATCGAATATTTTATCGCAATTACCTAATGTCATATATACATTGCCCTGCGCCATTAGACGTTCTACATATGTAATCATTTGTATACTGTCGGGTCCCTTATCTATAATATCACCATTAATTATAAGAATATCTTCGTGTGAAAAATCCACCTTCTTCAATAATTGTTCTAATAAATCTGGCCTTCCATGTACATCACTCGTGACAATCGTACGTTTATTTCTTATATTTAATTTTAGATAATTGTCTTTAATCCTCATGTGTAATCGGGCTCACTTTCGCATGAATAAGATTGACTAATGATTGAAGCGGTACTTGCATCTGTATTCCTCGTTGTCCTGCACTCACAATAATCTCTTCAAACTGCTCTGCACTACTATCGATAACTGTCGGAAACAGCTTCTTCATCCCCACAGGTGAACACCCCCCACGAATATAACCCGTTAATTTCTCAAGATTATTTACAGGCAAGAGTTCAAGTTTCTTCTCCCCGACAACTTTACTCATTGATTTAAGGTCTAACGTTGCTGCAACAGGAATAACTGCAACATAATAATTTAATTTCCCGTGCAATACTAATGTTTTAAATACTTGAGCATAAGGTTTATCAATTTTATTTGCGACTGTAACACCGTCTAACTCATCCGTCACTTCATATGTATATGTTTCATATGTTATCTTCTTTTGATCTAGCTTTCTTAACGCATTTGTCTTAATTTTCTTTGTCATGATGTATACCTCCAAATCTTTGTTTCTTTATTATATTATCATTTTAAGGTATATTTCATATATAAAGTGAGCGAAAGGAAGGATATTATGGATCTTAACCAGCAACTTTTAGAGCTAAAAGAAGAATATATGCGTATTCAAAACGATTTAGAAAAAGTAGAGTCTACTGGTCAGGCTTCTCCACGACTAGAAGAGAAACTTGTTGAAATCGAAAATCAGATTGCACAAGTAAGGGCACAACTGTAAGTGCTCTTTTTTATTATAAAAATATAGGATTTAAGCTTAACTTTCGCTACAATAGTACTATAGCTTTAAGGAGGGCATTCAATGAAACAACAATTTAAACTGCTGATGATGATTC
Source organism: Macrococcus psychrotolerans (assembly GCF_038095555.1). NCBI lineage: Bacteria > Bacillati > Bacillota > Bacilli > Caryophanales > Staphylococcaceae > Macrococcus > Macrococcus psychrotolerans. The sequence goes on along the minus strand of NZ_CP124591.1, from coordinate 211,487 downwards.
AGTTCTTTATATACTTTGGATTCAGTATTGTAATACCTGTAATACCTGCTCTAGTACATAGTTTAAATTTAAATGCATTTCATATGGGGTTACTGCTTGCCTCTTATTCCATCGTTTCATTTATTGTAGCACCAGTCTGGGGGTATCTATCCGATAAATATGGTCGTAAGAAAATATTGATCATCGGACTTATTGGTTTTACTTTAAGCTTCGTATTATTCGGATTATTTATCGATAACTTACCTATGCTTTATACCTCTCGAATTCTTGGAGGGCTATTCTCAGGGGCATGCTTCTCTACTACGACGAGCATGGTCAGTGATATGACCACACATGAAGAGCGCAACAAATATATGGGACTCATGGGGATGATGATTGGACTTGGATTTATATTCGGTCCAGCAGTTGGAGGACTACTATCTGGAATCAGCTATCAGATTCCGTATTTCGCAACTGCTGCAATATTAACCGTTATTGCTTTGTTCTGTCTATTCACTATTAAGGAAACATTACAGCATTCTAGTGATACAGAACAGACTACTGTGAACACTAAACTGTTAACTCCGGCAATCTATATGCTCTTATTATCAACATTTATTGTGACGTTTACGATGAGTGGGATGGAGAGCTCATTTCAGCTCTTTGAAATAGAGAAGATTAATATTACTGCAACACAAATGGGAATGCTCTTTATGATTGGCGGGCTTGTTAATGCTGGATTACAAGGTGGGTACTTACGTAAAGTGAAGCACGGTCAAGAAAAACCAGTGATCATAACAGGACAATTGATTACAATTGTTGCATTTATTATGCTGCCTTTTTCCATGAATTTATTTTATGCCGGACTCTGTCTTGTGCTCCTTATGTCTGGTAATGCCCTTGTAAGAACATTACTGACGAGTCAATTGACGAAAGAAACTTCGAATAATAAAATGGGAAAACTTACTTCTATCAGTTACAGTATGGATAGTTTAGGTCGTATTCTCGGTCCTTTGTTATTTACTGCACTGCTTTCCAGAAATTTAGAAATGCCATTTTATTTCGGTGCACTCACTTCCGTACTTGGTTTAATCCTACTATTTATTTATTATAAGAAAGGAAGAGTCGTATGATTATATTAATTATTTTACTTATGATGATGTATCTGATCGTAAGTTATACAAGCATCTATATGATTAACATGCGTCTGCTGGATTTTTTAAGAATCATACTTGGTGCTGTGTTCGTTGTCTTCATCTTCGTTGCACTGATGCATCTTGGAACGATAAAGTTCTGGATTACATTACTTGCACTTTGTTTATTTTTAAATATAGAGATTTCTAACTATAAATTTAAGTTTAATGACCAGAAAGCAAAGCTAATTCTTAATCTCTTCTCTATCGTTATGGCGCTAATGATTATCGTACTTTGTGCGATATACCTATAAAATAAGAACTTACAAAGTAATGCTTTGTAAGTTCTTATTTTATATATAATTCTTTTGTATTTTTTAAGCGCTCAAGCAGTTCATCTATCAACAGATCATCAATCGCAAGTGAGATTCTAATGTAATTCTTACCGCGTGATCCAAACGGGATTCCTGGAGTTACTAATATTGATTCTTGCTTTAATAAATAATCTGTATACGCTTCCCCCTCAAAACCGTCTGGCACTCGTACCCATAAAAATATACCACCGTCCATCGGCTCAAATGGAATTTGAAGTTGTTTTAAATACGCTGTCACTTTATCGCGTCGTGCTTTAAATATATTGTTTTGACTTTCTAGATAAGGTTCTCCTAGTTCGAGCGCTGCTTTCGCTGCGTCTTGTACAACGCCCCACATACCAACTTGAGTATGATCCTGAAAATAGTTCAGAGCACTCACAATCTCTTTATTCCCTACAGCAAATCCGACACGTACACCGGACATATTAAAGCCTTTAGATAACGAATATATTTCTACAGCAACTTCTTTCGCATGAGGTGAAGCAAGAATGCTTGGATTCTTACCATTAAATCCAAAAGCAGCATAGGCAAAGTCATGGACGATCTTTGTTTCAGTATCTTTAAAACGCATAATTGTATCATCAAAGAATGCTTGAGTCGCTACTGCCCCAGTTGGATTAGATGGATAGTTAAGATAAATCAGCTTTGTATTATTAAGTTGCGCTTTATCTATATTATCAAAGTCAGGTAGGTAATGATTTTCAGGGTGTAATGGCAATTCATAATGTAATCCTCGAGCAAGCTTTACACCAGCAAGATAATCCGTATATCCAGGATTAGGGAGTAATACACCTTCACCAGGTTCAATGACACATGTAGGGATATGAACAAGACCATTTTTCGTACCATAAAGAATACAAATTTCATCATCCTCCAATGAAACATCATAGACATCTTTATAAAACTTCTGAATCTCTTTCTTCAATGCCTCCTTGCCACGGAATACGCCGTATCTATGGTTATCAGGATTGACAATGGCATCTTGTAAAGCTTTCAGCACCGTACGATCCACTTGTTGGTCAGGGATACCAACTGCTGTATTAATCAATGGTTTATCCCCGACTTCAAGCTTCCTACCCATCGTCTTACCAAAATAACTTTCAGGTATTGAACTTAATAATTTAGAACTCACAGACATTCGCTCCTTTTAAAATAGAAAAGCGTCATTGCTTCAGTAGCAATGACGCCGATGTGGCACTTATCTACCAAGCATATGCTTGCTGGATTTAGCACAGTACTTAAAGCCTGTTGCTGAAGTATCATAGGGCCAGTTCCCTCCACTTCTCTGGATAAGAAATATTTAATTGGTGATATCACTATAGTATAGTTCAAACAATACGTCAACTGTATTCAGAATATTTTATCTATTATCTTTAATATGCACACGTGTTGACGCATCATGCGTTGGTATAAATGGATTAATCTTTTTTTCATCTTTCGTAAATCTCTGCTTCAAGTTCATTAATATTTCATACACTACAGGGACAACGATTAATGTTAATAATGTTGAAGAAGTCAATCCACCGATTACTGTTACAGCAAGTGCCTTAGAAATAAGCACAGAGCCGTCTCCTCCAAACAGTAATGGTAACAATGCGCCTACTGTAGCAAGTGCAGTCATCAAGATTGGACGCACACGAGTCATCGCTGCTTCAAGCAATGCATCACGTGTTGATAATCCTTCTGCTTCTTTATTGATAACGCGATCAATCAGCACAATCGCATTCGTAACAACGATACCAATGAGCATGAGCATACCAATCATCGATGGTACAGAAAGCGTCTCCCCAAACGCGAGAAGTCCTAATATTACCCCGATAATCGTAAACGGTAACGAGAATAATATGGCAAGTGGCGCAAGTCCTCCTTTAAATGTCAGTACAAGTATCAGGTAAACGATTCCGATAGCGGCAAGCATCGCAAGTCCGAGTTGAGAGAAGCTCTCGCCGATATCTTCACTCGTTCCTCCAATATGTACATCAACATTTGAAGGGTGTTTTAATGCGTTTACTTTCTTTGCAACATCTTGTGTAGCCTGGCTAACATCTTTTCCTTTAATCTTACCTTCTACTGTAGCCGATATATTACCGTCTTCACGTTTAATTGTATCTGACGTCTTTCCTTCTTCAATCGTTACGACATCGCTCAACTTAATCTCTTTACCGAGTGGTGAAGTAATCTTTGTATTCTCTAATTTATCTTTTGTCCATTTTGATTCTTTTTCTTTTGTCAGAACAACATCTGTCGACTTGCCATTATCACCTATTTTAGTGACAACTTTATTATCACTACGTTGATTTAATGCCATTGCAATCTGACCTGCAGTTAGTCCGCGTTCAGATAACTTGTTATGATCTACCTTTAATGTATATGCATCATAACTATCCGTTAATGATGAACTTACATTCGTAACAGTATTAACGTCTTTCATTTCTTTCTCAAGCTGCTCTGTAACCGGTCTTATTTCATTCATCGATGGACCGTTAACAGTAACCGTTACTGTATTGGTCGAACCACCCGTTGCAAAATCCTGGTTCTTCCAAGTTCCTTCATGTTTGAAAGAAGCGATTTTGTTCAATACACGTTCCGCTTCACTTTCCCACTTTGGTGTATCCTTCTTATATTCAACCATCATTGCCATATCGTTAGTAGCAACCGGGTTAAATGGATTTTCTCCTCCAACTGAGTACTGAATATTTACTACATCGTTATTCTCAGCTAAAGTTTTCTGAACTTGCTCACCTTTTTTTACAACCTCTTCTTCAGTTTCACCAGGTTTAGGCTTGTAAGTTAATGCAAGAAACTTATCTTCCCCTGTTGAAATGAATGACGTCCCTAGAAATGGCGTTAAGAACAAGCTACCAAGGAGGAGACCGATACTTAATAGTGAGACGATAAGCTTATGTTTTAAAGACCATTCTAATACTTTATGATAGAAACTTGCAATACGCCCTACCTTTGCTTCATCATCATGATGCCCTTTAATACCATTCTTAAAGAATGTATGTCCAAGCATCGGTACAATCGTAATTGCAATTAATAATGAGGCCAACAATGCAAATACGACTGTATAAGCAAAAGGTCTAAAGATTTCACCGATAGAACCCGACACCAGTCCAAGTGGTAAGAATACTGCAATTGTGACCATCGTCGAACTCATAATCGGTATAAACATCTCTTTAGTCGCGCTGCTAATTAACTCAGAACCACTCAATTTCTCTTTAGGGTCAGACATACGTCGGAATATATTCTCGATAACGACGATAGAGTCATCAATAACACGGCCAATTGCAACTGTCATCGCTCCAAGTGTCATAATATTAAGTGAAATATCCATCTGTTTAAGGATTAACATTGCCATTAATATAGACATCGGAATGGATACGACCGCAATCATCGTTGAACGGATATTTCTTAGGAACACGAGTATCATGATCACTGCAAACAATGCTCCAATAATTGCTTTTTCTGCCATCGTTTTTACAGAGTCTTCAATCGGTTTTGCCTGATCCATCATCAGTACAGCATTAATATCTTTATTATTCTTCTTAAATTCCTTTACTTTATCTTTTACATCGTTTGCTAACGCTACAGTATTCGCATCATCTGACTTAATGACTTGTATGCTTAGTGAATCTTTACCATTTGTCTTAGAAATAGATTCACGACTCTCTACATTTTTAATCGTAGCAATGTCAGAAAGCATTACTGTTGGTACTTTACCGGCCTGCATCATCTTCGCAAGCGCCGCCTGTTCTTCAGGTGAGGCTTTAGCAGTATCAGCTTGATTATCTCCGCCTGATAATGGGATCTTTAAATCTTTAAGAGCATCCACACTAGTAAATTGACCATTTACGATGATACTCTTTAAATTGCTACCAAACGTATATAATCCAAGTGGTGCATCGGTTGTAGCACCTTTAATGAATTGAAGTACAGACTCTTCTGTTAAATTATTTTTCTTTAACTTCTTATCATCAAATTGTAGCTCAACTTGTTCAACTTCTTGTCCAGAAAACGTTACATTTGTAACACCTTCTACACCTTCAATTTCTGGAACTAAATCTTCTTTAATACGCTTTGTCAGATTTTTAATATCTGCCTTATCGCTTGAAAGTGAATAGCTAATGATTGGGAAAGTGTACATCGACATTTGTGAAATCTGTTTCTCTTGCGCACCTTCTGGAAGATCAACCTTCTCAATTTGTTTCTCTAATTCTGATTGCGCTTTGTCCATATCTGTTCCAAACTTATATTGAACAGTGACTGCAGATGCATTCTCTAACGATTGACTCGTTACTTTATCTACGCTCGATAAATTTTTAACCTTCTTCTCTATTGGATCTGTAACACCATTTAACACGTCTTCAGGTGTAGCACCTGGGTAAGGTGTTGTAATAGAAATTACAGGTGTCGACATACTCGGCAGCATTTCCATCTTCATCTTCATTGCACTATATACGCCGGCACTTAGGATAATGAGTGTCATTAACCATACTGCAAGTTTATTATGCAAAGAAAAATCAATAATTTTCTTTATCAAAGTCTTTCCTCCATTTATACGAATTTTATGTATTTATTGTAGCTTTATTATTTAAAATTTACCAATATCCTTATCTTGTTTGTGTATAATATTGATATATCGCATGTGTCCCTGTCGTTTCTTTTAGTTCATCGGAAAGACTACGATATAACTTATAACTCAATTCGAGACCGGGAAGTTCGATACCCATCTTCTTTGTTTCTTCAAGCGCGATGCTCATATCTTTCAGGAAGTGATGCGTATAAAATCCAGGAGTATAGTCTTCTTTTAAAATTCTTGGAGCCAAGTGAGATAATGACCAACTTCCTGCCGCTCCTTTACTGATTGTTTCTAGCACTTTTTCAACATCTAACCCTGCTTTATGTGCATAATACAGACTTTCAGCCATACCGATCATATTTGTAGCGATAGCAATTTGATTCGCCATCTTTGTATGTTGACCCTTTCCTGCATCACCAAAGTATGTCACCGAACTACTGAATTTATCGATTAAAGGTTTTACTCTATCAAATATCGCTTCATCTCCACCAACCATTACACTCAAGGTTCCATTCCTGGCACCAATATCTCCACCACTTACAGGTGCATCTAACACATATATTCCTTTCTTATTTGCTTCTTGATTAATCTTTTGGGCAAGTGCAGGACTACTCGTTGTACAGTCAATAAATATTTGACCTTGTTTACCATTATTAATCAATCCATCTGGTGCAAGATAGATAGCTTCTACATCAACCGGATAGCCAAGCATCGTAAAGACAATATCGGATTGTGCTACAACTTCAGTAGGCGTATCGCACCATATATGTCCTTGTTCGATTAGTGCCATTGCTTTTTCTTTCGTACGGTTATAAATATATAGTTTGTCCCCTATATGCTCAGCCATACTTTTTCCCATTACACCTGTTCCAATAAAACCAATTTTCATTTTGAAAACCTCTCTTGTCATATTGTATTGATAATTTACAGTTATATATTACAATTATAGGTAAAGGAGTGAAAAGAATGCAAAAAGTAATTATGTTTTTACTTATCATTATGCAAACTGTGTTTATAAGCAGCTATTTTGTTCATAGCGGTATCGTATTTTTAACAACATATTTCTGGATGGTTTTTTGCATCATTACGTTTTTCTCAGGTATACAATATCACTTTACAACCGATCAGAACTTGATGAACAACTTCACTTATAGAATTCTTTCTATACTTTTAACAGCATTTAGTTTATTCAACTTCTTTTTTATTCTATATATCACCTTTATTGATCCATATCTTTATATGGAAACGAAGGTGAGTGTCTTTAAATTTTTTAGTGAATAAAAAAGAGTGGTGTTTACTTGTCATCACTCTTTTCTGTACTGCATCCAATTGCTTCGTTACAGCATTTTCAACATTACCTCAAAATACTGCTATCTTCTCTTATTAATCTTCTTCGTCAACGCTTTTACTTTTGGCTTCGCAACTTCAATTAATGTATAAACAGGTTTATTAAGTATGTAGTCAAATTCGCCGATTTTTTCACTCAAATGTGTCCCCCAGCTCTTCTTAAACTGCCATAAACCGTAGTGTTCAGAATCTTTGTCGGGATTATTATCTGTCCCTCCGAAATCATAAGATACTGCGCCTTTACTACGCGCATATTTCATCATTTCGATTTGCATTTTATGATTTGGTAGATAGCTACGATAATCATTACTAGATGCACCGTATAAATAATAAGCTTTCTTACCACAAAATGTCAGAATTGCGCCTGACAAATATTTACCATCCGGATGTGTTTCTTTAAGTTCTTCTATTTCATTAATCTGCTTTTGTACCTTTTCAATGATGATATCTATGTCTTTTAATTGGTTTTCAGTTTTCTTCGTCTGTTTTTTTGATAAAACTTTCTCTTTCTCCTCATGATTTCTCTTTAATGTTGTATTTAAATTCTCTAACACAGTATCTGGAACTAATTTAGTAAGAAAAAGTACTGCGTCTCCAGCTGGATTAAGCGCATCGTATATCGTTTCGAAGTAGGAGATATCTCTGACTAGAAAGCCATCCCGTTCTCCAGTTTCTTTCATAAGCTGTGCAAAAATCTTAAGGTCTTCACGTGTTCCGATTTCACACTGTACGCCTTTTTTCAGGCTTTGCTTTACCGTTGAACGATTGCGTTTTTCAAATGACTGTATAAGTGCAGCTTCATCCATATCAATGTCCGTAATCATCGTCATACGTGGTTGTATGTAGTCTGGATGAAGTCCATCTTTAAATCCTTTATGAACAAAGCCTAATGTATTCATAAATTCAATTAATCCTGGAACCGTATCTACTTCAACATCCGGATCAATTTTAATAGAATAACTTTTCTCACGACGTGCAACTTCAATTGCCGCATCAACAAGTGCTGTCACGACTTCTTTGTCATGATAGTCACACACAAAGCCTCGCGATACGTAGCACATGGTATACGGTGTCTTCGGTACTTTCTTAAATAGCAGCTGTCCCACCCCAGCGAGTTCGTCATCTCTTCCTACAGCGATACGTCTACTATACCATCCTGTCAATCGTTTTGTATCTGCCCACGTTGATAGCTGCAGCATATCACCATTTGCATGTGTTTTTACAAAGTTATCGTGTACTTCATTGGATACATTCTTTCTCATCACTGTCATTTTATTCTTTCCTTTCGTTTTACAACAAATATTTAATTATTATTGTTATACTTTTATTATTAAAGTAAAGAGGTGGCATATGTTTAAAAATTTACTGCTTATTATCTTAATCATTATTAATAGTATACTCGTTTCATTATTCCAGCAGGATTCTATCGATATGTTAAGCTTACATATTATTGTAGCAAGTTTTACTACAATCATTTCACTACTCTATTTGATTACAAGAGTATCAAAATCAACAATGTATATAGCATTGATTTCGCTGATTGTTGCTGCATACCATATTTATCTTATCGTTATGACAGTTTATAATAACGTTTATGCTAGTTAAATTGATAAATCGCATTTCTAAAGTGATGTACTGCAGGTGCATCACTTTTTATTTTTAAACTTCTAATTGTATCTGTATTGCCAGGAATTAAGTAGATCGCAGGACACCCTAGTTTCTCTAGTTTAAAATAACTATTGATCACACCACTTGTGACTTCGTAACCTAACCATTCTACATATACCTCTGCCATCTCATTAAAATCTGTCGTTTCTATATCGATTCCTTCAATCCTGAGATTTCCCTGGAAATATGGAGAGAGTGACTGCATGCGTTCGTCATCTGACGCTCCCCACTGTATAAAGAATGGTAATTCATAATTTCTCTCTTCATCAATATAGAGCAACTGCCATTCAATAACTTGCCCTTCTGGTGTCACGCGCTGCATACATGACGGCCCAACCGTCTTTACACCTAATTGATTAAAGTGCTGCTTAAGTGCATCGATATCATCCGTTCTAAAACATAATCGCTTAAATCCTTCAACATAATCTGTACGTTCAAGTGATGCTGCAAAACTTAAACGCTCTTCTGCACTTTGTGCTGCTTTATGAACGAGTGCACGATCATACGCATCGATAAATTCAATATATGATAAATCAGTATAAGATAATTTATTGTATGTCCCTAACTGCTCATGCTTTCCACCATTAATCACCTTTAAAAAATCAATTTTAGCATCATTTAAATTCTGCACATGATGAATAATATGATCAAACTTTAATTCCACTGTCCTCACCTCTTGATACTATTTTAAGTTAAATACTATAAAAACTAAAGCAATCATCATTTATTAATTTAATAAATAAAAACCAGCCATTGTGTTATACAATAGCTGGTTTTTGTTAAACTATTTATCATCTACAACGATATACGTTGCTTTAATAGGTCCGTGAACACCAACAACAAGTTTCATTTCGATATCTGCTGAATTTGATGGTCCCGTGATCAAATTAATGCATGTAGGGAAGTTTTCTTGGTCTTCCATCATAGCATTCATCTGTTGCGCAGCTTGTGTAAACCTTGGCACAATTGTAGATTTAGGGACAATGGCTATATAAGTCGCAGGAAGTAAACTTACACTACGCCCTTTACCTTTATCCGCATATAATACAACCGTTCCACTCTCTGCAAGTGTTGCATCACTGAAAGTAATCCCGACATTCGCACGTTCTGCGACTTGTAAGTTCTCAGCACCTTTTGCTTCATCCCAGATAAAGGCATCATGCGCTTCTAAATCGATTCCAAAATCAGCGAAACGTTTGTCGTTCCATGCAATAACTTCCCCGTTGCCGTATTTATCAATAACTTGTTTCAATGTTTCATTAATATTATCTGTCGTCGTTTCAACGAGATCAGTATGAATGAAGTTACATTGCTGTCTTAAAACTTCTAATAGTTCGTCTTGCGTAAGACCTGTAAGCGTCTTATCTTGAGGACGATATTGCCATTCTGGACGTTCTACATGCTGCGGCATTTCACGCTGTAGATTTTTAGAGATGTTACTTAAGAATGAACCTTTATTATGAATTGTGCCTCTTTCCATTATTTCGCACCTCTTTTCAATCTTTTTTGCATCCAATCGCGGAAGTTTTCATCATCCGGCATTGGGAAATCACGAGAATTTGTCCATGCTTGTAAAGGCTTAGGACCTTTAGTAATCATACCTTTATCTTTGTTTTCAAACGGAGACATTAATGCTGGTGCTGCTTTAGTACCGTATTTAAATAAAGTTGAATGACTAGCTCCTTGTGCAAAACCTTTCATGACAAGACGTTCTGCAACTGGTGACATATGTTCTTCCTCAACAATAACACGTCTGTGTTCAAGCAATAAGTCATGTAACGGGATCTTAACAGGACATGCTTCAGTACAAGCACCACATAATGTAGAAGCATATGGTAATTCTTTGTACGTGTCATATCCACCAAGTAATGGCGATAATACCGCTCCAACTGGTCCTGGATAAATCGAACCATATGAATGACCACCTGTTTGACGATAAACAGGACAAACATTTACACAAGCAGCACAACGAATACATTGTAGAATAGATTGGAATTGCGTTCCTAAAATTTTAGAGCGTCCATTATCAACAATAATTAAATGGAACTCTTCCGGACCATCAATTTCATCTTCCGCACGTGGGCCTGTTAAAGTTGTCACATAACTTGTTAATTTTTGTCCTACAGCCGAACGCGTAAGCATTGATACTAATACTTCCAGTTCTTCATGTGTAGGAACTAAACGTTCCATACCCATAACTGTAATCTGAGTTTTAGGTAATGTTGTTACCATACGTGCGTTACCTTCATTTGTAACTAGGCTGAATGAACCACTTTCTGCAACACCGAAGTTACATCCTGTAATCCCGACATCAGCAGAAAGAAACTCTTCACGTAACTTTTGACGCGCAAATAACGCAAGTTCTTCCGGCTGACTTGATTTATCATATCCAAGTTTTTCTTTGAAGACCTTTTCGATTTGCTCTTTATTAAGATGAAGTGCAGGTACAACGATATGTGAAGGTGGATTATGATCATCGACTTGAAGAATATATTCTCCTAAGTCTGTCTCGATGACTTCACATCCTACCGCTTCCATCGCTTCATTCAGACCAATTTCTTCAGTTACCATTGATTTTGATTTTGCTACTTTTTTAGCATTTTTGTCACGTAGTACTTTTTGAACATATTGATTGGCTTCTTCTGCTGTTTCAGCGAAGAATACATGACCACCTTTAGCAGCGACATTCTCAGAAAGCATGTTTAAGTAATAGTCAAGGTTTGCAAGCGTATGTTGACGAATCTCTTCAGAATGGTCTCTCCACTCTTCCCAGTTTCCAAGGTCCTCTTGTGTTTTAAGCTTGCGTTCTCTTAATCTATCTTGCGCACTACTGACAGCACCACGCATAAATTCATCTTTAAGTTCAGTTTTAACTGCTTGCTTAAACGTTTCGTTACCTATTCTCATACTCATCGTGTAGTCACCGCCTCCACTTGGTTATTTAAGATTTCAATGATATGTACAGCTTTCACATCAACACCACGACGTCTTAATCTACCATCAATATTCATCAAACAACTGCAGTCTCCACCAACTAAATAATCCGCACCACTTTCAACGATGCAATCTACTTTTTCATCTACCATTTCACCTGAAACATCGCTCATTTTAACAGCAAATGTTCCACCGAAACCACAACAGTTATAGTAGTTAGGTAATTCAACAACTTCTAGTCCTTCTACTTCATTCAGAAGTTTAGCAGGCGCAGTCACATTCCCTAACAGGCGTGTCATATGGCATGATGGATGAATTGTAGCTACACCATCAAGCTTTGCGCCTACATTTGTAATACCTAGCACTTCTACAATGAACTGCGTAACTTCATACGTTTTATCTGCAAGTTCCTGTGCACGTGCTTGCCACTTTGCATCGTTTTTGAATAGATCCGGATAATGTTTAAACATCGTTACACATGATCCTGAAGGTGCAACGACAACTTCTGATTGCTCGAAAGCTTTAATCATATTCTTCGCAGCTTTCTTCGTTTCCTCGTGATACCCTGAGTTATAAGCAGGTTGTCCACAACATACTTGTGCTGCCGGGAAATCTACTTCACATCCCAGTTTCTCTAATAATTCTACTGTTGCAATACCCACACGTTTTTCGAATACATCTACTAAACATGTACTGAATAAGCTTACTTTCATAGTTATACCCCCAAATTTTTTTCAGTGTGCCCACAGCTGAAATTAACCAGTCATCATATGACTCGGTGACCAATAGTTCTATTCTATTGCAACGTTTTTCTAAAAGCAAGTGACAAAATTATATTTTATAATGCGCTATTAATACTTCTTCCACATCTTCCAGGTGTTTAAGCATTTTTTTCTCAGAAAGTTTTATATTTCTATTTTTTATAGCCAGAAAAATCTCTGTATGCTCATTAAAAAGCTTTTCAATTGATTTTTCTTCATTAAATAACCAAATCTGTCTCGTTTCTTTCATCACTGTCTTAATTTTATCTGATACTTCTACTAACATATGCTTTAACAATTTATTATTAGAAGCTTCTGCAATAGAAAGATGAAAGTTTAAGTCGCTTTCTTCGCCTATTTCCCTGTCATGCATTGCCTGTTCCATTTGTTTTAATGTATAGTGTATCGCTTCCAATTGCTGTTCGGATCTATGCATCGCAGCTGCTCTGACAGATCCAATTTCAAGCACTTTACGCACTTCAAGGAGATCCTTGATATCTTCCTTGTCATATAGCGCTATTTCAGGTGTAAATGCAGAGGTTTCAATCGCTTTAACAAATGTACCCTCACCATGCTTTATTTCCAACAGCCCAATCACACGTAATGCATTTAGCGCCTCACGAATAGAGGCCTGTCCAACACCGTATTCTTTAGACAAAGCTTGAATTGAAGGCAGCTTGTCTCCCCTACTATATTCTCCGTTTTTTATCTTCTCAGTAATTACTTCGGCAATCTCTTCGTATAATTTCTTGCGTTCTAATTTCCCCATATATATCCCTCGCTATTTTAATACCTTTATTATACCAAACTATAGAATATAAAAAATAACAGGTAACGCAATGCGTCACCTGTTTTCGATATGGTATATACGCGCCTCAAAAGGCTGAAAAGTAAATATGTCCTCAGATCTTTCTTCTTTCTGATAGTTATAGAGTACAAGGGATTCATCACTCATTTTAAGCGATTCATCTTTTTTCAACGTCACTTTGTCGTGACTCAAATTTCCAATGATTATAAACTGATCACCTTCATACGTTCTCGTATATGCAAATACTTTAGTATCTTCAGGGTAGATTAAATCAAATGTCCCATATGTTAATGTAAGATGTTTTTTCTTAAGCTGGATTAACTGCTTATAGAAATTTAAGATGGAATTTTCATCTTTCTCTTGTTTAAATACATTGATATCTTCAAAATTTGGATTTACTTTAAGCCATGGTGTTCCTTTCGTGAATCCCGCATTTTTCGTATCATCCCACTGCATCGGAGTTCTCGTATTGTCTCTTGAGATACGTCTTAGCATCTCAATCACTTCTTCTTTAGGTACACCTTTTTTGAGTTCTTGATTATAAATATTCTTTGCATGTACATCATCGAAATCTATAATATCTTCAAATGGGTAGTTCGTCATACCTATTTCTTGCCCTTGATATATAAATGGTGTTCCTTGCTGCAAGAAATATACAACAGCATGACTTGTAGAACTTTCATACCAATATTCTTCATCATCTCCCCATGTAGATGACACCCGTTGACGATCATGGTTCTCAATAAATAGCGCATTCCATCCTTTATCCTCAAGTCCTTTTTGCCAGCTATTCAGAACATCTTTATACCCTTTAATATCAAAGCTCTTACCTACGTTATGATCCCATAGATTTAAATGTTCAAATTGAAAGACCATATTGAATTTGCCGTTCTCTTCACCGACCCATTCTTCTGAGTCTTCAATCGTTACACCATTGGCTTCACCCACTGTCATAATGTCATATTTATCAAATGTATTTTCTTTAAGTTCCTGCAAGTACTCTTGAATACCTGGTTGATTCATATGTCCTTCGAAAGATTCTGCGTAGCCCAGCTTATCTGCTCCAGGCAAATCTCCCTTATCAAAACTTTTCTTAATATGACTAATCGCATCCACCCTGAATCCATCGATACCTTTGTCCAGCCACCAGTTCACCATATTATATATCGCTTGGCGCATGTTTTCATTTTCCCAGTTTAAATCTGGTTGCTTTCTGCTGAATACGTGCATGTAATATTGATTTGTCGTTGCATCGTACTCCCATGCTGATCCTTCAAATATACTAGCCCAGTTGTTAGGCTCTTTATCATCTTTGCCATCTTTCCATATGTACCAGTCACGAAATTCATTATCTTTACTCTTCTTCGCTTCTACAAACCAGCTGTGTTCGTCACTTGTATGATTAATGACAAGGTCTAGAATCAATTTCATGCCTCTTGCATGTACTTCATAAAGCAAGCGATCAAAGTCTTCCATTGTCCCGAAATCTCGCATAATCTCTTGATAATCACTAATATCATATCCATTATCATCATTAGGAGACTCAAATATCGGGCTCACCCATATGACATCGATACCTAGATCCTTTAAATAATCGAGCTTCTCCGTGATACCATTGATATCACCAATTCCATCACCATTAGAATCCTTAAAGCTTCTTGGATAGATTTGATAACAGACCGCTTCTTTCCACCATTTTCTAGTGCACAAAATGATAACCTCCTATTGTTGTTTATAAATTTTCTGTTCTTCAACAATCATGTCATCCGCAATCTGACGAATTTCATTCATATACTTACTGATAGCTTGTAATACCGGAAATGCATTGCTAATTCCAACTTCAAGCATAGATGTAACAACCATCGAAATCGGATTCACACTTTTTATTTTAAAGGAACTTCTTAAAAGCTGCACGATTTTAGTAAGCGTCATCGCTTTGCTCACCTTTTTATCCGAGTTTTGTTGTTCAAATTCATCAATTAATTCCTGAATTGTAATGCATTTTTGTGCATGTTCAATAATGTCTTCTTCCTGTATTTTAAAGTGCTCCATTATAGTGCGCTCTAATGATTTATAGTTCGCTTTCAAAAGGATAGTTTTAAAGCTTGGCGTAAACAATTTAGGAAAGGCGGATTGGGTCTTATAATTTAAATAACTTTCTTTATATTTATTGTCTTGATATCGACTAATAAATAACGCTTCTTCAGTCACAAAGATTTCGTCCAGCACGTATTTTAACGAATCAATACCCGTATGATCTACTACGCTTGTAAATGTATAAGATTGTTTTTTATGGATTATTTCTTTCATCATCACATTAAGTTCTACATCTTTATCACGAATTAACGCTTCTTTATTATCTTCACCTTGCACATCGATTAATGTATCCACTTTATTGTATATAAAAGTAATGTCTTTGCCTTGCTTCGCTAAATATTTAATTATTTCTATATCTACTGCTTTTATCTTACTCGAAAATACATATAGATAATGCTTTATATTTACATTCTGAATAATTTTTTTATATTTTTTTACCGTCATAACTTCCGTTCCAACACCTGGAAAATCAACAAGATAACCATAATCATTATAAGCATAAGCTTTAGTCTCAAGCGTTGCATCCGTTTGAACAGATATATATGCTTTACTCTCACAAAGCAAGTTGATAAGCGCACTTTTTCCTGCATCAGGCTGTCCAATAACTCCTATCTTATCGTTTGACCTATTTCTCACAAAAGACGTATACGCACTTATTAATGGATGCTTATCCATCATACCCACTCCACTTCATTCTTTTAATATACATTCCCTTTTGCATAATATATTATGCATCAATATAATATTTTATACTATTGAATTAATGTGGGGGCTATAGATTTTTTCTCATCAAATAAAGAAAATATGGTGCTCCTATAATGCTTACGAGAATACCCGCCGGTATACCTGCAGGAGATATGAGAAGGCGTCCCACCATATCTGCAAAACTGAGTAATATTGTACCAATCACGATTGTCACCGGGATAAAACGTTCATGTCTTGCACCAACAAGTTGTCGTGCGATGTGGGGGCTTATCAAGCCTACAAATGCGATACTTCCACATACAGATACAGCACCTGCACATAATAAGACTGAAATAATCACCGCATTACGACGTTCTACTGATAAATTAACACCAACACCTGTCGCTACATGATCATGAGTATTCAATATATTCAGTACCGTTAATTTTTGCATAATATATGGCAGACAGATTAACAATATTACCCCTAGCATGATTACAAATGACCAACTGTCTCCCCAGATTTCCCCGCCAAGCCATTTCGATATAAACTCTACATCTTCTTTATTAAAAGTTGAAGTCAGCATCATCATCGCACCGCTAAGAGCAGTAGAAAGACCGATTCCTATAAGTATCATCTTTACCGGATTAATACCTGTTTCTTTATCATAGCTTAATTTAAGCACGACACCGATTGTAATCAAAGCGCCCATCATGCTAAAAAGAGGTAACACATAGATAAAGTTGCTACTATCTACAGGTATAAATATCATCAACAGCGCAATGAAGAAGCCACTCCCTGCATTGATTCCCATTATCCCAGGGTCCGCAAGAGGATTCTTCGTAATACTTTGCAAAATGGCACCGCTTAGAGCAAGTGCGACGCCTCCCATTATCGTAATGAGTAATCTCGGCAATCGAAACTCATAAAGAATCATAGTTTCTGTTTCATCACCAGCTCCAAATAATGTGCGTAAAAAAGTATTGGGGGCCATTTTAAAGTCGCCTGTTGTCATACTGATGATAATCACAATAAACAATAATATTATAAGTGCAATCATCACGAACCACTGTCTTGTTATCTTATTTATGTTCACATCGTCCCATCCCTTCTGACAAGATATATAAAGAATGGAACACCGATAATCGAGACAATCGCTCCAATAGGTGCCTCACCTGTCTGACGTGCAATAATATCCGCCCAAACTACGAAGATTCCACCGAGTATCGTTGTAAATGGCAATAACTTTCTATAATCAATACCTACAAGCATTCTAGCAATATGGGGAACCATTAACCCTACAAAAGCAAGGGATCCGACTAAAGCAACGGCCACACCTGCAAGTATCATCGTGAGCACTGAGAATAACACTCTCGTCTTTGATGTATTTACGCCTAATCCTGCAGCCATTTCATCTCCTACACTTAAAATTGTAAGCTGTCTACTGAAGATAAATAATAGCAACAGCGTAATCAGAATCACCGGTGCTGCATAAAATATATGTTGCCACGTTGTTCCTGTTACACCTCCGCTTGACCATAATAAATTGCTTTGGTTCGTCTTAAAATATATCGAAACTCCCTGTGCAAGTGCGGTCATCAATGTACTTACCGCTGCTCCCGCTAAAATAATTTTCATCGCGTTAAATCCTCCACGCTTTGAATTTCCCAGCATAAGTACAATTGTCCCACCGATAATCGCACCTATAAATCCTGATAACATAATCATTATAAAGTTTGCACCTGGTACTATCGCAAACATAATACTGATAAATAACAATGCCCCCGCATTCAGACCGATAAGTGCTGGATCTGCAAGTGGGTTTCTCGTTATTCCTTGCATTACTGCACCACTACAAGCAAGGCTCATTCCAACAAGCATCGCTGCAACTTCACGTGGCATTCGAATTTCGCGGATGATGTTATGGACCTCACTATTATTATAATGAAACACAGCTTGAACGACTTCGTAGAGGCTATAATTTTCTGAACCTAACATAAAAGAAAGTAACAACGTAATAACTAAAAAAATCATTGATAATAAAAGCCCTGAGTAAAAATAATTTTTGAAGAGGTAAGTTCTATTCATGATTTCGAGCTACGTCTTTCATATAATGTCTGCATAGTAAATCATAAGTCACAAGCATCGGTTTACCGTTACGCGGGTCATTAGATATCTCCGCATCAATATTAAATACTTTCGCCAATATATCTTTCGTCAGAACTTCTTCTGGCGTACCCTCTTTAATAATCTCACCTTCTCTCATTGCAATTAAATGATCAGAAAAGCGAATTGCCTGATTAATATCGTGAAGCACCATAACGATTGTGCATCCTTCTTCTCGATTCAATGTTTGTATAAGCTCCAGTATTTCAAGTTGATGTGAAATATCCAGATACGTTGTAGGTTCATCAAGAAAGATAATATCCGTCTTTTGTGCAAGCGCCATAGCAATCCATACGCGTTGTCTCTGCCCCCCTGACAAATCATTTACATTACGTGTTTTATAGTCCCATGTTCCAGTCACACGAAGTGCCCAGTCAATTTCCATCTTATCTTCAGCTGATAGACGTCCGAATCCTTTTTGATATGGGAACCTACCATAACTTACAAGTTCCTCTACACTTAGACCATCTGTTACATCGGGTGACTGAGGAAGTACTGCAATTTTCTTAGCAACTTCTTTAGTTGATTGCTCGTGAATACTTTTTCCATCAAGTATAATTTCACCTGTCTTCACGGATAATATACGCGATAAACCTTTAAGTAATGTAGATTTACCACATCCATTTGGACCGATGATTGATGTGATCTTATGATCTGGAATGGAAATGTCCAATGATTTTACAATTTCTTTATCTCCGTAACTGATTGTTACTTTATTCCCTTGTAATCTGCTCATGATACCCAACTTTCTCTCTTATCATTAATTGATAATGATTATCAATATTGATATTTTAATGTATAATATTTATTATAGCAAGATTGAGCAGAAAGGAACTGAGAATATGAAAGATGTAACAATCATCGGCGGAGGCCCAGCTGGATTATATGCAAGTTTCTATGCAGGATTAAGAGGTCTAGATGCCCGAATAATTGAATATAATGATAAGCTTGGAGGCAAACTCAATCTCTATCCAGAAAAGATTGTATGGGATATCGGTGCCACAACACCTAAACCCGCAGCATTACTAATGACAGACTTAGTAACTCAAGGTAAAACCTTTCGTCCCGAAGTGAATCTCAACGAAAAGGTAATCAATATAAAAAAACACCACAGTCATTCATTTGAAGTGATCACTAATAAGCACTCTTATTTTTCTCGTAGTGTTATTATTGCAATTGGCTCAGGTATTATTAATCCGATAAAATTAGATATTCAAGATGCGGAAAGATTTGAAATCAATAATCTTCATTATGTCGTCCCTTCCCTCACAAGATTTAAAGATAAGGACATCTTGATATCTGGCGGAGGAAATACTGCAATTGACTGGGCGAGAGACATAGCACCTTATGCTAATAGTGTACACATCATTTGTCGCAAAGAAGATTTCAAAGGCCATGAAGAAATGGTCAATCAATTAGATCAGCTAGGTGTCATTAAGCTCAATAACCAATGGATACATTCTTTTAATGCTCAAGATGACTATATCACTTCTGCAGTCATCAAAAAACAAGATAATACTATTTATACTTTAGCTGTAGATGAAGTCATTATTAATCATGGTTTTCACATGGATTCCGAACTCCTTGATAAAAGCGATATCAATCTTCATCGTGCAGATAATTTTTATATTGCAGGTAATGCAGATGGCAGTACAAATATCGATGGTATTTATGCTATCGGTGATATATTGAAACACGATGCAAAAGTGAATTTAATCGCCGGTTGCTTTCACGATGCTGCAATAGCAGTCAACAAAATTAAATCATATATCGATCCATCTGCTGAACAGTATGGTGTCGTTTCAAGCCACAACCCCTTATTTGAAGAAGAAAATAAAAATATCAGAGATGCTTTCATTCATTCCGATACATCCTTAGGCTAAGAAATATCTCTTCTGTCAAAATAGATCATAATCACAGTAAAACCCGACTGTTGTGTTATTAACACATCAGCCGGGTTTTATATTTAGCGCATTAGTCTTCTGTCATAAATCCGTTACCAAGTACATCACGTACATCATGTACGACTACGAATGCCTGCTCATCAATTTTTTTAATCATACGTTTCGTACGTGTTAACTGCAGCTTATTGATTACACAATAAAGTACATCTGTTTCTCTTTTAGAATAATAACCACGGCCATTCAAAATTGTAACACCTCGCCCGATATCTTCATCCAGCATCTTCGCTATCGGATCTGGGTTTTGAGAGATGATTGTAATGGCTTTCTTAGGGTTCAATCCTTCGATCATTACATCCATCGCCTTTGTGCCGATATATAAACTTAGCACAGTTAGTAACGCACGTTCTACCGAAATAACAGTTAGTGATAAAGCTACAACAATCAAATCAAAGAACAGTAGCGCATATGAAGTGTTTACATCCAGATATTTATGTGCAATTCTCGCTAAAATCGTAGTTCCTGCAGTTGTACCACCAACGAGAACAATCATTCCAATACCTACACCAATGAGAAACCCTCCAAAGATGGTACTTACAAGCACTTCTTTAAGATGAAGTTGTAACGGCTCTGTAAGCTTCAAAAATACAGAAAGCGAAATAATAGAAATAATCGTTAAAATCATCGAACGTTTAGATAAAAATTTAAATCCCACAATAAGCAAGACTACATTCATAATTAACGTCGTAATTGCGGGTGACCAACCAAACTTATAAAGGAAAATCAATGACATCCCAGTTACGCCGCCTTCACCCAAATTTGCAGGAATAATAAATACATTCACTGCAAGTGAGAAAATTAATGAACCTAATATAACGAAGAAAATCGATTTTGCTGAGATTTTCATATATATCCTCCTTTTTGTCATAATCATTGTTAATAAGCTTAACTAAAATTTAAGTCACTTTCAACAGTGATACAATAATTCTCTCCTTATAAAAACCCCAAACAGTAATAGAAGGAGAAATTTCCTCGTACCGTCCAGGGTTTATCCATTGCATTCAATTAATCATTGATTAAATTATTTAGCTAAAAAATGGTGTTTGAATCGCTTTTAAAGTTTCTACTGATTTTGCAAACTTTTCTTTTTCTTCTGTATTTAATGGTGTTTCTAATACTTCTCTGATGCCGTTTCTGTTAATAATCGCAGGGACACCGATATATACATCGTCATGGCCATACTCACCATTTAATTTCGCAGATACTGTCAGTACAACGTTCTCATTATTTAAGATTGCTTTAGAAATACGCATTAAGCCCATTGCAACACCGTAATAAGTGGCACCTTTAGCTTTAATAATTTCGTAAGCCGCATCACGCGTATTGACAAATATTTCTTCTATCAGTTTCTGTTTTTCAGGATTTTCATTTAAAATATCATAAAGTGAATTACCTGCAATATTTGTACCGCTCCATACCGCTAATTCTGAATCTCCATGTTCACCGATAATATAACCGTGAACACTGTTAGGAGAAACGTTAAACTCTTGACTTAATAAATGTCTAAAACGTGCAGTATCAAGTATTGTACCAGATCCTATAACTTGATTTTCTGGTAATCCAGAGAACTTTTGGACAGCATATGTTAATACATCTACAGGATTCGTTGCAATTAAGAAGATACCGTCAAATCCACTTTTCATAATCTCATCGACAATGGATTTAAAGATTTTCATATTCTTACCAACTAAATCTAGTCGTGTTTCTCCAGGTTTTTGTGCTGCTCCCGCACAAATAACAATTAAAGATGCATCATGACAATCTTCATACGTACCATATTTAACTTGCATTGGACTCGGTGCATAAACGACACCGTGATTCAAGTCCATCGCATCACCTTTAGCTTTATCTTCATTAAGATCGATGATCACAAATTCATCACAAGCACCTTGGTTTAACATCGCAAATGCATAACTAGATCCTACTGCACCATTACCAACAAGAACTACTTTATTGCCTTTAAATTTTTCCATCTTTATCTCTCCTTTAATAATAATTGATTAAAGTACTAAACTAAGTGCGAATGTCCAAATACAAACAAATACAAGTAATGCAATACTATATTTCAATGTCATACTTAATAGCTTCGATTCTTGACCAACTTCACCAACAGCTGCAGTAGCAATCGCTATAGATTGAGGAGAAATCAACTTCGCCATAACACCACCTGCTGTATTCGCTGCAACAAGCAACGCTGGATTTGTGCCAATCGTATGACCTGCTGTTGCCTGGATAGAAGCAAATAGAACATTGTTATTTACAACAGAGCCTGTCATAAATACCCCAATCCAACCGAGTACAGGTGAAAGTAGCGGGAATATTGAACCTGTTTTGGCAATGGCCTGACCCATCGCTACAGTTAAACCACCATAAGTTGTTAACTTCGCAATCGCTAAAATTGCACAGATTGTAATAACTGGTATCCATAGTTCTTTAATTGTTAATCCAAGTAATTCAAATGCTTTACCAAAATTGATTTTAGGTGAAGTGACGATGGTAATTAGAACTGCAAGCAAGATTGCTGTCCCTGTCGCTCCGATTAAATCTAGTTTCAGCATTACACCTTTTTGCAATGTTTCATTGAACGTTCCTGGCATCTGGAATGTCAGAATCGATTTCTGTAATATGCCACCTTCTGCAAACAGTGCTTTAAATGCAGGTAAGCTCCATAAAAGTACAAGTCCTGTCAAGAAGATGAAGGGGCTCCAGGCTGAGATAATCTCCTTAATAGGATGATGTGCTGTTTCAACTTGATCATCTGATAATCGGAATATATTCTTCGGCTGCCATTTGTTACAGAATATCGCCAATGCTGCCATCGCAAGTAAAGATGGAATAATATCTGCAAGTTCAGGTCCCATAAAGATTGTAATCAACACTTGTGTAACTGCATAAGTTAAACCTGAAACTAAAATTGCCGGTAAAGTTTCTTTAATTCCTTTCATACCATTTAATACAAATACGAGGATAAATGGAATAGCAATATTTGTTATAGGGAGTGTATACACGGTCATCTGTGACACGTCCATTGCCGTAACGCCACCTTTTAAGCCTAGTGTATTCACTATTCCTACCGGGATACCGATTGCTCCAAAAGCTCCAGAAGCGGCATTAGCAATCAAACAGAACATCGCAGCTTGAAGTGGCTTAAATCCAAGTTGTACAAGTAACACTGCACAAATTGCGATAGGTACTCCAAACCCAGCTGCACCTTCAAGGAAAGAATTAAAACAAAATCCAATAAGCAATAACTGAATGCGCTGGTCAGGTGAAATTCCAGAAATAGAATCTTGAATAATCTTAAACTTACCACTTTCTACTGACACTTTATAAAGCCATACTGCCATAATAATGATGTAACCAATCGGGAACAATCCTTGAACAACACCTTCAGTTACGCCTCCTGCAGCGACTGCTCCAGGCAATTTAAAAACGAATAAAGCAATAACTGCTGTTACTACAAGCGTAATCAATGCTGCATTTATCCCCTTCATTTTAAAGACGGTTAAACATAACAAAAACAAGATAATCGGTACTGCTGCAACGATAGCTGATATTGCTAAGTTACCGAATGGATCAAACGAACTGACAAACATAAGACATTCTCCTCTTCCTTTAATATAAAATAATCATAATATCATGAAATGAACTGTTGTATTTTATTTAAATATTTTTTATCACAGTTTTATAATACTACCTGTATAGAGGGATTGCAATAGTTTTGTGATTATTTTCACAAATAATACAGAGAAAGCGATTCCAATCAGATTAGAGATTTTACTTTATATATTTACGATAATCAGCTACTTAAACATAAAGAAAGAAATAAATAAAGAGGACTGAGACTTAATGTCTCAGTCCTAAATTTTCTTACCAAGTAAATAATCCAACAAATGCTGCAGACAGTAATGATACTAAAATACCTGATAGTAACATCATCGGTACATATTTACTTACGAAATCAGAAGTTTTCTCATTAACAATACCTTTTAAGGTTCCAATGATCATACCAATAGTTGAGAAGTTAGCGAATGAAATCAAGAATGTTACAAGTACTGCTGTCATATGCGGTGAAAAGGATTTTAGTTGATCTTTAACCCCTAACATAACAACAAATTCATTAGTGATAATCTTTGTGGCCATATGACCACCGACAACTTTCGCTTCTGCCCAAGGTAGACCTAAAAGCATCGCAAACGGCGCCATAATCCATCCTAAAATAATACTTAATGTTAAATTACCTGGGAATAATCCTAATAGCATATCAATAAAATGCGCTAATGATACAAATGCGATTAAGAATGCGATAATAATTAAGATTAATTTTCCTGCTCCAAGTACTGAATCCCCTAAGAAGGAGAAGAACGGCTGACGTTTTTCAGCTTTAATTTCAACAACATAATCTTCTTCAGGAGTTAATTTAACTGGATTTAAGATTGTCGCTATGATGATTGCATTGATTATATTTAAAGGAATTGCAGTTAATACTAATTCTCCAGGCACCATAGAGATATATGCACCAACGATAGAACCTGAAATACAGCTCATAGACATCAATGCAATGGTAAGGACACGTGCTTCGTTCATTTGTCTTAATTGTGTATTAGATACCGCTAAAGCTTCTGTATTTCCTAAAACCATCATCTCAATAGAATAAAATGATTCAAATCTCGGTTGCCCTGTAACCTTACCGATTACCCAACCCATCCATTTAATGATAAATGGTAATACCCCGATATACATTAAAATATCAAAAAGCGGTACTACGAAAAGAATAGGCAGCAAAGCTGAAACAGCCATATCCATCTTACCAGGACCAGGTGCAGTAAAGCTTGCAAATGGCATTCCGATACCAAAATACGCTGCTTGTAACATCCAACTAAACGCATCTGCTACTTTTTGAACACCGATTCTGCCGTATGGGAATTGTGTAAAGAACCACGCTAAAAATAAATTAAGCACTAACATGATTATGATTGATTTCCAGTCGATGTTCTTTTTATCACGAGAGAACAAGAATGCAACAAGAATAAAAACTAAGATACCAACAATGTTCAATATTAAATAAGTATTCATCTTTTCCACCTTTAATTTAATTTTACTTTCATGATTATAACATTGTTTTTTTGATTTAAGCACACTTTTTCACAATAAAAAACGAACTTTTGTTCGTTTATATAAGCTTTTTAGTCTAAAAATCGAATATTGAGGCATTTTGGCTAGCGATAGTATAAGTAACATTTGCTTTTTTATTTTTATAATATAAAATTTATAGTCTTCAATAATTATGATAGAATAAATCTATATTTTTAATAAATAAATCGAGGTCAAAGAATGAAAGTTTTAAACCGTGTCTTATCATTTTTAATAATTTTTTTATTTTTATTTTCATACCCAGCACTCGCTAAAGAACCTTATGAAATTGCAAATGATGCTGGAAATTATATTGATGCATCATATAACCCTAAAGGAACTATTGTAATAGCACAAAAAAATGGTCAAGTACTCTATTCAGATGATATCGATACGAAATGGCCCCTTGCTTCAATGTCCAAATTGATGACACTATATCTATTATTGCAGGAAATGGATAAGGGTGAGATCACTTACAGTACTAAAGTTAAAGTAACGGATAAATTTTATAATATTTCAAAGTTACCCGCATTAAGTAATAACAAACTGAGATTAAATGCAGTTTATACCGTTGATGAACTTATGCCAATCATGCTGACAAATTCAAGTAACGCAGCTACATATATGTTATCCAGTCTCGTAACAGAAAATGATTCTGAATTCATTGATATGATGAATCAAGAAGCTAAAAGACTCGGTATGAACAGTACGAAGTTCTATAATCCTGTAGGTGCACCTAATAACTTGCTGAATGAATATAAAGCAAAGAAATATCCGCAAAATGAAGATAATATATCGAGTGCTAAAGATTATGCGATACTATGCCAGCACCTCGTGAGTGAATATCCAGAAATACTGAAATATACGAAGAGCGTCAATGTTACTGTAAAAAAAGGTACCATCGATGAAGAAACCTTTCATACATACAATCATTCATTAGAAGGCGCTAAACTTGGGTATAAAGGGGTTGACGGTCTTAAAACAGGTTCGAGTGATACGGCCGGCTTCAATACCGCAATAACAGGTACGAAAAATGATATGCGTATCATACAAGTGATGATGGGTGTTGAAAGCTGGTACGACCCACCAGCAGAATTTAATAGAAATATTATGGCCAATGCAATAATGGACAAAGTATATAACGAATATGCATATAAGAAAGTACTCGCTAAAGGCGTACATACAATTAACGGTCAAGAATTATATGTGCACTCAGACTTATATGACATTGTTAAGAACGATATAAAAGGATCATTCCAGTTTAAGGATGACAAACTTTCTTATCACTACAAACGTGCATTTGTCTCAAATGAATACCATGCTCCAACTGTTAAAGCTGAGGATAACAAGAAGTATGAACAACGTCTATTCTTCCAGGAAAATATGTGGTGGATTGTTTTAGTAAGTACTGTATCCATTATTACTGGACTATTGTTACTGTTGTATTATTACAAGCCACATCTCTTTAGAAATTTATGGGATGAGTAATAGGAATACTATTTTGACATATATCTTGATTCCATTTAAAAGCCTGAACGATGCATGAATGTGCGAGAATCGTTCAGGCTGTTTATTATATAATTCAATCTACTATTGTAATCTTTAATCCTTGTTCATACTTCTCGATACACTTTCTAAATGTCGTTAAATAAATGATTAAACCGAATAACGCTACCGACATTAAGACAATTATATAATGCAGCAATAAGTTTAGATGCATACTACCAATGATGAATTGTAAAAAGACAACTACACCGATAAAACATGCGAGTATGATCAGCAGAATAAAACTCATACCAGCAGAAATACGTTTATTTACATTCTTCTTACTTATTTGAGGTTCAGTTAAACCGATATTGATTCCAAGGAGCGATAAGCTAAACGCTGTTATAAAAGCTGAAATTACACTAAATAATATATAAATAATATTAAGCTGAATAAACAGACCGAAAATAATAAGAGGAACAGAGAATAATGAAGCACTCAACACAGAAACCATCTGCCACTTAGCTTTTACTACATCTTTGAAACTAATCGGCAAACTATAAAGCATATCAAACTGTTCTGCATCTTTCGCAGCAAATTGTGCAGATAGGATTGTTACAACATATCCTGTTCCTCCAATAGCAACACCAAATAGCGTTGTTGCTTTAGTAGCTTCAGACCACTCAAGCATCTCCTTTATTCCTCCTGACTGCAGAATGATAAATACGAAATAAGGAATCGGAATAATCACTTGCGGCAGCATATTTGCTACTTCTCTGAAGTCTCTGAACAACATCTTCAAATCTTTAAATCGAAACGCTTGAACAGGTGCCATGATTTGTTGTTTATAAACAGTTGTTTTTCTTTGAATGGTTTCTGTTGCAAAATCATGCTGCCCATATTTCAATAATAATTTAAATAATATCACATAGATAATGGCTCCAATGATAATTATCACAGTTGCAGCGATGTATGCCGTCGGGACTCCATATTCTAAATGCATCAACTCACTTAGCTGATTAAATAATAAAAAGTCTGGTAACGGTGTCAATGTTCTGCCGATGAAATTAAGTGGTCCTATATAAATAAAATAACTTACTGCACCAAACACACCAATTAATGCGGTCATGATTTCATTTATTTTGTTTTTCGGCAATACTTTAGTCAGCATATAGATAAAAGCAAACGTGAGTGCAGTATATATTAGACATAAACCGAGCATCGTGATAAGTGTCGTAAATATTACGTGAATATTATCTAATTGGCGGTACAAGTTAGCAGCCATAGTAATTGAAACAATCAAATAAATCCACAATACCGATAATAGCCACATCTTTATCATCTTAACTAAAAAAATATGCGCAATACTAATTGGCAATGTCATTAACTGCTGAATATCTTTCGCAATAAAAAAATCATTAATAATCGTTTTTACTGAACTAAAAAATAATACTAATGACATAATAAGATAAATATAAGAAGTAAATATGATTTGCTGTTGTGCATCTTCTTTTGTGTAACCACTCGTTATTAATACGATTGTCAACGGTACAAAAATAATAATGCTTATGATGATACCAAACATCGTCCATCCTTTATTATTATCAGACATTCCTTTGAACGTATTTAAAAAACTGCGCCACTCCATCTTCAGCATCGCATTAATCATATGACACCTCATGCTTACCAGTCACTGCAAGGAATATGTCTTCAAGGCTGCGACTATGTTCTGGGTAAAGTGCATATAACTGCTGAAGCGTCCCTTCCACCTTTAAGTTCCCTTCGTAAATAATACCGATACGATCTGCAAGTTGTTCAGCAATTTCTAATATATGCGTCGTTAAAAAAACTGTCTTTCCAAGACTTACTTGATGGCGTAAGTAATTCTTTAAATTCCGAGTACTAAGCGGGTCCAATCCAACTGTCGGCTCATCTAAAAAGATAATTTCAGGCTCATGCATTAAATTGGCCACCAGTACAATCTTTTGGCGCATACCATGCGAATAATTTTCAATTTGCTGATTGGTTTTCCCGACAAGTTCAAACAAAGATAATAGTTCGTTCTTCTTTGTTCCATATTGCGTTTTATCCATTTGGAATATCGATGCATAGAAATCTAAATACTCATCCCCTGTAAGTTTACCGAGCGTGTTTGGTGTATCGGGAATATATGCAATTCGACGTTTAATTTCTAGAGCGTTACCTTGCAAACTTTTATTAAACATTGAAACTGATCCATATGTAGGTTGAAGTAAGTCCATCAACATCTTAATTGTTGTAGATTTACCTGAACCGTTAGGCCCTAAAAATGCATAGAGTTCCCCTTTTTTTACATTCAAGTCGATATGGTTCACAGCAAGCTTCCCATCAAAGTCTTTCGTTAAATCATGCGCTTCAATTACAAAATTAAAATCATCCATAGCATTCTCCCATCGTTTTACATTTATTATAATATATACAATCGTATAAATAATAGTCTTATTCCATAAAACATTAACGATGCATCGTAGGCCTGTATCTGGCTGTCATTTACTATACAAGGGGAGCCACAGGTTAAGTCTTCTATTACTTTTGGCACACTTCAACGCTCATGTGTGCCACTTTCTATGCTTTTTTTGCCGATTTATAATACTCATCATTACAAACAAAGTGTTTATTCAAAACTCGTCTTACAATGTTTCTATGTCGCCTTCCAATCCACTTATTTGCTTCTGTAATGGTAATACCTCTATTTAATAACAGTTCTAATTCCACTAATGTCGTATACACCCATTCTTCTTTTGTTTTAACTTGGTTACAAATTATGCATGAAACATTTTTATCTTTATTATCTCCTAACGTAATCGGCATCCCACACACTTCACATAATATTCCCGACTGAATATTATCCATATCGAATTCTGGTCTACGTTCGTATAGCGATATTGGTTTTTGAATAGTTTCAAAATAGTTGAATGTGTCTAATTCTATCTTACCAGCAGGATGCTCACTGTGTATGTGCTTCATTAAATACTTAATATCCTTAAATAAGAGCATTCCTTCTTCTTTTACATCGATATCAAATCCCGGTTGAATGAACACCATTTTACATACAAGTTGATGCGATAGACCGAGCATTTGTTTCAGAGATTCCATGCCTTCTTTCATTTGTTTATATTGTGATATCGGACTCTTTATAGTTTTACCATCCTTTCGCCACACTTCTCCTTCATTTTTATATGTACGATGATGCCCTTTAACATCTAATGCATAGATTGTTTCTCCTGTAATAATAAGCCGATCAACTTCAAAGTGATGATAATAGTGTTGCATTGTTAGATTAAATCTCTGAATATAGTGGTCGTTTAAAGGAAATGTGTCATTAAATAGTTTCTCTCCTTGATATCCATACGCACTATAATAATAATCATCTGAGAAGTGATAGTTCTCCATTCTTCTATACACGCATTCTTCAATTAACATATGTTTCGGTTTTATTTGTCGTATATTGCATTAAATTTCAATATTTTTCACCCAAATAGCTCTAATACTTTGCGCAAGAACGGTACATGTAATAATGATAACGATAAATGGAATAATCGAACTTTCCCCCATCACACCAACTAGGGGTGATAGTATACCACCAATTAAGAACTGCATTAGTCCCAATATTGCCGATGCACTGCCAGCACCCTGATTCTGTACTTGCATTGCGATAGAAAATCCAGTCGTTCCTATCATACTAACCGGAGTAATCATCAGGAAGAATGCAGCACATAGCATCCATACCGGAAGATGGAGCACCAACACTATTACTGTAAGTATCATGCCAACGAACTGAATATTTTGTCCTAGCTTCAATATCTTCAGTTCATCCATTTTATTTACAAGTTTAGCGGTTAACTGACTGAATACAATTAAGCCTATGCCATTCAATGCAAATAGATAACTAAATTGCTGTGCATTCATATCATATATTTTCTGGGTAATAAATGGAGACCCAGAAATATAGCTGAACAATACACCATATGTTAGTGATTGGAGCATCAACATCGTCACAAATGCTTTATTTGTCAGCAATAATTTAAAGTCTTTCCAAATTGATTTCAATGCGCCTTCATTTCTGTTATATTTCGGTAAGCTCTCCTCTAAAGTAAGTGCTAAGAGTACCATCAATACACCATAAATTGCTAAAATATAAAAAACAGTATGCCATGTAGATATGCTCAATATAACGCCGCCAAGTACGGGAGCAAGAACAGGTGCAAGTCCATTAACAAGCATCAGCACTGCTAAAAACTTCGTTAAATCTTTCCCTTTATATAGATCACTTGATATCGCTCGTGACAGTACAGCTCCTGCACCACCACAAAATCCTTGAATAAATCTAAAGAAAATAAGCCATTCTATCGTAGCTGCACGCGCAGCAAAGTAAGAAAATAAAGCATATCCAATAAGTGCGATAAACAACGGTTTCTTTCTCCCTGTAACATCACTGATGGGTCCTACTATAATCTGACCTACTGCTAAACCTATCATACATGCAGTCAGACTGAGCTGAGCATAGGAAGCGCTTGTGCTAAGATCATCTGCTACACGTGGTAAAGCAGGCAAATACATATCTAATGATAATGGTCCAAAAGCTGCTAGTAATCCTAATGTTAATATGAGTATGAGCTTATTATCTTTCTTCATATACTTCCTCCAATGTTTAATATAAATTACTATACTAGATTTCCTACAGTAAGCATATGATTTGTTTAATCATCCATAAAAAGGGTAAATATAGATATAACCAATCTATTGAAAGAAGGTATATTATGACGAATGTAATCAATGAATTACACACAGATTTATATATAAATGGAGAATGGGTAACAACCCAGGACAAGAAAGATGTCATAAATCCGGCAACTGGTGAAACAATCGCACAAATCGCACAAGCTAACGAAGCACAAGTAGAAGAAGCGATTCAAACAGCTCATGAAGCTTTCTCTGGCTGGAAAGCACTTGAACTTAAAGAACGTGTTACTTATCTGCATAAAATTGCTGACTTATTAGAAGAAAATGCAGGTCGTCTTGCTGAAATTATGACGTTAGAACAAGGAAAACCTTTGAAAGAATCTAAATTAGAAGTACTTTCAGGAGCTGAAAGCTTTAGATGGAATGCCGAAGAGTCACGTCGTCTCTACGGTGAGCTTATCCCTGCACCAAACAATCATAAATATGAAATTATTTATGAACCAATTGGAGTCGTTGCGGCGATTACACCATGGAATTTCCCATCTGGTATGATTACACGTAAAATTGCACCAGCACTTGCAGCAGGAAATACAATTGTTCTTAAACCTTCAGGAGATACTCCTTTATCAGCGCTCGCGATATTTGAATTATTCGAACAAGCAGAGCTTCCTAAAGGTGTAGCAAATATTGTTATGGGCAGTTCTAAAGAAATCGGTCAGGCATTTACTGATTCTAATAAAGTAAATAAGATTACTTTTACCGGTTCTACACCTATTGGTAAAGCATTATACGAGCAGTCAGGCCAGACTTTAAAGAAAATGTCTCTTGAGCTTGGAGGACATGCTCCATTTATCGTTCATGAAGATGCTGATATCGAGGCAGCTGTAAAAGGTCTAATAGCTGCAAAATTCCGTAATAATGGACAAGTTTGTATTGCACCTAACCGAATATTTGTTCATAGTTCTATTAAAGATAAATTTATGGATAAGCTTGTTCCTGAAGTGGAAGCACTTAAAGTTGGCAATGGCTTAAATGAGGAAAGTGATATCGGACCATTAATTCGTGAAGATGCTATTGATAAAATCAAGCAGCAGATCGTGAATGCTACAGATAAAGGGGCAACACTTGTCACAGGTGGTCATAGACTTACTGAGGGTGAGTATTCAAACGGTTTCTTTATACAACCTACTATATTAGATCATGTTAATAAAACAATGGATATTTTCTATGAAGAGACTTTTGGACCTGTAATTCCTATCATTACATTCGATACGATCGAAGAGGCTCTCGCTATGGCTAATGATACAGAGTATGGTCTTGCAAGCTATGCATATGCAAGTGATAGTTCTATTATTCAGCAAATTTCTAGAACTCTAGAATATGGTATGGTCGGAATTAATGAAGTTGCAATCTCAAATCCAGAAACGCCATTCGGTGGTGTAAAACATTCAGGATTTGGTCGAGAGAATTCTCATCTCGGTATTAAAGAGTATGTAACAGCAAAATTTGTAAATACACAATTTCTATAAAAAAAAGATGGCTTCTATGCCATCTTTTTTTATTTACAAAAGCTCTGTATTCTTTTATACTTATATAGTTAGTTAGGCTAACTATATAAAAGAGGTGGTGACTTCCTATGACAAGAGCACTACAGCAAATGCAATTATTTGATCACATCCTTGCTCTAAGGAAAGCATATGTTGATCATATGAACAAATCGTTAATTCAGTTCGGTCTGTCCTCCGCTCAATGGCTTGTCCTAAAAATTATTGTGCTCAAACAATCTACGACACTAGTAGAAATCGCTAAGCTACGTAATATAGAAAAGCCCACAGCAACAAAAATAATTCAGTTTCTTATTCAATACGAATTTATTGAGAGTACAGTTGGACAAGATAAGAGGTCCAGATTACTTACCCCTACCGCTAAAGGACACACAACTTATGAAGAGGTCATGATAATGATAGAGACTGTTCAAACCAATTATTTAAAGAATATCGATTCTGACACATTACTCATTATTAACGAGGCACTCTCGTCAATTGAAATTACTGAAGAATAGAAAGGATTTGTTATATTGGAAGAAAAATTATGGACTAAACCATTTATCATGGTTTCTTTGATCAATTTTATATTAATGTTATCAATGTTTTTATTACTTGTTACAATCGGTGGATACGCAGTTGACGAGTATCATGTCTCTACGAGTACTGCCGGCCTCGTATCTGGAATCTTTATTGTCGGGAGCTTATTCGGAAGATTCTGGGCTGGGAAAAATATTGACATTTTAGGTCAAAAGAAAGTGCTCGTAATTGGCGTACTCATATTTACGATTACAACTGCCCTCTACTTCGCATCGTTCAACTTACCATTACTTCTTGCAATACGTTTTTTAAATGGGATGGGCAATGGCATTGCCTCTACAGCTACAGGGACCATTGCTGCATTTATCACGCCAATAAAGCGCCGTGGCGAAGGTATCAGTTACTTTAGTATGAGTACAGTGATGGCAACTGCTATTGGACCGTTTTTGGGATTATCATTACTTCAGGTTATTTCCTTTAGACAACTCTTTATTTTCTGTTTAGTCCTTGCAGTTATCGGACTATTAATGGTGCCTCAAGTTAAAGTGAACCACGAAGTAAAATCTATGAACTCACACGCGCCGAAAGGCTTCCATGTTTCAGATTATATCGATCGTAATGCAATCCCTATTTCAATTGTTGTTCTTATTTGCTGTACAGCATATTCAAGTGTACTCAGCTTTATTTCATTTTTCACAAAAGAGAACAATTTGATTACTGCAGGAAGTTTCTTCTTCCTTACTTATGCACTAGTTGTACTGATATCCCGTCCAATCACAGGTAAACTTATGGATAGAAAGGGTACGAATATCGTGATGTACCCATCACTCATCTCCTTTTTCCTTGGATTATTGTGTTTAAGTATCACGCATGCTTCCTGGACTTTAATATTAAGCGCTGCATTGCTAGGATTTGGATACGGCAACTTTCAGTCTATTGCACAAGCAACAGCAGTTAAAGTTACAGATCATGAAAAGATGGGTCTTGCAACGAGTACATACTTTATCTTTTTAGACTTTGCGCTTGGATTCGGCCCTTATATATTAGGACTATTTATCCCGATGCTTGGGTTGCATGGCTTGTATCGTTACATGAGCATCCTAGTAATTATCGGAATGGTTGCATATTATATGCTGCATGGCAGGAAGGCACATCTTTATTCTTAAGTTTTTTCATATCTCTTTACTCTAGTTGCAAATTACTGCACAATATAATTTAGGATTAAATTTATGGATGTGAACAATTTGAATATATTTTTAACGGGTGCAACCGGTTTTGTCGGAGCACAACTAATCAATAAGCTGCTACAGAATAATAATCATCATTTGTATATTCTATATCGTGATGAAGCACGTAAGAATAAATTAATTACTAAGGAAAATGAAAGTCGCCTCCACTTTGTTCAAGGTGATATCACCTCGCCTAATTGCGGTCTTGACAAGGATGTTATAAAGCTTCTTCCAGAAATGGATTACTTTTATCATCTTGCAGCATTAGTGAAATTTGATGAAGAACTGCGCAACGATCTATTTAATATCAATTATCATGGAACATTACACGCACTTAACTTGGCAAAGGATTTAAATACAAAGCATTTCTTATACGTATCGACAGCATATACTGTCGGCACAAACGAGTATGCTAAGGAAATACTACATCCAATTGGTACACCAGTAAATAACCCATATGAAGAGAGTAAGATTAAAGCTGAACACGCAGTCGCTGAAAGCGGATTGACATATTCAATTTTACGACCTGCGATTATTATCGGAGATTCTGTGACTGGTGAAGCGGACTCTAAGTTCACGCTTTATGGCTTTATGAAAGCTTTGAAAGTATTTAAACGTAAGATGGACCGTAAAGGATTAATTGGCAAACAGCCATTTCGCTTATTCGCAGATGATAATTGTACATCGAACTTAGTTCCAGTTGATTATGTCGTTAAGGTACTGGCGCATGCTATCTTACATGCACAGCATGAAACAATTTATCACATAACGAATAATAATCCCCCAGAAAATTTAAAGGTGCTTGCAATGATTAAAAATCATTTAGAATTTGACACATTGACTGTCGCACCAACATCAGCACGTTCTACAATGAATGCTGAGGAAGCTGTGCTTAATGGCTTCATCCATGTATTTGAACCATATTTCAAGAAATCTATCGTATTTGAAGAAAATAATACAAAAATGTTGTTAAGCGAAGTAAATGAAACGACACTACAACTTACAGACGAGAATCTAGATTACATTATCGAAGTTTTCTTCAAATAAAAACAAGAATGGAATTAGTTTCCATTCTTGTTTTTTAAATTGTTCTTTTCTTTGCATAATTACGATAATAATCTTTAAATGTGATAAATACCTTTCTTTTCTCATCGTAAAGTTTATATTTAATTGTCTCCAGACTTTGTTTAAATGTGATTGTCGTTGCATACTGCAGTGGTTTAACTTCTTCGTGTGCAGTTTCGAGATAGTAATTTGGAATTCTCGGACTTAAATGATGCACATGGTGGAACCCAATGTTCCCTGTTAACCACTGCAATAATTTTGGTAATTTGTAATACGAACTCCCTTCAACTGCAGCTTTAACATAATCCCACTCTGAATTCTCTTCGAAGTACGATTCTTCAAATGTATGCTGAATATAGAACATCCATATACCAAGCATTGACCCGATAAACATAATCGGTAGAAATACCGCTGCAAAGAATGCAAATCCAAAGTACCAGATAATAGATCCATACACGACCAAGATTGCAATATTATGAAAATACGTATTTAATTTTTCTTTCTGCTTAGCACCTTTACTATTAATTCTGTTTGTAACGAACAATAAATATATCGGCCCTAAAACAAACATAACAAATGGATTACGATACATACGATAACCACGTTGCTTCCACTTACTTGCCGCTTCATATTCATCAATGGTCATCATCCATATATCACCGATCCCCTTCTTATCAAGGTTGCCGCTTGTTGCATGATGAATATTGTGTTCTCTGCGCCATTGCTGATACGGAAACATCGTCAAAAATCCAGTAAAATTTCCCATTGCATCGTTCCACTTCTTATTCTTAAAGAACGAACCATGACAACAGTCATGAAATATAATAAACGTTCGAACTAGGAAGAATGCTGCCACAATACTAACAGCTACTGATATCCATGGAGAAACACTGTAACTTAACATACTTATCGCTACAAGTACTAAATAAGGAACCAGTGTATTTAGCACCTGGACTAAACTTATTTGTAGTGCGGATTTCTCATAAGGCTTAACCATCTTTCTTAACATTAACTTTTTGTCTCTTTCCATAAGTCACCTCTAAATAAAATAATAATGAAACCACGATACCGAAAAGGATTGTCAGTTAATATTATTACCTAGTACTAATTTTATTACTACTCTATTATAACGTTTATTTTGAATAATAAAAGTAAAAAATAGCATATCATCGATTTTTTCGATGATATGCTATATTAAAATTGTTATATGAATATATATATACTTACACATAGTTTATATCTAATAAAATTATTATATTAAAATAATAATTTTAGCCACCAATATAATTCATATTTATTTTCTTTTTCTTTCTTTGCCTCACAGTTTCGGCAGTACGTTCATCAGAATAACGATCCTGACGCACAGACCATAGTGCAATAAGCTTGTCCTTCAACTCCTGATCTGTCGCACCGCTTCTAATAAATTCTTTCAAGTCATAACCATCTGTTGCAAATAAACAACCAAATATCTTACCATCTGAACTTAAGCGTGTTCTTGTACACGTTGAACAAAATGATTCTGACACGCTTGTAATAAATCCGAGTTTTGCGCCATTATCATGAACATAATATTTCGCAACTTCGCCAAAGTATTTCGGTGGTTCATGCTTAATATTAAAATGCTCTGAAATATGCGTTATCATTTCCTGTTTCGTAATTACTTTATCAAAATTCCAGCCATTGTCATTACCAACATCCATAAATTCAATAAAGCGCAATGTTATTTTTTTATCTTTGAAATACTTGACCATCGGAATCATCTGATGGTCATTCATACCTTTTTGTATCACCATGTTCACTTTAACTTGTAAACCAATAGATACAGCGTGATCAATTTGTTCTAATATTTGATCCGCACTGATACCACGTCCATTTACCGCTTCAAATGTTTCATCAAGCGCGTCTAAACTGACATTTATGCGACGTAATCCAGCATCATATAATGCTTGTCCGTGCTTTTTCAGCAACAAACCATTCGTCGTTAAACCGATATCTTCTATACCTTCTATCGCTTGGATTTCGCGTATTAAGTCCGGTAAATCTCTACGCAATAGCGGCTCCCCACCTGTAATCCTTACTTTCTTGACACCGAGCTGTGCATATACTTTTGCAATACGCGTCAACTCTTCAAAGGACAGTAATTCATCTTTCGGCAGAAAAACATAGTCATCACCAAATATTTCTTTCGGCATGCAATATGTACAACGGAAGTTACAGCGATCTGTTACAGAAATACGCAGATCTCTAATCGGGCGCCCTAATTTATCTGTTATTTGTTTCATTTGTCACCCTCCTTACGTTCTGTAAATCAGTCTTTGTATTAATATTAGCATACCATTCGCTTTCGTCGCTTACTTCTGAAACAGGAACAAACTGTGCCTCAACCGTCAATTGTTTTAATGCATAACGCTTTTGTTTCATACTCTCTTGTATAACAGGTAGTAACGAACGATGATAAATCGCAATTGTGCGATGTACTTGTAAGTCATCCTTATAACACAGCACATTTACATTTCGTGTATTAAAACAACTAATAAGATAGTCTATTGCTTCTGTTGTTATAAACGGTGTATCAACAGAGACGACGAAGTAACTTTCTGAAATACACGTTTCCATTACAGTGTATATGCCTGACATCGGGCCACAATCCGCTTCGATATCCGTTACTACGTGCATATCGAGTTGCTTCTCTTTAATTTCCTCTTCAAAGTATGAAGTCCTCTGTTTATTCGTGCTCAGAACAATGCACGATACGGTACTTTCTTTAAATGCTTCATATACATGCTCGTAAAATGGCTTACCATCGATTTTGTGAAGGGCTTTATTGCTGCCAAAGCGTGTAGAAGCACCTCCTGCTAATATAACACCGATCATTTAGCCACCACTAACAGGTGGAATTAATGCGACAACATCATCATTATGAATTACATCTTCGTCGCGTACAAACTCTTCATTAACAGCGATTTGAAATTGCTCATCACGTATTACCGGATACGTTTCATATAAATGCTTTCTAAACTGACTTACTTTAACAGGCTCAGCAAACGAAAACTGATCTTCTGTGCGATCCAGTTTTGCTTTAATATGTGCAAAATATAATACTTTCATCATATCACCCCTTATAATTCGGATGGTAACCTCTTTGGCCACCCATCCACTGTTCTCCGTCTTCCCATATTTCTTTTTTCCATATCGGAACAATCTCTTTAATGCGTTCAATCGCATATTCATTTGCTGCATAACTATCTTTGCGATGCGGACTCGATACACAAATCACCACTGCTATCTCTGATACTTCAAGATTACCGATACGGTGAGCAATACTTACTATCGTCTCCGGCCATTTCACGTTTATTTCCTGACCGATCTGTTCTAATTTTTTCTCTGCCATTGGAATGTATGCTTCATATTCCAGATACTCTGTTTTAACACCTTGTGTCCATTCTCTTACGATACCGGTAAACACACATACTGCACCTTGATGTGGCGTTACCGTCATCTTTCTATAATGTTCAACATCAATCGGCATAGTTACGACCTCAAATTGTTTCACGTGTATCACCTACCCAACTTTGTATGAATTTCTTTATCACTTGTTCACTATCAACGGATGTATCTACCATCAGTTTAATATTTTGTAACTGAGATAGCATCTCTTTATCTTCAGCATTGTTGTAAAGCACAATTTTATCGTAATGTGCCTGCTTATAACCTTCTACTAGCACAATATCCTTACACGTTACTTCTTCATCGATAATAGTCTGGAGTTCAATCGATTCATTCTTTCTTAGCTTATGAATATACGCATATCCCTGGACGATGCTTTCATCTGCTCCGTTCTCTATATATGTTATATGATCACGAGTTCTTGGAATATCTATTTCCTGTCCACCAATTTCACCGTGATGTTTAATAACAGACACTTCATAATCGAGTGTTTTCAATTGCTTAATAATACGATTCATCGTTGTTGTTTTTCCAGACTTTTTAAATCCAACGACTTGCAATACTTTTACCATGATGAATCCTCACAAGAAAGTTCTGTTAACAGGACATCTACAGTGTCACCTTGTTTAAACCCTCTCGTTCCCCCAGGTAAAACAATCATGCTATTGCTTTTTGCGATGGCGATCACTGCATTACTCTTATTAAATCCACTCGGCGCTACCGTCATATTACGGTAATCTAAATCCGCTCTTATAAATCTTGTAAATGGATTTGCTTTCGTGAAGTCTTCTGCAAGCGTTGCTTTAACCACAGTCGGATATACTTCGCTCTGACCCATCATTTTACGCAGTACAGGCTTCGTATATAGCTCAAACCCCGTGTAACAAGCGCTCGGGTTACCCGATAATCCAAAAAGAAATTTGTCATGACTTACCGCTACAGTTGTTACACTGCCTGGTCGCATCGCAACTTTGTTGAATAACACTTCTGCTGAAAGTTTGTTATATATTTCAGGCATGAAATCGAAGTCACCAACACTCACACCACCCGTAGTAATTACGATGTCATGTGCATCCAGGGCATCACGCACTACTTCGTATAGCGCATCGAAGTCGTCACCATGAACACGATAGTCTTTCACTTTAATACCCATCGCTTTACAAAGTGATGCAATCATCGGTCCATTTGAATTTCTAATTTTCCCTGGTGCAAGTGATTCATTCATTTCTACAAGTTCTGATCCAGTAGCAATTAGTGCAACAGTCGGCTTATGGTAAACGTTCACGTACTCATACGAGAAGGTCGCCAATACTGCGATTACACCTGCAGTAATTTGCGTTCCTTTCGGAATAACAACTTCACCTTGCTTACATTCTTCACCCTGCCTTGAAATATTTTCACCAGGTGTAAATGGTTTTCTAAGCGTAAAACCCTTTTCTATGAGCGACGTTTGTTCAAGCATAACGACAGCATCTGCACCCTCTGGAATTGGCGCACCAGTCATGATACGTACTGCTTCGTTGTCTTTTAGTTGTGCGTCACTTACATGTCCGGCACCGATATGATCGA
Organism: Macrococcus psychrotolerans; assembly: GCF_038095555.1. Lineage (NCBI taxonomy): Bacteria > Bacillati > Bacillota > Bacilli > Caryophanales > Staphylococcaceae > Macrococcus > Macrococcus psychrotolerans. The sequence goes on along the minus strand of NZ_CP124591.1, from coordinate 170,259 downwards.
TAACTTTAAATGCCTTACGCGCATCACCACTTGCACCTTCTGACGCTTCACTTACAATCGCAAAGCCGTCATATGGCGACTTATCAAACATCGGTATATCATATGTTGCAATAATATCTTCAGCTAATGTATAGCCTAAACTATCGGTGTAATACTTATTCGTTACTATTTTATATTTAGCATGCTGTAAACATTTATCTATCGCTTCTGTAACTGGAATGGGTGTACGTTTTTCAAGCATCGTTATCCTACTTTCTCTAAATGTAGTATGATAGTTATAGTATACAAAAAGGAAGTGAAATGATGAACAATTTAACACACTTTAATGAACAAGGACGCGCTAAGATGGTAGATGTATCAGATAAACCTACCTCAACACGCACTGCTGTTGCTAAAACTTCGATTAAAGTAAACGCAGTCATTTATGAGCAAATCATCAACCACAAGAATAAAAAGGGCGATGTGCTTGGCGTGGCACAGGTGGCAGGTATTATGGCTGCAAAGAACACCGCACAAATTATCCCGATGTGTCACCCACTAAATTTAAGTGGTATCGATATTGCCTTTGAATGGGATACGATTGACGGTTATGAAATATTAATCACTTGCACCGTTAAAACGACCGGACAAACAGGTGTTGAAATGGAAGCTTTAACGGGTGCAAGCGCGACGGCACTTACAATATATGATATGACCAAAGCAGTTGATAAAGGTATGATTATCGGTCCAACTTATCTCGAACATAAATCTGGTGGCAAAAACGGCGATTTTAACCGTTAATTACTTATTAAGCTCATGCACAATGTGATGAATCTCTTGTGTAATGAGCTTTTTCATTGCGAGATTTACAGCACCAACTGATCCTGGTATCGAGAAAATTACGGTATTATCTTTCGTACCACATAACGCACGTGAGAGCATCGCTCGTGTACCTACATCTTCTGTATAGCTTAAATAACGAAATATTTCACCGAAACCTTCCAGTTCTTTATCGATAACAGACTTCACTACTTCAATCGTAACATCACGTTTTGCAATACCTGTTCCACCTGTCGTAATAATGACATCCACTTTATCATGCAGTAATTTCATAATGCTCGCTCGAATATCAGCCTGGTCGTCTTTAGCAATCAAGTAATGTTCACGTGAAACATCGATTTCAATACTTTTTAAATGTTCAACAATTGCCTTTCCGCCCTTATCCGTAGCATAATCTCTCGTATCACTTACTGTAATGACACCTACATTTAATTGTTTACGCACATCATTTGAATGTTCCATACTAATCGCTCCTAACCAAATAGTTGATGATAAACTGTCTTGCCTTCCGCCATCGATTGAACTTCATGAATAAGCATACGACCACCTCTAAACCGTACAATCGGATAGCCGTTAAAGTTAAACCGAATAAAATAAGGTGTTTCCTGCACGGTAATAGACAATGATTCTAAATGTTTTAACAATTCTTCATCACTAAACTGTGTGGTAATTTGAACAGTATCTCTCCCGCATAACATCGTTTCATGTGTACGTTTATGCAGTTCTGGATATGTTGCTTGTCCTCCGCACGTCATACACTCATCATCATACATACGAGAAAATTTAAGGGCTGTATGATCCATCTGCCATACATCACCAAACACTAATTTCGCATCAAACGGTGTCCCTGTTAATAACTTTAACGCATACGCCATCTGAAAGCTCGTTGCCATACTTACTGCAGGTTCTATAACACCTACTGTATCACAGGTTCTATTCATGATTGGTAACATACCCATCACACAATTAAAACACGGTGTTTCACCTGGAATGAACGGACATGCCACATAAGTCGACTCTACACACGCACCATAAATCCATGGGATATTATATTTATAAGCGAAATCGTTAATTAACAATCGCGTTTCAAAGTTATCTGTTGCATCTAATATACAATCACATTGCAAAAACGCCGCTTCTAGAAGCGGCGCATCAAGATGATCGATGTAAGTTTCGATTTGTATATCACTTCGGATTGCTTTTAATTCTCTTTCACAAGCAATCACTTTAGGTGTCGAATCAACTGCATCTTGTTCCTTAAATAGTGATTGTCGTTGTAAATTAGAAAGCTCAACATAGTCGCGATCAACAATCACAATTTTATTTACACCGCACCTCGCCATGGATTCTGCAAGATGTGTACCAAGTGCACCGCACCCTACAATCCCGACAGTCTTTTGAGATAATCTCTCCTGACCCTCCTGGCCGATACCATAAAATTTTATTTGTCTGTCATACCGCATATGTCATCCCCTAATTTCTGCCTTCTTTTTTGTCCATCCAGAACATTGTTGTTAATGCAATTATACCAAACACTGCGAGGAAGGCAAAAGCTGGTTTATTCGTTCCAAAGTTTGCAGCACATGCCGCAATGACTAGCGGTGGAAAGAATCCACCTAATCCACCCATCATCGAAACAATACCGTTAACAATACCTGCTTGTTTAGAGTAATATGTCGGAGCCAATTTAAAGATTAAGCCATTTCCTAACCCCGCACATGCTGAAATAACTAAACATCCGGCAGTAAAGAAAGAGATTTGATGGTTAATCGAAAGCATTGCTGCACCAATAATAAGACCAACAAACACAACTTTAAGGACATCCATAGCACGTAACTTGTCACCCAGCACGCCACCAATTGGGCGTAGTAATGTGGCAATCGCGATAAATATACCTGTACGTATTCCTGCATCAACTTTATCTAATCCAAAGTTATTAACCAAGAAGTTCGGCAAGAACAATCCAAATGCTACAAATGAACCGAATGTAATGAAGTACCAGAAGCTCAGTAAATACAGTTTATACTCTGGTAATACACCTTTAATCTGATCCATTAATGGTTGTTTTACTTTCGGCTCATCTTTATCTCCTAATAAGAAGTTCAGTAGCGCAAATAATGCCATAACTACTAAATAAGATTTAACAGTGTTGCTCCAGCCAATTGCATTCGCAAGCGGTGGTGCTGCGAACGCTGATACAGCAGTTCCGATATTCCCCATTCCATAAATACCATTCGCTAAACCATGTTTTTCTTTCGGGAAATATTTCGGAACACTCGTAACACCTACAGAGAAGATTGCGCCCCCAACACCTAAGAAAAGGCCTGAAATCATCAGCATCGTAGTAGACTGTGCTAAACTAAGTAAGAATACTGGAATCAATAAGAATATAAACGAGAATAAGAATACCTTTCTTGCACCGATTAAGTTGGCATAATAACCAAGTGGGATACGCAAAACTGAGCCAAGAATAACTGGTATCGCTAAAATAATTGCTTTCTGACTTTCTGGAATGGTAAATTCTTGTGACATAAATGGCATAAGCGGTGCAATGATTGTCCATGCCATAAACCCTGCAACTAAACTTAACGTCTGTAAGGGTAACTGTACTTTACTTGTTGATTTGTCCATTTCTTTCACCTTTTTCATTAGTTTGTGATTTACTATACAAAACTATTGTAAGGCGATTGTGATACATTTAACATTGGGGAATTCCCCCTATAACTGAGTCATTTCCCTATATAAAGAGAGAACTAGAACTCTTTCAAGTTTTAGTTCTCTCTTTATATAATCTTTGTATTCAATACCTCTAGAAGCATTTCTTCATCTTTTATCTTAAATACCTTTTCCGCCATTGTGAACAGTACACTCTCTTCCTTATACATGTGCACCATACAAATTTCGTAACCTTCGTTCAAATCATTCAACAGGAGATTAATATCTTCTACACTCAGTTCCATCATATTTGTAACACCGTTAAAGTGATTAAAATATTGTGCCATCTCATCATGCTCAGCTTCAATTGTCAGTATCGGACCTTGATCTGTTCCAATATAACTTCCTAGAACAGGAAAGAAAAATCGCTCTTCTTTTGCCTGGTGCTTATCAAGTACCGGTAAAAACTCCGACACTTTTTCTTTTAATAACTTTAGTTTATGATATTTTGAAAGCATCGCTTCTGTAGCTTTCACATCCATCATGATTTGATACCATTCATGTAATAGTGAACGCATCAACATGTGTTCATTCTCTAAAATACGCAGTGCTTTCATCTTTGTTTGAAATTGCATCGTGTCACTACCTTTTTTAAAATTCAAGTAATTTTTTCTTAAGTGCGTATTCTACAAGTTCCGGTTTACTTTTAAGCTCTAGCTTATCCATGATTCTTGCTTTATGTGCTTCTACAGTTTTTACTGAAACATATAACATTTCAGCTATTTCTTTATTACCATAACCTTTCGCAATTAAAGGTAATATCTCTAATTCTCGTTTTGTTAATATTTTTAAATGATCATTTTTCGCTGAGTACTCTGTATCATGGTGTATTAATTCATGCACGAGTGACGTTGCCATCTTAGGATCGATATAAGTTCCCTCTTGATAGACCGTTCGCACTGCTTTAATCAATTCTTCGTCTGGAGCATTTTTCAGAATATAGCCGTTTGCACCATTTTTGAGAACATGAAACAAATACTCTTCATCATCATACATCGTCAATATCAGTATCTTTGTCTCAGGAAATGCCTCTTTTATTTTACCTGTAGCAATTAATCCTGATTCTCCTGGCGGCATACTTAAGTCCATAATCAGTACATCTGGTTTATATTGCGAGACCATTTGGAAAGCTTCCATACCATCTGCTGCTGTTGCAACAACTTCCATATTGTCTTGATAGTTCAAAATCATCGAGAATCCCGTACGCACAACTGCATGATCATCTGCAATTACAATCTTCATATTTATCCCCCTAGAGTGGGATGGTTAACGTTACAAACGTACCTTTTCCTGTTTCGCTATTAATCTCAACATACCCATTGACGATAGCCGCACGTTCTTGCATACCAAAGAATCCGAGTCCGGATCCTTTTGGTGTATCTCCTGGTGTAAACCCATCTCCACTGTCGCTAATTTCTACTGTTAATTCGGTTTCATCTTTTTGTATAAATACATTTACTTCATCGACATTCGCATATTTTAAGCCATTCAGTATTGCTTCTTGTGTAATTCTGTATACTGCTGTTTCTATCTCATTAGAAAAACGAATGTTGCCTATATTCTCATCCATATTAACTTCAAGACCATAGCTCTTTTCAAGTTGCTTAAAATGAGAGTTAAATGCTGCTACTAAACCAAGATCATCTAAAGAAGAAGGCCTCAACTCTAAGGATAGATTGCGTATATCATCCATTAGTCGTGCGATTGAACCTTCCATCATCTGAAGATGCTTCTCTTTCTCTTCTTCAGTCTTATATTTCATCAAACGAATGTCAACTGATACATTAAGCAACTCTTGAATCACACTATCGTGCAATTCTCGTGAGATTCTTTTTCTTTCATTTTCCTGCGCACTAATAATTTTTTGTGTAATTGTTTTCTGATGAAGAATTTCCTGCGTTTTTATTTGCTGGGAAATATTTTGCAATGTCAGTACTTTAGTGCCGTTATTTTCTTTTAGCACGACGTAAGATGCTGAATACGGTTTAGGCTCCCCATTTTCATCTTTTAGAAATAATTGAAACGACTGATTATTTTGTTCACGTTTAATAAAACAGTCTCTGCACTCCATTATTGCATTTTCACTTGTAACTCCTAAACATGTGCGACAAAGATTTCTTGTCAGACCATCAATATTGTCATGTAAATCAATCACTTTTTGAGCGGCTTGATTCATTGTGAGTATATTGTTCTTTTCATCTATAAATATGATGAGTTCATCGGTATCGTTATAAAAGGCATCAACCAATCCATCATCATTTATTTCACGCTCAAGTTTCGACACTATTGATCACATCCTTACAATAAAAAGTACCGAGTCCTTGCTCAAGACTTTTTTTGAGCTGTTCATGCATCGTTAAAGTAAACGGACGTTTACTTCTATTCCCAATAAGAAGTACAGCTGCAACTTTATTGTATTTCCATAATGGTACAGCGATAAAACTCGTTAACTTTTCAAAACGAATAATCGGAAAATCAAATAGGTGTGCATTCAAACTACTGGATTCAATATCAAGCTCAATCCAGTCTCGCCCTGTTTTAATTACGATACCGGCGACACCCTTACCTTTTTTTAGTTCAATCTTCTTGTAACGTTCATTTGTTTCACCCGAAACATGGCGCCAGTGAATATCTGTCTGTAAAATTAAATCAGAAGGCATCGCGAGTCCGATAAAATCTACATTCAGTGATTCTCTAAGCTGGTCTATCATCGCTTGATAATCATGCATCATTTACACTCCTTTGCCTTCTGATTATAACTTATTATTTATGTTTACGATATATAATGTGACTGCGTCCGACATAGTTTACAGGTACACTCCATACATGGACAAGACGAGTAAATGGCCACAATGCTGTAATTAAGAATCCTGTGATTACGTGAATCTTGAAAGATAATGGAACACCTTCCATATATCCTGCTTCAGGTCTTAATATTAATAATCCGCGGAACCATTCAGAGATTGTATTACGATAATCAAAGTCTGGTAATGTAGCATTCGTTACGATTGTTGAATAACAGCCGATAAATACGATGAATAGTAATAGAAAGTTAACAAGAATGTCTGATAACGAGCTTAGCTTTCTTACGTTTTCATTTGTTACACGACGTGCTGTCAACAATAACATACCAATAAGCGTGACGATTCCGAAGATGCTTCCGATATATACGGCACCGATATGATATAAATGATCACTCACACCAATTGCACGCAACCAGCTTGCAGGAATACCTAGACCTACGACATGCCCTAATATAACCGGGATAATTCCTAAGTGGAATAAAATACTCCCCCACATCAACGACTTCTTCTCTACAAACTCACTTGACTTTGCCGTCCATGAAAACTGATCATATTTAAACCTAAAAATATGACCAATAATAAAAATCGCAATACACGCATAGGGGAATATTACCCACAATAATTGATTACCCATTTAACGTCACCTCATTCTCATCTTTAATCAAACATGCCTTACATGTTTCTCTTATCGCCAAGATTAAATGATAATATGGGCTCTTAATATGTTCTAATGCTTGCAGCAGATTATACGTACCATCTTCAATGACCATTAATAACAACCCCATGCTTTCCTCTGCACGTTCATCTCCGCGCCAATCCGCTGCATAAATAAATTCACACATTAATGGCAAGAAGTCTGACAGTTCTGATGAAGGCATTTCAAGTCCAAACATTTCATACAATACTTTAAGTCGTGCAAGCATTTGTCCGCGTTCTTTCTTATCCTGGAATTTAACATATGTCATGTATAACGTCGTCTTCTTTTCAAAGTCAAATGTCGACGTATACACTTCCTGAATTTCAGACAAGCTAATTTCATGCATATTATTCCAGTACTGATTGATTGCTTCATAAGCAGGATGATCCTCTGCAAACACCCCGTCGAATTCTCTTGGATGAAAATTTAATTTTTCTGGGTAAATGAGCTGGTGACTAAAGAATCCAAATGCACGTTTATAATCATAAAGTTTATTTAAATCAATCACGCCAAATACCTCCATAGAAGTTATCTTCATAAACTTCTTTACCAGACTTACCAGCAGGTACTGGACCACAACCGTCACAATCTGCGCCGAAGTTATCGCTTGTATAACCCTCGCCACCTTGAGCGCTATACGTATTCATGTATCCTTCTTTATGTGATGTCGGGATGACAAAGCGGTCTTCATGCTTTGCAATTGCAAGTAATCGATACATTTGTTTCACTTGATGCGCTGTCATGCCGATACGGTCTAAACGTGACGCGTCGAAGTCTTTACCACTTGAAACGGCTCTCATGTAACTACGCATCATCGCCATACGTTGCAACGCTTCTTTTACAGTTTGTGCATCTCCTGCGGTTAACATGTTTGCTAAGTATTGAATTGGTAAACGCATCTCTTCAATTGCAGGGAAGATCATATCTGGGTTCTTGATAGAATCTTTACCTTCAAAGTAGTTCATAATCGGACTAAGTGGCGGGCAGTACCATACCATTGGTAATGTACGATATTCAGGGTGTAATGGGAATGCGAGTTTGTATTCAATTGCAAGCTTATATACTGGTGAGTTTTGTGCTGCTTCAATCCAGTCTTGTGCAATACCATCACGCTCTGCCTGAGCAATCACTTCTGGGTCATGAGGATCTAAGAATAAATCGAGTTGTGCTTGATATAGATCTTGCGGATCCTTTACAGTCGCTGCTTCTAATACACGGTCAGCATCATACAGTAATACACCTAAATAACGCATACGTCCCGTACATGTTTCAGAACATACTGTCGGAAGTCCTGCTTCAACACGCGGGAAACAGAAGGTACATTTCTCAGCTTTGTTCGTTTTCCAGTTGAAGTAAACTTTTTTGTAAGGACAGCCAGTCATACAATAACGCCATCCACGACAAGCATCTTGGTCTACAAGTACGATACCATCTTCATCACGTTTATACATTGCACCGCTCGGACAACTTGCCACACAAGATGGATTTAAACAATGTTCACATAGGCGTGGTAAGTACATCATAAACGACTGTTCAAAATTGAACTTAATTTCTTCTTCAATCTTTTGAATGTTTGGATCTGTTGGTCCTGTGATGTGCGCACCAGCTAAGTCATCTTCCCAGTTCGGGCCCCACTGTAAGTCCATTTTTTTACCTGATACTAATGATTCAGCCGTTGCGACTGGTGAATGCTTTTGTTCTTTCGCGTTCGTAAGATTAGCATAATTGTAAGTCCATGGCTCATAATAGTCTTTCATTTCAGGCATATCTGGGTTGTAGAAGATTTTCCCTAAAGCAATTTTAGAAAGTTTAGAACCTGATTTAAGCTCTAATTTTCCTTTGCTGTTTAACTGCCAGCCACCTTTATATACTTCCTGGTCTTCCCAGCGCTTCGGATAGCCGATACCTGGTTTTGTCTCTACGTTGTTAAACCACATGTATTCAGCACCTGGACGATTCGTCCAGGTACTTTTACATGTAATACTACATGTATGACACCCGATACATTTATCTAAATTCATTACCATTGCGACTTGTGCTTTAATCTTCAAGCCAATCAACCTCCTTCATCTTACGTACAGCAACGTAAACATCACGTTGGTTACCAATTGGACCATAATAGTTAAATCCGTAACTAATTTGTGCATAACCCCCAACAAGTTGCGTTGGCTTCAAGTGAATACGTGTTGGCGCATTATGTGAACCACCACGCGTATCTGTAATTTCAGACCCTGGTGTTTGAATATGTTTATCTTGTGCATGATACATGAACATCGTACCACGTGGCATACGGTGAGAAACCACAGCACGAGCTGTAACAAGTCCGTTACGGTTATATACTTCCAACCAGTCGTTATCGTTAATGTTATGCTGTGCTGCATCTTCATTGTTGATCCATACTGTTGGACCACCGCGGAATAATGTTAACATGTGTTGATTATCCTGGTATGTTGAGTGAATATTCCATTTACCGTGTGGTGTTAAGTAACGTAAAACCAAACTATCTACGCCACCTTTAATCTTCTTATCTTTCGTGCCAAATACCATTGGTGGTAATGTCGGTTTGTATACAGGCAGTGATTCACCAAATTGCTGGAATACTTCATGGTCAATATAGTAACTTTGACGCCCTGTTAACGTTCTAAATGGAACGAGTCGTTCAATGTTCGTCGTAAATGGTGAATAACGACGACCTAATTTGTTCGAACCTGGGAATACTGCAGTTGGTATCACTTCACGTGGCTGTGCTGTAATGTTCTGGAATGTAATTTTCTCAGCTGCACGTTCTGCTGAAATATCCTTTAATTCCATACCTGTTTGTCGTTCAAGATCTTCATATGATTTTTGTGATACATGGCCGTTTGTTGCCGATGAAACGTTCAGAATAACATCTGCAACGCGTTTTGCTGTATCAATTCTTGGCAATCCATTTTTCACTGTATCATCTTCATACGTACCCACCATCGAGCGTAATTCATCGTATTCTTCTTTAACGCTGAAACTTACGCCGTGCGCGCCTACTTTACCATTCTCCAGCAAAGGTCCTACTGATATATATTTGTCGTACACTTCCGTATACGTACGATCTACAATCGCAAATCCTGGCATCGTTTTACCCGGAACTGCTTCTACTTCACCTTTAGTCCAATCACGAACAATGCCCATAGGTGTAGAAATTTCTTGCTGTGAGTCATGTGCAAGTGGTGCAGTGACAACGTCTTTGAATGTACCTTTTAAGTGACGTTCTGACATTTCAGAGAACGTCTTCGCGATAGATTTATAGATATCCCAGTCACTTCTTGATTCCCAAAGTGGATCTACGGCTGGATTAAATGGATGAACGAACGGATGCATATCTGTAGAAGATATATCATGTTTCTCATACCAAGTCGCAGCTGGTAATACGATATCTGCGTAAAGTGGCGTTGTTGTCATACGGAAATCAAGTGCTATTAGTAGATCTAGCTTACCTTCAGTATCTTCACGCCATACGACTTCTTCAGGCTTTTCTGTTTCATTAGGTTCAGCAAGTAATCCATGCTTTGTACCTAATAGATGTTTCATAAAGTATTCCTGTCCTTTTGCTGAAGAAGAAATTAAGTTAGAACGCCATACGAATAATGTTTTCGGGTGGTTCTTCTTATTATCGGGATCTTCTACTGCAAATTTCGTTTCACGTGATTTCACGCTTTCAACTGCACGTTTTAATATTTCTTCATTCGTAAAGTTGCCGGCTTCACGCGCATCTTCTCCGAACAGTAAACTGTTCGTATCAAACTGCGGATATGACGGTAACCATCCCAGACGTGCAGCAAGCACGTTATAATCTGCTGGATGCTGATGTTTTACATTCTCTGCAAGTGGTGATGTTAATGCATCTACACCAGATTCTTCGTATTTCCATTGATCAGTAGCAAAGTAGAACCAGCTCGTTGCGTTTTGTAATCTTGGTGGTCCTTGCCAATCTTTTGCGAATGCAATTGTGGACCATCCTTCAATCGGACGACATTTCTCCTGACCGACATAATGTGCCCAGCCTCCGCCATTTACACCTTGTGTTGCACATAATGTAACTAAGTTTAATACTGAACGGTAAATTGTATCTGAGTTAAACCAGTGATTTATACCCGCGCCCATAATAATCATTGAACGTCCACCAGTGTCGATTGCATTTTGTGCAAATTCACGTCCAACTTGAACAACGATGGATGGTTTTACACCTGTAATCTTCTCTTGCCAAGCTGGTGTATAGATAGAACTTTCATCATCATAATCTTTTGCTTCTAAATCTGTGTTAAAACGGTTTACACCATATTGAGACAACATTAAATCATAAATTGTAGCAACATATTGTTCTGTACCATCATCAAGCGTGACTTTCTTCGCTGCAATCGGACGTTTGAATGTTCCATTACCTGCGTTATCAAAGAACGGGAACACAACCTCAACAACTTCATGACCTTTATCTTTAATAGTCATTGCAGGATCAATTTTTGTACCGTCTGCTGTTTCTAATTTAATATTCCATTTCACATCTTTTTCCCAGCGTTGTCCCATCGTACCGTTAGGCACAACGATTGATTCCGATAAATCATCATATACGACTGGTTTCCACTCACTATGCTCAGAAGTATCTCCTAAATCACTCGAACGTAAGAAACGTCCTGCTTTCAATGTATCTTCATGTTTATCTAACATAATTAAGAACGGCATGTCTGTATATTGTTTTGCATACTCAATAAACATCGGTTCCTGACGTTTTTCATAAAACTCATCAAGTATTACATGTGTCATACCCTGTGCAAGTGCTGCGTCGGTACCAGGATTCGGTGCTAACCAGTTATCTGCAAACTTAACATTTTCAGCATAGTCTGGTGCTACTGATACAACTTTCGCACCTTTATATCTAACTTCTGTCATAAAGTGAGCATCTGGTGTACGTGTTAGTGGTACGTTAGAACCCCACATAATAATATATCCGGCATTATACCAGTCACTCGATTCTGGAACATCTGTCTGCTCACCCCAAATTTGCGGAGATGCTGGCGGTAAATCTGCGTACCAGTCATAAAACGATAACATTTCCCCACCCAGTAACGAGATGAAACGCGCACCTGATGCATATGAAATCATACTCATCGCAGGGATTGGCGTAAAACCTGCGATACGGTCTGGACCGTATTTCTTGATCGTATAAATTAATTGTGCTGCAATAAGCTGTGTTACTTCACGCCAGTTCACACGGACATGACCACCCATACCACGTGCTTGTTTATATGCCTTCGCCTTTGCTTCGTCTTCTACAATTGACTGCCAGGCACGTACGGGATCTCCAATCGTTTCTAAAGCTTCTTGCCACATGCGCCATAACACCCCGCGAACATAAGGAAACTTAATACGTAACGGACTATACTCATACCATGAAAATGAAGCACCACGTGGACAGCCACGAGGCTCGAATTCAGGCATGTCCGGACCACATGATGGATAGTCGATTTGTTGATTTTCCCATGTGATAATGCCGTTTTTAACGAAAACTTTCCATGAACATGAACCTGTACAGTTTACGCCATGCGTTGTTCTTACAACTTTATCGTGACTCCAGCGCTGACGGTACATCTTTTCCCATTCGCGACTTTTCTCTTCTAATACTGACCAATTTCCATTGAATTTTTCTGTTGGTTTAAAGAAACGTAATCCTGTTCCAATTGCCATTTATAACACTCCTTTTAGACATTCGCCCTCTTACTTTAGATTATGAAACTTTTCACAAGTTAGAGCCATTGGGGAATGTCCTAAAGTGTGTAGGGGAATCCCTATAGATAACCGTTCAATAATATATTCAAAATTTTTATTTTGAAGCAATTGTCAAATACGTTATGTGCTTAATTTGATATGATATAACTAAAGGGGGAATCATAATGACGCCTGAAGTTTATGTTACAAATAATATATTGAAGTATAATCGTGACGGATTACGTGAGGAGCATGATCAGATTGCAACTGAATTCCCATTAACGATTTATATCAATAACGAAGAATTCGCAACAATAGTGTGTACACCTGATTATATGAAAGAACTTATCATAGGGTTTCTAGCCTCAGAAGGTATAATAAGAAAGTTTAGCGATATCGAGAAATTCCATCTTGATGATTCTAAAGGACTATGTCATATTACACTCACGCGCGAGATACATTCAATTCATGCAAATCACTCAAAACGTATGATCAGTTCTTGCTGTGGGAAAAGCAGACAGTTTTATTTTGTTAATGATATGCAAACGTCTAAAGTATCTACAACTGAGAAGACGATTACGCCAAGTGAAGTCATTCGTATGATGCAGCATCTTCAAAGTGAAAGTAAAGCATTTCAAGTAACGGGAGGCCTGCATAACGCAGCAATCAGCGATGGCGATGCCTTCCACTTACACCGCACAGATATCGGTCGACATAATGCAATGGATAAACTATATGGGCATTGCATATTAAATCGCATCCCAATTAAAGATAAAATATTAATATTCTCGGGTAGAATCTCTTCTGAGATACTGATAAAAGCCTCTAAAATTGGTGTAGGGATAATATTAAGTAAATCTGCTCCGACAGATCTTGCAATTAAGCTTGCCGATGATTTAAACATTACCGCAATTGGATTTATAAGAGAGGATAGCTTTAATGTATACAGTCACCCCGAACGCTTAATTATATAAATTTCTGCATAATAAAAAGCGCCGATTAAGCGCTTTTTATTATATATTTAAACTTCTTTTTATTTGTGGGTTCTTTCTTAAAGATACAGCAAGTAGTGCTGCAAGTAATGCTTTAATAAAATCTCCTGGCAAGAAAACCAATACAGAAGTATAAGCTTTCATTAGATCTATTTTTAAGTTTTGCGCCATGAATGCCCCACCAATTAAATTACATAAAATTGCACCGATAAGCGCATTAACAATAAATACTTTCCACACTGAAAAGTGTCTCATCTTATCTGTAAATAAGCCGATTAAATAGGCAACAATAACATATGATAATAAATAGCCACCTGTCGGACCGAAAAATAATGCGAATCCTCCGCGGCCACCAGATAATACAGGTGCACCCACTGCTGCAAGCAACAAGAATAATAATACAGCAAACGTACCTTTCTTACGTCCTAACAAACAGCCTGCCAGCATTATGCCTAAATTTTGAAGAACAATCGGAACAGGCAAACCAGGCACAGGAATTGGAGGGATAATACCCATCGCAGAGATTAAAGCTGCAAACATTGCGATAATCACTAAATCTTTCAATTTCATTTCTTAAACCTCATTTCAACAGAATAAACTTATTCTACACTATTCGTTAACCTTTTAGTACAAAAAGTTAACAATGGATATAAAAAAATAGCTGGAATATCCAGCCATTCATCATTTCAAATTCATTAACTTGTCTTTCAGAACTTTTCTTTGATGTTCTAAAGAAATTGGATCATTAAACCAGAAATCTTCAGCATCATATTCAACGAGGCGGTTATTTTTAACTGCATCCATGTTCTTCCACAAATTAGATTCAGTTACTGTATTTGTAGCAGACCCTGCATCACTTGACACGAGTACAATATCTCCTGCATAGCTACTCAAACTTTCAGAAGAAACTTTCTTCCATCCTGTCGGTTTAACATCTTTAACAATTTTATCCTGCATCTTCAAGTCAAACGCTTGATAAATAATTTCTGATCCACGGCCCCAGTTATCGCCATACACATAGATTTCTTTTTGGAAGAACTGGAAGATAGAATAAGTTTTATCTTCACCAAGATGTTTTTTAATTTCTTTACCATCTTTTTTCGTCTCTTTATTCCATTTATCCACAAATGCTTTTGCTTCTTTTTCTTTACCAACAATTTTTCCTAATAATTCGTGTACTTCTAAATAATCATGCTTTGTATATGTAAAAGGAATTGTTGGTGCAATTTTTTCATACTTCTTATTATCTTTATCAGTATCAAATGAAATAATTAAATCTGGTTTTAGTTTAGCGACTTTCTCAACATCGCCTGGATTTAACTGTTCTACACCCTTAAGCTTCGGTTTTAATATATCAGATTGGAATGCATATTGATCTGCTCCAACCGGAGTAACACCTAAATCAATTAAATTCCCAACATAGCTTGCACCCATAACAACGATACGTTTTGGTTCTTTTGGAATTTTTATTGTTTTGCCGCTATCTGTTTTAAATTCTACTGTTGTTTCTTTTTGCTCTTTCTTGCTATCTTTATTCCCGCATGCTGCGAGCATGATAATACATACGATGAATAATATTAATATTTTTTTCATTACTTTCCCTCCAATTGATATTGATTATCATTACCAATTAATTATATGAACAATCATTGACAAAAGCAATATCTTTTTTATATCTTTTATTACATTGAATTTCATATATTCTATCTCTATAATCGAGGTAATATGCAATTTAAGGAGGGCTATCATGAATAATACGACAAAAGGCATCATTCTTGTTACATTAGGGGCAATATTCTGGGGTGTAGGCGGGACAGTATCACAACAAATGTTCCAGACTTTTAAACTTCCTCTTGATTGGTTTATTACTGTAAGATTAATATTCAGTGGATTATTCTTATTGCTACTTGCTGTTATTAGAAAACAAAATATTTTCAACCTCTTTAAAGATCGCTATACTATGATACATCTCATTATATATTCAATATTCGGAATGCTTGCAGTACAGTATACTTTTCTTGCCTCAATAGAAGCCGGAAATGCTGCTGTCGCTACTTTACTACAGTATTTAGCACCTATTGTCATTTTAATTTATTTGCTTAGCACACGTAAAATTAATTTTAGGTTGATTGATTTTATCGTCATCGCTGTATCTACATTCGGGACTTTTCTACTTCTTACAAGTGGTAATATTAATAACGTTGTCGTCCCACCCAAAGCCATCATCTGGGGATTGCTCAGCGCAGTGGCAGCTGCATTCTACACAATGTATGCTGGACGACTATTTGTTCATAATAAACCATTAGTTATTATTGGATGGGCAATGCTCTTTGCAGGAATATTTATCAGTCTTTTCAATAGACATTGGTATATTAACCCTTTTGCGATGGGAAGTGTGGCCATCGGATATTTAATCTTTGTGATTATCGTAGGAACTGCACTTGCATTCTTCTTATATTTATTAAGCGTGAAATATATCGATCCACAACTTACTGCATTACTTGGATGTATAGAACCACTTACCGCTATTATCGTGAGTATCCTTTGGCTGAAACAGCCATTTAATTTTATTCAGATTATTGGAATGATGATTATACTAGGTGTCGTCCTCTTTATATCCATCATTAATTCTAAAGAAAAAAAAGTACAAAAAAACACATGAAATCAATGCATTAATGCGCATTGATTTCATGTGTTTTTAATAATTGAGTCACAATATTGCGTTCAACAGCATCATCCATCGGTGGATTATGCAGGCCTGCTCTCATCGACCTTAATATTCTTTCTAATATTCTTGTACGTTCCAGGCTCTTTGCCCCTAATACGCGCATTGCTAAATCAATAATTTCAAGTCCATTATTGACAATGATATGTTTTGACAGCTGGAATGTAAGTCCGAGATGTTCTGTCTTACCTTCCAAGTGCATATCGCATGCATGATAAATGAAATGACGAGACTGCATCATCAGCATCTCCATTTTAGCGAGTTTATCCTGAATATGAGGAAGTTCACTGATGGTCGTCTGCAAAGAGTTTGGTTGATACGTTTTACTGAATTGTACTGCTTCATCTAGTGCACGTTGTGCAAGACCAAGATAAACTGCCGGAATATGCATCAACCATGGATTCGCAAGCTTTTCTTTATTAATTTCAACTCTGTTGCGTTCATTGATGTTCACATCATTAAAAATGACATCATGGCTAGCCGTTGCACGCATCCCTAACGTATCCCATGTCTCAACGATTTCAATACCAGCACTATCAGCTGGGACATAATAGAACCCCATAGCAGACGCTTCAGTATCGTAAGCTCCTACAAGCATGTGCGTCAGACGATGACTCATGGATGCAAAGGTCTTAGTGCCATTAATTACATACTTCTCTCCAGCATGTACCGCATTCGTAGAAGGACGACCTCCTCGCGTCGGGCTTCCCATCTCGCTTTCGGATACAACGCGATTCGTGATTGCACCCTTTTTTACGTCTTCAGCAAATTGCAACATCATCTCTTCCGACCAGAGGTTTAACTCAAATACTTCTCCCACAACACCAAGATGCCAACCAATGGATAAGGCTGTTGATTCATCATAATATCCAAGTAAAGACTGAATCACGATAAGTTCTTTAATATTACACCCAGCACCACCATGTTCAACAGGCAAAGTTAGCATGTGATACTCATGTTTAATCAACCAATCGATAAGCTGATTGTTAAGCACTCCTTTTTTATCAGCTTCTGCGGCCGTTCGTTCTAACCACTCTCTGTTTGCTTCGAATAATGCTTTCCATTTTAATTCGATGCTGCTTTCAAGAAATAATTCATTTTCCATTGCTGTCATTCTCCTCTCATTGAAATTGTAACACTTTTATTTACAACTATCATTTTCGATAAGCGTGTATTCATATAATCATATATAATGATATTAACAAATTAACAATTAGGACGAAAAATATGACTTTATCCAGTTTATTAAATGACGAAAACTTTATATCACCCATAATCATCTCGCTCAAAGTCGCAGTGAGTGCAACAATATTAAGTTTCGTATTGGCACTTTTATTACATTATTTATTATCCAGGAAATATTTTAAAGGAAAGACGATTTTAGAAGCTATCATTATGATGCCAATGGTACTTCCTCCAACCGTTGTAGGATTTTTACTGCTCATCTTATTTGGTAAACAAAGCGTAATGGGGAGATTTATAGACCTACTCTTTCACCAGCCAATTATCTTTACAATTTATGCCGCTATTACCGCATCTACTCTTGTCGCTTTACCATTAATGTATCAATCAATAAAAATAGGTATAGAACAGATTCCGGAAAATTTATATCATGTTGCCCAGCTTGATGGCGCTTCAAAGTTTCGCATGTTTACACATATTACTTTACCTTTATCGAGAGCGGCCTTGCTAACTGGAACTTTGTTAGCCTTTGCACGCGCAATCGGAGAGTTCGGTGCAACACTTATATTCGCCGGCAATATACCTGGTGTTACCGAGACGATGCCGACAGCAATATATGTAGCAATTGAAAATAATGATTTGCATCTTGCATACGCCTGGGTTTTCATAATGATTGTGATGTCATTCTTCATGATGATCGCCACACAACGATTAAGAAAATAATAAATCTCTATAAACCTACACTTTATAATACCTTTGCTTGAAAGAAGATAGCATTGTAAGGTAGACTAAAAGTGATCAAATATATTTATTAAAGGAGAAAACATAATGTCTAAATCAACACCACACATTAAACCAGAAAACAATCCAATCGCAGAAACAATTCTCTTACCTGGAGATCCACTTCGCGCTAAGTTTATTGCAGACACATATTTAGAAGACGTTGTTCAATTTAATGAAGTACGTAATATGTTCGGATACACTGGAACTTATAAAGGAAAGCGTATCTCAGTTATGGGTACTGGTATGGGGATTCCGTCTATCGGCATCTATTCTTATGAATTGATTCATACCTTTGGTGTGAAAAATTTAATTCGTGTAGGTTCTTGTGGCGCAATGCAAGAAGATATTAACGTATACGATATTATCATTGCTCAAGGTGCATCAACGGACTCTAACTACGTGGCGCAATACGGACTACCTGGTCACTTCGCACCAATCGCTAACTTCGATTTACTTGCACGTGCGAAACAATTAGCTGATGAAAAAGGTGCTGTCAGTCACGTTGGTAACGTATTATCATCAGATATCTTCTACAATGCGAATGAAGACGCAACTGATAAATGGCGTTCAATGGGCATCTTAGCTGTTGAAATGGAATCTGCAGGATTATACATGAATGCTGCTTATGCTGGTGGAGACGTTCGTGCACTTGGAATCTTCACAGTAAGCGACCACTTACTAACACACGAAGAAACGACACCTGAAGAGCGTCAAACATCATTCACTAATATGATGGAAATCGCATTAGAAATCGTAGAGTAATACAATAGATCAATAAGCCGATACTTCTAAGAAGTATCGGCTTATTAATTAGAGTTTCTGTTTTAGTTCGTATAATTTATAAAACGGGCTAAGGGGTAAAATAAAGTCTCCAATATATTCTTCAATATGTGCATTGAAGCCTTTCTTAAATTTAAGTACACCATAATCTTCAGCATCTTCAGTGAATACACCCGTTACACCATAAAAATTATAAGTTTTTAAATTCAGGCTCTTGGCATACTTAATCATTTCAAACATCATATTATAGGGCCCCATAAATTGATTATACTTAGGATTAGAACCACTTGATAAATAATATAATTCATGTTCATTATGAATATACAATGCACTTGCTAAGTGAAGAATTCTGCCATCTGTCTGCTTTAAAGATTCAATTTCTGCAACTTTCTTCTTCTCTTTATCAACTGCTTTGGAAAGCTGATCAACTTTATTACGTAATTTTCTGAAGCCAGGGTTTTCATCCAACTTCAATTTCTCTTTATTATATTCGTTTTCTTTCTGTTTTAAATCTTTATGCAGAATATCAAGATGCTCATCTAAATCAATGTAACTTAATACAAGCCTACATTGATCTTTGTATATCTTTTGCATCTTAACGAAGTAATCAAAGTCTCTGAACGAGAATCCATGTTTATCTTCAGCCATCTGAAATAATTCAAAGAATTTATCTGTTTCTTCAACCGATAAATCTCTTAAACGAACACCCATCTCATACGTTTTCTTAATATTACGTCTCGTTTTATATTCCATTTCCTTTAATAATTCATCTTCAGATTTACCTTCAAGATTAAGCACTGATAAGAATCTGGCTTGTGAATCATTAGAATACCCAACTGGGAATCCACGATGGTGGTACCCTAAACCTTCCATCTGTCCAATAAAGCCTTCCACATCATTTGACTCCGTAATATTACCGTCGTGATCTCTATAGTTCATAATAATATGTGGATCTATCAATGCAAATAAACCATTATGTGATTTTAAATACTTTCTTAGCTCTGTGTAGAATAAATCAACAAGCACCTTATTTGAATAATCCATCACAGGACCACGATGCGAGTAGAAATAGTTAAAGTACTTAAAAGCGCGTGCACTCGTTAATAGACATGCAGCAAGTACTTCATCTCCCTCTTTAACCCCAACAATATGTACAGGTTCATTATGCTCAACTTTATAATCGTAATGAATTCTTGATTGTGTGTAATGACTGAAATGCTCATTCACAAAGGATTCAAATTCATCTGGTTGTAACTCGCAAAACTTCATCTTGTACTCCCTCTCTATTTAACTGTTTATTATTAATATAACATTCACTACATGAAAACGACAGAGATACCATATACTCTGCTTTGAAATCATTTATTTAATATAACTTTGTAGAAAGTCAGTAAAAACTCGCAATTCTTCAGCATTTAAATTCACCATCTTAATCGGTCCAATATCGAACGTTATAGTCAATGTATCCTCTTCACTTGCAACTCCGTGAATTTCATGCATGCCAACCACTCGTTCATAAACACGCTCTCCCATATCAACATTCATAAATAAACGTTCACTTGTTGCAATGTACGCACCTTGCAATTCACTCATACCATTAGGTGTCGGGAATAATACCGTCCCTTCGATTTCTGGTCCTAATTGTTCCGTTGGAAATAACTCTTCTTCTGATATTTTTCTAAATTGTGCCATAATATCCTCCTAAAATAATTTTTATTTGTTTTAAATATACCCTTTTCTATCCTATTTATGATATCGATTTGTTTTAAATCACTTAAAATCGTTGCCATACCTATTTGTTTTCGTTTTATAAACCTAAACATTTGGGTTATATTACTTTTATACAGAATTATATGGAGGCTATTATGCAGCAATGGATTATGGATGTCATGGAACAGTTCGGTTACTTTGGTGTGTTCTTACTCATCCTACTTGAAAATGTGTTCCCCCCGATTCCATCAGAAGTTATATTAACGTTTGGCGGATTTATGGTTGATCAGTCCCCAAAACTATCATTTGCTGGAATGCTCATCGCTTCTACGCTCGGCGCAGTTGGAGGTGCAGTCATCCTCTATTATTTAGGTCATATCCTAGGCCTCAGAAGAATAGAAAAGATTATCGATAAATATGGTTTCATCTTAAGACTCGACATCGAAGATATTCATAAAGCAAACAAATGGTTCAATAAATATGGTTATACAGCAGTATTCTTATGTCGCTTTGTTCCCCTTATCAGAAGCTTAATCTCTATCCCGGCAGGACTCAGTCAGATGTCCATCGTTCCTTTCATACTCTACACAACAGTCGGAACAATTATCTGGAATGCCGTTCTCATATACTTAGGTATGGCGCTTGGACAGAACTGGGAGAAAGTACTGCAATATTTTGATATGTACTCTAATGTACTTTATATCGTAATGGCAATACTGATAACTGCAGTCGTTATCTATCTGTATAAACGCAAAAAATAATTACCATTTCATTAACATGGTAAATTAAAAAAATATGTGCTATAGTTATATCAAATCAATCGAATATCCTAAGACTTATGTCGAAGGGGAGTAGCTAAGGGGTAACCCGATTATAATGTCGTCATTACGAAGTACACACTTCCGGCATTATAAGAATGTACATTCAGCGAGACCTTTGCCAATACTTTTTGGCATGGGTCTTTTTATATTCAAAATTTAAGGAGTGAACATATGGATCCAAGTATTTTATTAGCATATGCATGGGTAATTGTCGTATTAGTATTATTAGAGGGGTTGCTAGCAGCAGATAATGCCATCGTAATGGCAGTAATGGTAAAGCACCTACCTGAAGAACAAAGAAAGAAAGCTTTATTCTATGGTTTAGTCGGTGCATTTGTGTTTAGATTAATTGCACTATTCTTTATTACAGTACTTGCGAAGTACTGGTGGATACAAGCAGCTGGTGCAGCATACTTGCTATTTATGTCCGCGAAGAGTTTATACACATACTTTAAAAAGAAAGATCACGCAGATGATCCATCCGTACCGAATATTGCTGAAGAAGAAGGTAACGAATCGAAAGGCAGCGGTTTCTGGATGACTGTACTGAAAGTTGAGTTCGCAGACATAGCTTTTGCGATCGACTCAATGCTTGCAGCAATCGCAATTGCTGTTACACTACCTCACGTTGGTCCGGATTTTATGGGACTTAATGCAGGACAATTTGCAGTAATGTTTACGGGAGGAATGTTAGGTGTTATCTTAATGCGATTCGCTGCAACATACTTCATCAAGTTGCTTGAGAAATATCCAGGACTTGAAGCAGCAGCATTCGCTATTGTAGGATGGATCGGTGTGAAACTTGTTGTACTGGTGCTCGCACATGATTCGATACACGTATTACCACATGATTTCCCACATTCATTACCATGGCAGTTAATCTTCTGGGGTGTACTACTTTCAATATTAGCAATCGGCTTTATTACGAGCGCAAGACAGAACAAGAGAAGTCATTCATAATGAAATATGATATTCTATAGGCAACAAATGATATGAGAGAATCGTACTCTATAAAGACTATGATAAAACCCCAACATTTATATGTTGGGGGTTTTATCGTATCATCAAATTCTGATAATAGACTCCTTTTCTAATAGTCTTATCTGATTTTTTACATATTCAATATTTTCCTCTTCTATAATATCAAAATCAGGTTCATCCAGAATTTGAAGAAACTCTTCTAATAATTCTATATCGTTAAAAGATGTAAGCTCTAACGAACGCCAGTAATGATAATAAGCTGCATCATATGCATCAACTTCATAGTTGAAATGAAAATGGTAAATACTTGCGACCATTTCATGATATTCTACTTCATCTTTAAGATGTGCAATATTTGATAAGTATTTCATCAAATAATAATCTTGTACTTCATGTTCCATAAAATACATAAGTACATCATTTAACTTTTTGTCCATAATCATCTCCTGCACTTCTTCAGGTAAACGTTTAAGAGCTATATGGAATGTATTCATAATGTTAACCTCATTTTTACCGACTTCAATATGTGACTGTCAAAATCATCTTCAAATTCGTCCTGTACTAAAAAACCAAATTTTTTATAAAAATTATAGCCAACCTTATTTTCTTTCTCTACTACAACGTCTATAAACTTTATTCCTTCCATCTGTGAAATTCCATGCTTTATAAGCGTGCTACCTATCCTTAAATTTTGGTAGTCCGGGAGTAAGTAAATAGCAGCCAGTTCAGCTATACCATTCTCATCTGGTTTGCTGAAATTTGCAAAGCCTACAACTTGATCTTCGAATTCTGCTACATACATTTTCGTCAACGCTAACCTTTTTTCTAACATAGATGAACTGTAGGCCATCTCTAAAAAATTATCTTGTATATGAAGCGGTATTATTCCTTCATATGTATCATGCCAGCTGAGTTTTGCAATGTGTTGTATCTTTGGAATATCATCTTCAGTCATACTTCTTATTTTAGAATTCATGCTATCCTTCCTTATATCTTTATAATTATTTATAAAAGTTTATTTTATGGTTAATCTATACATATTGAGTTGTTGGAATGACAGGCATGTCTTAATCTTTCTTCTAAGTATTTGATATTATAAATTATTAATATTTATATTTTTGTAAGCAAATAAAAGCCACTAATCAAGCCGCTTCTTTATTTCACTAACGCTAAAGCACATTCCCCGAGAAATGTTTTAGATACTGTAACACCTGTTTTTGTTTCGTTCAGTCGGATATATCCTGCTGATTCATAGTCTTTAAGATAATGAATCAGACTTTCTTCTGTCATCTCTGCATATTCATGTGCCATTAAATTTCTAAGTCTGTCTAGTGTAAGTTCGACGTCTTTATAGATTTCAATCGTATACATTACATATTTGAAGATATGCACTTCTTTATGTGCGATTTCGTTCTCTATATCTAGTGATTCCTGTTCATCGATTTCTCTTAATATTTCTTCAGATGTCATGCGTTCTTCTTGTAATCTACCCATCGTTACTTGTTTTAATTGTGCTTCATCTATATCATCTCGTTCACCGTTACTCATATTTTCACGCAGTTCAGCGTGTTCATCTAGCAATGCTGCTAATTGTTTTTCATTTATTTCATTCATTTTTACATCCCCTTTCTTTTTCTATTTTATCATTTAAATTTAGAAGTTTGAATTATCAGCCATTGAGTGCTATTCTTAATTACATAATCGAATATGGCTAGGGGTGCTCTTAGAGCTGAGAAGACTTTGTCTGACTCTCATAACCTGATTTGGATAATTCCAACGTAGGGAAGCAGTTATCATTTATATAATTATAAATATTTATATATTTTTTATATATTTTGACCACCCGTAGTTTGTTTGCGGGTGGTCTTTTTTTGGAGGTTGCTTATGTTTTATATGATTACACCATTCGTGGAACCGAGTGATGCTGTTATACAGTCGATTGTGGATGTAGAAGCTTTGATTGATGGTGTGATTCTACGTCTAGATGCGTGTGATGATGCGCTGGATGTATTTATTATGCAGTTGAAACGGCACATAGATCCTTCTAAGATTATTGTGCATAATACACCTCATTTGATGATAAAGCATGGTCTGACACGCATCCATTTTAAGGAGCGTGCTGGTGATGCGATAGCATTCAAGCAACAACATCCTGAATTTCGTGTCGGTATGAGTGTGCACAGTGAGGACAGCGTGCGCCTGATTGATGGCGTGCTTGATTACTGTATATTCGGTCACGTCTTCCCTACGCCTTCAAAGCCAGGTCTCACACCTCAAAGTGCGTCTGTAATTGGCACAGTACTTTCATATGATATCCCGATTGTTGCAATCGGTGGTATCGATGAACATACGATACATCAGCTTGATACTCGATTTAGTGGATTCAGTGGTATTCGTTTGTTTCAGCATAAGGCACATCTTGAGCACGTTCGAAAGGAGTGGTTGTTACGAAATTCGATGTCTTAATTATCGGTGGCGGCATTATTGGCCAGAGTATATGCTATCACTTAAAACAAGAAGGTATTTCGATTGCCATTATTGATGATTTTAGTAGATGCAGAGCGACGCATGCTGCTGGCGGTATGCTTGGTGCACAAAATGAATTTTATTCTGATTCCCCTCTCTTCCAGTTTTCTATGGAAGGGCAACATATGATGAAAGATTTTGCTGATGAATTGGCACATTTAGGTTATGTAATCGATTATCAGCAGCATGGTTTATTAAAGATTGCTTCACATGGCGAGCATGAATCTTTACTTCAACAGTATGATTTTCTTAATGCACAGTTTAAGACAACAGAGTTAGTTAAAAATCGTTTGGATGAGTTTGCACATGGTTATATCCGCAATCATGACCTTGCGATGTGGATTCCGACAGATGGACAAGTCAATGCTGTTAAATACCATCAGGCACTCATGACATTAAATGAAGATGTTACGTTTATTCACGATCGCGTAATAGACGTGAAAGCAAATGATGGATTTAATGTGCGTACCAGCTCGCAAACATATGAAGCACAGCAAATCGTCGTTGCAGCAGGTATGTATTCAGGTGACATCCTTAAATCTCTTGGTATCCATCTTGAAATGCACGGTGTAAAAGGTGAAGTGATGACGATACATCACCATACATTAGATATGAAAGAGACATTGTTCCAGACAAATGGGCATTATATCGTACCGAAGTCAGATGATTTATATGTGATAGGTGCAACGACATCGATGAATGGTGACAATACAGTAAGTGAAGAAGGTATCGACTGGCTAAAAGAAATGACGCTGGACCTATTACCAGAACTCATGAATGGTGAAATTGTCGATAGCAGATGCGGCTTTCGTCCCGATAACCCACTGCAGCGACCAGTAATCGATGAGGTCCGTGATAATCTATTTGTCGCAACCGGTCATTATCGTAATGGCATCCTCTTATCGAAGATTACCGGAGCACTGATGCATAAACTTATGTTCGATAAACAGCATCCGCTTGCAATGAAATATAAAGATCATTTTAAACTGGAGGATATACATGAAACTATACTTAAATGATGAATTGTACGAAACACAAGAAACGATGCTTGTTCCATTTTTAGAAACTTTGAATATCGATTTAAAGCGTGCGGTTATCGTAATCGATGATATGCCCGTACAAAAAGACAAGTGGGATGAGACTGAAATTAGACCAGAACAACGATTAGAATTATTAGAATTTGTAGGAGGCGGTTAATATGCTAAAGATTGGACCAATAGAACTTGAATCGAGACTCATCCTTGGTACAGGAAAATTTGAAAATGGTGATATACAGCGTGAAGCGGTAGATGCAAGCGAAACGAATGCATTAACGTTCGCTGTGCGACGCATGAACCTCTATGATAAAGACTTACCGAATCCATTAGAATCTGTTGATTTAGATAAATATATTACATTCCCTAATACAGCCGGCGCTAAGACTGCAGAAGAGGCTGTAAAAATTGCTGAGATCGCCCGAGCTGCAGGGATGTGCGATATGATCAAAGTTGAAATTATTGGGGACGGTAAAACATTATTACCCGATGCGATTGAGACGTATAAAGCGTGTGAAATTCTGCTAGAGAGAGGATTTATTGTCTGTCCTTACATTCAATGTGATGTTGTACTTGCGAAGAAACTTGAAACGCTTGGTGCACATGCAATAATGCCACTCGGCTCACCTATCGGGACAGGTCTAGGTGTTAATGATGCCTTGAACTTAAGCTATATTATTGATGCCATCAGTGTACCTGTTATTGTAGACGCAGGTATCGGTTCACCAAGCGATGCTGCATATGCGATGGAGCTTGGTGCAGATGCCGTGCTATTAAATACAGCAGTGAGTCACGCGAAAGACCCTGTGAAGATGGCTGAAGCGATGAAACTCGCAGTTCATGCCGGTTTCCTTGGCGCTGCTGCCGGGAGAATCCCTAAGAAATATACAGCACAAGCATCGAGCCCTACGGAAGGCCTGGAATTTCTATGAGTCGCTATGACAGACAAATAAAAGCATCACAGTTTGGTGAACAAGGTCAGGACAATCTTTCAAAATCTAAATTTCTTATCATTGGTGCAGGTGCGCTCGGAAGTACAGTCAGTGAAATGCTTGCACGAAGCGGAGCCGCAGAAATCATTATATGTGATATGGATATTGTAAGTTTGTCTAATCTTCATAGACAAAGTTTATATGATGAAACAGATGTTCACCAATATGAATTAAAGGTGGATGCTGTAAAACGTCATCTTTCCCGTATTAATAGTGAAGTAACAGTCACCGCTATCCCCGAAGAGATTACAGGTGATAACTTGAAGCAACTGCTTGAAAAGTTTCAACCAAAGATTGTGATTGATGGTACAGATAATTTTAATACACGTTATGTCATCAATGATATTTGTCACCAACTTAGAATACCTTGGATCTACGGTGCTTGTCTCGGGTCTAAGGGAACAGTCTATGCCATAGATTATTCAGTTGCATGTCTACGTTGCCTACTACCCGACCCACCGGATACAGGTCAGAACTGTTCATTAGAGGGAATACTCCCTCAAACAGCACATCTTACTGCTAGCTTACAAGTTTCAGAAGTAATGAAATATGTTGTAAAGGGTCGCTTCTCTAATCACTTCATTACATTCGACAGTTTTAATATGAAATTTAAATCAACAGAGGCAACATTTTTCCGCAATAACAACTGTAAAACATGTGGAACGCATGATTATCCAGCTACTACGAGCAATACTCACTATATGACTAAGATGTGTTACGGTAAATACTCTATCAAGTTGCCTAGTAATATCTTCCATAAAGAAATACCAAACACTGTAAAATCAACACCTTTATTTAAAATAATTAAAGTAGATCATGTAACTGTACATTTGTTGAAAGATGGACGTATTATCATTTATGATGTATATAGTAAAGCAGAAGCAAAGTCAATCATTTCTAGCCTTTTCACTATATCAGTATAATTTAATGGGTAAAATTATACTCCTCCTCCTTAAGTAGATTCAATGTTTTTTAAATTTATAATAAGAATGGTCACATAATTACAAATCAATTGTATTTTACAGTGTCATTTGTTATATTAGTATATGCTATTTCAAAATTTGACAATGCCAAATGAATGATTTTTTTTACTATACTAATATAAAGAAGGAGATTAGATGAAAAACGCCTTTCAACTCTTTTTACATGATTTAAAAAACATTAAACGTACACCTTCGTTTATCATACTATTACTTGGATTATCAATCTTACCGTCGTTTTATGCGTGGTTTAATTTGAAGTCTTCTTGGGATCCATACTCCAATACAGAATATTTAAAGGTTGCTGTCATTAACCACGATACTGGCGCAGAGGTCCAAGGCAAGAAAGTAAATGTCGGTAATCAACTCGTCACCAACTTAAAAGAAAATAAAAAGTTCGGATGGGTATTTACAGAAGATTTAAAAGAAGCGAATAAACAGCTAGAATATGGGAATTACTATGCTATCATTCATATTCCAAAGCATTTCTCAGATGACGTTACGAGTATACTTCGCAAAAAGCCAAAACGTGCACATATCGATTATAAAGTGAATCAAAAAATTAATGCCATTGCACCTAAAATGACTAACGCAGGGGCAACAGCCATCACACAATCACTGAACGAAAAATTTGTAGATAGTGCAACAAAAGCGCTACTCGATGAAAGTAATCGTGTTGGAATTAAGATAGAAGATAAATTACCACTTTACCATAAAATTGAAAACTCAGTATATGAAGCAGAAAAAGCAATTCCTGAGATGCAAAAATTTAAAAAAACAGTCAATAAAATTGATAGCCATCAAGGTGATATTACAAAATACGCTGATGAGTTCTATCAACTCAGTGAGTTTGAAGGCAAAATCAATGATGGTGCGGGAAAATTAATTAAAGCAAATGAGCATGCCGCAGATATTAACGCTGCTGGGCAAATGATCATCAATATTAATAACAATATGCCCCAAATTGAAAATGCGCTACAAAAAGCAAATACTATTGAGCAAAAGTTCCCACAAATCAATGATGCTGTCGCTAAAGGCATTCAGGCTACGAGCACAGCTCAAAGTGCAATCACTGGTGCACAAGGTGCAATGCCCGGAGTACATGAAAAAATTAGTAATGCTCAAAACGTAACACAAGGTGTACAAGGTGCAGCAGGTGAAGCCGAACGATTACTAGAAAATAGTACCGAATCTAAGACTAAAAATAGCACAGAGACATCTCTACCTTCAGGTGAAGAACCTTCTTCTGAACAAGCATCTTCAGAAAATGCAACAATAGAACAACCCTCAAGCGAAAAAAATGTTAAAGAGGAAGCAAAACAGACAGAAGCTTTAAAAAAACCAGATCTATTACCTGCTAAACAAGCATTAAATGATGGGTTGCTTGCCATCAGTGAGTTAACGAAAGAAGAAGCTGCAGCGACGCAAGATACTATCAATCAGCTTGATGAACTGAGCAAACAAAGCCCAGGAAGTTCTGAGGTTCTTGCCAAAAATATTGAAGTGTATAAACATAATTTAGAACAATCTATCGCTTACTATAATGAAGTGATCAAACTGATGAATCAGGCTGAAAAGCTTGGACTTGGGGATACATCAAAGATTAATGCACAGTTAAATCAATCTATCGATGCTTTGACAAAACTTAATGCATCACTAGACACAACTTTAAATGGTGCACGAGGTAATGGTAAAGTAAGTTTTGACAATAGTGCTATCCAAAACGCTTTAAAAGCACTCTCGTCACTTGAAGCATTTGCAAGTGCTGATATGAAGCAAATTCTTACAGATGGATTAGCCTCTATTGACAGCAACCTGGATACGATAGCTGGGAAGCTATCAAACGCTAGCCAATTTGCGAATGATGTAGATCGAATACTGGCTGATGCTGTTCAAATAACAAGTAATGCACACGAGACACTGTTAACGATTAATGCTGAACTTCCGGCATTAGAACAAAAATTCAGCCGTATTAACCAGACAGCTCAGGCTAACTTCCCTACCTTTAAATCTAAAGTCGGAGAAGCATCAAATTTTGTAGAAAGCGAGCTCCCGTCTGTACTAGGAGATCTAAATCGTCTAAGTAACTTTGCTGCAAAAGATTTGCCAAGTGTAATGGCTAAGTACAATGAAGCTTCAAAGTTATTACAGAACAACTTACCAGGTGCACAAGATAAGATTCATGAACTTGCGGTATTCTCGAATGAAGAACTACCAGGTATCGAAAAAGAAATTAAACAAGCTGCTGATAAGTTTAGAGAGCTTGATAAAAATGATACGTTCAACAAATTAATCAAATTATTACGCAATGACCTTGAAGATCAATCTGATTACTTTGCTGAACCGATACAACTAGATGAAACACAAGTATTCCCTATTCCAAACTATGGGTCTGCAAGTGCTCCATTCTATACAGCACTCGCTTTATGGGTAGGTGCGCTCTTAAGTGGTAACTTATTGACGACTGAACTTAAAGATAAATCTCTCATCGGTAAATTCTCACTTAGAGAATTATATTTAGGGCGTATGATCTTATTCTTATTACTGAGCGTTGCTCAATCTACAATTGTAGTCTTAGGTAATTTCTTTATTCTGGATGCTTATGCTAAGCATCCGGTATACAATGTTCTATTCGCAATACTTGTGGGACTTGCATTTACAATAATGGTCTATACTCTTGTGAGTTTATTAGGAAATATCGGTAAAGCTATCGCAATCGTTATTATGGTATTGCAAATTGCAGGAGGCGGGGGTACATTTCCGATTCAAGTCACACCTAAATTCTTCCAGACAATCCATCCATTCTTACCATTCACCTATGCTGTAGATTTGCTACGTGAAGCGGTCGGAGGAATTGTTCCTGAAATTGCATTCACTAAACTCGGTATGCTCTATTTAATTGCTGGCTTAACGTTTGCATTTGGCTTAGCACTCAAACCTAGATTTGAACCGATTAAAAAAGGGTTTTATGCAAGAAGTAAAGCAAGTAATCTTGTTGAATAAATTATATTAAAGCTCGGACAGTGAACTGCTGTTCGAGCTTTTATAGCTATATGTACTTTGTTATAATAGTAATTATTATGTAGGAAAGGGTTTTTTAATGAAGTATCAAAATCATATTCTATTTAAATTAATCATTACAATAATAGGTTCATTTCTAATTGCAGTAGCATTCAATTTGTTCTTATTACCTCACGGAGTGCTTAGTAGTGGTGTCAGTGGTATTGCATTGTTGCTGCATATATTAACAAATTTTGATGCAGGAGTCTTAAATTTACTGCTCAACATACCCCTGATATTTCTTGGGATATGGAAATTAAATCGTTCTATTATTGCTAATACTGTACTCAGCGTAATATTTATCTCTCTCTTTATGACATTTATACCTATCACTAAAGTCTCTCATGAACTTTTTGTGAATGTTATATTCGGCGGCGTCTTAGTCGGCATCGGGGTTGGTATCATATTAAAGCATTCTGGTACTACTGGCGGCATGGATATTGTTGCCATGATTATTAGCCAGCATAGTAATATGTCTATAGGGCTAGTCATGACAATATTAAATGGTATCATCATTCTTTGCTCTGGTTTCTTCTTTAACTGGAATATTGCTCTATTAACCCTATTATCTATTTATATAACGGGTAAGACCGTTGATATGATTTTCACTTCTCATATCAAGCTGACTGCTACAATTGTAACGTCTAACGTCAATGCTGTTAAACAAGGACTAATCGACGAAATTTATCGCGGTATCACCATCACTGAAGTAATAGGGGGTTACTCTAACAATAAGCAGCATATGATTACGATGGTGCTCACTCGTTATGAGTTGCCTGAAGTGATTCGTATCGCAAAAGAGAATGATCCTAAATGCTTTATTAATGTATACCAAACGACAGAAGTCCATGGCAATTTTGCGAGAAATAGTTAAATAAAATAATCCATAAGCTTAAATCGCTTATGGATTATTTTTATGGTTATTTCCTTGTCAGTTTTCCATCATTCATTTCATAAATTTCATCGAAATATTCTAATAAACGATGGTCATGTGTTACAACGATACCTGCTTTATCTTTTGATTTCACTTCTTCTCTTAATAACTTGATTACTTCTATGGCTTTCTCGCCGTCCAAACTTGCTGTCGGTTCATCTGCTAGTATAATTGAAGGGTTTGTATATAATGCTTTTAAGATTGCCACGCGCTGTCTCTGACCGCCTGAGAGTTCATTTGGTAATTGATTCAACACTTTACTTAAACCAAGATGTTCAAGCTCATGCTTTAACTCTCCCTCAGACATATGATCTTTCTTTACTTTATCCAGCAATTTAAATTGATCTTTTACTTTTAAGAAAGGCACTAAGTTAGAAGCTTGAAGAATAAATCCAATTTCGTTCAATCTTACTTTGGAGCGCTTCTTTTCACTAAAGCTTGAAACATCTTTTCCGTTGATGATTATCTCACCTTCTGTAGGACCTTGAAGCAAACCTGCAATCGTCAATAATGTGCTCTTTCCAGAACCTGATGGTCCGATAATTGCAACGAGCTTCCCTTTATCTATACTAAAATCTACTGGTTTCAACGCCTCAACATATGTTTGCTCTTTACCAAAGCTTTTACGCACTTGTTTCATTTCAAGAATCATATTATCCCTCCTACTCTATCGTCTTAAGGGGATCTACTTTTCGAATTGAGCGAATCGAGAAGAGTCCACCGATGATTGCTGTAATCATAATTGTTAATCCAAAGATTGCGATTTTATCCCATTCAAACTTGATCGGCACCACGTCAGGTATAATCATAGCTGTACCTATCGTCAGCAATAAGGCAATCAATACTGCGATAATTGATAGAATAAGTGTTTGAATCATTAATGATTTTGCGAGAAAACTGTTGCTAATGCCTTGCGCTTTAAGCAAACCAAAGACAGGCTCTTTCTGGATTGTAATGACATATAAGAATATACCGATAATAAATGCTGATATCGCAAATAAGAAATAACTCATAATATCCAAAGTCAACTTTTGTTCTGTGTATCCAGGAAGCTTTTTGATAAAATTTTCTTTCTCAATCATTTGTAGATCGTTATCGATCACTTTATCTTTAAACGCTTTATCTTTAACAAAGAATGCATTTTCTTTACCTTTTAATTTATTCATAGATAACTGGTCTAATGTAGCATCATTCGCATATAATACTGCTGCAGCATTATACTTTGAGTTTTGAGTAAAACCGACAATCTTTAAATCTTCATCGCTCCCTGCGATATCTAGCGTGTCACCAAGCTTAAATCCTTTCGTTTTAAGGGAATCATTGGCAACGACTTCAAAGTTTTTATTAAACAGTTTTCCTTCTGTCACTTTTGGTTTTAAAAACTCATTTTTCTTTATTCCAAATAGCAATGTATTCTGTTTATTATTGCCTTTAGCAATAATGACAGGTAAATTTTTTACACCTGCGACTTTATCAAATTTACCCTCTATAGCATCTTCATCCATAATCGACTGCGCAACGTTCTGATTTGATTCTTTTGTCACAATCACCGCGTCAGGATTCCATGTGTCAATAGCTTCACGGTTCATTCCCATAAGTCCATTAGAAAGACCAGAAATTAAAAACAGCAAATAGGACACAAGCACGAGTACACCGATAATCAGACTAAATTTCAATTTGTTATGTATCACTTCTTTCCACGCTAAAAACATTGCCTACCTCCTGATATATGTCTATTCATATCATACTACTTATTTTAATTTTGCATAAGAATTTCCACCTAAAAAAACCGAGACATATTTGTCTCGGTGTGTGAATTGATGATATATTTTTAATTTTTATATCTAATTGTTAAAGGAGAATACTTGTTAATATCGGAACGATAACAACCACTACAACACCTACAAGAACGAGTGCGATACTTGCCATAGACGTTTCCGTTTCTCCTAGTTCTGTTGCTGCTGACACCCCTAGTGCGTGTCCGCTCGTACCAAGTGCAAGACCTCTTGCAATTGGATTAGAGATTTTGAAGAAACGCAGCATTTTATTTCCTAGGGCATAAATAATCACTGCATTTAGAATAACTGCCAATGATGTCAGTTCTGGCACCCCACCAATACCAGCAGATACTGGTAAAGCGATTGCTGTTGTTGCTGCTTGAGGTAACATTGATGCAATAATCTGTGTACCAAATCCAAATAGTTTTGCTACTCCATATATACCTAACATCGCAGCCGCTGTACCAAGTGACAGACCACCGATGATATGTAACCAATACTTTTGTAATACGTCGCGCTTTTTATAAAGAGGAATCGCGAAGCAAATCGTTGCAGGTTCTAAGAAGAAGCTAATAATACTTCCACCTTTACTATAGGTGTCATAGCTGATACCTGTTATAGATAAGAATGCAATCCCGAACACCATTCCGACAAAGAGTGGTGCAAATAAGAAAAAGCCATTTGTTTTTTTGAATAAATATTGACCTAACATAAAAGGTAATATCGTTAATAATATTCCGAAGTATACAGAGTTAATACCTAAATGGTCAAGTAATGTCATATTAGCGCACCTCTATTCCTTTTAAGTTTTTTGTTTCTTTTGGCTCTTCTACTTTTGATTCTGTCATCTTCACGATTATCTGAGAGAAGAATCCTGTACATAATAGTAATAATAAGGTTGAGATAAAGATCAGACCTAATATTAATATTGGATTTTCAGCTATTAGTCCTAATGATTTTACTACTGAGATTCCTGCTGGTACGAACAACAGTCCGATATTATCTGTAAGTGCGGTTCCAACGGTTTCTACTTGCCCGAGCTTTATAATTCCAGTACATAAACAGATGAAGAGCAGTATAAGTCCGATAACTGATGCAGGCATTGGAATTGGCATGAAGCTTTCAATCATCTTGGAAATAAGTAACACAACTGAGATTACTGATACTTGATGAAAGAAATTATATGTTTTTTCTTTTGTCATTTTAAATGACCTCCCGTATTTTATCTTGAGTACATCATACCGCTTAAACATTGATTTGTGAGAGCTTTCACGATGAAATGCAAAAATCATATGCTGAAATGCAAAAAAATAGGACTCAAATTATTCGAGTCCTATTTCGTGCTTAAATTGCTTTATATATGATCTTGAAACCTGTAATTTTATGTCTTTCGTCAACTTCACTTGATAGGTGTAATTAAACCATTGTTCTGCTGACTTAATATGATGCTTGTTAATAATACTAGATCGATGTATGCGCATAAATACATTCTCTGGAAGCTTCTTTTCAAATGCACTTAATGGTTCATGAATCGCATATTCTGAGTTTACAGTGACGATATTTAATTGCCCTTCTTCTACATACA
The DNA here is from genome assembly GCF_038095555.1 of Macrococcus psychrotolerans. NCBI lineage: Bacteria > Bacillati > Bacillota > Bacilli > Caryophanales > Staphylococcaceae > Macrococcus > Macrococcus psychrotolerans. The sequence continues at coordinate 134,625 of NZ_CP124591.1, read as the reverse complement.
AGGCGATAATATCCTGTATATTAATGACATAGATTTTGTCATCGATCTGTATCGATAAGGTTGGCAATTTCGACTCTTGATTTGTGTTTATAGATGAGACTTTTGCTTTATTAAGTGCTGCCTCAATACGCTTTTGTTCGAATGGTTTTAATATATAATCTAATGCATTCAATTCAAACGCCTTCACAGCAAAACTATCATGTGCTGTAGCAAAGACAATCTTAGGCGGATGCTTCATCTTGTTAATCTTTTCAGCAAGTTCAAGGCCACTTTCATCAATCAAATTGATATCCAAAAACAACAATTCATACGTTTCTGATAATAATGAGGTCAATGTTTCTTCTATAGAATCCGCTTCATCAATAACTAATGTACCATCAATGTTATTGAGTAAGTAACGTAATTCATTTCTTGCCAGGGGTTCATCATCTACAACTAATATTCTCATGCATCTTCCTCCCTCTCTAAAGGTATAGATGTATAAAATTTAGTACCTGTATCACTTGTCGTGAAATTCAGTCGCGCATTGCTATTATACAATCCAATAAGACGTTTATTTAAGTTCTCAAGTGCGCTCCCGGTCCCGGAAGTAGACGCAACTTCATTGTGTCCGATATGCACGCGTTTTTCTTCCGGAATACCAAATCCATTATCTTCTACTGATATTTCAATTGTTTGATGTCCTTCTTTCACCTTTACGTAAACATCGTTACCAGACTTTCTATTATGAAACGCATGTTTAAATGCGTTTTCAACTAATATTTGAATGATAAATGGCGGCACTTTTGCATACTTTAACCCTTCATCTATATCAAAATGAATGTTAAAACGTTCGGGAAATCGTGCTTGTTCCAGCGATAAATAAGCTTCTACTTGTTGAATTTCTTTTTCAATTGTGATGCTCGTACTTTTTGCGCCTTGTAAATTCGAACGGAAAAAGTTACTTAAATTAAGCAGAAGTTCTCTTGCTTTCTCGCTATCTACACGGATAAGCGCTGATATTGTATTCATCGCATTAAAGAAAAAATGTGGATTCACTTGTGCTTGTAATGATTTAATTTCCGCGTCTTTCAATAATTTAGATTGCGTTTCTATTTCACCGAGTTCAATCTGACTTGAGAATATATTCGCTAATCCTTCAGCAAGGCGTCGTTCGACATAAGTTAATTTATTGCTATCGGTAAAGTACAGTTTTAATGTGCCTGTTACTTCGTTATGTACGTATAAAGGGATAACAATCGCACCTTCAAGCGGGCATCCAGGATGCGTACAACCAATTTCATGCCTATTATGTGCTTCTTTAATTTCACCGGATTTAATAACTTGTTTCGACAGGTCAGTAATAATTTTCTTGCGCGGCACATGATGATCACTTGCTGCTCCGACGTGCGCTAATATATCCGTCTTATTAGTGATTGATACAGCCGATACTTTCATTAAGTCTTTTATAATTTGCGCTGCCTGTGTCGCAGATACTTCATTCAATCCAGCTCTGAAATAAGGTAATGTTTGATTCGCCAGGTTCAATACATCATGCGTCTGTACAGCACGCATACGTTGTTCCTGCTGAATTGTAGAAATAATAATGGACAAGAATATAGCAACACCCAAACTATTAATCAGTATCATCGGTAAAGCAATGAGTTTCACAATATCTAAGGCATATTCTGTATTCGAAGCAAAAACAATGATACAGATCATCTGAATAACTTCCATAATTGCACCGAGTATTACTCCAGTAAAGACATTAGGATAACGATTATTTTTCATCGCACGATAACCGAAATACCCCGAAGCAAGACCAATAAGTGCCGATGATACAACATATGTATATGCATCTATCCCACCAATTAGATAACGAGTAATTCCTGATACAATCCCAACTCCGATACCGACAATAGGTCCACCTATTAAGCCCGCAACACTTATTGTAAGTACGCGTGTATTCGCAATAACTGCATCGTCTGATATCCTACTGAATATCTGGCTTGATAATATTTCATTATTACGTATTTCAACACCTGTAAAGTTGGATACAGCTGCAAATAAACCAAATACGATTAATAATTGTATTTGAGAAGATAACTTTGAGCGTTCAGACATCATCTTCTTAAAGTAAGGGACGTTCATCAATAAATATGCGACAATAATAATCAATCCAACACGCTCTAACAATAGAATAAACAAACTAAACATAATATACCTCCACCATCATTATAACGTGAACAATTAGCGCTTGTCAGAAAAAGAAATATTATTCCCTATTTTCTTCGAAGTTAATAAGTGCTTCATATATTAGCGACACCATACGTTTACTCCCTGGATACTCAAGATGTATACCATCAGGTGCAAAGTATTCTGTATGGCCCTGTGAAGCTTCATACCAATCAATAATATGGACGTTCTTATATAAACGAGCAGCTTTATACATCTCTTCATTAACGTGTGCTTCATAATCTTTTGGAACTCTGGAAGTCACAAGAAATACTTGCGCTTTATCAAATTTAGATAACAAAATGTTCATCTGAACATCCTCAAAATCTCCATTTGTTCCGATAAATAGGATGACGACTCCATCCTTATGATTAAATGAGTGATATTTATCGGCAACATTCAATGCTTTATATATATTTCGCCCTACTTCGCCGTCTACAGTAGCATTCGGCAATACTTCTTTCAATTGATTATTTATATCAACAAGTACAGAATCACCGATAAGTAACGGCGTAGCATTCTTCACTAATTGTTCGGTCGTTTCATCCGGTGTCAATGGGCTAATACGTTTTATGTCAGGAATATTAGATAGTGTCTTCGTAATTTCATGATGCATTTGCGGTTGTTCGGCTTTAACGACAGATAATAAGTAAGGTGTAGAAATACATAAATACAAAGTTACAATAACTGTAATAAAATATTTAATAGACATTATTGTAAATACTTTAAAACCATTTAATCGATATGGACGTTCAATTAACTTATAGCTCAATACTGCCAGCACGATTGTGAGCATCACAGATGAAATATGGATATAAATAGGAATTTGCCCTTGAACAAAATGTTTTTGCATCAATACTATCACCGGATAATGCCATAAATATAAGCTATATGAATATTTCCCAATCACCGTCAGCGGCTTTATACCAAGTAGCTTGCTCATTATAGATGATGGATGAACTGCTGCCATAATAATCAATAATGTAAAGATCCCAAGTATATAGAATCCACCATTAAATAAAAATGCACTGTGCTCATTTAGCTTATAGATACTATACATTAAGACTATTAAACCTATGAAGCCTAGAAAATCAATGATGACTACTAAAATTCTCGGTGCATCTTGCTTCAATTTAAATGCCGGCCATATAAATGCACACATTACTCCTAACAGCAATGTCTGAAGACGCGTGTCCGTACCAAAGTATATACGCGACACATTTGCAGCAGGGTCATAGAGTGTTAACATCAATATCGCTGACAATAAAGAAACAACAAAAAATAATAGCAGTATTTTCTTTTTAGACCATTTGTTAAGGAGTAGCATCAATGTTAACGGAAATAACAAATAGAACTGTTCTTCGATGGCAAGCGACCATAAATGTTCAAGTGGTCTAGCTTCAAAACTTTCAAAATAACTAAGTCCATCAAATATATACCACCAGTTCGAAATATATAATAATGCTGCAATAACATCTTTCTTAAGTTGATATAATAACGATTGATCAAAAAATATGATATATTGAATCACGATAAGTATCATAAATAATACCGGTGGGAAAAGTCGTTTCATTCGGCGTATCCAGAATTGGAGAATATTGATTGTTCCAGTTTTTTCATATTCGTTTATCAATAACATTGCAATTAAATAACCAGATATGACAAAGAAAGTGTCAACGCCAAGAAACCCCCCGGGCAGCCATTTTGGATTTAAGTGAAATATTATAATCGCAATAACTGCAATTGCTCTAATCCCATCTAATCCAGGAAGATATTTTCGATTCATATGTCTAGCCATCCTTTTAACAATTCTGTAATATATTTGTTACACATTCTTAATAATACACGCTTTATCAATTAACAACAATATTAAAATGTTAAATTTCATTGAAAATATTGTTAAATATTCCATGAAAGGAGTACTTCATGAATTTTTTTAACTTCGATACAACCTATACGAATTTAAATGAGATTTTTTATGTGATTAATAATCCACACTCTTTTTCTCATCCTGAATATGTGCTATTTAATGATGGATTAGCTCGTGAACTAAATATATCTCTCCAACTAAAGGCACACCCTGAAATATTAACAGGAAGCACTGTTATTGATGGAACACGTCCATTTTCTACTGCCTACGCAGGACATCAATTCGGGAACTTTACGATGCTTGGAGATGGCAGACAGCATATATTAGGTGAACACATTACACCTCAAAATAAACGATACGATATTCAACTTAAAGGATCTGGTCCCACGCGCTTCTCTCGTTCTGGAGATGGAAAAGCTACGCTCGGACCGATGCTGCGTGAATATATCATCAGTGAAGCCATGCATCACTTAAATATACCTACAACAAGAAGTCTTGCAATTTGTTCAACAGGAGAAAAAGTTTTACGCGAAAACATGCTGCCTGGTGCGGTCCTTACAAGAACTGCTAACAGTAATATCCGAGTAGGAACATTTGAATATGCTGCCCGTACAGCATATGAACACTTAAAAGAACTTGCAGATTATACAATCGACAGACACTTTCCTGATTTAATACACACTAATAATAAGTATTTGAAGTTATTAGATACTGTAATCGACAAACAAGCGCAGTTGATTGCACAGTGGCAGTCTGTTGGTTTTATACATGGTGTAATGAATACTGATAATATGACAATCAGCGGGGAAACGATAGATTATGGGCCATGTGCATTTATGGACTATTATCATACACATACTGTATTTAGTTCTATCGATATGCAAGGACGTTATGCTTATATCAATCAGCCTGCAATTGGGTTATGGAATTTAACTCGATTTGCCGAGACTTTATTACCTTTAATTCATACTGATGAACATGAAGCGATTCATCTAGCCGAGTCCGCACTTGAGAAGTTTCAGCATAGCTATACGGTATATTACAGAACAATGATGGGACAGAAAATCGGTATTAAGTCACCGAGCGAAGAAGATATGGTGCTGATTGATGAGCTGTTATCGCTTATGGAGCAACATGAAATGGACTATACAAATACTTTTCTAGCTTTACAAAATGAAGAAACATCTTCACTTGAATCTTTATCATCATGGATAACGAAATGGCAAGATAGACTCAAAACCGAAAAAGATCCAATTCAATTGATGCGTAAGGTTAATCCAGTTGTGATTCCTAGAAATCATATTGTAGAAGAAGCTTTAGATGATGCCATTCACGGCGATTTATCTGCTGTAAAAGCTTTACTGCAAGTACTATCACAGCCCTTTAATCCAGATCATGCTGATAGATATAAGCAGCCCGGGCCGAAAGATAGACCCTATCAAACATATTGCGGAACATAAAAAAGCGGAGAGATTGCTACAGTCTCTCCGCTTCATTTGTTTATATTAAAATGTTTTTCCTAATGCTTCTGCACGACGTACACCGTCTGCTTTAATTTCTTCTGCTTTCTCTGGCATTTGATTATGGCCTTCGATAACTAATTCTTCAACACTTGGCACACCGAAGAATCCAAGAATTGTTTGTAAGTAACGGTTACCTAATTCCAAGTCTGCTGCTGGTCCTTCTGAATAAATACCACCACGTGATTGAATAAGTAATGCTTTTTTGTCTGTTAATAATCCTACAGCACCTTCTGCTGTGTATTTGAAAGCTTTTCCCGCTACAGCGACAGCATCGATATATGCTTTAACTACTGCTGGGAATGACAGGTTCCACATCGGCGTAACGAATACGTATTTATCTGCTGCTGCAAATTCGTCACTTAATTCATTTAAACGAGCAACTTTTTGTTGTTCTGTTTCAGATAACGCTTCGAATCCTTTACCTGATTGTAATTTACCCCAACCATCAAATACTTCTTTATCGATTAATGGAATGAATGTGTCATAAAGATCGATATGCACAACTTCGTGATCTGGATTTGATTGTTTATAGCTTTCGATAAATGATTTACCTGCTGCCATAGAATTTGAAACTGTTTCGTCATTTGGATGACCTGTAATATATAATACTTTTGTCATAATAAATTACTCCCTTTGATTTAATTAATATACTCGGTATATTTAATATACCATATAATATAATAAAATCAACCGATTAATTTCAAAGTGTAAAATTTATTATTTTCTCCAGAACGTATCGACATCTTTTTGGCTTCAATATTGAAACGAATAATCTTTTCGATTTTTTGTGCATCTTGAATACTTTCCAGATATTCACTAAATTGTTCCATTGTCATCCTCTGTTTTCAACATATTTTCAAAATGCAAGTTTGAGTCTGCGAGTACCTCTTTGTAGAAAGGATCTTTACCAATTAATTTAATTTCGTCTGCTATGGCCTCTACCTCATCCATATGATGCGTCGTCATAATCATTAAAGTGTGTTGCTTTAATTCATTAAGCAGGCGATGGATATCATATCTAGATTTCATATCTATGCCGACTGTCGGCTCATCTAAAATAATTATTTCTGGCTTCCCTAAGAGCCCGATCAGTAAGTTCACTTTACGTTTCGTCCCACCTGATAACGTATTGATTAATGCTGTCGTTTCATTAAGATTAAGTAGCTTCTTGTATCGATTAATTGTATCTTCATCTAATACTTGTTGATTCAATCCTTTGAATAAATGAATGTTGTCATCTACAGACATATGTTCAAACAATGCAATATCTTGTGGAATATAACCAAGGATTTTATGTATGTGTTTTTTATCTAATGGTTGTTCATTATAAAAGATGTATCCTTCATCTTGGTTTTCAAGCCCTGCAATCATGCGAAGTAATGTTGATTTTCCAGCACCATTCTCACCAAGTAACATGGTCAATGATTTATCACGAAACGTTGTATTCAATCCTTCGAATATAACTTTACGTTTATATTTCTTGTATAAATTGTCTATTGTTATCATAATATCACCCAAACAGTAAGAGATTTAATACCGTAATAATTGTTAAAGAAAAAGTTACCGTCATAAACATCTTATGACTTATCGTCTTAATATAAATCAGCAGTGCAGATAATACATATTCATAAATGATTACTGTAAAGAGTACAACAATATAAAAATATAAGCTCATCTGAGCATCAAGAATAATACTCGCAGCCCCGACACAAAACATAATAAGCAATGTGTGGATTAACACATATAATAAATGGTACTGTATGCGTGTATGAGGAAACATGAATATTCTCGATAATGCTGCGTGTTGTGCAATATTTCGATGTAATACAATTTGTAATGATGCACAGAGTAATAATAGACTGACTATAAAATTCATCGATACTGAATGTGATTCAACTCGATTGACTGCAAACTGTTTAATTTTGCTCTTTGGTGTTTCTTTTTTATATGTTTGCACTACATTATCTCTATTGACTTCGTGATCTTTATCGACATACTTCTTAACGATGTATGGAATCTGCATATCATATAGTGCCTTACTTACAATTTCCTGGGCAATAGATCCCGCAAAGTCATCTCTATAAAATAACGGAAGCGCATCCCTCATGTCATGTTCTGATAATCGCTTTGAAAATCCTTCTGGTATTGTAAAAGCAACAATCGCTTCTTTTCTTTTAATTACATCATCAATATAGGCTTCATCTTTCTCGATTAATTGCGTATTAATGAAAGGAGCATCCTTAACTTTATCAATCAACTTACGAGACTCTGGGGTCTCATCCATATCTTGTATTGCAATCGGCATACTAAATACTTGATTCACAGCTTGTTGCACTACTTGTGTAGTGCATATTACAGATATCAGGATTGTCAGAAGTACTATATACGCTTTCCATTGCTTTAAAAATATTAAATTAATAAGAGGTTTCATCTTCTATACCTCCATACCCAGATGATAAAGGCAGTAAGTACACTAAGGACTAAATAAAGCCATAAGTAACCTGGTTGATCAATTAAATAATTATTGAGAAGCAGTTCAACGAGTTGATTGAATATATAGCTGAATGGCTGTTCGTACAAGAAATCATTGTGCCCCTTAAAATAAACAGAAGGTATCGTAGCACCAGAGAACAATATAATAACTATTGTCAGTATTGCCTTAAATAAAATGTTTAACATCCCTGTAAAGCAGCAGTCTATGAAAAATAGCAGTCCCGAAATTAATATTAAATATATGACCATTATCATTATCAACGTTTGTAAATTATAGTATTCAAACTTATAGTTCATCATCATATTAGAAATAAGTAACATAAAAACCGTAAAACTTATTGTATAAAATAATGTTACGATACTTCGTGCAAATGTTAATTTTTCGATTGAAAATCTTAAAAGACTTAAACGATCAAGCAGTGCATGCTCTTGATTCATCTTAAGCACTGAAAATAATGATAAATAGAATAAATAAATTGAAATAAATATTGCACTCACTGTATAGTATGCGTATGAATTATATAGTTTCACAGGTTGTTCATCAAATGCACCATTGCGATTCAATCCTGTAAAAAGCATATCTGTCATCATTTCAAGCATTTCTTCCCTTGAGGCTTCAGGATACAGCACTTTGTAACTTTTAATGCCACCCATAGATAACATCAGCCTACTATATACTGAATCTGTAAGCTGATAAATCACGACACTTCTTACAGATGACTTATCATAAGTATAGACGGATATCGGCAATGTTCCATATTTATAGAAAGAATCTGTCATTCCTTTATCTAACACAAAATAACCATCCAGCTTATTTTGTTTTAATAATCTTTCTGCTTTATGCTCCGGCATTTGTTTAAGTTCCAGATTATTGCCGATACTCTTGCCATCTCCAATAGACTTTAAGATTAATCGTGTCTCAGAAGACTGATCATTATCGACAAGTCCAATACGAAATCGCTCATCTTTCGTTTGAGTATACGTTATAACCATCATGACACCGACAATCGTAGCAAACAGTAACAATAGATAGAGCAGCAAATACCATTTTTTATATAAAAAAGAGTGATAAATGTTAAACAACTTATAGTTCACATTTATCACTCCTTTATCATTTATTCAAAGTCTTGCGTAACATCTGAGAAAATCTCATCAAATTTATCTTCTACTTCTGTTTGCAAATCAGATAATTCGCTATCTGACATCGTATTTAAATTACGCGCATCCTTCTTAGCCACTTTAAAATCTTGTTTCAGCTTTGTATTGCTATCAAGCAGGATTTTTACTGCCTCTCCTTCAACATCAAATGATACTTCCGCTTTTTGTTTTTGTTCATTATTACCTATATCTGTATTCATCTCATTATTGAAATTCAGTACCATATCGCTACCTGCCAATTGTGTAAGGTCGACTGTCCCTTTATCATTTCGCTTTCCGCCATCTGCTGTAGACACATTTGTAAACGATACTTCCTTTTCTTCACCGTCATTAAATAACAGCTGATATGAATCTTCAAATTTCTTATCTGATTTTTTAGATTCACCTTTTACAATTAAAATCTCCTCATCACCTGCTGAAAGATGATAGTCTAATTTAAGATTATCATTGATTTGAGAAGACCCTAGAACCTTTACATCTTTATCATCTTGCCCTTTGATTGTTAGATCACGTTTCAATATATCCTTTCCATCAACATAAATAATTGAATTGATTTCAGGATAGTTCTTCACTTCTTCTTTCTTAGCATCTTTAATTAATTTCTCTATCTCTTTCTTTACATCCTTACCTTGATTCTGAGACTTTAATAATTCTTGTAACTCTTTATCATCCTTTGCTTCTTCAAGCACTGCGAGAACAACTTTCTTAACATCCTCTCTTTTAAGATGCATTGTAAGCTTGTCTAGATCCATATTTTTACCAAAGACACTTACTTTTTCTTTGTCTTTCTTAAAATTTTCATCTTTGACGCTATCGACAACGATCTTAATGTAACGCTCAGCAATTTTGTTAACATCTTCCTCAGAAATCGTTGCACCACTTAATATATTGTTTAAATTCAACGATTCATTCGTCATGCCTTCTTCTACCAATGTTGGATTTAATTTTTCAAGCGTATCAACAATCTTATTATTAGGAACATTTAAAGGTTTATCTAGTACAGGTGCATCCAAATATTGATTATCTTTATCTGCACTCCACGTAAATGCTCCTATATTGTTATCCGCAATTGTCGGAGTAAGACTTATCTTCGATTTTTTCTCTTTACCATTATGCGCTAAATCTAAAATAATGTTCGATGAATCGACCATAGATTTAGAAACACCTAATCCATCTGTTAAATTCTCAGGAACATCTACACCTAATTTTAAATTAGATGCATAACTTTCATCTTTTAGTTTTTGCTGAAATTTAGATTCTTCTGGAAACCTCATTTCTACATACTTCGACATGTTATCCATCGATTTTTTCTCGCTTAATAGGTAAGCATTTTTTGGTGTATTTGTCATAAAAAAGTATGCAGCTGCGCCTCCACCAATCAATACGAGTGCCGCGATAAGTCCGATGATCAAGCCTTTAGATTTCTTCATAAATGATAATCCTCCTTGGTTTGTTAACTCAATCATATCAGACTTTATTTTTATCTTAAATAGTTATCTTCAAAATAAATCCATTTATATTATTTTGTTACTCTATATATAATCCCTTGAATTTAATACAAAAATTCATAAGCGCTATATTTAACTAACTATAGACATGTAATATTATATTTTATTTAAATAATAATTATCTTATTGAACTTTTGACGTTTTAATAACTTTGAAATGAAGAATGTATGCAAATAACGCCATAATAAATAAAGATAATATCGCTATTCTACTCGCAAGCGGGCCATAGTCTTTTAACAACAGTGTGATGGTTCCATATATAAACGGCCCGATTACTGCTGACAACTTCCCGCTCATCGAAAACAAACCGAAAAATTGTCCGACGTGTTCTTCCGGTGCTAATTCAATAATTAACGTTCTGGAAATTACCCATATCGAACCCATCGCAATCCCGAACAGCACTGCACATATATAGAAGACTTCTTTAGGCAGAGGTAGGCTCGCTAGTATTAATGCAATCATCAATATGAGTCCGACGTAATGCAGCGCCTTTAATGATCCTATATGTTTTGCGATATATCCAAACACAAATGCCCCGATGATACTGAATACTGTTGCTGCCATGAATACAACTATAAACTGCTGGCTCGTAAAACCGACAACCGTTGTAGCATAAGGTTGCATCATACTAATTGCTGTTGCTAGCGCATCGTTTAAGAAGAAGTAGACAATCAAAAAGATATAAATTGCTGGCTTTGATTTCGCTAATTTAAATGTTTCTACCACTTCTTTATATCCAGATTTCAATGAAGTGTGATGCACTTCTTTTTGTCTTTTTCCGTCTTTACCGAACATAAAAATCGGCAGACTAAATACAAGAAACATTATCGCGGTTGGGATAAAAGTCTCTCCAGCTTCTTTCGTCCCTACAAACGTCATGATTGAAATTACACCAAATAATGTTCCCATATACCCCAATGCTACACCGTAACCAGAAATGACAGAGTGATTTTCTTTACTTGTTAAACTCGGCATCATTGCGTCATAAAATACAAGACTTGAGTTATACATAAACTTAGCAATAGTGAACAAGATTATAATGATTAAAAAAGTTAAGGGTACATCTAAAAAGCTGCCTTCTAAAGGATGCTTATAGACATAACCCATACCAAATGTGCATAAAAATACTATCAAAGTAAATATAATAACCCACTTCTTCTTATGATTCGTCCGATCAATATATATACCGTATATCGGGCTCAATATAATAAGCAATAAAGCCGAGATACTTGCTGAATATGCAATCCAAGTAGATGCTAATTGCTCAGTTACCGGATTTTGACCAAAGTGTTCTGTTACAAATTGAGGAAAGAATAATGTAATGATATTAGCGCTGAAAATAGTGTTGCTAAAGTCATAAAGTGCCCAGCTTAAAATTGGTAATGATAGCATTAATTTAATATCTTTTTTCATAGTTTCTCCTAAAATTATTTTATATATATAATAATATATATATTCTAGGATGATAACATTAATTTATTATAAATTCTGTAACAAGTGTAAATTTCTTTTTATTTCAATAATTTTATTTGTTGGAGTTCACTTAATAATTGTTGTAATTGATGCGAACCCTCAATTGGTTCTAGTGTTACTGAAGGAAACAAAATACCTTTTTCTAGCTGTTGCGCCACCCTTTCAAATGCTAGTAAATAATGACCTAGTACTTCGTCATCTATACATCTTGTATGTCCATCCCTTAATTGTCTGTTTAATAAAAATGTGATTTGTTCTTTTAAAAATATTATTAAATAATAATATTTTAACACCTGTTTATTAGCTGAAAATTCACCGTATTCATTTGAATACGTCATCTTTACATTAGAAAGATTTAAATATAGTTTGAACATTTCGCTTTTCGAATCTTTAATTTTGTGATTCGATGCATATCAATAATAAAAAGCTCGATAGATAGTTCTATCAAGCTTTTAAATTGACTCCATGATTCCTTTACCGATCATAATTTTATCTCGGTACTTTTTATACGATTAATTTTAATTTCTCTATTTCATCCCTTATATTATTGGATCAAAGCCATATTTCTCAAATATTTTAAGTGTATCTGGCTGTGCTACATAGTTAAAGAATTTTTGTGCCTCTTCTTTGTGATGCGTATCTTTTATAATCGCTACTGGATATATAATTTTGTCATGCAATGTATCTTTAATTGTAAATGAATACTTTATCTTCTCGCTAGATTTCAAATCTGAGGCATATACAATGCCAGCTTCTACATTCCCTGTCTCAACATAAGTCAAAACTTGTCTCACGTCTTTAGTTAATATGTATTTATTTTCTAGTTTCTGATAAAGATTAGCATTTTCAAGCATTTGCTTACCATATGCTCCTGCAGGAACTAATTCAGGGTTGCCCAGTGCAATTTTATCTATTTTATTAGATGTTAAATCATGTACATTATTGATTGGACTGTTAGAGATAAGTACGAGATGATTTTTAAGTAGTGATTTTTTCTCATCTTTATTTATTTTATTATCTTCAACGAGCATGTCTACTTTATCCTCAGCAGCAGAAATAAATATATCCACAGGCGCACCTGATTTTATTTGCTGAGCAAGTGTTCCTGAGGCACCATAGTTAAATTTTAAATCAATCGCCTGATATTTTTTTTCATATTTTTGTTCAATTTCATTCAGCGCATCTTTCAAGCTTGCTGCTGCAGATACCGTAATGATCTTTTTATCTTTTTGCTGCTTAATTTCTTCTGTTTGATTGCACGCACTTAATAATAAAACTGCTGATAGAATGATAAATAATTTTTTCATAATATTCCTCCTCATTTTATTATAAGCACAAACAAAATAAAAATACCACTTAATGTAAGTTATTACTTAAGTGGTATTGATGATAATCTTAATTTCTAATTAAATAGTCGAAGGCACTTAATGCTGCCGTTGCACCTGCACCCATAGAAATAATAATTTGTTTATATGTTTGATCCGTGCAATCCCCTGCTGCAAATATACCCGGAACATTTGTAGCACCATTGCGATCAACGATGATTTCACCACGGTTATTGCGCTCTACTAAATCTCCAACAAATTCAGTGCTTGGCACTAAACCAATTTGCACAAAGACACCTTCTAAATCAACTGTATGTTCTTCATTTGTAGTACGATCTATATAAGTTAAGGCTTGAAGCTTATCTGTACCTGTTAGCTCTTTCGTAGCTGCAGATTTAATTATCTCTGCATTTTTTAACGAAGCAAGACGGTCCTGCAATACTTTATCAGCTCTTAGTTCTTCACCAAATTCAAGTAAAGTGACATGCTCTACAATACCAGCAAGATCAATCGCAGCCTCTACACCAGAGTTTCCGCCACCGACAACTGCAACACGTTTACCTTCAAATAAAGGACCGTCACAATGCGGGCAATAAGCTACACCTTTATTTTTATATTCAGCTTCACCTGGCACGTTCATATTACGCCATTTTGCACCTGTACTAATAATCAATGTTTTACTTGAAAGCTTTCCACCGTTCTCAAGTGTGACATAACTCATATCATCAATTTTCTCAATCGATTCTACACGCACTGCATTCATCACATCAATATCATAGCTCTTAATATGATCAACTAAGTTCTGAGCAAACTCCGGACCTGTCGTTTCTTTTACAGAAATAAAGTTTTCAATTGCAGCAGTATCATTTACTTGTCCCCCGATACGTTCTGCAACAATACCAGTTCTTAAACCTTTACGCGCAGCATAGATTGAAGCTGCTGCACTTGCAGGTCCTCCACCAATAACAAGGACATCGAAAGGCTCTCTTGCATCAAATTCTGATGCATCAGCGCCTCCACCAACTTGATTAACGATCTCTTCAACCGTCATTTTGCCGCTGCCAAACTCTTCACCATCTAAGAAAATACTAGGTACTGCCATAATATCTTTCGATTCTTCTCTGAATACTGCACCATCAATCATTGTATGCGTAATGTTTGGATTAAGCACCGACATTACGTTCAATGCTTGGACAACATCAGGACACTTTGTACAAGTTAGACTTACAAACGTTTCAAAATTTAAGGGCTGATTAATCTTTTTAATTTGATTGATTACCGCTTCATCAAGTTTTGGAGCTCTGCCGCTCACTTGCAGTAAAGCAAGCACTAACGATGTAAATTCATGACCTAACGGTACACCTGCAAAAGTAACACGTGCCTCCTCTTCAGGACGCGCAACTGTGAAGCTAGGTGTTCTCTTAAGCACTGCTTCTTTAATAGATATTTTGTCCGACATTTCACTAATTTCATTTAATAATGCCATCATATCCTGTGAAGTTTTATCTTCACCTTTACTTGCTGTTAAAATAATCTCACCTTCAAGTAACTCAAGGTATTGACTTAATTGTTGTTTTAAACTACTGTCTAACATTTACTTATGCTCCTTTTATTGTATATTTATACACCTTAAAGATAATAGAGACCACAACGCAATATATACGTTGTGGCACTATAGATATTAACGCTAAGTTAAATAATTAAATTTTACCTACCAAGTCTAAACCAGGTGTTAAAGTTTCAGATCCTTCTTTCCATTTCGCCGGACATACTTCACCATCATGTGATGCTACGTATTGAGCAGCTTTCACTTTATCAATTAACACGCTTGCTTCACGACCGATACCATCGTTGTTAATTTCCATCGTTTGAATAACGCCGTCTGGATCGATTAAGAATGTAGCACGTTGTGCAAGACCAGCTTCTTCATCTAACACATCGAAGTTACGTGCAATCACATGTGATGGGTCACCAATCATAGTGTACTGTATTTTAGAGATTGCTTCTGAGTGATCATGCCAAGCTTTGTGCGTGAAGTGTGTATCACATGATACAGAGTATACGTTCACACCTAAATCTTGTAATGTTGCATATTGATCTTGTAAATCTTCTAATTCAGTTGGACATACAAAAGTGAAGTCCGCTGGATAGAAACATACGATGCTCCAAGAACCTTTCATTGACTCATTTGATACTTCTACAAATTCATCACTTTTTGGATCATACGCTTGTGCTGTAAACGGTAAAATTTCTTTGTTGATTAATGACATAAATAAATTCCTCCTGAAATTCTAATAAAATTCTTATTTAGAATAATTCTAATTTCTACATTTCTTATTATACATGATGGGTAATACAAGTCAACTAAAGACATTTAATTTTATAATTATTTTAATTAAAGTTGTCACTAGCGTTATTGAATTGTTTTATCCTATTAAATTTTATCATTTAATTCCTATAATTCTCATTTAGAGATAGTAATAATTATCCTAATTTTTTTGTCATTATTAATCCTTAAATATATTGTATAATAATTGTATTATTACTATATATAAAATTGATTGATTGTGTTAAAATTATTGTGAAATGATGCACATACATATGGAGGGGTATTATGACACTGGAACGACCTGTAAAAACACTTGAAGATACACACGCTTCAAAACCTAATATCGAAAATATTGTTGGTCAAGTAGCTACAAAAGAAATCATGGTTGACCGTGCACCGGGCAGATACGTACTGAAGTCTGTCATGTCTGGATTTTTACTTGCAATTATGACGGTGTTAATGCTCGCAGTCAAAACACAGTTTGCAGGGGCGAATCCAGGTTTAATTAATTTACTTGGTGCAATTTCATTTAGTATCGCACTCGTTATGATTGTGCTGACAAACTCGGAACTACTAACGAGTAACTTTATGTTCATGACTGTTGGTCTTTATTATAAAGTTATTTCAATGCCTAAGGTGATGAAGATTTTTACATACTGTTTTATAGGTAACATCATTGGGGGCTTCATACTATTCGGTATGATGACAGGAACTAAAGTTATGACGCCGGAAATGGTCGCTGCACTTACAAAAACGGTTAACGCAAAAACGATTGATTCTACGTGGCTTACAATTTTAATAAAAGGGATTTTCGCAAACTTCTTTATCAATATCGGAATTTATATCTCACTTCAATGCAAAGAAATGTTGGCAAAAGTATTCTTTATCGGTGTCGGTGTTGTAATATTCGTATTTATGGCATACGAACACGTTGTTTACAATGCAGGGTTGTTTGCAGGAATGATGTTCTATAACATCGATGCATTATCATGGATTGATGTTCTAAAAAATATTGTTTTCGCTTATATCGGTAACTACATCGGAGGCGGCATCTTTGTAGGACTTGTTTATGCATATTTAAACGGAAGTAGAAATGAAATAGAAGGATAATAATGAACGCCGAACTAGAGTTCGGCGTTTTTGTTATTTATAGTATAGTTTTTTCGCATTTTCCATACTCAAGCTTACAAGCTGATCATTTTTATTCAAATACATAATATGATTCGCTTCGTCTATAGATTGAATTACTAATGTATCATTGATCTTTATGTCATTTTCGTATAAGTATGATAACAACCTCACTTCATCACGAACTTTTGACAGTGTGAATGAATCACCAGTATTCAGTTCTGTAATAGCATGGAGAGTCTCTTCCTGTAAACTGCCTCTTGGAATTAATGCCCCATGGGGACAATATTTAGGATAGCTTAACATTTCATCGAGACGTTCTATAAATAAGTCTGATACACGGTGTTCGAGAACTTCTGCTTCAATATGTACTTCATCCCAACGATAGCCTAATGTTTCAATCAGAAAACATTCAATTAAACGATGACGTTTTACAACTCGGGCTACTTCTTTTTCTCCAACTTCTGTCAGCATTGCACCTTTATAAGGTTTAGTAGTAATATACCCCTCTTTTTCTAATCGATTCGTCATCTCAGTTACAGACGGTGGCTTGATTCCAAGATGTGTCGCAATTTTTTTATTCGAAACATAGTCATTTAAACCATTGTTATGATAAATACACTTTAAATAATCTTCTTTTTCTTCAGTTAACATACTTCTTCCTCCAAAATTTAAATTTTATGAAAAATTTCCCATTGCTTTATTATTTTTTAAGTATTATATTAAATATAGTTTAGGTTTGCCTAAACTTATTTTTAAAATTTGTAAAAGGGATGGTCTCTATGCTTTCAATTCATAATTTAAACGTTTCTATAGATGGACGTCATATTCTTCATGACATTAATTATACACAACAATTAACAGGAAAGCTTATAGGAGTTTTAGGCCCGAATGGCGCCGGAAAATCTACATTATTTAAAGGTATGCTTGGTTTTATTCGCTCAACCGGAGCAGTAAGTCTCAATAATAAGCCATTAATTAAGCAACTCACACGTTGTGCATATATCCCTCAGAAATCATCTATTGATATCGAATTTCCTATCACTGTTATTGATACAATACATTCTGGTTTATACGCTTCATCTTTAATGAAACATCGTTCTGATAATAAAAAGGTAAATGAATTAATGACTTTGATGGAATTAAATGATATTCAGCATAAACTGATCAGCGATTTAAGTGGCGGACAATTACAACGTGTATTGATTGCACGAAGCCTTATGCAGGAGAAAGATATTTACTTTCTGGATGAGCCTTTTGTTGGTATTGATTTCAAAAGTTATGAAATCATTAAAGATTGCATATTTAAATTAAAATCAAATCATAAACTTATCTTTATCGTTCATCATGATTTAAGATCAGCTTCTGATTTGTTTGATGAATGTATTCTACTGAATAAAGGGATTATTGCTGAAGGACCCACTAAAAGCATACTTACTGAAGATAATATTAAACAAACATATTTTGTACAAGGAGGTGTTTAAATGAGTTTTATTACTGAAATCTCAAACTATCCTTTCTTATCACGTGCATTAATTACAGCAGCGATTGTCGGAATCGCAGCAGGAGTAGTCGGATGTCTCATTATATTACGTGGATTAAGTTTAATGGGTGACGCGATGAGTCACGCTGTATTGCCAGGCGTTGCTCTAAGTTTTCTATTGCATATACCAATGTTTATTGGAGCATTATTCACCGGTCTATTAACAAGCTTGTTTATCGGCGCAATAACTGACCACTCTAAAACGAAAAAAGATGCTGCAATTGGTATTGCGTTTACTCTATTCTTCTCTGTTGGTGTCGTAATGATCAGCATGATGGAGACGACGACAAATTTATATCACATATTGTTCGGAGATATACTTACGGTAACGAAAGAAGCAATGTATACAACGCTCTTTGTCAGTCTCGCTGTACTCCTCGTTATTATTGTCTGCTATAGACAACTTAAATTAACGACGTTCGATCCAATCTTCAGCAGAATGAATGGTATTAATCCATCCTTCTGGCATTATACTGTAATGATACTGTTAGCACTTATTACAGTCGTTAGCTTACAAACAATAGGCATCATACTCGTCGTTGCAATGTTGATTACACCCGCATCAAGCGCCTATTTAATTTCTAAAAGCTTACACAAGATGATGCTTTTATCTGCTGCATTTGGATTATTCAGTGCAGTTACCGGCATTTATATCAGCTATATATTGAACGTCCCAAGTGGCGCATGTATTGTTATTATCGCAACTATAATCTATCTCATTATATTTACACTCAATAAAACAACGAAAATATTTATTACGAAAGGATGAAATTCATGAACACAAAAAATTTTTCTAAAATAATTGTCTTCTTTGCGCTGGCAACAATTTTATTAAGCGCATGTTCACAAGATAAAAAAGAAGGAAAATTAAAAATTGTAACATCAAACTCTATTATCTATGATATGACTAAAACGATTGCGGGTGATCATGCAATCATTACTAATATCGTACCTATTGGACAAGATCCGCACGACTATGAAGTTAAACCGAAAGATATTAAAGCAATTACTGATGCTGATTTAGTGTTATTTAATGGCTTAAACCTAGAAACTTCAAGCGGGTGGTTTCAAAAAGCATTACAACAAGGTGATAAGAAATTAGACGATGACAATGTTATCGCTGTGAGTGATGGCGTTAAGAAAATTTTCTTAAATGAGCGTCATGACGATAATGCAATTGATCCACATGCCTGGTTAAGTATTGATAATGGGATTATTTATAGCAAAAATATCGCTGAAGCAGTTGAGAAAGCAGATAAAAATCATTCAAAAGTGTACCATAATAATATGGAGCAATACACGAAAAGCTTAACTACATTAAGCGCGCAGTATAAAGATAAATTCAATGATATTTCAAAGTCAGAGCGTCATTTAATTACGAGTGAAGGCGCGTTCAAATACTTCAGTAGAGACTATGATTTGAGCCACGCTTATATATGGGAGATTAATACGGAAAAACAAGGTACACCAGAACAGATGAAACAAGCAATAAACTTTGTCAAAAAACATCAGGTTAAATCTTTATTCGTTGAAACGAGTGTCGATAAACGTAGTATGCAGTCACTCAGCGAAATGACTAAAACACCGATTTATGGCGAAGTCTATACAGATTCTATCGGTCAAAAGGGCACTGACGGAGATAGTTATTATAAAATGATGGAACATAATATAAAAACAATTCATAATGGATTGAAATAGTAGAGCGCAGCGTAATTACACGCTGTGCTCTATTAATTGATGATAAATAATATAACTTGCTGTTACACACGTCACAGGAATTGCGATTGCAACCGCAACTCCTCCAGAAATAATCATTAATATTTCCTGGGAAAATACTTTAGAGTTAATAATTTGTTCAAATGTATAACCTACATTTTTAAACCATATTATCAGTGTCATCCCTGTACCTAAGTAGGCAAAGTATAATGTATTCGTTGTCGTACATAATATGTCTTTTGCAACATTCAATCCGGAACGATACAGTTCGCTACGCGTTAAATGTGGCTCATTCAGATAAATATACTCCATACTTGATGCAATTGAAACAGACAAATCAATGATCGCACCTAACACACTGATCATAATAACAAAGAGCATGACATTGAAAAACGATACGCCTATACGTAATGAATATGTCGCAATCTCTTCCCCATCTTCCATCGGGAACCCTTGAATCATACCGAATTTTGTTGCTCCATATATAAAGATAAGAGAAATAATAAACGTAATAAATGTTGAAATCAAAGCAGAGATACTCACATTGTCATATTTATTAATGATTAATATATTAAATAATCCCATTATTATGCTGAAACATAGTGCCACCAATATGACATTTGCATTAAGCACAACACAAAGTATCGCGACTGCCAACATGAATATATTCATAAATATTGCAAGAAAAGCTTTTATTCCATTTTTACCTCCAACGATTGCCATGAGAATGAATAATATAATAATAAGTAATGTTAATGTCTTCATCGCCTCACCTCGCCTCCAAGCATCACGCTCGCGATCCATATCGTAATTGGTATTGAAAGTACGATACCGATACTGCCGGATACTGCACGAGCAAGTTCAAGCGACCAATGTAAACTAAACGTCTGCCATATCGGTGAATGATTTGCTAAATACAATATAATAATTGGCATCGCACTACTTAAATATGCGAATAATAAAATATTTGTCATCGGACCGATGATATCCTTTCCAATTTCATACCCCGATGCACGTAGTGACTTGGTATTCGATAAAGGCTGCGTTACTTTTATCTCGTGTAATGATGACGTAATTGTGATCGCTATATCCATAACAGCTCCAAGGGTTCCGATAAGGATGGTCGTCAAAAATACTTTCTTTGGCGGAATCGTCAAGTAAGACATTGTTTCATAGCGAATTCCTTCAGCTGAGGTTAAATATATCACGCTTTGCACAACGAGCAATGTTACTAAAGTGGCTGCGAGTGTGCTGACAATCGCAATCCATGTTTTCCTCGTAAATCCATTAATGAATGTGAGTGTGAGTATTGTACATAATACAACTGCAACACTCGCTATTAGTATCATCGGAATATGTTTATGTGATAAATAGAAATTAAATACAAATAACGTAATACAGAAATTTAAAATTAAACTGATTAATGAATAGAATCCTTTCTTACCGACCATAATGATAAGCAGTAGCGTAAACACAGAAAGCGCAGTCACTAAAACTGTATCCCTCTTCTCACCTATAATTTGCGATTTATCTCCGGCTTTTATAAATACTTTCTGACCTTTTTTATATTGCTCATCATAAGCACTACTTTTAGTATATGTATTCGTAACAATGAACCTTTCACCTTTATGGTTATGATTCGTACCTATCATTTCTACAACTTGCTTATATACAATATCTTTGCGGTGATTCGCATCAATTGTACTTTCTTTCGATATAACTTCCACATGAGTCACCTTCGCAATTGTTTGCTTGTAAAGTGCATCATTATTAAGCGTGAATACAATTACTCCAATACATATGATTAAAGTCAAACTGTATGAAAACCACTGTAATCCTGAGCGTTTCAACATATTTTTCATTAAGACCATAGGGTGTTCCTTTCAAATCAATAATGGTTTGATAATACAGTATATCGCAAAAAATCAAAACTGATACTGTATAAGTATATTTGACAAAAAAATCTCCCTTAACGGGAGATTTTAGTTGATTGGTGAGCCACCGGTAATACCATAAACTTGTCCGGTAATATAGCTTGCATTGTCACTTGCAAGTAAAACATAAACATCTGCGAGCTCTACGGGTTGCCCTGCTCTACCAAGCGGTTCTTTTTTACCGAATTCTGGGATATTATCCTGTGGTTGACCTCCACTTATTTGAAGTGGTGTCCACACTGGCCCAGGCGCTACACTGTTCACTCGAATGCCTTTAGGTCCAAGTTGCGCTGCCAAACTCTTTGTCATAGATATGCTACAGCTTTTCGTCATAGCATAATCAACAAGATGTGCACTTGGTTTTACACCTTGAATTGAGCTTGTCATGATAATGCTGGCACCAGGTCTTAAATGTTTTAATACACTTTGGATTGTAAATATATTTGAGAAAACGTTCACTTCAAACGTATCTCGTACTTGCTGTTCATCTAATTGCTCAATATCATATTCGAACTGCTGCATACCTGCATTTAATACTAGTATATCTAATCCGCCTAATGCTTCATATGCTTTAATTGCTACTTCACGCGCAAATGTTGCCTCGCGTAAGTCACCGGGCAATAACACACACTTTCTGCCTACAGCTTCAATGACACGCTTTACATCTTCTGCGTCTTTTTGTTCATCTGGATGATAGTTGATTGCGACATCTGCACCTTCTTTAGCATAAGCAATTGCAGCTGCTCTACCAATACCTGAGTCTCCTCCGGTAACGAATGCTTTCTTGTCAGTAAGCTTATCTGTCCCTTTATATGAATGTTCGCCACAATCTGGTACCGGCTTCATTTCACTCTGAATACCTGGGTATGCTTGTGGTTGCTTTTCATAAGACGTATTATAATATTTATTTAATGGATTTGACATAGTATGACCTCCTTGATTTGTATAATTACGTATACCCTATCGTTGCTTGTTTAATTATCCAGGGTATAAAACTATACATCAAAGAGATAGAGAAAGTACCAGATTATTTATCAATCTGGTACTCTTTATGAGAGCTTAATAGTAATTATTGTCCCTTTATCTAATTCACTCTCCACTTCTATTTCAAAGTCATGTAGATCAGCAATTTCTTTTACAATTGCCATCCCAAGACCATTAGACGGTGCTTTATCTTCATGTGCTTCAGCTTTATAAAATCTTTCAAACAATAATTCCTTAGTTTTATCAGACATACCGTAACCTTCATCTGAAATCTTTATGTATTTGTACGTTCCCTCTCCTAATTCAAACTTAATTTGAGTATCTTCAGGGCTGTATTTAATCGCATTAGAAAGTAGGTTGCTTATCATTTGATAACATAAATCTCGATGACCAAGTATTTCGATATCTTTAAGTTTTGTTGTGACAAAAATGTCTTTTTGGTCCAGTGCATACATATGATTGCGTATCACTTCCTGAATGAGCGCCTTCCCACTGAAGTGTTCTTTGTCGATTATAGTACCAGTCTTCTCAAGAGAAGCGAGCATCAGCAATTGTTTCGTTAGTCCACTTAAACGTTGTGACTGATGCTCAATATCATCTAATAGGCTAAAATCTTTTGTTTGTCTGAGTTGTTTAATTTGTCCAAGTAAATTGGTTATAGGTGATTGAATTTCATGACTGACATTTGCAACAAAGCGTTGATTCATTTCTTCGTGATGCAGTATTTTAGCACTCATTATGTTCATCTCATGTGCTAATACACCGATTTCATCCTTACGTTTTACTTGCGTCTGATAACCACTCTGATCTCCAATTTTGCGGGCTGCTTCCTTTAGCTGAACAACAGGACGCACGATATATTTAGATGAAATAAATACAAATAAGATGGAAAATACAATAATACATAGAAACAGTATTGCAAGAAAAATTCTAAATTCATGCATACTCGCTCCGACATCTGGTCTAATGTAAACATCATATATTTCATTATTAACTTTCATCGGCATACCGACTGTATTTCTAGTCTCATTATCAAAGAATCCCGTAATAAATACATTAAATGGCCGTTCTTTAATTCCATGATACGTTTCCGTTAACGGGCTATTATCCGGTAAATTTTTCACTCTAAACGGTGTACCATAGAAAGCTTTCTTACCATCCTTGACTGTTACTACTTGAAAATTTAAATTTGCGAGTTGTGTGAAAAATGCTTCCGGTTTTATTTCTGGATGTGATTCGATATATTTCTTCTGTGTTATTAAAGTGTTCGTTATACGTGTGTCGTTCTGTTCTTTTAGCGTTAAGTGATAATAAATGTTTGCGATGATAAACGAAAGTAATGAGCTTACGAGAATGACATGGAATGTACCAATTATAAATCGGGTAGACAGTCTTTTAAACATGATGCACCTTATACCCTACACCGCGTACAGTCTGAATTTCTACACCACTGTCAAATGCACCTAACCTTTTACGAATACGTTTCACATGTACATCTACTGTTCGTTCATCTCCATCAAAGTCATATCCCCATATCTCTTCTATAAGCTGTTCTCTCGTTGCAACTTTCGGATAATGTCTGACTAAATAATATAGAAGTTCAAATTCTTTTCTTGGAAGATATAAAGACTCGTCTTCCATCATCACTTCATAACTTTCTGCATCGATTATCAGCTCGCCGAATTCAATCTTCTCTACCGCCTTCTCATAACGCTTTAATATTGCTTGTGCTCTAAAGATAACTTCCTCTATCTCAAACGGCTTAGTAACATAATCATCACTTCCTGCTTGAAACGCAATCCTCTTATCCCCCAATGCATCTCGTGCAGTAAGCATTATAACAGGCAGTTGATAGAGCTGTTTAATTTGCTCGCACAGCTGGAATCCGTCAATACCTGGCATCATAATATCGACGATACATAAATCGATACTTTCATTATCCAGCAGATTAATCGCTTCATCACTGTTCCTAGCCTCATACACTTGAAAATCATGGTGCAAAAAACCTTCTTTAACTTCGCGACGAATAGCCATTTCATCATCTACAACTAATATATTATTTTGCACAATATGTCCTCCGTTCATATTCCGTTCATATTCAACCTTTAATATATGTATTACAAACAAAGCGAAAGGTTGATCATTATGAACTTAGCACTAAAAGAAATTAAATATTATAAAGTGAAATACTTGCTGATTGCAGCAATTATCTTCTTACTCTCATTCTTAGTATTATTTGTATCTAGTTTAGCACAAGGACTTGGAAAAGATAACGTATCATTCATCGAACAAATCGATGCAAGTCATTATGTAATATCTAAAGATGCAGATAACAATCTAATGAATACACCTTTGTCTAAACATGACCAAAAAGTATTAGAAGATAAAAATATACCGTTACTTAAGTTACAACCGGTAAAGGCACAAAAAAACGAAAAGTTTCTATTAGCAACAGTAACTGAAGACTATATGAAGCTACCTGCTGACAACACAGTTAATCTTGATTCACATGCTTCAAAGACATTTAAAGAAAACGATACTTTAAAACTTAAAGATCAAGACAAACAACTAAAAATTTCAGAATTCACACGTCACCAAATGTTTGCACATATGCCTGTCGGACTCGTTTCACAGGAAACTTATAACAACTACTTCAAAGAGGCCCCCGTAAATGCCGGTATTATCAAATCAATGTCAAAGTCTGATATGAATCAGCTTAATGATGACTTAAAAGATGCAAAACTGATTACACCTGATACAGCGATGAAAGGAATACCAAGTTATGAAGCAGAACAAATGCCGTTAAACTTAATGGTTATCTTCTTATTCTTAATCTCAGCAATCGTGATTACTGTATTCTTCTATGTCATCACAATTCAAAAAACAACAGAGTACGGTATCTTAAAAGCCATTGGCACAAGTAATAGAAAGCTTATCTTCAAACTTATGCAGGAAGTTATCGTTGTTGTAATGGTTAGTGTGCTCATAAGCATCGGCGTTATTTATATCATCAACATGAATTTACCGGCAACAATGCCGTTTTTCCTGAATCCTAACCTTATTTTCTTACTTATCGGTTTATTCTTAGTGGTCGCATTAATCGGTGTAATGCTTTCAATATATAAAGTACTAAAAATTGATCCAATTCAAGCAATCGGAGGAGAATAATTATGATAGACGTAAAACATATATCTAAATCCTTTAAACAAGGAGATACTACAACTGAAGTACTAAAAGATATTAACTTTACAGTAAATGATGGGGAAGTTGTATGCTTGTACGGACCCTCTGGTTCTGGTAAAAGTACACTACTTACGATTATCGGTGCACTCCTTCAACCCACGAGCGGTGAAGTAATTATCAATGATAAATCGTTATCACACTTATCAAAAACCGAAATTACAAAGATGCGCCTTGATGATATTGGATTTATCTTTCAGGCCTCTCATCTTGTCCCCTTCCTTACTGTGAAAGAACAACTCTTACATGTGGCATTAGAAAATGGTATGGATAAAAAAGAAGCGATGAAAAAAGCAGATGATTTGCTCGAAACATTTGGGTTATCACATCGTGCGAAAGTTTACCCTAAGAGCTTATCAGGCGGAGAGAAACAACGTGTCGCGATTGCACGTGCGTTTATGAACCATCCTTCTCTCATCTTAGCAGATGAACCGACAGCGAGTTTAGATTTTGAACGTGCTGTACAAGTTGTTGAAGTCATCAGAGAACGTGTGAAAGAGAATAACAGTTCATGTATTATTATTACACATGACGAACGTATCTTTAAATATGCAGATCATATATTAAGATTAGAAGGCGGAAAATTAGTAAAAGAAAGATAAAGTATAAGGGTGAAATTGGCATGGCGCCAAATTCACCCTCTTTTTCTTGCTCGAAATTGGCACGGTGCCAAATTTACGCTTAATGTGTCACTTCAGAATGAGCAATACCTGTCACAGACTTTACTTCAACTTCTCTAAACTTATCTTCAGATTCCGCTTTACCTAAATACGTTCCTAAGAACGCTCCGATAAATCCTGCAGGTACAGATATGATTGCAGGGTTTGCTAACGGAAAAATAGGATTCGCTGTAATAAATGCTGTTCCATCAGGATTCATAACATTCGGGCTCAATATTACTAAAATCAAAGAAGTAATCAATCCTGTCAGTAATCCTGCAATCGCACCTTGAGTATTAAACCTCTTCCAGAAAATCGTAAATACAATTACCGGTAAGTTTGCACTTGCTGCCACACAAAAAGCAAGTGATACTAGAAAGGCAACATTCATATTTTGAGCAAACAAGGCAAGTAATATCGATAATACGGATACAGCTAAAGAAGCAATTTTTGCTGCTTTCATCTGTTCACGTTCTGATATATTACCTTTCTTAATAATTTCGCCATAAATATCATGTGCAAAAGCAGAAGCACCTGATAATACAAGTCCTGCAACTACTGCAAGAATTGTAGCAAACGCAACAGCACATACAAATGACATCAAGATATCTCCACCTAGCTTATCCGCAAGAAGGGGTGCCGCCATATTTCCTGCAGGGTTTGCTGATATGATTTCTTCACGTGTTAGTAAGCTTGCTGCGCCAAACCCTAAAAATATTGTAAGGATATAAAAAATACCAATAAGCCATGTTGCCCACATAACCGAAGATCGTGCGGTCTTTGCGTCATTTACCGTGAAGAAACGCATGAGAATATGCGGTAATCCTGCTGTACCAAATAATAAAGCAACGATTAAAGAGATATTATCTAATGGCGATTTCCCTTGTGACCCCGGATTAATATAGTCACTCTTAAGTTCAGGTGCATCAATGGACTTCATCGCACCAAACATGTTGGCGATACTAAAGTTAAAGTGCTTTAATACAAGGAAAGAAATAATAATCGTTCCAATCATTAATAAAACTGCTTTGACCATTTGAACCCAGCTCGTTGCTGTCATGCCACCAAATAGTACATAAATTGTCATCATAATTCCAACGATAATAACCGCCCATGTATAAGGTATATTGAATAAGAGCTGAATCAGTGCACCAGCACCTACAAGCTGTGCAAGCATATAGAAAATAACAATCGTAATCGATGATATTGCAGCCGTTGCACGTACTTTCTTCAGTTCAAATCGAGCAGCAATCATGTCTGCTAGTGTATACTTCCCTAAGTTTCTTAAAGGTTCTGCAACGATATATAATACGATTAAATATGCCGTTAAATATCCGATACTATAGAAAAATCCATCAAATCCCCATAATGCAATAGCTCCAGCGATCCCTAAAAATGAGGCTGCTGAAAGATAATCTCCTGCAATGGCCAGCCCATTTTGCCAGCCTGTCAGTCCTCCTCCTGCTGTGTAGAAATCTTCAGCAGAATTTGTTCTTTTTGAAGCAAAGTAAGTAATAATTAATGTTAAACTCACAAAAAACAAAAACATAATAATTACAGTTGTATTCATAGCTCATTCCCCTTTCGATATTCATTGATAATTGCTTCTGATTGAATATCAAAGTGTTTCGCTCTAGACATGTAGAGTGTTACAAGCGTCCACACCATAATAAATAGCATAAATGCATAGATCCATGCCCAGGAAATATTCCAGAATGCTTCTTTATTCAGAAATTTCGTATAGCCTGTAAGAATTGGAAATAAAATTGTCGCTACAATAAAAAATAATGAGATTGGAAATATAAAAGATTTACGTTCTTTCTGCAATTTCTTGAAACTTTCACTTTGTGCAATCATATTATACTCATGTTGTTCCATCTACTCATCCCCTTATACATTGTGTAATTATGCACCCTATTTCATTCTATTGATTTGTCAGAATATTGTCAATATTTAATTAATAAATTTATGCATAAAAAGAAAGGAGTATAAATACTCCTTCCCTTCTCTAACTACTCTTCAATCTTCTCTTCTTTTAAACGTTTCGGATAATCTTCTAACCAGAATTTCGCATTCGGTAACTCATTTGGATTCGGTTTATAAATCGCATATTTACCAGAACCTTTCTCTTTCTTCTGCATCTCAAAGTCTTTTAGCGCACGTATTGCAGGTTTGTGTAAAATCCAGATCGCAATAATGTTACACCATGCCATAAGTCCTACACCTAAATCACCCATCGCCCAGGCAACGTCTGCTGTTTTTATTGCACCATAGAATGTTGCACCAACAATAATTAAACGTGTGACGTTAATTAAAAACTTATTTAAAGATACACTACCATTTTTCGTCAAATAAGATACATTGGTTTCTGCTATATATGCATATGCTAATATGGTCGTAAATGCAAAGAAGAACAGTGCAATAGCAACAAAATATGAACCAATACCCGAATATGCCGGATCAAATTGATAACCACTTCCATGGAATGCTTTATCAATGCCCGCTTGAACATACATTGCTGTTCCAGAGTAGTCCTTCTCTCCATCAGCATTTAGTGCATATACACCGCCATCTTTAATTAAGTTCGGCATATCACCCTTCATCGAGCCGTCCGTTGTATTGAATGTACCTGATAATAAAATAATTAATGCTGTTGCTGTACATACAAACAGCGTATCAACATATACCGAGAAAGCTTGAACTAAACCTTGTTTAGCAGGGTGTGATACTTCTGCTGCTGCCGCCGGATGAGGCCCTGTACCTTGACCAGCTTCATTAGAATAAAGTCCACGTTTAACACCGATTTCAATCATTGCACCAAGTATCCCACCAAACGCTGATTCCATATTGAATGCTGACTTGAATATTAATGCAAATAAACCAGGGACTTTATCAATATTAAGAACAATAATAACAACCGCTAATAAAATATATAAGATTGCCATAAAAGGGACTACTGCAGTCGCTACAGATGCAATCCAGCGAACTCCTCCAAAAATAATTAATGCTAAAACCACTACAAGCGCTATACCGATAATCCATCCTTCGAATCCAAAAGCATTCTTCATAGAACTTGCAATGGCGTTAGATTGAATACCAGGTAATAATAATGCTGTTGATACTATTGCCAGTATTGCGAATAATATCGCATAACCTTTCGCAAATCCGCCTTTCATTCCTGCTTCAATATAATATGCGGGACCCCCTCGATACTCACCGTTAATCTCTCTCTTATAAATTTGAGCTAGTGTAGATTCGATGAATGCTGAACTCGCACCCAAAAATGCAGTCATCCACATCCAGAATACAGCTCCCGGGCCACCGATATAAATTGCTGTTGAAACACCGACTATATTACCCGTCCCTACACGTCCAGCAAGCGATAAAGCAATTGCCTGGAAACTAGAAATTCCTGTAGGTGACTTCTCCCCTTGAAACATCAGTCGGATCATCTCTTTTAGATGCCTGACTTGAAAGAACTTCATTATTAATGAAAATGAAATCCCTGTAATTAACAAGCCGTAGACTAATGGTTTACTCCATACAATCTCGTTTAAAAAGCTTATAATCCCTTCCATACATCCAACCCCTTAAATATAATAGTGAAGTGATACACTTATTAATTATATATTCACTAAAGACGTATGGCAATGTATTTATAGATTATTCTGAAAATTTAATTTATGTATTCCCTTTTTAACTTCTCTATATCCTTTTTCCAGAAAAATCGTTCTTTCTTTGATTGGTAAGCAACCTCAATCAGACTATTCGTCATCCACATCGAAAACAACGGATAAGGAACTCCCATCTCAATAATGTCGTCAATCGTTACAAATTCCCTTTCCATATTTAACCTCTTTCTATGCATAAAGTACTAATCTTAAGGGTAATTATAATATATAAAGATAATGGAGGCGATAATATGAATCAAAAAGAAATCTATGATAAGTTATTTGAACTGATTGAAAAGAATGATATTGCAATGATGACAACCATTCAAGATAATAAACTCGTTTCACGACCAATGAGTTATCAAGATGTAGATGCGAATGGGGATATTTGGTTTATGTCAACACGCACTGAAAAAACTGAAGAAATTGAGCAAGATAATCGTGTGAACTTATCATTCGCTAATAAAGGATATGTATCAATCTCAGGAAATGCCTTTATCGTAAATGACAACGACAAGATTAAAGAATACTGGAGTAAAGGAATAGAAGCTTTCTTAAAAACAAATCCTGAAGATCCAAATGTCGTGCTTATTAAAGTAGTTCCAGAAACTGCTGAATACTGGGCAACAGATGAATCAGTGAAAACTGTTGTTGAAGGCATTAAATCACTTTTTTCCAAAGAAAAAGGTAGTAGAGAAAACAGTTCATTGAATGAATCACTTAATCTTAAATAATATGTAAACACAGTAGATTGCTCTACTGTGTTTTTTAAATTCAAAATTAAAAAGACCTCACGTAGAGGTCTTTAATTTATGGTTGTCTATCCCAATGTCTTTGTTTTACTAATGCATCAAGATAATTGTTTGCAGAGGCATCAATTTCAATGATACCTGGCTCATCTTTTTTCACAGATGTTGCATCGATTGCTGCTTCAGCTTGTTTACTAAAACCAATTGTCTTAAAGTGGCGATTTGCTGCTTCAATATAGTCTTTCGCTGGTGGCAAGAGGGGTACTTTTGCATCCAGTACGATAATACCGTCAAAGAATGTAGAGTGCACTGTATCAAATGTCTCAGATACTTTAAATGCTCCAATTGTCATTGCTTTCTCAGCAACAAGTTTAAAATTAACCTTGTTATCGCTTAAGTTTTGCACGATGTCTTTAATCTCTGCTTCTTTTGAACTTGCAGTAACTATAATAGCGACAGATAATGTGTCTAACTTCTTAATTGTGTTTTCCATGCTAAGTGCCGGTGATTTCTTATCTGATTTCACTTCTTCATCTGTTGTAGGGGCTTGAACGCCAATTTTATCTGCAATTTGAGTCGCTAAGTCTTTATCGACTTTATTAATATTAGCAATTGCATTTTCTTTAACGAAATCATGCTTACATTTACCTAATTCAAAAGCAAATCCATCTCTTAGATGCTCTTTTTCAGGCTGCGTTAAGCTATTATAGTATAACTTTGCTTGTGAGTAGTGATCTTTAAAACTTTCACTTCTGGCACGCACTTTATGTGCATCAATCTTCTCATGGTAAGATTCAAATCCACCTTCTTCAACGGGTGTCGTATGGGGATTATTATTATTGATTGCATTCTTATGGTAGGATGTTTGTCCTTTATGCACAAATGATTGGTGCATACCATCACGTTGATTATTCGCAAATGGGCATACAGGTCTGTTGATAGGAATTTGGTGGAAGTTTGGTCCACCTAAACGAGATAACTGTGTATCAGTATATGAGAATAATCGCCCTTGTAATAATGGATCGTTACTAAAGTCAATTCCCGGTACAAGATGTCCTGGATGGAATGCAACTTGCTCTGTTTCTGCAAAGACATTATCTACATTGCGATTTAAAGTCATTTTACCCACACGTTTAACTGGCACTTCTTCTTCTGGCCATAATTTCGTTGGATCTAATATATCGAAATCAAACTTAAATTCATCTTCTTCTGAAATAATTTGTAGTCCTAATTCCCATTCTGGATAGTCACCTTTTTCGATTGATTCATATAAATCTTCACGGTTAAAGTCAGAGTTTTTCCCCGCGATAATTTGCGCTTCATCCCATACTAAAGAATGTGTGCCGAGTAGAGGTTTCCAATGAAATTTCACAAAGTGTGACTTTCCTTCTTTATTGATTAAACGGAATGTATGCACACCGAACCCTTCCATTGTACGGAAGCTCTTCGGAAGGCCTCTATCACTCATCGTCCACATCGTCATATGTGTTGACTCGGGGTTTTGTGCAAAGAAATCCCAAAACGTGTCGTGAGCTGTTCCACCTTGAGGAATTTCATTATGTGGTTCTGGTTTTATTGCGTGTACTAAGTCCGGGAATTTGATTGCATCCTGAATAAAGAATACAGGAATATTGTTACCTACTAAATCATAATTCCCTTCTTCAGTATAGAATTTAGTCGCAAATCCGCGTGCATCACGTACTGTATCATTTGATCCTTTAGAACCTTGCACTGTCGAAAAACGTACAAATACAGGTGTCTTTTTAGATGTATCTGTTAAAAATTTCGCTTTAGTATAATTACTTAAATCTTCATATACCTCAAATTCTCCATGTGCACCATAGCCACGAGCATGTACAATTCTTTCAGGAATTCTTTCATGGTCAAAATGCGTCATTTTTTCTCTGAAATGGAAGTCCTCTAATAAGGTTGGTCCACGTTCTCCAGCTTTAAGCGAGAATTCATCTTCTGCCATTTTTAACCCTTGGTTTGTCGTAAGTGCAGTATCTTCTGAGTGGTCTCTACGAAATGCTTCTAATTGCTCATCTTTTTTATTAGTCATTATCGTTCCCCCTATAAGTTTTTATACATTTGACAATTCCCTATTTAATGCATTCAAAACATTAAGGAATACTAATATTCAGCAAAATAATGCACAAAAATATTCTCTGAAATGAACTTTCAGAGAATAAACCAATAAAAAACTATTTAAGAAGCTGGTTACCTTATGTCTAGCGGTCGTGCCAAGAAGAAACGAAACGTTATATCATCGTTCAACTTACATAAAGAAATGGCTAAGCATTTACTGCACCAATTGATTGATAATCACCAATAATATGACCAGTGGAATAACATATCGCAGTAATATGATCCATACATTAAACAGTTTATTCTGATATGGCTTCTGGACGAAGTATGCTTTCATTATCTTTTTATCTAATACGTAACCTGAGAACAACGTATAGCATAATACACCAATTGGTAACATGATATTGGATACAAGGAAGTCCATATTATCAAAGAATGTTCCTTTTAAGAACTTCATGTCACTTATCGGTCCAAATGATAGTGCACACGGAATACTTACAATGAATATACCTAAAATAATCACAAGAACAGACTTTAGACGTTTCGTATTGTCATTCTTTGTCATATTTGAAACGTTGATTTCTACAAGATTGATCGATGACGTAATCGTTGCAAAGAAAAATAGCAATAAAAAAATTAAATAGAACATCGAACCAAATGGCAGCTGATTAAACACATAAGGTAACACGATAAAGAGTAGACCAGGGCCTTGCGCATTATCTATGCCCAAAGATGCCGTGGCTGGAAATATCGCTAATCCCGCTAATAACGTTACTAAAATGTTAAGTAATACAATATATCCTCCTGCTTGCACAAGATCAGTTCCTTTTTTCATATAAGAAGCATAAGTCAACATCCCTCCAAACCCTACAGATAAAGAAAAGAATGATTGTCCTAACGCAAATAAAATGGCTTCTTGATCTAGTTTATTAAAGTCTGGATTTAAAAAGAATGATACACCTTCCATCGCATTTGGTAATGTTATTGATCGAATGATCATAATGAGAAACATTACAAATAACATCGGCATCATAAACTTAGAGACACGTTCAATACCATTTTGCACCCCTTTAATAACAATAATGCCCGTTAATGCCAGGAACAAAATAACCCCTGCAATTGTATTCAATGGATTTGATATGATACTACCAAATAACACTGTATAATCTTTGGTCGCATCTCCAGTAAAAATCACTTTTATCGTACGAATAATATATATTAAGATGAAGCCGCCGATAACGCTGTAAAAACTCATTAATAAAAATACCCCGATATTACCAAGATAGCCGATTAAATCATACTTCTTCTTACCAGATAACTTACTAAATGCTCGTGTACTATAAGTCTCCCCAGCGACGCCCATCACAAATTCACTCATTAATATTGGTAATCCAATAAATAAAGTGAAAATGATAAACAAAATAAGGAATGCTGCTCCTCCATTATCAGCCATCACATAAGGGAATTTCCACATCGCCCCCAACCCTATCGCTGAACCTGCACTTGCTAGTATAAAACCTAATTTTGATGTGAAACCTGATTGCCTCTCCATATAAATCCCTCCTAAAATAAATATAAAAATAAAAAAGAGACCGTGTGTACACACGATCTCTTAAGTATAGAGACCGCTCATACATCGGCCTCTTAAGCGAATGCTAAGGAAGCCGTCATAGATACTTATACCTATGACGGTTATAAGTATCAGGACAGCTGCCACCAATTATTTAACTGTAGCTTTGTGTTTGTCATAATACTAACTCCTTTAGCGTTGAATTGATTTAATATTATCAGATTTCATTTTTTATGTCAATTTATTTTCTGAAAATTCTGTGCGATATTTATAATCAAGTTAGCCACCTGAGATGGAAGTAAATCAAACAATTTTATCAAAATTTCTTCTAAACAGTGGCTGTTACACCACCGTCAATGACAAATTCTGAGCCTGTTGAATATCTTGCTTCATCTGATGCCAAGAATATGATCATATTTGAAACTTCTTCAGCTTGCGCTACACGACGCATTGGAATCATTTGTTTAAATTTATCCACCGCTTCTTTTACGCCAGGTTGTTCAAGCATCGGTGTATGAATAACACCAGGGTGCACAGAGTTTACTGTAATATTAAACGGTGATAATTCTCTTGCTGCTGCCTTTGTCATACCTCTTACCGCAAACTTCGTATCTGTATATCCAATTGCGCCGCCGGCAAGACCATTCATAGATGATATATTAATAATCGCACCTGAATTTTGAGCTTTCATAGTTGCGGTTACTGACTTAATACCTAAGAACACAGAAACTTGATTAATATTTACAATCTTCATATAGTCATCTAAAGTAATTTCTTCAATTTTCATATTATATGTAATACCAGCATTATTAACAAGCACATCAATCTTACCCCAATATTCAAGTGTCGTCTGTACAACATTTTCCCAATCTGATTCACTTACAACATTATGTTTGATAAACAATGCATCTGAGCCTAATGTCACTGCTACAGCTTGCCCCTTTTCCTCATTTATATCTGTAATCACTACTTTAGCGCCTTCTGCAATTGCACGCTCTGCATGCACTTTCCCCATACCCTGAGCTGCACCCGTAATAATAATTACTTTGTCTTTTAAACGTTCCATTTTATTTCCTCCTTACAATGTTTTGATTGATGCTACATGATTTAATAATTTTTCCTGAATCTGTTTCATTTGTTTAAGTTCTTCTTCAGATAATATATCATATACTGCATTACGTACTTGCTTTCCAACACTTTCTGCTTCTTCCAACACTTTCAAACCTGTTTCAGTTATATTGAGCATTACGACACGTCTGTCACCTGAATGATTAATACGCACGACATATTCCATTTCTACAAGCTTGTTTGTCATTGTCGTAATTGCACCATATGTAAAACCTAATGCTTTTGCAATGTCTGAAGGCTTTGCATGACCATTTCGCTTAATATATTCGAGTAATATTACTTGGGAAATGTTAAGTTTATGGTCAAAGTGCTTTAAAAATAACGATATCATCTTATAGCTAAGTTGATTCCCATCATGAACAAGTCTGAAGAAGTTAGATTCTTCCATATATACACCTCTATATCATTAATTTATTATTAAATAATTTAACACTAAACTATTTAATAGTAAATTAAAATACTCAAAAATAAAGATACTTGCCCACCTCTTACGTTAATTACATCTACTCCTTGTTACTGCACGCTTACCTCTCATACCTGATTGGTAAATCATATATATTTTCTGTGCCTTTGTAATTCTCAATGTAATTTAGTGGCACATTCTTTGCGCCTTTAATGTAACCTATCTTAAATTCACCTGGTATTCATGGATATTTATAAGACAATCGGAAATAAAGATGAGAATATTAAACAAAATGAACAACTCCTCAATCTCTACAACAAAGACAAACAATAACCGAAGCATACATTATGTACTCCGACTATAAATTCAACCATTTTTAATTAGCTAATTATTTCGTACG
Source organism: Macrococcus psychrotolerans (assembly GCF_038095555.1). Taxonomy (NCBI): domain Bacteria; kingdom Bacillati; phylum Bacillota; class Bacilli; order Caryophanales; family Staphylococcaceae; genus Macrococcus; species Macrococcus psychrotolerans. The sequence continues at coordinate 97,519 of NZ_CP124591.1, read as the reverse complement.
CGCAACAAATTCATAAAATCTTCTACATTGTCTAAGTTTTGGTTACACTTCACAGTATTGTGACAAATACAATCCCCTTTCTTCGTGTAAGTCTCATCACTCTTATTATGTTTCGTTTTATTTAAAACTAGCACAACATCTAATTCCGCATTACATATATTACAGAACCCTTTCACTTTATTCGTTGAAATTTCACTATAAATATCTTCAAACTGATCCGTTTTATTTTTATATACAATATATTTTCTATTCGTCGATACATCATTACATTCAAGGCAAGATGTTTCTTCAGCATAATCGCATTGATATCAAGAGTTTTTTGTTTCTTCATTTTACTAAATAGTTTACTTAATTATGCTGGTGTCGGCATTTCAAAGTCTTGAACATGCACTTTAACAGTTTCTAATAAATAATCTGCGTTCTTCTTCGTAAACTATACATCGTCAATTGATTGAATGAACAGATTGGCATCTATTCTATACGATTGAAATATATCTTCTATTTCAGGTATTGATTATATTCAAATAGCAACAAATGATTATAAATTTCACAACAGATTATTTATAAACTTATAGGAATATGAAAGTGCGTTCTCCAAACAAAATAAATAGAGGCCTATTACTTTAGGCCTCGTTAAAAGATGTTATACAGAGTTTCATATTATGATCTCAATAGCAAACATACCAAGGAAACCCTCATAGATGCTTACCCATTTTTATAATCACTGTAATGAAACCAGTTTTCACTAGAGATATCAAACGATAAAAATCTATTATATTAATTTAGCTTCTTCTAATAATTCTTCAATGAATGTACCAGATGCTTTCTTCAATAAGCGTTTTTCTACCAATCTTTCATAGAATGGCATATCAATTTCATCTAGTTTCTTGCCATCATTCAGTACAGATAACGCATGTAATAAAATTCTCACATCGTATACTGAAGCGAATACTTCAGGCACTCCACGGTCTACTTCTAGAAGTTTATACACCGCTTCCATAGCAGTTCTTACTGAATATTCTGTTGTAAATACGGTATCTCTTTCTGTTTCTGCAAAGTTACCTATAAATGCAATATTCTTTGAACCATGTGGTACTACTAAAGGACGGTCTCCTTCTTTACGTGGCATAAAGTAAGCAGTAATGTACGGCATATAGCTTGGAATTGTATTACATTCTGCTGCTAGTGCTGAAATTTCTTCTTCAGGAACACCCATATGATAAAGCCATTCTTCACAAATTTCTTTACCAGAACACTCAACAATTGTTTTATTCGTACGTTCTCCACGTTCATCTGAATAAAGTGCGTAAATCCACACACTCACTTGATCATCCGGTTGATTTTTAAACTGCTGTTGTCGGTTTAACGTAAAGCTTAACTGCCACTTTGAATCATCTACAGTAACGATACCACCAGTTACTGTACGGCCTGATAATGGATCACGTTTACAAATTTTTTGAATATAATCTATAACTTTTTTATTATTTGTTGTTGCTGTAGCAGAAACGAACCAACTTTTCTCTGGTAAATCTTTATAGAATTTAGACGGATTACCGAACTCATCACATTGCGCACTTAAATTTTCCCATAATTGCCATGCACCTCCAGGTTTTGTTGTAGGTGGGGCAGGTGTATCGTTATCTCCATAAGTAGTACTTTCAGTGATGCTGCCATTTGTTACAAATACTAAATCATTTTCTGTTAAAGGAATTGATTCTTCATTACCTTTACGCACGATGTCTATTGCCTTTGCAACTTTTGACTCTTTTGAACATTCAACTTGTATATTCTTAACGGTTACACCATATTCAAATGTTACATTGTTCGCTTTAAGATGCTCGATCAAAGGCATAACAAGTGATTCAAATTGATTGAACTTCGTAAATTTTAGAGCTGAAAAGTCTGCAAGTCCACCAATATGATGGATAAAACGCATTAAATATCGACGCATCTCCATAGCAGAATGCCAAGGTTCGAATGCAAACATCGTTTTCCAGTAAATCCAGAAATTTGAGTCTAAGAAGTCTTTACTGAAGACATCAGATATCTTCACATCATTCAGCTGTTCTTCTTTCATTAAGCAAAGCTCGACGATTTCTTTATTCGCTTTTTTTGTTAGAGTCATTTTTCCATCTGATTCTAGGCGTTGTCCACGATTTTCTATTACGCGGCACTTCGAATAGTTTGGATCTTCTTTATTTAACCAGTAGAATTCATCAAGGACAGAAGCATCTTCGACTTCCAATGATGGCACCGAACGGAATAAATCCCATAAGCATTCAAAATGATTCTCCATTTCACGACCGCCACGCATTATATAGCCACGTTCAGGATTCAATATTCCATCCAAACTTCCTCCAGGAAGATCAAGCTCTTCTAATATATGGATATTTTCACCTTTCATTCGCCCGTCTCGTATTAAAAAACTCGCTGCTGCTAATGACGCTATACCAGAACCAACTAAGTATGCAGACTTATTATCTACCCCTTCTGGCTTTTTCGGACTTGCAAATGCTTCATAGTTTCCATTACTATAATACATAAATACCACTCCATTCGATATATATAATTTAAAGTTGCATGCTTGCTTTATATTCATTACTCTATCGCATTATTTTTCATATTCAGAGAATTTTATAAATAGTTTTGTCACTTATGTGACATTATGTATAAATATGTCTCAAAAGAAGGTGTACATATGGATAAAAAAGACTTAAGAGTTATCAAGACTGAACAGGCGTTACGGAATGCACTACTTGAATTAGGAAATGCTAAAGATTTTGATTCCATCACCATTAACGAAATTTGTGAAAAGGCATTAGTCAGACGTTCTACATTTTATCGTCATTACGAAGATAAATATGATTTTTATCAATGTACAATCATTCATCTCCTCAACATTTATAATGAAAAAAATGATGTACATTACAATCACTATCATCCTGAAAAATTTTATGCTGCTATGATTCACGATGTATTATTATTTTTAGACCAAAATAAATCGCTTGCAAAATCTGTAATATGCAGTGAAATCTATGGTGTCATCTCAATGATTATTTATAAACAACTTTATTTAATTATTGAATCTCATTTAAATCGTGAGATGGAAAACGGCTATGTTTTTAACCAAGACATCAATCTGCTTGCAGAGTTTTCCGCTGGGGGTATAATGCGCATTATATTTAACTGGTTACAAGCAGGCGGCAACAATGTCGATCACCTGTCTAGTTCACTAGAAGAAATGTTAAACCAATTCTGGAGCAAAATGAGATTTCAAAAGTAAAATAAAGAACTAGGAAGTATTCTCCTAGTTCTTTAATCGATATAAATTAATTTGTAATCTCTTTAATAAATGTCTCTATATTTTCTGAGCTTTCATAATGCTCTATTGTCATTGGATCAAAATGGATAAATGGTCCATTTTCAATATTAATATACTCTCCATCTTCTGATCCAATGCCTCCGAAATAGTAAGAAGTATCTCGTGCATCATAATATGTCGCTAACTCCTTTTTCAAAGTTTCACGTGAATTAACTGCTTGTCTAATTTCTGTATTTTCATAAATGTAAACGCCAACCTTTGATGTTCCATTCACAAGCCCTTGAGTCGTATTAATATGAGCAATTTCGTTCCATACAACATAGATCGTGTCCTCCCCTGTAAAAGCATAGCGAGTAAATGGATAGATACTTCCACCAAACTTAACTTCGTAATAGGCAGGAATTTCGTCATATAATAACACCGTGTTCCCGTATTTATCCATTTTTATGAAAGGAACCGAGGCGATCCATTGCTCAATATCTGATTCCTTGTCAAACACACCAACCACTTGCCTATAACTTTGTTCCGTTATTTCTAATAGATACAATGTACTTCACCTCAAGTGCATTATTTTTTATAATCGTATGCAACTTCTTCAAGTTGTTCATCGTACTCAATATATAAATCATGACCATCAAAAAACCATAAATCTGGCTCATTCACATAATATACTATGCCATCTGCAGTAATAGCTGTCACTGCTTTATCATCATCTGCATCTATAGTAAAAGCTAGCGAGTAATTCTCCTGAACTTTACTGGATCCATAGATTTTACTGTAAAATCTAACTTTGTCACCTGATCCTAGTCCTACTTCTTCTTTGAACCATTGATTAGCTTTGTCCGTTATATATATATTCATAATTATTCTCCTATCTATTGTTTATTGCAAATATTTTACAACTTTATCATTCAAGATAATCTTTAAACGATTCATACGAAACTGCGAACAATAGAAATCAAATCGATCATCTATTTTCCAGCATATAAATAGTATAATAAACATATCACATATAAAGAAATTAGTGGAACAATATGAAAAACAAGCCCGAATGACGATGTAAATGTTCACCATTTACTAGCATCATTCGGGCTTTATTTATTGTGGTGTTTCAAATGTGACAATATTACCTAGTTCAATATTGTTCTGACCAGCAAGCTTACTTGACAATTACCAATTTGACCTGTGAAGATGTCCTATATCTACTCATCCACTTTGTGAAAATAACTGTAATTCCATGCTTATTTTGATTGATAGACACTAATCTAAGGGCATCTATCAACGTTAAACATTATTTTCTAAAAGAATCAAATAATGTAACCATATTTAAACCAAAGTACTTACCTGCCGCGCTTAATGATTTTACTCCATGACCTGCTTTTAGGTGGTTATACATTGCACCTAACATAATAACATTGATTAGCATTGCACCGATTCTTGCAAATTTTTTATTAAATACAGATAACATCAAGAAGATTGAACCGATTAATTCAAAGTATCCTGCGACTTTCATCATACTCGGAGATAGGTTGAATCCTTCTTTGAATTGCTGAGCCATCGCCTCATCATTTTTCACTTTCGGTAAACTACTTTTGAGAATGTCTTTTGCTACGTATCCATTTACAATATGTTTATGCATTTTATTGCCTCCTAAATTTAATATATTAAATATACTATAATATATTTAATATATCTATAGTCCATTAGACTGATTTTTCATTTTTGGGATAGCGTAAAGATAATACTAATCCAAATAATGAAAGTATGAACATGCTTATATAAGTAATATTCATTTGTATTCCCGATTGTACTGACAAATTCATTATCGTAATAAATATTGCAGTTCCGATAGCAGCTGATATTTGTCGTATCGTATTATTCATCGTAGTACCATGAGTAATATATTTCCTAGGAAATGCGTTGATTGCTGCAGAAGTACAATTAACTTTGTCATTCTTTATGTTCAGTCTCATTGTCTATATTGCACTCATGCTGGTGAACGGCGCAGTACCAGTCTTCACACTTACAGGTTTCGGACTTATCTTGAATGCAAAGATTACTGCATATCATCAATTTTAAAAAATAATTTAAATAATCAAACAATTCAAGCATTTGCCGTGAGTAATAAAAGCAATATAGGTACAATATAATTATTCATGCACATATGACATACATAACAATATGAACAGGAGCGATGCACAATGAAATTAATCATGTTTGGGACGAGAGAAGACGAAAAAAAGGCGGCATTAAGCTGGGCCGAGAAGAACAATGTAGAAATTACCTTTAATCCTGGTCCGTTAACTTTAGAGAACGTACATTTATTAGAAGAATACGACGGACTATCAACAAGTCAGACAGCACCATTTGAAGATGATATTTATGAAAAAATTGCAGCTCAAGGTATAAAGCAAGTTGCCCAGCGTTCTGCTGGCTTCGACATGTTCAACCTTGAGAAAGCTGCTGCACACAACCTAATCATATCGAACGTTCCTAGTTATTCTCCAAATGCAATTGCAGAATATGCTGTAACTGCAGCCATGAACATTATTAGAAATACTGAAAAGATTCAAAATAAAGTAAAGCAACATGATTTTACCTGGAACAAATCTATCATCAGTAAAGAAATCCGTTCAATGACTGTTGCCATTATTGGGACTGGAAGAATTGGTACGATTGCAGCTCAAATATTTAATGGCTTTGGTGCCAAAGTCATCGGCTATGATCTAGATCCAAATGAAAAAGCAGAAGCATTCTTAACATATACAGACTCACTTGAAGAAGCAATTGGAAATGCAGATTTAATTTCAATACATATGCCACTTACAAAGGAAAATACGTATATGTTTGATAAGTCTTTATTTGCAAAAATGAAAGATGGTGTATTCATTGTCAATACTGCACGAGGAAAGATTGTAAACACTAAAGACTTGCTGGATGCATTAAATTCAGGAAAAGTAGCTGCTGCTGCCTTAGATACTTATGAAAATGAAGCACCTTATTTCCCGAAAGACTTTAGCGATAAATCAGTAGAAGATGACGTACTGCTAGAACTCATACAGCGTGAAGATGTTCTCATCTCTCAGCATATCGCTTTTTATACAGAAACTGCCGTAATGAACTTAGTAGAAGGTGGTCTTGATTCTGCAAAACAAGTCATTGAAACAGGTAGCTGTGATAATCGAGTAAATTAAAAGGAGGCGTATCCCTAGAATGTCATTAGCTCATACACAGAGCGCCATTAAATTTTAATTCTATACGTACTACCGAATTTTTATTCATTAAAATATTAATAAAAGGGTATAAGTATATAAAATACAATTTTAAAAGGGAGTGCTGTTATGACTAAAATATTAATGACTGGTGGAACCGGCCTTGTCGGAAACGCTTTACAACAAAAGTTTTCTTCTGAAGATGAAGTGTATATCCTTACACGTTCGGATAAAGAAAACCATGACAATATTACATATATCAATTGGGACAAAGAAAATTATGAGCAGAATATTCCTGATGTCGATCTCGTCATCAACTTAGCAGGAGCTTCTCTTAATCAACGATGGACGAAAGAACACAAAGAAGCGATACAAATCAGCAGAATCGAGTCTACAAAGAAATTGTTGCCTATCATCGATAACATGCAAAGTGTACCTCTACTCATTTCTGCAAGTGCGGTGGGTTATTATCCGCCTTCAATTGAAGCAGTATATTCTGAACAAGATACGATTTCACCCTTTGATTTCTTATCTGAAACCGTGCATCTATGGGAACAAGAGGCCAAAAAAATAGAGCAGAATGGAGCTGATGTTGCTTATGTACGTTTCGGCGTAATATTCTCCGACAAAGGCGGTGCACTACCACTTATGATTAAGCCTTATCAATTATTTGCAGGGGGACCTATAGGTAAAGGTACACAACCTTACTCATGGATTCACCTGGATGATTTAGTCGATGCGATACTTTATATATATAAACATCGTTTGACAGGTATATATAATTTAACTGCACCCTACCCTGTAACGCAGCAGCAGCTTGGAAAAGTGATTGCTGAAACGATTCATCGTCCACATTACTTTGTTACTCCAACTAAATTAATCGAGCTTCTATTAGGCGAACAGTCGATTATGGTTACAAAGGGTCAAAAAGTATTACCAGAAAAATTATTAGCTCATGGTTTTAAATTTTCATATCCGAATGTCAAAATTGCACTATCAGATCTATTGAGGCAGTCATGAATAAGGAATCACGCAAACAAGTAGAACGATTATGGAAGCAAGAGAAATATAAAGTTATGTATTTTAGTCAAAGACAATATCTATTGATTCGTCAAGAACTGAATAATGGATTAGATGAACCTCAGGTATTAGAGGACATTATTGAAGAGACTTACAATATGCAGCCGAGTGAAGGTTCAATGCGTAATAGCTTTGAACATATGTGGGGGTATTTTAAAAAGATTGCTGCCGAAGAGGAAAAAGCATATTTTTTCAGCCTTCTCACTGATGTTTCACGTAACGATAGAGACATTAAAAGCTATTTATTGTTACTGGCAACTCGGTATCGTGTCTCATACTTATTACAAAGTTCTATTCTTAAGGAAGCGGCTTAACGTTTCACATTTCTTCTTTAATCTATAGAGTTATTAATTATGCTCCTTATAAAGCTTTCACTTTTAAGTGTCTACTTTATAAGGAGTATATTAATAAATTGCCTTTTCAAGTGTGACAATACTTTTTGCCTATAAGGTATTTATTCCATTTTAAGCTTTTAAATAATCAAGCACAGCTACACCGACTGATTTTGCAGCTATCAGTAGTGCACTTTCATCGATATTAAATTTGGGATGATGATGAGGATAAACTTCACCATTTACGGGTGCTGCTCCAACATAAATAAATGCGGATGGCCGTTCTTTTGCGTAATACGCAAAATCTTCACTAGAAGGCTGTGGCTCTGTTAACTCTATAGGGATATCCTGCAAGTGAGTTCTAATACTTCTGGCTACCGCTTCAGTGAGTTCTGGATCATTGTATAGTGCAGGATAATCATCCAAGTAATCTAAATGACACTGCACACCGTACATGACTTCTAGTCCATATGTAATCCTTTTAATTTCTTCTTCTATTTTTTTCTTCGTATTATCTGTCAGTCCTCTGACATCGCCTTGTATCAATACACTATCCTTGATGACATTAAACTGTCCTTGTCCTTCGAACGAGCCAATGGTCACAACCCCCGTTTCAAACGGACTCAATCTTCTTGATACAATTGTTTGTAACGCATTAACATAGTAACTTGCAGCAACAATCGCATCATTCGCTGTATGTGGCGAAGAGCCATGGCCGCCACGCCCTTGAATTGTGAGTTTAAAGGCTGCACTGCCTGTTTGTGTATACCCTGGACGATAATATACTTTACCCGCTTCTAAATCTGAAATGACGTGTAGGCCAATCATATGGTCTATCTCATCAAGTATATTGTCTTTAATCATCGCTAACGCACCACCAGGCGGAACTTCTTCTGCTGGTTGATGAATAATAATTATTCTGCCTTTCAGTGTGTCTTTAATTTCATACAATGTTTCTGCTAGTACTAATAAATATGCCGTATGGGCATCGTGGCCACATGCATGCATTACGCCGGGATTATTCGAAGCGAAAGGCAGCCCAGTTTCTTCTTGAATGGCGAGTGCATCAAAGTCTGCCCGAATACCAATCGTTCGTCCCGGAATTCCACTATCAATCGTTACCTTTATACCTAAACCACCAATATTTGTTTCAACTGAAACATCCATATCTTCATAAAAATTCGTAATATATTCCGCTGTATTATATTCTTTATATGAAAGTTCTGGATTTTCGTGCAAGTATCTCCTGATTTCTATCATCCTTTGTTCTTTATGTTCGAGCTTCTCAATTAAACGCGTATGCACGATACTCTCTCCTTCATTCACGATATTACACCATTACTTGCCAATAACTTTTTCAGGATAAACGACAAGTTCTAAATCTTTTCCGTCATCCATAATTAACTGACCTTCTCCAATCAAGTTATCCGACTTTGGTCCTAAATATGATTTGATAATATGGTTGTTAAATTTAAACTCATCAAGTACAGGTTTCATATCCGGACTAAATCTTATACCATTTTTTCGTACATCTGCTTTATACCCTTCACCCTCTGGTATTAAATAAATAAATGTTCTATAAGTCGCATCACTTCTTTCACCAGAAAATGAACTTAAAATGACGAGTGGGAGTTCCTTCTCCTCTACAACAATGCTTGTAGTAGCACTGGAAGCAATTTGTTTGTTGTCTAATTGAGCAAGATGACGAGTCAATTCATCGGTATCTTTATAATGCTTACCTTCAATTTTCTTAATATCTGCTTTACTCAATTCAGGGTATTGATAATTCCATTGCCACAATAGTATAATCGCTGCTGTGATTACAATTAGGGTTATAAAACTTATTAGCTTTTTTTGGTTGTTCATATGCATCCACTCCTTTAACATTAGTTTACACTATCATTCCCTTATTTTAGAAATATATTTTAAATCATATTATTATACGTAATATTATAAATGCGTTATGCTTTTAATATTAAAAAATTGTGGAGGTTTATAATGATTAGACATGCAACTCAGAATGACTTACCGAAAATATTGGACATTTATAATCATGCCATTTTAAATACAACAGCAATATATACTTATGAAAAAACGAGTTTGCTGGAACGTAAACAATGGTTAATGGAAAAAGAAAAGCAAGGGTATCCAGTGTTTATCTTTGAAATTGATGGTCGTGTAGCTGGTTTTGCTACTTATGGTCCTTTCAGAAACTTTGCAGCTTATCAATTTACCGTAGAACACTCTGTATATGTCTCACCTTATTTCAGACATATGGGTATCGGAGAAAAACTGCTGAGTCATATTATCGATAGTGCACGCAGCGAAGGTTACAAGACAATGGTAGCAGGTATCGATTCAGAAAATAAAGGTAGCATTTATCTACACAAAAAATTTAATTTTAAATATACAGGCACTTTAAAGGACGTTGGTTATAAGTTTAATAAATGGCTTGATCTTGATTTCTATCAGTTACTCTTGAAATAAATAATAAATAATAAAGGAGTTTCACATGAAACAAATCCATGCATATGATGAATTACAATCCTTTTTACAAAACAACGAAAAGGCACTTGTATACGTCATGACTACTGGTTGTTCAGTATGTCATGCAGATTATCCAAAAGTTAAGGCTATTGCAACAGATATAAATATACCATCTGTATATCTACTCGCAGACGAAGTTCCAGAAGCTGCGGGCCAGCTCAGTTTATTTTCTTCACCTGTCGTCATTTTATTTAATCATGAGAAAGAGTACCATCGACAAGCTCGTATTATCGATTTTGATATGCTAAAGCTACGTATCAATCAACTACTTCAAGAATATTAATTACCTTCACTCCATCTATCATTGAACCTGAACGATGCAGAAATAATATTTTCTGCATCGCTCAGGTTATTTAATAGCGGATATGCCCTTCTTATAATCGTACTCTATTCTACCTGGAACGCCACTTCTATACTATCGTCTACAAAAGAATGTCTGATACTATCTGCAAATGGGTTATCAAGTGGTGTGCCTACATAAATATGCACTTTATTCTCACCTATTTTTATACTGTCCTTAATCGGTTGCATCCCATCATATGTTTTTATTCTAATATCAGCAAGCTCTAGTTTATACTTCCCATTTTCCGGTACAACAAAAGCAAACCCTGAGTATGTCTGCTTATTTTCTTTGTATGAAACTTGTATAACATAAAATGGTGTCTTCCATTTTTTATTCGGCGTATAGATTGCGGATACAAGATCATCACTTTTAATCACATCGTTCACCAATGCCTTTTGCGCTTCTTCCATAGAATTGTAGGTGCCTTTTTCTATCGCCTTAATTTCTTTCGTCTTCACTTCATGTTGCGCTGTATCCTGCGGTAATTTCTGCCATACAATCAGTGAAAATAAAATAATTGCTAGTAAACATCCAAACACCAATACTTTCTGGTGGTTATTCATATAGATTCCCCCTAACATTTAACATCTCTTAATACAATTATATCGAAAAACAAGAGATAAAGTAAGCGTTTTCAAATATGTTTGAGGAATAAAAATTTGTATGTAGTATTATATATTTAAAATATGGGTAAACATATTAAAAATAACAAGCAGGTGACTTTATGGATAACGCTACTTTTATCGTTGATACAATTGAACGCTATGCAACTACAACACGAGGTGCTAAAAGAGCACATGCTAAAGGAAACCAATATATAGGGAAACTACAGTTAAATGAGATGGGAAAACGGATATTCAATTTAGACGATACACAATTAGATGTGATTGTCAGACTTTCAGACGCACCTCCCAATAGAAATGTACCTTCTAATCTAGTACCACTTAAAGGACTTGCGTTGCATATTAAACAGGCACATATTAATCTTGTGATGGTAACATTTCCGTACTTCCCCTGGACAAAAGAGGTCTCTATAGTGAAAATCGCTCAATACATACATGCCATTCATAAAAGTGAAAGTAAATTATTGAAAATTAATTTATTAAGACATTTATTAAAAATTGAAGATTTCAATAAACATCTTATGAAGTTTATTCTTAATCAACCGATCAAGACAACTATGAATCAAACATTTCATAACTTACATTATTTTAAATACAATGAACAATTTATAAGATTTCATGCACGTAAGAAGTACAATCAAATAACATTATATGCCGAAATTTATGATGAGATTAAACCGATTTCAGAATTACGGAAAGACGCTGTTATTGAAGAAATTGCTCATATTGAACTTACATCCGAAACAAGCGAAACATATACTACGTTCGACCCGTTGCAAACTGGATCACTGGATGCTGTCTATGACGAAATATTAAATTTACGTTCAGAGATGTATAAAATATCAAATCAACATAGAAACGAAGAAGGCATAACCTTAGAATAAAATATTTTAAAAATTCAAATTATAGTTTGACAATTTTTAAAATGCGTTATATTATACTAATTAACAATTTCATATGCTTATCCAGAGCGGTGGAGGGACTGGCCCTATGAAACCCGGCAACCTATTAATTTAGGTGCTAATTCCAGCAGGTATATCCTGAAAGATAAGGTATTTTATGAGTCTATCTTTTAGGTAGACTCTTTTTTTATATTAATTTACGAGGAGGTCATCATATGACAAATTCATTCCATTTTGAAACCATTCAGGTTCACGCTGGCCATTCAGTTGATAGTGCATCTCATTCACGTGCTGTGCCTATCTACCAAACTTCTTCTTTCGTGTTTGATGACACGGAGCATGCTGCTAATTTATTCGGTTTGAAAGAAGCAGGTAATATTTATTCAAGATTGACTAATCCTACAAACGCAGTCTTAGAAGAACGTGTTGCCCAGCTTGAAGGAGGCGTTGCTGCTGTGGCAGTATCTTCAGGCATGGCCGCAATTACGTATGCAATCTTAGCACTTGCATCAAGTGGAGATCATATCGTTTCATCTGCATCACTATATGGCGGGACACATACATTATTCAGTCACACTTTACCGAAATATGGTATTGAGGTTGATATCGTAGACACTTCAAATATCGACAATATTAGAAATGCTATTAAAGGTAATACTAAAGCTGTCTTTATTGAAACGATTGGTAATCCTGAAGGTAATATCGAAGACTTCGAACAACTGTCAGCCATCGCAAAGTCAGCAGATATTCCACTGATTGTAGATAACACATTTGCTTCCCCTTATTTATTCCGTCCAATTGAACACGGTGCTCATATCGTTGTGCATTCAGCCACTAAATTTATTGGTGGACATGGTAATTCTATCGGCGGAATTATAATAGATGGTGGGAACTTTAATTGGGATAACGGCAAATTTGAAGGGCTTTCTGCACCTGATGCATCATATCATAACTTAGTATTTACAGAAGCCTTTAAAGACGCTGCATATGCTGCTAAAATTCGTACTACATTATTACGAGATACTGGCGCATCACTTTCACCATTTAATGCTTTCTTACTAATCCAAGGACTTGAAACACTTTCCTTACGCGTAGAAAGACATGTAGAAAATGCTCAGAAAGTAGCAGAGTATCTTGAATCACATCCAAAAGTTGCATGGGTGAAATATGCCGGATTATCTTCAAGCAAATACTTTAACTTAAAACAAAAGTATTTACCTAATGGTGCTGGATCTATTTTTACATTTGGTGTTACTGGAGGTTATGAAGCTGGTAAGAAGTTCATTGAATCACTAGAATTATTTTCATTGCTTGCAAATGTCGGCGATGCTAAATCACTAGTAATACACCCTGCAAGTACCACGCATGCACAATTGACTGACAGCGAGCAACTTGAAGCTGGTGTTCGACCAGAAACCATCCGTTTATCTATCGGGATTGAGCATGTTGATGATATTATAGCTGATTTAGAGAAAGGACTCTCTGCAATATAATATGACAGTACGTCTTCTCATCATCAATCTCATGCCAGATAAACAAGCAACAGAACAACACTTTAAAAGAATAACAGATGCATTAAGTTTTGATATTAAGACTGAATATCTCTATCTGACTTCACACCATTACAAAAATACGAGCATCTCCTACTTAAAGCAACATTATAAGTGTTTGAACGATATTAAGGATACTGATTATGACGCCATGATTATTACTGGTGCAGCGCTAGAGCATCTGGAATTTAATGAAGTTACCTATATTGATGAACTCAATAAAATTATGGAATGGTCCAAAGAACATATAAAAAAAAGGATTTTCATTTGCTGGGCAGCACAGTATGCCCTCTATAAGAACTACGGTATCAAACCTATAAAAAATGATAAAAAGTTGTCGGGAATATATCTTTATAACATTAATCCATCCCATCCCCTTTATAAAGATAGAACATACTATTATTCACCTCAGTCTAGGTACATGCAAATTAACCCCGAAATAAAAGCAATTAATGATCTGAGCTTAATATCGTATAAAGGAAATGATATCGACATAATAACGAATAAAAAACATACTGATTATTACTTTGCCGGACATTTAGAATACAATCAATATACATTAGCTAAAGAATATGAACGCGATTTAAAAATAAATAGTGATACCCCTATCCCTGAAAATTATTTTATAGATGACTCTAGCACACCTTTAGAAGCAAGATGGTATAGTAGTGCTGAAGAAATCTATGAATTTATTCTAAAAAAAGAATAAACGTCAAATTCACATCATTTGTCTTTTATCATACAGATAGCCATTAGCCGTCCTTTTATTTTCAGAATATTGTGATATATTAAAAACAATAACATATTTAGGAGATGGTGATATGGATATTAAAAACGTAACCGTCGCCGGAGCAGGCGTCTTAGGTAGCCAAATTGCTTTTCAAGCTGCATTCTTTGGATTTAAGGTCACGTTGTATGATATAAATGATGAGGCTGTTAAAGCAGGACGAGAGAAATTACAGAAATTAGTACCAATATATGCTGATTATTTCAATAATGAAAAACTGGCACAGGAGACCTTGAATAAAATTAAAATTACATCTGACCTAGAGGCATCTCTTAAAGATTCAGATTTAATGATTGAAGCAATTCCTGAATTATTCAATATTAAAGTAGATTTCTACAAATCTGTGGCTAATCTTGCACCAGAAAAGACTATTTTTGCAACGAATTCATCTACAATGATGCCAAGTCAATTCAGAGAAGATACAGGAAGAGAAGAAAAATTCCTCGCGCTGCATTTCGCTAATGAAGTGTGGAAAAATAATACGGGTGAAGTTATGGGACATGATAGAACTCATGAACAGTATGTTCAGGATGTCCTAACTTTCGCTGCTGAAATAGGCATGATTCCAATACATGTAAAAAAAGAACAGCCTGGATACGTATTAAATTCTCTGCTTGTACCATTACTACAGGCTGCAGAACAATTATACGCTCATGGTATTGCAGATATCGAAACGATTGATCGTACTTGGATGGCAGCAACCGGCGCTCCTCTAGGACCATTTGCTATTTTAGATGTCGTAGGTTTAAATACCGCTTATAATATTGCTACTGCTTCTGCTAGTGCAAATCCAGCTATGCATGCAGTTGCTGAAATGCTAAAAAAAGAATACGTCGACAAAGGGAATTTAGGTACTTCAACTGGAGAAGGATTTTACAAATATCCTAATCCTAGTTATAGAGAAGAAAACTTTGTTAAAAAAACTATGAAAAAAAGAGATAAGGGTGATGCGTAATCCCCTTATCTCTCTTTTTATATAAACCATCTGCAGTTATAACCATAGTTATGAAATGAATACCATATAATATGAAACTACATTTTAATTTGTTAAGATAAAGGTAAATAAAAGTTACGGAGGGGATCATATATGAAAGTATTAGTAGCAGGTGAAATTCCAGAAAAAGGCTTAGCCTTTTTAAAAGAGCATTTTGAAGTTGAATTGTTTGAAGGAGATAAACTCATCACAAAAGAAGAGCTCATTGATCGTATTAAAGATAAAGATGCACTCGTAAGTCTATTATCTACAAATGTTGATAAAGCAGTGATTGATGCAGCACCCAATCTTCAAATCATCGCTAACTACGGTGCAGGATTTAATAATATTGAATATGAGTACGCACGTGAAAAAGGCATTGATGTTACCAATACACCAAAAGCTTCAACAAATGCGACAGCCGATTTAACTATGGCTCTACTCTTAGCAAGTGCGCGTCGTGTTGTTGAAGGAGATAATTTATGCCGTACAACTGGTTTTAATGGCTGGGCACCTCTGTTCTTTCGTGGCCGAGAAGTATCCGGAAAAACATTAGGAATTATCGGGTTAGGTGAAATCGGACTAGCTGTAGCAAGACGTGCGAAAGGTTTTGACATGAACATTTTATATGCGGGTCCAAATCGCCATGAAGAACGCGAAAAAGGAATTGATGCAACATACGTTTCTTTAGAAGAACTACTTAAGCAATCTGATTTTATTACAATCAACGCTGCATATAATCCTTCTATGAAACATATGATCGATAAAGAACAGCTTGAAATGATGAAGCCTACTGCATATTTAATTAATGCTTCTCGTGGTCCCGTCGTACATGAAGCAGCTTTAGCAGATGCTTTAGAAGACAAAGTAATTGAAGGTGCCGCACTTGATGTCTTTGAATTTGAACCTGAAATCAACGACAAGCTCAAAACATTAGATAACGTTGTGATTACACCACATATTGGCAATGCAACATTTGAAGCACGTGATATGATGGCTGATATCGTAACACAAAATATCTTTAAAAAGCTTAATGACAAGACACCTGAATATATTATCAACTAACAGACCTATAATATTCGTATTACACCTTAAAAACGTGCAGTTCAGTAAAACTTTACTTACTGTACGTTCTTTAATTTTCATAATTATAAGAGGCAACACTTTCTACCAATTGTTATTATCTATTTAATAATAAATTCATCGTTCTAGTTGCATTTATCTTTTTTGTACATTATAATAATTATTAAGAAATAATTATTATAATTTGGGAGGTAACTATGGAAGATAACAACAAAAAATTACGTGGTTTATTTGGTGCACCTGTTGGAGATAGAGAAAATTCAATGACTGCAGGTCCTCGTGGTCCATTACTAATGCAAGATATCTACTTCTTGGAACAAATGGCGCACTTTGACCGTGAAGTCATTCCTGAAAGAAGAATGCATGCCAAAGGCTCCGGTGCATTCGGGACTTTTACGGTTACACATGACATTACACAATATACAAGTGCTAAGATTTTCTCAGAAATCGGTAAACAAACTGAAATGTTTGCACGTTTTTCTACTGTAGCTGGTGAACGTGGAGCAGCAGATGCTGAACGCGATATTAGAGGATTTGCCCTTAAATTTTATACAGAAGATGGAAACTGGGATTTAGTAGGTAACAATACACCTGTATTCTTCTTCCGTGACCCTAAATTATTCGCAAGTTTAAATCACGTTGTGAAGCGCGATCCAAAGACTAATATGCATAACCCTGAAAGTAACTGGGATTTCTGGACTTCACTTCCTGAAGCGTTACATCAAGTAACAATTCTAATGAGTGACCGTGGTATTCCAAATGGCTTCCGACACATGCACGGGTTTGGTTCTCATACATACAGCATGTATAATGACGCCGGTGAACGCGTATGGGTGAAATTCCACTTTAGAACTGAACAAGGCATTGAGAACTTAACTTCAGATGAAGCAGATGCTATTATTGCAAGCGATAGAGAATCAAGTCAGCGCGACTTATTCAATGCAATTGAAGAAGGTAATTTCCCAAAATGGAAAATGTATATTCAAGTCATGACAGATGAACAAGCAAAAAACCATAAAGATAATCCATTCGACTTAACAAAAGTATGGTACAAAGGTGAGTATCCATTAATTCCAGTAGGAGAATTCGAATTAAATCGTAATCCAGAAAACTACTTTGCTGAAGTGGAACAAGCTGCATTTGCACCTACTAATATTATACCTGGACTTGACTTCTCTCCTGACAAGATGTTACAAGGGCGTTTATTCTCATATGGAGATACGCAACGTTATCGTCTAGGGGTTAATCACTTCCAGATACCAGTGAACCAACCAAAAGGCCTAACAGGAGGGGGATGCCCATTCTCTCGTGATGGACAAATGCGTGTCGATGGTAATTTAGGAGGTCATACTAACTACTATCCAAATCAGTATGGTGATCACCAAGATGATGCACGTTATAAAAAACCTGCATTAGAACTTGATGGTGCAGCTTACGAATGGAACTTCCGTGAAGATGATAATAATTATTTTGAACAGCCAGGACGTCTGTTCAACCTATTATCACCTGAAGAACAACAGCGTTTATTCGAAAATACTGCAAATGAAATGGCGCCAGTTTCAGAACATATTAAACATCGTCACATCAGACATTGTTATAAAGCAGATCCGTTATACGGACAAGGTGTTGCTCAAGCAATGGGCATTAATATTAACGATGTAGATTTAGACGCTGAAGATAAATAATCATTAATTTAAATCCACATAATGGAGATTGTAATGAAAAGATTCATAACAATGATATTTGTAATCATAATTTTAAGTACTGGTCTATATACGTTGTTAAACAAACATGAACTGGCTAATAAATTTGACGAGATTACTCTTTCCCTCTTGCCAGATCCAATGGCTTTAAATACTTACACGGATGGACAATGTACTGCCTATGCATTCGATAAAGTGAAAGAGAATGAAACAATGATTGAACGTGACTGGCATGACGCAAAATATTGGGCTGATGCAGCACAAAAAGATGGTTATCTCGTCAACAAAACACCTAAAGAAGGTTCCATATTACAATCTTCAAGAGGGTCATTGGGCCATGTTGCATATATTGAGCATGTATATAAAAATGGTAATTTTAAGATATCAGAAATGAATTACTCAGAGCCTTTCAAAATTACGAGTAGAATATTAACTCCACAAGATGTGACACGTTATAATATTATTCATCCTAAAGTTAATCCTAAACAAAAAGAAGCTTCCTAAATTTAGGAAGCTTCTTTTTTATGCATATTTCATTTCCAACTGATGAATCAAATGCGTAATTAAGTCATTTGTAGGTGTTTCAATACCGAGCTCATCACCATATTTAGCAATCTGTCCGTTTAAATAATCAATTTCAGTCAGACGTTTATTCGTATAATCTTGGTGCATCGACGGATGATGTAATCCCTGCGCTTCATTAGGATAAGTAGCCTCAATCTTCGCTAGCAACGTTTCAAATACAACGTTCGTACCACGTGCATTTGCCACTGCAACAAGTTCTTTTAATATTGGCGTTAACATTTCACGTGCATCTTCATATTCACCAAACTCTCCAATCGTTTTATCAAGGATTGTACATAAAGGATTCAGCACACTATTCACTGCTACTTTAGACCATATTGAGAAGAATACATCGTCACTAATCTTAGCATTTAATCCTGCGTTATCTAATACTTGCACAATCCTTTCAGTACGTTCATCAGGCTGTCCGTCTGAACGTTGACATTCTATACCACCTTTCCCTTCAAGCAACAATTGACCAGGTCCTCTAAGCCCTGCTGTCCACATTGTTACTGCTAAGAAAATTTGAGACTTTGGAACATACTTCGATAAGTAATCTGCATGTCCTAATCCATTCATCATTGAAAGAATTGCAGTGCTTTCAGTAATTGCTCCAATATCTTTTAATGCCTTTAACATATCTTCTGCATACATTGCTTTCGTTAATAATATAATTAAATCAAATTTTTCTTTAACTTCTTCCGGTTGCATAGCTCGTATTTCAAGCGTATATGTTTCAGTTTCTGTTTGAATTTCCATACCATTTTTGTTGATTTCATCGATGTGATCTTGCCAACGATCAATCAACACCACGTCTTCATCGTTTTGCTTTAAATAAGCTCCAATTCTACCACCCATTGCACCTGCTCCGGCGATTGCGATTTTATACATACGAATTCCTCCTTAAATATCTTGCTATTCTTCGTTCTGATACCAAAAGTCTATCTATCTTTTCATTTTAAATATCTCACTTAGAGGATTGTACTTCCCGTCTATCATATCTAGTAGCAACTTGCTACCAAAAGATGAATACACAGTCCCATTTCCTCCGTAACCATATAGACCATAAACTTCAGCATTATCTTCTAGCTTGCCGATAAACGGTTTCCCATCTTTTGTTTCACCAAAGCGTGCTCCATATGCATAATCCATCTCTACTTCTATATTAGAAAACAACTTATTAAATGCTTTTATTAATTGTTTCCCTCTTTTGTCAATATGTCGCTTTGATGGAATTTTATCTGTAGACTCATCTAGACCGCCAATCAACACTCTATTTCCTGGGACATGTCTTATATATAGATATGGTCTGGTAGATTCCCAGATCATCACTTTATCTTTCCAGAAATTATTATGAATCGGTTTTGTTACTACAGCATAACTGGCTACAAATGTTTCTCTATGAATATATTTTTTTGTTATCTTATTTTTAGCATAGCCCGTTGTCATTATTAGATGTTTTGCCAATACTTTTCGGTCCGCAAGTTTACATTCAATAATATCATCATATGCTTTATAAGAAGTAAGTTCACAATGCTCAATACAATGGAGATTGTAATGTGTATGTGCATATTTAACGAGTTCATTAACAAATATATATGGATTAATCTCAGCATCTTCACGAGTTATCAGTGCGTTATGCTTATTTATTCCATATTCTGATTTCAACCGTTCATCTGCCACATATTCCGCCGGAAAACCATAGCGTTTCAATGCATTGTATTCATCTATAATCGTTTGTCGATGTTTTTTCTTAGATGCATAGAATAAACTATCCCTTTGTATAAAATTAACATCCGGATGCAGTAACTTTGAAATCTCTCCGATGTCTTGTAAACCTTCTTTACTCGCTTTATAAAAATGATAAGCTTCTAATACTCCAAAATCCTCAACACATTCATGCAGCAGTTTATCACTCATATATTGCATTAATCCTGTATTTGCAGCACTACTACCGCTACCTATTTCGTGTTGTTCAACAATAAGCGTGCGATATCCTGCTTTCGAGAAACGGTAAGCACAAAGTGCACCACTCATCCCTCCACCGATAATCACAACATCATATTCCGCTTCTAAACTATCATTATAATCTTCTTTCACATATGTATGGGGCCAATACAAATTTCCGTTATGCATATCGATTACCTCTTTCCATGTAGTTATGATAATATTTAGTTCATAATTTATGATATTCCCAATTTTATAAGTCAAATGCAAAACGACAACATCGATAGTGAGTTAGCGGTTGTTAATGATTAATAATTTAAAAGTGAGATGATTAAACTCCGCTACGCTTTATTAGAATAATAATCTAGAAAGTATTGACTGCTCTCATCTATCTTCAGGTTTTCTTTGTATTATTAAATGTTTATTGGGTCTCACAGAGTAATACCAATTTCGACATAACAGATAGATGATAATAAGTTCTATGACATCTCCTCCATAGTACATAATCATCGCTCCTTTTTCTGCATCTATCTTCTCGACGCCAACAGGAGGATAAGGATAAAACGACTTAGATAATATCTGATGTAACGCAATAGATACGATGAGTACAATAGATCTCAACTTAAATGAATATCTATGCATCATCGGTTCGAAAGCAAGAATCACACTTGTAAAAAGATAGCCTGCTAAAAATATATGAAGATGTACCAGATAATAAACTAACATCGATTCATGCATAAGAGAAAATAATGGGGTACGATAGAGCACCCATAATCCGCCTATATTAAGTATAAGCGCAGTCACTGGATGTGATATAAAAGAAACGTATCTAGATTGCATCAAACGCGACACTTTTCTACTAAAGTTAACAGAACTCGTCTTTAATAACAGCGTAACTGGTCTGCTAAGTACAAGTAATAGTGGTGAAAGCATCCCAAGCAATAAATGACCGTACATATGATAATCAAAGCGATGGTGCATCATTGAAGCAAATGGTTCTACCATAACACTCGCTCCAAAAATAAGACCAGCTATCCATAATAAAAGTCTGTGTAATGGCCAGCTTCGATCTTTTAAGTACATATTGCTATACCAAAGCGCAAGGATTAATCCAATTACAATAAAAGTAGCACTATTATGCTGCATGTATGATGTCTCTTTTTCTTGAAAGTAAATATCCGATTAAAATCATGAGACCCCCTGTAATCAACCAGACAATGTCATATGTAATTACATTATCTACATACCTTATTTGATGCATTCTTAATACTTTATGATTAATAATTCCATCATATACTTGAAATGATCCCATACCCATTAATGCTCTACCTAGCCAATAACGCCAGTTAACCTTTACTTTTCTGCGTGCATCAGACAGTAAGAATAAACCGAATATTATAAAGAAGCCGCACATTGCATTAAGTATTCCATCTGAAATCAAGCCAACTTTATTTGTCATCTTGTCATAAAAATGATGCCACTGCAAGAACTGATGAAAAATAATCTCATCAATAAATCCAGCCAGCCCGATACCGAACATAAAACCTGACCAGCGATATGATTTTATCTGTTTATCTACCATAAAAACCCTCCTTTATATTCTTCTTTCACATACCCTCTTAAACAAGAGTTAATGAAAAAAAGATAATAAGTCAGAAATTTTATTTATCTTCAATTATTAAAGAAATACGGAATTGAATGATTTCTATCTTTCATAATTTTAAAACACCTTACAGATTTCCTGTAAGGTGTTTCACGTGAAATATTAAGCCTCTGTGATGGACTTCTTCCCTCTTGCTAAATAAACGATACATCCAATCACAAATCCGATTACTGCCGGCAATACCCATCCCATCCCGATCGATGAGAGGGGCAAATAGTGATCTCCAAAGTTCACGATTCCTTTGGCGAATGCTGTATTCGCAATAAACTCAGGACTTGCTTTTAAACCATCCACAAACGCTGCAATCATCGTAAAGTACGTTGTAAATTGATAAACTGTACGTGAATGATTAAAATACTTACTGAATAACGTCAGTAAAATAAGCGTGATCGCTAATGGATATAAAAACATTAATACTGGTATAGAATATGTAATTATCTTTGTTAATCCCACATTAGCAATGACGAATGAAACGATACTCACAACTGTTGCAAACATTAAATAGTTACGTTTCGGGAATAATTCTGTAAATGTTTCTGAGAATGCTGTAATTAATCCAATTGCTGTCTTTAAACAAGCTACAATAATGATTAATGATAATAAAATAATACCGTAATCACCTAAGTAGTAATGTGCAATTTGAGCTAATGCAATCCCACCGTTTTCACTCACTTTAAACTGGCCTAAACTCATCGTTCCCATGAGGGCAAGCAATGTATAGATTAGTCCCATAAGTATAATACTGATAAATCCGGATTTCACCGTTTCTTTCGCGATATGCGCAGGGTTTGTAATCCCTAATTTCTTAATTGTCGTTACAATAATAATACCAAACGCAAGTGAAGCGAGCGCGTCTAATGTGTTGTAGCCATCGATAAAACCTTTAAGTACGGCGTTGGATTGATAGTCGGCCTGTACAGGCGCGCTTCCAATGCTTCCCATCGGTTTAATAAATGCAAGTAACATTAAAATCCCTAAAAGAAATAAAAAGACAGGATTTAAGAATTTACCGATATAATCCAATATTTTAGAAGGTTTACGTGAGAACATCCATGCAACTAAAAAGAATAATAAACTAAAAATAAATAAAAACAATTTTCCGTTTTGTTCTGTCACGTATGAAGAAAAACCAATTTCAAAGGATGTTGTGGCAAGTCTTGGCAATGCAAATAACGGTCCGATCACTAAATATAGAAGGATCGTGAATATGTATGCATATGAACGGTTAACTCGACTTGAAATATCAAATACACCATTTGTTTTAGATATACCAATGGCGATTATACCTAAGAATGGTAAACCAATCGCGGTAATGAGAAATCCTAAGTTTGTAAGCCATACATTGCTACCTGCTGTTTGACCGAAATGAATCGGGAAAATTAAATTTCCAGCCCCGAAGAACAGTCCAAACAGCATTGATCCGATAAACATATTTTCTTTAAATGTTAATTTCGTTTTAGCGTTAATAATCATACACTCCTTCATTGTGAATTTAGTTTTTAATTATATCACTTTAAAGTATGTTTGAGTATATGAATTTTCTGATTAATTAAAAAAGTATATTTACTTTTTCCTTTTATATTGTATAATATTACATCTAGGTGCAATTGTATCGTTCTCCCATTTTAATTCAAGGAGTCGTTTATAAGCTTCATATACTTCATCACCATATAATTTATCATCACCATATACGTAAATCGGCGGTAGTGGTGATGGACTAAACTTAGTTTCATACTGCACTATCTGGTTTTCTAAAACCTTCAAGTCTTCCCTAAAGTTTTGAGAACGTTTTCCACCTCTTCTTAGATGCTCTTTATCCATTGCTTCAAGCATTTTGAACGTGTCCATAATATATGGTTGTCCTTCATTATAGACATGCTTTACTATTGGATGATGCAAGTATCTGGTGTTTCCTTCAATAAGTTTCATCTCTGCGAGACACACTCTAATAATTTGATATAGTTCAAGCACTTGCTTTGATAACCGTCTATTATCTAAATATCGTGCACTTATTTCATGCTCTGGATGTACTCTAAAGATCTGCATAATAATACTCCTTAATTTTTATTTACTTTATCATACCTTATTTGTATCAAATCCATAAAAAAATCGTTTTGTGGATGATAGCCACAAAACGATAAGTCCATATATTCAGTTAAAGTAATTGCTGTAATCTTTACATGATTAACGCACATACTTTGTACTGAGCATAATTTCGATATTAATATTCTCATGTCTTTCCTTTATTCTTCTGCCACCTTGACAATTTGTTTCCCAAAGTTTTCTCCTGTAAATAGCTTTCTGAAGGCTGATGGCAGCTGATCAAATCCTTCATCAATCGTTACTTCTGATTTAACCTTACCTTCTGCCACCCATTGCGCTAATTGTTCACTCGCTTCTTTAAAGTGTTCAGCAAACTGCGCTACTACAAAGCCTTGCATAAGTGCCTGACTTTTTACTAACGTACCTTGGATTCTTGGTCCGATATCTTCTTTACTATTGTACGTTGAAATTGCACCGCATACAGGAATTCTAGCAAATTTATTTAAATATTTGAAAACCTCGTCTGACACTTCTCCACCAACATTTTCAAAATACACATCTATACCGTCTGGTACCGCAGATTTTAGCTGCTGCGTGAAATCATCTCTTTTATAATCTATTACAGCATCAAAACCTAGCACATCCTTTAAATATGAGGTTTTCTTTTCCCCACCTGCAATACCCACAACTCGTGCACCTTTAATCTTGGCAATTTGTCCCACAACTGAACCCACAGCACCTGAAGCTGCAGAAACCACTACGGTTTCACCTTCTTGTGGCTTTCCTATTTGCAATAGTCCTGTATACGCCGTCATACCAGGCATACCTAATACACTTAAGTATAAGTACAAAGGTACAGATTCAGAAGCAACTTTGGTTACTTTGTCTGCACTAATCGTATTCACTTTCTTCCAAGGTAATATCCCTGTTATATAATCTCCACTTTTATATTGTGCATGCTTTGACTGAATAATTTTTCCGACGATATGTCCATGAATCGGGGCATCGATTTCATAAGGTTGAACATAGCTCTTTGTATCATTCATTCGTCCTCTCATATAAGGATCAACTGAGATATAGATAGATTCTACTTGAACTTCACCCTCTTCAGGCGCTGTTATCTCAATCGGTTCATATCGAAATACATCAGCTTGTGGTAGTCCTTCAGGACGTTTAGCAAGTACAATTTGTTCATTATTCATTCATTATTCCCCCAAGTATTTGATGACTGCATCATCTAGATTTAATTCACCATTGATTATCTGGAACTCTCGACCTTTGAGTCTAGTATCTGTTAGTACTGAAACTAAGGCTTCTGCAACATCTTCTCTTGTAATCGACGGGTGTTTAACATCTGTAAACTGACTACTAATATCGAATAAACCTATAGCTTCATCATCGGTTAATGCACCTGGATGAACAATCGTATATTTTAATTGAGTACTTCTTAAATATTCATCAGCATAATGTTTTGCTATTGTATATGGTTTTAAATCTCCTGATGCATCGAAAACTTCTCTACGCGAGTCATAAGTTGATACCATAATAAAATGTTTGTCTCCTGCAATTTCACTTGCCTTTATCGCTTTTACTGCACCGTCTAAGTCCACGATGATCGTCATATCAGCACCAGTATTGCCACCAGAGCCCACAGAAAATAAAATTTGGTCATATGGTTTAAATAGTACTGCTAATTCCTCTATCGATTGTTTTTCAACATCAACATATATTGCATCCATACCTTCAGACTTCAAAGCTTCTACTTGTTCTTCTTTTCTAACACCGGCAGTAAAGTCAATATTACGTTCATTCAATTTACGTACGAGATGTTTACCAACGCCACCATTTGCTCCAATGATTAAAGATTTCATTTTCATCACTCCTAAAATTTTATTATTGATTATCTAATATCGCTAATACTTTCTCTGCAACTGCATGGCCAGACTGCGGATTTTGTCCAGTAACGACGTGACCATCTACTACTGCATAAGCACTCCAGTCTGCTTCCTTTTTAAAGTTAGCACCAATATTCACAAATTCATCTTCCAATAAATAAGGCATATGCTCAATAGTTCCATTTGCAGATTCTTCACTATTTGTAAATCCAGTTACTGATTTACCTTTTACAATAAATTCTCCATCTTGCTCAATATTAAGTAAACCAACTGCACCATGACATACTGATGATAAAACCCCATTATTATTATAAATACTTAATGCAATATCATTCAACTGCTTATTATCTCTTAAATCCCATATGACACCATGCCCTCCAGCAAAATAGATTGCTTGATAATCCTCAGCTTTAATCTCTGACGGCGATAATGAATTTCCAAACTTATTCATATACTCGTGATCCGTATAGTATGCCCAGTCTTCCTCAGACATCATTTCAGTATTTAAACTTACTGGATCTAAAGGAACATATCCTCCATTAGGGCTAACAAAATCTACTTCATATCCTGCATCATAGAAATCCTTAGCAAAATGCGTCACTTCTGAAAACCATGCTCCTGTAGCTCTCTCTATAGTTTCATACTTCGCAATATTTGTTACAACAATCAATGCCTTTTTCATTGTATTTTCTCCTCTATAATGTTTATATATATACGATATCAGTTAAACCTTGGTTTAAGAGAAGGGATATGCTCATATGGAAAAATATTATATAGAACATGTTGCAGAATACTGTGATATACCTAAAAGTAAGTTACGTTACTATGAAAAGAAAGACATATTGAAATATATAGAAAGAGACAGTAATAATAAAAGATTGTATACAAAAGATGATATTGAAATGATCAAATTTATTAAGTGTTTAAGCAACTTAAATATGCCATTAAAAGATATTCAGACAAATACAAATATGCTATATGAAAATAAAATAGATGTTGAAACGATATTAAAAGCGCATCTTGAGTTTCTAAATGAGCAAAAAAACCTTATTAGCTCCCATATCAATATAATCGAAACAGAGCTACAAAAAGAAACTTCCAGATGAGCAATCATCTGGATTTCTTTGAATTATTATTTCTTACCTTGAACACTTTTACCACGCACATTTGTCACATCAATGCCGTTTTTCTTCATTACTTTAGCTGCACGTTTACTACGCATACCAGATTGACAGATTACATAGTACAGAATCTTCTCCTTTATAATCTTTAGTTCGCTCCTCTAATATGCCTTACTTTAAATAACATCTACTCTGTTTAAGAAAATAATTTACCTAATATTTATTTGATATATTAAACCAATTTCTTGATTATTTCTAATGTTCTCATTAATCTCTAATTATATTAAACAATAATATAATCAGAAGAGAATAATTTATTCAATGATTCCTTATTATGGTATAATATACCAAAAGGGGGTGTTGGACTGAATGGGGAATACTATTATTGTAATTATAATAATGATCATGTTTTTCTTATCATTTATGGATATCTATAAAATCAGACGTAATACGGATGAAATCGTTAAACAAAATAAACAATTAATTGAATTACAACGTAATAATAAAGGATAGCCAAAGCTTATATTTACTTCGGCTATCCTTTATTGAATATATTACTACAACCACTTTATCAATTTCATCAATACAAACTGTAATGGTAATCTGCCATACAATGCAGACTGAGACAGCTGCTTGTCACCAAGCGAGAGTTGCTTTCTCGCCATGTAGACATTTGCAGGAAATACTGCCAGCAAGAAGCGGTTGATCCATTTCTTCGCGCTAACACTTGGGCGTTTCAAACATAAATATATCCCCATCATCACTTCCATAATACCTGTAATATAGGTGATTTCTTTCTTTAATGGAATATACGAAGGAATAATCTTCGTGAAATTTGGTTCACGCAAAAAATGTAACACTCCTGCTGTTGTAAACAATGTGCCAAGAATCATTCTAATAATAAATTTCATAGTTTCCTCCTTTATCTTATCAACATTCGTTACCACTCTACTATACTTCTTTTGAGCAAGGCAATATACAAATATACTCGGATATTATATCTCCTTCAAATAATTGCATATTATATATTTTCATTGTTAGTCTCTAGAGTAACCTTCTTTATCCTTATTTAAAATCCAGTTGCCCCCGTTTAAATAACTCGCATAACTCAACCACATAACATAAGGAACCATCAAATGTCCTGCAGTTCTGTCCATCTTATAAAATTTCGTAGCAGTAATACTCCCTGCAGCTAATAATGCATAACTTTCTAGTAATGATGCTTTTCTGAATTTTAGATTAAAATATAACATAGACCATACATAATTCAAGCCAAGCTGGGTATAATGCGCACGCTTAAGTTCACTGCTTTCAGTCTCATTTTTAGCGTTAGCCATTGCTCTTTGATACGCCACACCCATTGACGTATATAATATTGGCCAAATAATTGGAAAAGCAATTGCAGGTGGTGAAAATGGTGGTTTTCTATAATGTTTATAATCATCTTGCGCCTTAGCTGTTAGCCTTCCAACGATTAAACCTCCAGCGAGTGGTATAAGTGTTCTAGTTATTTTCTTAGTATTTATCATTTTGTTCACCTCTATAATACTTATACCCAAAATTAAGGATATAAATAATGAAACACCGAAAGAAGCATTCACCTTTCATTAATACTATATTGCAGTAAAAAAGGATATTTGATACAATGTCACTTTACAGCGTTAAAACGAAGGGGTGTAATTATGCACAAAAATAAACATTGGAATTCTTCTCTTGGATTTATCCTTGCAAGTGCAGGATCAGCAATCGGCCTTGGTGCCATTTGGAAGTTTCCTTACATAGCAGGACAATATGGTGGCGGAGCATTTTTAATTCAATTCATTTTGTTCACTTTATTAATTGGACTTCCATTACTTATCGTTGAATTTTATATTGGGCATGCCGGCAAGACTTTTTCGTTAACAATCTTTAGCAAACTATCAGGTTCAAAATTCATGAACTTAATTGGTCTTTGGGGAAATATTGCTGCTTTCATTTTATACGCATTCTACAGCGTTATCGGTGGATGGATTATTTTATTTATAGGCTACTATTTAGGGATTATTTTGAATATCTTTGAACTTCAATTAGATTATTTTGAGCAAATGATCGCCAATCCTTTATTATCTATTCTCGGTGCATTGCTATTTATAATGCTCACAGAAGTGATCGTATCTTTCGGTATTCAAAATGGTATAGAGAGAGCTTCAAAAATAATGATGCCATTATTATTTTTATTATTTTTAATTATTGTCGGACGTGCACTGATGTTAGAAGGAGCTATCGAAGGACTAAAATATTTTTTAATTCCCAGATTTGAGGATTTATCTATAGAAGGTACTCTTTATGCTATGGGTCAGTCTTTCTTTGCTTTATCACTCGGAACAACTGGTATGATTACTTATGCATCTTACACTAAAGATGATACAAACGTTATTCGGTCTGCATTATGGATTGTAATAATGAACTTACTAATTTCTATTCTTGCTGGTCTCGCAATTTTCCCAGCTGCAAGCGCATTAAATATTGAAGTAGAAGCAGGTCCTGGATTATTATTTTTAGTATTACCAAAATTGTTTGAAAAAATGACTTTCGGTTTTGGCTTCTATATGTTATTTTTAATACTCTTTTTATTTGCTGCTTTGACATCTTCTATTTCACTATTAGAACTGAATCTTTCTAACTTAATTAAAAATAATGAAAATAAGCGCAAAAAATATGCATTACTGCTGAGTTTAGCTGTATTTATCACAAGTATTTTTCCTGCTTTATCATTTGGTATTTATAAAGATTTTACGTTTGGTGCAGGAACAATATTTGATAATATGGACTTTCTAGTATCAAATATTATGATGCCGCTTGGTGTATTATTTACAACGTTATTTTGTGGATTTGTACTAAACAAACAATTATTATTCTCTATATTTATGCGTGATAATCAACACAGCAAATTATTTACCTTATGGTATACCTTAATAAAATATATTCTGCCTATTGTCATTATAATTGTGTTTGTAACACAGTTAATTTAATCTCATAGTGCTATATTCATGTGTTTTAATGACAACTAGATTGAGGAATAATAAGAAACGCTTAAAATATAAAAAAATAAACAGGCATTGTATTATTTATACAATGCCTGTTTTATATCTTAAATTTACTGTCTATGTGCAATATGCTTTAATTGCTATCATCAATATATTTCAATAAATGTTTGCCAGTTAATGATGTTTCTTCATGGACAATTTCCTTCGGCACCCCACTATAGAGTACTTTACCTCCGCCTAATCCTGCACGAGGTCCAATGTCTATAATCCAATCTGCATAAGTCATCATTGTCAAATTATGTTCTATCACAATCACCGTATTATCTTCATCAATTAAATAATCAAAGATGCGTTTTAAATTATCTATATCTGCTTCATGTAAACCTGTCGTAGGTTCATCAAAGATAAATATCTTATCTTTCACACCCTCGTTAATATATCGACTAAGTTTTACTCGCTGACTCTCCCCACCTGATAAAGTATCTAATGACTGTCCTAAGGTCATATAGTCAAGTCCTGTACGCTTTACACTCTTCAACACTTGATTAACGTTGTCTATCTGAAAGAAATCGATTGCTTCTTCTACAGAAAGCTCAAGCATGTCTGCGATAGAGTATCCTTTTACTTTTGCTTCCAATACTTCTGGTCGATAACGTTTACCATGACATACTTCACATTGTTGAACAAAGTCAGACATAAATGCAAGCTCCGTTTTTATTACGCCTTTTCCATTGCAGTTTGGACATGCACCTTCTGAGTTGTAGCTGAACATCCCTTTTTTAAGACCTGTCTCTTTGCTATAGTATCCTCTAATATCATCAAAGATATCAAGGTAGGTCAGTAGATTTGAACGATTCGTCGCATGTACAGGTTTCTGATCGATATAAACTACATCTTCTCTTTCGCGAAGTCCTGTTTGTATTAACGTACTTTTACCTGAACCTGCAACACCTGTTACAGCAGTTAACACATGTTCAGGAATATTAACCGATACATCTTTTAAGTTATTCTTCGTAATATTTTTTAGTGCTATATAATCATTTGATACCCTTACTTCCTCTTTAAAAGCATGTGGTTGTGATAGCGCCTTACCTGTTGGACTATTACTCTTAAGTAATTCATTATATTTCCCAGTAAATATAATCTCTCCTCCACGCTTACCACTTCCCGGACCTATATCAACACAATAATCCGCAATCTTAATTACATCAGGATCATGCTCAACAACAAGCACTGTATTACCTTTATCGCGAATTGAAAGCATGATTTGATTAATATTTTCTATATCTTCAGGATGTAGACCAATACTCGGTTCATCAATAATATAGACTAAATCCGTAAGCGGACTATTTAAATGACGAATCAATTTGATCCTTTGAGACTCTCCCCCTGATAAAGTTGTCGTTTCTCGACTTAATGTCAAATAACCTAAGCCAATTCGTTTTAATGCTTCTAATTGTTTGACTAAAGGTTCAATAATATACTGTGCTTTATCATCATTAATTTTATTCAAAAACTTAATCTCATCATCTACTGTTAGATCACAAAATTCAGCAATATTTAATCCATCTATTTTGCAACTTAATATCTTGTCATTCAGACGTTTACCTTCGCAATCTGGGCACACTTGTTTTGTGACGATACGATTTACGCCTTTAATAAACTTCTTCTTTTCAAATGTATCGTTGATTAGAAAAGATCTTCTAAATCGATAAATTAACCCTTCATATTTAGCCGTCTTCGGCCAGTTTGATGGAGGATTTTTTAATTTAATAGGTTCTTGATACAAAAGTGTATCCATCTCTTCTTTAGAATAGTCTTTCAATTTCTTATCATTGTCAAATAATCCCGTATTTAAATACCGTTTACCACGCCAAGTATTTGGAGCAAAAGAGGGGAATTTGATCGCATCTTCATTTAATGAACGATCGAAATGTAATAACTCATTTAAGTCAATATCTTCTACATAACCTAATCCATCACACGTTTTGCACATGCCATTCGTATTGTTAAAAGAAAAGTCCATAGAATATCCTACAAATGGCTGTCCAATACGTGACCACAATAATCTCACACCAGAATAGATATCTGAAATTGTTCCTACAGTTGATCTTGAATTCCCACCAATTCTATCTTGTCCAATGACCATTGATACAGGCAAATTCTCAATACGGTCGACAACAGGCTTATCATAATGGTTGAGTTGGTTCTGTATATAAGTACTATATGTTTCATTCAATAGTCGCTCACTCTCCGCGGCAATCGTATTAAATACTAGCGATGACTTCCCAGAACCCGAACGCCCTGTAAAGACAGTCAGCTGGTGTTTCGGTATCTCCAGTGATATATCTTTTAAATTATTCTGCTTTGCTCCAATAATCTTTATAGGTTTCATTGAATCACTCCTCACTTTTGTTAATATACCCTATTTCACTCTAACTATAAGCATGTTTAATCATTAGATGAACTATGAATAAATAGAAGGTATGACCTAATAACCATACAAACATCAGCTTTATAGTAAGATCATAGTGCATTGTTAGCGATAGGTGTGACAGTATAAAGAATAATCCAATAAATACTACAAATAAAACGATATAAGCTGCAATATACAAACCCTTATAACGAAACAATCGCGATAAACTAAAATATAATATAATACTTACGAGCAGATGTAATGTGACCTCCAGTAAAAACGGCGAGGTCGCTTGACCCGTTATAAAATCGATATTCAATAGCAATCGCTCGGTATTCGTCTTAAATAGGATATCTAGTGCCACTAATACAATGTATAATGCTAATCCTGAAACTATCCCTTTAAATAACATAGCAAAACTCCTATCATAATAGTAATCTACTTTTAATCTTTCTAGTACTTATATATAGTACATTTATACTAAAGGATTTATTGACTAAATTTTATAAGTTAAGTAACCAATCCTAAAAGAAAACAGCCATCTTTCTTATTCAAGATTTTATACCCTGAAAGTATGAAAAAATGCAAAAGACTTATAGAAATGAAGTGCACCCTTAAAGTTAAATCTTAAAATTTAACTTTAGGGGTGTTTATTTTGAATAAAAAGCATGAACTTGATTTTAAATTGAAAATTATCAAAGAATATAAAGAAAGAAAAATTGGCTATAATTCATTGAGTAGTATATATGATAGTCAATATTCATTATTAAGAACACGGGTTTATCATTTGATACCTATTGAGGGTCTAGTTTCGTGTATGACAAGAAAGAGATATTCAACAGATGAAATATAATCAATATGTTATTCTAGATTTAGAATCAAAACAAAAAGGTCGTGTCTCTGAAAATATGAAAAATAATATAGAACATATAATTCATACAAAGGGAAAGTTGGTAAAACTGCCAAGAATAAATTGAATCTTAGATTCATAACAAATCGACCATATCAAAAATACTTACTGATGTGACACAATTCAACATTAAAATGGAACTAAGCTATATCTATCCGTAATTTTCGATGTATGTTCGAAAGAATATTAGGATACCGAACAAATAATCTAAAAAGTAAGGTGTTGAAAAGATACGGAGCACAAGCAACGAAGGTTGTAGATGCCTAAAACGTAACGGATGGATCTTTGTAAGTCATTCCTATGGTCATATCAACTTTACTAACAGTACATATCAAGAAATAGTTGGTAATACTGAACGCTGGAAGAGAGAAATAGAACCTTTGATTGGAAAGTCTGATCTATTTATCTATCCATTTAGTGCACGAATGACGAAAGGCTCTGAAGCCTTCTGGTATATGACTGAGTGAAAAGGATATTAATATCTTACAACTGTTGGTGCTAATTTAAGTTAAAGTCATTTATAGATATTGATAATATCTATGATTAACAGAACCGAGCATGTTTTAAAGAATAATAATGAATAATGCACTTATGCTTTGGACCTTATATGTAAATAAATATAAGGTTATTTTATCATTTATAATATATTTGATAATATTTTGATAATTTCCATAAATGTGTAGATTTTTTTTTTACTTAATATATAATTTCTGTAGATTTAAAATTTCACTAAATGGAGGATAATAATATGAAAAAAACGACTTACAATCAAAAACTTGCTTTTGGTGTTGCTGCAACAACCGCTACTTTAATGCTTGGGCTCGGCGCACCAGCTGATGCTGCTGAAACTCAAGGACTTGACGATTCTACACAAAGTGCTTATCAAGCTGACGCTGTCGAAGCTTATCAAGCTGATCAATGGAGTGCTGCTGCTGAAAACGCTCAGGCTGATGCTTGGGAAAATGCTGCTAACGAAGCTTTAAATCCTCAAACTGATACACCTACTGCTCAAGAAGGTAAAGACGCTGAAGACGCTCAGGCTGATGCTTGGGAAAATGCTGCTAACGAAGCTTTAAATCCTCAAACTGATACACCTACTGCTCAAGAAGGTAAAGACGCTGAAGACGCTCAGGCTGATGCTTGGGAAAATGCTGCTAACGAAGCTTTAAATCCTCAAACTGATACACCTACTGCTCAAGAAGGTAAAGACGCTGAAGACGCTCAGGCTGATGCTTGGGAAAATGCTGCTAACGAAGCTTTAAATCCTCAAACTGATACACCTACTGCTCAAGAAGGTAAAGACGCTGAAGACGCTCAGGCTGATGCTTGGGAAAATGCTGCTAACGAAGCTTTAAATCCTCAAACTGATACACCTACTGCTCAAGAAGGTAAAGACGCTGAAGACGCTCAGGCTGATGCTTGGGAAAATGCTGCTAACGAAGCTTTAAGTCCTCAAACTGATACACCTACTGCTCAAGAAGGTAAAGACGCTGAAGATGCTCACGCTGATGCTTGGGAAAATGCTGCTAACGAAGCTTTAAGTCCTCAAACTGATACACCTACTGCTCAAGAAGGTAAAGACGCTGAAGATGCTCACGCTGATGCTTGGGAAAATGCTGCTAATGAAGCTTTAAGTCCTCAAACTGATACACCTACTGCTCAAGAAGGTAAAGACGCTGAAGATGCTCACGCTGATGCTTGGGAAAATGCTGCTAACGAAGCTTTAAGTCCTCAAACTGATACACCTACTGCTCAAGAAGGTAAAGACGCTGAAGATGCTCACGCTGATGCTTGGGAAAATGCTGCTAATGAAGCTTTAAATTCTCAAACTGAAGGCACTCAAACTGAAGGCACTCAAACTGAAGCTGTTCAAACTGAAACCGTTCAAACTGAAGCCGTTCAAACTGAAGCTGTTCAAACTGAAGCCGTTCAAACTGAAGCTGTTCAAACTGAAGCCGTTCAAACTGAAGCTGTTCAAACTGAAGCCGTTCAAACTGAAGCTGTTCAAACTGAAGCTGTTCAAACTGAAGCTGCTCAAACTGAAGCTGCTCAAACTGAAGCTGCTCAAACTGAAGCTGCTCAAACTGAAGCTGCTCAAACTGAAGCTGCTCAAACTGAAGCTGCTCAAACTACAAATGTTAAAACCTTACCTGATACAGGAGAATCAAATAACGCTACTTTATTCGGTGGACTTTTCTCTGCTATCGGATTAAGCTTATTAGCATTCTCAAGACGTTTTAAATAATAGACATTGCTAAACATATTTAAAGAGAATGAAGATGAATAATTTCATCTTCATTCTCTTTTTAATTATTATTGAATTAATGTTAGTTCGATTATATTTTTCTGCAATAAATAAATCTATTCGTACTTTATCTACTATTTAATTGTGCTATAAAATAAAGTTTGAATATGAGTTCAATAAATTGATATATTTCACTCTTTTTGAAAACCTAGCTTCAGTTTTTTTAGTTTTATATTACGATCTTTCCATCTTACTTCTTTTCTTATATAGATTGCTACAATTGATTTCAAAAATACATATACGATATATACCTAATGCCTATCCAGTTATACTATAATTCCGAGAAATCTTTAAACGACGCAGCACTATGTTATCTTATTATGATTATCACCTTTAATCACCTGCAAAAACTCATCTCCCCAATTACAAATCGAAAAAACTACTCCATCAAGTTTCAACCCTATTTCTGTCAATTTGTAATCTACCTTAGGAGGCACTACTGGGTACACTGTTCTTTCAATGATTTTGTCTTGTTCCAGCTCGCGAAGTTGTCTGATTAACATACGCTGATTGATATCAGGAAGTTTATTTTGTAACTCACTTAATCTTAATCTGTCCTCATGCAAAAGATGATAGATGATTGCAATTTTCCATCTACCTCCAATTACAGATAACGCCAAATCTTTCGATGTATAAAATTCTTTATTATTATATTCAATTAACAATTTAAACCCTCCATTTATTTATAGTGACTAAAATGTCAGTATTGTTTTTTTGTTTAAATAATACCATAATGGGTACATAAAAGATAGAGAGGGGAAATTATTATGAAATTACAATTAGCAATCGATTTATTAGATCAAGTAGAGGCAGCGAAGCTAGCACAAGAAGTAGAAGAATATATTGATATCGTAGAAATTGGAACACCTATTGTTATAAACGAAGGGCTATCTGCCGTTGAACATATGAGTAAATCAGTTAATAACACACAAGTATTAGCAGACTTAAAAATTATGGATGCTGCTGGATATGAAGTAAGCCAAGCGATAAAGTTTGGTGCTGATATCGTAACAATCTTAGGAGTGGCTGAAGATGCTTCAATCAAAAGCGCTATTGAAGAAGCACACAAACACGGTAAAGAACTATTAGTTGATATGATCGCAGTTCAAAATTTAGAACAGCGCGCAGCTGAATTAGATAAAATGGGTGCTGATTATATCGCAGTTCACACTGGATATGATTTACAAGCTGAAGGTGTATCACCTTTAGAAAGTTTACGTACTGTGAAATCAGTGATTTCAAATTCTAAAGTAGCTGTAGCTGGAGGTATTAAACCTGATACAATCGAAACAGTAGCAGCCGAAAAACCTGACCTAATTATCGTAGGTGGCGGTATCGCAAATGCTGATGATCCAAAAGCTGCTGCTAAAAAATGTCGTGAAATCGTTGATGCACATGCATAATCACTTTGAATTAATTTTAAATGAAATAAAGCAGACATTGTCAAATGTTGATGTAGCAGAATCAGAGAAATTTTCAAAAGATCTTATGGATGCATCATCAATATTTGTAGCTGGTAAAGGCCGTTCAGGTCTTGTCATTAAGAGCTTTGCCATGAGATTAAATCAATTAGGCAAAAAAGCTTATGTCGTGGGTGAAACAACTACACCATCAATCCAGAAAAATGATGTCTTTGTTATAGCATCAGGTTCAGGATCTACAGCTCATTTAAAATTGCTCGCACAAACAGCGAAAGATAATGAAGCATATGTATTATTATTATCAACAAAAGACGAATCACCAATTGCTGATATTGCAGACTTAACCATCGTATTACCTGCTGGTACAAAATACGATGCAGAAGGTTCAAAACAACCTTTAGGGAGTCTCTTTGAGCAAAGCAGTCAAATCTATTTAGACAGTATCGTGTTAACGATTCAAGAATCCCTAAATGTTGATGAAGAAACAATGCAGAATAATCATGCAAACTTAGAGTAATAATAATTTGAAATAATATTAAAACATCTCTCTATAATTATAGAGAGGCGTTTTATTGTTAAGAAAAATCACATCATTTATGATAACTTTAAGGATTTCATTCTCACTTACTTTTTATGGTATAACAATGCACCAATACACATAAAGTATGCATTGCTATATGGTAGAAAATCATTTTTTGTAAAAGTAATCTCTTCATCGCTAATAACTGTATATCCTTTGCAATTTTCAGTGTTATTTATACAGAAATTATAGAAGTCTTCCAAGTTTATCTTTAATAAATAGTCTACTTCTGTGTCGTGGTGAATACTATTTACATCCTCTTCTGACACCTCTAGAGTATATATATTAATAAATTCTCTATCGATTATATTATCTGAAGTCATCTCCTCAGGAAGTGTACATAAAAAACTTAAACTTTCAAAACCTACTTGAATACCCATCTCCTCTTCGATTTCACGCGTACCATTATCAACTGTTTCATCATTCAATAGGTGTCCTCCAACCGTTACATCAATCATACCTTTATAATCTTTCACATTAGAACTTCTTTTTTGAAGAAATATATTATCACCTTGTATAAATATACATTGAAACGTTTCATGCCACTCGCCTTGTTGATGTACTTTCTGTCTACTATCAACACCTTTTAATTTTCTATTTTTATAATAAACATTTAATAACTCACTCATTAATATCCACCCTTACCCCGAACTGATATAATTCATCAATTATTTTATTACTAAATAAATTAATGTACTTTAATCTATTAGATTATAATAATAATCATTTCTCAAATTTCGAGAAGTGACTTTCTTCATTTATATTTTTATCTGCTCATTGATAGTCGCATTTTCAATAACCTCTATTGTATTTGTATATTCAACTTTTTCTATAATACAACCTTTACCAATGATAATATTCTTTCCTCTTACTACATCACATAGCACGTTTTCTAGACGAATTTCATCACCCTCGATTAAATCACAAGTCAACTTTCCACTTTTATTTTCTATAAACAATGATGCAAATAAACCTTTATTCTCAGTCGCCTTTCCATCTAGTATAGTAATTTCTTTTCCACCAATTTCTTGTGCTGAACAATTATTCCCAAGCGTAATATTAATCGTTTCGGCATTTATCAAACCATCACTTTCAATTTTTCCACTACATTCAAAATGATCAACTTCGATATCACCTTCAACTGTTAAATAACCAGATACTTTTAATCTTTCACCCGTAATATTTCCTTCAACATCTAACATACCAGATACATGGACGTCATTACCTTCTATACTTCCCTCAATATTTGTCTTGCCACTTGTTTTCATAGTATCAGCTTTTAAGGAACCTTTGATGCTAGTCATTCCTGATACTTTGAAATCTCTAACTGAAATATCACCCTCAGCATCCATTTTTCCACTTACTTTAATCAAGTCAGCTTTAATATCTCCAGTTACTGAACCTATACCCGTAACTTTAATTTCATCATATTCTCCCGCAGCTATAGTTGTCATCGCATTAATATTTAGATTCGTTGTCATCATGACTACCTCTTTTCAATTTTTGTTGTATAGCTAATTGAATTTCTGTATCATCTAATTCGTAAATAATCTTTGCGTTTTCACTTATTTTTAATATCTCTTTTGCGCAAATAAGCATGAACACACCCATAGCTCGCACAAAATAATAATTTACATCTTTCATCTCGTTTTGGTGATATATTACTGCACTTTCTAGTACTTCTTCTTTTGAAAAATACCCTGAATTTAAAGCAAGCTCTATAAACATCAATGTCATACCTTCATTATGTGAAACACTATTACGCTTCGTAAAAATGGAGTCTGCAATTTCCCAATAATGTTCTTCAAACAAACTACTATCATAGTCTCTTTGTTCAATTACCTCACAATCTTCTTTAAAAATTTGATACAAATCATCTAAAGCATGATCATCTTTTAAAGTTTTTATCATTTCTATGCGCTCAATCATCTTATTTCTAGGAAAAAATGCTTCTTGGCCTGTATAAGTAGACTTTCTTACAAACCAATCTTCAGGAATCAGCTTCTTTCGTTTCCAGCGATACAACTGCCCGTAGCTAATATCACATACTTTCAGCAACTCTTTTTTAGATATTAAATCCTCCATATCATCACCTCGAAAATATCGTAACATAACATTGTTACACTGTTAACTAATTTAAATAACATTAATAATATTTTCTTTTGAATAATACTGACTAATTATAAAAAAAGACATATCAAATCGACATGTCTTTACCTCAGTGATTAGGCACAGTTCTAAATAAACCTCATTACTTGTGATACGATTCAGTGTATCGGTTAATCCTGAGATTCCAAAATAGTCCATTAACCTCATTAACGATGATATACTTGAGTGTATCGGTTAAAAGTACGGTTAATTATTAAAAGATAAATTAATAATAGAAACATAATACTTTTTTAATCTTTTTATTATATAATGAATATGAATAAATTAAATCAATGAATGGAGAGTATTATGAATGAAATAATTGAAAAATACATTTTTGATCTGGATGATGCTTTTTATGAGTACGAAGGAAAAAGATATTGTCAATCAGTACATTATAAATCATATACTCGCTTTCAGAAGGCTAAAGAACAATTAGCCTTACCAACCGTTGCAGTTGAAAAGATACAAGAATATGTACTTGAATTTTTATCAAAAATAGATATTAAAACAACTAAAAATCCGAAAATGAATCCAACAGTTGTCGATTATAAGAAAATAAAAAATGATTATTCTTTAAAGAATGAAAAAGATATAGTATGGATGAAATTTACAACGAGTGGTTATCTGGGTGTTGTTGCCGTCAGTAACGATATTAACTTTGATGTACCTAATAACACCTCTGAATATGACTTAAAAGTAGAAGTTTGGGACCCTTATGAAAAGTGTAAAAAGAGCGAATGGAAACATAATTCATCAGGAATTATCATTCATAAATTAAGAGAACAGTGGGATGATTCATTCGTCTTAGTTTTTCCTTTGAAAAATATTCCTTATGGATATAGTAGACATGATATAGAAAAAGCAATAGGAAATTATTTGATAAAAAAGAATGTTCCAATTTTAGATTTCTATTCTCATATTTATTAATTATCCAAACTTTTGAAATCAAGGTAATAGCAATGCAGTATCTAAATTACTTTCAAGATTGATTACAATTAAAATTAAAAGAGAATGAAGAAATGTCATCCTCTTTTTCTAACAAAATAAAGACATAGCTTAAACTATATCTTTATTTTGTTTTAATCGTGATAATAATAGTTCTGCAATCATTCCCATTGATTCTATAGCAACTTTAGAATCTTCTTCTGATATTTCAGGTCGGAATGGCCTACCATGACCTACCCCAACTTTATTTCTATATAAGTTTATTGAGCATCCTAACTTATATAAGGAATACTCTACTTTCATTCTTGCGCTCACAGATTTATTTTCATTATTAATTTCTTTTTTATCACAACATAATCCCACTGCCATAAAAGCTTGACCTAACAGGGTTGGAAAATTCCTATAATAATCTTCATCATAATTAAACTTTTTCACAAGAACGTGAATGGCAGTAGCCTCCAATAAATCCTTACTGGTTCCTACAACTAAAGCTGCATCTTCATATCCTTTCTTCGCTCTCTTTACATAGCCATTAAGTACTTCTTCTTTTTCTAACTCATTTAAATTATCTAATAATGATACGGTAATAACTCCCGTAGAACTTAATACATAGCCAGCATTTTTAAGAGCTTCTTTTAAATTTAATATCGCTTCATTTCCTATATAGTTAGGAGAACTTTCTCTAAAACCTCCCAAACCTCTAATTTCATTAATTAGAGAATATGCAAAGTGTTCCGCCGATACTTCCATAGACGTATCTAATGCAGCAGATAATACACTATATACTCTTTTTCTTTTTCCAACTGGTTTACTTTTGTTTGAAGGATCTAAAGTCTCCAATCCGAACCTTTCAATTAATGAATCAATTTGTGAATGTGATGGGTCTCTCCTAGTTATGTTCATTCCGCTATCATCTACTGCCGATGATAATGCCATAATAATTTCATCATTTATAATTATTTTTTTCAAAGTTATACCTCTCTAAATCTTTCTTTATTCATTTTTAGTTTTAATTTAAATAGTTTGGAACCTATACATAAGTGAATATTTCAAATAATAACGAAGAATCTACATAACCTTTCTTATTGTTTCTATAAAATAAAGTCATATAAACAAGTAAAATGATTTATAAATATTTTTATTCCCAATATAAACTACTTAACAAATTAGCAATTTGTTCAGTGGTTAAGTTATCCCTATTCAAAAGTTCATTCACATTAAAATACCTAACCCCCATTGATCCACCTTTAGATGTTTTCTTGTAGTCTGTCTCTATAAAATCTTCAATTAAGTAATAATAATGTGGTTCGTTCAATAGATTAGTCCACTTTTCTTTCCCAAGCACCATTATTTTATTTTTAACTATTTCATACTCATCAATCGATAACTCAGTACCTACAGGATAAACTGTCTTCAAGGATAATGAGCTCTCATTTATTTCCGTCACTATTACTTTGTCTACTTTTCCGATAGCTTTTATTGCTTTGTCTGTATATAGCCCGATGTATTCTATCGGCTTGAAACTGTAACCTCTTTTTTCAGCAGGATGAAAGTAAATATTATGTTTAAGGTTATCATCAAATGAGCTACCTGAAAGACACATTCTCATTCTTCCCTCAATATCATCTAATAAATTTTCCGATTGAAGGTATTCAGAGTATGCTTCAATTAAATCTATCAATTCAAATTCTCTTGTTTCGTCTATTACTTCATAAATCTTATCAATAATATCCTTAAATCTTAAATGGACATGTTTAATTCTATTCTTTTTTTGATCATCTAATGTGTTATTCTTCAACTCAACCACTTTATCTATCATCAACTTATCTGACACACTAAGATTATATTTATCTAAAGTCAAAAAAATCATTAAATCTTCGTTATCAAAATAATTTAAATGACCCTTAATCTGTTCCTCTCTAAATATTGCACCATTACCCTTAGTTTCAACAATTATTTTGTTAGAAGATTGATGAATCATACCGTCAGGAACACTATTGTAACCTCTTAACTTGATTTGATTTTTAAATAACGGAGTCACAAAATTATTATCTTCCGGTATGCCCTCTCCTTGTATGTTCCATATAAAATTCATATATGCTCTTTCAGAAATCCTTCTTATATTACTTATAAAAAATATGAAGTTAGCTGTAATGACGTTCTCTTTGCTATGGTATTGTTGAAATATATAGTTACTCATGATAAATTTTCTCCCAAAAAGTATTTATTTTAATAATTTTTATCTATTAACTTACCTTCATCTGTATAAATACCTGAATTCTTAAACCCAAATGCATTTGCAAGACTAGCCATTAATGGATATAACGAATCAGCATTATCAATATCTTCCGTTATATACGCTGGTAAAGAGTTAATTACTGATCTTGGGAATGGTTTGACAGGATGTAATTCAAAATCACCAATACTTCTTTTATTTTTTATATTTAATAATGTCACAAATATATGAAATGGTTTTGGAGCATCAAGCGTTTCAAGCGTCTTGATATAATTGATAAGATTATCAAAAAGTAATTTTTCAAATTCCTTCCAATCATAAATCCCACTTTCATTCGCATACAGTGGTTTATAATTCATCATCCTTGATTCAACAACTTCTATACTTCCATTATGAAAAAGTTGAGTGTATGCATTTAAATTTTCTTCAT
The DNA here is from genome assembly GCF_038095555.1 of Macrococcus psychrotolerans. NCBI lineage: Bacteria > Bacillati > Bacillota > Bacilli > Caryophanales > Staphylococcaceae > Macrococcus > Macrococcus psychrotolerans. The sequence continues at coordinate 53,409 of NZ_CP124591.1, read as the reverse complement.
AAGAATGATGTGCATTCATTATTCCATCCATGTTGTATATATATTGACCATCCATGTCGACTGGACTGAATAATTTAATTTTTTTATTATTCGCTACGTCACGAATATTTACATAATTATTTCCTCTCATACTCAATTCAGGTATTATATGAATAACCATAACTGACTGTCCCTCTAAATCACCTATGATTTCTCCACCTAATAACATGCTAATTCTTTCATTTTTGAAATCATTAATCTTGTTTTCAATATAAGATTTATTTTCAAACGCATTTTTCATGTCCTGATAAGACATTGGAATTGTTAGATTTCCATATCGAATGAATAGTTCATCTTTACTACCATTATTGACTGCATGAGGTTTATTAAGACTCATAGGAATATCAATTTTAATCACGTTTTTATCTTCAATAGTATCATGAGTACATTTAATACCATGTACTACTGGTTTGATTTTACTAGATAACAACTGTCTAAAAGACTGTTCCCACATTTCAAATCCGTCTTTTGAAATTCCAACATCATTCAATCTATTTGGATTATGATCCTCATCTTCACCAATACCTAATACTATTATTCCGCCTTCTGTATTGGCAAACGAACTAATAATTTGCATCAATTTGGTTTTATGATTATTACTTAAATCTTTAAATTTACCATTATTAAAACTGAATTCTTTGTATTCTAATTTCTGTCCTTCAGATAATTTATTATCCCATATTTCCTGTACATCCATCTTGTTATCTCCTTTGCATAATCAATATATTGCTCTAAGTTTTTTCTTTACTCACCACCATCTATAATTAGATGGATCATAGAAATCAACATCGTTTTCTTTTATTTCATTTAATAAGTATTTTACTATTTGTTCATGGTTTCTATCACCTAATGATTTATCAACTTTATCAGCATCTTTCAACCAAGCAAGCGTCTCTTTATACCACATCATCTCTTCCATTGTTGCATTCTTTAACTTGTATTCCTTAATATACTCGGTCAATGCCTTTATTTCTTTATGTAACTTGTATTCACTGATTAATGATTTAATTTTATTAAATTCAGATTCTCTACTTTTTCTTAATTGTTCAGCTTCTATACGTTTGCGCTTTTCCTCATTTTGCTTTTCGATATATTCGATCTCTGCATCATGCAATAACTGAGGTAATTCAAAAATTCTCTCAAAAATCTTCTTGAGTAAGTTGTCATGGTCATCTGTGCCAGGATACTCTCTATTTATTCCATGAACATTGTTACTCCATGGATATACTCCGATGAGTTCCGCTTTGAAATAACCCGTATTGATATAATCATAGCTAGAATATCGATCATCATCTCTTTTGACTCTTTTCGTCTTTTCTTTAAATTTTAACTTTATTTGGAACACATTCATTTTTTCGAACATTATATCGTTTTTCTTCACTTGTTTGTCTTTGCGATGTATTTGAAAATTTATGTATTCTTCATCAACACTGACCTTAAATTTTAAGCTCTCGACCGCTCTAAATAAAGTATCACAGAGTTTATAAAAATCAGGCAATGCTTCTTTTGAAATATGGGAGGCATTCAAAACTTTCATTGATTCCGGGCGGTAATAACTATGACCCCAAGGATTCATTTCCGCTTCCCTTTTTCTTCTTCTTTCAGATGTCAGGTAATCTTTATGTTTAGTAATGATTTTATGATGACGCTTAACCTTGTCTGGTATCTTCAATTCTGTATATACATTATAAATCTCTTCTATTTTATCATCATCAAAGTATGACCATTTATTTGTTATCTTAGTTTTTTCACTGAGTTTCTCATCTATCTTAATTATATAATCTTCACCTTCTATAGGGGTTAGTGTACCAATAACACCTCTTCTGTAATCATATAGATACTTAGAATCAGGTAATGGAATATTATGTACCTCTATGACTTTCTTCAGGTTAGTAAACTCGATATTATGTTCCTCAGCAAACGCAGTTCGTGATTTTGTCCATAGCTCTTTATATATATCAAAACGATTCATTTCCATATTTCACACCTCTAACACATTGTATTATTACAATCAATGTAGCATGTGATTATATAAAAGTCGAACTACAACTGAATGCAGTTCGACGCTTAATTTTATCTATATAATTTAACAGTTAACCTGTCAAAGACATTAACAAGCTTTTCCTATTTTTTAAAATGTAATATCATCTATATTTCTTTTTAGTGCTTCTTCAAACTCATTTATTCTAGATCTTTCCCTCTTTTGTTGTTCTGCTTTTTTCTCTATCATATTCTTATAATCCTTATTTGCATCTTTCACACACATAATAAGTGTATCTCGATGATAATTTTTTACCTCTTCAATTGTTGTTCCATCTAAAATAATTTTATCTGCAACTACACGAGCTTTTCCGAACCTATGCATCGTTGAATAAACTCTTGGATTGTTCCACTTATAAATAAAAATCTCGCTCCATTCACGACTAGGCTGTTGATTTAATAAAAAGGGGATGCTATATAAGGCTGAGCCTCTTGTTCCATCCATTTTAGGAACAGTAACTTCCTCTTGTTTTATTCCTAAAATCTTGATTTCATCATAGTTATCGATAATAGTCTTAGTTTCTGCTAAACGATCAAAGACACTCTTAGTCTTCTCTTTTACTTTCTTTTTATGTCCTACTATTGTTGCCAATAAATCGTTCATTTCATTACTGAATTGCTTAGATTCTTTATCATGGTATAGAGCAGTCCAAACTCTGCCTTTAAGAAAATTAGGTATAGAATCTTTGTCAGTTTCATTCAATAATATAGGTAAAAATCTATCTTCACCAACGTTTCTTAAAATTTCATCTGACATTAATCTTGCTTCGTAGCCACTACCACCCACTCTTTTATCTGTATTTTCTTTATAACGTTTGCTACAAATTACAAGTACAAAGTCTGATTGCTGAATGCCCTGCTCCATAAAATGCGGTAATTCTTTACCTTTACTTACATCCCATTTATCAAATACTACCTCGATCTCTTTATACTCTTCCAACATTTCTGCTAAATCAACTACTTTTTTATCCTCATTTTCGTCCCATGCATATGAAATAAAAATCTTTTTCTTCATCTTTTTCCCTCTCTTGTTATTAATTCAATAAGTTAATATTTGTAACAATTATTTTTAATTCTATTATCTCACATTGATGCTTATTTGATATTATTATAATACTTAACTATAAGAAGATGTATGGATTATGTTGCAAAGAATATTAATAATTTTCTTAGCTTTATAGATGAAAAATCGTTTATGCGAAAATTAAGGTCAAAGACCTATATGGTTCTATCTATTCAATAGCTGCGTTGATAAGAGAAATAGGAGGAAAACGTCAATGAAGACAAAAGTATTAGATAAGATGTACTCAAAAAAAGATATTTATGAGGAACTAAAAATTTCATCTTACGCTTTGAATTTAAAACTTGAAAAGTTAGAGAAGTTTTACAACATTGATTTTAAACATTTTCATAACTTTAATGGGGAAGAAAAAAATAATCAATACACCTTTAATGGTATATCTAAAGAATTGTTGATTGTACTTTTAAAAAATATCGATAACTTACCTTTGAATCAATCAAATAATAAAAACTCATTTAATACAAATGATATTAATGGAGCTGAATACATAAAATTTATCCGAGGAATAATGAAGGACATAGATAAAATAGATATCTTACCTTTAAAAATAGATATTATTAGCAAAGATATTTTTCAAAATACTTTACAATGGTTGCAAACGGGAGATGCTTTTGAGCAAAAGTTACAAGAGATTTATAGCCACATGAATCAATTTTCTGTAGAAAAGAAAATCGAACTGCAAAAACAAATTTTCAAAGCAATAGATGAAACAATATATAATTTTCATCTTCAAGAATATGTAGAACAACGTAAAACAGTAGATTCCGAAATTCCAATTAATAAAAAAGCATATAAAAAGGTGCAGGAAATAGATTATGATTTGTACGAAAAATCGCTTATACCTATAGACAGCCCCATAGAAAGCTCTCAACTTTTTGAAACGACAGAGTACAAAAGCATAGATTTACTCATTGTTAAAATGTTGATTAATTCCAAATTTGTCGATAACCCTGCATTAGAAATAGAAAAGAAATATGGAGCTCAAAATAAGAATAGAGAGCTTAAGCGCACTTCTATAAACGCTTTAGCAAAAATGACTGATAATAAATTGATGCATGCTGGAAAAACTTATGATTATGATGAATTTTTAAGAGAATATTTATTAAGAATGAGCAGTCATCTAGTAAGTAGAAAAGAAAAATTAAAATCTTTTTCTTACGTAAACAAAATCTATGCCGCTGAGAAAAAAAGCTCTATTTTGAAAAAAATTAAAATTATGAAATTCTATAGAAGAAGAGCAAATCAAAATGTAGCACTAACTGAACAAATTTTGAAAACCAAATATGAGTTAGAAAAGCTACATTCGTTTTTAATTTATAATAAGATGAATTTTAGTAAATCAATATTAATTCCTAAAGAGTATTTTATGTATATGATCGAAGACATAAATTTGATTTTAAAAAAAATAGACGGTTATATTGATCCTGAAATAGTGAGCAAATACTATCCAAATATACAAATGAAAATTACGAATAGACCAATCGTATTTACTAAGAGATATCTAAAAATTCAGAGAAAAATTATTGAAGAGCTATCCAAGAACATACCATCTAACAATAGAAATCGTATATTTCACATTAATATAATCACAAATTCTTACAAAAAAGAACTTGAGAATTTTAGAACAAGTAATAGCCAATCAAATAAAGAATTATAAAAAAGGGCAAAAAATAATTAATTTTAAAGCCACTTCATCCATGTCTATCAAGGGATGAAGTGGTTTTAAATTTTTTTTTTATTATTTCACACTCATCCAAAAATGAATTAGTAGTTGTTATGATTCTTATACCGGTTAAGTTATTGCCCAGATTATTGGCAATAACGAATGTTTAAAAGTTATTGGATCCAATACCTTGAATATTTAGTAAGCACTTTATTATGAAAGGAGGTATTAACATGACACATCCGTCGATTTAGTTACGTAAGGTTGCAAAGCAATCACCTGAAGTACAAAACGCATTTAACGCTATTGTATTACCTAAGTGCAAGCAGTGGTCGAAATCCGGTTGTACAGATAAATTTACGATGGCTGATTTTAAACAAATTAGTCCATTTATGAGTAATTTACAACCTAAGCATATGAGGAGCTTGGGGATATTGTTTAGTGATCTTGCCAATATGTATCCGGATATATTTAAATGCCATGGGAAAAACAGTAAAAATCACAAGGTATACTCAATAATCCCATGCTATAGATTAGCACCCTAAATTGTTTGTCACTCTTGATGTAACTTCAATTCTATCAATTAAAACAAAGGAGAAATAAAATGGAAAATTTAAATACAACTCAAGTCGAATTATTAACAGCAATCATATCAGAAGCTAAGAAAATGAAACCAGGTGACAGATTCACATATTACAGATTGGTAGATCAGGTTGAGGAAAATAATAAGAATTTTGATGATATTTGGACTTCAGATGATGTCTGGGCAGTACAAAAATCGTTTGAAAAGTTTGCTTTAGATGCAAAAACCCTATCGCTAAGACTTTTAGAAGGTTTATACAGCAACTCCCCCTACATCTATGAAATTGTAGATATCAACAATGATTCAAAGCAGCTAAATAATTTTTATGGTTCAAATAAGCAACTTGAAGTTGAAACTTATTCATCTGGTGCGCAAAACGTAAGTATACGTTTTGACTTTTACTTAGATAAAGAGGGTGCTGTAATGCTAGAAGATATGCTCGAAGCTGTTCACCAGGTACCAGAGGGAGAAATTTTTGACGAGAGTTCTATATGGGATCATATTCCAAGCCGCTTTAATGAAGAAGTATATGAACCCAATTTTGAATCATTATTAAATGTTTTTAACCTTTATTGTACCTTCTTTAACTATCCATATAGTGAGTCAGGAATGCAAGGTGGAGAATACTTACCTTTATACCGTATTTATTCGAAAGCAAAATGACGATTATGGAAGTGCTGATAGGAATCCAACGATAAGAATTCAATTGACATAAGCACTGCTTAATAATAGCCATTTTTTAAGTATCATAAGCAACATAGCAACCGTTAAATAAAACTCGGTGTGGTACTGATTGTACACATTAAAATCAGTATCACACAATTTTAAAGGAATGGTGTAAATATGAACAATGAAAAAAAGTATGGAAATTATACACTGGATCAAGAAGGATGGCATAAATATCATATAACAAAAAGCGAAAAAAAACGCATCAACTTCGCTCCTTACATCGCAGTCACTAAACGCTTTAAGGACGTTTCAAACAGTGACGAAGTAATTGTTTTAGTAGATGCTCATGGCACTTCAGTCAAAGAATCCAGCGATATTCTATCGACGAGCAACTTACCCAACCTTATCAAGAAAGGTTTCATTATAGATCAAAAGTACGTTGCAGATTTATCGCTTGCCCTTCAAATAATGCGTAATTCAATTCAACCGATAGTACAGTACAAAGAAATTGGCTTTATTCCAGGTCATCATGAACCGCTGATTTTGCTTAATCAGCCATATTCATCGTCACAACTACAGTATCCGCCCGAATCATCGAGTCAATTAAAAATACAACCAAGTGGTTCTTTCGATGAATGGATGAAGATGTTCGATACCCATGTACTAGGCAATCACAAGCTTGAATTAGCAGCTGCAATCGGTATATCCGGTCTTGTTAATGCTTTTATGAACAATAAAGGCATTAGTCCATTAAAATCTTTGATGTTTCACTTTGTCGGTAATAGTTCTAGCGGTAAAACAACCAGTGCAATGCTAGCTTTATCTACAGCTGGATCGCCGAACAATGAAACTACAAGCTTATACAAGAACTGGAATGCTACGCTTAATAGCATCATTACTTCAGTAGCTGATAATCATGGTATTCCCATTCTGTTTGATGAAGTTTCAATGGTGAAAACAAATGATCTGACTTCGACAATATACAGTCTAACAGATGGCAGAGAAAAAAATCGTCTAAATCAAGATGGTACTCCAAAAGAAGTTCGCACGTGGAATACTGTCATTATCAGTACTGGAGAACATTCCATATTAAACAGTAATAAGACCGCAAAAAATGATGGATTAAACGTCAGAGTGATTGAATTCGATAACCCTTGGACGACAAGTAGTCATAATTCGGATGAGATTAAAAGAATTGTTAAACAACATTATGGACACATCCTTCCACTAGTCGCAGAATTTTTAATAACGTCGGAATTCGACTGTCTTGTAAGGTCATACAATGACTTCAAGTCAATGATGATACAAAAGCTCAAAGATGATAAGTCTAATACTGGCATAAGAATGAGCGATTATTATGCAATTATCCTGTTATCCGTTAAAATTCTCGAACACGTTTTAAAAAGAACGTTAAAGTCCACTATGATAGTGGACGAATTAATTCAATATCACTGGAATACTGTGAGTAATCGAAACATAGCCGATAAAGCTATGGATACTATTACGCAATTTATACTGACCAATAATGCTTACTTCTCAAGGAACTCATGGTTAAATAATAACTTTAGCAATTACGGTTTCATCAGTTATGACTCAAAAAATGATTACATTAAAGCGGACATATTAAAAGATGTATTCAATAAAATGCTCATAGATAATAACTTCCAGGACAAAACTGTTGTCATTAAAGCGCTCTTAAGTGAAGGGTACCTTATTACGCAAGAGAAAGACCGAAATAGTATACGCCATGAATACACAGATAATAATGGTCAAAAGAAAAAAGCAGCCTTCTACAGTATTAAATTAGACACATCACATGCCGAAGCGTTTGGTTTTTCAACAGGTCCATCTAATGGATCAAGTCCTCTAGATGGGACTTTTGATTCAATGTAGAACAATTATTAGAACGACCTCGTCTATGATTTATAACAGTATCAATGGAAAGGATGATAACAAATGAATGAACTTATCGAACTTATTTCTGAACTTGTAATCAATGAATTAAATGAAGGTAAGTAACAACTTAAGCCAGCATAAAGGATGCTGGCTTGTTATTTCAATTTGTTATCAAACTTATATTATCTTAATGGAGGTGAAAATATGATCGTCGCATATGTAAGACAATCAACAAAGAAACAACAGTCCATACCCACTCAGAAAGAGCTGATATGTAAATGTGCTGCAAAATATGATATCGATGTTGATAAAATAAATTTCTATAGTGATATCGGTTCTGGACGAAATACTAACAGAACAAACTATCAACGCCTGATACAGGAAATTAAGAACAATCAAGTGACCACCCTACTCATTTATCGAATCAGTCGTATTGGTAGGAACTTAAAAAATGCACTTGATTTCGTAGAGTTATTACAGAAATACCATGTGAAACTGGTCAGTGTCTCAGATGGTTACTTCGACCTGTCGAAGGCATTTGATCGAATGAAGCTTCAACTGTTCTTATCATTCGCCGAAAATGAGCTCGAAAACATACGAGATAATGTCTCTAAAGCAGCACGTGAAAAGGCAAGACAAGGCTTACTGATTACAACAAACGCACCTTTCGGATACAGATATGAAGACGGTAACTTTTTTGTGCATCCTGAAGAAAGTAAGACAGTTAAAAGGATATTCCAGCTTTACTGTGATGGCTATGGTTACAAAGCCATCAGCAAGCTTATTTCTGAAGATACAAGTTATATATCACTTACAAACGTTCGTGTTAGAAATATATTGCTAAACAAAATATATACAGGAATCGTACCTTCAAAGTATGGGGAGTATCAAGGACATCATCAAGCAATCATAACCCAGGAAATCTTTAAAGAAGCTGAACGTATTCGTCTTTCAAAAGGAATAGAACGTAAGCCGATAAACACTTTGCTGAAACGTAAGATACATTGTCCTTACTGTAACGCAAGGCTCCATTCACACAAAGTAAAAAAGAATAATAGGACCTATACAATGTACGTCTGTCGCAATCATACCGTGGATTATTCAGGATTAAATGAACGCTGCCCTTTTACGTCAATAAATGCTGATCATATCGAAGACCAAGTTCTGTATGCATTAAAGACATTCTTAAAGGATACAGAATGCGCTAAGCGTATCGAACAAGCTGTTAACAAAGTTATTAGAATTCATAAGAAGGACCAGAGAAAAATCAGTCAAGCCAACGCCAAGCTGATTAATGAACTTGCAGAAGGTAAAATCAGCGCACAAGAGTTCCAATCAAACTACGTATCCGATGAAGATTCTGTACAAGCAAGTAAAAACTTCTCAAGGCAGAAGCTGAATAATATAGTATCTACACATGTTTCGTTCTTAAAGCTAAAGGACATCAACCATATAATTGAAAAAGTCATCATCGATGAAGAGAACGACTTAACTGGTCTATTTATTACGGACTATCCTCTTAACATAGTTCCAATGAAAACAGAAACGAATCAACTACACAAAGCGATTGGATAAAGTAAATCAAAGATAATGATAAGTTTTATACAAATTTTACAAAAACAATAACGGAGGTATTATTATGACTAAGAAAAGAGCTGCTATTTACACAAGAGTATCAAGTGCATTACAACGTGATAACTTCTCAATTGCAGGACAAAAGAAATTACTGGAAGAGGTATGCCAAAAAAACGATTGGGAGATATATGAGGTCTACACGGACAACGGCTTAACAGGGAAGAATATGAACAGACCAGCATTATTAAAGATGAACGAAGATGCTAAGAATGGAAAATTCGATATTATCTTAATCTACAGACTTAATCGTCTTGCTCGTAATACCAAGCATATGATTGATATGGTGGACTTCTACAACAAATACAACGTTGAGGTCTATAGCGATACGGAAAGGTTCGATACAAGCACAGCCTCAGGTCGATTGATGCTCCAAATACTAGCGTCTATGGCAGAGTATGATAGGAATCAAATCTTAGAAAATATGTTCGCTGGATTAGTCTCTAGAGCTAATTCGGGCTATTACAATGGTGGACAGGTACTTGGATACCAACAAGTACCTGGAAACAAAAGAATGCTCGCAATTGTTGAAAAAGAAGCGCTAATTATAAAACGTATCTTTGAGGAATATGCTTCTGGAAAAGGATACAGAGCGATTGCAAATGCATTAAATAAGGACGGATATCGTACTAAGAAAAATAACACTTTCGACACCAATGCCGTTAAATATATCTTAACCAATATCGTTTACATTGGTAAGATAAGGTATCTAAGATATACCGGATGGAATGAAAAGAGACGTCGTGGGTTTAACCCTAATCCTATTATCGCAGACGGTAAGCATACTCCGATCATTGATCAAGACTTATGGGATAAAGTACAGATTAGAATGGAAAAAGCGAGTAAGAATCCAATGCTTAACGGTAAAGGTGAAAACCTATTATCTTGCATTGTACGCTGCCCTGAATGTGGTGCTGCTCATGCAGCAAGCAACACGACCAATACCCTAAAATCTGGCGAGAAGAAGCGTATACGCTATTATAGTTGTTCTCAGTTCAGAAACAAAGGTGCTTCTGTATGCAGCGCAAACTCAATACGTGCAGGTGTTGCTGAAGCCTATGTCTTCAATCGTATACAAGAAGTGATATTCAACGATAAAGTACTTCAACAGGTTTTGGAGAATGTGAACAGTAGCTTAGAAGCTAAGCCAACGGAAATGAAACAAAGACTGGTGAATAAGAAACAGCAGCTTGAAGAAACACAAGTCAAACTCAATAACCTTAATATCGCATTATCAACATCCCCTGACCTTATCCATACACTAAAAGGAACGATTGATGAATATGCGAGTACTATTGAAGCACTTAAGGCGACAATAGCTGAAATGGAAGCGCATAAGGAGGATAACATTAAACAGTTAACGATTGAGGAGATTAAACCCCTTCTTCAAGCAATATTCAAGGATATGGACCGATTAGATAAGAAACAATTAAAAGCATTGTATCTCTCTGTCGTTGATTCAATTCACTTCAAGAAATGCAAGGAGCCAGGAAAGAAACATGACTTCTTCATTACGTTAAAGATTAATGAAGATGTTCTTAAAGAAGTATATAACGGTATCGAACCAGAGGAAGCACTGCTTAGTGCTTCCTCTTCTTTATTTACAGAGCATGAAACATATTACCTTCGCATATAGACCGTTCTGTTTATTGTATGAAAATAACGCTCATCGCTACATGCGTGAACGTATTAATAGAACACACCGCTAAATATAATGCTTATATTTTCATCAATAAACAACACTCCCCGTTTCCCCGTAAAAACTCACATATAAAAATCATTATAGCCTAGCATCTATCTCAATTAATCCTTTGTCCAATAAAAATAGGTGAAATTATTATCCCCCGTTATCCCGTTAAATTATAAAAATATATTACTTATTAAGAGAAAAAGTCAAATTACACGTTAATGAAATCGATACTGTTCGTCAAAAATTACGGTAAAACGGGGGACTTGTTTCACATGTAACAAATCCACCTTCAAATATATATTCTAATTATGATGTACATCATGCATCAAATTAAATCAATTGGAGGGAACAACATCATGAAACAAATCAAAGCGCATCTGACTCACTATGTAGAAGAAATACTGAACCTCTCTTCTCAAGAATATCTTACTGAATTCATACAGCTAGGTATCGAAGAATTAAATTGGGGAGAGAGAAAGATTCCAGAGAAGCTAAAAGGTGCAATCATCGACACATACACCTTTTACAACCACTCACTTATAAAAGATTACATCTACTCATTCATCGGTACCTATCAAGGCAAGATAATCTTACTGGGTTACACAAAAGGTGAATACGAACATTTCTTCTACATCAATGATACGGACAAGACACTGCACAGTGAGCTACATTTATTAAATCTTACAGAGGAGGATTTGGAATTTGTCAACGTGGGTTAAGATTGCTCAGATTGCGGTCATTGTAGTAAGCGAAATAATTATTAAGTTTGGAGATGATGACTAATGATTAACACAGATGTGTACATTACTAGAGGGATACAAGAACACTTCTCAGTGCCTGTCCAACAGGTACTTTGGAACATTGTCATGCAGAGAGAAAGAGAAGCAAAGAAACAGGGAATTAAACCCGATTATCTGAGTGTATTTCACATCAGAGATACTGAAAATAAGGATGAATCCTGTATTAAACTTCTACAGGAAGAACCACCTTACAGTTATAAATATCGTATAAAAACTAAAGAAACCTTCAAAAAAAGAAAGGTCTATGTCATTCGTGAAGATCGTAATGACATAGACTCTTCTTATTTTGTCATGCTTTTACCAGAAGAATATTAGGAGGTTTACACCATGTTAGAAACACGTTCAAATACGACAATCACAGAAGCGATATTCAGCAAGGATGGTAACCATCGCTATGCATTAAAGAAAATCATAGATGAAGATAAACCCACTGTCACGATTCTAACAATGTTTCCACATTACGATGGAGTCATTACATTAGACCTAACGACACAACTCTGTATCAATTCACTAACAAAGCTTGGTTACGGAACCATCCATTTCGTCAATATCTTTTCCAACATAAAAAGTCCAGACAATAAACGACATCTGGAAAACGGCTATGACAAGCATACAGATATTCAAATTATGAAATGTATCAAAGAATCCGATGAGTTAATCATTGCCTGGGGAGCGTACGCAGAACGACCTACAATACTTCCTCGTGTACAAGAAATTGAAAAGATGATTAAACCTTATGCAAAAAAGACAAAGAGACTTATCAATCCGATGAACGGTAATATCATCCATCCATTAAATCCAATCGCTCGACAGGAATGGGTACTAAAATAAAAATGTAAAGGAGTTATTAAAATGCATAAAAAGAAAATCAATATCGTATCAATACAAATGGTTAAAGAGAAGGTCATGTGGTATTCAGAAAGAAAGGTATCCTCTCCTGAGAATGCTGCAAAGATTATGCGAGAATTTGTAGGAAGTTCTGACAGAGAAGTATTTGTGGCCCTCTCACTCAACACTAAAAATGAACCGACACACATCGAAAAGGTATCAGTAGGTTCGCTTAATGCTTCTATCATACACCCAAGAGAAGTATTCAAATCAGCCATACTATCAAATGCCGCCAACATCATATTGGGACATAATCATCCAAGTGGTCATCCTCAACCTTCATACGAAGATATTGAAGCTACAAAACGTCTTTATGAAGTGGGTAAATTAATCGGAATAGATGTCCTCGATCATATCATCTTTACAGATGATTCATTCTATTCACTAAAAGAAAGTGGCCATCTCTAAAGGTTAGACATTATGTGTCTGACCTTTATTTTTTTTATGGATGAGTTATAATTTTCTCATAAAAACAAAGAGAATTTTCATCACTAATATCTGTAAAAACTATACAAAAGTTTTTGGTAGTGACATTTTATGTCTAATCGTTTTTATAAAATAAAGATACAGCGATAAGGGGTGGATTCATGAACAAAGCACAACGTCTTCTAACGATATATACTCGCCTCCTTAACAATCAAGGAGTCAACAAGATGAATCTAGCTGATGAGTTAGAAGTCGATGAGAGGACAATACAACGTGATATAGACGATATTAGAAATTATCTATTTGATAATGATGATTTTCAACAGAGAATGGAAGTTACGTATCAGCACAAATCAAATGAGTACCGATTAATAAGACATAATGCATTGCTGGATAGTAATGTCTTATCAATACTCATTATGCATCTCAAAAACCATTCATCTGTAATAAGTCGTGATATGTACGAACTATTAAAATCAATTATTTACAAGTTCTATAGTCATGATACAAAGCAACTTTTACAACAGATAAACATGTTTCACGTGGTAGAAGAAGAAAAAAGCACTCTAACAGTGTTATCTATTTTACAAGGAGCAATACACCAACAGAACACAATCAAATTCAAATATCATGGAGAAGAAATTGTAGGAACTCCCATACAGATTACAAGTACTCACAATCAATATAAGTTGTGGTTAAAGAAGAGCAACCGACAATTTCATATAAAAAATATTAAAAGTTTACAAACAACAGATGCTGAAATATCAAATCCGGAAAAAGTAATATTGAAGATGACTAAAGATGTTTGGCATGTACTTAAAGATCAGTACAGCGTAGACGTAATAGAGTCTATATCAGACAATCAGTTTACGGTTAGCTTCTACATGACCTATCCAGAAGTCTTAACTGTATGTATGATGTATAGCCCTCATATCATGTTAATCTCACCTTCTTATATGTATCTACCCTTAGTCAATTTTATATTGGCAATAAACGCTGTATATATGAACCAACAGATACAAATTAATAATGAAAGTAAGGAGATTGACAACGAAGATCAAGAATAAAAAGCACTTACTTAAAACAAAAATGTCACTATGAATATTGTTAGAAACATTCAGCAGTAAGTGGTGTAGACGTTGCTACTGACATCAGTCTGATTATTGAATAAATAGATAAAAATAATCGCAACTTTGGAGTAACTGCTAAGCAAGTATCAAAGTATATTCCTTTCGCTAGATCGAATAGTTATCACGCTATGTATCAACTTGGAAAGAGCAACGTAGAAGAATGTTTCGAAGTATTTGAAGGTATTTTTGAAAGAACAAGCTATATAGTAACAAAAAATAAAATTATATTAAGGTGGTTAATTATGAATTTTCAAAACAACTCTAAAAATCCTCATGCTTTTCCGAATGTAACAAGTGAAGAAAAAAATATGGCTATGCTTATTTGGATCTTAAATTTTTTAACAAGTTTTATTGGTCCATTAATTATATGGTTGATGAAAAAAGATGAATCCGCATATATTAATCAGCAGGGTAAAAACTACTTAAACTTTGTAATTTGTTATACAGGATATCTCTTAATATCATATATTTTTACAATTGTTATTATAGGTATCATTCCATTTTTTGCATTCTCAATTGCCGCATTTGTATATGGTATCTTAGGTATTATCAAAACTAATAAAGGTGAAGATTATGTTGTTCCACTAACATTTCCAATCATTAAGTAATTCTAATCTCTATCCTTCAATATTGAAGGATAGAGTTATTTTTATAATCCTTTTTATAGTTAAAATACTTATAAATAATACATTGCACCCTAAGATTAATTGGTTAAGGATTATTGTAAAAATAACTTCAACATTATCTATACATATAATAATTACAAATAAAGTAAAAATATAATTTAAGGAGAAATTTTATGAAAAAATGGTTGACCCCTGTATTAATTTTTTTGTTAATAGCCCTCATCAGCTTATTTGCTTATTCTCAGTATTCAAAAAATCAAAGCTTATCATTAGAGAAAGATAAATTGAAACTCGAGGCTGCTAAGGCTAAAAGCGAAGCGGACAAAAAATCAGATACTGAAAATGATAAGAATAAAGAAGATAAAAAGAAAATAACAGATAATAATTCCGATTCAAATGAAGAAGCTGCTACAACTGAACAGGCTATAGTTAAAGAAAGTGTATTTGATGCAAATGGAGGATGGATGGGTGATTCAGGTTCCCTCGGATTTGATATATATAGTCCTTCTGCATCTCGAACTCAAGCACTTAAAATAAGAGACAGAGTCTATTACGTCATGCCGGAAGAATATGACCAAGCAAGACAAATGGTTCTAACTCTGAACGGCCTAGATGAAAATGGAGAATCAGATTGTGCGAATGTTAACAGTAGATGTTATTATGAAAAACAACAAAAAGAAAAACAACAAAGCAACGACAATCAACCTGTTCCTAATACATGTGAATCAGTTAAAGAAAGTATTTTCTGTCCTAATGGGCAAATAAACTCTAATCTACCGTTTGACCCTAGTAAACCTTCTGACTTAAGAACTGAGTTTTTTGACCCACCATTTAGGAGTGGTATATATATTACACCGCAAGATTATGCTAGGCTAAATTCATAGCTAAAGTTATCAAATTTGATTGGATTATCATTAAATATCTACACTGAAGGATAGTTAAAGACTTTACATGCAGCTAGTTCATATGATAGTGCAAAAAATTGGCTGCCATTATGTTACACCGGATGAATATACAAAAATTATGGATGAACTAGAAGCAGCAATTGAAGAACAACACACTCCGTAATTTAACAACAAAGGAGAACTATTATGAAAAAAATATCAGCTATATTACTATCATTATTAATCCTCTTAGGGATCGGACTATTATCATTCTTTGCTTACAATAAACATCAAGAAACACAAATAGAAAAAGAAAAAATCAAACTTGAGCTGGCAAAAATAGAAAGTGAAGAAAAAAATAAAAAAGCTGATGCTAAACAAGATAAAAAAACGCAATCAAACGAATCTAAAGCAAGCGAGAAATCATCCGAAGATAAAGTAACCGATAATAATCTTAGTAAGACTGCTTCCGAATGCATATGGGAAGAAGCATTTCAAAATACTCAATGTAACTTAGATAACTATAATACCGATGAGCTTATGGAAGGGTACTCTACTCTCATTCAAGAAGGCACATTAAATGGTTGGTGTAAGCCAGGCGGTGATCCTGGAAATATTAAAGAACAAATAAAAGAGTCAATATATAATCAGCAGAATAACATTAGGTGTGAACAAATGTTTAATGAACTAGAGAATGGTAAAAAAATACTATTCAGTGAAGAAGACGCACTTCAAAAGGCTGCTGAAGCAGTTGATATTGATGGTGGTGATTCTTCTCGATTAACAATGAAAGTCATTGAAAAAGTTGTAGATAATGATGATGAGATTGTTTATAAAGTTGCAGCAAACAACAAATCAGGTTCTGGAAGCAATACTATTATCGTAC
Organism: Macrococcus psychrotolerans; assembly: GCF_038095555.1. NCBI lineage: Bacteria > Bacillati > Bacillota > Bacilli > Caryophanales > Staphylococcaceae > Macrococcus > Macrococcus psychrotolerans. The sequence goes on along the minus strand of NZ_CP124591.1, from coordinate 36,476 downwards.
ATAGTGATGGTAATGTAGAAATATGGAATGGAATAATGACTGATAAAATATCTGATGTTTATGTACCTGCTAGAGCAACTAGATAGATAGAAATAACTATCTCTTCTGGTCATACTTACTATTTAAGGTTATCTACGTTGGTTGCTTGGCACCTCGCTAGAAGAAAAAAGATAAAGTTATTAAATAATAAATACGCTCATCTCTAATTGCAGAGATGAGCGTATTTTAAATTTTTTTAGTTTTTTAACTATATGTAAATATTCTAAATTCACATGGATAATTTTACACAATGCGTATATATCATTATAAAATAGTAATGACAAAATCAATCATCAGGAGCCACTTATGATACTTGCTGATAGAATTAAAGAGCTTATCTATATTGATTATAAACTCAACCAAGACCTAAGAGACTGTGGCAGTTGTTACATCGGAAAACAAGATATCAACGAGTTGCATAAAGCATTAAAAGTCCTTAATGATAGCAATAGATTTCGTTTCATCGTGGGCTATAACGCTGACGATCCAGAAAATATTACCTACGAACGTTTCGATGAGAAGAAGTCTGCTCGTGTGTCGCCTGAAGCGGTTATTAAACAGTTAGAAGATACTATAAATACTATTAAAAAGTTAGTTGAAAATGATGAACTAGCAATTATTCTTGATGATAATTATACAATTATTATACAATCAATAAATCATACTGAAATATCAATAAATATTTATTAAATATTTATTTTCTATGAATCTCACAGACTCCATCTTACTTTATTGCTATAGTAAGATGGAGTTATTATATTGTTTTATTTCAAACTAGTGTATATTATAATTTAGAAAGTAGGTTAAAAGATGAGATATATTGGTTCAAAAACTAATTTGTTAGAAGAAATTGACATTTTATTAAAGAAACATGTACTAGGTGATGAAAAAGTATTTTTAGACCTTTTTGCAGGAACTAACGCAGTTGGTAGGTATTTTAAAGATGAGTATGAGATTATTACTAATGACCTATTGTATTTTAGCTTTGTTAATGCAAAAGCTACAATAGAAAATAATATAAGTCCGACTTTTAAAAATTTAAAATTCGATCCTTTTGAATATTTAAATAATGATTTTAACGCAATGACTTTTAAAGAAAGTAATTATTATAGTTATAATTACACACCTTTGGGTGATGCTATGTATATTACAGAAGAAAATGGGTCACGTATTGATTTTATTAGATATACAATAAATTCTTGGTTAAATGATAATTTGATAAATAACACAGAATATTATTATTTACTCTCATGTTTAATCGAAGCAATACCTTATATCAGTAATATCACCGGGACATATGGTGCCTTCTTAAAACATTGGGATAAAAGAGCTTTAAATAAATTAATTCTAGAACCCTTAGAAGTAAAAGATAATTATAAAAATAATAAGGCATACAACATTGACTCCAATTTGTTAGTGAGAGAACTAGAAGTAGATATTTGCTATATAGATATTCCATACAATAAAAGACAGTATGCGTCAAATTATCACTTACTCGAAAATATAGCAAGAGACGAGCAACCAGAATTACGTGGAAAAACTAAAATTTTTGAATGGTCACCATTAAAAAGTAAATATTCAATGACAAAAAATGCATACGAAGCTTTAGAAGATCTTATTACTAACCTTAAATCCACGCATGTAATATTGAGTTATAATGATGAGGGAATAATTCCATTTGAAGATATATATTCATTATTAAAAAATAGTTCTATAGATGGAAATGTCGACGTTGTTAAAATCCCCTATCGAAAATACAAATCTAAAATTACTTCTCAAAAATCAGAGTTATATGAGTATCTCTTTTATATAAAAAAATATGAAAAGAAAAGCTATACTCCTCCTCAAAATATTAATAATAAAAGTAAGCTAATAAAAAGTCCATTAAATTATATTGGAGGAAAACATCGATTATTGAATCAAATCCTACCTTTATTTCCTCGAAACATTACGACTTTTGTAGACCTATTCTCCGGTGGAGCTAATGTAGGAATTAATGTCACAGCAAATAAGCATATTTTTGTTGATATGAACGATAAAATAAATGAAATGTTTAGATATTTTGCTAACATGGACGTTAATGAATTAATAAAAATGGTAGAAAATCGTATTGCAGAGTTTAATTTAAGTAAAACAAATGAAGAAAGTTATATTAATTTTCGAAAAATGTATAATACTAATCCCAATCCATTGGATTTATATGTTCTAATATCATATTCTTATAATTATCAAATAAGATTTAATAATAATATGATATACAATAATCCTTTCGGTAAAAATAGAAGTCATTTTAGCGAAAATATGAAAAACAATTTATTAAATTTTGTAAGTAAGTTACAAAGCTTAGATTATACTTTTTTAGATATGTACTTCCAAGATTTTGATATTTCAAGTTTAGATGAAGAATCTTTCGTTTATTTGGATCCTCCTTATATAATAACGACTGGAAGTTATAACGATGGTAATAGGGGCTTTACAAATTGGAATGAGAATCAAGAAATAGAAATGTACAATTTAATGTGCGATTTAACGAATAATAATATTCGATACGCACTTAGTAACGTATTGACACATAAGAGCAAAGAGCATCACTTATTAAAACAATTTGCTAACGAAAACAATGTGCAAATACATTATTTAACTCATACTTATAAGAACTCCTCATATAATACACAAAGACTAAAAAGTGAAGAAGTCTTAGTCACTAATTATGATCCAGTAACGTTCAAAATTTTAAAATAAAAAAAACAACTTTTTACTGTATTAACAAAGTAAAAAGTTGTTTTTTTTATATAATATTTAGAATTTAATTTTTTCAAGAGTGAATATATGCTTTAACCATTCAGGTGCTTTGTCGTTCAAAACAATGGTTCCTTCACTATTAATTAGCAACAATACTTTTTCATGTGGAAGGGTTTGCATTCCTTTACTTGAATATAGAGTAACCCACTTTTCATATTTATACTCACTATAATACTTTTTTAAATAATCTTCTTCAAAAGTTGTGTAATTTTCAAGTTCTAAAACCCCTTGATGATATTTTTCATAAACTTTCCCTTCAATTAGCAGCAGTTCTTTTCCTTGATGATTAGCAATTAATACATCAGGTATATAGTATAACTCTTTATGAATATTTTTTTTTAAAATTACAATATTCTTCATTTTACTATCGACAAAATATCCTCTTTCACTACCAGCATGATTCTCATATATTGCTGGAATACCATGCATATCACAGATTAAATGTAAGAATATATCAGCTATTTTTTCACTAGATTCTTCGTATTTCCAATAATTTCTTGGCATATTTGCCTGAATTTCTTTATAATTTAAATCTAATCCTTCGAGCTTAATATTAAGAATACAACACATAAGTAAAAACTTATTTTTTTTATTAGCATTCACATATTCCTGCCTAACACCATGTTTCGTAATTATAATATCACCACACCACCCCAACTTACGAAGAACTGCACTTATTAAAGATAGTGCACCAATATTTGGATCATGTCCGACATTACCTTTATCTTTAGGTTTACTCAAAATACCAGAAATATATATTACATCATTATTTTTCATTATTTCCATAGGCACATTACTTTTTGGTGGTTTACGCATATTAGATTTAAAATTGATTAAATCTTCTATACTACTGAAGCTACTAAACCATCTATCATCTTTGCCCAATATTTCAACTTCCAAATTTTTATATAAATTAGTACCAAATATGCTAGTGTCTGACGGCTGTTTTTCAGAATCCTCATTACTATCGTTGTATAACATGTAAATAGGAGTATCAGGGAAATAATGATTGAAAAAAATAAATTTTGTACCGCGTTGATATACACCTGTATTTCTACTTTCAGAATCTCTAGTTTTAGTTTCTTCAACCGCAAATAATAATTTATTACTCTTTGAAGGATCTGGCTGCTTATCTTGATAAAAAACTAAAAAATCCATAAAACTTGAGTAACCTTTAGATAACTTAATTATTATTTTATCAAACCATTTTGATGAATATCCATCAACATAATAATTAAAAGTAAATTTTCCGTTTATTATTTCAGGGATAATTTTAATATCTAATGGTTCCTCTGATGCAGATAATACCTTTCCTTCCAAATCATCAGAATCTTTATGTTTTTTTTTACTATCTTTTTTCAGTCTTTCCTCAGATAATAATATTAACTGCGTGATAACACTCTTTTTAGGTCTTTCTTCCGATAAAATATATAAATTAGACAAATTTCATCCTCCGCTCAAGTAACATATTATCAATATTATACCATAATGAAATGTATACAACTAATTAGAAATTATTCTTTAAATAATCGAAAAGGTAAACCTCATTACTTATGATACGATTCATTCCTAATTATTCTAAACCCTCGATACACTTGCTCCAGCAGTATCACTTTCATCATCTGATGCGGAAATGTCATCTTACTAAATGATAGGGCGTAGTTAGAGCGATTCATAACACTTTGATGCAGACCGTTTGATCCTCCAATGATAAAGGTTAAGTGACTTTTACCGGTGTTCATCTTTTGCTCCATCTCTTTTGATAACTGCACAGAGTCGAGCTGCTTGCCAAGAATTTCTAACGTATATACAAAGCTGTCCTCCTTCACCTTGCTCAATATTCTTTCCGCTTCTTTCTTCTTCGCAATCTCGATATCTTTCTCACTCATATTATCCGAGTCTTTCTCGTCAGCTACCTCAACGAGTTCCAATTTAGTATATGCACCAAGTCTTTTTACATATTCATCTACAGCCATCTTCCAGTACTTCTCTTTCAACTTACCCACAGTTATTATTGTTATTTTCATGTTTATTCATTCCTTTTATAAAAGTTATCCTACTTATCCACAAGTTAATCACATATTCACATTTCACAATCCTATTATAATCACATTTTAAAGGTTATTCATATAATTTTTGTAAAATTACAATGCATAAAAATAAAAAAGATGCCCGTTTTACCGAACATCTTTTCTTTTTTGTGTATAACTTATTATTTATGCACAAAGTTATCCATAGTTATGCACATATTTTGTGAATTTTCTATACTTATACACATGTGAATACTTAAATCTCATAAATTGGTGTTGCCACGGCTTTATCTGTATCACAGATCACCACTTCATTCTCAGTATCAATATCGTGTGCATTTAATATTTGTTGTACGCTCATACGTGCAATATCTTTCATATTATTATCTTGAGAGAGATGTGAAAGATATATACGCTTTGTACTACCAGTAATCACATCACGCATTGCATACGCAGCATCTTCGTTGGAAACATGTCCCATATCACTTAATATACGCTGTTTCGTTTTCCATGGGTAACGGCCCATACGCAGCATATCTACATCATGATTGCTTTCAAACACATAACAATCACTTCCGTGAATCATACCTTTCATACGGTCAGATACGTATCCCGTATCCGTAATAACTGTAAGTTTCTTATAATTATTATTGAAGATATAAAATTGCGGATCTACCGCATCGTGTGACACACCGAACGACTCAATATCCATGCCTGCGATTGATTTTGTTTCATATGGATTAAAGATAAACTTCTGATCACTCGGTATTTTCTTATCTGCATGTTCAATTCTTTCCCATGTCTTCTCATTCGCGTATATTGGTAATTGATATTTACGTGCCAATACGCCGAGTCCTTTAATATGGTCGATGTGTTCGTGTGTTACAAGTATCCCGTTTAAGTTTTCTACTTTACGATCAATCTGATCGAATAATCCTTCTATCTTCTTACCTGTTAGTCCTGCATCTACTAAAAGTGATCCCTTTTCACTTTCTACGTAAACTGCATTTCCTGTACTTCCACTTGCTAATACTGACATATTAATCATTCTATCACTCACTTAAATTACAATATTGGTTGTTCTGGATTCACCGCGTCTACATAGTACGTTTCAATAGACGAATCCACCTTACGAACTGCGACTTGCCAGGTCGGCTTTAATACTTGTCCTCTTACTTCACGCACAATGGAATAATATCCTAAACGTACGCTCATAACTTCATCGCCGCATTCTAATTTTGTTTGATAATAAAGTACCTCTAATGCTTCTATCGCTGGGATTACTTTTTTCTTTTCATTATTTTTTCCTAATCCTTCTTGGATGTCTTTCAAATATGTTTGTTCAAATGATGTTACTTCATTCTTTTCGTTATATGAAAACTTTATCTGTGCTTTATCATTATTTAATATTGGATATTCTCCATACATCTGATCGAAATATAACTTTTTATTAGCACGATCAATACCGCTTAAAGTATATTCTTTTCCTTTATCAATCTCAGTAAGTAAATAATTTTTAATACCTTTTATAATATCATCTTCTTGAATTGCTGTTAATTTAATTGCCGGTTTAATTTCTACTTTTGTCACTGTGCTCAGTTCTTCACTTTTTTTTTCTAAATCAGAAGAGCTTTGTGTGAACCCAGCACTTTTACCTGATACGATATTCATCTTTACATTCTCTGCAGAAGGAAGCTTCGTTAATTTAATACCTTCTTTTTTAAAATCTAATTTTTCACTGCTCGTATCCTCTACAATATTCGCACGTTGTACTTTCTCATAGTATATATAGCCTAATGTTATATTAATGATGAGAAATACAAATATAAACAATGACGTTGCGTGCTTCCAATCCATTATACGAGCCTCCCATCTTGATACAATCTCCACTCATTATTGTATTTCACATACCACTCCGGCTCGAAAGATAATGTAGATTGAATTGTATCCTGATCTGAATAGACCATGTTAAAGCCGACCATCATATTACTGACTTGATCAAAATGATATTCCTGATTTGATGCGAGTTTATAACGGACCTCTTCAGCCGAAGGAAGTTTAGCAATATCTTTTGTTGAAGGGACTGCTACGCTTGTTGAATATAAACCACGTTTATATTCATAAACATCTTTATCTCCCCATACAATATCAATTTCACTAAGATGATTTTCATGAAATACTGGATATCCTTTAAAGAACATTTGATAGCTGATTGCATTATCAGATGATTTTATATCAAAATAACGATAATCATCAGTAAATCCGCCATGTTCACTAATAAAATTGAAACTGCTGATTAAGTGTTCAAGCGGTCGAGGTTTAGCATGATTGACTTCTGATAAATTATTGAATTTATACGTTGATTTATTTTTTACTTTCACAATACCTGTATTAGAGTTGTATGTTTTTGAGTCATTTTTATCTTTACGTTCGATAATACTATTTTTATCACCAAGCACTGCTTTATTAATATCATCTACACTAATTATATCTGCAAGGTAACTATATCTCTTAGTCTCTGAAGGATGTTCCGGCACATAGATACTTGTCTTTTCGTCTGTCGATTGTTCATTTGTTATTATTCCTGTATAGGATTCCATCGATTTTTCACTATGTTTAACGAATTCATTAAAATTATTGCTCGAAGCATCCATTTCAATTGCCACCATTGTCTGATGATCAGTAATGACATATAGGACTAAATTATCTTTTGAATAACTGTCCACAATGAGGCGATTAAATGTTTCATCGACATCACCTTTAAAAGTACTATCTAAAATATCCGATAAATACATAGACAATGGAAAGTCGCTTGCAAAATCTAATATTAGAAATCGTTCTTTCATTCCTTTAGGCATATAATTAATATTGAGTTGCTTTGTACTTATGGCAGTTATTTTCTTATTAGATAGACTATTAATATATTCCAGCAATATATCTTTGTTTGTCGTACCATAAATATTATTATTCGCATAACTTACCGCTTGATATGGCAAAAAAGCACTGTGAATATTATCTAAATTTTTAGGACTTAACGCCGTTGAACTTTTAGTAATGGAATTTTCTACATTCACAAGATTAGGTTTGAAGTTCCATATTTTATATGTCAATATAACGCTCATCAAAACAAGGATGAAAAGTGTTAGCCCTTTAAATATACTTTTATACATCCCATTCACCGTCATCTAGCACTTCACAAGGTAACGTTATATACACCGAAGTGCCGTACCCTTCCTTACTATTAGCCCAGATTCTCCCATTATGGGCTTCGATAATTTCCTTACTAATTGCGAGACCTAATCCAGTGCCGCCCATTTTACGTGTTCGTGCTTTATCTACACGGAAGAAACGATCAAAGATTTTATCTACTTTATTCAAAGGAATACCGATACCATTATCTTTAATTTGTATTGTCATACGATTGAATAACGTATTTTGTTTCACGTGGAATTCAACTTTCTTTCTTCCTTTAGAGTACTTCAATGCATTCGTAATTACATTATCAAATACTTGCGTCATCTTATCTGGATCTATTTCAACAAATATACCATTTTTAGGGATATCACGTATGAATGTCGCATTCTTTCCTTCTGACATCTCAAAGCGATTGATAATTTTGTGAATAAACATATTAAAATCAATCAACTCTTTATTTAAATTATCATCTGTATTATCCATCTTAGATAATTGGAGCAGATCATTAACTAATCGAATCATACGATCCGTTTCTTCTCTCGTCACACTTAAGAATTGCGGTGCTAAATTCTCATCTTTCCAGGCGCCCTCTTCCAATGCTTCAATATAACTACGCATACTTGTTAGTGGTGTACGTAATTCATGTGAAACATTCGCAACGAACTCACGTCGTTCATTCTCAACGTGATGTTGTTCGGTAACATCATGCAGCACTGCGATATAACCCGTAATAAACCCTGTATCTTGAATAATGGTACTAAACGATGCTCTTACAATAAGCCTTTCTTTTTCATTAATATCGATGATAATACCACCTGCAATATCCTGCAGTTCATCCAATGAATAATGCGCTTCGATTGCAAGGATGTCTAGAACATGACGTCCTTCTACATCATCTTTATTCATATCAAGCATCTTTAGTGCCATTTCATTAACAATACGTACACGACCACGTCTATCTGTCGCAATAACCCCATCTGACATGTGCGTGATTACTGAATCAAGTCTACGCTTTTCACTCTCTGTATTCGCCTGCGCTTCTTGCACACGCTTAGATAAGTTATTAAAAGTTAGTGCGAGCTCACCAATTTCATCGTTACCGTATACTTTAACACGGTTTGTGTAGTTCCCCTTAGACATCTCTAGCGCTTGATTACGCATATCTGCAATAGGTTTAGTAATAGTTCTTGCGATAAAGAACCCAAGAATAATTGTAATTAACAATGACAGACCTGTACCGATAATAAAGATGCTATTGATTTTCATCAACTGCGCATACACCGGCTCAATAGATTCTTCAATATGAATAACACCAAGGATTTTATTGTCATCTTTAATTGGAAAATTCTTTACCCAGACCCTCACCTTACCGTTAGGATCATCACGCAGCTTAATACGATCATTCGTTTTCCCAAGTGATAAAGAATTTTGTATCTGTTTATCATTGATCTTCTGGTTAATATTTTCTTTAGTTGTATCGTTACTTGTCGCAAGGATAACTTCGGAATCATTAATAAAACGAATGGTATCTATCTCTGTTCTTAATGCATATTCATCTACAACTTTCTGGACTTCTTTTTGTATTTTATTTGGTGAAGATTTATTTTCGTTATATACAGTCCTAATATCATAGTTGATAGACTTTATTTGCTGATTAATATTTGTTTTAAAATTCTTTGTAAGCTCTTTTTCGAGATTATTTGTAAAATAAAGTCCGATAATTTGCATCCCAATAATAATTAATAAGACGTAAATAACAACGAGCTTTATATGTAACGACTGAAGTTTTTTAAAAATCGCTTTCATTCTATTACTCCTGCGTCTGCAAGAAATATCCTACACCACGGCGTGTCACAATATATTCTGGATGACTTGCATCATCTTCAATCTTTTCTCTTAGACGTCTAATTGTAACATCTACAGTTCTTACATCACCAAAATAATCATAGCCCCATACTGTCTGCAGTAAATGTTCACGTGTCATGACCTGCCCGATATGCTTTGCTAAATAATGAAAAAGTTCAAATTCACGGTGTGTCAGTTCGATATCTATACCACGTTTCTTTATTGAATAAGCTTCAGGGTAGACTACAATATCTTTAATGACAATATTTGTGGATTCTTCCTTCTCTTCAGATTGTGTTTGTGAGTAATGACGACGTAAATTGGCTTTAACCCGCGCAATCAGTTCACGTGTAGAGAATGGCTTTGTCACATAATCATCAGCACCAAGTTCCAGGCCTAACACTTTATCAATCTCAGAATCTTTAGCTGTCAGCATAATAATCGGCATATCGTATTTCTTACGCACTTCACGACAGACTTCCATACCATCACGACCTGGAAGCATAATATCTAGCAATACGATATCTGGTTGAATATCATAGATTAGTTCCACTGCATCATCGCCATCATAAGCGACATGAACTTCATAACCCTCTTTTTTTAAGTTAAATTCTAATATATCTGCAATCGGTTTTTCATCATCTACAACTACGATTTTTCTCGACATACATTTCCCTCATCTCATAAAAATTTTTATAAGTATCTATCTTATAATTTACCACTGTTCAACATCTTTTTCTATACTGCTGACAAGTACAAAAAAAGAAGATACGTAAACGTATCTTCTTTTGAGCGGTCCCGACGGGAATCGAACCCGCGATCTCCTGCGTGACAGGCAGGCATGTTAACCGCTACACCACGGGACCATGTATAAATATGTAATTGAAAAATGGTGACCCCTACGGGATTCGAACCCGTGTTACCGCCGTGAAAGGGCGGTGTCTTAACCGCTTGACCAAGGGGCCGAATTTTTTTAACACAAGATTGATTATAGCATGATAAATTTATAAATATCAAGCATATTTTTAAATAAATTTTGATTTTTTCTGTATAATTATTTATATATATTAGATTGGAGTGCACAACATGGATATAACTTCCGCAAAACCTTTTAAAACCCATAAAAAACTTCCGTTAAAAGAAAAATTAAAACGGTTTATGATCATTACAATTGGCGCGATTCTAATGGCCATTGCACTTGAATTATTTCTCGTACCTAATAATCTATTAGATGGTGGTATTGTTGGTATATCGATCATGATAAGCCATTTCTTAAAATTGCCTATTGGACTCTTTATTTTCTTATTAAACATCCCTTTTTTCTACCTTGGTTATAAACAGATTGGTAAAACATTCGCACTCTCTACGCTCTATGGTATCGGTATACTATCCATCGGTACAGCACTATTACATCCAGTACCCGCATTTGCAGATGAAAAGTTTTTGGTCACTATCTTTGGTGGTGTCATTCTTGGACTCGGTGTTGGACTTGTTATCCGTTACGGAGGTTCTCTTGATGGTACAGAGATTCTTGCGATACTTATCAACAATAAGACTCCCTTTTCAGTAGGTGAAATTGTCATGGTCATTAACTTCTTTATCTACACCGCTGCAGGCTTTGTATTTACTTGGGAATCTGCCATGTATTCTGTTATTGCTTACTTTATCGCATCTAAAACCATCGATATTGTACAGCAAGGTCTCGACGAATCAAAATCTGTATGGATCATCAGCGATCAATACGAAGAAATTGGAGATGCTATTAATGATCGTCTCGGTCGTGGTGTTACTTATTTGAAAGGGGAAGGAGCATACACTGGTGATGACAAGAAAGTCATCTTCTGTGTCATTACGCGATTAGAAGAATTTAAACTTAAAGATATCGTCAATCATTATGATGACAGCGCATTTGTTGCCATTGGGAACGTCTCTGAAGTTAAAGGCGGCAGATTTAAAAAGAAAGATATACATTAAAACAATTTTAAAAGCCATAAAACATTAAATGTTTTATGGCTTTTAATTTAAAGCTAATCGCTCAAAGGTGCCGAAACAAAAAGCGCTTCTTTGGCACCTTTACGGGATTTTACTCGAAGCTAATCGCTCAGGTGATAGCCTCTTATTTTTCCCATAAGTTTTCAAGTAAGTTCGTTTGATTTCTATCTGGTCCAACTGAGAAGATAGAAATCTTAACGTTACATAACTCAGAGATACGTTCTAAGTAACGACGTGCGTTATCAGGTAGCTCGTCCAATGATTTACATGAAGTCACATCTTCAGTCCATCCTGGTAATTCTTCGAAAATCGGCTTACAACGATTTAATTCGTTTAGATTCGCTGGGTATTCTGTAATTTCCTTACCATCCAATTCATATGCTGTACAAATCTTAACAGTTTCTAAACCTGTTAATACATCAATTGAGTTAATTGATAAGTCCGTAATACCACTTGCACGGCGAGAATGGCGTAATACAACAGAGTCAAACCAACCTACACGACGTGGACGTCCAGTAGTCGTTCCGTATTCACGACCAACTTCACGAATATGATGCCCGTCTTCATCAAATAATTCAGTCGGGAATGGTCCGTCTCCTACTCGTGACGTGTAAGCTTTACATACACCAACAACTTTATCTATAAACGTTGGACCTACACCTGTACCAACTGTTACGTTCCCTGCAATCGGGTTACTTGAAGTAACGAATGGGTATGTCCCGTGATCGATATCAAGCATCACTCCTTGAGCGCCTTCAAATAACACTTTTTCCTCTGCCATAAATGCATCGTCTAATACTTTTGCAGTATCTACTGTATATTCTTTTAGGCGTTGGCCAGCTGCATAATACTCATCAAAGATTTCTTCAAATTTAAATCCTTCAGCATTGAATAATTTTTCAAACATTTCGTTTTTCATTGCTAAGTTTTCTTTTAACTTTGTTTCGAACGTTTCTTTATCAAGTAAATCTGCCATACGAATACCGATACGTTGTACTTTATCTACATAAGATGGTCCGATTCCTTTTTTCGTTGTACCAATCTTATTATCACCGCGTTTTTCTTCTTCTAATTCATCTTGTTTTAAATGATACGGTAAAATAACTTGTGCACGGTTTGAAATACGTAAGTTATCAGTTTTTACACCACGTTCATTCAGTGCATCTAATTCTTTTAATAATGCAACAGGATCTACTACTACACCATTTCCAATAACAGATAGTTTATCTGAATAGAAAATACCTGATGGTACTAAATGCAATTTGTATGTTTCTCCACCAAATTTAATTGTATGTCCTGCGTTATTACCACCTGAAAAACGTGCAATAACGTTTGCTTCTTCTGCTAAAAAGTCCGTGATTTTACCTTTACCTTCGTCTCCCCATTGAGTCCCAACAACTACGATTGATGACATGAGTGCACCTCCAAATTTTGTTCACTAACCTTAAACATTTTAACAATGAAATCGGGGAAAATCAACTAAAAAACGAACATTAATAAATATTCACTTATTTCACTAAAAGACATAGAAATGGAGATTATGAACATCTGACTTTTAAAAAAACATTGATATTTCAGCATTTTATTAAATAACAATTTAATAATTGATCATTTATTATTTTATTTTTTCACAAACTATCTTGTCATTTCCTAGTCATATATAATATAAAAACCGTACAATTAATTAATAAAAAAAATTAATGTACGGTTTTTATTCATTTTATACACTTTACTCATTAATATACATCTGAATGTGCATAATCAATATCTGTAAATTTGTTATATTGCTTTAAGAAATGAAGTTTAACTGTTCCTGTCGGACCGTTACGTTGCTTCGCAATAATAATTTCTATTTCCCCGTTTTCCTCTTGAGCCCCTGCATCTACTTCTTCTTCACCATCTTCACCATTACCACGATTGTAATAATCATCTCGATATAAGAATGCAACGATATCTGCATCTTGCTCAATCGAACCTGATTCACGAATATCACTCATCATTGGACGTTTATCCTGTCTTTGTTCCACGCCACGAGATAACTGTGATAACGCAATTACAGGACATTCTAGTTCTCTAGCTAAAGCTTTCAGCATACGCGAGATTTCTGATACTTCTTGTTGTCTGTTGTCACTGGAACGACTTCCTGAACCTTGAATAAGTTGAAGATAATCAATCAGTATCATATCTAATCCATGTTCTTGTTTTAGTCTTCTACACTTAGAACGGATATCTGTAATACGGATACCTGGTGTATCATCTATATATATATTTGTCTTAGATAGCTTACCCACTGCTACTGTGAAACGATTCCAGTCTTCTCCATCCATTGTTCCTGTACGTAATCTATTAGAATCTACGTTCCCTGTACTACAAATCATACGTGTTGCTAACTGATCAGCACCCATCTCAAGACTAAATATCCCCACACTATAAGGCGTCTCATCGCCTCGATCATGCGTTGCTACTTGTGTTGCAATATTTAAGGCGAAAGCGGTCTTACCTACCGAAGGACGTGCTGCAATAATGATTAGATCATTTCTGTTGAACCCAGCCGTCATTTGATCAAGATCTCTGTATCCAGTAGGGATACCTGGGGTCTGCCCTTGGTTCTTATCAAGTTCTTCAGCATTATTAAAGACTTGCGTCAATACATCTTTGATTTCCTGAAAACCTTCTGACCCTCTAGAAGTAGACACTTCCATAATGCGCTTTTCGGCATCAGAAAGTAACGTTTCGAGATCTAGTGTCTCATTATAACCATCCGCCATAATAGTGTCTGCCGTATGAATTAATCGTCGCTTTACAGCATCTTTATAGACGATATCCGCGTAAAAATCTACATTACGGGCACTCGGTACAATTGCAGCTAAGTCTACAAGATACATCTCTCCACCAGCCGCTTCTAATGTCCCGTCTGATGTCATCTGATCTACTACAGTTACAATATCTACTATTTCATTTTTCTCAGACAATGTCATCATCGCTTCAAATATATGTTGATGCGACTGTCTGTAAAAATGCCCAGGAACGAGTACTTCTAGAACGGAAGATAATACTTCATTATCGATAAAGATAGCGCCTAAAACTGACTGTTCCGCAACTAAATTAAACGGGAGTTTCTTACCTTCAAGATAATCTGCCATATTATCCTCCTTATCTATTATGCTTCAGTTACATGCACTTTTAATGTGCTGCTTACCTTGTTATGAAGTTTAACAGGCACATTTGTATAGCCTAAACTTCTGATACCATCATGTAAATCCATTTTACGTTTATCAATTTTAATACCATGTTGTTTATTTAATGCATCAGCAACTTGTTTAGAGCTGACTGAACCAAATAAACGACCACCTTCACCTGACTTTGCAGTCACTTTAACTTCTAGTGCTTCTAATTTTTCTTTTAATGCTTGTGCATCTTCAAGTTCTTGCTGCTTATCTGCCTCTACTCTTTTCTTCTGCGCTTCTAGCTGTTTTAAATTACCTGGTGTTGCTTCAACAGCTAATTTATTCTTTAATAAGAAATTATTCGCATATCCTACAGGTACTTCTTTAATTTCACCTTTTTTACCTTTTCCTCTAACGTCTTGTGTAAATATAACTTTCATTTTATTCCTCTCCTTCATCATGAATAATATTTCTAAGCTGACTGATAACTTCTTCAACAGTCATGTCTTCAATTTGGGTTGCTGCATTAGATAAATGGCCACCACCGCCCATCTTTTCCATTACAAGCTGTACGTTGATTTCACCTAATGAACGCGCTGATATTCCGACAACATTATCTTTACGTTTGGCTACTACGAATGAAGCTTCAACACCTTCAATGTTAAGTAGCTGATCTGCTGCTTGTGCAACAATAACAGGATGAATCACTTCATCACTAGGACCATGCGCAATCGCAATACCGTTATCTTCAAGAACCACTGTCTGAATAATTTCTGAGCGCTTAATGTAAGTCTCCATATCATCCTTTAGGAAATGCTGACATAATATCGTATCTGCACCATGATTTCTTAAGAAACTTGCTGCATCAAATGTTCTGGAACCTGTGCGTAATGTGAAGTTGCGTGTATCGACAATAATACCTGCAAGCATTACAGTCGCTTCCAGTCGCGTTAATTTATAATCGGTCGGTTGATATTCTAGTAACTCTGTCACCAGTTCAGCTGTCGAACTAGCATATTGTTCCATATAAACAAGTAATGGGTTTGATACAAATTCTTCTCCTCGTCTATGATGGTCAATAACAACCTTTCTGGAAGCTTTGTTTAATATATTTTCATCTATAACCATCTCTGGTTTATGTGTATCCACGATGACTAAAGTTGTGCGTTTCGTCATTAGATTCCAAGCATCTTCTGAACTAATAAAGATTTCGTTTAGCTCTGGCTTTTCAGCAATCTCTGTCATTACACGCGATAACGTATCATCGATATCATGATCATTGAGTATTATATTTGCCTTTAGATTATTCATCTTCGCAAATCGTGCCACACCGATTGCAGCACCAATAGCGTCCATATCAGGGCGTTTATGCCCCATAATCATCACATTATCTCCTTCAACAAGAATATCCTTCAATGCATGTGATACTACACGAGCTCTGACACGTGTACGTTTTTCCATAGGATCTGTCTTGCCGCCATAAAATCTCACATTCCCATTTATATGTTTAATCGCTACTTGATCTCCACCACGTCCAAGGGCTAAATCTAAACTTGATTGCGCAAGTGTACCTAATTCAATTAAGTTATCAGCACCTTCACCAATCCCTACACTCAAAGTGACATGTGTCTTAATTTCACGGCTTTTATCTCTAATATTATCAAGTAAATTAAATTTTGTTTCTTCGATTGAGTGCAATATTTTTTGATTAAAGAACATCATAAACTGATCCGATTGATATCTTTTGATATAAACATTATTAAGTTCTGCCCACTTATTGATTTCCATAGACATTAAGCTATTAATCTCGGTACGTTGGGCGTCGGTCATGTTTTGAGTGACTTCGTCAAAATTATCTAAAAACATAATACCAATTACAGGCTTTGCATCTTCAAATAATTGATGTGTTTCAATCTTATCAGTAATATCGAAGAAATATAGTACATTATTCTCTTCAGAAAACATCACTTTAAATTTGTAGTCTTTGTATTGAGCATTCGCCTCATTAACCGCGCTTACCTTAAGTTGGTTCAGCAAGTTCGGAAAAATATCATGAATAGATTCTGAAATAATAGGCTCACTAATTTTTTCATTCATAAAATGGTTATACCATTCAATATGCTCATTTTCATCTAGCAGCAGAATCCCTATTGGTAACTCACTTATCGCATAGTTCTTTCCATTACCAATTACAGTGGACAAATTCTCAATATAACGTTCATTTTGTCTCAAACTATGTTTAAAGTAAGAGTAGGAAATGCAGATAATAATAAATAGAATCACACTGGTCACTCCAGCTAACATCGCATCTTCAGTATACAAAATCCCTGTCACGATGATAGCAGCAAGCGTCATCACAATAAAGGGTATGATCAATGTCTGCCTGTTATACTTTCTGTTCATGTTGACACCTCTTCGTTAAATTTATAATCTTACTTGCGCTTAATATTAGATTTTAAATTCAATATCATATCTATCATTCCAAAGATTTGTGTCACTGGTGAGAAAATAAATGCAAATATGTATATTAAAATGTTTAATACTGGATGTGTACGTTTTACTTTTATAAAGAAGCTAAACAGCGAGAGTCCCTGGATGAATATAACCCATTCTAACACATACTTAAAGTTTGTGACTATGCCTAACAGCACGACATCCGTATCTGTAATGAAGAGTGCAATAAAAAGCGTAAGAAAGTATAGATATAGCACTACTTTTGGAATACGCCACATATATAACGGTCGGAAATTTGGTGTCGATACTTTAAACTTTCTTACAAATGGAAAAGTAATGCTGATTTGAATAAGGGATAATATAAATAAAAATAAAATTAATAACCCTGGTATTTGTAACACTAATGCATCCATACTCGTTAAAAATAAATCAGCGTATGTTTTAGTAACTGTGCCTTTTTCAACCTCTGCCATTAATAAGTTATAGTAAGCATCTGTAGCAGGGGCAAAAATATCCGCCATTTTCGGTATAACACCAGCCATTTGCAATATAATTATAGCGATTAACGAAAAAACGGTATAAAACACAGTCAAAATGTATAGTATACGTTCCTTAGAAGCTTTCTCTTTTAATAATTGGCCTACAATATAACCTCCAAAAATAACGCTTAACATAATTTGCATTGTGAATATCGAAGCAAATATAACAGCGATAAGAATTACAAAA
Source organism: Macrococcus psychrotolerans (assembly GCF_038095555.1). Taxonomy (NCBI): domain Bacteria; kingdom Bacillati; phylum Bacillota; class Bacilli; order Caryophanales; family Staphylococcaceae; genus Macrococcus; species Macrococcus psychrotolerans. The sequence continues at coordinate 18,226 of NZ_CP124591.1, read as the reverse complement.
CTCATCACATAGTAACTTTCTTTAGAGTGATAATACAAAGTCACTGCAGGAATAAGCAAAAAAGGTGCAATAATTAAGAATAGCCCTGGTACAAAATGAATGATTATTGTTGCTAATAGCATAATAATAGAAGTTACAATTGTTTTTCTTATATCAATATTCAAATTAAAATCTCACTTTCTTAAAACAAAAATTTCGATAACTACTCTATTTTACAACTTTCTTTCTCAAGTCTCAATTTTTCAGAACAAAATAAAAAACTGAGGCAATTTTGCCCCAGCTACAATTATATTTATTATTCTTCGATTGCAAATTCAGCGTTAACTTCGAATTTAGCTTCTTTACCAATCATAACGCCCCCTGTTTCTAAGGCTTGATTAAAGTTGATGCCATATTTTTCACGGTTAACTGATCCATTTACGATAAATCCAGTTACACTGCTTCCATCCATTGGATTTTTATGAACACCGTTAAATTCTAAATCAAATGTTTCTTCATGCGTTTGATCTTTAATTGTTAAGTCTCCTGTTATTTTGTTTTGAGTAATAGACTTAGATACAAATTTAATCTCCGGATATTTTTCTACATCGAAGAAATCAGCAGATTTTAAATGACCGTCGCGGTCTGCATTGTTCGTGTTAATAGAATCTACTTTTACAGAAGCTGTTAATTGTAGAGATGTTAAATCGTTGATGTCTCCTGTAGCTTGTCCATCAAATTCAGTAAATTCACCTTTCACTTTTGATACCATTAAATGTTTGATAGAGAATTCTACGTTACTGTGTACTGGGTCTAGTTTAAAGTTTGTCATCATTAAGTTCCACCTTTTAAGTTTTTTATACCGATTCAGAAATGCCAGTTTATATCGTTAAATAATTATGACCTTCCATTTCGTTATAATTAATATATCAAATATAAAAATTATATTCGACTATAAAAACTATATAATAAAAGTTTTTATATTCTGATAATTCTGTCTTATTATAACATCATATTAAAAGACGATTCAAATGATAACATTGAACCGCCTCTGCTTATTATTTAATTACAGTTTGTCCACCCATATATGGAACGAGTACTTCTGGAACTGTGATAGATCCATCCTCATTTTGATAATTTTCGACTACTGCAGCAAAAGTACGTCCTACAGCTAGTCCTGAACCATTCAATGTATTTACAAGTTCAGCTTTTGCATTTTTATCGCGCTTGAAGCGAATATTTGCACGTCGTGCCTGAAAGTCTGTCATATTAGAACATGAGCTAATTTCTTTATAGGCATCATAACTTGGCAGCCACACTTCAACATCATAAGTTTTTGCAGCACCAAATCCGATATCTCCAGAACATAAAGCAATCGTACGATAAGGAATATTTAATTTCTCCAGAATACTTTCAGCTGAACGTGTCATATCTTCTAACGCAGCGTAAGAATCTTCAGGGCGTTCAAAGCGCACCATTTCGACTTTGTTAAATTGATGCATACGAATTAATCCACGTGTATCACGGCCTGCTGAACCTGCTTCGCTTCTGAAACATGCTGTCATCGCAGTAAATTTCGTAGGTAACATATCATTTGTTAAGATTTCGTCACGATAGAAGTTCGTTAGTGGTACCTCTGAAGTCGGAATTGTATATAAACCTTCTTTTTCAACTTTGAATAAGTCTTCTTCAAACTTAGGAAGTTGTCCTGTACCAAACATAGAAGCGGCATTTACGAGTTGTGGTGTCACCATTTCTTCGTATCCGTTTGCACGATGTGTATCTAACATAAAGTTCATTAATGCTCGTTCTAAACGCGCACCATCTTTCGTTAAAAATGCGAAACGTGCACCTGAAACTTTAGCAGCACGCTCAAAATCAGCCATTTTTAAATTTTCGACGATATCCCAATGCGCTTTTGCGTCGAAATCAAATGTACGTGGTGTTCCCCATTTCTTGACTTCAACGTTTTCATCCTCATCTTTGCCAAATGGTGTTTCATCGCTTACTAAGTTCGGCAAACGTACAAGTTTATCCTTCAACGTTTGAGATACTTCGTTCAACTCAGTATCAATACGCTTTATTTCTTCACCCACTTCACGCATTGCTTTAATTGCATCGTCTGCATTTTCCTTATTACGTTTTTTCTGTGCAATTTCTTCGCTGGTTTTATTACGTTTTGCTTTTAATTCTTCAGTTCTTGCTGTAAGTTCACGTGCTGCTGTATCAAGCGCTAAAATTTCATCAACGATGGAAGTATCAATTGCACGCATTTCTAATTTTTTCTTAACGAATTCTGGTTCTGTTCTAAATAATTTAATGTCTAACATTTGTATTGCCTCCTCATATTTTTTATATGTGGGTAACAAAAAATACCACATCCCTTGAAAGGGACGTGGTATTTACGCGTTGCCACCCTAATTAATAGTCAGTACGACTATTCTCTCAATTAAATAACGGTTAAGCCGATTTATCCTCAATGCAATGGGTAGAAATTCATCAATACATTTCGTAACTTCCACCAGCCGTTACGTCTCTTATAAAAATGTATTCACTACTTATCCCAAACAGACAAATAATATATTTAAATTTAATTTCATATTATCAAATTCATTTTAGAATTTCAACTATATCTGTTATAGTTATATGGACATTGAAACATAAAAGGAGAATGGTTATGCAGTTAATCAATGAAATACGTATACCTAGACGTAAACCTTATAGTCATAAAGGAGATTACGGACGTATATTACTCATCGGTGGTAATCAAAATATGGGCGGATCAATTATGATTGCTGCTCGTGCATGTGTATATAGCGGTGGTGGTTTAACAACAGTAGCTACCCATCATTCAAATCATACTGCTCTGCATTCCCGTTGCCCAGAAGCTATGGTTTCAGATATTAATGATATTAAACGTTTAACAAAACTTATCGAAAATGCTGATTGTATACTCATCGGACCAGGACTCGGTTTAGATTTCCAAGGAAATAATGTTCTAACGCTACTATTTCAACACATTAAAGAAGAACAGAGCTTGATTATTGATGGGGATGCAATAACGATCTTAAGCAAACTAAAACATCCATTTCCTAAATGTAATGTAATACTTACGCCACACCAGATGGAGTGGGAGCGTATCAGCGGCATCAGCATCGATGAACAGACACCAGAACTCAATCGAATAAAAGCTAATGAATTTGGAGCACATGTTATATTGAAACAACATGAAACAGAACTATACCTTAAAAGCGGTGATTATAAGATTACAGTAGGAGATCCCGCCATGGCCTCAGGAGGTATGGGTGATGCCTTGGCAGGCATCATTGCAAGCTTTATTGGACAATTCGATACAGAGGAAGCGATAAAGCAGGCTGTTTATATCCATAGTCTTATAGGAGATAAACTTGCTCGTGATATGTATGTAGTACCACCATCTGCTATTATAGATCAGCTACCTTATATGATGAAAGAATTAGAAGAGGATGAGGCATAATGCCTCATCCTCTTCTAAAACGATTATTCACTTGCCTCTATATCTTTAAGCATGTCAGGGTTGTTCAAGTCATTCTGGCGATATGTCTCTGTTTCTGGCATCTTTAATATTAAATCTTCTGCTAATGCCATCTCTACAGATACATCTTCGATTTCATAATCAAATACATGGCCGCCTTCTTTACCATCATCACTCAGATAATGGACATGATAGCCACCAACACCAACGCCTTGAATGAAGTGTGGTGTGTAGAAACCAAACAATGTTCCGGTAGTGTCAGTATAGTCAAAGTATCCTTGTTCTTTTACTGCCTCCACTAATTTTGGATAAGGTTTCTTCTGCTTTTTCACGGCACGTGCTTTGATAAGCTTAAACTTACCCGTAATCTTAACCGCATGGAAATAGTTCATCCCCTCTATTTCTTCTAGGATAATCTCATCCATCTGTTCTTTATTTAATATCTCTTTGTAATTTAATGTGTGTGTAGGTTTAAATTCAATCATGCTCGCAAAAGGTGTGCGCTCTTCAGCATCCACCTCTCGTATATTTCCATTACTTTCGATGAGATAAGGCTTACCTTCTATAATAATCAATTCTCCATCTAGACCGTCCATCGTTCCAATACCATAGTTACCTGATTTCAGTACTTCTGACATCTTGAACGTGCCTTCAAATAAACCACCAACTAACGCACCCATAGTTGAATATTGATATAAATGATTCATAAGTTCCTCCTTAGTTTGTGCTATCAGGTAAAAGTTCTGCCATTAATTTAGAGTTATTGCTGTAATCTACAGGAATATCTACTACAACTGGTCCTTCTTCTTTCATTGCTTTTTCTAGAATTTCTTCTAATTCACTAGCATGAGTCACACGATATCCTTTAGCACCCATCGATTCAGCATATTTAACATAATCCACTGGGTGTAATCTCACGGCTGCACCTTTGCCATATTTACCTTCTTGCTGGAATTTAACCATATCATAGTAGCCATCGTTCCAGATTAATTGAACGATTGGTGCTTTCATTTCAACAGCTGTTATTAATTCTTGTCCTGAGAATAAAAATCCACCATCTCCTGCCATCGAAACTACTTTTTTACCAGGACGTGCAATAGACGCGGCAATCGCCCAAGGTAGAGCAACACCTAACGTCTGCATTCCATTTGAAAAGAGCAGATGTCTTGGTGCATAACTTCTAAAATAACGTGCCATATAGATATAGAGTGAACCTACATCTACAGTAACAGTTGTTTCATCATCTATTATGTCGCGTACTGCTTTAACAATGTGTCTAGGGTTAACTTTTTCACTGTCTTTATAGTTTTCAGGAAGCTCATATTTTTTTTCAATTAACTTTTGAATCTTTTCTAATATCTCTTTAGTTGTATCATCTAATTCCACATCATCTTTTTGAAGTTTTTCATTCAAACGTTGAATTGTTAAAGGTGTGTTACCGATCAATTCAGTAACTGGTGCATAGTTGTTATCGATATCACTCTGTACTTCATCAATGTGAATGATTGTTTTTTCATTTTCTGCATTCCATATAAATGGATCATATTCAATAGGATCATATCCAACAGTGATAACTAAATCAGCATGTTTTAATAACTCATCGCCAGGCTGATTACGAAATAAACCAATTCTGCCGTAGAAATTATGTTCTAATTCACGAGATAGAATACCAGAACCCTGGAATGTTTCTACAACTGGCATTGGTGTTTTTGAGAGTAATTCGCGAATAGATGCTGTACATGCTTCAGAAGAAGCTCTCATCCCTAAAAGAAGCACAGGTAATTTTGCTGATTTAATACGTTCAACTAATGCATCAATTTCGTGAACTGGTGCAGGTCCATGTATTGGAGCTTCTTTTACTTTAATAGCTTCTCCTTCTACATTATCAGCAGAAATAACATCTTGAGGAATACTTACAAACGCTACACCTTTACGACCTTCCACACTTTCACGAAATGCATTCGTCACTGCTTCAGAAATACTTTTCGCATCTTGCGCTTCTACAGAATATTTCGTAACGTGCTTCATTAATCCAGCATTATCAAGTGATTGATGTGTACGTTTTAAACTATCTTCTCGTCTTACATTACCGCCAATGGCTACAATCGGATCACTTTCTGAGTTTGCAGTAATCAGTCCAGTAGTTAAGTTCGTTACGCCTGGTCCACTTGTCACAAGCACAACACCAGGTTTACCAGTAATACGTCCTATACCTTGTGCAATCATAGCTGCATTTTGTTCGTGGCGTGTCACAATGACTTTCGGTCCTCTATCTTCAAGTACATCAAACGCTTTATCAATTTTAGCTCCTGGAATACCAAAAACATGAGTGACCCCATGATTAATTAGAGTATCAACAAATAAATCTCCACCAGATTTTTTCATTATCATCTCTCCTAAATATAATTTTACTTTTTTTTATTACATTTTTATAATAATACTAAACATTTTTAATGGCAAATAATTAAACTGAGATATTTATTTATAAAAAAACATTATTTTAAAGCTATTTATGGTAAGAAAATAACCATTAAAATTTTCTAAAATTTTAATGGTTAAGAAATTTTATTTCATAAATTTAATCTTTATTCTTCACTGTCATTATATGTTGATTGAAATTCAGAACGTTCTAACGAACCTTGCTCTGACACATCAACGGTTCCCATCACATGACCATCTTCAACCTCTATAGTTTCATCAACCGATTCTTTGGCTACTTCAGTTAAATCTGCACCTTGTTCTGCAATAACTTCTCCTGGTTCTTTATCCGCATCCATCACTTCTTCTTTTTCCACTTTAGCGACAGTAGCAACAAATTGTCCTTCATCAAGTCGAATCAAGCGTACTCCTTGTGCAGAACGACCGTTTTGTGAGAATTCTGTAACATCAAGTCGAATAATTACACCATGGTCTGTTACAATCATAATATCTTCGTTACCATTCACAGTAGTGACACAGACAAGATTTCCGTTCTTCTCAGTGATCGTGGCTGTTTTAATTCCTTTACCCCCACGATTTGAAATTCGATATTCACTTTCTTTCGTACGTTTTCCGTATCCATTCTCAGTAACCACCAGCACTTCATGTTCGCCATTAGATTCTATTACATCTAATCCGATAACTTCGTCACCTTCACGCAGACTGATACCTTTAACTCCTGCAGCTGTACGACCTAAAGGACGTAATTTATTCTCTTCGAAACGAATAAGTGAAGCGTGTTTTGTTCCTATAATCAGTTGCTTATTACCATCTGTTAGTCTAACAGCAATCAGTTCATCTTCTTCTCTAAAGTTAATAGCTATCTTACCGTTTTTGTTAATACGCGAGAAGTGAGATAAATTAGAACGTTTAATCACTCCATGTTTCGTCGCAAATATAATATAAGCATCTTCACGCTCAAGATTTTTCACTGCAATCATCGTACTGATGGATTCATCTTTGTCCAATTCAATTACGTTAACAACTGGAATACCTTTTGACTGTCTTGAAAGTTCAGGTATTTCGTATCCTTTTACTTTATACACACGCCCTTTGTTCGTAAAGAACAGGACATTATCATGTGTAGAAGTTGTTACCATTTGACTGACGAAGTCTTCATCCAAAGTATTCATACCTTGAATTCCTCTTCCACCACGATGCTGTGCACGATAAGTTGAAGCTGGAAGACGTTTAATATAGTTATTACTACTTAATGTAATCACGATATTTTCTTCATCAATTAAATCTTCATCTTCAAGATCTTCAAATCCTCCAGCAACTATTTCACTACGGCGTTCATCTCCATATTTATCACGAATTTCAATTAATTCATCGCGGATGATTTGCAGTAACTTCTCTTCATCTGCTAATATGGCGCGGAGTTCGTCGATATACTTCAACAGTTCTTGATACTCAGACTCAATTTTATCTCTTTCCAGACCTGTTAATCGACGTAAACGCATATCAAGGATTGCCTGTGCTTGACGCTCTGATAATTTAAATTGATCTTGTAATCCTTGTAATGCTTCAGCATCGTTACTAGAGGCTCTAATTAAAGCAATAATTTCATCGATATGATCTAGTGCAATTCTTAATCCTTCCAGAATATGTGCGCGATCTTCTGCTTTTTTTAAATTATAAGCAGTTCGTCGGCGAACAACAGTCTTTTGATGTTCGAGATAATGATAAATTGCCTGTTTAATATTTAATACTTGTGGCTTACCATTTACAAGGGCAAGCATATTCACACCAAATGATGTTTGAAGTGGTGTCTGCTTGTATAAATTGTTAAGGATTACACTTGCATTTGCATCACGACGTACATCGATAACAATACGTACCCCTTCTTTCAAACTTGTTTCGTCACGAAGATCTGTAATGCCGTCCACCTTTTTATCACGTGCTAATTCAGCAATTTTCTCGACTAATCTCGCTTTATTTACTTGGTAGGGAATTTCTGAAATGATAATTGTCTCTTTACCATTCGGACGCATCTCGATCAATGTCTTTGCGCGCATAATTACAGATCCACGTCCTGTTTCATATGCTCGACGTATACCGCTTCGTCCCAATATAAGACCAGCCGTAGGAAAATCTGGTCCTTGAATGAACTCCATTAATTCAGGAATAGAAATATCAGGATTTTTACTTAGTTCTAATACACCATTGATGACTTCTGTTAAGTTATGTGGAGGAATATTTGTTGCCATACCTACTGCAATACCAGAAGCTCCATTTACAAGTAAGTTAGGAAATCTCGATGGTAATACAACAGGTTCGCGTTCATTTCCGTCATAGTTATCTGTAAAGTCAATTGTGTCCTTATTAATATCACGCATAAGTTCCATTGCAATTTTTGACATACGCGCTTCCGTATATCGCATTGCAGCCGCTCCGTCGCCATCCATAGACCCGAAGTTACCTTGACCATCGACAAGCATGTAACGGTAGCTGAAATCTTGTGCCATACGCACCATTGCTTCGTATATAGATGAATCTCCATGCGGATGATATTTCCCCATTACATCTCCGACAATACGCGCAGATTTCTTGTATGGTTTGTCTGGTGTCATTCCTTGGTTGTTCATACCGTAAAGTATTCGACGATGAACAGGTTTCATGCCGTCACGTACATCCGGTAATGCACGAGAAACAATAACACTCATTGCATAATCTAGAAATGAATCTTTCATTTCTTTGACGATATTTTGCTCCTTCAATTTTGAATCATGGTCTAAAGTCATAGATGGCGCCTCCTTAAAATACTATCTTTATACATCAACGTTTGCGTATTCTGCATTCTCTTCAATGAACGTACGACGATGTTCTACAACATCTCCCATCAGCATCTCGAAAACTTCATCCGCTTCAATCGCATCGTTTAATGTCACTTGTAACATTGAACGGTGTTCTGGATTCATAGTCGTCTCCCATAACTGATCCGCATTCATTTCTCCTAAACCTTTATATCTGGCAAGTTGCCATTTCGGTGTCGTCGGCAATTCTTTTCTCAATTTATCAAGTTCACGTTCGTTATATACATAATATTTTTTCTTACCTTGTTCCACTTTAAATAATGGAGGTTGTGCGATATAAACATATCCTGCTTCCAGTAGAGGTCTCATAAATCGGTAGAAGAATGTAAGCAATAATGTTCTAATGTGTGCACCGTCCACATCAGCATCTGTCATAATAACAATCTTATGATATCTAGCTTTAGAAATATCAAATTCTCCACCAATACCTGTACCCATTGCTGTAATCATAGAACGGATTTCATTATTTCCAAGAATTCGATCAAGTCTTGCTTTTTCAACATTTAAAATTTTACCACGTAACGGTAAAATAGCCTGCGTCTTAGAGTCTCTTCCTGATTTCGCTGAACCACCCGCTGAATCTCCCTCTACGATATATAATTCACTAAGGGATGGATCTTTGCTTGAGCAATCCGCAAGTTTTCCTGGAAGACTGGAAATTTCAAGTCCTGACTTACGACGTGTCACTTCACGCGCTTTCTTCGCTGCAAGTCGGGCACGCGATGCCATAATCCCTTTTTCCACGATAATACGTGCAATTGGTGGATTTTCTAATAAGAAACGTTCAAAGTTTTCTGCAAACAAGTTATCAGTAATTTGACGTACTTCTGTATTACCGAGTTTTGTTTTCGTTTGTCCTTCAAACTGCGGGTCTCCATGCTTAATGGAGACGATTGCAGTAATCCCTTCACGTACATCTTCTCCAGATAACTTCTCATCGGCTTCTTTAATCAATTTATTCTTTACACCATAACTATTAATTACACGAGTTAATGCACGCTTAAATCCATCTTCATGTGTACCACCTTCATAAGTATGAATATTATTTGCATAGCTCAGAAGATTTGTTGAATAGCCATTGTTATATTGAATTGAAATCTCTACTTCAATCTCATCACGATTATCATGAATATAAATCGGTTCTGGGAATAGGACTTCTTTAGATTTGTTCAGTAATTCAACGTACGATTTAATTCCACCCTCATAGTGGTATATATCATGACGAATTTCTTCTTTATCTCGTTCATCCTTAACTTCAATCTTGATGCCTTTATTTAAGAAGGCAAGCTCTCTAGTTCGTTTTTGAAGAATTTCGTATTCATATTCTGTTGTTTCAGAAAATATTTCTGAATCCGCTTTAAAACGAATGACAGTTCCAGTCTTATCGGTTTCTCCGATTACCTTTAAATCAAATGCTGGTACACCACGGTGATATGCTTGATGATGAATCTTGCCATCTTTATGAACATATACTTCCAATGTAGACGATAAGGCATTAACAACTGATGAACCAACGCCATGCAGTCCTCCTGAAACTTTATATCCGCCACCACCAAATTTACCACCAGCATGCAGTACAGTTAAAATGACTTCAACCGCAGGACGACCCATTTTTTTCTGAATATCTACCGGAATACCACGACCATTATCCGTAACTTTTATCCAGTTATCTTCTTCTATCGTCACTTCAATATGATCTGCATATCCAGCAAGGGCTTCGTCAATACTATTATCAACAATTTCCCAGACAAGATGGTGTAACCCCCTTGATGCCGTAGAACCAATATACATACCAGGACGTTTTCTTACCGCTTCTAATCCTTCTAGTACCTGTATCTGATCGGCACCATACTGATCTAAATTTTGTTGTTCCACTATGTTCACCTATCCTTTAGTTAGTCGAAATCTGTCCTTCTAATACATTGAATAATTTCGCTCTATTGATTGTTTCGTGTTCAATACCTTCTACTGACGTTGTCGTCACAAATGTTTGAACTTTATGTTGTATTGTCGTTAACAGGTGCGTCTGTCTATCATCATCCAACTCACTTAGTACATCATCCAGCAATAAAATTGGATACTCTCCAATTTCCTGGTTAATAAGTTCAATCTCTGCTAATTTGATAGATAATGCAGTTGTACGCTGCTGGCCCTGCGAACCATATGTCTGTACATCAATATTATTTATTTTAAAGCTTAAGTCATCACGATGCGGTCCATATAAGCTTTGAGTTCTTTCAATCTCCTTGTCCATATGCACATTTAATATACGAATCGTTTCCTCAAACATCTCCTGCTCAGCTAATTCATAGTTCAAGCTTGCATTGTATCGTAAAGAGAGGTGTTCTTTATCTTTTGTAATGCCTGTATGAATCGGTATTGCTAATGCTTCTAGCTGTTCGATAAACTTTTTTCGTCTCAATGTTAACTTCACTGCATATTGGGCAAACTGTTCATTGATAACTTCAAGCATTGTTTTATCATTACTACTCGATAATTTCATTTGCTTTAACAAATGATTTTTCTGCTTTAATAATCGCTGATAACTTGATAAGTCATTTAAGTAAACGGCAGATATCTGACCTATTTCCATATCGATAAATCTTCTTCTTATTTGTGGGTTCCCTTTGACTAAATTCAAATCTTCAGGAGCAAAGAGTACAACATTCATATGGCCAATATATTCCGTTAATCGTTTCTGTTCTAAATAGTTTACTTTAGCTTTTTTTCCTTTTTTAGAGATGGATAAAGATAATGGCATAGTGCCATGTTTGTAAGACAACATACCTTCGATATGACTAAATTCATGTCCCCATCCTATCAGCTCTTTATCATTAGAAGTGCGATGGCTTTTAGCCATTGCGAGACAGTAAATTGCTTCAAGTAAGTTTGTTTTTCCTTGTGCATTAATGCCTATGAAAATATTTACTTCATCACTAAAATTTAATTCCGCAGTTTCATAATTTCGATAATGAGTTAGCGTTAACGTCTTTAATTTCATTCTGTCGTCTTATACGTGATCTGATATGTTTCACCTTCAACTTCCAGTAAATCATCCTGAAGCAACTTCTTACCACGTCTATTTTCCGGTTCTCCGTTTAAAACTACAGGATGATCCTGCAAATACCATTTCGCTTGTCCACCTGTAGAAATAATGCCTTCTGATTTCAGAAATTGTCCTAGCGTAATTTCTTTATCAAGTTCGATAATATTTATCATTTCACGGCTCACTCCTATCATTCAGTCATTATATAATTATACCGTTAATTCACAAAAAATGCATGTGTTTTAAAAGAATAAAAAGCGTTGGAATAAGATATTCCAACGCTTTTACACATAAATCATAATTATTGAAGTTTAATTTGCATAATTTTCTTTTTTTACACACAACATAGTTATTGTAATTAGTAGAAATGCGATGCCCGCTAAAAAAGGAATCGTGACAAATCCAAAATAATTAATATACTGAGCACTACAAGGCACTCCTCCAACACAAGGTTTAACCTCTGCAAATCCTGGTATCTTCTGCTCCATATAATGATAACATGAGAAGCAGAAACCTATGATAGAGAAAGTCATTATTAAATATTTATAATGATAAGTGTGATTAAATACTGCAAACCCTGCAATAATCACTATAGGATACATAAGTATCCTCTGATACCAGCACATCTCACAAGGAATAAAATGACGTATTTGAGAAAAGTACAGACTTCCCAATGTGGCGACAAGTGCAATTACCCAGGAAATATAGAAGTATGTAGTATTTTTCATTGTTTAACTGCCTCATCGATTACTTTGTCCACTTCAGCAGGATCCATTGGATTTTTAACTTCTTTTCCGTTTACAACGATCGTCGGTGTCATTGTCACATTATGTTTTTCAACGAGATTGATATCCTTTTTAACTGCTGCTTTTTCTTTTAAAGCTTCAACATCTTTTACAAGTTGGTCTACATTACTGACAGCGGCAGTTTTTGCTGCTTTCTTAACAGCATCAATCGTCAACCATTCTTCTTCTGTATCAGGTTGCATTTCGAATAATGCCTGTTGAAATGCACTATACTTGTCAGGTTCTTGTTTAATCAATGTTTCAGCGGCCAGACTCCCAAGCATCGATCCTTCACCATGAAATGGTGTATTAATGAAATACAGCTTAGCTTTTCCGCTATCTATGTATTTCTTTTTCAAATCTGGTTTGATATCTAATTCAAACACCTTACATGCAGGACATTTAAAATCTCCAAATTCTATGATGGTCACCTTTGCATCATCTTTACCAATCATTGGTTGATCTTTAATATCGATTTGATCTAATAATTTTAATCCTTGCTGATTGTTTGTATCTGCAGTACCTAATGATTCCGTATCTACGGAACTTTCTTTCTTATTCTGGTTAAAAATGATCAATGCAGCAATGACGCCAATAACAAGCAGAGTCATTATCATCGTAAAAATCAGTGAGCCTTTATTTTTCATAACTATCTCCTATAAAATTAATTGATAGTATAAATTTTATATTAATTAACCAAATTTTGCACGTGAATAATCATTAAGATTTTGTGACATTATTTAGTTTTAAGTGCACGTTTGAAGTTTTTAAGCATACTTTTATCTGTACTGAACACACTTCCTTTATATATTTTAGCGGCGATAAAGAGTAGCAAAATGATTGTAACAATACAAACAATTATACCTATCATAATCTCGATATCACTCGTTTTAGTTGAAATCGTTCTGAGTAACATGATTTGAGGTGTGAAGAACGGAATATAACTTGCAATTTTTACAAGTAATGTATCTGGTTTAGATAAACTAAACATCGCAATATAAAAAGCAATCATATTTAGCATCGTTATGGGCATAATTGCCTGTCCTATATCTTCGATACGGTTTGTCAAAGATCCAACAATCGCACTAGAACTTATATAGATAAGTAATCCCAATATTAAAAAGATGATTGTATATATTAATATCCTTATATTTTCTGGACCAAAGGTAAACCCTAATTCACTGACGGTTTCTTCCAGGCTAAATGCATATATACAAATGATAATAGCAATGGCGTATATCATCATCTGCGTCACTGCCACAGCGATTACACCTAATATTTTAGCCATTAAGTGGGTAATCGGAGAGATGCTCGTAATAATCATTTCGATCACACGCGAAGATTTTTCTTGAGCAATTTCGGTAGCAATTTGACTTCCGTAATTAATCGTAATAATAAAAATTAAAAATAAGCCTGCATAAACTAGTGCCGTATTTAGCGCTTTACTTTGTTCTGATACGTTATTGTTCGCATCTTTAGGCTTAATAACTTTATCTGTAACTTTTGCTTCACTCATCACACGGCTTAAATCATCTTGTGATAAATTTAATGATTGTGCAATATTGTTACTTTGAAATGCTGTTAAAGTTGAACGCACTGCACCCATCACACTGTCACTTGCGTATTCGGTTGAATATACTTTTGCTTCAATTGTTTTATCTTCGTTTTCCTTTATGTCAATTAAATATTTATAAGTTTCATCTTTAATCCCTTCTTCACCTTTTTTAAAATCCACAATTTTTAGTTTCTTTTTCTTGTCAAGATTATGATAACTTTCTTTAAAAGCTGTTGCCAAAGCTTTATCCGAGCTTGAAATTACAGTAATTTCATCTTCACTCCTATCAAAGAAGTCATAAATTTTATCAGCATTACTTAATCCAACGAATATAATAATCATGAATAGCGTCGAGAAGATAAAGGATTTACTTGATATTTTCTTCCAATATGTCAGCCAGAATGTCGGTATAAATTTATCCAATCGCACCACCCACTTTCTCAATAAAGATGTCGTTCAGAGAAGGTTCATCAACTTGAAATCTTGTTACAAAACCTATGTTTTTTACCGCTTCAAAAACAATGGGTGCAATCGATTGATCTTTAATCGTTAATCTTACATCATTTTTATTTTGTTTGAACTTTATAACACCCTCAATTTCAGCGAGATGACTAAAATCATGGTCCCCTTCGATAATAATTTCTTTCTTTCCAAAATCGTGTTTCACTTGCTTAATATTACCCGAAACAACCGTCTTGCCTTTATTTAATATGCACACATAATCACACATTTCTTCTACGTGTTCCATACGATGTGAACTAAACACAATCGTTGCTCCATTGTCGTTCATCTCTTTTACTGCTGATTTAAGAATTTCAACGTTTACTGGATCTAATCCACTGAATGGCTCATCTAGTATTAATAATTTAGGATTATGTATAATTGCTCCGATTAATTGAATTTTTTGCTGATTACCTTTTGATAATTCTTCAATTTTTTTATGTTTATTCTCCGGTACTTCGAAACGCTCTAACCAGTAATCTAACGCTTGATCAACTTCTGACTTTTTCATACCTTTTAAACGTGCCAAATATTGAATTTGTTCCGAAACTTTCAATTTCGGATTTAAACCACGCTCCTCAGGTAAATATCCGATATTATCTGTCATTGAATAATTAATCGGTTTTCCATCAAACGTAATTGTCCCTGATGACTTTTCTAACAAACCAAGAATCATCCTGAAAGTTGTTGTCTTACCTGCACCATTCCCACCAAGAAATCCGAGCATTTCTCCTTGAGGAACTTCAATATTGACATTATCCACAGCTTTAAACTCTTCAAACTGCTTTGATACATTTTCAAGTTTTAACATAGACATCTCCTTTATTGTATTTACTAACAATATTATACAATTTTTAGTATAAAAATTTCAAAATATAATAAAAAAAACTGAGCAATCGCTCAGTTTTAATATGTTCTAATCGGTAAAATCAATTGGATTAAATTATCGTCTTCGTCAGGTTTTAGAATGAAAGGTCTCATCGTTCCAAAGAATTCAACACGTACATCATCAACATCGATTGCACGCAACGCATCCATCATGTACTTAGAGTTAAAAGAGATTTTAATTCCAGTTCCATCGAATTTAGATGTCTTTACATCTTCCTTTACAGTACCTATTTCAGGAGACGTAGATGATAATTCTACCGCATTGTCAGTTGCAGATAGCTTAATGACATTATTTCCGCCTTCACGCGCTAATAACGATGCACGATCTATAGCATGGAAAAAGTCACCATTATTAATTGAAAGTGCTGTTTCTGAGATTTCAGGGAATAATCTCGATGTATCTGGATAATTTCCTTCAAGTAAACGAGAAATAAAGTTAATATGTCCAAATTTGAATAAAACTTGGTTCGCTGCAAAGAAAATATCAATCGTATCTTCATTATCTCCAATAATTTTATTGAGTTCGCTTAAAGCTTTACCAGGAATAATGACATTAATTTCGTCGATATTCGTATCTTCTAGTTTTAGTTTACGTAAAGCTAAGCGATGTGAATCTGTTGCAGTACAGTTTAATATATTATCTCTTATCAGCCAGTTAACACCTGTTAATACTGGACGTGTTTCTGACGTGGACACTGCAAAATTTGTTTGCTTTATAATGTTTTTAAGAACTTTTACAGGTAATGTGATTGCTTCTTCTTCACTTACTTGTGGTAGAAGTGGATATTGATCAGAATCAATTCCTGAAACATTGAACTCTGATTGCCCTGATGTGATTTTTGCCTGGAATTGATCATTCGTTTCAATGGTTACTGTGTCAGCAGGAAGTTTTTTTATGATATCAACAAAGAATCTACCTGGCAGTACGATTGATCCTTTATCTTCTACTGTAAGAATTTCTTCATGATTGAGTTCTGAATGAATTGTAATTTCGATAGATACTTCAGAATCTGAACCGGTTAAGACAAGTCGGTTATCAAACACATCTAATTTAATACCGGTTAAGACAGGTAAAGTTGTTCTTGGTGAGATTGCTTTTAATGTGTCATTTAATTGTGCTATAAAGTAGTCTCTTTGAATTGTAAATTTCATAGATAAATCTCCTTAATTGATATTTATAAGTATATAATATCTTTTTTAAAATAGTAATAATAGTAATAGGGGCTGTGAATAGGTGGATAAGTGGATAAATGATTAGAGTCTGTAAGTATCCACATGTGCATAACTTGTGTGTAAGCTCAGCACTATTATCCACAATATCCACAATTAGCTGGTGATATCTTTTTCGATATTTTTCAGTTCGTTCTTTAAGCTCTCGTCTGTTTCCAGTTGATTTTTTATCTTTTCATGTGCGTGTATCACTGTAGTATGATCTCGTCCACCAAATTCTTCACCAATCTTTGGTAAAGAGAAGTCTGTTAGTTCACGTGCAAGATACATTGCTATTTGTCTAGGAAAAGCAATCGATTTCGTACGTTTCTTAGCACTAAAATCTTCGAGACGCACATTATAATATTCTCCGACTGCAAGTTGAATATCCTTAATCGTTACTTTTTTAGGCTTACTAGTAGCAATAATATCTTTTAATGCTTCAGCGACAAGATCGGAATTAAGTTCACGATTTACAAGTTTTGAATATGCAGAGACACGTGTTAAAGCACCTTCTAATTCACGAATATTGGACTGAATTTGCGTAGCGATATAAAGCATTGCTTCGTTCGGGATATCAATATTTTCTTCTTCTGATTTCTTTCTTAAGATAGCAATTCTAGTTTCCAGATCAGGTGGCGTTACATCGGTAATTAATCCCCACTCGAAGCGGGTACGAAGGCGCTCTTCTAATGTTGGGATTTCTTTCGGTGCACGGTCACTAGAAATAACAATTTGTTTATGGTTCTGATGTAACTCATTGAAAGTATGGAAGAATTCTTCTTGGGTAGATTCTTTACCAGCAAGAAACTGAATATCATCAATTAAAAGAACATCCACATTTCGATATTTTGATCGGAATTCTTCAGTCTTGTTATCTTTAATCGAATTAATAAATTCATTCATAAACTTTTCACTAGAAATATAAACAACTTTCGCATTTTCTTTATGCTCCATCACGTAATGTCCAATTGCATGCATGAGGTGCGTTTTACCAAGTCCTACACCACCATAGATAAATAGGGGGTTATAAGCTTTTGCGGGCGCTTCTGCGACAGCTAAACTTGCTGCATGGCTGAATCGATTTCCACTGCCGATTACGAACGTATCAAATGTATTATCTGTATTTAACTGATTTGGTAATAGTTCCTGATTTGTTTGCTGCATCTTTCTTACAGGGACTTCTTTTTCATTATTCGTAAGTTCATCTTCAGAAGAAATCACTTTTATATTGAGTTTTTCTCCGATCTCTTCGATAAATGCTTCTTGAATAAAATCAATATAATTTGTTTGCAGCCATTCTGAAATAAAAGAAGTAGGTGCCTGAATCACTACTTGATGGTTATTTAACACTTTAATTTTTGTATCTTTAAACCATGTATCATAACTTGCAGGTGCAAGCCTATGCTTTATATTTGCGAGTACTTTTTCCCAAATGGTATCTATTCCGCTCAT